>DASXEY010000135.1:0-323927 GCA_036489835.1 Bryobacteraceae bacterium | reverse complement strand
AAACCGGGCCACGATTTCCCGTCTCCCGCTGGCTTCAAATCCGAAACTCGATTGGTTACACTCTGTCATAGCGAAGGCCGCTCTTTCTTTGGCGCTAACTGCTGTGTGGAAACTCAGTTATGCCACGAAGAGCGGCCTTTTACCAATAGTTGGTGAGATTTCCGGGCTAGTTCTCCGTGGGCACTTTCTGGCCGCGGTCGATAATAACGAAATCGAAGGGCGCTTTGGCCTCGACGAGCTTGAGGCCAAGCTGCTGTTCGAGCGCGTCCTCCAGAATCAGCGCCGACGCGTCGTCAGCGGCAGGCACGCCGGCCACGCGCATATCGTAGACCAGCGTGAAATCGTACTTTCCGGTTAAGCCGGTCTTGTCGATCACCTGGCGTCCGGCCCCATTCGGCAAACTGAGCGATCTGGCCAAGGCCGACATTGGTTGCTGCCGCGCCGTCCAGTGGCTGAGCTGTCCCGGCCCAAAGCTAAAGACAAAGCCGGGACGCCCTGGCGGCAACACGGGAAAACCATTCGCATCATTCTCGATCTTCGAAGGCGGGCCGACCGGAGGCGGATCGGCATTTGGTGTTTCAACCGACTCTCTCACCTTCGGACCGTTCTTAGCCGTCACTAACTCGTATACCGGTAGAGTCTTCGTCTCGTGATGCAGCGCTAGCTTGAAGCGCTCCACCAGCAGATTCTCAAGCATCTTTTGGAACTGCTCCTTGGTGGCTCGCGGCGGCACGTTCGCAGCAACATCGTATTTCTCTGTGTCGATCCAATTCGGAGCCGAGATCTGCTGTTGGCAATCGGGAGTGGCAAACGCAACACAGAGATAGAGGCGAAGGGGCATGCCCCGGCCGGTGTAGCGCTCAGGGTCGCGTGTTCCGGGCCCGCCGCTGGTGCCGGTCGGGCCGCTCTCCTGTTGGGAGTATGGCCGCACTGACGCTACTTCGAACGACAGAGCGGCCGCGTTTTGGGCTGAGGATTGGCCCACTAGAAGAACGGAAATACCTGCCAGCGTTGATGCCCTCATAAAAGCCTCCTTGAAACCTAAAGACGCGGCCAGGATCACAAACGTTTGAACCAATTTGGCATCGCTATCACGCGAAGGCCCCCGCACACACCGATAATCCGGGATTGGAAAGGGCGGTCCATGCTTCCCTGGATCCCCTTACCACCGGCGCACCAACGGCGGGAACAGCAGAATATCGACCGCCGTGCTCAGTCCCTGAAGAACCTCGCTAAATGTCCCGCCCCGGGGAGTGAGAGAATAAAAATTCACCCATGAAACTTCAAAGTTATACGATCACCCAAGGACGGGATCGCGCCCCGGCTCGCGCAATGCTCAAGGCCATCGGCTTCACCGATGCGGACCTGAAGAAACCCATCATCGGCATCGCCAACACCTGGATCGAGACCATGCCGTGCAACTACAACCTGCGTGAGCTGGCCACGCACGTCAAAGCGGGAATTCGTGAAGCTGGCGGTACTCCCATGGAATTCAACACCATCGCCATCAGCGACGGCATCACCATGGGCACCGAAGGCATGAAAGCCTCGCTGGTCAGCCGCGATCTGATCGCCGATTCGATTGAGCTGATGGGCCGCGGACACATGTTCGACGGCATCATCGCCCTGGTGGCCTGCGACAAAACTATTCCCGGCGCGGCCATGGCTTTGCTGCGATTGAACGTGCCTGGAGTGGTGTTGTATGGAGGCTCGATTCTGCCGGGTCGTCATAATGGACGCGATCTCACCATTCAGGATGTGTTCGAGGCCGTGGGCTCGCGCGCGGCCGGCCGCATCAGTGAAGAGGAATTCCTGGCAATCGAGAATCTGGCGTGCCCGGGCGCCGGCGCGTGCGGAGGCCAGTACACCGCGAACACCATGGCGACAGTGATGGAGATGATCGGGCTGTCGCCGATGAATTCGGCGGCCGTTCCCCAAGTAGATCAGCGCAAGCACGCGGTGATGTTCCGCGCTGGCCAAGTGATCATGGATGCGGTGAAGGCCAATCGCCGGCCGCGCGACATAGCCACCAGGCAAGCGTTCGAGAACGCCATCGCGGCCGTGGCCGCTACCGGCGGATCGACCAACGCCGTGCTGCACCTGCTGGCACTCGCGCATGAGGCGGGCGTCGAACTTTCCATTGACGATTTCCAAACTATCAGCGCCCGCACTCCGCTGCTGGTCGATTTGAAGCCCGCGGGAAAGTTCGTCGCGGCCGATGTCGACAAAGCCGGCGGATGGGGCGTGGTTGCCCAGCGCTTGAGCCAGGGCGGCTACGCGCATGGCAGCGCGCTAACCGTCACCGGCCGCACCTTCGCAGAGGAAGCTGAGGATGCCAAGGAAACGCCCGGGCAGCCGGTGATTCATGCGCTCTCAAACCCCATCAAGGCCTCGGGAGGCCTGGTGATTCTGAAAGGCAATCTCGCGCCGGAGGGAGGCGTCATCAAAGTGACCGGCATCGAACGTAAGAATCATCGCGGACCCGCACGCGTCTTCGATTCCGAAGAAGCCGCGATGAGCGCCGTTACCGGCGGCCATATCAAGGCCGGCGATGTTCTGGTGATTCGTTACGAAGGCCCGCGCGGGGGCCCGGGAATGCGGGAAATGCTGGGCGTCACCAGCGCCATCGTGGGCGTCGGCTTGTCGGAAGACGTGGCCCTGTTGACCGACGGCCGCTTCAGCGGCGCCACCCGCGGATTCATGGTGGGCCACATCGCGCCCGAGGCCGCCAATGGCGGAGCCATCGCCGCCGTGCAGGAAGGCGACAGCATTTTTCTCGACATCGAACATCGCAAGATTGAGCTGGAGATTCCGGCTGAAGAATTAGCCTTGCGGCTCAAAGCGTGGAAGGCTCCGGAGCTCAAATACAAGACCGGTGTGTTCCGGAAATACGTCGATTCGGTGGGTTCGGCCGCGCAAGGCGCTGTCACGTGCTAGTCGGCCCTTTTGCCGGCTTGTAAGGGTAGCAGCCTCCTGCGTGTCATTGGAAACGGCGAGCGACCGACCACCCACTCGTGGGGGTGGCGGCGGAATTTCCGTTGTGCTTTTGATGCCCGAATCGCCAATCGCCACAAGATCTAGCGCGTAGCCAAGCGGGCCACAGAGGAGGAACAACTGCCCTCCACCGTGGCGTTATGGCCAAAATAATTGCGCTTAAGGCTCCTCCTCGCGCTGTCGGGCAAACGAGGGTCCTTCGGCGGCTATCGCGGAGGTTACGGGCGGAACTCCCCGGTAGGCTCCGCTTAGAACGGCACGTCGTCGTCGGTGATGCCCTCGGGGGGAGGGACGCTTGCGACGGCGGGACGCGGGCGAGGTTGGCTCCGCATGGGGCGTTCCTGTGGATATTCCTCGGGGCCTCCAGCGCCCATTTCGCCGCCGCCTCCCCCCTCGCCGCGGCCACCCAGTAGAATCACATCTTCGGCGACCACCTCGGTGGTCCACACTTTCTTGCCGTCTTTATCGTCGTAACTGCGGGTTTGGAGACGGCCTTCAACGAAAACCTGTTTCCCTTTCGTAAGGTAGGGCGCCACGTTTTCCCCGCGCCACATGACCACATTGGTCCAGTTGGTCTCCTCTTTCCATTCCCCTGTCTGTTGATCTTTCCAGCGACGGTTGGTGGCCACCGAAAACTTGGTGACCGCCGTCTGCGAGGCGGTATAAGCGGTCTCGGCGTCGCGGCCGAGATGTCCGATCAAGATCACTTTATTGACGCTGCGGCTAGCCATGATTCTGCACTCTAGCACACTCGCACGCGGTCCCACCGTGAACCCGTGGCGAAAGGTTCCAGAGCCGGGCTTACTTCACCAGGTGCAGGATCATGCCGGTGTCGGTGGCGACCCACAGGTGGTCGGGATCCGGGCCAGCCATTACCAGAGTGGTCGCCGAGGCGCGATAGTCCACGTCCATTTCCTTCCAGTCGACCAGGTTGACGCTCGAAAGGATTTTGACCTTGCCGGGGATGGGAACGGTGTTGAGGCGGCCGGGCGGTTCGACCGCGGCCAGAAACGCGGCGGGGCCGTGGAACAGCGCGACATCGAAGACGCGGCGGTTCTTTTCGCGAAAGACGCTCTGGCTCATGCCCGTGGAAAAGTCCAGGCTATAGACCTCGGAAGGCCACTGGAAGGATTCGGGGTATGCAAAAACATCGATGCCGATAGCGCCTGCGACTTTCATGGTGGTCACCAAGCCGATCAGCGACGAGTTCGATGACGCCCAGGTGACCCCTTGATCGTGGGTCTCCAGCAGAAGGGTCACGGTCGGCGCCGCGGGCGTTTTGGTGGCGCGCTCGGGTTCCATCCAGGAGGGAAAGCGGCCCAGATCGCGGCGTGGCGGCACGGAGGAGCCGATGATGAATCCGTGGTTGCCATCGAACACAATGGTGGAGTACGCAGTGAAGGCGGCATTGCCGGCGGGCTTCGCAGCTTCCGCCACATGGGTCCAAGTCTTTCCCCCGTCACTGGTTTTAAGCACAGTTTTCTGATAGCCAACGGCGAAACCGTGCTGCTCATCGACAAACCAAACGCGCAGAATCAAACCACCCGGGGTCGCGGGGCCGAGTTTGGAATCGGGCTTAGGCTGCTCGCACAATTTGCGCCAGTTCAGGCCGGCTTCACTGGTGAACCAGATGCCGGTCTCGGTAACCATCCAGCCGGAGTTGGCGTTCAGGAAGAAGATGGAGCGCGGTTCCTCCTTCAGCGGCGAGAGGGTCCAATGCGCCCCTCCGTCGTTGGTGATGACTGCCGTGGGTTTGACCTTCCTATCGGACGTCGTGTCCCCGACCCACCCCACCGCGATGCCTCGCTGGGCGGTCGGAAACGCCATGTCGACGATCTCCAGCTTGGAATGGTTTTCGTCGTAGAAATACTGGATGTTCCAACGCTCGCCGAAGAGCGCCGGGGCGATGGCGAGCAGCAGAACGAGCGCGGACGTTCTTCTCACCGTTGCTACCTCCTGGGAACCGGCGTCATGACCAATTCCAGCGCAGCCGCCGGATCGAATTTGGAGAAGTCGTGGAGCGCCAGCGCGACCAGCGAGCCGACCTGCTCGCCCACGGTAGTGATCAACTCCATCTCACCGCCGCTGTGGAAATGCGTCTCGCGATGCTGCACGTTGATGACGCCTGCGACCTTGCCGCGGACGATGAGAGGCGCTGAAAGGAACGCTTCATACGTGTCTTCGGGCAGATCGGTGAAGAGTTTAAAACGTGGATCGAGGTAGGCTTCACGCGAAATCGAGAGCAGGCGGCGTTCGCGGGCGACCCAGCCGGTGAGTCCTTCGCCCAGCTTCAGGCGAACCTGTCCTAAAGTCGCGGGCTGCGGATTGTTGGAAGCGCAGAGCACCAATTCCCGGTCGTGAAGCAGGTAGAGGAGGCAGGAATCGCAGGCCATGAACTCGACTACCAGGGATACGGCGCCTTCCAAGGCTCCGGCTAAACCGGTGTCGCGGGCCATGAAGCGGCTGATTTTCTGAAGGAGACGGAGCTGACGCTCAGTATCTTCCAACCGGGATTCCAATTCTTTCGTACGCGACACTTATGTCCTCCATTATAGATCGCCGGAAACGGTGGGGTATAATCCCAAAGTGCGGGTGGCGCCGGGTTTGATCAACGTATGTGATCCGATGCATGATGTTCCGCCGTATGCTTTTATAGAGACGGCGTTCGTCCCCTAACGATGCGAAATCTGTTTACGGCAGTGTTGGCGTTCGCGATCCTGCAGGCCACCCTGCGCTTCAAGGACGACGGCGACCTTGCTCGCCGCCTCCGCTCGCGCGATCCCCACGTCATGCCGAAGTTGTATGACCGCTATGGCAGGGCGGCGTATTCGCTGATCTATCGCGTGGTGCGCGATGCGGGCGTGGCCGAGGACCTGGTGCAGGAGACGTTTCTGCGGGTGTGGAACCGGGCTCAATCCTTCGATGCAGAGCGAGGCGCGCTGGGACCCTGGATCCTGACGGTAGCGCGGAATCGCGCGATCGACCATCTGCGGTCCGTGGAGGGGCGCATGGCCGCGGGCGCTCTGGAGCTGGACCGGGTCGAGAATCCGGCGCTGTTTTCAAACTTCGAGGACAGGGCTCTGACACTGGACCGGGCTCGCCGGCTGAAGGAAGCGTTCACGAAACTCACGCCGGCGCAGAAAGAAGTGATCGAGCTGGCCTATTTCGAAGGCCTTTCGCAAACGGAAATGGCAGTCAGGCTGAAGCAGCCGCTTGGAACCGTTAAAACCTGGGTACGGACCGCGCTCAAAGTGCTGCGCGAGCAGCTTTCGGAGGCGGCCATTGCTTAAGAACCTGCGGCAAAAGTCCCGGGAGGCTGAATGCCTGTCCCACAGGCCTTGCAAACCGTCGAGGCTGACTGGCGGGGCAGGCAGTTTCGCCTGCCGGCGGAGTGGAGCGTCATGAGCTGCGAGGAGTTGGAGGATATGTTCGAGCTCTACTCGCTGGCTCTGCTCGAAGGCGATGAGAAGAGCGAGGTAGAGGCTCATCTGGCGCGAGGCTGCGAAACCTGCCAGAGGCATTTGCGGGATGCGCTTGCGGTGAATGCTCTGGTGATGGCCGGGGTTCCGGAGATGGCTCCTCCGGCGCGATTGCGGCGCAGAGTGCTGGCTGGGATGGGAATCGAACGCTCCGGCTGGGGCTGGCTGGGGGCGTTCGCCGCGGCGTTGATGCTGGTGGTGGCGCTGTGGCTGAGCGTCCAGGAGCGGCGGCACGCGAACGAATTGGCGGAGGCGCGCAGCGAAGCGATTCAGGCTCGGGCGGAGCGCGACAGGCTCTATCAGGCTTTTCAGATTTTGAACCAGCCCGAAACAAAACGGGTCAATTTTGGCGAGGGCGTGACACAACCGCCCCGCGGCAATATTTTCGTTCATCCGAAGCTGGGCGTGCTGTTGATCGCCTCCAACCTGCCGGCGCTTCCGGCCGGGCGGACCTACGAGATGTGGGTGATTCCCACGAAGACGAGCGCTCCCCGTCCCGCCGGCTTGTTCCAGGCGAACGCGCAAGGATCGACGATCAATATTTTGCCCGGGCCGCTCGATTCGCTTTATGCCGTCGCGGTGTCAGTGGAGCCCGAAGCGGGTTCGGCTGCGCCATCGACACAGCCAATTATTGTCGCGCCCGTGCCGGGGGCTTGACTCCCTCCGACGAGCGTGTTAGCTTCCCCGGAAAGCAAGTCTGCCTTCGGAGGACACAAAATGCGAGGTCAATTCATTGCGGTTCTCGCCCTGTGCGGGTGCGGCTTTCCGGTGATGGCCGGCACGGTGCTGTTCAGCGACTTGGGGTCTTCCGGCACCATTTACACCACAAACAGCGGAAATGTCGTGGACGGCTCCGCCGCCGGATTGACTCCTTTTTCGATTGCAGTGGCGGATTTGTTTTCTGTTTCGGGCGCCGGAAGCTTTTCCGTGAACGAAATCGATCTCGCGGCGGCGGCTTTCGGATCATCCGGCAATCATTCCTTCACCGCCAGCATCTGGACCGACGACGCCGGTCTCCCGGGTTCGCAAGTAGCGGGGGCTTCCTGGAGCCTATCGACGAGCGACCCTTTCTTCGCCTGTTGCAGCTTGTTGTCCGTCGCGGGGATCTCAGGAGTTAGCTTGACCGGCGGCCAGGAGTACTTCATGATCCTGGCTCCGCCGAGCTTAGCCGGAACGAGTTCTGTGATGTGGAACTACAACAACCAAGGCGTGACCGGCCTGCAGCTCGCTAGCGTCAATGGGGGGGCTTTTGGCGGCACGATAGGCGGCTCACCTATCGGCAGTCAACTTTCCGCATTCGATGTCGTTGGCGCAAGCGTTCCCGAGCCCGGCTCTGTGCTTCTCCTCGGAACTGGATTGGCTGGAATGCTCGCTGCTAGCCGTCGCAAGCTTCACTGCGCATAGTAGCCCTCGCGGGCCTGCACCGTGAGGTTTTTGCCTTTGGCGGTGACCTTGATCCGGCGATAGCCTGCGCCGGTCTGATCGGAGGTGTAGCCGAGGCTGTACTGGTTGCGCAACTCGTCCTGAATCCGGGCGTAGATTTTATCCAGCGTCATGCCGCCGGAGACTTCGAAATATGCGCCGCCGGTCTCGCTCGAAATCTGCTGCATGACGGCTTTCCCGTCCTTGCGGCTGGCATTCGGGTAACCACCGGGATATCCATTGCCCCCGCCACCGCCTCCGCCCGGGAATCCTCCCCCGCGGCGTCCGCGCCCTCCGAAGACCGGGGCTATGGGAGCGCCGGCGTTCCGATCGTAGAAACGGACTGCGTAGACCAAAGTGTCGGCACGCTGGGCGCTCTCGATGGCTCTTGAAAGCGTGACCTTGCTGCCGTTGTCTTCGCCATCTGAGAACAGGACGATAGCCTTGCGCCCCTGCTGTTTCTGCATCAACTCTTCAGAAGCCAGCAAGACTGAGTCGTAGAGAGCTGTGCCTCCTCCTCCGCGTCCTGGTCCGCCGCCTTGGCCTTGCTGACTCCGGCGGGTCATTTGATCGCCGGTGAGACCGTCCAAGCCCTTGTCCAACTGAGTTTTCGAAGAGGTGATGTCTTGCAAAAGCTCGACTTCGCGATCGAAATGAATCAGGAAGGCTTTATCCGTGCCCTCGCGCATGACCTGGTCGAAGAACTTGTAGCTGGCTCGCTTCTCAGACTCGATGTTTCTGCTCTCGCTGCCGCTTGTGTCCACCAGAAGTCCCAGCGTCAGAGGCAGGTCGGATTGCCGGGCGAAGTAGCGGATGACCTGCGGGCGGCCGTCCTCATCGATGCTGAAATCGTCCTTGGTGAGGGTGGAAACTACTTTGTTGTCTTTATCATGGACGTTGGCCAGGACATTGACCACCTTCACATCGGAAGAAAACTTGGCGTCCGGCGAGGATTCCTGCCACGCCAGCAGACGATTCGCGGAAGTCAGCGCCACCGCCGCCCGGAGAAGATCGCGTCTGGATGGAATGGAACTCATTTCGACTCCTTAGGACGTATGCGCGGGATTGACTGTTTACATCATTCCTCGAATCGCACCGCTTGACAAGAGGCGAATATAGAGCGAAGATTGCCTCGTGAGCCCCTTGATCGGCATAGCAAAGACCGGGATCGCTAAGCTCGCGGCGGAAAGCCCGGTTTTGGATGCCAAGGCCCGGGTCGACTATTTCGACTTGCCGGCGCGGAGCTTCCTGACCAAGGTCGACAGCGCTCGCCTGCCCTTCGGTTGGACTATTAATCCGTATCGCGGCTGCGAGTTCGGCTGCAAGTATTGCTATGCTCGCTATGCCCATGAATTCATGGAGTTGCGAGATCCGATGGATTTTGAGCGGCGCATCTTTGTGAAGCAGTTCAGCCCAGAGGCGTTTCAGAAGGAGCTGCGGCGTCTGGATCAGGGCGAGGCGATTACCATCGGCTCGGCCACCGATCCTTATCAACCGGCGGAGAGGCGATACAGGGTGACGCGGGCGATTCTGGAGGTTTTCGCCCGGACCTCAGGGTTCCGGCTGGGGATCACCACTAAATCGCAATTGGTGACCCGGGACATCGATGTCTTGAAAGAAATCAATCGGCGGCATTTCCTGAGGGTCTCGATGACGGTGACGACGGTGGAAACGGAACTGGCTCGCGCGCTGGAACCGATGGCTCCGCGCCCGGACCTGCGTCTGGCGGCGGTGCGAAAACTGACCAGCCATGGTATTCGATCGACGGTGTTCAGCTCGCCGGTTCTGCCGCTGATCAACGATAGCGATGTGAGCCTGGACGCAGTGGCTCGAGCGGCGCGCACTGCGGGAGCGCAAGGGTTCGGCGGCGGCATTCTCTTTCTGAAGCCGTGCGCGCGGCAGGTGTTCTTTCCGTTCCTGGAAGAGAGGTTCCCGGAGTTGGTGCGGCGGTATCGGGAGCGGTTCGAACGGTCCGCTTATTTGCGCGGGGATTATCCGGAGCGGATTCAAGAGCGGATCTCGCGGATCCGACGGCGCTATGGATTCGATCAATTGGAGAAGCCGGGCGAGCCCGAGCTGTGGCCTAAGGATCCGCAGTTGTCTCTTTTTGGGCCGTGAATGAACGTGAATTCATTCGCGGCTCCGCTCCATATACTGCTGCAGCCAGGCTTGGGCTTCTTCCTGCGTCGAAAATGCTCCGTCGGCTTGGGCTTCGCGGGCGGCGGCGGTGACCTCTCCGATGTGCTTGCCGGGGCGGTCGTTGAAATACGGCAGGACGTGCCGGCCCAGGATGAAGGGGGCTTGCGGTTCGTGCTCGACGGCTTGGGCTACGGCCATGTCACGAATGCGGACGGCGCCTTCGGGAAGGCCGGCGGGTAGCGGGGGGCGGCCGGAATGGTCCGCTTCAATCACACGCAGAAGCTGGGCGATGCTGGCTGGGGCCAGGTGCATCGCCAGGCGGCGAATGGCTCTGGGGGTGGGATCGCGGCCGATGCTCGAAGATACGAGGTGATGCTCGACGATCGGGACAACTTGGTCCACGATGGCGCTTTTGATTCCGATGCGCTCCAGGAAGGCTCGGGCGATGGGCCCTCCAGCGGCTTCATGACCCCAGGAGGTCCAGCGCATTTTACCTTCCTTTTCTCTTAATTGAGTGGTGGCGGGCTTGGCGAAATCGTGGCAGAGCGCTGAGAAGATCAGCACGGCCCGTTCGTCGCCTTCGAGATTTTCACGCTTGGCGATGCCGGCAGCCGCATTGACGACCAGCATCGTGTGGGTGTCGACGTCACCCTCCGGATGCCAGATAGGATCTTGCGGAACGGCGGCTAGCGCGGCGATTTCGGGGAAATGGACGATCCAGCCGGTTGCGGTGAGGTATTCGGCGATTCGCCCGGGACGGTTACTTGCCGTCCATTTCATGAACTCTTCCGAGATGCGCTCCCGGGCCAGAGTTGCGTATTCGCCTGCGATGGAACGGCACATTTCCGCAGTGGCCGGGTCCACCGCGAGATCGAAGCGGCAGGCGAACTGCATTCCTCTGAGGACTCGCAAGGGATCTTCACTGAAGGCGGCGCTGGTGGCTCGCAGGACTCGATTCTTCAGATCTTCGCGGCCTCCGAAGAAATCGAGGATCTCATCGCGGATGGGATCGTAGGCGATGGCGTTTATGGTGAAGTCTCGTCGAGAAGCCGCTTCTTGAGGGGTGATGGACTCGTCGAAAGTGGCCTGGAATCCGCGATGATGGGGACCGGTTTTGCTTTCGCGTCGGGGAATTGAAAAATCGAAACCCGCGAGTTTGACCACGCCGAAGCTCTTACCCACCAAATCGACGCGGCCGTAACGGGATAGGAAATCGGCCAGGCGATCGTAGGAGACGCCGTAGACTTCGACGTCGAAGTCCTTCTGTTGCAGATCGAGCAGGGCGTCGCGGACGGCTCCGCCAACCAGCAAGGGGCGGAATCCGGCGGCATCCAGATCCCGGAGGATGACTTCGAGCGAAGGAGGAATCGTCAGGAGCATTCTTGAATCCACTATGGTATCGCTGGGGCAAATCGCGAGCCAGGATTCGCCGTTTAGGGTTCTTTGACGCAGCTTCGGTGTAAATGAGACCACTTTGGTCCGAGATAGTGTATGCTTAGAATGGTTGTTACGGAAAGGGACCGGTTTGGACGTCCAGATGCAACTGGGTGGCGCAGCCATGATAACCCAAAAACTTGAGACGACAGCTTTCCGGTTTCTGATTCGGTTCAATATGCAATCCGATGTCAAGAAGAAGGCCCACCATGCGGCGGCCCCGCACGCCCGGAATCTGACGGAGTTAAAGCGTGGGGAGCATGGCATTTTGGAGCGCATCGACCTTCCGGAAGACGACGCTCGAAGGCTGATGGAAATGGGATTTTTGCCGGGCCACACGATTACTCCCGCGCACGCCGCTCCGGGCGGCGACCCGAGGGTGTTCCGCGTGGACGGGTCGGAAGTCGCGCTGCGGCGCGAGACGGCTATCAAAATGATCCTCCGCTCCGCGCCCGAGTAGGAAGGAAGTATGAGCGATTGCCACGATTGTGCCGCCGGGACCACGCTTGTCGCGGCGCCTCCTTTTCTCAAGCAGCGTATTGTGGCGATCATTGGCCCGCCGAATTCCGGGAAATCGACGTTGTTTAACCGGCTTACCGGCCTGCGCCAGAAGGTGGCGAACTTTCCGGGCGTAACGGTGGAGCACCGGATGGGGAAAGTGAAGCTCGATCCGGGGCGGGAAGTTTTTGTCGTCGATTTGCCAGGTGTCTATAGTCTGACTCCGCGGACGGAAGACGAGCGCGTCACGCACGACGTGCTGCTGGGCAAAATGAAGGATCTGCCGAGGCCGGAGGCAGTCCTGCTGATTCTGGATTCGACCAATCTGAGCCGGCATCTGGTGCTGGCCGCCCCGGTGCTGAGCCTGGGGCTGCCGACCCTGGTTGTCCTGAACATGGCCGACGATCTGGCCAAGCGCGGCGGCGGCGCCGATGTGGTGGAACTGGCCGAACAGCTGGGGACGCCGGTGGCGATGGTGAGCGCGTCCAAAGGGACCGGGCTCGACAAGGTGTTTCAATTTCTGGAGGGCGCAACGGCGGCTCCGCATAAGCCTCCGCGGGTGGAGCTGCCGGTGATCCAGAATGTTCCGCAATGCCGGGCGTGGGCAGCGAAAGTCGGTAATCAATCGAAGTATCTTGCGCCCGCTCCGCCCTTGTGGACCCGGCGCCTGGACCGGCTCTTTTTGCATCCGGTGATTGGTCCGCTGTTATTCGGCGCGGTGATCGTGGCTGTGTTCCAGATGATTTTTACCGCCGGAAAGCCTCTGATGGATAGGGTCCAACCGGCCATCGACCATTCCGGCCACTGGATCGGCACATTCATTTCGAATGCGACGTTGCGTTCGCTGGTGGTGGACGGCATCTGGAATGGCGTCGGCAACGTGGTTGGCTTCCTGCCGCAGATTCTGCTGCTGTCTTTGTTTATCGGCTTCCTGGAGGATTCCGGGTACCTGGCGCGCGCGGCGCTGATTACGGACCGCACCATGGGTTGGTTCGGGCTGCAGGGCAAGAGCTTCATCCCTTTGCTTTCTGCGTACGCCTGCGCGGTTCCGGCGATCATGGCCACACGCACGATCGAGAGCAAGCGCGACCGGATTGCGACGATTCTGATCGCTCCGTTCATGACCTGTTCGGCGCGGCTGCCGATTTATACGCTGGTGATTTTGGCCTTTATTCCAGACCGGCCTTTGCTGGGATTCGTTCTGCATACTCAGGCGGCGGCGATGCTGGGTTTGTACGTCCTGGGGTTCGTGGCGGCGCTGGCTACGGCGCGTTTGCTGAAGTCCACAATTTTCAGGACCTCGCGCTCGTCGTTCATTCTGGAGATGCCGCCTTACCGCATGCCAACCGTGACCTCGCTGGGGCTGCGGCTGCTGGACCGGTCGAAGGTTTTTTTAAAGCGGGCAGGCACAGTGATTCTGGGTGTCGCGATCTGTATCTGGGGATTGACCTATTTGCCGCCATCGCATGGGGATATCGGCGGAAGCTATGCCGGAAAAATCGGCCACGCCATTGAGCCGGCGATCCGCCCGCTGGGGTTCAACTGGAAGATCGGGATTGGATTGATCACATCGCTGGCGGCTCGGGAGACGATCGTCAGTACGCTGGGAACGATCTACGGAGTCGAGGGCGAGGACGGCGAACATTCCGCGACGCTGCAACAGGCCATTCACCACGATCTGACACCCGGCGGAGCGTTCGCACTGCTGGTGTTCTTCGCTTTCGCGCTGCAATGCATGTCGACGGTGGCGGTGGTGCGGAGGGAGACGGGCGGGTGGAAGTGGCCGGCGGTGCAGTTTGCTTATATGACGGGGCTGGCGTACGTGTGTGCGTTCGCGGCGAATAAGCTGCTGAGTTAAGGGGAATGGCCGACCAGTTTTCTATCCCCGTTCGCATCGTTTCGAACCCTCAGGGGATGTCGGACTTCACGAAGGCCCTGCTCGCGGCGGGCGTCGGCTTGATTGCTGGTTTGGTAGCCGAGCCCCTTCGCAGGTATTTCCAGAACAGACACGCCATCTCAAAGGCGGCTGATCTTCTGCACGGAAGCACACTTCATGAATTCGAGCTTCTAACATTGTTTTATAGCCACCTTGAAGCGATACTCAAAAGGCTGCCTCCTTTGGTGGAAGACAAACAAGGCAGCCCAGATGGTGCTGCGGCGCAGACAATGCTTGCCGACGACCAACATCGGCTGGTTGGAATCGAACACTGGTGCTCGGACTTCAACACAGATATCTATGAACACTATTACGGGGATACGCAGCTGTACTATGACCTTCCACACGCTGGCCCCATAAAGGTTTTCTTCGAGTACATCGGTCGACTGAGGAATTCCGGAAACCCAGCTTCTCGCGGGGATGCGCAGCTCATGTCATACGAGATGAACCACGCAATCTACGGCCTCCTTCGGAAGGTCGAGTCCCGGCCCCATTATGGAAGGCTCTACGACGATCTTGAGGAAGTCATCGCTAGGAACAGTTCCCACGTGACGCTGTCGGCCCGACGGGGCGCAATTCGTCGCTTTTGGACCCGTCTAAGGGATCGAACCTGAGGGGCCTCTGCCGCAAAAATCCAGGGACGAGGTCAACGCTCTGAAGTTTCAATGACCCTCCGACGTTCTCCGCTCGGGTAGAATCTCAGGGTTGAACCTGTAAGAAGTGGTCCCCCCGGCGTTCGCGGAAGAATCGCAAATCGCCGGTGGGTGCGGCCTCGCGCGTTGGGCGTCACGAGGCCGGACTGGGAGGCACCCATGGAACAAGAATTTGCCGACGTCATTGATCGCGCATTCGGAATCGCCACCTCCGGCAGATGGTCTGCTTTGAGTGCGGAAATCGGGCGCTTGGCTACAAAACCTAACGACAATGCATGGCATATCAAGCTACTCGGCTCTCTTTGCTCGAAGGTCTTCGCTGAGTACACGCTCATGAGCCGCGCATACGCGGAAAAGGAAAAATGGGACCCAGCTCTTTTCGCTTGGCGCGCACGAAATCTTCTCGAACTATTAGTGTGGTCGATGTATTGTGCGAAAGGCAGCGGTCATGCTCGCCGTCTTTATGAGGATGCCAGTCGCGACGTATTCGACGCTTTCAGCGCCTTTCAAAAAAGGGGAATTGAGGGGATCGCGGTAGCGCAGCGGCTCGACCGATCGAGTGTGTCTGAGCTGTTCAGGGCAACCGAGACGGTGAAACAAGAGTTTACGGGGAGGGCCGCGAAAGACGGATTTACGGATTTCAAGGAGCCCATTAAAAAGGTTTCCGCCGCCGCCGGAGAGTGTGGAATCGAAAGCCACTTTCTGTTCAGCTACAAATTTCTTTCCAAATTCGCCCACCCAACCGCGATGCAAATCCTAGTTCCTCCAGATGACGCACAACATGTTCTGCAGAGAGACTATTTCTTCAGCCAAGGGTGTCTTTCTTTCATCGGTGCCGTTACGGCCCTTGAGCTCTGTCTGGCGGCGCTGTGAATGAAACGCCTGAGGCATGGAGCCAACCTTGGCGCACGGTCGCGAGTGAAGGCCTCTACTCGCCTTCTCGGCGAAAACATGGAATCATGGTGCTGGAGGTCGCGATGGCTGCGAAGGAAAAAATCGACTGGGCGGAATGCCTGCTGGTCGAGGTCAAGCCGGGGGTGCAGGGCGGCGCTCCTGTCTTCTGTGGCACGCGGATGCCGGTCGAGGTAATTGTCGATAACTTTGCTATGGCGTGAGCGCAGCCGAAATTGCGGAACAGTTTGAAGTTCCGACAGATCAAATAGGCGCGGTTTTGGCTTACGCCACGAGCCATCGCATTGCGCATCATCTTTGACAAGAATGTCCGGTCGGTGTGCGGCGCTTCCTCTCCAACCATTCGGTCCAGACCTTCGACGGGATGCAATGGCATCCACAGCTTGAAAACGGCGAGCTTCTGACGGCGGCGGAAGCGGCGGGGTTTAACGTATTGGTCACCTCCGATCAAAACATCCGGCATCAGCAGAACCTGGCGGGCCGGAAACTCGCGTTGGTTGTGCTCGGGTCCAATATCTGGCCGGTGGTTCGTGATCACGCGCTGGAAATCGCCTTCAAAGTCGATGCGGCAACGCCGGGAAGCTATGTTTTCATCGAAATGCCGCTGAAGCCGAAGCGCTGACCGGGGCAACTGCGACGAAATCGCGCGAGGTTCATCAAATCTCCTGGTACTATGAAAAACGTGCGAAACGTTATCATTTTGGGCTCGGGGTGTGCGGGCAATACGGCGGCGGTTTATACGGGCCGGGCGGGGTTGAATCCGCTGGTGGTGGTGGGACATGAACCGGGGGGCCAGCTCTCGGTGACTACCGAGGTCGAGAATTTTCCGGGCTTTCCGGAAGGCATCTTCGGCCCGGAGTTGGTCGAGAACATCAAGAAGCAGGCTGAAAAGTTCGGCGCTGAGTACAGCTGGGGCTCGGTTCAAGAGGCCGACTTTTCCAAGCGCCCCTTCCGCATCAATATCGACGGCGAATGGCAAGAGTCCCGCACAGTGATTATCGCCACAGGCGCTTCGGCGCGCTGGTTGGGACTGCCCAATGAACAGAAGCTGATCGGCCACGGCGTCAGTTCCTGCGCTACCTGCGACGGCGCGTTTCACAAGGGCGGGAAGATCATGGTGGTAGGCGGCGGCGATTCGGCCATGGAGGAAGCGAACTTCCTGACGCGCTTCGGGGCGGAGATCAGCCTGGTGCATCGCAGCGCGAATTTTCGGGCTTCGAAGATCATGCTGGACCGGGCGCGAGCCAACCCTAAGATCAAATTTCTGCCGAATACCGTGGTCGAGGATATTTACGACATCAGCAAGAATACGGTGACCGCCGTGAAGCTGCGCGATGTTTCCACCAACCGCGTGTGGGAGCAGGATGTCAGCGGCTTCTTCCTGGCGATCGGCCACATCCCCAATACCAAGCCGTTTGTGGGGCAGATCGACCTCGATCCGGACGGCTATGTTATCTCGCACGGCGGCGCACGCACCAACATCACGGGCGTGTTCCATGCGGGTGATGTCCAGGATCGCGTCTATCGGCAGGCGATTACCGCGGCGGGCGCGGGTTGCATGGCGGCGATCGAAGTCGAGCGGTTTTTAGAGGCCGAAGGCCACTAAGCCTTCCCGGATTCATGAATCCACTGCTTCTTCTGCGGATCGAGGGCGGTGGTGTTCTCATCGCCAGCGCTTACGCGTATCACCGGTCCAGCGGAAGCTGGGGTTTGTTTGCGTTGCTGTTTCTCGTGCCGGATCTTTCGATAGTGGGCTATCTGATCGATGCTCGCACAGGATCGATCACTTACGACGCGATCCATACTTACGTCGGTCCGCTGCTGCTGGCGGCGTACTCGCTGGCTACGGATCATCACACTGCGTTTCTGATTGCGCTGATTTGGATCGCGCATATTGGTTTCGATCGGCTGCTTGGTTTTGGGCTGAAGTATCCGACGGGATTTAAGAACACTCACCTGCAAACACTTAAGTAGCGACTTCGTCGGGACGAAGGTCCGGCACCGAGCCTCGGTCGCCTGGCTGAAGCACCCAGCGCATGGCAATCATGACTCCTGACGCGGTCAACGCGGGGAGCGCCGCGGCGAAGAACAATTGCTGATTGGACCAGTGCCTGCCGAGCAGATCGCCAGCCAGTTGCGGCCCAACGATGGAGCCGACGCGTCCCACGCCCAGTCCCGCGCCGAGGCCGGTGGAGCGTAGCTCCGTCGGATAGTAGGTACCGGTTAACGCGTTGACGCCGGCTTGTCCACCGGTGACTCCGAAGCCGGAGATGAAGACCATCACGAAGAGCATCGTCGCGGGCAAGCCGGGATAACCGATCATCATGATGCTGACTGCGGCAACCGCGAAAGACGTGGCCAGAACAGGAGCGAAGCCGGATCTTCGGACGAACCAGCCCAAGACCAGAGCTCCTACGAAACCTCCCACCTGATTCATGGTCCCGATCAGCACGGCGGTGGAGGTGGAAAAGCCGGCTGTTTTGGCGATGGTCGGCAGCCAGCCTTGCAGGAAATAGAGATTGAGCAGGTTCATGAAGTAGGCTAGCCAGATCAGGAGAGTCCCCGTGGCGCGGCCTTCGTGAAAGAGTTTCCAGAAGCTGAAGCCGGGCGTGCTCTGCTCGGGCACGACGAATTCGACCGGCTGAATCGCGAGAGCCGCTGGGTCGATGCGTTTCAGCCAAGCCGCGATTCGATCGGGACTCTTTCGTTTGAGCACCAGAAACTGGAGAGATTCGGGCAACATGACCAGCATCACTGCGCCGACGAGAAGAGGCAGCGCTCCTCCGAAATAAAAAATGGATCGCCATCCGAAATGCGGAATCATCCAACTGGCGAGGAAGCCTCCCAGCGCGGCACCCAAAGTGAATCCGTTAGAGACGATCATCATCGTTACAACGCGCAGGCGGCGCGGAGTGTATTCGCTGACCAGCGCCATGGAGTTGGGCATGATGGCTCCCAAACCGATGCCGGCAATGAAGCGGATGATCAGGAGCTGATCGAGATTCGCGGCTCGCGCGGTCGCGATGGTCGTGAGCGAGAAGAACAGGCAGGAACCGATGAGGATGGGCCGGCGGCCGATTTTATCGGCCAGCATGCTCAGCAGAATGGAGCCCACCAGCACGCCTTTCAGCGCGGCGCTGAGCAAGCGGCCGAAGGCGGGATCGGAAATGTGCCACTCCGGCTTGATGGCTGGACCGGCGTAGCCCATGGCCTGAACGTCGAAGCCGTCCAGCATCAGACAGACGCCGCAGAGGATGAACAGGCCGATCTGAAACCCACTAAGCTTTCGGGAGTCGATCACATCGGCAATGTTGATCTTGCGGGGCAGCGCGGCGGAAGGCATGAATGGACCGTATCCATTCTATGTTAATGACCGTCGGCGGAATAGCGATGGCTCCGCCGACCGATGCTTTCGCCGGCAGGCGGTTGCAGCTCGTGGAGCCGTGACCCAGGCTCTATTTTGCGGGCTGTGCCCTAGACTAGGAGTCGGTCCCGTGCGCGGATTTCGCGCCTTTTTCGAGCAGCAGACTGAGCAGTTGCTCATGCGGAGTGTCGAGATCGCGGGCTTTATCCAGAGGCGTCTTTGAGGCATAGTCGGGAATCCAGTTCACGTCAGCGCCGCGCGCGAGAAGGTACTCGGCCGCTTGCAGTTGCCCGCCCTGGCAGGCTTGCCAAAATGCGTCGTTCAACTCGCCGCGTGAGGTTGGGGTGGGTCCGCTCGAAAGTTCGTCAATGCGGCCCATCATGCCAAGCGCAGCGGCTTGCCACAGTTTGTCGACCTTTGCGCCATGCTCGACCAGGAGGCGAGCGACTCGCCAGCAGCCATACCCAATCGCGTCATCGAGCGGCGTACCGCCGTCGATCGACGCTCCGGGCGCCTCGAGGTCCGCGCCGGCTGCGATCAGGGCTTCGGCCGCCTCCAGGTCGTCGCTGCTTGCCGCCCAATGGAGCGGGGTCTCGGAGTGCCAGCATCCCAAAATGGGGGCACTGGGATCCGCGCCGGCTCGTACCAGAGAGGCAACCACCGCGCCGCTTCTTGGGAAAGAACCCGGCCAATCCGTTGCGATGTGAAGAGGGGTGCACGACGCTCCTTTTTTGTCCTCGATGCGCGCCGTTGCCAGGGCCGGATTCCCGCCAAGAAGCCGCTCCAACAACTCAAGATCGCCGCTGTGGATCGCCTGGATCAGAGCCGCGGCGGTCGGGTCATTTTCTTGCATAGCGCTTGGCCGCCTCCTTTATCGATCCTTCGGCTACGGGGCATTATCGCAGACGTCAACCGCCAGTCGTAGAATGGGGAGGCATGCAACAAGCTGGATGAACTCGTGAACGGGCGGCGAATTCTATTCATTTCCCCTCGTCAATGCTGGCCCGTGCTCAGCGGCGCAAAACTTCGGGAATATCATTTTCTACGGGCGTTGGCGCGGGGGTTCCGGATCACCTACGTCTATTTCGCCGAAAGCTTGCTCCAGGAACGGCCCGCGTCGATTGTGGAGCACCTTCCATTCTGCGAGGAAGTCGTAGGCGTGCCGAAGCCTCCCACTTACGGGGCCTGGAACCTCATGCGAGGCGCGGTGGGAAAATGGCCGCTGCCGGTTGTGAACTATACGTCGGCCGAGATGGCTGCGGCACTCTCGGCGTTAAAAGGCTCGTTCGACCTGGTGCATCTGGACAGCATCCACATGACTCGTTATACAGGATCGCTGGCGGGCGTTGCCAAGCCGGTGGTTTACAATTGGCACAACATCGAATCGGAGGCGATGCGCCGCCATGGCGCGGCCGTTGCTTCGAAGCCCAAACGCCTGTATGCCGGACTCACCGCGCGCAAGCTGGAAGGGCTGGAGGCGGAGATCCTGGGGTCCGCTTTCGGCCATGTCGTGTGCAGTGAGCGGGAGCGGGAACAGCTGCTGCGGATCGCGCCGGGGGCCCGAATCGTGACTGTGGAGAACGGCGTCGATACGGGGCATTTTGAAGGCGCGGGGGGCTTGGAAGGACCCCGCCGGCGAATCGTGTTCGTGGGCAAAATGGACTACTATCCAAATATCGAAGCCGCGAAACATTTTGTCGAACGCATCTGGCCGGGGGTGACGAAACGGCTGCCAAGAACCACTTTGACGATTGCCGGTTCCGATCCCGTGGAGGCAGTCAAGGCTCTGGGTCAAGTGGCGGGCGTAACGGTCACGGGCACGGTCCCGGACCTGCGGCCGTATTACAACGACGCGCTGGCTGCCATCGTGCCGCTGCGGACTGGCGGAGGCACGCGATTGAAAATTCTTGAAGCCATGGCCGCGGGAGTGCCCGTGATCTCCACTCGGCTGGGCGCGGAGGGTTTGAGCGTGGAGCCTGGTGGGGACATCTTGTTCGCGGATGTGGATGCGCCGGAGGAATGGGCTGCGCACCTGGAACGGCTCTCCAACGACACGGAAGTGGGCGCAAGCATCGCCGCGCGGGCGCTCGAACTGGTGAAGACCCGTTATGACTGGGATATCGTCGGCGAGAGGCTGCGTACGACTTACGCTGAGTGGCTTTCCTTAAGCAAATCCGCATGATCCTGCTGGCGATCATCGAAGCCTACACGATCACCGGACCGGCGAAGAATCTGATCGAATTCGCCGGGCAAGCGCGAGCCGACGGCGTGGAAACCATCATTGGCACGTTTGTGCGGGGACAGCCCACGAATCTCTTCATCGAAACCGCGCGTGCCGCTGGAATTCAAGTGGAAACGGTAGAGGAGGGTGGAGCGGGCGACCTCAGCGTAGGAGCAAAGCTGCGTGACCTGGTGGCCCGGGTGAAGCCGGATGTCCTGCAAACACACGCGGTCAAATCTCATTTCCTGGCGCGTTCGGCAGGATTGCATCGCGGGACGCCCTGGGTCGCGTTTCATCATGGCTATACCTGGCCCGCGCTAAGGGTCCGATTGTACAATCAGTTGGACCGCTGGTCCCTGCGAGCCGCGCGCAAGGTCTTGACCGTGAGCGCTAAGTTCCGGGATGAGCTGATCGCTAAGGGTGTGCGGCCGGAACGTATCGAGATTATTCAGAACTCAATTCGGCTGGACTGGGGTAAAGGTGCAAACGCAAAGCCACGCGCCGAATTACGGGAAGAGTTGGGAATCGCGGAAGACCGGTGCGTGATTCTTGCCGTGGGGAGGCTTTCGCGCGAAAAAGATCATATGACACTGCTCTCGGCCGTAGCCGGATTGAAGCAGCCCTGGCGCCTTGTCATCGTCGGCGATGGGCCGGAACGGGGCCGCGTCGAACAGGAGATCGCGCGATTGGGATTGTCCAACTCCGTCACGCTGACAGGGCAACAAAATTCGGCGGAGCCGTATTACGCAATCGCCGACCTTGCTGTGTTGCCTTCGGTGACGGAAGGATCGTCGAACGCGCTTCTAGAGGCGATGGCGACGGGCGTGCCGATGGTGGCAACCGCGGTGGGAGGAACTCCGGAAATTGTGAAGCATGAGGAAAGCGCCCTGTTGGTGCGGCCCGGAAACGCCGAAGAAATGGGCTCAGAGATCGGGAGATTGATGAGCGACGAAGCATTGCGCCGGCGGCTGGCGGAACGAAGCCGGGAATTGATTCGGGAGCGCCACTCGCCCGAGGCGCGGATGCGAAAACTGACCAGCATATATCGGGCGTTATCTGGATCAATACGATGAGTCAAGTGCTAAAGAAGGCGGCTGTCGGAATATGGATCGTGCTGCTGCTGCCATGCGCTCTCTTAACCGCCTTCGGCCGGTGGCGACTGATGTTCACGATCTTCGCGCAGGCGGTAGCGCTGGTCCCGGGAATCATCGGCGACTACGCCCGCGCAGCCTATTACAATATGACCCTGCGTTCCTGCTCCACCGAAACGCGCATTATGTTCGGAACCATCTTCGCGCAGCCGGAAGCGACCGTGGCGAGGAACGTCACCATAGGCGCATACTGCGTGATGGGCCGCGCCCGCATCGGGGAACGCACGCTGATCGCATCTCACGTGCAGATCCTCAGCGGCGCTGGACAACATACACGCGATGCGCAAGGGCAGCTTAATCCGGGAAATCTGACGGACGTCGAGATCGGCCCCGGCTGCTGGATCGGAGCGTCCGCAGTGATCATGGCCAACGTGGGCGCAGGCGCAACGGTCGCCGCCGGAGCGGTGGTGTTTCAGCCCGTACCGGCCGGAGCCACCGTCGCCGGGAATCCCGCGCGCATGGTCCGCATGGCCAGCACCCCGGTCAGCCCTGCGGAGTCGTAAGAGCCTCAAGCCCGGCGAAGAAGGAAAGATCCTCGGCGGCCGCGCCAAAAATGAGTTTTTCCGCCGTCGAAACCATCATGAGCCGCCCGTCCGATTTGCGATACATTCGCTGATTGCTGAATAAGCGAATCGGCTCCATCTCCGGCGCGGGTCCTTGCCCGGCAAAAGGATTCTTGATCCACACCTTGGTCTCGATGCGCAGCGTATCCTTCCACGAAGCGTTATTGAGATAAGCGCTCTTGCGGCGGAGCGGCGTCCTACGATTGCACAACTCTTCGGGAATCGGCCGGCTGCCCCGGAGCAACGTCTCGCGTTCGCAGATATCGAGGAAAACGGGGTAGTTGGCGAAGTACACCAGACCGACGCCGTTCACATCCCGCTCCGCGATCAATTTGTAATCCACGCAAACCGCATCTTCAGTCAGAGGAACATAGGAAGAATCGGGCAGATAGAAATGGCCCGCCTTCTCCGCTGTTTTTACCGCCGCATACGATTCCGGAGCCACTGGCAGCTCGCGGACATTCTGAAAGCCCGGATTGGCCGGACGCGATTTCTTCAGCCACTCCGCGCCATTGAATTGCTGCACGAAAAGATTTGAAAGGTGCGCCGCGGGGATGCCTGCGGCGATCGCTTCTTGCAGGCCATGGATCTCAGGCTGCGCACCAGCCCTAGCGCCCTGCGGCAGCAGAACCGTTGCTCCGTCCACCAGCGATCCCCCAAAGCGGGCGATCCTGCTGACAACCTGCAGCCGGTCGTTTTCCTTGTAGGACGCCATCGGGTTGGCTTCCGGAAAGGCCAGGTCGACATAGAAGAATGTCGCGTACACGCGGTTGTTCTCTTCGTCGATGATCTGTTTGCTGGGCACCCGCATCAGATCGCTGAGATGCCTCCAGCGGAGATCCCCAAGATACTTCAATAAAGCGTTTTCCGACAGATTGTTAATGCCGGTAAACGGCATGCCGATGTCGATTTCCTCAGACAGGTCGTCGGGCGCCCAGAAGCCGCGTTGACGCGCCGGCGCCGGCGCAGCGCTCTGTGCAACCGGCGCGGCGTCCCCAGCCTGGGTCCCGTTCAAAGGCTCGGCGCCGTTGACCTCTTTTTCCAGCCACTGGCTGAGCTCGCCCAGGGTCCGCAGACTCACCCAGGTCACGTCCGGAATATAAACTCCGAATTGCCGCTCACAGGTTTCGCGGAATATCAGCAGGGAAATGGAATCGAGCCCGTAATCGCCGGGCGCCTTGGAAAGCTCGATTTCGCGCGCGTCGACGTTCGCCATCCTCCCCAGAGTCTGGGCCAACTTTTGACTGATCATCATGGCGATGCTCTCAGTATAAGGCAGCCTACGTGGTCGAACACACCAAGTTGTACACGATGGTCTGGCCTGGTTTCAAGACCGGTTGATCGGTGGAGATATTCTTTCCGGTTTCAGCCACTGTGAATTGAAACGGGCGAATCGATTCCAGGAACCGCAGGCACTCGACCGTGTCCTGCCCGGTGCGCTCCACCACCAGCGGGTGCGCTTCAATTGCGATCAGGCACTTGCTGGCGCAACGAATGGTTTCGCTGGCTCCACGCAGGACCTCGATCTCCCCGCCCTCCACGTCTATCTTGATCGCCACGTTGCCTCCGAAGTTCTTGAAGGAATCGACTGTGGTGACGTTGATCGGCCCTTCTCCAGGCCTCAGGAAGCGGGCGGTGTGGCCAGGATCGTAGGCGGGAGATTCCAGCCTTCCCTTGCCCACGAAGTTTGACACCGCTAATTCAAACGCCTGAGCCTGAACTGGCAGCAGCGTCATATTCCGAGCCATGTACGGAAAAGCGTCGCTGGGTTCAAAGGCGATCACCTTGGAGATCGCCTGCGAGCGTGAGCAGATCACCGCAGCGAAAATCCCGATATCGGCCCCACAATCGAAGAGCACCGTGCCGGTCATTCCCGTAAGGCGGGAACAAAACAGTTCCATCAGCACCGACTCATAGGCCAGCAGTTCCCTCCCGTCCATGTGATTCCGCCCCACCGGGATTCCGAAGCGAATTTTTCCCAAAGGGTATTCGACCACGACGTCCCGCAGGCCCCACGCCGCCAGCGTCTTCATCAGGCGCGAGCTTCCTCGCACGTTCGCCTTCAACAGGCGGTTGGCAAATCGAAACAGCAGCGGTTCGCTCGATACAATCTTCACTTTGTTAGACCAAAGCACATGCGTGCAGGTGCGGGACACGGCCGGAGAGCCGTCTTCAACAGCAGTATTCGGGGCAGCTCGAATCTCTCTCCATGATAGCCAGTTTTCGTCATGCATCTGCCGGAGTAAACTAATCTTGAGGTTAGAGGTTGGCAGACCAGATTTTTCAACGATCTTGCAAGGCATGAGCCAGCGGCGGCGCCTGATTCCCTTCCTGGAAGGCCTCGACACCGCAGTTGTCGGCTGTGCCGGCGACATCATGCTGGACCGGTTCGTGTACGGCTCGGTGAACCGGATTTCACCCGAAGCTCCCATTCCTGTGCTGCATGTCGATGCCGAGCAATCCATGCTCGGCGGCCTCGGAAATGTGGTCCGGAATCTGGGAGCTCTCGATTGCGGCATCCGCCTTTTCTCGATTACCGGCGAGGATCCCGCCGGCGCCGAAGTGAAAGCGCTGGTCGAGAATGTGCCGCGCTGCGAAGCCTATCTGCTGACCGAGGCCTCCCGGCGCACCCCCGTTAAGGTGCGTTACATCGCGCACGGCCAGCAACTTCTGCGGGCGGATCACGAGACTACGGAGCTCGCGGGGCGTGAGATCTTCGAATCCCTGCTGACGCACTTCAAGGCCCATGTGGCCGAGTGTTCCATCGTCTTTCTTTCCGATTACGCCAAGGGGATGTTGCAAGGCTCGCATGCCCAGGCGTTTATCCGGATCGCACGAACGGCGGGGAAGCCGGTAGTGGTCGACCCCAAGGGACAAGGGTTTGAGCGTTATCGTTTCGCCACGGTGATCAAGCCGAATTTGAAGGAGCTGGCCGAGGCGACCGGGCTGCCGATCGGCGACGCTGCCGCCCAGGAATTGGCCGCGCGGAAGCTCCTGGACCTGGCGGAAGCCCAGTTCATTCTGGTGACCAGGGGCCCTGCTGGCATGCTGTTGGTTCCCCGCGATGAGCCCCGAGCCGAGTTCTGCTCACTCGCGCGAGAGGTCTATGACGTCTCCGGCGCCGGCGACACCGTGGCCGCGGTGCTCGCCGCCGCGCTTGGCTCCGGAGCGGGCATTCGCGAGGCGGTAGAGCTCGCCAATATCGCCGCCGGAATCGTAGTCGGGCGCGTCGGAACCGCCGTCGTCAGCCGCTCCGAAATCATCGACGAAATCGAGCATGAATCGGCCATCGCGGCCAGCGGCAAAATCCTACGGCCCGCGCAAACCATCGAGCGCGTGCGGGCCTGGCGCCGCATGGGACGGCGAGTCGGTTTCACGCACGGTTCCTTCGATCCGCTTTCTTCGGAGCATCTCGAATCGCTGGAGCGGGAGCGCTCGCGATGCGACCGTCTCGTGGTCGGTTTAACGACCCGGAACGGAGCGGGCCCGGAAGACCGCCACGCGCAGGCGTTCCTGCTGGCGTCTCTAGTGAATGTGGACGCGGTGGTCATCTGCGACTCGCAAACTCCCGAAGAGCTAATGGAAATGCTGGGTGAATCAGAGCGTTGAGTAAAATCCTCACGTTAGAGCAAGTGGATTCCTGGGTGGCCGAAGAACGCGCCTCCGGTCATCGCATCGGATTCACGTGCGGAGCTTTCGACGTAATGCACGCGGGTCACGCCCAGTATCTGGCCGAGGCGAAGGCTTTGTGCGACCGGCTGCTGGTGGCCGTCAATAGCGATGAGTCCATCCGGCGCTATAAGAACCCGCTGCGGCCAATCAATCCCTGGAACGAACGCGCCTTCGTGGTGGCAGCGCTCGCGAGCTGCGATCGCGTCACGGTGCTCGATGACGACCGGCCGCTCTCTCTAATTTTGCGCTGGAAACCGGACCTGTACATCAAAGGCGGGGATTACGCATCTTCGTCGTTGAAGTCCGGCTCCGTAGTGGAGGCTTACGGAGGGAAGACCGTAGTCATTCCCGCTCAGTTCGGCTCCAGTACAACGGCGATGTTCGAGAGGATTCAAGCCCTGGCCGTGCATGCGGCGCCGGAGCGGTCTGTTGCGCCGGAGCCTCGCGGACTGGTGCTGCTCGACCGCGATGGAACGCTGATCCGCGACGCCACCTTCGATCCAACGCAAGTCGAACTTCTGCCCGGGGTGATCGAAGCCTTGCGCACATTGCAGGACGCGGGTTTCCGGCTTTGCCTGCTGACCAATCAGCAGGGAATCGGGCTGGGCTATTTCGGATATCGGGATTTTATCGACGGCAACCGCAAGCTCCTGCGGGAGCTAGGCAGCGCAGGGATCTCCATCGCCAGGATCTATTTTTGCCCGCATTCGATGGGCGAGCCTTGCATCTGCCGCAAACCAGCCCCCGGAATGATCCAGCGAGCTCTGCGCGAACAAAACGTCCCTCCCGAGCGTTGCTTCGTTATCGGAGATTCCGCCCAGGATATGGAAGCCGCCCACGCCGCCGGCTGCGAAGGCCTCCGCGTCGGTCCGTCTCTGACAATAGAAGAAGCCGCGCGCCAGGTTGTGGATCGCCTCGCCACCGACTAACCAGCGCCCGAAGCAATTACGTTCGCGCGAACCGCCACCGGAGCCCCAGGATACTGAGACACCGAACCATCCGCAAGCGTCAAGCTCTCCGCTTCAAAGAGCGAAAAAGACAAATTGACCTGAGCATTCGCATACCGCGAAGGAGGTCCCGAAGGGACCGAGAAGGACGCGCTAATCTGAATCGCGAACGCCACTCCCAGTCCGAACGGCACCGGCACTCCAGCGGCCGGCATGGGAATCCCGACCTGCCCAGGAACCGTGCCCTGAATCTCGCCCACGCTGAACGCCGCTTCCGCAGTAGCCCCCCCGCTGGCGTTCAGGGCCGTCGGACCATAAGTGAACGTAATAAACCCAGGCCTCACCGGACCATCCGTGATCGCGGACTCCTCGAAGGTAACCGATGCAGATCCACCCGGACCCGGATCCGTCCCCCGAATCAGATTATTGCCGCCAACGTAGACGCTTACGGAGAATCCACCCGAGCCAAAGCTGCCAGGCGTCGCGGTGGCGATGCAAACATCGTTCCCGTCACAGTTTTTGACAGCCACAACACCCATTACGGCATTATCCTCCGATCACCGCTCCAAGGCGAATGTTAGAATCGAGCAAGCTTTAAGAATGGTCCGATTCGGCATCCGCACTGAGGAGCAGTATTTTAGGCTGGGGCCCGATCGGGCGAATTCCAGCCCGCACGTCGCCTACAGCCTGCTCGACGTGGGCGACCAGCCGACCGAACAGCAGATCCGCGCCTTCGAAGACATCAGCATCCTGTTGCGCACCTCGAACGGCACCTTTCGGACGACTTTTCCGCGCCGCTTCCGGGATGTCGACGAGATGTCCCTCCGCTGGATGGGGCAGTTGTATCCCGCTGAAGCGGAGATCCAGATCCAGGATCGCGCCGTCTCCCATGGATTGACGTCCTGGGAGTGGGCCGAACGCGTTTTCAAGTCCTTTCCGAACGCCCGGTTTGAGGCTTCCGACATTCTGCTGGAGCTGATCGAAATCTCCCGCGACGGCACCGCCTATATCGTGGAGCCAAACGGGCGCGCGATTCAATTCGTAAAAGCGCCCTTCGTGGTCTCGCTGGAACACGCCGAGCCTAAGCGCTTTCCCGTTAACCGTCTTGTTGCGAACTGGGCCAAGGGCAGGTTCAAGCGCATGGCTCGGGGCCAAGCCTGGATGAAGAGGGCGGAAAAGCAGGGCTGGCGCGTCCGCAAAATTCCCTACGTCCATCCCCACGCGCGGAGCCTTGAGCGCACCAATCCAAACTTCAAGTTCATCCTGCGCAGCGTGTTCGACACCACCCCGGGGGCCTGCGAAGTCATCCGGACCATGAACATCTTCAACCGTTCCTATTTCTCGGATCAGCAGTTGGCCGCCGGATCGAACGCCATCTTCAACAGCCTCTATCCCGGAGGCATTTGGATCGTGGGCCGGACGCTCGAAGAGGATCTGACCAATCATGTCTCGCTGCTGCGGCGCGGGGAACAAGGTTGGGAAGTTCTGGAGCGCATCGGCCAGGGATGGGAACTGGAGGGGCTGGCGCTGACTGCGAGGTCATGAATCGCTTCTCGATTCTATTGATCAGCGACACGTATCCTCCTGTCGTCGGCGGCTCGGAGGTCGAAGCGCAACGCGTGTGCGGGGAGCTGATCCGCCGCGGGCATCGCGCCCAGGTGCTGACCGCGGGAGGCCCGCCAATGCCGCCCGTCGCGGAGTGGGTTGACCCGGAAAACGTCCCGGTGCGGATTCTGACGCGCACCGCGCGAGGACGCATCAAAGACCTGCAATTCGCCGCCGGCGTGGCGTGGACTTTGTGGCGGCAGCGGCGCAATTATCAGATCGTTTATTTTCTGATGCAAGGTCTTCACCTGGCCGCGGCCCTGCCGGTAGCGCGCGCGCTGGGAAAGCCGATCGTCATGAAGTTTGGAGGCAGCGGAGTGATCCCCATGATGCGCGGCGTCCGCATGGGCCGCGTGGAACTGAGATGGCTCCGCAAATGGGCGTTCCGGCTGATGGTGCTGAACGACGGCATGATGCAGGAGGCGATCGACGACGGCTTCCCGCGCCACCAGATGTTATGGATGCCGAACCCTGTGAACATCGACGAGTTTCGTCCCGGCTCGCGGCCCGAGATCGCCGAGCTGCGCGCAAAATACGGGATACCGTCCAGTGCGCTGGTGGCGATCTACACCGGACGCCTGTCCCAGGAAAAGGGATTGCCGCCGCTACTCCGCGGGTTCGCCGCGGCCGCGCGTACTGAGCCCAACGCGCTGCTGCTGCTGGTTGGCGACGGAGCGCAGCGGCCGGAGCTCGAACGGCTCGCCGTGGATCTGGGTCTAGGTCCGAAGCAGATCCGCTTTGTGGGACGAGTCACCAGCGGCGAGGTCGCCTTGTGGCTGCGCGCCAGCGATATTTTCGCGCTCATTTCCCCTAGCGAGGGATTCTCCTGCGCGCTGCTCGAAGCCATGTCGACGGGGCTGGCGTCGGTGGTCACGAACATCCCAGCCAACCAGCAGCTTGTCGACGACAGCGTTCATGGAATGAGCGTGCCCGTGGCCGACGATGCGGCCGTCGGCCGCGCTTTCAAGTCTCTCTTCCAGGACGCCGAGGCGAGGAAGAGGATGGGAGCGGCAGCGCGTCAGCGGATCGTCGAAAATTACTCCACCGGCAAGGTCGCCGAACGCTACGAGGCTCTTTTCTCCGAGATGCTGAAAGCGCCCGGTTCCTTGACAGCCGAGTAATCTCCGATGCATACTACAAACCTGAACCAGACCCTATGATGCCGGTCAAGCACGCCATCAAACGCCTGGGCCGCATCGGGCTGCATCAGTTGGGCGGGCTGAATTCGATTCTCTGGAGCAGCCGCACCAGCTTTCGCATTCTTTACTACCATCGTTTCTCACCCAGCCATTTCCCAAACTCCCAGGCGATCCTTAGTCAGCAATGCGAATTCCTGACTCGGAATTTTCGCGTGACGCCGCTCTCGGAAATCGCGCGCGCATTGAACGCAGGCGCTCCCGTTCCGCCCAAAACCCTGGCGGTCACCATCGACGATGGATACCGCGACATCCTGACCGATGCCTTTCCTGTTTTCGACAAATGGAAAATTCCGGTGACGGCGTATCTGATCTCGGATTTTCTGGACGGGAAACTGTGGCCCTGGTGGGACCAAGTCAGCTACGCGGTCAAACGCACGCGCAGGCAATCCGCGTCCATTGAGATTCTCGGCCAGGTCTCCGAACTCAGTCTGAAGACCAACGCCGAAAAAGAAGCGGCCATCGAACAGCTGACGGAGCGGATGAAGCGCGTCCCCAACCGCAGCCGCCTCAAAGCTCTGGCAGATTTGCCGCACACTCTCGATGTAGAAATCCCCAAAGACGCTCCCGGCGACGACAAGGCCCTGACCTGGAAGGAAGTCCGAACCCTGGCCGAGTCTGGCATGGAGTTTGGGGCGCACACCAAGACCCATCCCATTCTTCCCAACGTCGAAGATGCCGCCGAGCTCCAGGAAGAAATCGGAGGTTCCAAGGCGCGCATCGAACAGGAGTTGGGACGCCCCGTGATTCATTTTTCCTATCCCAACGGCGATTGGAACGACGCCTGTGACGCCGTCGTCCAGAGCTGCGGTTTTGCGACCGCCGTCACCGCGGAGCCGGGCTTGAATCGTCCCAACCCCAACCGCTATCAGCTCAAGCGCCTGTGTTTGGACCTCTCACTTTCCAGCGACTACTTCCGCGAGCAAACCGCCGGAATGCATCTGGGCCAGCAGAGACCCAGCTAGCCGGTTCAGGCGAACATATATAGTAGAGTGTGATGACCGTTAGCGACCAGGAGATGCGGTTCGCGCGTCCCGCTGACTTGGAAGAAATTGGCCGCCTGCTGCCGGAAGTCGCCGGTCCGCTCTTTCCGGAACGCTTTCCTGGAGAAACAGTCGAGGCTTTCTGCCGCTGGAAATACTTCGCGAACCCCGCCGGGGAAGCGGCCGTCGGCATCGCCGTCAGCGCCGGACGCGTGGTCAGCATCGTCGCGGCCGTGCCCAAGCGCGTGCGGCTCGGCTCCAAAACAGTTCTGGCGTTCGAGCTGGGCGATTTCATCACCGATGCCAATTTTCGCAAACGCGGCTTATTTTCAAAGTTGATTGAAATGGTCTGCGAGGAAGCCCGGAAACGGGATGCGGCGTTTGTCTACGTGCGCCCCAACTCGATTTCCTTTCCGATTCTTGCCAAGACGCTTTCCTTTGTCGAAGTTCAGAAAATCGACGAGCGCCGCTATCTGGTGCCCAGCGGCTTGATTCACCGCAAGACGCGCATCCCGCCCGCGCTCCTGCGCCTGCTGGGCGTCGATTGGCTCGCAAGCCGCGTTCTGATGCCTTCGCCCGCCAGTTCGGTTGCGATTACCGAGACCACGCGATTCGGCGCGGATATGGACGCGTTTTGGGAAAGCGTAGCCCGTCGATACTCATTCGCGCTGGTGCGGGATCGCCAGTACCTGAACTGGAGGTACGCGGATTGTCCCACGCGGTATCTGCTCTGGACCGCTCGCCGCAAGGGCGCAGTGGTGGGGTATGCCATCGGCTTGGTCAATCAGGCCGCGCTCAGCGGTTACATCGTCGACCTGTTTACCGATCCCGCCGATAAAGAGGCTTCCGGCCAGTTGCTGCGAAGCGCCATGCAATCGATGCTGTTGGCAGGCGCACAGGTGGTCTTCACCTGGACCCTCCAATCCGGCGCGGAGTCGGCTGCCTCGGATCTCTTGCGGCGCGCCTGCCCCGTCGCGGCCAAGCCGCATTTGCATTTGGCGATGCGGTTTTTGGATCCGGGTCTTCGCCAGTCCGATCTTCCGCCCAACGGCTGGCAAATCGCAGCCGGGGACTTTGACGGGACCTGAAGAATGCCACACGGAGATGCTTTAGAAGAGGATGCGAAACAGCAGACCTCCGATTTATTCGACGACTGGGCGGAGCACTATGCCACGGAGCGTGAGCGAACCCCGTATTTTCAAGCGCAGATGGCTATCGCCCTCTCGATGCTGGCCGGAGAAACCGGCCGGGTTCTGGATATCGGCTGCGCCGGAGGCGGCGAGATCACCGAATTGCGGAAGCGAGGCTTTGCCGTGGTTGGCATCGACCTTTCGCCCCGAATGCTGGTTTTCGCCCGCCGCAGGTTCGCCGGTGACGCCGGCTCTCACTTTTGCAGGGCCGACGTCGAACGTCTGCCGTTCTCCACGCAGTCGATGGATCACGTCGTGTGCCTCGGCGTCTTCGAGTTTCTACAGGACTACCAGGCAGCCATTCTGGAGATTCATCGTGTCATGCGGCCCGGCGGAGTGGTGATGTTCGCGATCCCAAGCCGCATCAGCCTGTACAATCTGACCGACCGGCTGGTCAGCAATACCGCCGGCCCACTGTGGCGCATGGCCAAGCGACTGTTGGGCCGCAAGCCGGCGGTCCCGGCGGCGCCGCCGCTTGAGCGCAATCTGGTTGTTCCCTGGCGATTCCAGGCTCTCCTGCGGCAGCATGGATTTGCGCCCGAACGAAACCGGTCGTCGAATTTCTTCATCTACCCGCTTGACCGGTTCCCGGAACTGAATATGCGAGTCGCGGCTGCGCTGGAGCCGCTCTGCTCCGTGCCAGGGTTGCGATGGGCAGCGTCGGTGTATTTGGTTTCGGCGCGGAAAAAATAGCCTCGGGCGTTTCAAACCCTCCTGGTCTCCTAAGGAACAGCCCGCCAAACGGAGCCTGCGCGCGGCCACAAGCTGCGCGGTTGCTTTCGGGAATTGAGGGCCGCGTCTGGCCCTTTGCGGGCTCCTAAGGAACAGCCCGCAAAACGGAGCCTGCGTCGCGGCCACAAGCTGCGCGGTTGCTTTCGGGAATTGAGGGCCGCGCCCGCCCTTTGCGGGCTCCTAAGGAACAGCCCGCAAAATACAGCCTGCGTCGCGGCCACAAGCTGCCGTTACTTCGGGAATGGAGGGCCGCGCCCAGCCCTTTGCGGGCTGGCTAACCCCTGGCCTATCGCGAAGCCAGCGCCCTCCGCCCGGAATTGCTACCCTTGATCTGTGGGTCGAATGCTATCCAACAAGCCCTTCCCGGCGCGGACGCCAGTTGTCCCTGCCCCGCTGAAGCCGGCTTCAGTGAAGCCTGCCCCACTGAACCTAAACTCAACCGTTCGGCCGGCTGCACCGGTCGCCCCTCCCAAGCCGGCTCCCGCTCCCGTGGACCGGTCGGAAGCGCTTCCGTTCCGCCGCTTTTTTCTGTACTGCGCCCTGGCAACCTTGTTTGTGCAACTCAGCGTGTTGCCCGAAGTCATCGCCTACCTTACGAACCAGAACACATACCTGCTCTACATCGTGGGCCCGCCGGCGCTCTTCGGCGCGATCATGACCGGCGGAATCCAACGTACATTGCGCACCAAGGCCGCGTACCTCTGGATGGGATTTTTTATCTGGATGATCGTCGCCACTCCTTTCAGTTCCTGGCGCGGCGGATCGACGCAGCGTGTGATGGATTACGGGCGCCTGGCCATGATCTTCCTGTTCCTGGCAGGTGGACTGGCGATCACGTGGAAGGACGTTCGCGCCGTCTTCTATACTTTCGCCGCGGCGGCAGCCGTAAATCTTGCCAGCGCAAGGCTGTTCACAACCGACGTCAATGGGCGAATCGAGTTTCAGGCCAGCGGCACCATTGGCAATTCCAACGACCTGGCGGCGCATTTGTTGCTGGTTCTGCCTTTTGTGCTGTACGTGATCATGGGCCGGGGCAAACCTACAATTGTTAAAATCGCCGGACTGGGTCTGATCGCCTACGGACTTTGGGTCATCCTGGGGACGGCCTCCCGTGGCGCTCTGATCGCGCTGATCTTGGTGGTGATTTGCGTTCTGATTCGGGCAACTCTGATGCAGCGGGTCGCGCTGATCATGATGGGCGTGGTGCTCACCGTCGGAGCCATCGCGGTATTGCCGGGGCAAACCCTCGCGCGCCTGGGGGCGCTGTTTGGCGAAGAGCATAAGGAAGCCGACGAATCCTCTGACTCGCGCTGGTACTTGTTCAAGAAGAGCGTGCAGTTCACGGTTCAGCATCCGCTCTTCGGCGTAGGTCCCGACCAGTTCGCCACGTATGAAGGCACCTCCAGTCTGGCGGAGGGCCATTACGGGAACTGGCACGCCACCCACAACGCCTTTACCCAGATCTCCTCCGAATGCGGCATCCCAGCTCTCCTGTTTTTCTTGGGCGGCTTGGGGTCGGCATGCGCCATGGTGATCCGGACGTATCGCCAAGCCAGGCGAGGAGGGTATGCGGACATTGCCAACGCATGCTTCTGTTATCTTCTGGCCATGGTCGGGTATCTGGGGGCGCTGATCTTCCTTGCCGAAGCGTACACGTTCAAACTGCCGGCGATGGTAGGGCTCGCAGGCGCAATCAGTTTCGCGGCCGCGCAGCAAATGAAGAAGCCAGCCTCCGAACCGCGCGCCGGAATCGCACCCATGCCCGGCTTCGGTCAGATTTCCTGGCCGAAAACGGGCTGAGCTGTTTCAGAAGTTCACGAACCTGCCGGAAGAGAAACGCTGCTCACTGAGCCATGACCGGAGGGAGTCAACATGGGCCTGTGGGGTGGGCGATCTTGTCGCCCGCCAGCTTCTTGCTGGCTGCCCCACTTGTTTTTTCAGGGAAAACGGTTTTGGCGGAATACGAGATGGAACTTGCGCAACGATGCACTCAGCCAATAGTTTTCGCTCGCCCGGTGAGCTCGCCCGCCAATATTCCGTCCAGTGAGGTCATGGAGAAGCCCCTAAAGTGATCCGGATTTTTCGGTTCCTGATACCAGCCAGAGTTTTGACGCTGTTCATTTCCGAAGCCCTTCTCATCTTCGGCTCCTACGCCATCGCAAGCTTTTATCTTTCCGATCTAGCCGGGTCGGTATTCCTCTTCGAGACCGACTGGCTCCTGCTATTGATTCCCGTCTGCGTGATTTTGCTGGGGTTCTACTTCACCGATCTCTATACGGAGCTGCGCGTCCGCAGCCTGACCGTGCTGCTGCAGCAGCTCAGCGTGGCCGTCGGATTCGCCCTGATCGCGGAAGCCTTCCTAAGTTATCTGGCTCTGGATTGGGTGTTGCCGGCGCGCATCGCCATTGCGGGAAGCCTCCTCTCCGTGGCAGTCCTGCTGATTTGGCGACGCATCTTCAGCGCCGCGATTCAAAGTGGCGTGGCCGGCCGGCGTCTGCTGTTTTTAGGCATTTCTCCCAGCGTTGAACATCTCTCCCAGCACCTCCAGCGCCACCCGGAGCTGGGGATGACGCCCATCGGATATTTCGACGACGGCAATCCGGCTATGGTCGCGACGGCTCTCCCGCTGGTGGGTTCGCTTAAGAACTTGCTGCCGGGGATTGACGATTACAAACCCAACTGGATCGTGGTCGCCAATCGCCAGCAGGTTGGCCCGGAGTGGGTGGACGCGTTCCTGCGATTGCGTTTCGGAGGCATCGACGCCGCCGACGTCGCCGGATTCTACGAAACCAATCTGGCGCGGCTGTGCCTGGCCGAGATGCGCCCTTCCGATGTATTTTTCAGCGAGAGTCTGCGGCCGAACCAATTCAGTTTGAACCTGCAATCCATGTATTCGATGCTGTTGGCCCTGCTGCTGGCCCCGCTGGTGTTTCCGCTGATCGGGATTCTGGCGCTGTTGGTGAAGGCGTCCTCGCCGGGCCCTGCCTTCGTCAGCGAGCAGCGTGTGGGCCTGAATGGCGCGCCCTTCACCGTTCACCGCTTGCGCTTGAGCAATGTCCGAATGGGCCGCTTCATCAAGCTCCTCGGTTGGGACGGCCTGCCGCTCCTGTGGAATATCCTGCGCGGCGAAATGAGCTTCATTGGACCCGAGCCCGACCGGCCCGAATTCGCCGCTCGCCTGAACCAAATCATGCTCTACAACTCCCACCGCACCGTGGTGAAGCCCGGTGTCACCGGTTGGGCGCAGATCCACGACATGGGTGACGATCCGCTGCATGACGCGCTGCGGCGTCTGGAATACGACCTCTACTACATCAAGAATCTTTCCACTTCCATCGACATCTTCGTGCTCCTCCGCGCGCTCAGAGGCGCTCTGTCGTTCAACTTTTGAGACCGCTATCCCTGCCGTTATCCGAGAGACTTGGCGCGGCCGCCTGCATTCGTGAGGAAGCACCAGCCATGCGCCCAAAGCGCGGCGGCGATAAGCGCCAGAAGCGCCGTTGTCGAGGACGGAATGAGGACGTCGCGCATGAACGACGGCGCAGGAAATGAGAAGACCTGCCGGGAGGCCGGTATCCTTCCCGGGATAAAGTTTCCGGCCTCGCCCAGTATCCACGCCGCGGCGAAGAGCGGAAAGGCCGCCCGCTTATCTCGAATCAACTGCCACGCAGAGAACGCAAACACCACGCTGGCAGCGATCCACAACCCGTGGACCCACCATGGCGTCGCGTCCATCAGAGGGATGAAGCGGCGGTAATCGTCACCCGGCGTGCCTCTTCCCAGACCTTCCGCGAGCTCCAGAAAGTGCAGGCGATATGCGGCAGTGAGAACAGTCGCAAAGAGAAAATTCAGTACCTGGCTGAAAATCAGCAGCGCCAGAAAGGCCCGCACAAACGAATTGCGAAGCCACATCATCACCCCGCTTCTCTCGACATAACTTGCGGCCACGCAGCCCGCGGCCCACGTGAACGCCTCCGCATCGCTTTCGATGTGATGCAGTTCGGACTTCATCGCATCGGACCATGCAGAGCTCGCGCCCGGCAGAACCCCGCTCGCATGTGCCATCAAGGCGCCGGCGGCTCGGCGAAGAAAAGAAACGCGTATGCTCATGTTGTCGCTCCAGGCACCCGCCGGCGAACAACGGACGCCCTACTTGGGGTGCCCTTGCAGGCATATCTCGGCGGCTTGCCCGGGCGCTCCGGTTCCTGCCATTGCGATTCCCGAAGGCCTTGATCGCTCAAGCGCATCAGCGGCAGTACAGATGGCCCTGCGCGGCAAGCGCCGAATTATCCGGACGAATCGCCGCGCCGGACTCGATATGCCGGATGTCCTTATACCCCAGCTCATTGAGACACGCCACCACCGCCGCGACATTCTTCCGCTTCAATTCCATGGTCTCGCCATGAATCTCGAGAAAGAGCTGCGGCTTGTACGTCAATAAAGTCTTCCGGGCGCCCATCAGCACTGGCAGCTCCGCGCCCTCCACATCGATTTTGATAAACCCCGGAGCCGGAAGCGACATCTCGCGAATATCGTCGTCCAGCGTCGTGATGTGAATCTGCTCGGAAACCACGCGCAGGTTGGAGTGTACCAGTGCGTCGGCGGTCCCCGATTCTATCGTGGCTCCTCCCGGCGTCAGCGAAGACGCGACCATCGTCGCCTCGCTGACTTCGGCTCCCAGCCCAACCTTCCGGACCGTGACATTCTTGACTCCGTTCACGCGAAGGTTATCGGTCAAGCGGGCATGGTTCCTGGTATTTGGCTCATAGCTGATCACTTGGCGTGCGTCTCGCGCAAACAGCAGCGTCAGCAATCCGTGAAAAGCGCCAATATCGTACACCACTACGTCTTTGAGATCATGATTCAGCCAGAACGTGTGCTCCGGCGTGACCGCGGGCTCCATGAACTCAGGCAGCCATCCCAGGCCCCCTCTTCGCTTCATCCCCTTGAGCAGGCCGTGACGCGAAGTGTAGGTGATGTTGTCAAACAGATTCTGACTGATCCACGCGACGACACGATGTTTGACGGTGTAGTGCCGGAATGGCCGGCTATCCTGGCTCTCAACGCTCATCTAGACACATCCTAGCAGAGCCTCCGCCGCCCGCCCCTCCTGAGCCTTAGCGCTTCCAGGCCGCCAGATGAAGACCCGAAGGAAGTGTCGCGTGAGCCACATCCAGATCGTCGTTGAGAATCGGCACGGCCACCGTCACCGTATCCGGAGGGGAAGGATAATTCTGGCTGATCGAAAGCGTCAAACCCCGCGGGGTTCCGGTCAGCATACGGGTCGTATCTTCATACGATCGCAGCAGCCGCGCGCGCTGCGGATCGTCGCAGGTGAGCAGCGCCTCGCGAATCACCTGGTCCTCGGAAGCATACTCGAACACCGCCACCACGTGCGCTTCCTTCAAGCGCAAATCGCGAGTATCGTCCGGAGGAACCTCCAGCCCGATGTAGCGTTCCATCCCAATCTCGCGCGAAATACTGAAATGCAGCAGCGGAACATACGTATCGAACAGGCGCTGCGCCGTGGCCAGCTTCAGCACCGACCACCATTGCAAATCCTCTTCGCCACGGCTCACCACCCACACGGCATTCTCCACCACTTGCGCGTCGTCCCCGGTGATCGTCGCCTGGTAGAACGGCTTCTGCTTCGGATCGGTGCCCAGCGTCCAAGCCTCCAGCGTTACCGTGGCCAGCGCTCCGATCTCGTCCAGCACCTGCCGGTAGCGCGTGGATTTTCGCAGCAGCAGCCGCTCCCCGGTAGGCCGGCCCGGGACCCCCTGGCCGCTCATGTGATACGTGACGTTGCGGATCTCGACCGTGGTCTCGCCATTTTTTTCCGATTGCGTATACGTCGAGGTGGATGTGACTCCCAACGGCTTTGCAGGCGCGACGGCAGGCGGCTGCTGCGCGCACAACACCGCCGCCAGTGCCCCGAACAGCCAGCACAAGGACGCCATGCCCACGGACAAAAAGCGAGGTCGGATCACTCCGCTATCACAGCACATCGGCGCTCAATGCGCCACCCTGTGTATGGCTCGCGGCCCGGTCAGCGGAGCCGTCAGATGCGCGGTTGCGCCCAAGCGGCCGGCCTCGAACAAGCGCCGGTCCATCCGCGCCACGCCGCGCTCGGTTCCTTTCGGGAACAGGCGCATGTGCGGAATATCGCACAGATGGTTGGGGATTTCCCACACGTCGCGTTCCGCCGTCATCCAGCCTATCGAATCGAAGCGCGTCAGATTCACCGGCCGCGAATAAGCTCGCAGAGTCTTCTCGCCCGCCGGATTATAGTAGTGCTCGAAGTAACTCATCACCAATTCGCGCAAGGTGCGATAAACCGGCTCGCGGGAGCGCAGGCCGGAGTAATCGGACTTCGCCAGCGAGCCCCACAACCCGCGAATGCGGTAAATCGCCAGTACGTGATCCGAATCGCGAACCGCTTCCAGATCCAGGATCAGAGGCGCATGGCCCAGCATCCGCAGCGCCACCGCAGCCAGCAGCGCACCCTCCATGCAGTGAGCCGCGCCCTTATTCAGCGTCACGCGCGGCGAATAGCAAGTATCGCCGGACGGCTCCAGGTTGTAGCGCAGATCCTCGTCGAGAAAGCGCTGGATTCGCACCGGATTCGTCAGCCGCGAAAATACCTTCAACTCCCGGCGGTCGAAGACGTCCATACTCTTAGCCTGGGCCATGTTGTATACTCACCATGTTATATACTCGCTAATTTTATGAGTGATTTCCGGCTGGGCGACGTCCTCGACGATTACTGCGTGAAATGCCGCCGGCTCACGAATCATTCCATCGTATCGCTGATTGCGGCAAAAGCGGCCAAGGTGCGCTGCCGAACCTGCTATAGCGATCACGACTATCGTAATGAACAGATTCCTCCTTCGAAGAAGGATTTGAAGAAGGCCGCGCTGTTCAACCAGGTTCTGGCATCGGCATCGCCGCCTGGCTTGGGGCCCGAGCCTGCTGTCCTTGAATCTTTAAAGGTTGAATCTTTGAACGTTGAAGCTTTGAACGCCGAGCCTTTGGCCGCCGAGCCTCTGGCGAGCGAGCCCCTTTTGACCGAGCAGCCGCTGGATCCTCCGCCCCCCCGCCCCAAAGGCCGCCGCAAAAAGGCATAGCTAGCCCGCAAAGGGCCGGTCGCGCCCCTCAATTCCCGAAAGTAACATCCCCGCTCGCCGCGACTCCGGCTCCGTTTTGCGGGCTGCTGCTAGAAGCCCGCAAAGGGCCGGTCGCGGCCCGAAATTCCCGAAAGTACATCCCCGCTCGCCGCGACTCAGGCTCCGTTTTGCGGGCTGTGGCTTAGAAGCCCGCAAAGGGCCGGTCGCGGCCCGAAATTCCCGAAAGTAGCACTCCCGCTCGCCGCGACTCAGGCTCCGTTTTGCGGGCTGTGGCTAGAAGCCCGCAAAGGGCCGGTCGCGCCCCTCAATTCTCGAAAGTGACATCCCCGCTCGCCGCGACTCAGGCTCCGTTTTGCGGGCTGCTGCTAGAAGCCCGCAAAGGGCCGGTGCGGCCCTCCGAACGGGAAAGGAACGCGCTATGCCCGCCGCCCCAAGGCTCCGTTGAGCCGGCGAGTTCCTCAAAAGGCGGTTTTTCGCCTGTCGGGCGGAATCGTCTTACTTCTGGGTCTTTGTATCGCTCCGCTTTATCTGAGCTCTGCGCCGCCCCTGCTCGAGATTTTCCGCGGCTTTTTCCTTTGCCGCATCGCTGACTTTGATATTGTTGATCACCGCATGAGCCCCGGCCGATTTCGCCATCCTCGTGGCGGAGCCCTTATGCTGTACCACACTGGTCGTGCCTTCCCAAAATGCGACACCGCCCTGGACCCGCACCGTGAGGCCGTCTTTCCCAATCTTCGATTTCGCCAGCTTGGCGCGAATGGCGGCTTCGATTTGCTTGTCCTGCTGGGCGCTCACGCCTTCCTTCGCCGCAACGGGCGCGGTTGCCGCCTTTCCATTTGAGGTAGTCCCCTGCGTAGCTCCCGGAGTAATCTTAGACGGCGACGGCGGCTTGGCCACCGGGGCCGTAGTCTTTTGAGTCCCCTTGCCCGCAGTGGAGATTTGGGCCATCCCGGCGCCCGCCATAATGCCTAATCCAATCGCCAGAGCCGTTAGAAGAATCCTCTTCACAGGACACTAGTCCACCTTAGCCGGAGATATTCTCACCCCGCGGAAGGATAACGACAGGCTCCGCTGCACCGTTCTAAGCGGATCCGTAACGTGCCGTTAACAATCGCGTGCTACACTTTGCGTTTCCCATGCCCAACGATCAGTTGCAACTCGATCTAAAAGATGGCGCGGCCACTGGCCAGCGTGTGATTGTGCTGACCGGTGCGCTCACCATTTCTACGTTGTTCGCCTTCCAGGACTTCGCTCATTCCGACAAGTCAGAGGCGCTGATTGTGGATATGAGCGGCGTTCCCTACATGGACTCGGCCGGTTTGGGCTCCCTCATCGCTGCCTACGTCTCTCGCGAGCGCGAAGCTCGCCGGCTAGTGCTGGCGGGCGTAAGCGATCGAGTGAAGATGGTCATGACCGTGTCCGGTGTGGACCAGTTATTCCAGATCTACGCCACGGTCCCCGAGGCGGAAAAAACCCTCGCCGCAGCCTGACCAGCCCGAAACGCCCCTGCGCCCCCACTGCCACGCGCCATCAGAAGTGGAACTTCATCGCCACCTGGATCAACCGGGGCGCAGCCGCGCTCACGATATGCCCGAAATCAGGATCGTTGATTTCCCCGCTCACCGCCGACGGCCCATAAAACTGCGCATGGTTGAAGACATTAAAAGCCTCGACGCGAATGTCAAACGTCCGCACTTCCGTCACGTGAATCGTCTTGCTGAGCTGCATATCGAAATCCTCGATACCGGGGCCGTGAAACATGCGCCGGGCCGCGTTCCCCAGCACTCCTAGCGTCTCCGGAGCGAACAAACTGGTGTTGAAAGCAGCCTGTCCATTGCGGGGATTGTTATTGAGTTCCAGCGGGCCGGAAGAAACCTGCGGCGTATCCAGCAATTGATTGTTAAAGCCGTTCCCTAGCGTTCCCAGCAGCGATCGATCCGAATCGTCCGACAGAGTTACCGGCAATCCCGAGCTCAACCGGGTCGTCCCCGACAGACTCCATCCATCCGACCATCGGTTGCTCTTGAAAAAGCGGTCGAAGGGCAGAGCGTACGTGTAGCTCCCGACAAAATTGTGCGTCATATCCCAGGACGAGATCACGCGGGTCAGCCGCTGGTTCAACGGGTTGATCTGCTCGCCAAGATTCGACGCGTCGTCGATCGACTTCGAATAGGTATAAGCCAGAAGAGCCGTGGATCGCTTGCCGAAGGTCAAACGAAGATTCGTTTCCAGCGCATTGTAATTCGAATTCCCGATGGTCTGCTGAGCCGTCACCGGCCCGTAGTTCGGCCCCAATTCCAATCGCGTTCCCTGATAAACATGGCCCGATGCGGACGTGTACGTTCCGCTCTCTCCGAAAGGTCCGCAGGTCGAGCTCCCCGGCGCTACTTCGTTCGGCTGGCTCAGGCTCAGGCACAACGCCGGGTTGCCCGTATTCGTCGGGACCGTCACCAGCAGATGATGTCCTTGATTCCCGGCATAGCTCACGGTCAAAAGCGCGTCTTTGGTGAACTGGCGTTGAATCGAGAACATGTAGTTTTCCGTGTAGGGCGTCTGATTCCGGTAATAGAAATAGGGAGCGGCGCTGATCGGAATCACCGATGCCCAATTAAAGCCCGTGTACGGATTCTGAGCGGAAACGTTATGCGGAGGAAACGTGAACGGATACGGATCGGTCTGCGCTGCGCCATTGCCGGCGTTGATGTAGGGTGTCGAAAATAAAGGCGGCGTGGGACTCAGATAGTTATATCCGAAAGGAGGCACCCCGTACATCACTCCCGCGCTCAAGCCCTGAAACGCCGTGTAGAACTCTCCGTAGCTGGCCCGAATGCTGGTCTTCCCTCCGTCGCCGAAAATCTTCTTGAGCCATCCATTCTGAAAGCTCGGCGAATACGCCATGCCGATCCTGGGAGCGAAGTTATGATACTGCGTCGGCGACAACGTGGAAGGAATCCCCGGATCGCCCGCGACCAGCAAACCCTCGGGCGCATTGGGATACAGAACCGATTGCCTGCCTGGAACGATCGTCTGGATGTTGTTGTATTTTTCCGACCACGGCTCGATCAAGTCCCAACGCAGTCCCAGGTTGATGGTCAGGCCGCTTCGCGCCCGCCAGCTATCTTCGACAAAAGCGGCCGCATAATGATTCCGCAAGTAAAAGCGCTGCCCGGTTGTTTGTGTGAAGTTGCTGGGAAACCCCAGCAGAAAGTCCGCGAAGGGTGAGCCCGTTTCCGTTCCCAAAATGCTGAAGGTCCCATTGAACGTCGCATTCGGATTCTCGTTGACTTGGTCGTTATGAAACTGGCCTCCGAACTTCAGGGTGTGGCTCCGGATCACCTTCGAAACCGAGTCGCTCAGATACAGCGTATTGTTCCATTGATAGGTATTGGTGATCGGAACGCCCATCACGAAGGAAGGGAAAACAATATTTTCAACGCCTTCATACTGCGGCGCCTGCACCACAATCCCCCCATTGGCCGGACCGTTCACGAAGCCTTGCGACGCGAGACTCACCCCTAACCCCCCGTGCGGCTCACCGATATTGTTTACGTTGCGCACGAACCCTGCGCGAAATTCATTGACCGTGGTTGGATTGATAACCTTCGTATCGCCGATCGTAAATAGCTGCGCGCGCCCGATCGTTAAGGCATCGAACCCCGGGACGCTCGCGCCCCCCTGCCCGCCTGGATACGGGTTGTCGAGGCGGTAATCGTCAATATAGTAATAACCGGCAAGCTGACCCAGCCGGGTGTTGGCATCCAGGCGTCCCCCGCCCTTATCGTCCCGAACTGTTTCCGGATAAGCCGACGTCGCAAACAAATCCGACCCAATATTCGGCTGCGGAATGTACTTCAGTAAATTCATCGCCGGCGCGGACCACGCGTTCGTTGGGATGTTGGCGTTCGGAAGCACGCACGCCGCCGGACTATTGCATCCCGGAGTGTAATACGGCTCGCCCTGGGTAACTGGATATCCCAGCGCCTTCGACAGCAGATTGGCGTTGTAAACTCCGCTGACCGTCCCCGTCAAAGTATTCGCGACATCGCTGAGATTGCCGGCGCGATCCTGCAGCGAAGGCACGTAGGTCTCGGCCGAGGTAATCCCCTCCTTCGTGCGCGTCCCCTGATAATCCGTGAAGAAGAATAATTTATCTTTCTTGATCGGACCGCCCACAGTGCCGCCGAACTGATTCTGCTGGAAAGCCCCGCGAGTGCTATCGAAATAATTCTTGGCGTCCAGATCCGTGTTGCGCAGAAACTCGAACCCATCGCCATGAAACTCATTGCTGCCGGACTTGGTCACGACGTTGATCATCCCGCCGTTGTAGTTGCCGTATTCCGGGTCGAAATTATTGGTGAGGACGCGAAACTCCTGGATGGAATCCAGGTTGGGAATCACCGAAGTGCCTCCGTTCATGTGCTCCTGGACGTCCGTGCCGTTCACCATGAACCCGTTGGCGGATTCGCGCTGGCCGTCGATCGAAACGTTTCCAGGATTCAAATCGCCGGAAGGATTGATGGTCCCCGTAACACCCGCCATAATCACCGAGGTCGACGTCAGCGTAGTGATCGGACTCACGCCCGGCTGAATCGCCAGCAGATCCGTGTAACTGCGGCCGTTCAAGGGCAGCGCCTGAATCTGCGCGGTGGAAACCACTTCCCCCAAGTGCGTCGCGATGCTCTCCACTTGTGTCGCAGTGGTTGTCTCCGTGTCGGTGACGGTCACGACATCGGATCTCTGCCCCACCTCCAGCGCCGCATCCACCGTGAGCGCCGAATCCGCGTCCACGGTCAAATTGGTCTTTTTTTGTGGCTTGAACCCGGTCGCTTCAATCGTCAGATCGTAGCGGCCCACCGGCAAAACCGGGAACGAGTAAAGCCCACGAACATCCGTCGTCCCGCTGAATTCGGTCTTGAGCCCGGAATTGACCAGGGTGATCTGGGCCCCCGGTATCGCCGCGCCGCTCTGATCCTTGACGACCCCCGAGATGCTCCCTCCCGCGAACGCCCATGCGATCCCTGCAATCAGCAGAACCGCGGTGGCCAGCCTGGGAAACCTTGTCACGATAGAAGACCTTTCACGATAGCTCATTCGGCCATCGACATCCGACATCGAAGCAAGTGCGCGACCGTTAGGTTGCCGCCGGGTCCGCGGTCTCTTCTTCTTCCCGATGCGGACGGACATGCCGCCGGATTTGCATCTGTAAAACCACCGAAGCCGCCAGAACCATTGCCCCCACGGAAGCGTGGGTCGAAGTGACGCCGATCACCGCCGAAGCCGCTATCTTGGTCATGGTTCTCACCGTGAATGCCGCGATCCCCAGGAAAATCTGCGTGAACGCCAATGCCATCAGGAGGTTCGCGCAAGGCCGCAGGCTCGAATGCTCCGGGAACTGCTGCATCACGAAAATGCAAATGCACAAAACCAGCATCACGATCACGATCGCCCCGCCCAGGTGCGGCATCACACCCAGAGCCTTATGGCGAAAAGCCGCTCCCAGGGCGATCTGCCCCAGGACAAATGCCGGCGTGATCCGCCCTAGCCCTCCCAGCGACGGCCACCCGTGATCCTCCACCATCTCCGCTTCCCGTGACCATCCGGCGCTGGTCGAAACTACCGCCGCCACAGTCATGGCGAACAAAATCTGTCCCAGGCAGGCGTGCAGGATTTCGAGACCAGGACTCCGCTGAGCCGATCCCAACCCGCCTTCAGCCAGCACAACCGCCAGCAGGTACCACCCCAGCCGGCCTGGAGTCTTGGCCACCATCCAGATGCCCAGAATCGCGATCGCCACCGCTGCAACGCTCGAGACAATCTCGTGCATCCGCACCAAACCGGCTCCCCCGCCGTCGGTGACCGCGCTGCTGGTAACCATCGCCCCGGACAGAACCGCGGCCAGCCCGCACAACGCCGCCAGCACCGCATAGCGATGCAAGCCCGGTCGCTCTACATCCACTAAAGACACACTCGTCGAGTCTGTCATGTTGCCATCGCTTTCAGCGCCCGCTATTTTATGAGAGAAGCCTGAGCCGCCGGTTGCTTCGGCTCATAGTAGGCGATCAATCGCCCCATGCAAATCATCCCGATCCACAGGATCAATGATAAATACGCCGCCAGCTTCGCTTTGGATGGAATCACCGGGGAGCGGTCCAGCTCCTCCGTGTTGTTGTAAACAATCGGGCGGAAAACCAGGGCATGCACCCCGATCAGCGCCAGAATCGTCATCTTCGTCCAGAAAAAAGGGTTAGGCGCGTATTTCACCGCCTCCGACGACCCCAGCAACAGCCCGCACGTAATCATGATCACGCCGCCCAGCCGCTTCCAGGGACGCAACCCTCCCACCACTTCCGTAATCGTCAAATTCTTCAGCGAGACTCCCAACAGGCGCAGGTCGGTCATCAGAATCATCCCGCCGAAAAACGCGATACAGGCCAGATGGGTGCCCAGGATGATCGGATACATCAACGCCGACTCGCGAAGGGCTGTCAAAAAATCGATGCTTTGGATAGATTCTGCAATTGTCATTCTGGTAGACCCTACACGAACGCGATAAATACCCCGCCGAACACCACCCCCGCCCAAAGCAACAGGGAGACGATGGCCACCAGTTTTGTAACCCCAGGCGAGGCCGTGGTGGACGCCGCCACCTTCCGATGAATCGTAAAGTTGTACAGGATGGCCACCAGCAGGCATCCTATCTTGAAGTAAAAAGAAGAGTTTTCCAGGTAGATCTGGGGCTGGGACAGAAACAGCACCGCACCCGATAAAATCACGATAACCAGCCCTGCCAGCGTCCACGGTTCCGTGTCCCGCAACAGTTTCGGGACCTTCTCGCGCCGCAACGTCGCCCCGATCATTCGCAGATCCACCAACGCAATGGTTCCGATCGATAGCGCAAACGCCGGGATATGGAAGCATTCCGCCAGTGGGAATGGCCAATCCGCACTATTCAGGGCGTCTGCAATCGCATTCTGCAGCAACATTCGCTTTCGACTCTCCTTAACAGCCCGCAAAGGGCCGTCGCGCCCAACCAGGGTGCCCACGATGGGCACACTACTCCTATAAGCGATCTATTCTACTCGATCGGAACCAGTTACGTGGAAAGAATTCTACTTTGTGGCTGGATCGTCAGCCGACGATGCGCCGCTGAACACCTTTTTGCCGTCGTCAAACGCGACGCTGCTGGCGTTCACTAGATTCGAGCCGTCCTTCGCCCGCGAACCGCTCACCGAAACCACCGCGCCCACCTGCAGGGAATTCCGCGTCCAGCCCTGCCGCATCAGGCCGTTCGGGCTGCCCAGCTCGAACTCCCAATTGGTGACCTTGCCGTCGTCGCCCTTCACATCCAGATAGAAGCGCGCGTGGGGATTCATCCATTCCACCTTGGTCACTGCGCCCTTCAACTGAATCGGCTTGCTACGATCGTATTCCGCCGAGAAAGAATGATGCGCAAAAACCGGTACGGCTGCCATGATCAGGCCACCCGCAAGCAGACCCATCCATTTCGTTTTCATTGCTTATGTTTCTCCAGAAGTTTGATTTGTTCAAGGGCGCAGGAGCGCTCCCTGCCAGCATCAACACTATCACGCGAAACGCAAAATACAGCCCCCCGAGCGGTCAACTGACGGTCAGTGACCGGTGCGTGACGTCATAGTTTCATTGACTTACGGAGGAGCCGCCGGGCGCGGCCGGATTGAGGCCGTCCAAGTCCCTGTGCAGAACGTAGGAAACATCGATCGGCATTTCGTCCATCGAGCGGATCTTCAGCACCACCTGGTAGTAATGAGGGAGCGTGCCGCCGCCCGTTTTCATCTTCGTCACCAGCGTCCGCGCGTCGGCCGGATCGGTGAAGTATTGAACCGCGCCCATCACCGCCGGAATCTTGTTGCCGGAGAAATACAGCAGCTCGCCATTGCCGTTCAATCCTGGAAAATGACTGATCAAGGCATAGCTCTCAGCCGTATCCTGAGGATCAGCGGGGTTGCGGTCTGCCAACAACGCCGCCTCTCCCGGCCGGGGACTCGAGTTGCGGATTCCTTCCGGGCCCAGAACCAGTTGCCGGTCCTCCGGAAGCGCCCGAATCTGCCTGCCGCCTCCCGCGGGCCCGACAAAGACCACGTTTCCCATGGCGATTTCCGGCATCGAAAGTTGGTCGCTGGGCGTGAGCTGAATATTCTTCTTGCGCTGACCCAGGAACTGGCCCAGCAGGAAGGCCCCATTCGCCGTCCCGATGGTGGTCACCCCCGCCGCCGCCGGAGTACCCGAAGCAGGAGGGCCTGACCCGGGAAGGGTCGACAAGCAGATCATCAACGGCCGGTTCGATGCCAGAATCGGAGCCCAAAGCTGTTGCAGTTCCGGAGTCCAGCCCGGAGCCTGTGCCTGCGTCTCGGTTCGTTCCAGCCTCCACAGCCGCATTCCGAGATATCCCGCGCAGCTCGCCGCCACCAGCAGAGCCACGGCCAAAGCAATCTCCCGGCGATAATAAGGAGACGACGACGGTTCAATCTGCGGGACTTCCACCACCCGAGGCTCAGTTCGGGGCTCGAACGTGACCTTGAATCCGCCTTTCGGCAGATCCACCACTACCGGATCCTCGGTTCCTTCCAGCCTGTAATAGTCCGCTAGCTTCTGCCGCAGCCGGCCCACATGCATCCGCACCGCGGATTCCTGACGAGGATCGTAGGAGGCGGGTTTGCCGAACACGTCCAGCCCGATGGTGTATTCTTTGAGGCTGTCGGCCGTGCCGTGAATGGATTTATCGGCCAGGTACGCAAGCAGATTGCGCTGGACCTCGGAAGTCCGGAACGCCTTGCTTTGAAGGATGCGCTGGATTTGAGTCTGCAGGGACTCAATCTCTTGGACCATTGCAGAGAGATCATACCACTTTATTTGGCCTCTGGGAATTCCGGCCAAGCACTATACCGGTGGGACACTAGAGGGTTCATGCGCTGTTTTCTGATTCCCCTCCTTCTGGCCTGTCTGACAGGATGCCAAACCAAGCCGGAGGCTGAGCCGCCGCCCACGAAGCTCACGGCCTCGGAAGGAACCCCTCCCGATACCATTCTGATCGCCTCCCCCTACGGAGCCGTGACCTTCACTCATGCCAAGCACTTTGAGAGAGTGAACGGAGATTGCACGGTGTGCCACCCCAAGGTTTTCCCGCAAGCCCTGGATCCGCTCAATTATAGGAAAGCCCAGCATCGGGCTGCGGAAGCCACCATGACCTCCTGCGCCCACTGCCACGCTGTCGGAGGAACATCCTTCGCCGCCGACAGCAATTGCACCAAATGCCACGCACCCAAAGAACACTAGCAGAGTCGAGCCTGTAAGCGCAGGCACTCAACCCCTTCAGCGGAGGCAGGTTCGGAGGGAAGTTTATGAATGGGAAGCCAGACAAAGGCGATTCAAACCACGACAACGCGCGGAGCGGTCGTTCCAATGAATGCCTCCCACTGGAATACAAGAGGTGCTCGCGCAGGAAAACGTTTCAGAATCGGCGACGAAGGGGGCATGCGGGGCCCAAACGGTAACCAAAGAAACCGCACTTTAAAGATAACGGGCGGCCCATCGCAAACCCTCGACAGGCAATGGAAACGACATCGTAAAAAACGGTTCTTGAAAATAAAACAGCGGAACGATCAGCGAAATCACGCAACAGAGCATGGAGATCGCCTCGACCCTCTCCCCGGGCTCGCTCTCGCTGAGGATACTCATCCCCACAAAAACGGCCGGTAGACAATACGCCAGGCTCCGGGTTCGATCCGCCACACACAACGCCGCCGCGATCACGACAAGCAAAGATCCACAGAAGGCCGTGGCGAACCAATAGCGTTTCGCGGCCACCAGAACGATCAACCCAAACACCACCATCAGCCAACCTCCCCCCAAGGCGGTGAAGATCGTGATCGGATGGGTTTGTGGACGCACCGTCATCAGAATAGGCGTGACTCCGCCCGTACTCACCAGCAGAGATCGAGCGATCGTCAAATACATCCTGGAGGCCAGGTAGGCGACTGCGGCGAGGAAAACCGCTCCGGGCCTGCCGGTGAAAACCTGGCGCAGCGTGAAGGGCTCCGTCGCTCGACGAGGCATGTTAGAGCGGGTAAGCCTGTCAGCCTGGGTAAGCCTGTCAGCCTGGGTAAGCAGGAAGAGGGAAATCAATGGCAAGGTGATCAAACCCCTTTCATCCGTCCAAGCCGCCGCAAACGCACAGATTCCAACCAGCACGGGAGAAGATAGGCTCATCGCCAGAAGGAGCAGGCAAAGGGCCACGGAATCATAAAACCCGCCCCTCAGTTCGTGAAAACCGGTGGCCCCACCCCAGACACACGCCACCGCTAGAGCCATATAAAAAGCGGTTCTCCTGCTGCCCGTGATCGCCCAGGTGATCGACAAGGCGCAATAAAGGAGGATGAGATTGGCAAGTACGGAGAGGATCGTCAGCCCCGTTCGCCGGAGATGCAGCACATGCGCTACCACTGGCACCGTCAAACGAAAGGTCAACTTGCTCTCGTGCGAGAAAATGGGGAACCGCCTGGCCATATCCGCCAGCGGATCATCGACCTTGATCATCGCATCCCTCCAAAACTGGTCGATGCGGGGATTCGGCCGGTAATCCGGGAAAGCCCGGAAAAGCGAAATCGCCACCACCGCAAGCAGAGCCTTCGCTTGCCAGTTTCTCCCGGAAACAATCCAGTCAACCGCCGAATTGGCAAGCCCTCGCAGACGAACGTAAACCGGCCAAAGAACACCGGTGCCGCGGGCGCTCTCGGATTCTGGCATTTTGGTGCCCTGTTCATCATACCGAGCCCGCACGGGGGCGGTCGCGGCCTCAGTTCCCGAAACGGGGCCGTTCCCCCAAAGTTCTGTTGTGCAGCGATTACACGCGGTTCACAATGGAAGGCATGCCTCGTGCCCATCGGCTGCCGCCTGAGCCTCGCTGGCCCGCTTTGGTGGCCATGTTGTCGGTCAGCGCCCTGAACTTGGCCTTGCCCGCCTCGCTTTCGCCCGGACCGGACTGGCTGGTCCTGGTCCTGGTGGCCTGCCTCTTGGGGCCTGCCATTCTCATGCACCATCTCGGGAAGGAAAACATCGGCCAGATCTTCAGCTACGCTGCGCTGAGTGTGGTTACCCTCGCGATGGTGGCTTCCTTGACCCTGCTGATTCAGAGTCTGCCGACGCACAAGGAAACACCCGGACAATTGCTGCGTTCGGCCTCTCTGCTCTGGTTCAGCAACCTGCTGGTCTTCGCCTCCTGGTATTGGCGTCTGGATGCGGGAGGTCCGCATCAGCGCGATCTGGAAGGCCCTCACACCGACGGAGCGTTTTTGTTCCCGCAGATGATGATCGATCCGGAATTGCGCAAGGTTATGGGAGAGGAAAACTGGCGTCCCGGCTTCGTCGATTACCTGTTCCTGGCTTTCAACACAAGCACCGCCTTCTCCCCCACCGACGTCCCGGTGATGTCCCGCTGGGCCAAGGTCCTGATGATGCTGCAAGCCTCCATCTCCCTGGCAACCCTGGCTCTACTAGCCGCCCGAGCCGTAAATATCCTCTAACAAGCGGCGAGCGCCCAGCCGCCGGCGCAGCCCATGGAAGAAGCCCCACGCATCCGGATCGACAAGCGAAATCGCCTGCCTGACTTTTGCCACGCGGACCAGCAGAGCCGCGACTGCAAGGAGCATCAGACCGCACCCAAGGACCTTGAAAATCAGCGGCGGGCGCCCAAACCGCCGGCGAAGCATGTGGCCGCATGAAACCGTCAGCCTTGTGGGGCAGGCATTCAGCCTGCCTGACTCTTGCCACGCGCATGGGCCTGCGGCAGCGTTAGACCGCACCCAGGACCTTGAAAATCAGCGGCGAGCCCTCAACCTCCAGCGCAGCCTGTGGCAGAAGTCCCACGCATCCGGATCGACAAGCGAAACCGTCAGCCTGAGGGGCAGGCATTCAGCCTGCCTGACTCTTGCCGCGCGCATGGGCCTGCGGCAGCGTTAGACCGCACCCCAGGACCTTGAAAATCAGCGGCGAGCCCTCAACCTCCAGCGCAGCCTGTGGCAGAAGTCCCACGCATCCGGACCGACAAGCGAAACCGTCAGCCTGTGGTGCAGGCATTTAGCCTGCCTGACTCTTGCCGCGCGCATGGGCCTGCGGCCCACCAAATGGTGGTGAAAAACGTTCCGAGCGGCGAATGCCGGGCGAATTTGCCGCGAATCCAGGGGCGTTTTTCAGCGGAGCCTTAGACCGCACCCAGGACCTTGAAAATCAGCGGCGAGCCCCCAACCGCCGGCGCAGCCTGTGGCAGAAGTCCACGCATCCGGACCGACAAGCGAAACCGTCAGCCTGTGGGGCAGGCATTCAGCCTGCCTGACTCTTGCCACGCGCATGGGCCTGCGGCAGCGTTAGACCGCACCCAGGACCTTGAAAATAGCGGCGAGACCCCAAAACGTCGCGCCTGAAAAAAGCAACCTCCGGCGCAGCCTGGCAGAAGTCGAGCATCCGGACCGACAAGCGAAACCGTGAGCCTGTGGGTAGGCATTCAGCCTGCCTGACTTTTCCACGCTCTGCCAGCAGAGCCGCGACTGCAAAGAGCGCTAGACCGTCCCCAACACCCTGAAAATCAGCGGCGAAAGCCCGAAAACGTCGACAGGAAAAAGCGTGCCGCGTCCAATCGCCATCTCGCCCATCTGAAGCCCCCAGCAGAGCCGCGACTGCAAGGAGCGGTAGACCGCCCCGAGATCCCCTAAAAAAAATGCGTCCCCGGCACAAGCCACATGCGTATTCATCAGTAAGAGATTATAGATGCCATCCGTGGAAACCCAAACCCGGGAGCTTTTTGGCATAGGCGACCCGGATTCCTTCGCCGGGCTCGTCAAGCAGCATCAGTCGATGGTGTTCAGCATCGCCTACGCGGCGCTACGTGATAGATCGGTAGCCGAAGAAGTCGCCCAGGACGTTTTTCTGGAGCTTCACCGCATCCTGCCCGCCCTCGAATCGCCGTCCCACGTCGTCAACTGGCTCAGGCGGGCAGCCGCGCACCGCTCCATCGACCGGCATCGCCGCCAGCGCACCTGGCTCCGCTTTCTTTGGCCGTTGGAGCAGGCCCCTGAGCCGGCCGCACCCGCCGCAGGGGGCGATATTTTGTTGACCGCGTCGCTGCGCCAATGGATCGCCAGTTTACCCGCGAAGCCTCGCCTGGTAATGATTTTGCGCTATCAGGAAGATATGGAAGCAACTGAGATTGCGGAGCTCTTGAAGATGCCGCTCGGGACCGTCAAGAGCCACGTACAGCGGTCGCTCAAGCTGCTGCGCGACAAGCTCGCGCGCCATGGAGGAATTTCATTATGAACGACAACCTGGAAACCAAACTTCGCGAAGCCTTCAGGCGCCAGGATCCGCCCGCCGGCTTTGCCGAACGCGTGGTTTATCAAGCCGGGCAACCCCACAGGCCTCGGCCGCGGCATCGCCTGCTTTGGCCGGCGGCCGCGTTTGCAGCGGCAGCCGCGCTGGTGTTTTCATTCGCGCTCGAATACCGCAGTCTTCAGGAAGAGCGCGCCGGATTACAAACGATCGAAGCGCTGCAAATTGTCTCGCAGGAATTGAATGCCGCGCGAGACAAAGTATTGGATCAATAGAAGCCCCGTAAGGACCAAACGAAATGAAACGAATATCATTCATTGCACTTCTCATTGCCGCGGCGGCGCCGCTGTGCGTCCCCTTGCCCGCGCAGGTTTCAGCCATGGCCGCGATCCCAGCCTCGCCGGATCTTCTGGCCGCCAAGGCCAAAGACACCGTGAATATCAATTTAGATTCTTCGATGCTGCACCTGGCAACCGGCTTTCTCTCGAAGAACGATCAGGCGGACAACCCCGGGCTCAAGAAGCTGATCGCGGGCCTCAAAAACATCAGCGTCAGGAAGTATTCGTTCGCGGAGGAGGGCCAGTATAAACCCGAAGACGTGCAGCCCGTTCGCGATCAGCTTCGCGCGGCCGGTTGGGGGACGTTCCTCGGGTTCCACGGCGATAAAGGCGGCAGCACCGACATCTATACCAAATCCGCCGATGGCCAAATCGCAGGAATTGGAGTCGTGAAAGTGGAGCCCAAGCAGGTGACCGTGGTCTGCATCGAAGGCGCCATCGACCTGGCGAGCCTGGCGGAACTCGCCGGACATTTCGGTATCCCCGCCCTGGGCCTTCCCGGCCAGAGTTCCGATCAGAAACAAACGAAAGGAGTCCAATGAAAACACTCGCGATGTTTGCCGCCCTTGCTACCATCGTTTCAGTTCCTGGCCAAGCCCAGAAACTCAACCTGAACTTCGACGCCTTTGCCAAGAACGCCACCGAGAAAACGGAGCTGAATCTGGAAGGCCCCATGCTCGACATGCTCAAGCAGACGCTGCTGAAGGGCGCAGGAAAAGATCCCAACGCCTACGCCTCCGTCACGGAAATCGGAGTGCATAGCTATGAGTACGCCAAGGCAGGCGATTACTCCGGGGCGGCCGTGGCTGCTCTGCGCGACCAGGTAACCGCCGCCGGCGGATGGTCCACCCTCCTCAGTACCAAGGACAAGGACGACGATACAGCCATCTATGTCTTCATGCAAGGCGACAAGCCCGCCGGCTTCCTGCTCATCAATGCCGAGCCCAAGGAGGTGAATGTGATCCACGTAGCCGGCTCCATCGAGTTGGCTAGATTGCAGGAATTGGTCAACTCCAGCATCCATTTCAAGGAACCGGCGCAAGAATAACGCGTATTCTTCACCATGAGGTCGCGTCCTGAAGGGAGCGGCGCGCTAACCGTCCATGCTGTTCAACGCCGCAGGAGCCGCATTCAGAGCCGCGCCGTTTCCATGCTGTTCCACGCCTGCAAAATCCCGCACAAGGCCAACCGCCCGTCCGCCAACCCGCACTCAGAGCCGCGACTGCAAGGAGCGCTACGCAACCCCTCAATGCTGTTCCAAGCCTGCAAGAACCCGCACACCAGCCGCCCCTCCGCCAATCCGCATTCAACGCCGCGACCGCAAGGAGCGCCTACGCCAACCGTTTCGATGCTGTTCCAAGCCTGCAAGAACCTGCAGACCAGCCGCCCGTCCGCCAATCCGCATTCAGAGCCGCGACTGCAAGGAGCGGTACGCAACCCCTCAATGCTGTTCCACGCCTGCAAGCACCCGCACACCAGCCGCCTGTCCGCAATCCGCATTCAGAGCCGCGACTGCAAGGAGCGGTACTTTACCCCTCGATGCTGTTCCAAGCCTGCAAGAACCCGCACACCAGCCGCCTGTCCCGCAATCCGCATTCAGAGCCGCGACTGCAAGGAGCGGTACTTTACCCTCAATGCTGTTCCAAGTCTGCAAGAACCCGCACACGCAGCCGCCCGTCCGCCAAACCGCACTCAAAGCCGCGACTGAAAGGAGCGGTAGAGGAACGCCCCTGCCAACCGTCATTCCATGCGATCTCTTAAACATGTATTACGCAGACTGAGACAAGCCCCGCTATTCACCGCCATCGCGCTCGCGACCCTGGCGCTGGGCATCGGAGCGAACACGGCTATCTTCAGCGTCGTGAATAGCGTGCTGATCAAGCCTCTGCTGTATCCCCAATCCGACTTGCTGGTGGAGATCCGGCACTCGGCTCCGGGAATCATTGGGCTGGGCGACAGCCTCAATATGTGCGCCACGATGTACTTCACCTATCGTCAGGAGAACCGGAGCTTTCAGGAAATTGGATTATGGTCGAACGGCACCGCCGGCATCACCGGCATCGGCGAGCCTGAGCAGGTCCGGGCTCTGTACGTCACCTACGGGACACTTCAGGCCTTGGGCGTCCAACCCGCCCTGGGCCGCTGGTTCTCACAGGCCGACGACACGCCCGGTACGCCGGAAACCGTGATTCTGACTTACGGCTATTGGCAGCGGCGCTTCGGCGGCGATAAATCGGTGATCGGCCGCACCATCACGGTGGATTCGCGGCCGCAAAATGTGATCGGCGTGATGCCCGCCGTTTTCGGATTCCGCACCGATCCCGAACTGATCCTGCCGCAGCGCTTCGACCGCAAGGATCTGTTTCTGGGAGACTTCAGTTACCAGGCCGTGGCGCGCCTCAAGCCCGGCGTTGCGATCCAGCAGGCCGACGCCGATATCGCCCGCATGCTGCCCCTCTGGGTGAAGGCGTGGCCTCCTCCTCCCGGATACAGCAGCGCCCTGTTTGAGAACGCCCACCTCGGTCCCCTGGTTCGGCCTCTGAAGCAGGATGTGATCGGCAATGTCGGCACAACGCTCTGGGTCCTGATGGGAACCATCGGGCTGGTACTGTTGATCGCCTGCGCGAACGTAGCCAATCTTCTATTGGTTCGTGCCGAGGGCCGGCAGCAGGAACTGGCCATCCGCGCCGCGCTGGGCGCGGGATGGGCCAACATCGCTCGAGAACTCTTGCTGGAAAGCGTCACCCTCGGCATCCTGGGCGGAGCGCTCGGCCTGGCACTGGCGTATGGCGCGCTTCGCGTCCTTGTCGCCAACGCTCCAGAGGCTCTGCCGCGATTGAACGAAATCGGCATTGATCCCCTGGCGCTCGGATTCACGCTGGCTGTTTCTCTTCTCTCGGGTCTCTTGTTCGGCCTGATCCCGGTAATTAAGTATGCGGGGCCCAATCTGGCCGCCGCGCTCAAAGGCGGCGGACGCTCGATAAGCCAGGGCCGGGAGCGGCATCGTGCGCGCAACACTCTGGTCGTCATGCAGGTGGCCCTGGCGTTGGTGTTGCTTGTCGGCTCCGGCTTGATGATCCGCACCTTCTACGCGTTGCGCCATGTCCAGCCCGGATTCACCCATCCTGAGCAGGTTCAATTAATGCGCATCGCCATTCCTGAGGACCAGGTCAAGGAGCCGGAACGCGTCATGCGCATGCAGAACGCGATGCTGGACAAGCTGGCCGCGATTCCCGGCGTCACTTCCGTTGCGTTTGCAAGATCCGCCCCGCTAGAAGGTTTCAACTCCAGCGATGTTCTCTATTGCGAGGACCGGAATTACACCGTCGGGGAGATTCCGCCCGTCCGTAGATTCCGGTTCGTCTCGCCGGGGTTCCTGACAGCGACAGGCACGGCTCTGATTGCCGGGCGCGATTTCACCTGGGCAGATCTTTATGGGAGGCGGAATGTGGGGATGGTTTCGGAAAATCTGGCGAGAGAGATGTGGGGCGATCCGCGCTCGGCCCTGGGCAAGCGCATTCGGGAAGCTTCCAGCAATCCCTGGCGCGAAATCGTGGGCGTGGTCGCCGACGTCTATGACGATGGCATGCAGGAAAAGCCCCCGGCTTTTGTGTACTGGCCGGCCATGATGGGCTCCTGGCACGACGACTTGGTTCACGTCACGCGTAGCGGAAGTTTCGTGATCCGCACCAACCGGGCCGCCACTGAGAGTTTCCTCAAGGAAGCTCGCCAAGCCATTTGGTCGCAGAACGCCAAACTGCCCGTCTTCCTGGTGCGCACGCTTCAGGATCTCTACGATCAATCCATGGCCCGGACTTCGTTCACGCTGGTTCTTCTTGCCATCGCCGGCGGCATGGCGCTGGTCCTCGGCATCGTCGGAATCTACGGAGTCATCGCCTACGCCGTCTCGCAGCGGACTCGCGAGATCGGCATCCGCATGGCTCTGGGTGCCCAACCCACCGGCCTTCACGGGATGTTCGTCCGCCAGGGACTAATCCTGGCCGGAATCGGCGCGGCAATCGGCCTCGCCGCCGCGGCCGGGCTGACACGTCTCATGTCGTCTCTGCTGTTCGGCGTCAATGCCCTCGATCCAATCACCTACGCGGCCGTCGCCGCAGTCCTGATCTTCGCCGCCGTCCTGGCCAGCTATTTTCCGGCCCGCCGGGCGACCGCCGTCGACCCCGTGAGCGCTCTGCGGGCGGAGTAGGCCGGTTTCAGCCAACCGCGGTTGAAATCAACCACCTTCCTAAAAACCATACTTCCGTTAAGTTATTCATTGTAAACAAAATCCTCTGTGGCCACGAAGATGCATATTTGAGTGCCGTGAGGGGAAAGATAATGAAAACGAAACTGTTGGCTCTGTTCCTTTTGGCCGGAAGCTCTGTATTCGCAGCCGGCTTTCGAGTAGGCGTCGGAGTTGGAGTGGGCGTCCCGTATGCCCCGTACTATGGCGGCTATTACGGAGGCTACGCAGCCCCCGTTCCCTATGCGGCCCCGTACGCAACCCCGTATGTTGCTCCATACGTTGCACCTTACGCTTACGGCTACGGCTATCCCTATTACGGATACGGAGTCGGCGTTTACGGTGGCTACCGCGGTGGATATGGGGTTCGAGTCGCCCCACGCGTATATGGTGGATATGGAAGGGCTTATGCCGGACGGCGCCGTTAAATTGGCCCGTTAGTTTAACTTCAGCAGCCGCTGGGCGTTGCGGCAATAGATTTGGTCCCGTTGCTCGACAGTCAATTCCAGACTGTCGAGCACTTTTATTGTTTCGCGGATGAACAGCCCAGGCGTCGGCTCAAAGGGCGTATCCGAGGCGAACAGAACGTGGTCGAGCCCGAAGAAGTCCACGCCGCAGACCGTGCCCGCTCGCGCGCCGAATAAGGCCGTGTCCCCATAGAACATCCGCAAATAGTCTATGGGACGCTTTTTCATGGACTTGAGCAGCGCCTTGTAGTCGACATCGGAGGTTCGCGAGCCCAACTGGTCCCAGCCGTAGCCGACGCGCCCCTCGAAATACGGGACCATTCCGCCCAAATGATGCGTCACGATCCGCAGATCCGGCCAGCGGTCGAAGAATCCCGCGAAAGTCATCCGTGACATGGCGCAGGCGGTCTCATAGGGCCAGCCCAGCGTCCACCAGATTTCGTACAGCGACTTTTCCTCGGTCTTATAATCCGCGAAGTCGGCTCCGCGAGTCGGGTGCATTAGAATCGTCAAATCGCGGCGCGCGCATTCCTCGAAGACCGGTTGTAGTTCCGGCGCATCCAGCGGTCCGCCGTTCACGTTGGTATAAATCTGGACGCCTCGTGCGCCCAGTTGGGTCACGGCCCGCTCAATCTCCGCGACGCACGCGTCCGGATTGTTCATGGGCAGGGAAGCCACGAAGGCGATGAAGCGGTCGGGATGCCTGGCAACCAGTTCAGCCAACCCGTCATTGGCGATTTTGGCGGCTTCGGCCGATTTCTCGGGACCACCCAGGGCCTCAATGGGCGGCGCCGGCAGCGACAATACCTGGCAGTAATCGCCGGATTGGGCCCGGACTTCGTCCATGACCTTGAAGCGGAACTCCACATCGTGAATGGCTTGGATGTTGCGGACGCGCTTGCCGATGTCACGGATGCCGCCGGTGTCGATGAACTGGTCGAAATAGCGCTTGGGGAAGAAGTGATTGAACAGGTCGATCTTCATTGCAAGGGGTCAGAATAACACGCTGAGCCAGATGCCGCTTGCCATCGGCTACCAAACCGTTGTCTAATGCATCTTTACGATCCCTGCCCCGATGACCACAGCTTCAACCGCCGGATACCCCAGCTTCGGGGAGAACCGTTTCCTTCAGCGCGTGTGCATCGCGATGGCGGCGGTGATTGTGCTGGCAGGGATTCATCCGGACAAGGTTTTCGATTATTTTCTGGAGAACGCGACGGCCTGGTTGTTCCTGGTCGCCCTGGCGCTCACCTACCGCCTCCTGCCGCTTTCCGATCTATCCTACGCGCTCATCTTTTTGTATCTCTCCATCCATGAGTGGGGCGCGCACTATAAGTACTCGGACGTGCCTTTGGGGGAGTGGATGAAGCCCTGGCTGCACACCAACCGCAACATGTACGACCGCGTGGCGCATTTCAGCTTCGGCCTGCTGCTGAGCTACCCGCTTCAAGAAATGTTCACGCGCAAGGCGGGAGTGCGGGGGCGATGGCGCTATGTCCTCCCGGTGGAAGCGATTCTCTCCTTCAGTGCGATCTACGAGATGCTGGAGGCCGGCGCCGCCATGATTCTGACTCCGGAACGCGGCGAGGAATTCGTCGGGATGCAGGGCGACATGTGGGATTCGCAAGAGGATATGTTCATGGCGGGTATCGGGTCAATAGCCGCGGTGATCATCCTGGCTGTGATCCGGCACCGGCGCGCGGCGAAGGCGGCGGAGCGGGAGTTGGCGGAGCTACTTTCCGGTCAAGCTAGGTGAGTCTGCATGCCTTGGACTTGGATCATTCCCGAAGGCGCAATGGTGAGCCCCTCGGGTACTGTGCTGACTCACGGCTACTCCGGCCACGGCCCGGGCATTGATTCGGTAGCCGCGATCGGCGAGGTCAATATCGGGCCGCTGCCTTGTGGACCGAACGGAACGCCGGGCGAATATACGATTGGTCCGATGCTGCCGAACGCCGAGCCGGGGCCGCTGCATCATTTGGGACCGAGCATCAGCCAGCTCATCCCGTCGCCTGCACAGCGGGCTTTTATCATGAGCCTCGGGAGAGATCCGGATTCCTTCTATTGCCACGGAGGGGTTGCCGGAGAGGTCGCGACGCCGACTCCCGGCTTCCCTGCTCCGACAGGGAGCGAGGGCTGCATTGTGCTGATCCCAGTGGCGAGGATGGTCGTATTGCAATCGTCCGATCGCCAGTTGTTGTGCGTGCCGGCCGCGCCGAACCCTGCGGCGACTTCACCCATAACGTAGAATCGGGGTGGGGAGCCAGGATGCCAATCAGCCATGTCTTCGCGGAGGGGATTGGGCCTTTTAAGAAGGTCCATCTGGATCTGCGCGGACCGGACGGCCAACCTTCTTTGGGCCCGCATATTCTGGCGGGTGTGAATGGTTCGGGCAAGTCGACGATCTTGAAGGCGATCGCCTGGTGCCTGGCGAAGGAAGACGACGGGTTTTCGGAGCTCAACCCGCGGGTGTTATTGATTTTTGGCTTTTCGGGTTCTTCCCGGTTTGCGGTGGTGCGTGCGAAGCACCTCGATGGAGGTTCCGCATGGGCGCGCCAAGCCATGATCCAACTGGGGCTGAATCCGAGCGACTTTCCGATTCGTGAAGAACCAGGCAACGCATTCAGCGCGGCTTCGTATTCGTCACACGGGTTTGCGACGCCCGCAGAAAACGATGCGATTGAAGTGTGGCTTCTCAGTCTGTATATCAAACGCGTCGTCGCGAAGGAACGCGGCGAGCCGATTTCCCGCTATACCGCCGTCTTCAATGCGCTCGAACGAGGGCTGAAGCGGATCTGCGGCGATGAAGTTTCCATCGTGCTGGATATCGAGCCGAGCTTTCAGCCTAGATTGCAGGTGGGGGAAAGAATATTCGACCTTTCGCAGATACCGGATGGGCTAAAGGCGACCCTAGGATGGATGGCAGATTTTTTGATGCGCGATGCTGCGCCCGGCCTACTTCTTTTCGATGGAATTGAAGGGTTTCTCCATCCGCTTTGGCAGCGGCGGGTTCTTCCCGCGCTGCGCGAGGCGCTGCCGGAGACGCAGAGCATCGTCACCTCGCATTCTCCTTTCGTGATTTCTTCTTGTGCTGAGGCGATCATTCACGTTTTGAAAGTCAATAAAGACGGAGGCGCTTATGTTGAGCCTCCCGTTCAGGCCCCGATTGGGGAGAGCATTACCTCCACTCTCAAAGACATTTTCGGGGTCGATAGCCGGTTCGATGTCGATACTGAAAAACTGTTGAACGAATGGAACGAGCTTAATAAAAATCGGGCGGATGAAAAGCTTAAGCCTGCGGATGACGCTCGGTTTAAGGAGCTCACGCGCGTGTTGTCGTCGCGGAGCGAGGAGCTGCGGTCGATTGTGAATCAGCCGGCTCCGTTGCCGAAGGCTGTTATCGATCAGCTCACTGAGCCTCCGCGCGGCGGGCGAGTCCGGCGGCGGACCGCGACGCATTAACGGATGGTCCGTTTGCAGCGGGGCGCTCCACCGGCTCTGTTAGTGGACCACGGCCCCGCATGGACCCTGCGCTGGCTGGAGATTCACGCGGGAGATCGCGAGATGGATTGGGCTCCTAAGAGCGCCAAAAGGCTCCTTTCAGAGGAGCTTCAGAAGCTCACCTTCGGCAAGTGCGCCTTCTGTGAAAGCCTCCTGGGGGTTTCTACCTACGCGGAGGCCGATCACTATGTCGCCAAGACCGTGCGACCGGCGCAGACTTTTGAATGGCGCAACCTTTTCCCGGCTTGCCGGTGGTGTAATCGCGCCAAGGCCGATATCGATCATGCCGGGATGCTTCTCAAGCCTGATGTTGACGATCCCGAGAACATGCTCTGGCTGCATCCCGACACGGGAGAGCTGCAGCCGAAGCTGAAGATCAAGCCGGAGGCTCGCCGACGAGTAGAGCGGACGCTTGATCTGTGCCAATTGCAACGCGGCTCGTTATGCAAGAAGCGGATCGACAAAATGGAATTTACAATCCGGTGGCTGGAGCGCTTCTCAGGCCTGCATGGCGGCCACGACTCGGCTTTGATGGACGAGTGGTTCTATCTGATCGATCCACACACCGAATATAAATTCGTCATCCGGCATGTATTCGAGACTCGCGGCGCGCCCCAGTTGGCCGCCAAGGACCGCGCCTGCTTTCAGTAATATAATTGGCACCAAGGAGCGCCCACGATGCGCAAGCATTCTGTCATCGCAGGCTTGGCAATCGCGGCTTCGCTTTCCTACGCGGCCGATCGCCCCACCCTTTCCGGGAAAGTCACCGATAGCCTCGGGAAACCGCTCGAAAACGCGACCGTCATGATCTACCACGCGGGCGTGAAGAAGGGCTACAGCACTTTCTGCCCGAGCTGCTACGTGGACTGCGGGAAGCGCGCCGTCACCGACAAATCCGGCGCGTTCGCCATCAAGAGCCTCGACCCGGATCTGTGGTTCGAATTGCTGGTGATCCGCGAGGGCTATACGGCGGCTTTCGTGAACAAGATCGATCCCGTTCAAACGCCGGTCTCGACCGCGGTCCTTGCACCCAGGGCTCCGGTGGATGATCCGGCCCGGATCGTGCGCGGCCGCGTGGTGGATCAATACGGGCGGCCTCTGCCTGGGACGGTGATCCTGCCAAGGGGTGTCAGCACGGCGCAAGGCAGCATGTACGGGACGATTGACGGGCTGGAGCCGATGACCGCGACCAACGCCCAGGGCGAGTTTGAGCTGGCGCATAGCCAGAAGGCTACCGGCATGGTGCTGGACGTGGAGGCTCGCGGCATGGCCACCAAGCTGGTGGCTGTGGCCACGGGAGCAGACCGGAAAAACATCACGGTCTCAGACGGTGCGGTGGTTCGAGGGCGGCTGATGAATCATGGCAAACCCGTGGCCGGCGCCGAACTCGGCGTGATCGCGCGGGAGCGAGGGGGATTCGGCGCGAACCTGATGATCATCGGCAATCCCTACGATGAACTCCGGATTGGCACGGGGCAGGATGGATCTTTCGTGATCACCAACGTGCCGGCTCCGGCGGATTGGTACGTCTACGGCAAGATGGAATCGATTGCGGCGATGGGCGCGACGCAGCCGGTCGGGTTCTCGACCAAGGGTGATAACGAGGAAGTGAACGTCGGGGATATTGAGATTCAGCCTGGGCATCGGCTGGCGGGAAAGGTGACGCTGAGCGACGGCGCGGCAATTGCGGAGGGAATGCGAATGACGATCGGTTCCGACAGCGCCTGGGACCAGCAGACGGTGACGATCGGACGCGATGGCCGCTTTGAATTCATCGGACTCCCGATGGGAAAGTTCGAGATGTTTCCATCGGTTCGCGGCTACAATCTGCAAGGGGGCAAAGGCGCCATCGATACCACTGTCGACCGGGATAAAGACGATCTGGTGATCGCGCTGGACCGGGCGGCCCGGAGGTAAGATTGCACGGCGGGGCTTTCCCGCGCGTCTACCTTAACGTATGGCCGAATGGACCCTCAAATACGCGGATGCTCGCGGCGAGATGCACAATCAGGTTGCCGAAGGCTCGTCTGAGAGGGAGCTGCGCGACAAGCTGACGCAACAGGGGTTCCTGGTCTATTCAATCAAGCCCCGATCCGAGGCGGGCGGGATTGTCGGGAGCATCGGTCCCAAGGGCAAGAAGATCAATCTGGAGAAGTTCCTGATCTTCAATCAGCAGTTTGTGACGCTGATTCGCGCCGGGTTACCGATACTCAAATCTCTGGACTTGCTGGCCGAGCGCTTGACCGACCCCAAGCTTTCGAAGCATGTGAAGGGCGTGCGGGACGAGGTTCGCAACGGGGCGATGCTTTCCGACGCTTTCGCGCGGCAGGGCGTGTTTCCCGCTATTTACGTGACCAGCGTGCTGGCGGGCGAGCGTAGCGGCTCCCTACCGGAAGTGCTGGAACGGTTCATCACTTACCAGCGGCTGGCGCTTTCGGTGCGCAAGAAGCTGTTGGTTTCCTTGATGTACCCTTCGGTGCTGGTGTTTTTGGCGCTCAGCCTGATCGTATTCCTGGTCACCTACGTGGTGCCGAACTTTGCGGTCCTGTACCAGACCATGGGCGCGCAGTTGCCCGCGCCGACGCAGTTCCTGATTGCGCTGGGGACCACGGCGCGGAGCTATGTGATCGCCGGGTTCGCGGTGCTGGTGGTGGGGATTCTCGCGTTCCGGTGGTGGTCGGGGACGGCGTCGGGCAGGGAGACGGTGGACCGGATCCTGCTGAAGACTCCGCTGGTGGGCGAGGTGTGGCTGAAATACCAGGTGGCGCAATTTTCGCGCGTGCTGGGAACGCTGCTGATCGGGGGAATTCCGTTGATGCAGGCTCTGGATACGGCCTCGGATTCGCTGGGCACGCAGGTGTTGAAGAAGGTGCTGGCGCGGGCCTCGAAACTGGTGCGGGAGGGGCAATCGCTCTCGCAATCGCTGCGTTCGACCAAGATGTTCCCGAGCTTGTCGCTGGATATGATCGAGGTCGGCGAATCGACGGGAGCTCTGCCGGCGATGCTGACGAGTGTGGCCGAATTCTATGAAGATGACGTTTCCACGCGGGTCACGGCTTCGTTGACGCTGATCGAGCCGGCGATCATGATCTGCATGGGCGTTTTTATTGGGTTTGTGCTGATTTCGCTGTATCTGCCGATTTTCTCGTTGGCGGATTCTATGCACGGGTAGGCGGTCAGTGGCCCCCCGACGGCCCCAGTTCGCTGGCGCTGCTCTCTCCCAGCGGGACTACCTCAAGCTTTAGGCCCATCGCGTTGAGGATTCCCTTGAGGCTATCGTAGGTGGGATTGCCCGTCTCTGACATCATGCGATACAGACTTTCCCGGCTGACCTTTGCAGCCTCTGCTAGTTGTGACATGGGGCCGGGCTGTGCCGCGGCCACTTTTCTGAGAGCCTTCAGAAACATCGCGGGCGAATCTTCCTGCGCGGCGTTTAGGTACCTGGCGGCTCGTTTCGGATCCGACAGTTTCGTGGCGAGCCAATCCGAATAGCTTTTGGTGCGCTTAGGCATCTGACCTTCCGTCGTCATGTTATAGATCGGGAGGATGCTTTGGCCGGTGAGCAAATCGGGTCAGGTCTATCCCAAACAGCTTTCCTGTGACCGCGAGAACGCACAGAGGAAGGCTTCCGAGAACCACCGTAACGAGCAGATCGAGAACGCCAACGTCGAGAGCGAAACCTCTGACGTGGAACCCCTGGCAAAAGATCAGTGCCAGCACTGCGAGCGCTACTGCTCCGTAGAGTAGGAAGGTCAGCAAATAGACGCTGCCCCTCATACCTTCAGCAACGAACGGCTGAACGAACAGCTTCGGTAGCAGCTCTTCGGGCTCGTTGTCGCGCTCTAAACTCCGACCTCTTCGCGTCTTCGCGCAACCGTCTCCAGCGCCGGTAACAGCACCTCCTTGAAGCGCTGTTGTTCTTCGTCCGTCGACCCAATGATCCGTCCGCGCCTCTTCTCCTTCGCCGCCCATTCGAGTAGCGTCAGAGCGTTGTTGAAGAGATCCGTCTTTGTCTTTAACCCGAGTTCCCTCATCAGTGCTTCGACCTCGGCGACCCGTTCCTTGGTCAGTTCGAGTTGAAGCCTTGTGGTCATGAGATACCCGTTGCACCTCGCGCTCGTTGTTGTGCTTCATTCGGTGATCCTCGCTGTTTAGCCCTTAAGAATTCGAACGTCTTGTCCATGAGTGGCCCCCTCCGGCCGGTCATGCGTTGAAAGCCAGCCCGCTAGGGCAAGAGGTGAATCCTCTACCTTTCGCGGGCCTTGCTCGACGGCCTTCCACGCGCTTTAAGGTTAGTATTTGGAGTCGCGAACCGGGTTGGCTTCAGGGCCAACCCAGAATCCCGAGACCATGATCCATTCAGATCCTATCGTTAGATATACCTTGTATCGATACTCATGTCAAGCTGATAAAGTGAGTACCTTAGTGCACCCGGCCGGCGCCGAGCGGAAGAGCCCGCGATCTTATGCACGGTCTTGCCTTCTCGCACGTCATACTCAGTGGGAGGCCGCGCCCTTGGGGTGGGGTGTCTCTGGATAGGTTATTGATTTAAAAGACTCATATGGCGGCTAGTGACCGGCTGATTCCGCAGGACCCGGCGCAGGAGGCGGCGCGCGCTAGGACGCTCGCCCAGCGTTATTATCATGAGTTTGTGGACTTGAAGGAAGTCCGTATCGATCACGACCTATTCCATTCCATTCCTGTCGATTTGATGTTCCGGTACAATTTTGTCCCGATTCAGGGGCAGAACGGGACGCTGGAGATTGCGATGTCGGACCCGCGCAATCCCAGCATGGTCGACGAACTGGGTGTGCTTCTGAACAAGAAGCTGCGGGTGAAGGTGGCCACGCTTTCGCAGATTTCGGACCTGCTCAAGAAAACTGAGCAATCTCAACGAGTTCTGGATGAAGTCACCGAGGGCTTTGCGCTGGACGTGGTCGGCGACGAAGAAAATCCCGACGAAACGCTGTCCATCGACCGGCTGGCGAATGCGGATTCAAATATCGCTCCGGTGATCAAGCTGGTGGACACCACTATTTTCAATGCTTTAGAGCGGCGGGCCAGCGATGTGCATATCGAGACTCGGGATCAGGAAGTGGCCATTAAGTACCGCATCGATGGGGTGCTGCAGTATGCGATGCCGCCGATCGCCAAGGAATGGCATTCGACGATTATTTCGCGCATCAAGGTGATGAGCGAGTTGGATATCGCGGAGCGGCGCATTCCTCAGGACGGACGCTTCCGGGTGCGGTATAAGACCCGGTTGATCGATTTTCGCGTGTCGATTATGCCGACGATTTACGGCGAGGACGCCGTGCTCCGCGTGCTGGACAAAGAGTCCATGAGCGAGAAGTTTTCGAATTTGTCGCTGGAAGTGGTGGGTTTCGCGGAATCGGACCTAGTCAAGTTCCGGCGGTACATCAAAGAGCCGTACGGGATGGTGCTGGTGACCGGACCGACCGGCTCCGGCAAAACCACGACGCTGTATGCGGCGCTGAGCGAGATCAAGAACGACGAAGACAAGATCGTCACCATCGAAGATCCGGTGGAATACCAGATCAAGGGGATCACGCAGATTCCGGTGAACGAGAAAAAGGGACTGACGTTCGCGCGAGGGCTGCGGTCGATTCTGCGGCACGATCCGGACAAGATCCTGGTGGGCGAAATCCGCGACCAGGAGACGGCGCAGATCGCGATCAACGCCGCGCTGACGGGTCACCTGGTGTTCACCACGGTTCACGCGAACAACGTGCTGGACGTGCTGGGACGCTTCCTGAACATGGGAGTGGAGGCTTACAATTTCGTGTCCGCGCTGAACTGCATTCTAGCGCAGAGACTGGTGCGCGTGATCTGCGAACACTGCAAGCAGAGGGTTCAATATGAGGACGCGTACCTGGTGGAAAGCGGGCTCGACCCGGAGGTCTGGCGCGATCTTCCGATGTATGAGGGCGCGGGGTGCTTTGAATGCGGCGGTACGGGCTACCGGGGACGCAGCGCGATCCACGAACTGCTGGATTTGACGGAGCGGATTCGCGAGCTGATTCTGAATCGCAGGCCGGCGTCGGAAGTGCGGCGGGCGGCTCGCGAAGAGGGCATGACGTTCCTGCGCGAATCGGCGATTGAGAAGGTGCGGACGGCCGTGACGACTCTCAAGGAAATCAATAAGGTCACGTTCATCGAGGGTTAACGTCATGTCCATGTGGGATTCCATTTCGAGGCTGGTGAAGGACCCTCCGCCGGCTCACGTATTTGAGTTGTCGGCGGCGGGCGTGGCGTATGCGCATGGCACGGATACGGGATTCGCTCCGCTGCCGGCGGGGGCGCTGGAGATTTCTCCGGTCGAAGACAACGTGCGGCAGATCGACGCGATCATGCCGGTGTTGGGACAGTTCGTGGGCGCGCGCGGCGGTGGCCGCCGGCGGACTGCGGCGGTGCTGCTGCCGGATGCTTGTGCGCGAGTGAGCGTGCTCGATTTCGACGCCTTTCCGGAGACTGCGGCGGAGCAAACGGCGCTGGTGCGCTTTCGCGTGAAGAAGACGGTTCCTTTCGATATCGATTCCGCATCGGTGGGGTATTATGTTCAACGCGGAGGCGAAAAACAGGGAAAGACGGAAGTGGTGGCCGTGACTGTCGCGCTGGAAATCCTGGCGCGGTACGAAGCGCTGTTCCGCAACGCCGGGTTTCATCCGGGTGAGGTGACGGTTTCCGCGCTGGCGGCTCTAAACCTATATAAGGGGCAGGACGCGGCGGTGCTGGCACGGCTGGCTGGAAAAACTCTGACGGTGATGGTGGCGGCGGCTGGGAAGCTGCGCTTGTTTCGCTGCCTGACGCTGGAAGAAGCGAGTGAAGAGGAGATCCGCGCGGTGCTGTATCCGACCTTTGCCTATGCCGAAGACGACCTGGGCATGCCGGTGCGCCGCTTGATCCTGTGCGGGTTCGACGAGGTTCCCGGAGGTCTGCCTTGCGAAAGTGAGATTTTGCGCGGGCGGTTTGGGGTTGCGGGCGCGTTTAACGCAGGCCTGTTGGGTTATATGGAGGCTTCGTCGCTCTGATGCGAGTTCCGATTCATCCGGCCAGCGACCCTTTTCGCCGCGTCCGGCCCGTGCCGGTGGGGTCTGGCGTTTGCGCCGTTGCGCTGGCGGGGTTGCTCGGGTTGATCGATCTGCGGGGGCGCTTCGGAGTTGCGGGCGCGTTTAACGCCAGGTTGTGGGGGTATATGGAGGCTTCGCCGCTCTGATGCGAGTTTCGATTCATCTGGCGAGCGAGCCTTTTCGCCGCGACCGGCCCGTGCTGGTGGGGTCTGGCGTTCGCCACTGGCTGCTCGGTTTGCGCGGGGGCCTGATTGGCTTTATGGAGGCTTCGCCGCTCTGATGCGAATTCCTATTAATCTGGCGAGCGAGCCTTTTCGGCGCGACCGGCCTATGCTGGTGGGGTCGGGAGTTTGTGCTGTCGCGCTGGCGGGGTTGCTCGGGTTGATGGTCTACTTGATCGTCAACAGCCGGACCCAAGCTCGCGACGATCGCGCCGGAGTAGCGCAGCTTACCGCGCAGTTGAATGCGGTGACGCTGGAGCAGGTGCAGATCGACCAGGTGCTGCGGCAGCCTGCGAATGCGCAGGTGTTCCAGCGCAGCCTGATGCTGAACGCGCTGGTGGAGCGGAAATCGATTAGCTGGACCCGGATTTTCGCGGATCTCGAAGGCGTGATGCCGTACAACGTGCTGCTGATGCAGGTCCGGCTTCCGCAGATCAATTCGCGGCAGGAAGTGGCGCTGGATATGACCGTGGGCGCGAAGGATCCTTTCGCGGTGCAGGACTTCCTGGGCAAGCTGGCTGACTCGCCGTTGTTCGGTCCCGCGCAAACGCAGAGCTGGGACCCGCCGTCGCAGACTCAGCCGCTGTATCAATATCGTTTGAGTATCGATTATGCCCAGAAACTCTAACGATTCAGGGGCGATGACGCGCGGCCGAGGCCGCGATCCGAAGTTTCTGGTACGGGTAATTCTGGGTACGCTGCTGGCGGCGAATCTGGTGGCTGCGGGTCTTATTCTGTATCCGCCGGGCGGATCGGCCCAGGATCTGCAACGGCAGGCGGCTTCGCTTCAGACGCAGATCGGCGCAAAGCAGGCCGCGATCAAACTGGCGCGCGCGCACGCCGCCGCTGTGGAGCAGGGGCGCGAAGAAGGCGATGCGTTTGTCGATAAATATTTCCTTCCGGTGCGGACGGCGGACAAGACTTTGATCGCGGATCTGCAAATGGCCGCGGCGGGGTCGAAGATCAAGCCCAAGGACCACTCGTTTGCCAGGGAACAGATCGAGGGCTCAGATACGCTGGAGATGATGAGCATCACAGCGACTTACGAAGGCTCCTACCAGGACGTGATGAGCTTCCTGCATGCGATCGATCAATCTCCGCGGTTGATGATTATCGAATCGCTGAGCGCGGTGCCGCAGCAAGGCTCGAACGTGCTGGCGGTGAGCATGAAGATCGACGCTTTCCTACGATCGGAGGGGGCGACGGAGTGAAGGCTCTTCCCAAGGGCTTAGGCGCGGAGCCGAAGAAGCTGGCGGCTCTGGGAGGGCTGCTGGCGCTGCTGGTGGGAGTGCTGTGGTGGCAGCATCAGCCGTCCGGTCCCACGGTGGCTGCGTCAACGTCGCCATCGACGGGAGTTGCGCCGGTTCCGATCCCGGTATCTACTCCTGTTCCGGATGCGGCGAGTGCCGCGAGGACGGCGGATCCGGTGATTCCCTTGGCGCAGCGGCATGCGCAAGGGGGAGGAAACGGATTCGCGAACAGCACCTCGCGCACGATGGAGGATTTTCGTCCGTCGCTAAAGGTGAAAGACGATCTGGATGTGAGCAAGGTGGACCCCAGGATCCGGGAGGATCTGCTGGCCAAGGTGCGGGCCGTGCCGATGGAGGGAGGCTCGCGCAGCTTGTTCGAGTTTTCGAAGCCGCCGGAGCCGCCTGCTCCAAGGGTGGAGGCGATCAAGCCGGGGCCGCCGGCGGTTCCGGTACTTCCGCCAGCGGTGACATCGGCTTCCAAAGCGGCCGCCAAATCCACGGCACCTCCGCCGCCTGCGCCGATTCCGTTCAAATATTATGGCTATGGAGGTCTGGCCGCCGACGGCCAGTTGCAGGGATTTTTCCGGGAGGGCGACGCCAACACGGGAGATATTTTCCCGGCGAAGGAAGGCGACCTGATCAAGAATCGATATAAGATCATCCGGATTGGGATAAAATCGGCGTTAGTAGAGGACACGACGAATCATAGCCAGCAGCCTTTGCCGCTGCCTGAAGAGGCGCAATGAGACGGGCGACCGTAAGACATTCGATGAAGCGCAGGAACGAGCGCGGCTTTGCGCTGCTGCTGGTGTTCCTGATGGCCTCGGCCGTGGCGCTGATGTTGTATCGCCAGATGCCGCGCGAAGCCTTCGAAAGCGAACGCGACAAGGAACAGATGCTGATCGATCGCGGCGAGCAGTACAAGCGCGCGATTTACATGTATTACGTCGGCAATAACCGGCAGTGGCCGACGAAGATCGAGGATCTGGAGAGCACCAACAACCACCGCTATTTGCGCCGGCGGTACATCGACCCTTATACGGGGAAGGATGAATGGCGGCTGATTCATACGAACGGCACGTTTTTGACGGATTCGCTGGTGACGCCTCCTCCGCAGGCGACTCCGGGTGGACTTGGCGCGCCGGGGAGCACGACGGCGAGCGCGCCTTTGGGTGGTACGGGGATGCTGACGAATCCTCTGACCGCCACAACCGCGACTACCACGGATCCCAACGCTCCGCCGGAGGTGAATGCTCAGGTTGGACGCCGTCCCAGCGATCGGACACTGGTGCAGAATTCGGATTTCGCGGGTGCGCCGAGTCAATCGAGCGATCCGGGCTATCAGCCCTTTAACCCGGCTAGTCTGCCGCCGATCTCGCTTTACCCGAACGGCTACAACGCTCCGCCCGTGAATGCTCCGGGGGGGACTCAACCGGTCGCGCCGGGGCTGAATCTGGCTGGTCAACCGGGAGTCAATCCACCCAATCAACCAGGATTTAATCAACCCGGCCAGGGGTTTAACCAGCCTGGGTTTAATCAGCCTGGGTTTAACCAGCCTGGATTCAATCAGCCCGGCCAACCGGGTTTCAATCAACCGGTGATCAATCAGCCTGGCGTACCAGGGTTCACGATTCCGGGGACGAATTCACCGATCACGACGCCTGGAGTGAATGGATCAAGTCTCAATTCGACAAACTTCAATCAACCGGGCGGCCTTCAGCCTATAAATCCGACGACCCCTACGAACCAGCCGCAGCAGTTTCCATTGCAGCTGCCGAATCAAGGGAGTTTTTCCGGCGCGCCAGGGGCACCCGGCACTGCGCCAACGAATCCGGCGATCGGCTTGATCAACAACCTGCTGACGACGCCAAGGCAGGCTCCTACCGGGGTGGGTCAGCAGCCGACTACGGGCGGGGGAGGATTGGCTGGGGTCGCGAGTACTCACAAGGGAGCGGCCATAAAATCCTACGGGGATCGCACCAAGTATCAGGAGTGGGAGTTCATCTTCCAACTGAACCCGCAAGGAACTCTGCAGGCTCCTCAAGGGGGGCTCAAAAACGGCCAGCCGACCGGTGGTCCGCTGAGCAATGCGGGGGTTACGGGAACACCGGGGGCCCCTGGGGCTCCTGGGAATACGGGCGGGATTACTACAGGCGGTGCGAACTCGGGGAACACTACCGGCGGTTTCGGAACCAATTAGTCCTCTCTAGGTAAGAGCCCGCCAAACGGAGCCTTGGTCGCGGCCACGGGCTGAGCCGGTACTTTCGGAATTTGAGAGCCGCGACCGTCCCTTTGCGGGCTCCTCAGTAACGCCCGCAAAACGGAGCCTGGGCGCGGCTACGAGCTGAGCCGGTACTTTCGGAATTTGAGAGCCGCGACCGTCCCTTTGCGCCCGCAAAACGGAGCCCTGGTCGCGGCCACGGGCTGAGCCGGTACTTTCGGAATTTGAGAGCCGCGACCGTCCCTTTGCGGGCTCCTCAGTAGCGCCCGCAAAACGGAGCCTGGTCGCGGCTACGAGCTGAGCCGGTACTTTCGGAATTTGAGAGCCGCGACCGTCCCTTTGCGGGCTCCTCAGTAACGCTTGCAAAACGGAGCCTAGTCGCGGCCACGCGCTGAGCCGTTACTTTCGGAAATGGAGAGCCGCGACCGTCCCTTTGCGGGCTAGCCAGCGAACCCAGACACGAGCGCTGCGATTCGGACCATTCAAAATGCCTTGTGACGGGGACTCTGGTTTTATTGAGGCGGGTTTGGGCGAAGCCGAACGCCGCCGATGCCAACCAACACAGGTCGCAGCTGGACGTGGTCGATCATGTCCGAGAACTCTTCGCTCACGATTGGTGACCTCTGGGGGTCGGCTTTGATCGCCGCCCCGTAGTTCTCGATTGCCTTGTTCACGTTTTCAGTGTTCGGTGTCCCATCTCTGGATTGGTTGGCTTTCAGTGCATACACATTGGGCCGTAACGTGGTAGGAAGGTGAGGCTACGATCAATTTTATCCGTGGAGGGCACGGCTGCGCATCGAGTCTGGGGCGCGCCATGCTGCTGACCCGGGGTGCCTTTCAAGGGGGAGTGGGGGGCCCCTGTAACTCATACCCGGGTAGAGGCGTCCCAATATGCATGTGGGTTCTGGTCCCGCTGCTGGCTGTTCTTTTGAGCGATGCGGTCTTTGCCCAAGCCGAGCGGGATGGAGCGTCCGCAACCTTTCCTATAAGGCAGTCGAGTCCCTTTTTCGTTCCGGCCTATACGCTCCCGCCCGTTGATCAAATGCCCATCGGTCCTGCTCCGCTGCGATCGACATCGCCGTTCTCGACAAGTCACTTTACCCTTGAATCATTTGGCGTGGGTTCGGCTCCTGTGACTCCGGACTACATGTTGTCGCCGGCTTACATTGCAACTTTTTACAATTTGCAGGGCTTGGAATGTCCGGCTTGCATACCGGGGCCTCGCAACCTGGCCAGACTGACTCTGCCGCCTTTCGGCGCCACTGCGACGGTTAAGCTGATACGCGATCACTTGGAGTTGTTTGCCGGTTTCGGTGGAATTGAGGCCTGGAAGGCAGATGGAACTTTTCAACCGCAGGGACACCGCGCGTTTACTTCCAGCGACGTGGATGCTTGGCTGCTGCAAGGCCAAGCGGGATTTCGGTTTACCGTCGACCACAACCGGCATCTCTGGTTGGGAGGTTCCGACCGGCGCCTGTATAATTTTGGACCCGGCCCGAAAGAGTGGACCACCTTGAGCGGGGAGGCCATTTTCCGTTTTGGCCGTTAGCGCCTATTTGCCGCGGTACTCCCGGCGCAGCATCGAGTAAACTTCCAAATCCACGTACCGGCCGTTCAGAAGCTGCGCCTCGCGGAGGGTGCCTTCGAAGGTGAAGCCCAAGCGCTTGGGGACGGCGATGCTCTTGGTGTTGCCGGTGGCGCATAGAATCTCCATGCGATTCAATTCCAGCTCCACCAGAGCATGGGCGGTCACGGCGCGAGCGGCGGCGGTGGCGATGCCGCGCCCCTGAAACTCACGCGCCAGCCAATAACCCATTTCGGCTTTACGATAGGTCCATTCGAGATGGTGGATTCCGATCACGCCGGCAATGCATCCATCGGCCCAAACGCCCGCGGAAAATCCGCGGTTGGTTGCGAACATTTCCATGGAGCGGCGGATGAACGCCAGGATATCGTCTTCGGTCCGGGTGGCGTCGACCCAGGATATCCACTCGCGCAGATACTGGCGATCGCGATGGACGGCCGCGAAAATCGCGGGGGCGTGGCGTTCCTCCACCAGACGAAGCTCGACTCCGGGCTGGAGGATCGCGGAGAACATACTCCACATTGTAAGATCAAAGGCCAATGGGTAAGATCAAAGGCCAATGGGTAAGATCAAAGCCGAAGCTTAAATGACGAAGAGTAATGGCAGGATTCTGATTGCGGACGACCAGGCGGATGTACTCGAGGCTCTGCGTCTGCTGTTGAAGGGCGAGGGACTCGATATCGAGACGGCGCATTCGCCGGCAGGGATTCTGGCGGCTCTGGAAACGCGCGAATTCGACGTTATCCTGATGGACCTCAATTATACGCGCGATACGACTTCGGGGCAGGAGGGGCTGGATCTGCTGGCGCGGATTCGCTCGGCCGATTCGACGGTGCCGGTGGTGGTGATGACGGCGTGGGGCACGGTGGAAGTCGCGGTGGAGGCGATGCGCCGCGGGGCTCGCGATTTCATCCAGAAGCCCTGGGACAACGCGCGGCTTTTGACGATCATCCGGACGCAAGTGGAGCTAAGCACGGCTCTGAAGCGGGGCCAGCGGCTGGAGGCGGAGAATCGCCTGCTGCGCACCGACGGGCGGCCCAATCTGATCGCGGGATCGCCGGCCATGCAGCCGGTGATTGAGTTGATCGCTCGCGTAGGGCCCTCGGACGCGAACGTCTTAATTACGGGCGAGCCCGGCACGGGCAAGGAAGTGGTGGCGCGGACGCTGTACGCGGTTTCCGGTCGAGCGTCGCGGCCGATGGTGACGGTGAACGCGGGCGGGCTCGCCGAGGGGATCTTCGAGAGCGAGCTTTTCGGCCATGTCAAGGGCGCGTTCACCGACGCGAAGGTGGATCGGGTGGGGCGGTTCGAATTGGCCGACGGCGGTACTTTGTTTCTGGATGAGATCGCGAATGTGCCGATGAACCTGCAAGCGAAATTGCTGCGCGTGCTGGAGACGGGCGAGATGGAGCGGGTGGGATCATCGAAGACCAAGCGCGTGGATGCTCGGGTGATTTCGGCTACGAATGCGATTCTGCCGGATGAAGTAGCCGCGGGCCGATTCCGGCAGGACCTGCTGTTCCGGCTGAATACGATTGAGATTCATCTGCCTCCGCTGCGCGAGCGGCGCGAGGATATACCGGTTTTGGCGGGGCATTTTTTGACCACGCATGCCCGGCGGTATCGCAAAGATTTACAGGGTTTCGACCCGGCGGCCATGCAGGCTCTGCTGGACAACGCTTGGCAGGGGAACGTTCGCGAACTGAATCACGTGGTGGAGCGGGCGGTGTTGATGGCTTCAGAACGCATGGTGCGGCCCGCGGATCTGGCGCTGCGAGAGAGTCCGGCTGGATCGGCGCGTTTAGAAGATATGAGCCTGGAGGATGTCGAGTTTTTTCTGATTAAGAAGGCTCTGGCTCGGCATAACGGCAATGTCAGCCAAGCTGCTGCGACCTTGGGCTTGAGCCGGAGCGCTTTGTACCGGCGGTTGGAACGCTTCGGCTTGTAGATGTTTAAGAGGTGGATGGAGAAGCTGCGGCCGGTGCATGAGCAGCGCATCTTTCTGCTGGCGTTGGTCGCGGGATTGCCGGCCGTCGTGGTGGCGATGGCGCTGTTGTGGAGCGGCTCGCATACTCCGCCGTTGCAGTGGACTCTCACGGTGATGATCATGCTGGTGTGGTTCGGGTGCGCCGGAGCGGCGCGCGAACGGGTTGCCTCACCGCTGCGGACGCTTTCGAATCTGCTCGAAGCCATGCGGGAAGGCGATTATTCCATCCGCGCGCGGGGCGCTCTGCCGGAAGAGGCGTTTCGAGAGGACGCGCTGGGGGACGTGATCACGCAGCTCAACGCCATGGGCGCGACGCTTCGCGCGCAGCGTTTGGGCGCGCTGGAGGCTACCACTCTGCTACGCAAGGTGATGGAGGAGATCGACGTGGCGGTGTTCGCATTCGACGGCGAGAATCGTCTGCGGCTGGTGAATCGGGCCGGCGAACGGCTTCTGGGCCGGCCTTCGGAGCGCATGCTGAACGACCGGGCCGAGGCGCTGGGTCTGGCGGAACATCTGGAAGGCGATGAAATGCAGACCGTGCAGAGGACGTTCGCCTCGGGCGCGGGGCGCTGGGGCGTGCATCGTACGCAGTTTCGCGAGGGGGGGTTGCCGCATCAATTGCTGGTGGTGACGGATCTGACTCGGGCGCTGCGTGAGGAAGAGCTGCAGGCGTGGCAGAGGCTGGTGCGCGTGCTGGGGCACGAATTGAATAATTCGCTTACGCCGATCAAGTCCATCGCGGGGAGTTTGGAAACGATGATTCAACGCAACGACGACGACTGGCGCGAGGATGCTCGCCGCGGGTTATCGATCATTGCCTCGCGTAGCGAAAGCTTGAGCCGATTCATGGGCGCGTATGCGCGGCTGGCCAGGCTGCCTCGCCCGCATTTGGCGCCGATCGAAGTGGGGGCTTGGATTCGAAGCGTCGCGAGCCTGGAGCAGCGGCTGCCGGTGGTGGTGAGGCCTGGGCCGGCGGTGGAGGTTCAGGGGGATCGCGATCAACTGGATCAGCTGCTGATCAATCTGCTGAGAAATGGGGTGGACGCTTCGCTTGAAACCGGCGGAGGGGTTACGGTTTCATGGGACCGGACGGGGCCGCATCATCTCGAAATTGTGATTGAAGACGAAGGCGCGGGGCTGGCGAATACGGCCAACTTGTTCGTACCGTTTTTTACGACGAAGCCGGGAGGCTCGGGGATCGGGCTGGTGCTCAGCCGGCAGATCGCAGAGGCGCATGGAGGGTCTTTGGGTTTGAGGAATCGGGAGGGGGGAGTGGGTTGTGAGGCGCGATTGGTTTTGCCTGTGTAGATTGCTATATAGTAGCTTTTGGGGGGTTCGCATGAAGTATGTCCTGGTTGCGACGATTGCGGCGGTGATGGGGGCGCGGCAGGATTCATCACTTCCACGGTAATGCTGCGAATATACCCGGGGGGCCTCCCTGGAGTACTAAGAGCCAGAGAGTTTGTCCTCCTGGACGAGCGCGACGAGCCGGCGGCTCGGCTGATGTACAGCGATCAGGGCGCGGTGCTGCGCTTTCTTAATGCGGATTCAACCGTGGCGCTAGAAATGGGAGCAGGGAGGCGATACGCAGACCGGCATCTTAGATTTTATGGGAAAGACGGAGACCTTCGGGCCGTCCTAAGTACCGTACCGAGCGGGGATAGCTTTTTTCAAATGAGGAACGGGCGTAACAACCGCGTCACCCTTGGGGCGCTCTACAGCGATTCGATTCCGGACGACAAACCCCGTCACGAGTGGGGCTTTCAATTTGCCGGCGCGTCGCTGCCGCCGACGTTTAGCTTGGTTGTAAGATCATCGGACGATTTCTCGACGGCGACTGCCGGGATGGGAGGGAAGCGGGAGAACGGTACGTACTGGCAGGTCCCCTGACTATCCCGACGCGCGGGCTTTTCACTGCACCGACGGAGCGTATCTGTGGCATGATCGTATCGTGGCTAGCCGCTCGAGCAAGGATCAGGGATTCAGCGCCGTTGTCCGCTGCGTCGTGCCGAACAAAGCGCGGGCTAAGAATGGATCCGCGGCCCTTCCTGAGATCTCCAAGTTGGCGCAGCGCCTTCGAGCGATCAGCGACAAGGCGCTCGCCTCCGGGTTAAGAATTCTCTCCCGCGAAGAGATTAGAAACGAGCTGTTGGAGTCCAGAGGCGGATCAGCCCAGTAGAGGGGATGGTTCGCGTATTCATCGATAGCGGCGTGCTTATCGCTGCGTTCAGGGGCGAGCCGGAGATCCGAGAAAGCGCTTTCGTCGTGCTCTCCAACCCCAACCTTGAATTCTGGTACAGTCCGCTGCTGAGGCTGGAAGTAATCCTCAAACCGACCCACTATTGACGGAAGGCGGAACTGGCGTTTTACGAGGAGTATTTCAGCAATGCGAATTGCTTCGATGACCTTGACCGAATGTTTGAAACCGGGGGCCGCGAGGCCGTGCGTCACGGTATCGCCGTAGTCGATGCACTGCATGTGGCCGCAGCTCATCTCTCGCGATGCGTTGCTTTGGTAACGACAGAAAAACCGACCAAGCCCATGTTCAGAACCGGGCTCGTAAAAGTAGTGAGTGCCTCGACAGCGAAGGCCATGCGGCAGTCCATCCACAGACTTCTTGAAGGATGAGAACGCCCGACCGCTACCGCGCCCAACCCGGCATCACATAGGCGTAGAACATCACCACCAATCCGGTCAGCGACGCGAGCAAGATGCTGTGTTTGATGGTGAAGCGCATGAGTTGGGCTTCTTCCTTGCGGGTCAGGCCGGTGGCGGCTCCGGCGACGGCGATGCTCTGGAGGCTGATCATTTTGCCCATCACGCCTCCGGCTGAGTTCGCCGACGCCATCAGCGCCGGATTCAACCCCAGGGTGTTGGCCGTCACCACTTGCAGGTTTCCGAACAGGGCGTTGGCCGAGGTGTCGCTCCCGGTCAAGAAAACGCCGATCCAGCCGAGCATGGCGCTGAAGAAGGGAAAGAGCCGGCCGCTGGCGGCGAAGGTGAGTCCCAGGGTCGCCGTCGCGCCCGAGTAGTTCATCAGATAGGCCAGCGCCAGAACGGTGGCGATGGTGAGGGTCGGCTTGGCGAGCTGCTTCATCGTCAGCCAGAAGCACCGCGCCAGGTCGCGCAAGGAAACGCGCAACAGAAGGGCGGAGGCGAAGACGGCGTAGAGCGCGGCCGTGCCGCTGGTGGTCAGCGGGTTGAAAGTATACATGGCCGCATACGGCGCCTGGGCTTTCACCACCGGCGGCATTTTCTGGATGACGTTGTGCAAGCCCGGCCATCCGAAAACCCAGGTGGCTCGATTCAGGAAAGCCTTGAGCGCAACCAATTTCGACGTGGGCCACAGAGCGTCGAAAGGCTTCGGCAACACGATCTGATCGCCGTTCAGCAGCAGCACAAAGATCACCAGGAAAATGTAGGGCGACCAGGCAAGCAGCATCGCACCGGCGGAATGACGCCCCTGCGCGGAGTGCTCGCTCGATTCGCGGCGCAGGACGCAGATCACCACCATCGCTCCCATGGCCGAGATCGAGCTCAGAATAGCCGTGAGAAACGGACCGATGTAACTCGAAACCAGAAATTGCGTGACAGCAAAAACTGCTCCGCAGACCAGGGCGGCGAGGCCGGCTCGCTTCAATCCTTTTCTTCCGCCCATTACCGCGATGACATACACCGGGACGATCAGCGCCAGAGGCGCGCACAGGCGGCCCACATCGGCGGAAAGATCACCGAGGGGGAGATTCGTGACGCTCTGCAAGCCTACAATGGGCGTTCCGATCGCGCCGAAGGCGACGGGTGCGGTATTCGCTAAAAGGCAGATGGCGGCGGCTTCGAAGGGAACCATGCCGAGTCCCGCGAGCATCGCAGATGCAACCGCGACGGGGCTGCCGAAGCCGGAAGCGCCTTCAATAAACGCTCCGAAAGCGAAGGCGATGACCAGCGCCTGCATGTAAGGGTCGCTGGTGAGGTGTCCGATGGAATCCTTGATGATTTCGAATTTTCCGGTTTCAACTGCCAGCCGGTACAGCAGCAGCGCGGTGAAAACGATCCAGCCGATGGGCAGAAGTCCGTACGCCGCTCCATAGAGCATGGCGTTCGCGGCCAGATTGACGGGCATATGGTACGCCGCCAAGGCAATCGCCAGAGCCGTGGCGCATCCCACGAGTCCTGCGACCCATGCGGGCTTGCGTGCGATGCCCAGCAGGTACAGCATCACAACCACTGGCACCGCGGCCAATAGGGCGGAAGGAACAAGGCCACCCAGAGGAAGATACGATTGAGACCACATGGAGATATGGGTACTATCTTACTTCAGCCGGTTTGCCGGATTCGGGCCGGGATGCGAAGCGCCCGCCTATGAGACCGGCATCCCTTTCGCGGGCGGCGCGAAGATACCGGCTTTATCGGATTCGGCAGGGATGCGCGGACCTGAGTGGATCGCGCTGACGGGAATGCTTCCTGCTCCTCGTGCTTCCACTGACGGCTCAGGACGCGGACGACAATCGGGATAACCTGCAGCCGGCTTCAATTGGCTTCGGGCCGCGACAGGACGGCGTCCTCCCGTGAGGCGAAGTTCTATAGTCCGCAGGGCCAGACACCTGAGTCGATCGCGCAACTGGAAGGATTCTCCGATCCTTTGAAGATGCGTGGACGTGATGTGCCCGGCTCTGCTTCCTGCTTCTCGCGCTACTCGCTGGCGGCTCAAGACACGGCGAAAAACTGGCGACGACCTCGAACGACGCTCAGGATAACCAGCCTCCGGCTTCGTTCGATGTCCCCGCGAGCGCTCTGGGCAAAGTCGACATAGTACTTTGTAGCGTATCGCCCGCGTTTGCTTAACAGTGATTCCGTTCCCTTCGAAACCGCCGCCATCTGCCTTCTGGCTGGCTTGCAACGATGTGTTGAAACAGCCTCGGCGAGGAAGTGGGTATTCAGCGGTCCGGATCGCGCTTCCCGAATACACGTGCAGCGATCCCCGACCGGGATCTTGGAGTTGCGCGCGGGTCGGCAATCATCTCTGGCGTGTTCGCCCAACCCGGTCCCTCCGATTTTGCGGACCCTGGTTTCCGGGTGCGCGCCAGCGATGCACCTGAGTGGAATATAGAACTCGTGTGGCTGTAATGGCCGGTGCAGCGGAGGCTGCACGCAACGGAAGCTCACGAAGCTCATCTGCCGCGGATCAGCCGCAGCCCGAGCCTGAGGTTGCGTGGATTACGCCGCGGTCACCGGCACGTGCGGCGCGATCATCTTGATGAGATCGGGCTTGGACATGCCGCCTACGCGCTGCTCCACTACCTTGCCGCCCTTGAAGAGCAAAAGCGTGGGGATGCCGCGAACCTGATAGCGCATGGCGGTGGCGGAGTTATCGTCGGTATTCAGTTTGCCGACCTTAATCTTGCCCGCGTATTCCGACGCCACAGCGTCCACCGTGGGGGACATGGCCCGGCAGGGGCCGCACCAAGGCGCCCAAAAGTCCACCAAAACGGGGACTTCCGCATTCAGGACGTCCTGATCAAAAGCAGCGTCTGTAAAAGTGAGGGTATTGTCACCGGCCATAAGTCTTGTTAATTGCTCCGCTTACTATGATGCGAAAACCGCACGCTTGGATGCAACCCGGTGGGCTGGCCGGGCGGAGGGCTGCTTCGAATACAAGTTCTGATATTCCACGGCCGAGGCGTCCCATGAAAAATCCTTGGCCATCCCCCGGCGCATTCGGGAAGCCCAGCTTTCCGGACGTTGAAACTCCTGAAGGGCCGTGTCTACCGCGGCACCCAGACCGTCGCGGAACTTGAACCCGGTTTGTTCATTCACCGTGTCTTCCAGGCCTCCGGTGGCACGCACGATCGGCACCGTGCCGTAGCGCAGACTGTAGATCTGATTCAGGCCACAGGGCTCATAACGGCTGGGCATCAGAAACATGTCGGCGCCGGCTTCGACGCGATGGGCCAAGCCTTCGTCGTAGCCGATGCGCGCGGCGATCCGGTCTGGATAGGCGTGGGCCAGCGAGCGGAAGGCGTTCTCCAAAATCGCGTCACCGGACCCAAGCACCACCAGCCGAGCGTTCAGCAACGGAGCAATCGCCGTCACCAGATCCATCCCTTTCTGATGCGCGAAGCGCGACACGATACCAATCAAGGGACGGTCCGGATCAGGCGGCAAACCCATTTCTTCTTCAAGCGCAAGCTTGCAAAGACGCTTGCCCGACAGATCGGCCGCCGAATAGTTGGCCGGCAGATGGCGGTCGGTTTCCGGATTCCACTCGTCGTAATCCACGCCGTTGAGGATGCCGGTCAACTTGGAGGCTTGCGCCCGCAAAAGTCCATCGAGACCGAAGCCGAATTCAGCGGTCTGGATCTCGCGAGCATACGTGGGGCTGACCGCGTTCACTGCGTCCGACCAGACGATGCCCGCTTTCAGAAAATTGAGGCGTCCGAAAAATTCGAGACCCTCTGGATGAAACAGCCTCGGATCGAGACCAAGATCCGCAATCGCGGATGCCGGAAAGCTTCCCTGGTAGCCCAGGTTGTGAATCGTAAAGACGCAGCGGACTCCGAAAAATGTCGGATCGAACGCGAGGCTTTCGCGCACGTAGACCGGCAGCAAACCGGCCTGCCAATCGTGCGCATGAAAAACGTCGGGACGGAAGATGGATCGCGCCACGCCGAGAGCGGTCTGGCTGAGCACCGCGAAACGAATGTGATTGTCGGGATAGTCAGAGCCGCCTTCGCTATAGATTCCAGCGCGATCGAAAAGTGGCGGGCAATCGGCAAATAGATACTGGACGCGTTGCCGGATCACTTCATGAATCGCGACGGTGTAGCTGTGCGGGCCCACCTGTACCGGTAGCGTCAAAATCGGCGCGGCGGAGGGAATCTGAACGCCGCGGTAGAACGGCAGCAGCACGGCGACTTCCTCGCCGAGCCGCGCGAGCGCAGGCGGCAATGAGCCGAGCACATCGGCCAAGCCTCCGGTTTTGGCGAACGGGGCGGCCTCGGACGCCACCATTAAGATGCGCGGCACAGGAGATGTTTCTGCACTTTCCCCAGCGCGTTGCGCGGTAGTTTCTCTACGACCTCGAAACGGCGGGGGACCTTGAACGACGCCAGGTTTTTTCGGCAGCGGGCTTCCAGTTCGCCACTTTCAACGCCGGCGTTTTCGCAGGCGTCCTGGAGAACGATGTACGCCACCGGGACTTCGCCCCGTGCACGATCGGGTTCACCCACCACGGCGGCTTCGGCGATCTCGGGCTGCTCGCCCAGGAATTCTTCAATCTCGCGCGGATAGATGTTGAAACCTCCGGAGATGATGAGGTCGCTGCGGCGTCCGCAGAGAGTGTAGTAGCCGTCTTCGGAGCGGGTCGCGATGTCGCCGGTTTTGAACCAGCCTTCCGTAAAGGCCTCGCGGGTTGCGTTTTCGCGCTTCCAGTATCCGGCGAAAACGTTGGGGCCTTTGAGATGCAGTTCGCCGGTATCGTCAATGCGGACGGAGATGCCGGGCAAGGGGAAGCCGACGCTGCCCGGCCGCCGCTCGCCTGCGTAAGGATTCGAGAGATTCATCAGCGTTTCGGTCATGCCGTAGCGTTCGAGGATGGTGTGACCGAAGCGTTCGCGGAATTCTTCGAGCACCTGCGCCGGAAGCGGAGCGGAGCCGGACACAAAGAGCCGCATCCTCCTGCCGATTTGCAGTGCGGTATCGCGGGGAGTTTCGAGGAGGCGCACATAGACGGTTGGGACGCCGAAGAACAGAGTCGGCTGGAAGTCGATAAAGGTGGCCGCGGCCGTGTGCTGATCGAATCGTTCGAGCAAGCGCATGCGGCATCCCGAGGTCAGCCAGCAGTGCAGGCCGTTTCCCAAAGCGTGAACGTGAAACAGCGGCAGGGCCAGCAGGAAGCGGTCGCGATCGGTGATCTGCCAGCAGCCAGTGAGGTTGACAGCGTTGGACGCGAAATTATTGTGCGTTAGGATCGCGCCTTTGCTGGTTCCGGTGGTGCCCGAGGTGTAAACCAGAGCGGCCGGAGCGTCGCCTTCCAGCGGCAGCGCTTCCAAAGTATCCGGCTGCTCCGAGGCTTCGGCTGCCAACGCGGGTAGATCGCTTTCGGTGATGAAGCGCGCAGGCTCCGCGTCCTTCAAGATATGCGACATCTCGCGCTCGCGATACAGAATGTTGACGGGAACGAAGATCACTCCGAGCTTGACGCAGGCGAGATAAATATCGATCAGCTCAATACGATTGGCTAGATAAACGGCCACGCGGTCGCCCTGCGCGAGACCTGCAGCCTTGAAGGCATTCGCGATGCGGTTGCTGCGGGCGTCCATGTCGCCGAAGGTATACTCCGCGCCCGACCACTCTAACGCAACTTCATCGCGCCGGTTGACCAGCGATAGATCAAATAGTTGACGGAGATTCAATCCGGGAGCTCCTGTCCCTGGGTTTCCACTCCCCAAGGTAACAGGAAGATGCCCGCCAGAAAGAAGAGCGAGGTGAGGGCGACGGGGACGCCGATCGTGTGCATGCGATTGACCATCCAGCCTTCCAGGAATGTAATTGCCGCCGCCAGGAAGCGGCCGACGGAGGTCGTGAAGCCGAAGGCGCTGGCCCGGCACTCAGTAGGGTATTGCTCCGGCAGCCAGAGCGCGTACATGGTGAAGTTCGCGCCGCCGAAACCGAGGACCATCAGACTGATCAGGAACCATTCGAGAGCGCGGTTTTGCAAATAATATGCGTAGCCGAAGCCCAGTGCGATGGAGACGAACATCAGGAAGAAGTAGACAGCGAGGGTCCAGCGGCGGCCGTATCGCTCGGCTAAAGGAGGCAGCGCGAGGCATCCGAAGATTGTGGCGATGGAGAGGAGAATGGTCGCGTAGGAAGACAGGCGCGTGATTTCGATCGCGGCGAGTCCCTGTCTCGCGCCGAGAAACGCGACTGCGGAAGGGACGTACGCCGAGCCGGCCCACAACCCGCTGATCGAAACGAAAAGATACATGGCGTTGAGAAATGTTCTGCGGCGGTAGGTGGGCGAGAACAGCATGGCCATGGCTCGGCGCGCCGATGCGGGGGGCTTCCAGCGCGCCGGTTCATGGACGCCGAATTGGATCAGCACTACCAGGAAGGCGGGCAGGCCTCCGATGGCGAACATTGCGCGCCAACCGTAGGCGGCTCCGACGGTGGCGTTGAGGAGCGCGGCGATCAGGATGCCGACATAGTAGCCGGTCTGCATGTATCCCGCGCCCATTTTACGGCGCGACTCTGGCCATTCCTCGGCGACGAAGGTTCCTCCGAGGGTCCATTCTCCGCCGATGCCGATCCCGGCCAGCAATCGAAATATGGCGAGCTGCCAGACATTCGACGCAAGCGCGCCGGCGAAGGTGAATACCGAATAGCAGATGATCGTGAAGATTAAGGTGCGGACGCGGCCGAAGCGATCGCCGATGGGACCCCACAACATCGAGAGTCCCCAGCCGATCAGGAACAGGGCCAGCAGAAGACCGTTGTAATAGCCGATGGTGCCGACATCGGAAGGGAGTCCGGAACGCGGTAGCAACTCGCGCAGGGCCGGCTGGAGGACGAGCGCATAGATGAAGGAATCCATGCCGTCGAGAGCCCAGCCTCCCCAGGCGGCCCAGAATCCGCGTACCTGGTTGATGGTGAGTTTCGAGGTTGATTTCGCAGTGAGCACGCGGGTGAGCCTCTCCTATGATAGAAGCCCGCAGCGATAGAAGCCCGCAGGCCGGAGGAACGGGCAGTCAGTTAGAATGCGGTAGTGAAAATCTTCGACTGGTTGAAGAGCTTGAAGCCGAAGGCGCGTAGGCGTTCAAATTTGGTTAAGTTGACTGATTCGCTATACGCGCAGCCTCGACCGAGCCGGCTTGCGACCGTTGCGCATTCGGTGCGGCGAGGATTCGGAAACCTTGGCAAGGTGCTGGGCTCAGGTGGGGGTTGAACCCGCGGGAGGCTTTGGCCGTATGGCAAGGAACGTTTCGCCGAGCGCGCATGGGCGTGCTGCTTTCCGGCTGCGTGAGAGGAAGGTCCAGCTCAGGCTGCGTTTACTCAGTCACATCCACGCTCTCGGTGAAGCAGCTGTAGAACGCGCGGTCGAGCACGTCTTCGGTGAGCTCCATCGGAAGAGCTTCGAAGTGAATGATGTCGATGGCGTGGCTGATGACGTCGCGGGGGTGGCAGCGCCGGAAGCGTTTCCCGCCCTGGATGTAATGCTTTTCCATGAATGCTTCCACCAGGCCTGGCGGGCAGCCGAGCTTGCGCGAAGCCACGAAGCGCTCAAAGATCGTCAGAAATTCCGGAGCGCGCGGATTGCGCAGAAACATCTTATATTGAATGCGGCGCAGGAACGCCTCATCGCCCAACTGATCCGGACGCAGGTTGGTGGAGAAGATGATGAACGCCTCGAAAGGAACGGTCATTTTGCCGCCCGCCTGGAAGCTCAGATAATCGGTGTGGCGCTCCATGGGGACAATCCAGCGGTTAAGGATCTCCTGCGGTGAGCATTTCTGACGGCCAAAGTCGTCCAGAAGATAGATGCCATTGTTGGACTTGAGCTGGAACGGCGCATCGTAGACCTTGGAGATCTTGTTATAGCTCAGGTCCAACATATCCAGCGTCAGTTCGCCGCCGGTGATGATGAATGGCCGCTTGCATTTGAACCAGCGGCCGTCGTACGGAAGCTGCTGCGAGATGGCTGCGGAAAACGCCATCTCCTGATCCTCGATTTTTTGATGATAGATGGGATCGTAGAGCTGGACGATGTTGCCCTGGCACTCGATCGCGTACGGCATATAGATGGGATCGGTATCCACACGGAACAGAGATTCGGCCAAGGCGGTCTTTCCGTTTCCGGGCTGGCCGTAAATCAAAAAGGATTTGCTGGCATTGACCGCCGGCCCAATCTGCGCCAGAATGTCCTTTTCGACAACCAGATGCTTGAAGGCTTCCTTCAACAAATTGGGATTGAGCCAGTTGTCGCGCAATTTCTGCCGCCGTACTACCTCGGTGTATTGATAGAGAGGCACCGGCGCGGGGCCGGAATACAGATTGTTTTCCAAGTACTCCCGCGTTAGGCTGCGGCCGGACTCGGTCAAGAAGAAGACGCCGGAGCTATTTCCAATTCCCAGGGATTTCTTGACGCCGACATAATGCTGCCGCTTCAGTGTTTCCAACAGCTCGTCGATCAGGCTGAATTTCAGGCCGAGGCTGGCGGAGATTTCGCGGCCCAGCAATTCGCCTCGAAAGTACAGATACTTGAGGATCAAGTGTTCGATCATGGCCGGAGGGATGCCGGTTTCTTCGATCGATTCGGGAACGGGCGGCGTAATCTTGTCGGCGATATCGCCCTGGGTCGCGGCAGCTTCGGGCGGCGCTTGCCCTCCGTCGGCTGTCCGCTCCTGCGCGGTAGGCTGTTCCGGCAGCGGCTCGCGGAGTGCTTCCGCTAGGGCGCTGAAGGGGTTGCTGACTGTCTCCACCGGGTCGGCCGCTGTGCTCACTTGTTATCCCTCCCCCTCTTATCGGAAGTTCCCGCATGCCCCTGCACGGAGAGAGAGATATTCGGTACCGCGATGAAGCCCGTACTCCCGGAGATTTGAGCCGGAAAAATCGGAGCCTGTGGCAGGAATCTGCCGCAGTAATCAGGCGGTCTCGGCGGTTTCTTCTACTACCCGGCCGTCGAATAAGTGGATGGAGCGGTCCGCGTAACGGGCGTAGCGGGGATCGTGAGTCACGATACAAATCGTGGAGCCGGCACGATGCAGCTCGCGGAGCAGATCCATCACTTGCTCGCCATTTGCCGAATCCAGGTTTCCTGTGGGCTCATCGGCGAGAAGAATGGATGGGTCTCCGCCTAAGGCTCGGGCGACGGCGACGCGCTGCTGCTGACCTCCGGAAAGTTGCGAGGGATAGTGCTTGACGCGATGGCTCATGCCGACGCGCTCCAGCGCCTCATGCACGCGTTTCTTGCGCTCGGCCGAGGGCATGCCGCGATAGGTGAGAGGCAGCTCGACATTCTCATATACAGTGAGATCGCCAATGAGATTGAAGGCCTGGAAGATGAAGCCGATCTCGCGGTTGCGGATGCGCGCGCGGTCCGCCATTTTCAAACCCTGGACCGGCTGGCTGTTGAGCGTGTAGCTTCCATCCGAGGGCGAATCGAGAAGCCCGAGGATCGCGAGCAGGGTAGACTTTCCGCAGCCGGAAGGCCCGGCTATAGAGATGTACTCGCCCTTCAGGATGTCGAGATGGATTCCCGACAAAGCATGCGTCTCCACTTCGTCCGTGACAAAGACTTTCGTCACGGCATCCAGATGAATCAAGGATTCGGGCATGGAATCTTCCTCTTTCCTTATCTCGTCAAACGAATTCGCTGGCTCTGGTCGTGCTCGGACATGTCCGACAGAATTACCTGATCCCCAACTTTCAAACCGTCCTTCACTTCAATCGAGTTGACGGAGGTGGTCCCGAACTTTACCGTCACTCGCGTTGCGCCCTTGCCGTCTTCATCGATCTTGAACAGGCTCACCTGGCTATCGGGCTGGCCGAAGACGGGACGGTCCACGTAGACAACGTCCGTCAGTCTGGCGATTTCCACGGTTCCGTCCACGCTAAGGTCCGGCACCGCTCCGGGGGGCAGCGGGCCGTCCAATTTGCAATCCACCATACGCGTTCCGTTATCCACGTTCGGATCTATCCGAATAACGTGTGCTGGGATGATTCCGTTCCGTGTATCGATCTGGGCTACCTGACCAATGGCGATGTCCTTGGCTTGAGTTTCGGCGATCTTGATCTCAGCTTTCAGCTTCCAGGGTTGGGCGACTTTGGCCAGAACGTCGCCGGGATGAACCCGTTGGCCCACCTGCAAAGTCATTTCCTGGAGGACTCCTTCTGTTCCGGCCCGGATCGTTAGCTCTGAAAACTGTTGTTTTTTAAGGGTTTGCTGTGCCTTTAGCTGCTCGATCTGGACCCGCTGCGAATCCAGTTGGGCATTAGTCGACTCAGTCATGATGTCGAGCCGCTTTTTCTCGATCTCGGCCTTCTGTTGAAGATTCTCGAACTTGGCCACGCTGAGCTTCACTTCCAACTCGCTCTTCAGGTTCATTTTAAGGAGCTGCTGATCGGTGTCTTTGTTGAGCTGGGCTTGCTTGAGATCGCTGTCGACGGTGGCAACGACGTCCTCCTGATCCAGGCGCTTGCTCTCCAGTTGCACACGCGTGTCGGTGAGGCTTGCCTCAGCTTTCTTGATCTGCCATTCCAGGTCGTTCGCGGCCAATTCCATATCCGGATTCGTCAATACCATCAAAACGGTGTCCGGTTTCACGCGATCGCCGGAATTTACCATGATTTTGCTCACCTGGCTCTCGAAGGCGGCAGGGATCCACACGATGTCCTCTGGTTTCAGGGTGCCTGATCCTTTCCTGTCGACCAGCATCGAACCCCGCTTCACCGTTCCGGGCCAGATGGTGGCCCATTCGACCGACGGGGCCGCAGGTTTCAGCTTGGAGATGTAGTAGCTGGCTGAGCCGACCGCTGCCAGCCCCAGCACCGAGTAAATCGCGTACCGGATGCGTTTTTGCCGGGCTACGCCTTCGCGTTTAATGTCCATGGGTGTCCCTTTATCTTTGGCAAACTGCGGGCCATCGCCGCACGGCTTCGAACAAGCTCAATTCATCTTAATTTATCAGCGGGTTAGTTCGAACGCGGCGGCTGGGATCGGGAGCAGGACTGTCCGCTCCTGGGAAAGGATTGTGCGGTTTGACGAGACGGCGGCGGTTTTGGAGCGGGAGACCGGATTCGAACCGGCGACATCGACCTTGGCAAGGTCGCACTCTACCAGCTGAGTTACTCCCGCGCCGGGAAAGTCTCAACCATTCTCCCCCCTCGGGTCCCGATTGTCAATTCTCCGCGGAAATCGGATTGTCAAGATAGGGAAACGGACCGTAACCCAAATGTTTTACTACTCTGTAAACCCCCGGACTTTCCCTGTAAAGCATTGAATCTGAAGGCTCCAAAAAATGGAAGATTCCTCTTTCCGCCGCGGCGTTTTATGTTATTCTAATTTCCGCTACTGACAAGCTCAAGGTACCTGCTCCTCCGGGGTGGAGGCATGTAAGGGGTAACCGGGGCCTGTAAAAACATACCGAACGATTCCCCCGAACAAGAAACGATGTGGATGTTTTCCACAGGCTGTGGAAAGCATGTGGGAATCTTTTGGTCATTTTGGCTTTTGTGACAATAGAGGGGGCAGGCATAGTGGAGACGGGTATGGGAATTTCCGCGGTGGGACCGGCAGCGGCTAAGTCGTTGGACTTGTGGGAGCGCATCAAGACCAATCTAGCCGGTAGGATTACGCCCCAGGCGTACCAGAACTGGCTGCTACGTACAGAACTGGATAGTCAGGACAACGGAGTGTTGCAGATACTGGTTCCAGATCAGGTCACCAAGGACTTTCTGGAGCAGGAATACGGCGAGGAAGTCCGGAATAGCATCCGTGAGCTGAAGCTGGACGTGAAGGAGGTGGTTTACCTGGCGGGTAGTGCCCGGGTTTCGGTTACGGAGATTTCGTCCGGTGAGCCTGTGTTCGCCTCGACTCCCGCTCAGCTGAATCCCCGGTTCAAGTTCGATAACTTTGTGGTCGGGTCCTGCAACCAGTTCGCCCACGCCGCTGCGCGAGCCGTCGCATCTTACCCGTCGCGCAGCTACAATCCGTTGTTTATCTATGGCGGTACAGGGATGGGGAAGACGCATCTGATGCACGCCATCGGCCGGTCGCTGCTCGACGACTATCCCAGCATGCGTGTTGTCTACACTTCGAGCGAACGCTTCATGAACGAAATGGTGGCGTGCCTGCGCGCCAATCGGATGCCGGCCTTTCACCGCCACTACCGGTCGGCGGATGTGCTGCTCGTCGATGATATTCAGATCCTGGGCGGCAAGGAACGCATGCAGGAGGAGTTCTTCCACACCTTCAACGAACTCTTCGATCATCAGAAACAGATTGTGATCTCGAGCGACTCCACGCCGAAAGCGACGCCAGGCCTGGTAGACCGCCTGCGCTCGCGCTTCGAGTGGGGATTGATGGTGGACGTCCAGCCGCCGGATCTCGAAACCAAGATGGCGATTCTGGACAAGAAGGCCGAGCTCGAGGGCGTTGCCCTTCCCGAGGACGTTCGCATTCACATCGCGACGAAGACAAAATCGAACGTGCGTGAGCTGGAAGGCGCCTTGATCAAGCTGATCGCCTATTCCTCCGTGACCGGGTCTCCGATCACGCTGGCGATGGCGCAGCAGGTTCTGAAGTACCTCATTCCTGGAACCGAGCGCAGGATCACCATGGACGCGGTGCTACGCGCTGTGGCCGAGCAGTTCCAATTACAGCCGGCTCAGCTGAAGCAAAAGTCCAACGCCAGAGTCATTGCCTACCCGCGGCAGATCGCAATGTACCTGATCAAAGAGCTGACTCAGTCGTCTTTGCCGGAGATCGGGCGCATGTTCGGCGGCAAGCACCACACTACGGTGCTGCATTCGGTGCACAAAATCGACAAGCTGCGCCAGAAGGATCCGGATCTCAACAGATTGATTCACAAGGTATCTGACTCAATCCATTGATTTTAGATTTGTTTTGCACATGGCGGTTCCCGAAAAGGCTGTGGACGCTTGTGAATGGATCGGCTGAGACGCAAAACATCCTCAGTGAAACACCTTAGATCCACAACAAGTGATGACAGTAACCCTACGGACTTGCTATAATTTAGAAAGAAATCAACGTTTCAACAGCCCCTATGAATTCTACTCTTCTCTAATATTTCTAAGTTAGGTATTAGAAGAGATTCAGGCGCACGAGGGAACCGTCCATGGAATTTACCGTCAGCAGGGCAGACTTGGTCCGCGAGCTCAATCTCTCGCAAGGCGTGGTGGAGAAGAAGACCACGATTCCGATACTTTCCAATGTGCTTTTGGAAGCTGACGGGAACCGGATTGTGCTCACCGCAACCGATCTGGAGTTGGGAATCCGGTGCTCTTGTTCGGCAAGAGTGAAGAAGAGCGGGGCGGGAACGGTGCCGGCTCGCCGCTTGCTCGATTACGTCCGTTTGCTTCCCGATGGCGATGTTCAGGTGAAGATTCAGGAGAATCACTGGGCCAACCTGACGTCGGGACGGTCGAAGACGCGCATTGCCGGTATGTCGCGGGAGAGCTTTCCTGAGCTCCCGAAGATGCCGCCGACCTTGGCGGAGATCCCTCTGGGCATTCTGGCTTCGATGATCAGCAAGACGGTATTTGCGATCTCGAGCGAGGAATCCCGCTTCACGCTGAACGGAGCTTTGCTGGTGTTGAAGAAGGGCGGGCTGATCATGGTCGCCACCGACGGACATCGGCTGGCTATGATCGAGAGTTCGGCGGAGCTGCCCGGCATCACCGGGGCGTACAGGGCTCTGCTGCCGCGCAAAGCCATGCTGGAGCTCCAGAAGATGGCCGGCGACGCCAGCGCCGACGCGGTAGTGCGTTTCTCGGGCGACGAAAATCATCTCTTCTTCGAGGTCGGCGAGAGGCTTCTGCTCAGCCGCAAACTGACGGGCAACTTTCCGGATTATGAGCGGGTGCTTCCGAAGGAACAGCCTCTTTCGGTGTCGCTGAATCGTGAAGAGCTGCGCGGCGCGATTGAGCGCGTGGCTCAATTTTCAGACGAGCGTTCGAGAGCGATTCGCCTCAGCGCCAGCGCGGGCGAGGTCAAGATTCATTCTTCGGTCTCTGAAACGGGCGAGAGTGAAGAGAGTATTCCAGCGGAATTTGAAGGGCCTGCGACAGAGATCGGCTTCAATGCCGAATACATGATGGATTTCCTGCGGGCGGTGTCGACCGAGCAGGTAAGCTTTCTGTTCAAAGATCCGCACAGCGCCGGCGAAATGCGGCCGGGCGGGGACAAGCCTGACAACTACCGCTACGTGATCATGCCCATGAGAATTTGACCTGTGAGGATTTGAGCGTTTCCTGAGTTAAATAAGCATGTCATCTACTACGTACGATTCAACCAGTATCAAGGTGCTCGAAGGCTTGGAAGCCGTGCGCCTTCGTCCGGCCATGTACATCGGATCGACTGGAGAAACCGGTCTGCATCACCTGCTGTACGAGGTGGTCGATAATTCTGTTGACGAAGCACTCGCCGGCCATTGCAACGAAATCAACGTCATCATTCACGAAGACGATTCCATGACCGTGATGGACAACGGCCGCGGCATTCCCGTGGATCTCCACGCGGAAGAAGGCATCTCCGCCGCGGAAGTGGTCATGACCCGGCTGCACGCCGGAGGCAAGTTCGATTCGAATAGCTACAAAGTCTCCGGCGGCCTGCACGGCGTCGGCGTGAGCTGCGTCAACGCGCTCTCAGAGGCACTGTCGCTGGAGATCTGGCGCGAGGGCTATACGTGGGAGCAGGAGTACGCGCGGGGCGTTCCCAAGGCGCCGCTCGCCAAGGCTGGCAAAGCGGGCAAGAAGACCGGGACCAAGATCACGTTCAAGCCGGATTCCACGATCATGGACGCGACGAAGTTCAATTTCGATACTTTGTCTACGCGTCTTCGGGAACTGGCGTTCCTGAACAAGGGCCTGACCATCACATTGGTCGACGAGCGCGAGGATCCGCCTCGTTCCGCTGAGTTTCACTTCGCCGGCGGCATCGCCGAATTTATCAAGCATCTGAACAAGGGCAAAAACGTCCTTCACGACAAGCCCATCGTGTTCGAAGGCGAGCGCGATCTTCCGAACGGCGGCCAGCTGACCATGGAAGTGGCGCTGCAGTACAACGATTCCTATAGCGAGTCGGTTTTCAGCTTCGCGAACAACATCAATACCGTGGACGGCGGTTCGCACCTTTCGGGATTCCGCAGCGCTTTGACGCGGACGATCAACGCGGCTGCGCAGGCGGCGGGGATGTTCAAGGACGTCAAAGAGAACCTGAGCGGCGACGACGTGCGCGAAGGCCTGACAGCGGTGGTCAGCGTCAAGCTGCCGCAGCCGCAGTTCGAAGGACAGACCAAGGGCAAGCTCAATTCCGATATTCAGGGCTATGTAGTCCAGCTGATCAACGAAAAGCTGGGCGAGTACTTCGACAAGAACCCATCCGTGATGCGCAAGATCGTCTCCAAGGCGATCGACGCGGCGCGGGCTCGGGAAGCGGCCAGGAAAGCTCGCGATCTCACCCGGCGCAAAGGCGCGCTCGATTCGGGCGGATTGCCCGGAAAGCTCGCGGATTGCCAGGAGCGCGATCCCGACCGCTGCGAATTATTCTTAGTCGAAGGCGAGTCGGCCGGCGGCACGGCCAAGGGCGGGCGCGATCGCCGCTATCAGGCGATTCTTCCGTTGCGCGGCAAAATTCTGAACGTGGAGAAAGCCCGGTACGACAAGATGCTGGGCCACGAGGAAATCCGGTGCATGATCACGGCGATCGGCACGGGCATCGGCAAGGACGATTTCGACCCGGCCAAGCTGCGTTACGGCAAGATCATCATCATGACCGACGCGGACGTGGACGGATCGCACATCCGCACGTTGCTGCTGACGTTTTTCTTCCGGCATATGCAGGAGCTGATCAAGCGCGGGCATATCTTCGTGGCGCAACCGCCGCTTTATCGCATCAAGCGCGGCAAGAGCGAGAAGTACATCAAGAACGACGAAGAGTTCACGCGCGAGATTCTGCGCCGCGCCACTGACAATCTCAAAGTCGAGTTGTCTGACAAGAGCGTGCTGGCCGGGAAAGAACTGCTGAATTTCCTGGTGCAGCTCGACGAGTTCCAGCAAACCTTCCGCAAGCTGGAGCGGCGTCTGCGGGAACCCCGCGTGGTGGAGGTTCTGGCGCGGGCGGAGCTAGCCATCGACACCAAGGCGGACTTCACCGTGGAGGCGAATGTTCGCGCCGTGTATGAGGGGCTGAAAGAGCTGAAGGTGGAGACTGAGCTGAAGCGCGAGGAAGAGCATTCCGCCTGGATGGTGACCTACAAAGATCCCACCAACGCAGAGCGGGCCATCAATGTGGAACTGGCCGCGCAGCCGGAATATAAGCGCCTGCGCCACAAAGCTCGGCAGACGGCGAAACTGAATCTGCCACCGTTCGTGGCGGTGAAGGATAATGCCCGGGATACGCTGGCGACTTGGCGGGATCTGCTGGCCCATGTCAAGGGCGAGGGAACTCGCGAGATCAACGTGCAGCGCTACAAGGGGCTGGGCGAGATGAACGCGGAGCAGCTTTGGGAGACCACGATGAACATCGACACCCGGACGCTGCTGAAGATTTCGCTCGAGGACCTGGTGCAGAGCGACCAGATCTTCACCACGCTGATGGGCGAAGACGTCGAAAACCGCCGCAAATTTATCGAGGAAAACGCCCTCGATGTCCGCAACCTGGACGTTTAAACCCGGCTCCATCTAGCCCGCATCTGGTTCCGAGCGATGATGGATGGTGCGCTCATTTTGGCATCCCCTTCCCGGACCAGTTCGTGTCTGCGCGTCCTTTCTTGGCAGTTGGCATGTGGCGGTGGTTGGAACTGCGATCGCGGAGGCCGACATCAAGAATTTCTATCACCCTCACACCTTCGCCGGCGAGTACATTCGGGAAATGGTCCCCAGCTCCCTGTGCGCCTTGCTTCCGGGGGTGGTTCGTGTACTACAAGTGGAGGCCCCCGGCAGCGAGGTGGATCTGGATCTACGGCGCTTGCTACTTCGCTTGGCGCATCGGCGTGCGTTTGGCTCCAAGGTACGTTGGCGATCTGGATCTCGTAAACGATGGGGTCGGAATGATATACATGGCGATGGCGGTCCGCACCGTTGCTTATTCGCTGGGAGCTTGGCTTCGTGATGTGTCAGCTCCGGCCGCCCACATCGCTGGCCCAGCGCTGTAGAATGGCACGAGGAGATTTCCACATGAAGAAGAAACTGATTGTTTCAGGAGCAGTGCTCTTAGCAGTGTCTCTCGGCGCCGCGTTGGCGCAGGATAAAGGCGGAAAGGGGGGTGGCGGCGGAAGAGGTCCCGCGGTTCCCGGTATGGCTCTGTCCTCGCCGGACTTCCAGGATGGCGGCATCATTCCGGATAAGTTCACCCAGGCGGCGGGAGCGGATGCCCCGTCTCCGAAGCTGGAATGGACCAACGTCCCCATGGCCACCATGAGCTTCGTTCTGATCATGCACGATCCCGATAACGCCTCGAAAAAGGGTCCCGAAGATACGCTGCATTGGATGGTCTTCAATATTCCCGGGACCGCGCGTGGGCTTGCCGGCAACCAACCTCTCGACCCCAAGCTCGCCGACGGCAGCATCCAGGCACGCGGCATCCGGGTCGGCTATTTTGGCCCTGGGAACCAGGCCATCAATCCCTATCATCACTACACGTGGGAGCTGTACGCTCTGGATGCAATGCTGACCCTGGGTCCCGACGCCTCGCGCGCCGATGTGATGGGCGCCATGGCGGGCCATGTCGTAGGCAAGGCCGTGCTTGAGGCCCGTTTCAAACGTCCCGCTCAGTAAAATTTCAAAGGAGAACATCAATGCTTAAGAAAACAGTTGCAGGCGGTGCGATTTTTCTCGCGGTAGCGTTCGGTGCGCTACTCGCGCAAGACAAAGGCAAGGGCGGCGGGCGGGCACCCGCGGGACCCGGTCTCACCCTGACGTCTCCGGATCTGGTGGACGGCGGTGTGATCCCTGATAAGTTCACCCAGAAAGCGGGGCCGGCCGCGGCCTCGCCCAAACTGGAATGGACCAACGTACCCAACGGCGTGATGAGTTTCGCACTGCTGCTTCACGATCCCGATGCTGCTCCCGGCAAAAAGACTGAGGACGTGACCCACTGGATGATGTTCAACATCCCCGCGAGTGCAAGGGAACTTGCCGCCGGCATTCCAGCGGACGCGAAGCTGGCTGACGGGACCATCCAGATCAAAAACACGCGCGGCGCAGTGGGTTTCATGGGCCCGGGCGCCGGCCCTGCCGGACCCTATCATCACTACACGTTCGAGTTGTTCGCCTTGGATACCAAGCTTGACCTGGGTCCGGACGCGACTCGCGCGGAGGTGATGAAGGCTATGGATGGGCACGTTCTAGCAAAGGGCGTGCTCGAAGGCAGGTTCCACCAGTAGTTTGCGTTGCATTTGTCTCGAGGGGCGGGCTGATCTCGCCCCTTAATCCAGCCCCGCTGATGCCCCAAAAACCCTATTTACGCGCTCCCGATCCCGCATCACAACTTTGCTATGCATCGATTGCGGCGTCGCCCTTCGAACGTTGCGCAGCCCGCTTGCTCTGGTCGCGGCTCAGAATCGGGGCTTGAGAAACATGCCGCTGGCCGAGCCGCGGCCAAAGGAAGCGGTTTTGTCCTACTAATTCACGAAACCCGCTTTAATCCCGCGTAACAAACTTTGCTGCGCATCGATTGCGCCGCCGCCCTTCAAACGTTGCACAACCGCTTCCTCTGGTCGCGGCTCAGAATCGGGGCTTGAGAAACATGCCGCTGGCGAGCCGCGGCCAAAGGAAGTGGTTTTGTCCTAATTCACGAAACCCGCTTTAATCCCGCGTAACAAACTTTGCTGTGCACGATTGCGGCGGAGCACTTCGAACGTTGCGCAAACCGCTTGCTCTGGTCGCGGCTCAGAATCGGGGCTTGAGAAACATGCCGCTGGCCGAGCCGCGGCCAAAGGAAGCGGTTGTGTCCTACTAATTCACGAAACCCGCTTTAATCCCGCATAACAAACTTTGCTGCGCATCGATTGCGGCGCGTCGCCCTTCAAACGTTGCGCATCCCGCTTGCTCTGGTCGCGACTCGGGGCTTGAGAAACATGCCGCTGGCCGAGCCGCGACCAAAGGAAGGGGTTGCGGCTCAATCCACAAATACGCGTTTCACCCGCGCACTGATCCCGCACAACACGCTATAGGAAATGGTCCCGGCGATCTTGGCGATCTGCTGCGCGTCAATGGCAGCTCCGCCGTCAACGCCCAATAGAGTCGCAGAGTCGCCTGATTGAATCTCGCCGCATCCGGTAACATTCACAGTCGTCAAATCCATCGACACCGCGCCAACAATAGGCGCAAGAGTGCCCTTGACGATCACGCTGCCGCGGTTGGACAACCGGTGCGGAATGCCGTCGGCATAGCCTGCGGCGAGCACGGCGATGCGCATGGGCTTTTCAGCCCGCTGCATGCCTCCGTAGCCGATCAGCGCTCCGGCCTCCAGATCCTTGACCGTCAGCACGGCAGCCTTCCAAGTTAAGGCCGGCTTAACGGCGAGCACCGCGTGCGGAGCCGTTCCGCGGGCAGGGGAAATGTAACCGTAGATGGCGTGCCCCGGCCGCACCAGGTTGCCCCAGGCCTCCCGCCGGCCATAGGCGACCGGAATCGTCGCGGAAGAGTGAATGTAGCGCGGCGCCAGGCCGGCTTGGCGTAATGCGCAGATTACGTTCTCGAAGCGCGCGAGCTGCTCCTCCGTCTGCGGGCTCGAATAATTTCCCGCGGAGGCGAAATGCGTCATCAAACCTTCGGGCTTGACCTCGGCCGCGGCGACAGCTTGAGCAATCTCCTCCGCCGAGGCGCGGGTTCCCAGCCGCCCCATGCCGCTGTCGATCTTCAAATGGTATGGACCGGACGCGAGCCGAATATCGTGGAGCGAATGAATCACGGGAGTCAGGGCGAATTCACGCAGCGCGCCCCGATCCGCGGGGAGAAAATCGGCCATGACCAGAATTCGCGCCCGAACCCCGGCCTGCCTCAGCGCCGCGCCTTCCTCGACATTCGACACCGCCAGCCAGGGCGCGCCTTCGGCTTCAAGCGCGTGCGAAACGGCTACCGCGCCGTGCCGGTACGCGTCGGCCTTCACCACGGGCATGATTTCCGCGGCGTCCTTGACCACTTCCCGCACCGCCCGGTAGTTGGCGCGGATGGTCCCGAGAGAAATCTCGACCCAGCTTCTCATGACGAGGCCTTTATTGAGGGAGACGCCAGCCCGGTCAAGAGCGATTCATACGCATCGGTCACCGCTTCCCAACTGTAGCGCGATCGGACCCTTTCCATGGCCCGCGCGCGCCAGGTCTCGCGCTCGTCTTCGGGCATGTCCAGAGCCTGGCGCATCACTGCCTCCAAATTTGCATGCGTGAAGGCCAGGGCGGCTCCGCCGGCGACCTCGGCGTTCTCCGGCGTGTCAAGGTACAGGGTCAGCGCGCCCCGGCCCATGGCCTCGATTAAGGCCGGATGCGTCCCGCCGACCTCGGTCGCGTGGACGTAAGCGAAGCAGTGCGAACCGAGCTCGCGATAGCCTTCGCCGTAGATCGCTCCCGGCAGCACCACGCGAGGATCCGTCGTCTCGCGAACCCGCCGGATATACTCCGCCGCGTAAGGCGCGTCTCCGACCAGCGCCAGCTTCATCGGAGTGTCCAGCTTCTCGAACGATTCCCGGACCAGCAGCGCGTTATTTTCAGGCTCCATGCGGCTCACGTAGAAGAAGTATCGCCGTGGCTCCAGCCCGAGCCTGCCAAGCTCCGCCGCTGTCTCCACGGGCCCAGTCTCGGCGCCGTAGGGGATCATCTCAGAACTGCGCTGATACCGGTCCCGATAGTAGTCCGCGATGCGCCGCGCATCGGTGATCACCACGTTCGGCATCCAGGTCGCCAGCCACTCGGAAAGTTTGTACCACGCTTTGGCCGCGCGATTCCATTTCTTGCGATTGCGTTCCAGTCCATCCACGTTCAGCGCCACCGGCATTCCCAGGACGCGCGGCAGCCACGTGAATACCGCGTTGGCCGCGTTGCAGTACAGCACCGCATCTTGTTTGCGTCCGCTAAAGCGTACTAAGGTCAGGTGCAAGGTGGAAAGCCAGGTATGTACCATCGTATCCAGGTATTTGTGCCGCAGCGTGGGTAGGTACTGGAGACGTACGCCGTGATATTCCGGGCGTGCGTAGCGCTCCCGGCAATAAACGGTGATGGTGTGGCCGCGGACGGCAAGACGGGTGGAAAGCTCTTCGGCGAAGGTCTCAAATCCACCGTAGCGCGCGGGAACGCCGCGAGTGCCAAGCAAGGCGAACCGCACCGAGTCGAGAACCTGAGCCTGCGGCTAACCGCGGGCCGTCCGAGTCTTGGCCAAGGCTCGCGCCGAGGGACGGGGCGCGGGCCTGCTGACCGGTTCAAAAGAGAACCAACTGGCCATGTAATCGTCCTTGGCGCGCCTTCGCCGCATGATCTCCCGGCGCTTACTCCACACGCGCTTGTAGTTTCCCAGCAGGTAGCGGAACGCCTTGAGCGAGGAACGCTCGTTGATCAGGCACGCGCCCACCACCACCAGGTCGCGCGACGTGATCGACCACCAGTTGCGCCGGTAAAGATCCGGAGTCATGTTCTTGATGCGCATCAGGAAGCGGTTCTTCACCGAGTGCATATTGATCACCGGCGGCAGCGCGCGGCGATTCCCTGGCAGCACGGCGCGTACGTGATACCCACGAGCCATTGGGGTATATATGCATCGCCACGCCATTAATTGCGCCCGCCATGCCACGTCCGCGTCCTCGCGATACACGAAGAAATCCGGATCGAAGAATTCGTTATCGATCGAAATATCGTCGATCATCTGGCGCCGGTAGAGCGCGGCGGCGGCTGTGGCCCCAAAGACGTACTCGAAATTCAGATAGTGGCCGTTGTCGACCTCCTGGCTGCCGCGATCCAGATGCCTGAGCGCCGGCGTAAAGTAGATTCCGGTCGAATCCACCAACTCCTTTTCCGGAAGATCGAAAGTGGGCCGGATGGTCAGGAGTTTGCCGCACACGGAGCCCACCTTGGGATCCGCCTGGCCAGCCTCCACCAGAGCCTGAATAAAGTTAGGCAGCAGCAGAACGTCCGGATTCAGCGTCAGGACCCAGTCCCCGCCGGACAGCCCGATCGCTTGGTTCTGGGCTGCGGCGAACCCAATGTTTTCATCGTTGTAGTAGATGCGGCAGCGATCGGTAAACTGCTCGAGTATGTCCACCGTGCCGTCGGTGGAGGCGTTGTCGATGACCACCACCTCCAGATCCGCGTATTTCTGCTCGAGAACCGATTCCAAACAGCGTTTGATGAAACGGCCGCTGTTGTAAGTGACCACTGTAACGGAGATGAGATCTCTGGAGGGCATGATATGAAGTTTTTATGAAACCAGATTCGGGTCCTCTCCGGGTCTCCGGGGGGACACAAGACACCGCACAGCGAAACGAATGATTTTGATACAACTGAAAATTGGACTGAGGCTGCGCCCTCGAATCATCCGTGGGACCGTCCGAGGAACGGCTGTGAGCAGCACTGCGAGGCACACACCGCGGTAAGCGGAAGGTCCAAAGTGTTTGCCCGCATATGTTAAGAGGCTAACACACCAATAACGCCATCGGCATCCCTCGGGTACCTGGGTGACGGAGTGGCCGCCGAGGTGTTCCGCCGCAACTCGCGGAACATATGCTGTAGCGTAGCCCGCATCCGAGGCCCGCCGGCAGAAATCGACATCCTCAAACCAGACCGGATAGAAGCTCTCATCCAGGCCGCTGAGACGCTTCCAGACGTCTCGCCGGAACATGAGAAATGCGCCCGCAGGCTGTTCTACCAAGCCTTTCCGATCAAGATCGTAATCCAGATAACGGTAGCGCCGGTTGACAGGATTCGACGGCCACAACCGGTTTAATCCAAGCAGCTCAAACCAGAATGTGGCCGGCGCCGGAAAGCGGCGGATGGTAAACCCTTGCTGCGGACTTCCCGTCTTATCGACTAGCTTTCCGGAAGCCAAGCCATACTTGTGGCTCGCCTCGACCAAGTCGTCCAGGGTACTAAGGAGACGTGTATCCGGATTCAGAAGCAGTAGATACTCCGCCGAAGAAGCTGCCACGCCCTGGTTTACGGCGGCGGCAAAACCCCTGTTCTTCTGATTGGCTATAAGATTTACGGCCCCGCTCACAGGGGAATGCGCGCGGACCTGCTCAAGCGTCCGGTCGCTTGAGGCGTTATCGATTACGATGGCGGTCGCCGAAGGAGCCATTTCAGCCAGAGCGTCCAGACACCCGCCAATGACGGATGCAGAATTGTGAGTAACAATTACCGCCGCGACAGCCAGAAGTAGGCCCTCCAGTAACGGTCGAAACCTGTCTTTTCCTGGAGTTCAAGGATGTGCCGCTCGCTTTCCTCCAGCACAGAGTTGACGGTAGCCAGTGCAACAAATTGTACTTTTCCCTCGGGCCGACTTTTGAGACCTTGAAGCTTGCCACCCAGGTATGAAATACCCCTCCGACGGCGGCAAGCCAATAACCCCCAGAGCAATTGACCAGCCACGATTCGCCAAACGGCCATCCCATGGAAGTGCTTCTTGGCTAACAGAACCTGATTGCGGGCAATGCGGCGGACCGTGTCTTTATTCCACTCGCCCAGTGTCGCGCTTCCGATATGGTGCGCCACGGCTTGCGGCACATACGCGCCCTTGCGGCCGGCGAAAGCACAACGTAACCCGAAATCGACGTCTTCGAGATACGATTCGAACGATTCGTCCAGGAGCCCGACTTCCTGAAAGAGGCTGGCTCGGAATAACGCCGCAGTCATAGGAGCAATCCGGATTGTTCGAGGCTGATTCCAGATCGGCCCATCCGGGCGGCCTGAGCCACAGCGCCAGGCGCAAGCGGCTCTCGATATCTCATCGAAAGTCGCATCGATCCTCGACGGATCGTCCGCCCGCAGGACCTTGCCGCACGCGAACCAAAGATCCTCGCTACCGCCCGCCGCCGCGAGCGCCGCTTCCAACCAGTCCGCGTCCAGCGTCACATCGTTGTTGAGAATCGCGATCCAGTCTAAATCCGCGGCTGTCTGACTTACGATCTCGATTCCCCGATTCACAGCCGCGGCGAATCCCAGATTGCTACCGAGCCGAAGCACCCGTGCGCCCTGCTGCTCAGCCATCTCGGCCGAGCCGTCCGTCGACCCGTTGTCGACCACCAATACCTCATCGAACGTCCGGGTCTGGCGGCGCAGGTTTTCGAGCAATTTCGCGAGCAGTTCCCGCCGGTTCCAATGCGGGATCACCGCCACGACTTTCATGCGCTTTATGAAAATCTCTTCTTGACCAGGAACCAGAGATTGTAGAAGCCGTCGCGCCACAGATTCAGCTTGCTCTCGCCCACCCGCGAGGTGTACTGGATGGAGATTTCCGCGAATCGCACCCGGCTGTTTTTGAGCGCTTCGATCTTGATCTCTTCAGAAAACGCCATGCCGTCGGAAGTGAGATTCATTCCCGCTAAAATCGACCGGCGAAATACCCACATGCCGGATTGCGAATCGCGCACCCAGCGGAAATACAGGATCGACATTACCAGCGAGAGAACCAAGCCGCCCACCTTGTTGATAAAGCTCATGGCCTTGGGATCGCGCTGCGGCAGGCGCGAAGCGTTCAGGAAATCCACGTTCAAATGCAGGAATGCTTCGAGAAGATACGAAATCGCATCCAGGGGATAGCTGTGATCTCCATCCAGAGTCACGATGATGTCTCCGGTGGCCGACGCGAAGCCGGTTTTATAAGCGCGCCCGTACCCGCGCACGTCCTCGCGAATGACCTTGGCTCCCAGGCCCCGCGCCACTTCCGAGGTCCGGTCCGTGGAGCCGTTATCCACCACGATGGTTTCGTCCACGTAGCCAGGCATCTGTTGCAACAGCAGTTCAATCGCCTGCTCTTCGTTGAGACATGGCATGATTACCGTAATTTTTTGACCCTTGTACATTTGGCCGAAGGACTAGCATAACGTGTGTATGATGGAGGGATGAAGCTGCTGACGGTTTTTCTTGCGGCCGGCGTGTCGCTCTTCGCAGCCGATCTCTCAGGCGTCAAGTCCATTTACCTCATGCCCATGTCCGGCGGACTGGATCAGTATCTTGCGAATCGGCTGGCCAAGCTCAGCGCGATTCAAGTGGTGACCGACCCGCAAAAGGCCGACGCGATTTTCACCGATCGTATCGGCGTTAACTTTGAGCAGAGCCTGGACAGCATGTACGCCGAGAAAAAGAAATCCGACGGCAAGATGACTACCGAAGATTTCACCAGGCCTACCTCGGCGCCGGGGACTCGGGGAAAAGGCTCGCTGTTTCTGGTGGACCGGCAAACCCGAGTCATCCTGTGGAGCACCTTCGCCACCGCCAAGAGCAACGCCGCCGGCGAGATGAACCAACTGGCGATAAAGGTAGCGGAGCAATTTGACAAGGACCGCGCGGGCAAGAAGTAGAAGTCGCTTTCAAAACGGCGAGGAAATTTCGGGAACCACCCCGGAGGCTGCGGCATCAAAGCCTCAAGATTAGGAGGTGCGCATGCGTAGCTTGGCATTCGTACTCATTGCATCCGCTCTGACTCTCAGCGCTCAGACAATTCTCGGCGCGGGACCGAATATCTACAGCCGTGCCAAAGAGGCGTCGCTAGGTGCGCAACTGGCCCAGAATGTCAGTCAAGCCACCACCCCCTTGGACAATGCCGCCGCCCTCAGCTACGTGCAGCAAATGGGGGCCAAACTGGCGGCGCAGTTGCCGGAGTCCAGCTTCCCCTACACGTTCGCCTTGATTGCTGACAGTAAGAATGCTGGCGGGAGCGGCGACGCCCTGGAGGAACCTCTGGCGATTCCCGGCGGCTACGTCTTCGTCCCGGCCAGAATGTTTTTGACCGCCCAGGACGATAGCGAATTCGCGGGCCTGCTGGCTCACGCAATGGCGCATGTCGCCGAAAGACACGGAACCCGCGCCGCCTCGATGAACACCCTCGGCGCCATGGCTGGCACTCCCGTTAAGGCCAACCCAGCTTCGCCGATGCTGATACCCGCGTCGTACGTGAACTTCAGCGGTTCCTTTGAGCAGGAGGCCGACGGGCTCGCGCTAAAGATGGTCGCGACAGCCGGCTACGATCCCCAGGGACTCATCCGCTACGTCAGCCGTGAGCGTCTGAACAATGCCGAACGAATCGCCGCAATGCAGAACGCGATTCAAGGTTTACCCCACCCGGCCACAGCCGAGTTTCTCCAGATTCAGATGCAGTTGCGCAATTTGCCGCGGAACTGAGCGCTTTTTCGTCGCCGCTGACAGAGCCGCGACCAAAGGGAGCGGTGCGGCTGCCTTCGTTCCCACACACTGAGCCGCGCAATCCAAATAAGCCGGTTTCAGTCCCGCCGCATCCTCTCCACTTCCGCGCGATACGATTTCATCAGCCGCTCCGTCATCGTTCGCATATCGCGATTCGCGACTACCTCCGCTCGCGCACGCCGCGCCATTTCAGCCGCCTCTTCCGGTTCGCTCATCAGCCCGAGAATCGCTTGCGCGAACGCGGCTGGATCGTCGGCAAGCGCGCAGAACTCCCCATCGTTCGAGGCTAAACCTTCCGCGCCTAAACGCGTCGAGACCACCGGCATCCCCGCTGCGAACGCTTCCAGCAGTTTGACGCGCACCCCCGACCCGCTCAAAATCGGACAAATGAAAATGGCATAGCGCGCCAGGGGATCGCGGACATCCTCCACGAAGCCTGCCAGCTCGATCGCCGGGTCATCCGGAACCGCATGCGGCGGCGGAGGATCGGATCCAACCACAATCAACCGAATACGAGGCTCGGCCGCGCGGAGCTTCGGCCACACGCCCTCGAGGAACCAGCGCAGAGCTTCCTGATTCGGCAAATGCCGGAAACTGCCAAGAAAAAGAAGCGTGAAAGGCTCGCGGCCTTCCAACCGGAATTCGTACCGCGAGGCGTCGATACCGGCGCGGTTGTCGCTATCGATCCTGCCTTTCAGAGAGGGAAGAAAAGAGGTGAGGTAATCGCCGTTATCGCGGCTGCACACCTGAATTCGATCTAGCCGCGGCAGCAGCCGCAACTCAAATCGCAGCGCCCTTAGATACTCCCACCGAGCCTGAGTTTTCTCGATCGGGCTGGTCATAAATTCCAGCCTTCGTGAGACCGATTGAAAGTAGACGTCGTGCTCGAAAAGGATGCTGGGAATGCGCCGGTAGCGGCCTGCATATTGCCCCATCACTGTGTATTCCAATTGCAGAACATCGATGCCGCGCAAATAAATCTGCCGGTGAATCAACCACGCCAGATCGCGGTTCCGAAACTCGCGAGCCGCGTGCGGCTCCATCGACCCAAAAGCTTTTTGGCGGCCCTCCAGGCGAACCACGTATTCGGTGGAGGCGCACAATTCATCCAACTCGCGATGCGCCTCGCGTTGCCCCGGTAAATCCAGCAGCACGATCAGGTGCAATTCGCATAGTTGAGCCAGCTCCCGCACGGTCTGATACATGAAGACCCCGCCCCCATGCACCGGTGGGCAGATCGGATAGGGCGAAACGAACAGGACCCGCAAATGATCCGGCTTCGCCAGCGTGCGAGAAAAAGTATCGCGGAAGTGCCCGCCCAACGGTCTCTTGAACGCTTCGGTGTCGCTAACCTTCGCGAGCCGCCGGGCGCGAAGACGCGAAGCCATCGCGTGCGGAAGCTGAATCGCCGCGCGAACAATGCCTCGGAAATTGGCGCGCTCCGGCGAATCGCCAAACAGCCAGCTCAGCATGGCGCTGGCCCAGGTGAACCAGAAATGGGCAGTCAGCCGGCGCCATTCATGAATATTTTTCCAGGTGAACAGCAAGAAGTTTTTCTTGAGGACGCTCTGGATGTAATCGTCGCTGAAGCGTTTCCCGATAGTGCCGCGATGTTCGTGGTACACAATGCTGGCTGGCTGATACAAAACTTTCCATCCGCGCTTCCACGCCAGAAATCCGAGGTCGGTGTCTTCCAGGTAGAACGGCTTCAGGAGTTCGTCGAACCCGCCCAGTTCCAAAAACTTCCTGCGATCGAAAGCGCACGATCCGCCGCCTCCGTAGAAGCAGGGAAATAAATCGTGGATTTCCGGTTCGACGCGATGTCTCACGCGCAGCGCCCCTTGCTGCCACCAGCCCTCGGTCAACCCGGTCTCTTCACGAAGTTTGTTTGGGTCGGAAAAGAAGATCTGGCAGGAGACCGCGAAGGTATCTTCGTCCGGGAAGCCGGCAAGCAGAGGCGCGAGGAAGTCGCGGTCGACGCGCATGTCGCTGTTGAGCAGCACCACGATATCGTTTTTGGCCGCTCGAAACCCGGCGTTCGATCCGCCTCCGAAGCCCAGGTTTTGCGGGAGCGCGACTACCGTAGCCAGGGGAAAACGTTCGCGTACTAATTTGGCACTGCCATCTTCGGAGCCGTTGTCCACAACGATGACCTCGCTCCCCGGGTGATTTGCCACAGCCGCGATGACCGAGGGAAGATACTTTTCGAGCAGGTCGCGCCCGTTCCAGTTAGGAATTACAATCGAAGCCGCGGAGGTCTCCGGCTTCGAGCCGGCAGGCAGCGGAGCGCGCTTTCGCAGCAAAGCGAAGACATCCGCAAGCAGCAAGCCGACAGCCGCCATCGCTAAAAAAACAGGAGCCACCAGGGCCAGCGGCAGGCCCTTGAGGATGCGCCATGCTCCCGCAAGGAAGCGCTTCATTCGGCTGTCATCCTATGCCGCGCCTCCCGTGGCAGATGTCTGGGACGACAGTCGAGAGCGCCTGCCCCACCACGCAGCACGGCTGGTTTGCACTGGGACAGAGATTCTTGTCGAGACCCTTGCCGAGCGTGGCTCGCCTGGGCACGCGCCCCTCCTCCGCGGCGCCGCCCGGATGCTCGCCGGAAATGCGGGCTTGGCGTTGGAGAGCGGTTGCCCGTGTTATTCAACGCGCGGTCCAATTCCAACGGTCCGCCCCAGCTTCACCCAGCGGGATTCGCGAATCATCGCCATCTGCGTGCGCAGCTGCGTCAGCTCTGCATCCAAATGCTGCGCCCATTGTGTGCGCTCAATCACTGTGGCTTCGGCGGTATCCAATAAACGCAAAGTCTGACTGAGAAGCTCGGCGCGCGCCGCGAGATCGGCACTCAGGCGAGCTTCTGTGTCTAAAGCCCACGCCGTTTTTTCCCGATTTTCCTGCTCCAGGTCGGCAACTTTGCGAGCATACCCCGCCGCCACGGTTGCTGCTGCGCGCTGCTCGGTCCGAAATTCCTCTTGCAATTGCGCGATGCGGGCTTGGGCCTCTTTTAAATTTTGTTCGACCTCGGCAGTCCATCGATTCTGGGCTTCCAGATGGCGGGTCTGTTCTTCGTGCGCCTCCTGCAAGCGGTGATGATCCGAGATATTTTGATCCAGCCATTGTTTCGATTGCGCCAGTTCCGCGTCCAGCAATCGAATGTGTTGCTCGCGTTCCCGCAGGACGTTGGCTGCGCGGGGTACATAGAAGAAAGTCTGGAGTTCCGGTAGAGGCTCGTCTGAACACACGCCGATAAAGAAGTGGGCATTCGCCGGCTCATCCGTGGCTGTATCCAGGCGAACCTCGATGTCTTGATTCGTTATCCGGCCATGCACGGCCCCATGAAACGCGAATGCCTCCACATGATTCTGGAACAGGATCGCGACATGCGGGAAAAACTCCCGTAGCGCCGCGTCGAATTCGTCGAACTCGAATTCGTGAACGTGATACGGGTTGGGACCGTCGAGGCGGCGGGAGTCAGCGTAGTACAACCGGTTGGGAGTCGACACTAGAAACAACCCGCCGGGCGCGAGCACACGGCGGCCCTCGCGCAGCAACTCCCTCCAGGACGCCAGATGCTCAATGACCTCAAATGCCGTGACCAAACCGAAGGCGCCCGTTGAAAAAGGCAATGCCGCCGCGGAGGCCAGGAGGAAAGAAGTGCGCGCATGCGTGAAGTGCGCCCGCGCATACTCGCGCGCGTATTCGATTGCTTCCGGTGCTACGTCAGCGCCCACAACCCAACCGGCCGAACTCGCCAGTTCATTGACTCCGTAGCCGGTGCCGCAGCCTGCATCGAGGGCGCGGCACCCTGCGGCGAAGCGTGCCGCGAAAGCGTAGCGGGCCATATGCTCCGCCCAAAGATCGTCGTTGACTTGGCCCGGGATCACCCGCTCGCCGGTGAACTCAGTCACGAAGCCGGCGCTCCTGTGCCCGTCCCAATCTTGGTGTTCACCTGGACGCGGCACGGAAAGTGTATCTGTCCGTAGATCGGCGCGTCGCCATGATCCATCGGGAGCACCACCGCATTGTCGATCCAATCGCAGATCGTGTATTGTTGCAACGTTCCGTCGGCTAGCGCCGGCGAGAACGAAAACAAGGACGCATAGAGCTCCGGGAGATCCAGGTAAAAATCAACAGTACAGGTTTCGCCGATCAAAAGCGGCGGCAGATCATAGCCTTCGCGGGTGGTATTCGTTCCGGCAAAGTCAACGCCCAGGTGATTCCGCAGCATGAATCCAACGATGGGCCGGTCGAGATTGGCTTTCGCTCGAACGCTGATTCTGACGACGATGGTCGCGGTTGGGCGGAGGGAAGCGAGCCGCTCGCCGTCAGGCGACGCAACCGCGATTCCCAGGACCTCTCCGCGTCCGTCGCCGAAACGGTGATCAATGTTTGGAAGGCCCTCGATGATCTCTGCCGGAAGAGTGTAGGAATGCTCCGTTTCGAGCGAGGGTTCGTGCGAACGATAATCGGCGTCCTTTGCTGCCATCGCCGCAAGGTATTTAGAAACAACAAGATCCGTCTTTCCTATGGCCATCATGTGACCGTGGTCAAGCCACAGCGCTCGGTCGCCCAAGGCCTTGATGTCTCCGGTGGAATGAGATACGAAAAGAATCGTAATGCCTTTCGCGCGCAGTTCATGAACCTTTCGCATGCAGCGTTGCCGGAAGTAGACATCGCCAACCGCGAGTGCTTCGTCAACGAGGAGAATTTCCGGATCGACATGAATCGCGACCGCAAAAGCGAGGCGGACGATCATGCCGCTCGAATATGTTTTAACCTGGCGGTCGATGAAATCGCCAATCTCCGCGAAGGCCTCGATTTCGTGGAATCGCCGGTCCATTTCTTTGCGGGAAAAGCCCAGGATCGCGCCGTTGAGGTAGACGTTGTCCCTGCCGCTGAACTCGGGATTAAAGCCGGCGCCAAGTTCCAGCAATGCTGAGACCCGGCCGGTAACGGTTGCGGTTCCTTCCGTTGGCTCCAGAATGCCTGCACAGATCTGCAGCAGGGTGCTTTTGCCGCTTCCATTCTCGCCGACGACGCAGAACGTCTCTCCGCGGTTCACCGTGAAGTTGATGTCGCGCAATGCCCAATAGTCTGTATGGAAACTGCGCCTGTTCAGAGTCGCCAATTCTTTGAGACGCAGGCCTGGCGATGAGTAAATCGGGTAACTCTTCGAAAGGCGCGAGAATTCGACGATCGGAGCGGACACTAAGAGAATTGTAGTCGAGTGAGGATTGCGTGACCAGCATCAGAGTTTCAGAGTCTGATATCCAGATACTTGACACGGACGGCATCGCCTTCTTACGCTGGTTAGACGTGCCGGTGTAGCTCAGTTGGTTAGAGCGACGGTCTCATAATCCGTAGGTCACAGGTTCGAATCCCGTCACCGGCACCAGAATGAATTTATCGGGTTCCAACGATATGTTGGAACAGGCGGTCCAATTCCGCTTGGGAGTAGTATTCGATTTCGATCTTCCCGCGTTGGTCGCTCAGTTCGATGATTTTCACGCGGGTTCCGAGGGCCCGCTCCATCTCACCGATTGCTGCGGCTACATTGGGATCCTGAGGCGCTTCGCGGCGCGCCCGGCCCCCGCTCTTAGGGCGATCAGAGGACGCTTCCTGAACCAGAGCCTCGACCTGCCGGACGGAGAGACCTTGGGCGACGGTCTTCTCAGCTAGCTTGATTTGTTCTTCCGCCGAATCCAGAGCCAGGATCGCCCGCGCATGCCCCATGAACAGTCGATGCTCGGCGAGAAGCAATTGAACCTCGTCGGGGAGACGAAGAAGCCGAAGCATGTTGGTGATTGTGGTACGATCCTTGCCAGTTCTTCGGCCAATCTCCTCCTGCGAGAGCCCTAGTTCCCTGCCGAGGCGGTCATAGGCCCAGGCAGTCTCGATTGGGTTGAGATCTTCGCGCTGAATATTCTCGATCAGCGCCAGTTCCAGCATCTGCGGATCTGCAATGTCCTGGACGATGACCGGGACCTCCGCCAGGCCGGCAAGCCGCGCTGCACGCCACCTCCGCTCACCGGCGACGATCTGATATGCTTCTCCCAAGCGCCGGACGATAAGGGGCTGAATGATGCCGTTGGCACGAATCGACGCGGCCAATTCCTCAAGCCGTTCCGGCTGGAAAACCGTTCGCGGCTGTACGGGGTTAGGGGTGATGGCTTCCAGAGGCAGCACCAAGCTCATCAACCTTTCTGGTAAAGGCATGGGAGGGATGGCTGGCGCCGCGACCGGCACCGCCGCCCTGGGTGGAAGGAGAGAGGCTAGCCCTCTACCGAGCGGTCTGTGTGTTTTTTCGGTGCTCATTCTCGAGTATTTCCCTCGCCAGCTTTAGATAGCTTTCAGCACCCCTGGATCGGGGATCGTACATCAGAATCGGCTTGCCATGGCTTGGAGCCTCTGCTAGTCGAACGCTCCGGGGGATGATCGTGGAAAGCACCTCATCCTGAAAGAAATCTCTGAGGTCGTCAGCGACCGTGCGGGTAAGATTGGTGCGCTCATCATACATTGTGAGGAGTATGCCTTCAATCTGGAGAGGGTGAGAGAAGCTTTCCCTGACTTTGTCGATGGTGTCCATGAGTTGAGAGATGCCTTCCAGGGCAAAGAATTCGCACTGGATAGGGATGAGCACTGAATCAGCCGCAACAAGGGCGTTTAGCGTCAGTAAGTCCAAGGCGGGGGGGCAGTCAATCAAAATGTAGGCGTAACGCTCCCGCACCGCGAGTAGAGCCTTGCGCAAAACGAGCTCTCTTTCGGGAACATCCACCAGATCTAGATTCGCGGCAACGAGGTTCTTATCGGCTGGCACCAAGTCGAGGCCGTCGCAGTCGGTTTTAACGATCACCTGATCGAGGGGCATTCCTCCAAGCAGTGAGTCATAGATCGTTAAGATCTCTGGGATTTTTTCGATTCCCAGGCCGCTCGTGGAGTTTCCTTGTGGATCGCAGTCCACGAGAAGCACCTTTACGTCGTTTGCCGCTAACGAGGCACCGAGATTGATGGCGGTTGTAGTCTTTCCGACGCCGCCTTTCTGATTTGAGATAGCAATTACTTTAGCCACGTTTCAGCGATTCTATCACGAGAAGTCCTCATGTTCCACGTGAAACATCTGTTCCACGTGAAACAGCTAGAACTCGGTCGCGTCCCCAAGGCAATTTTATTACTTCTGCCCCAGGAGGGGTGTCCGTCGACGAGACAAGAAGAGCAAGATTGGGTGCAAAGTCTGAAGCAAGAACCTCGGGAATGGAGACCGCCCGCGAAACGATCCAGTCGAATTGCAACCTACAGTTCTGATGCCGATCAGCCAAAACACGGACGTTCTGCAGCTCGCGCGTGGCCTCACGCAAGAATACAGCCTTTCGCTGGTCCGATTCGATCAAAAGAACTTCGATATCAGGTCGGACGACGGCAAGAGGAATCCCAGGAAAACCGGCACCAGACCCCACGTCAGCCACTTTCAGCGGTCCTGAAGGCAAAACCGTCGATACGAACAGAGATTCACAGTAATGGAGGCGTACGACCTCAATCTCGTCCTGGATTCGAGTCAGGTTTAGACGCTTGTTCCAGGCGACGAGCAGCTCATAATGACGATGAAGTTGATCGAGTTGTACCCCTGAGAGCTCGCTGCAGGGTTGAAACTCTGAGCGCAACAGCTCCCGGAACATCACCCAGCAAGACCGAGGTTGGTCAAACCCAGATAGACGTCCAGGACCGCGATTGCGGCTGGGGTGACGCCAGGGATGCGACTTGCTTGTCCCAGGGTAGTGGGTTGAACCTTCGTGAGCTTCTGCCGCACTTCGGTTGAAAGACCAGGAACGTCAAAATAAGGGAGATCTGAAGGTAGCCTTCGCCCTTCGGAATCCCGAAGACGGGAGACTTGACGCTCCTGTTGAGCGATGTAGCCTGCGTATTTGAACTCCGTTTCAAGGGTCTCCAAAACCCCATGAGCAGGACTCGCGACCAGCTGGTGCACGACCTGGCGAATGCTGGCCTCCGGGCGCCGAATCCATTCGGAAAGCAGCGGACGGTCGTGTGGCTCCAAGCCCAACTCTGACGCATTCACCCGGGTAGAATTCATCAGAGACCGGATTTGTGACTTCTGTTCCTGCTTTCGCTGGTAGAGGTGCCAACGCTGGTCCGAAACCAAGCCGAGGCGCCGACCGACCGGTGTTAGGCGCTCATCCGCGTTATCGATTCGAAGCTGAAGACGGAACTCTGCGCGCGACGTGAACATTCGGTAGGGCTCGTCGGCACCCTTGGTTACAAGATCCTCGACCAGGATTCCGACGTACCCGTCGGTCCTCGGGATCACTACCGGGTCACTGCCTCCAACGGAACAGACCGCGTTCAGGCCGGCAATCAGGCCCTGACAGGCGGCTTCTTCGTAGCCGGATGTGCCATTGATCTGGCCGGCAAGGAACAGGCCCTTGATCTTTCGAACCTCTAGGGACAGGGATAATTCGCGTGGATCGATTGCATCGTATTCGATGGCGTAGCCGGGACGGATCATCTCGGCGTCTTCGAGCCCCGGAACAGACGCTACCATCTGGGTCTGTACGTCGATTGGCATGCTAGTGGACATGCCGTTGACGTAGATCTCGTAGGTGTCGAGCCCCTCTGGCTCTAGGAAGAGTTGATGTCTGGTCTTATCTGGGAATTTGACTACTTTGTCCTCAATGGAAGGGCAGTAGCGAGGGCCGATCCCTTCGATTTGCCCGCTATAGAGCGGCGAGCGGGAAATGTTGTTCCGGAGAAGATAGTGTGTGGCACCTGTTGTATAAGCCACATAACAGGGGACTTGTTCTCTCTCTATCTTATTGGTAAGGAAGGAGAAAGGCGTTGGAACCGGGTCTCCGTGCTGGGCCTCGAAGCGAGACCAATCGATGCTTCGGCCGTCCAGGCGCGGAGGCGTGCCGGTCTTGAGCCGCTTCCAGTCGAGGTTCAGACCTCGGAGTTGATCGCCTAGAAGATTCGAGGGAGCTTCCCCGCTTCGGCCGCAGGTGAACTTTTCTTCACCTACGTGGGCCAGACCGTTTAGGAATGTTCCGGTGGTCACAACAACAGCATCTGCTTCGAGGTGCCTGCCATCGCGTAGATCAACGCCACGGACTCGTCCGTCGACAATCGCCAATTGGGCGACCTCAGCTTGGATGATGCGGAGATTCGCCTCGTGTTCCAGCAATTCCCGCATGCGCACGCGGTATTGCTTTTTGTCGCATTGGGCGCGAGGCGACCACACGGCGGGGCCACGACTGGTGTTCAGGAGCCGGAATTGAATTCCGACGGCGTCCGTGACTTCGCCCATGATCCCGCCGAGAGCATCGATTTCCCGTACCAGGTGCCCCTTGGCGATTCCCCCGATCGCCGGATTGCAGGACATCTGCGCAATCAGGTCGAGGTTCATAGTGACCATTGCGGTTTTCAGACCCAAACGGGCGCACGCTGTCGCGGCCTCACAGCCGGCGTGTCCCGCACCTACCACAATCACTTGATAACGGCTTGTCATCTTTTCTCAGTCTAACGCGGCTCAGTTTCACGTGAACGGGTTACACTGGCAGTTTCAAATGCGGATTCTCATTATCGGGAGTGGGGGGCGCGAGCACGCGCTCGCGTGGAAGCTTGCTCGGGAGGGCCATCATGTCTTTGGAGCGCCCGGAAATCCCGGTGTCGCTGAGGTGGGGCGGGTGGTTCCTAGCACTGACTACGCATCGGTTGCCTCAGCCATCGAACCGGATCTAACGGTCGTGGGGCCGGAGACGCCGCTCGTCGCTGGAGTGGTGGATCAATTTCGCGCGGCTGGTAGGCCGATTGTTGGGCCCAATCAAGCCAACGCTCAGCTTGAAGGTAGCAAGATTCACTCGAAGGAGCTGATGCGGCGCTTGGGAATTCCTACGGCTCGGTTTGTGCGAGTGGAGTCGCGGGAAGCCGGGATAGCGGCGATCGCCGAGTTTGATTACCCGGTGGTCGTGAAGGCGGATGGGCTTGCGGCGGGAAAGGGTGTGATCATCGCCCAAGACCGCCCGGAGGCCGAGGCGGCTATTCGTACTTTGGGTCCCAAACTGATTGTCGAGGAGTTTCTGGTTGGTGAAGAAGTCAGCTTTATTGTTCTGGCCGATGGAAAAACGGCTCTACCGCTTGAAGCTACTCAGGACCACAAGACTGTAGGTGATGGAGATACCGGTCCAAATACCGGAGGCATGGGTGCTTATTGCGATGGGCGAATACTTTCCGCCGCCGATTCCGAAATCGTGATGCGGACGGTGATTGAACCAGTGATCGCAGATACCAGATTTACGGGGTTTCTGTACGCGGGGATCATGATGACCAAGGCTGGGCCCAAGGTTCTGGAGTTCAACGTTCGTTTGGGTGATCCTGAGACTCAGCCGTTGATGCATCGAATGGACAGCGGATTTGGGCAGGTCTTGATGCAGGCTGCGATGGGTGAATTAAAGGGCGCCCAGCTTCGATGGAAGCCGGAACCGTCGGTTTGTGTGGTGATGGCGGCTGCTGGTTATCCAGGGCAGGTTCGCACGGGTGACCGCATCGAGGGTATTGAGGACTGCGGCGACGCGGTCGTTTTCCACGCGGGGACGGCGATTGCTTCAGGAGGTTTCCAAACAGCGGGCGGCAGAGTGCTGGGCGTGACGGCTTCGGGTCTGGATTTGCCTTCCGCGGTGGAGAACACGTACGCCGCGGTCGCGAAGATTCGTTTTGAGGGAATGCACTACAGACGCGATATCGGGCGCAAGGGGCTTAAGCGTTGGGGTTAAGGGATTGGCTGGGAGGCAGGGACTCGAACCCCGATACGCAGATCCAGAGTCTGCAGTCTTACCATTAGACGACCTCCCAGCAAGACGTCTCCAATTCTAACATCTGTTCTAACAACTTGCTAAAACGGGAGTGCTACACTGGTCGTTACCTATGGCCATCAGTAAGGATTTGCTGGAGATCCTGGTGTGCCCGCTGTGCAAGGCGCCAGTAGAGCTGAAACAGGATGAGAACGGCCTCAAGTGCGTCGAGTGCAAGCGTGTGTATCCCATTCGCGACGATATTCCCGTAATGCTGGTGGATGAGGCGCGCATCGAAGAATAATAGGTGACACCACCCGTGTTGGAACGGCTGCCTTCAGGCTCGCGGATCGTTGTGATCCGTTTGCGGTCGCTGGGCGACTGTGTGCTGACCACGCCGGCGCTTGCGCTGCTGAAAGCATATCGCCGCGATTTGCTTGTGGCGGTGGTGGTGGAGGATCGTTTTCGCCCGGTTTTCGAGGGGAATCCGGATATTGACGAAATCCTTGCTCCCAGCGTTGGCGAGATCAGAAGATGGCAACCGCGGCTTACGCTGAATCTGCATGGGGGCACTCGCAGCATGATTCTTGCGGCGGCTTCGGGCAGTGGGCTTCGCCTCGGGTTTGGCCATCATCGACATAGTTTTCTGTATTCGGCGAAGATTCCCCGGGCTCAGGAGATTTTGAACGAGGAACGTCCGGTGCATACCGCCGAACATATTGCTAGCGCCATGTTCTGGATGGGTGTGCCTCGGAAGGAGATTCCTCGGGCTAGGTTGATGGCGGGCGAAACCGCTCCCTTTGGTCACGGCTCAGGTAGCGGTATGTCGCAGACGGTCGTACAGTACGGGATTCTACATCCTTTTGCTTCGTTGCCTTCGAAGACCTGGGGGGCGTCGCGTTTTCTCGAAGTCGCGGCGCACATGCGGGACTGCGGCATCGACCCGGTGTTTGTGGCTGGTCCTGATGACGATGTCAGTGCCTTCCGAGACTTTCGGGTGATTCGCGGTGCGCCTCTCGCGGAGGTTAAGAGCTTGATGGCGGGCGCGCAGATTTTTATTGGCAACGACAGCGGTCCGGCGCATATTGCGGCCGCGTTTGGAGTTCCGGTTGTGGCGCTGTTCGGAGCTTCGAATCCGGTCACCTGGGCGCCTTGGCGGACTGAGGCTCGCGTGCTGACTTCGCCTCTCGGGATTGATGCGATTGAAACCCGTGAGGTGATCGCGGCGATTGAGTCACTCAAGAAGGTGCGTGCGTGAGGGAATTGCGCCGTCTGCTTCGCTATTCGCGGCCGTATGTGCCGCATTTGCTGGCGTCGGTGGTGTTGATGGCGGTTGTAGGCGCGTCGCAGGCGCTGACTGTTTTGCTGATCAAACCGATATTCGATCGGGTTTTGGACCCGAAATCGGCGGAAGCTCCCGTGTTGCTGTTTACTTTCCTAAAGCACCAGGTCTATCTGAAAAGTTTTGTCCCGTCGCAGATCCACAATGTCTGGAACATGGTGGCGTTCGGGATTCTGGCGGTATACGCATTGAAGGGATTGTGCGATTACACTGCCAATTACCTGGTGAATTACGTAGGCTTCTCCGCGGTAACGGACTTGAGGCAGGACGTCTTTGAAAAGGTCCTGAGGCAGGATGCGAATTTCTTCGAGGCAAATTCGACCGCGCGCGTGATGAGTTCCATCATGAACGATCTTGAAAAGATCCAAGTGGCATTGTCGGGCATTTTGGCGGATCTGCTGAGACAGAGCTTTACAGCGCTGTTCCTCGTCGGGGTGGTTCTTCAAACGGATTGGAGGCTGGCGGTAGGGAGTCTCACAGTCCTTCCGTTCGTTCTGTGGCCGACATTAAAGTTAGGACGCAGAATTCGCGGGACTACAAGGAGGGCGCAAGACGATGCCGGGGAACTCAATCAGGTGCTGCAAGAAACATTGACTGGGCATCACGTTGTGAAGTCGTTTGCGGCCGAGGATGTTGAGTCAAACCGCTTCCGCGACCGGGCGCAGAGGCTGCGCCGAAGCAATCTGCGCTATGTGGGACAACAGGCCATCGCTTCGCCGCTGATTGAGTTCTTTGGCGCAATCACAATTGTGGTGTTGCTGACTTACGCGCGATCGCAGATTAAAGTAGGCGCAATGAGCACCGGCGATTTCATTGGTTTCGTTATGGCGCTGCTGATGCTGTATGAGCCGGTGAAGCGGCTGACTGGCATCCACAATATTTTTCAGCAGGCGCTGGGCGCGTCGCAAAAAGTGTTTGAGTATCTGGATCGCGATCAAGGGATCAAAGAGCGGCCGGGGGCGGTGCGGCTGACTAAGTTCGAGAAGTCGATTGAGTTCGACAATGTCAAATTTCGTTATCCTGGGTCACCGCAAGGGTTCCTGATGGAAGGGATTAACCTGGAGGTGCGCGCTGGGGAAGTGGTGGCTTTGGTGGGGCCGAGCGGGGCGGGCAAAACCACGCTGGCGAATCTTCCTCCGCGATTTTACGATGTGACTGATGGCGCGGTGAAGATCGACGGGCGCGATGTTCGCGATCTACGGCTGAAGCCGCTTCGGGATTTAATCAGCATCGTGGCGCAGGATACATTTTTATTCAACGATACGGTGGCGAACAATATTGGCTACGGGCGCCCTAATGCTACTCGGGAGCAGGTGCGGCAAGCGGCCCGCAATGCGCTGGCGGAAGAGTTCATTTTGCGCATGCCGGAGGGCTATGACACGGTCATCGGCGAACGTGGCATGAAGTTGAGCGGAGGGCAGAGGCAGAGGCTGGCGATTGCGCGCGCGCTGCTGAAGAATTCGCCAATTCTGATTCTGGACGAAGCCACGTCGCATCTGGATTCGGAATCAGAGGCTCTGGTGCAACAGGCTTTGCACACCCTGATGCAGCATCGCACTGTTATCGTGATCGCGCATCGGTTGTCGACGGTGCGCAAGGCGGACAAGATCGTGGTGCTGGATCACGGCCGAATCGCTGAGACGGGCACTCACGAAGAATTGGCGAGCCACGGAGGGATTTATCGCCGCTTGCACGATTTACAATTCCTGGAAGTGGATGTGAACTTGTGAGCGGCGTTCGTTCGATGACGGGATTTGCTCGAGTGCGTAAACCGTGTCAGGACGGGGAACTGGTGGTCAGCATCAAGAGCGTGAATCATCGCGGGTTGGATGTCCATTTGCGCGCGCCAGAGTCGGTGGATGCGTACGAGCGTCTGATTCGAGGCTTGGTGCAGGCGCGGATGAGCCGAGGGCATGTGGAAGTGCGGGTGTCGTTGCCCGGAAGCGCTGCTGGTGCGGGTGTTCCGGTGCTGAATCAGGCGCTGCTGGAAGCGTATTTGAAGGCGTTTCAAGATGCGGTGGAGGCTCACGACTTGGACGCGGAGCCGGATTTGAATGCGGCGCTACGAGTGCCGGGGATGTTTTCGGCACCGGCGGAAACCGAGCCGGATACCGACCTCGGGCCGTTGCTGGTCGAGGCGGTGGGAGCGGCGCTGGATCAGTTGAACGCATTCCGCGAGCGCGAGGGTGCTGAACTGGCTGCGGAAATGCGCAAGCATAATGCACATGCGGCAGCGGTCGCGGCTGAGATGGAACAAATCCGCGAAGGCGCGGCGGAAGCTTTCCAGAGCAGATTGACGGAGCGGTTGAAGGATCTGCTCAAGGGCGCTCAAGTGGAACCGCAAAGGCTCGCGCAGGAAGCGGCGATCCTGGCGGATCGCAGCGATATCGGCGAGGAGCTGGCTCGGCTGAAGATGCATTCGGCGCAGTTAGGGGCCCTTTTGGACGGTGGCGGCGAGGTGGGGAAAAAGCTCGATTTTCTGCTGCAGGAAATGAATCGTGAGACGAATACGGTATTATCCAAGACTAATGGGATTGGAGAGACTGGCCTGAAAATCACTGAGTTGGGATTGGCGGCGAAGGCGGATATCGAAAAGATCCGGGAGCAGAGTTTGAATCTGGAATGACAACTGTCTTCATCATCTCGGCGCCATCGGGGTCGGGGAAATCCACGTTGGTGCACGAGTTGATGCAGCGCGTGCCGGGGCTGCGCTTTTCGGTATCGTACACGACGCGGGAGCCGCGAGGCCAGGAGCAGGACGGCCGCGACTACTTTTTCATTTCGCGCGAGGAGTTCGAGGTGCGTATCGCGCGGGACGAGTTTCTGGAATGGGCGGAGGTGTTCGGCCACTACTATGGAACGCATCAATCCGAGCTGGAACGGGCGGAGCGGGATGGGTGCGACCTGGTGCTCGACATCGATGTTCAGGGTGCGCGACAATTAAAACGAAAGATTCCGGTCGCGGTTTCCATTTTTATTTTGGCTCCGAGCAGGGATGTTCTGGAGCAGCGATTGCGGACGCGCTCCCAGGACACCGAGCCGGTGATCGAACGCAGGCTGCACGAGGCTGCGGAGGAGATCCGAAATTATCCGCAGTATGACTACGTGGTGGTGAATCGCGAAGTGAACACTTCCGTGCAAGAGCTGGCCGCGATCGTGCAGGCCACTCGAAGCCGGCGAGACCGGATGGAGAGAGAAATTCGCCCAATTTTGGAGACTTTTGAAAATGGCTGAAACGAATCTAAAGCAGACGGCGCAGAGCGTGATTCCGGACGATCCGGAAGCGAGCGCCTACCGGTTCATCATTGTCGCGGCCAAACGGGCGCGGCAGTTGCAGAATGGGGCGCGCAGCTTCCTGCCGAGCACCTCCAAGAAGCCGACCGTTGCGGCTATGGAAGAGGTTCGCCGGGGCTTGGTGCAGTACGACGATCCCAGCTTGCCGCGGCACGATGCGGCCGAGCCGCTGCCCGAAGCTTAAACAATCGTTGCAATGAACGTAGCGCTTGGCGTCGGCGGAGGCGTGGCCGCTTACAAGGCGGCAGAATTGGCGCGCGCGCTGATGGAGCGGGGTTTCACGGTGCAGGCGATTCTTACGCCCGGCGCCGAGGAGTTCATTCGTCCGCTGACTTTCGCGGCGCTTACGGGGCGGAAAGTGCTGACGAATCTGTTCGCCACGGAGAAGTTCGGCGAAGGCTCTTCTGAAGACACTCTGGCTAGTTCAATTGAGCACATTCGCGTGGCGGAGGAAAACCAGATTCTGGTGATTGCTCCAGCTACGGCGGATTTGCTGGCAAAGCTGGCTCATGGGCTCGCCGGCGATTTTCTTACCACGATGTATCTGGCGTTCACCGGACCCGTTGTTCTGGCTCCGGCGATGAACACGAATATGTGGAATCACCCGGCGACTCGCGAGAATCTGCGTATTCTTCGCGAGCGTGGGCATGTGGTGATTGAACCGGGCGAGGGCATTCTGGCTTGCGGCATGGTGGGGCCGGGTCGATTGGCGGAGCCGGAGGCGATTGCTGAAGTTGTCGCTGGATTGCGGGACCGGCCGGTTGGAAGGAACCGGGATCTGGAAGGCGAGACGGTGTTGATCACGGCGGGTCCTACGCAGGAGCCCCTCGACGCGGTGCGGTATCTCAGTAATCGATCCAGCGGCAAGATGGGCTATGCGCTGGCGGCGGAGGCGGTGGAACGCGGAGCTCGCGTGATCCTGGTGTCGGGTCCGGTGCACCTGGAGCCTCCGCGCGGCGCAGATGTGGTTCGGGTGCGGACGGCTGTGGAGATGCGCGCGGCGGTGATGGAGCATTTGAAAGAGTCGACGATGATCGTGAAGGCTGCGGCTGTCGCGGATTATCATCGGCTGAACGCGCCTAGTCATAAGCTGAAGAAGACGGCTGCGCGGCTCTCTCTGGAGCTGGATCCTACGCCGGATATTCTGGCGGAGCTGGGTCGCAAGAAGGGCGATCGTCTGCTGGTGGGGTTCGCGGCGGAGACAGAGAATCTGGTGGAGGAAGCCCGGCGTAAGTTGGAATCGAAGAACTGCGATATGGTGGTGGCGAATCTGGTGAGCGCAGATACTGATCCGCAAGCGAGCACGGGCTTTGAGTCGGATGAGAATGAAGTGGTGCTGGTGCTGCGGACGGGCGAATCGATTCCGGTGCGGCGCGCGGCGAAGAGCGTGATTGCTCACCGCATCTTCGATGAGATGATCCGCCTTCGGTTGGCCCTGCATAGTGCTCAGTAATGACGCGGGATGAACTTCGGCAGTCACTCGCTTTTTATCGCGATCTGGGCGTGACGGATTTGTATCGCGTAGCGGCTGCGTCGTTGCCGGCGAACGCACTCCAAGTCAACCCCATTGAGGAAATCATGAGTGAGAAGATCGCGGCTGCGATCCCGGTCGTATTGCCGTCGCTTGCGCCGGATGGCGACACGCTTGAGAAAATTCAACAGGATATTGGGCCGGATTGCCGCAGGTGCCGGCTGTGCGAGGCTCGGGCGAAGGTTGTTTTTGGATCGGGAAATCCGCAGGCTCGGCTGGTGTTCGTGGGCGAGGGGCCGGGCGCGGATGAGGATGCGCAGGGGTTTCCCTTTGTGGGCCGCGCGGGGCAGTTGCTCACGCAGATGATTGAGGGGACGGCGTCGAAGGAAGGCATTCCGATCCGGCGGCCGGATGTATATATCTGCAATGTGGTGAAGTGCAGGCCTCCGGAGAATCGCACTCCGCAGCCGGACGAGATGGAGATTTGCGGGCAGTTTCTATTTCGCCAGTTGATGGTGCTGCGGCCGAAGGCGATTTGCGCCTTGGGATCGACGGCGGCTAAGGCGCTTCTGGCGACCAAGGACGGCGTGACGCGGTTGCGCGGGAGTTGGCACAAGTGGCGCGATATTCCGGTGATCGTGACGTTTCATCCGTCGTATTTGCTGCGGCCCTATAACCAGGATGCGAAGCGCGAGGCTTGGGAGGATCTGAAGAAGGTCCTGCATTATGTCTACGATTAAAGCCCGTGGAGTGTTTCTTACGTTTGAAGGTCCGGAGGGCAGCGGTAAATCGACGCAATTGCGCATGCTGGCGGCGCGGCTGCGCGACGCCGGGCGCGAGGTGCTGGAGACGGCGGAGCCGGGCGGGACGCCGATCGGGATCCAGATCCGGCGGGTTCTGTTGGACGCGGCGAATCGCGAGCTGCGGCCGACTACTGAGTTGCTGCTGATGTTCGCGGCTCGGGCGCAGAATGTCGAGGAATGGATTCTGCCGGCGCTATCGCGAGGCCAGGTTGTCTTGTGCGACAGGTTCACGGATTCCACGCTGGTGTATCAGGGAGTGGCTCGGGGATTGGGCGCGGAGCTGGTGTATGAAGTTGATCGCATCGCTTGCCGGGGATTGGTTCCCGATCTGACGCTGGCCATCGATATCGATACGGAGGCGGGGCTGGCTCGGGCGCACCGGCGCAACGCTCGGACGCAGGATGTCGAGACGCGTATCGATGAGCACGATATTGGGTTCCATCGCAAGGTTCGCGAGGCTTACCGGCAGCTTGCTACGGAGGAGCCGAAGCGGGTGCGGCTGATTGATGGGGGTCGTGCGGAGGCGGCGGTCGCGGAGGATGTTTGGGCGGCGGTTGAGCCGCTGCTGTGATTCAGGCGAGGATCGCTTCGAGCGGCAGCGCGAAGCCGCGCTATGGTTTTGATTCGAAGACTATGTCGCCGGGCAGGGTGAGGTGGTCCCGGTTGGTTGGAAAAAACGGCGTCCTTAGTGGCTTCGCATAAGTAAGTGACGTTTTTAAAAGAGCGAGGCCGGCTTCTGAAACACGGTAGTGAGAGTTTTGCGGCGCTGCATCGACCGGAGCGGCCGTCGGCGTTTCGTGACAGGCCAGTTCATGTTGCTTCAAGTGAGCCCAGATGTATTTGGAGGGGTTGAGTTCGGGAGCGTAGGCGGGAAGGCACTGCACCAGGCGGCTGCGGTGGCCGGGCAACCGGTCCCAAATCAAGAGCATTGTTTGCGGATCTGTTTGGTGGCGGTGTTCGACGAAGTCCAAGATTTCATCCTTGCCCGCAGGCCAGAAATGTCATCGTGTTATGCGAAAATCAGTTAAAAAAGCCTTTTCTGTCCAGAAAATCAGGACCGCCTCACAGTCCCTCCAGCAATCATCATCGCTGGGATCAGCTATTCGTGCGAGTTAATAAACCGGCCGGGAAGGAATAGGCCAGAGCCCAGCGGTGCGGGAGTCGTTCTTCGATCCGGGTGATGGGATGGGATGCTCGAGAGCGCATCGCGGGGCCGGGGGGAGGGTTCCACTTGGATCAGTTCGCAGGAAGCCAACCGCGCGGTGCTCTCGCATTAGCGCGTCAGCGCGGTCCAGTTCATTAAGATGTAGTTGACTGCCTGCCCGCCATCGCTCCAGGGCCGCAGTTCCGGCGGGCCTCGATCAAATACGCGTGCAGTTTTTGCAGGGCTGGACGCGCACCTTGTTCGCGGACCAGCCGCCGCAAGTCCCTCGCCGGTGAGTCCACGCTCGCGCGCCAACTTCTTGACGCGATAGAGCTTCGTAATCATCAGCAAAATCGTTCGCATCCGCGACGGATCTTTTCCAGTGCTGGAACACATGCCGCCGGGCGTGGGCCCAACAGCCGACTTCCAGCATGCCGCGCCCGGGCTGGAGAAAGAAGCTGTCATAGGCCACGTAAGCAATTGCCTGCAAATAGCCGCGATAGGATTTCAAAAACTCTTCCGGACCCGCGCGCTCGCGCGTCGCCCTTTGCGCGCTTGCTTGTGCTTGCGATCCAGCATCTTTACCGGGGGTCTTGTCGGCGCCAACGACCTTCGAACTCAGCCCGTGCCGTTTGAGCCGTTGATATAACAGCTCCAGCAACTGTACGCACTCCGCCATCTAACCGTACAGGGTTTGATCGGGCAGCCCGAAGCCATGCCGCGCAAACATTTTCGCCTGCCGATGAAGCGGCAAGTGAGCCGCGTACCTGCTCACGATCACCTGCGCCAATACCGATGCGCCCGCCGTGCTCTTCTCGATCGTTATATGACATCGCTCCGGCCGGCTATCTGCACCAATCACCTACCCTCAATCCGGTCGACCGTCTGGCTCAAGATTCGGGCCGTCTATGACACGATGCCAGAAGCATCAAACGCCATGCGTCTTCAAGCCAGAGTATGTATAAATATAACCAAGGACGACGATGGCCCATTTCGGATTGATCTGTCCCCCTCTGGCTGGCCATATCAATCCGCTGGCCGCATTAGGGCGGACGTTAGCTGGAAGAGGCCACTGTGTCACTCTCGTCCACGTCCCGGACATGCGGGCGAAAGCCCACAAAGAAGGAGTGGGCTTCGCGGCTGTAGGGAGCGATGACTATGCGCCCGGTACGTTGGCGCGCTCGCTTGAATCCCTGCGAAGCCTGCACGGCCTAGCGGCGCTAAGGTACTCGATCAAGGGTTCGGCCCAGATCACCGACCTCTTTCTGCGCGATGGCCCCGAGGTCCTGAAGGCCGAAAAAATCGACGCGCTGTTGGTAGACCAGAATGAACCGGCTGGTGGGACTCTTGCCCAGCGCCTTCAGATTCCCTTTCTAAGCGTTTGTACCAGCCTGCCGCTCAATCGGGAAGCCTCAATTCCGCCCCCGTTCACGGCGTGGCCTTTCTCTAACTCGACCTTCGCAAAGGCGCGAAACCGGTTAAGCAATGCCATCGTCGACCGGCTGATATCGCCAATACAGACTGTGCTGAATTCATACCGCAGGCGCTGGAGACTGCCGTCAATAGCGAAACCGGACGACACCTTTTCGTCACTTGGAACGCTGGCGCAAGTGCCTCGCGAATTTGACTTCCCTCGCGTCGAGTTGCCTGAGCATTTCTACTATCTCGGTCCATGGTTCGATGAACAGACCTCAAGCCATGGGCGCTTTCCCTTTGAGAAGCTCGATGGCCGTCCCATCGTTTATGGCTCCCTCGGCACTCTTCAGAGCCCCATGCATGAGGCCTTCAGAGTGATGGCGGAAGCCTGCAGCAGTTTAAATGTGCAACTTGTCCTAAGTCTTGGCACCGACGCGGAGATACCGCGGCTAAACCTGCCTGGGAATCCTTTGGTTGTCGGCTACGTTCCGCAGACCGAGCTGCTTGCGAAAGCAGCCATCACCATAACCCACGGCGGTATGAACACGACCCTTCAATCGCTACATTTTGGCGTTCCCGCCGTTGCGATTCCGCTCGATCACGATCAACCAGCGATTGCGGCGAGACTCGCCCGGACCGGCGCCGGGGTGTTTATCGAACGGGGAAAGCTGAACCCATCGACCTTGCGAACGGCTCTCCAAGATATGTTGCCCTCGAGCAGTCGATTCCGATTACGCGCCCGCGCACTGCAACAGGAGATCGCAAATAGCGGGGGCATTCGGCAAGCCGCTGATCTTGCGGAGCGGTTATTGATTAGCAAGTAGCATTGCCCCCATGAGCGACCGAATCGAAAAACTATCCTGGGCCGAGCGGTGGTTTCGAGATGGGCTTAGAGCGATCGATCCCCCAGGTGCGCTGCTGGCCGTGGAGGTCGATATGTCCCGGCCGGCTGCTCTTCGGAGTGAGAAGAGGTTGGTGGGCGTTTCTGTCACCTATACACAGATTGTGATCGTTGCGATAGCCGCCGCGCTGCAACAGCTTCCGGAACTGCATCGCATGGTTGCAGGTAACAAGCGCCTGACTTCGGATACGATCGATATCTGTCTGAGCGTTGCCGGCGAGAATGTCGTGACACCCGTCGTGATCCTCAAGGACGCGGAACGTCGCACCCTGGAATTGATCGGCCAGGAGATCAAGGAAAAAACTGCAGTCGCTCGAGCCTCCGATCAAAAGCTCACGGCTTTCCTTAATAAATGGGGCTGGGTGGTGCCTGCTGCGTTCGCTCGAAGGGCATTGATTCGTTTCCTATTGAGCCGAACTTCATACCGCCGCACAGTGAGCGGTACCTTTCAGTTGACTGCCTTAGGTACGGTAGATCAAATCGCGCCTTTCCTTTTCAACACTGCCGCTGCAGTGGGGATGGGCGAGGTGCGGGATCGCGTAATCGCGGTGGACGGTCGGCCCGAAGTAAGACCTACGGCCGTGCTTACTTGCTGTTGCGATCATAAAGTGTGGAACGGAATGGACGCCGCGAGATTCCTCAATGCGGTAAAGGCTGAACTGGAATCAATGCGCACTCACGAATAAAGCTTTGTATTGTTCAACAACGAATCTGCTGGCAGCCCTTCGGGAACGGTGAGGTGGTCCTGGCTGGAAAAAAAACGGCATTCCCTAGATAGAGCGGCGGTCCGCTGAGCAAGGAGGCGGCCGTGAGGCGCAGTCCACGCCCATAACAACAGTGTGACCGCAAAATCATTTGCTGGTCTCACTCGCAAGCTTGCTTGCGAGCGGACGGTTCTGGCCGGAATACTTGTTGCCCGCTTTTTTTCCATACGGCACGGCGACTCGGGAAGAAAGCTGTTCGAAGGTGAAGGAACAGATGCGCATGCCGGGGTAGAGAGCCACGGGCATGCGGCCGAGGTTGCTCAGCTCGAGTGTGGCCTTGCCGGCCCAGCCAGGATCGAACAATCCGGCGGTTCCATGCACGATGATGCCGATGCGTCCGAGGCTGGAGCGGCCTTCCAGGCGGCCCAAAACGTCGTCGTCGAGCTCCAGAATTTCCTCGGTGATGGCTAAGGCGAATTCGTGCGGCTGTAGGATGAACGGCTCGCCGGCGGGCACGGTGATGGTGCGCATCAACTCCTGAATGGCGGTGCGGTTCTGGAGGTCGATGTAGGGATGGCGGCTGTGCTCGAAGATGCTGAACTCGTTGCCCAGGCGGAAATCGACGGAGCAGCTTCCGAATTGTTCGGGGGGAAGCGCGGGGGTAATCTTGATCTTTCCCTGCTCCAGGTAGCGGTGGATATCGACGTCGGAGAGAACCATCTTTTGATGATAGACCCGAGATACACTGGATCATGCCAGTCAAAGTCGCAATAAACGGATTTGGCCGCATCGGCCGCAACGTGGTGCGGGCTGCACTCCATAATCCTCACATTGAAATTGTCGCCGCCAACGATCTTACTGATACGAAGACGCTGGCGCATCTGCTCAAATACGACTCCACCCTAGGGCGCCTCCACGAAGAGGTCAAGGCCGAAGAGGACGCGATCGTCGTGGGCGGAAAACGCATCAAGATTTTTGCAATCAAGGACCCTTCCCAGATTGACTGGTCTAGCTTGGGCGCGCAGATAGTGGTGGAGTCTACCGGAAGGTTTACGGAGGCCAAGGACGCCTCGAAGCACCTTCAGGGCACGGTGAAGAAGGTGATCATTTCCGCGCCAGCGAAGGGCGAAGACATCACCATCGTGCTGGGAGTCAACGATTCGGCTTACGATCCGGCCAAGCACAATATCATTTCGAACGCGTCCTGCACCACCAATTGCCTTGGGCCCGTGGCGAAGGTGCTGCATGAAATGCTGGTCATCGAGAAGGGCTTCATGACCACCATCCATAGTTACACAAACGATCAGAACGTACTGGATTTTCCCCACAAGGATCTGCGGCGGGCGCGTGCGGCGGCGATCAACATGATTCCTACTTCGACGGGTGCGGCGAAGGCAATCGGGCTGGTGCTGCCGCAACTCAAGGGCAAGCTGGACGGCTATGCGATGCGTGTTCCAACGCCCAATGTCAGCGTAGTGGATCTGGTGGCGGTCACGTCGAAATCGGCGACGGCGGAGGAAATCAATGCGGCGCTGAAGGCCGCGGCTCACGGGGAGTTGAAGGGGATTCTGGAGTACACGGAAGATCCGGTGGTGTCGACGGACATGATGCACAATCCCCACAGCTCCATCGTCGATTCGGATTTGACCAAGGTGCTGGGCGGGAACCTGGTGAAGGTGGTCGCATGGTACGACAATGAGTGGGGCTATTCGATGCGGGTGGTGGATCTAGCCGTTTTGCTGGAGAAGAAGGGCCTCTCCTAAGTAACCGCCCGCAAAACGGAGCCTGGGTCGCGACCACTAGCGAGCTGTGGCCTTCGGGAATTGAGGGGGCGGCTTACCGGCCCCTTGCGGGCTCCTAAAGTAACCGCCCGCAAAACGGAGCCCGGGTCGCGGCTTCGAGGGAGCTGTACCTTCGGGAATTGAGGGGGCGGCGACCGGCACTTTGCGGGCTCCTAAAGTAACCGCCCGCAAAACAGAGGCTGGGTCGCGGCTTCGAGGGAGCTGTACCTTCGGGAATTGATGGGGCGGCGACTGGCCCTTTGCGGGCTCACTAAAGTAACCGCCCGCAAAACAGAGGCTGGGTCGCGGCCAGGCGCGAGCTGTTACTTTCGGGAATTGGGGGCCGAGCCTGTAACGGGCCCCGAGATCAGATGGGCGAAGCAACCCAGGAACAGTGTGTACAGACCGGTGGCGCTCGCGTGCATTTCCTTCTGGAAGCCGCGCTGGGGTTCGATTGCGAAAGCAAGAATCAGTAGCGCAGGCGAGGCAATGACGAACGCTGAGCCGATCGTTTGAACGGCCCGGCGCCAGCCATGCGAGTGCTGCTGCAGGTACAGTCCCAGCATCAGATTGACCAGCGCGGCGGCCAGGATGTAGATGTGCCGCGAGCGGAACATCAGACGCACGCTATCGCTGAGCGTAAGCATGGGCGGCGAGTGATGCCGCATGAACTGACCCGTGATCAAGAATGCGAGGAATACGACAGTTCCGGCGGTCAGGTGAAGCCTACGCATCGTAATACTTTACAACCGCGTCCTCACGGCGTCGAATTCAGTCTAGTAAGTGGCCGAGCTTTTCGCGCTTGGTGCGGAGGTAATCCTCTGTCGATTCATGGGGCGGGACAAGGGAGGGCACTCGCTCGACCACGCGCACGCCGGCTCGCTCCAGCGCCTGAATCTTTTGCGGATTGTTGGACATCAGGCGGACGGCATCCAGCCCCAAGTAAAGCAGTATGGCGCCGGCAAGTTGATAGCCGCGCAGGTCCGCCTCAAAGCCAAGTTGTTGGTTGGCTTCGACGGTATCGGCTCCCCGATCCTGAAGCTCGTAGGCTCGCAATTTGTTCAACAGGCCGATTCCGCGGCCTTCCTGGTTTTCGTAGATCAACACGCCGCGGCCTTCGGCGGCGATAGAGTGGAGGGCAAGCTCGAGCTGCCCGCCGCAATCGCAACGCAGGCTGTGGAAGACGTCCCCGGTAAGACATTGCGAATGAATGCGCACCAGGGGTGGGCTTCCGGCGAGATCGCCCATGGTCAAGACCACCGCTTCCTCCGGAATTCCAGCAACCGGTCCCTCGAAACCGAGGATCCGGAAATGCCCGAAACGAGTGGGAAAATCGGCCTCGGCAATCTTGCGCACATCAATCGTTTGGGACATCGTTTGGGCCGTCGGCTGAAGCATGAATGAAATGCGGGTGAGTAACTTCATTATAATGATCGGCAGCAGCCGATGGTTCCTCAGCCCCTAGTCATTCTGCTGGTGAAGCCCGCGGTGGCCGCGTCGCTGGCCAGCTTTTTGACCCGTTTCGCGTGGTTCCAGCGCATGTTGATGCGCGAGGAACGCATGCTCTGGCAGCGCGTGCAGATGGCGCTGGTGTGCGCCGTCATCTTCGGCGCGGGAGTCCTTACAAGGGTGATGACGCACCCCAACTACCAGGCCGTCGATCTGGGCCTGGAAGGCAGCCTGGTGATGGGCATGCTCGGCGGGTATGTCACCGGCCTGCTTGCGGGCGTCTTGATTTCGGTGCCGGCCATGCTCCATGGCGAAGTCATGACCATGCCCCTCCTAGCCGCCGTGGGCGTAATGGGCGGCTTACTTCGCGATGTGGCCGCCGACAAGGAGTTCATCTGGAGATTTACTCCGTTCCCCGATTTGGCGATTGTCCGCTTGCTGCGCAAGGGCGATCTGCGCCTGCCCGCGTTCAGCATCGCCTGCGTCCTGGTGATCCTGGTGGCGGAGCTGGTCCGCCAGACCCTGGCAAATGTGTGGCCCGGCAAAGTATTCGCGATTCAGTGGCCGGAAGCAGGCGGTTGGGGATGGGTAGCGATATTTAGCTCGACGCTGGCGGCGACCGTGCTGCCCATCAAGATCTGGAACAGCAACCGCAACGAGAAGAAGCTGGAGCAGCAACAGATGCGGCTGAATGAGGCTCGCCTGGCCGCGCTCAGCAGCCAGATCAATCCGCATTTTCTGTTTAACACGCTGAACTCCGTCACGGCTCTGATCCGCTTGGATCCTGAGCAGGCGCGGCAGGTGGTCCAAAGGCTTTCGAAAATTCTGCGCCGGTTATTGCGGCAGCAGGATAACCTGACGCCGCTGGGCAAGGAGCTGTCTTTCATCGACGATTATCTGGCGATCGAGATGGTCCGCTTCGGCGATAAGCTCCGCTTCGTGAAGGAGATCGATCCCGCTACTCTGGATCTGCTGGTGCCGAGCATGATGCTGCAGCCGCTGGTGGAAAACAGCATCCGGCATGGACTCGCGAGCAAAGTGGATGGAGGCACCATTCACGTGCGCAGCAAAATCGTGGGCGGGCGGCTGCAGATCCTGGTGGAGGACGACGGCGTAGGAATTCCGGAGGCCAAACTAGCCACGCTGTTCGAGCATGGGATCGGCGTGAACAACGTGAATGAACGCCTGAAAGTGCTGTTTGGAGGCGAGTATCGCATGTGGATCGACAGCCGGTTGGGCGAAGGCACCAGTACTGGTATCGAACTTCCGGAGCAAACCAGTGGTAGTGTAGTTGGAGTTGCATCTCTGGTGGGCAGCGGGTGAGTCCACCGTTGAAAACTGATCCGCACAAGCGAGCGATGGCGGGCCAATCCGGGCCTGTGCGGGATTTGAAGGAGCGTATATTGGGTGATTTAGATTATTCGTTACTGCTTCCCCGTGCAGACCAGTTGCCGCGCACCATCGCGGAGCGGACGCGGCGTGTTTACGACTCGCTGGCCTCGGTCTATCCTCTGAGCACGTTTTTCTTTCACTCCAAAGCGCATGCATGCGCGCTGCGCCATTCCGGTATTCGCAACGGGATGCGCGTGCTGGAGGTGGCCACCGGGAGCGGGGAAATGTTTCGCCGCCTGGTGAAGTCCAATCGCGCCGGCGAGACTTTCGGTCTGGATTTATCGCCGAATATGGCGGCGCGGACTCTTGGCCGGGCTCGCAAGGAATTTCCGGGCGCGCGGGCGCACTGCGGCGCTGTCGATGTTCGCGATCTTCCGTTTCGCGACTCGAGCTTCGACGCGGTGATGTGCTGCTACCTGTTAGAGCTGTTGGGGCGTGAGGATATCACCCGGACGATTGAGGAGATCCGGCGTGTGCTGCGGCCCGGAGGAACTCTTTCGCTAGTGGTGATTGGGCAGAACGGTCCGGTGTTCAATCGGTTTTACGGCGTATGCGGCAAGATCGCGCCTGCGTTCTGGGGACGGCAGGTGGAGAGCGGCGTGCCGGAGATGATTCGCTCCTCCGGTATGCGTATCCTTACCGATCAGTTTGTGCGGCAGGGATTTTATCCTTCGCGGGTGCTGGTCGCCCGGCGGTAGCAACGCTTCTGCTGCGACAGGCCTTTGGCCTCCTAAGTAACAGCCCGCAAAAACGGAGCCTGGGTGCCGGCCACGTGCCGAGCTGTTCCTTTCGGGAATTGAGGGCCGCGACCGGCCCTTTGCGGGCGAGCTAGAGGCTTAGGAGTTCCTTCAAATTTGTAGACTGGCGGCGGGACAGCTCCACCTCGTGGCCGCCACGCAGCTTTACTACGAGATTTCCTCCCGCGCTCCAGTCTGCTCCTTCGAGCGAATTCAGGTTGATCAGGTGCTTGCGGCTGGCTCGGAAAAAGGTGGCGGGATTGAGGCGCTGCTCGAAGGCCGCGAGCGATCCCGGAACCAGCGGGCGCTCCTTCCGGAAGAACACTCGCGTGTAATTGCCTTCCGCCTCGAGTAAGTCCATTTCCTCGATTTTCACGATCCAACAGCGTTCGCCATCTCTCAAAAAAACCTGCTCCAGTTTGGGGCGGCTTCGGCGTCCTTCGAGCTTCTGGAGCGCGATCGCCAGGCGGGCCGGCGCGATGGGCTTCAGCAAATAATCGAGCGCGTTTACGTCGAAGGCCTGGAGGGCATGCCGGTCGAACGCCGTCGTGAAAATAACCTCCGGCACCTCGCGAAGACGATCCAAAAGATCGAATCCGCTCATCCCCGGCATTTGGATGTCGAGAAAAAGCAGATCCGGGTCGGTTCTCGGGATCAGCAAAAGAGCTTCTTCGGCGTTGGCCGCTTCTCCCGCGATTTCGACTTCAGGATGGGCCATCAAAAGCCGCCGCAATTCCTGGCGGGCGATCCGTTCGTCGTCAACAAGGATGGCCTTCATCCGGTCTCCTTCCTAACGATTCCAGGGATCAAAACAGTCGCGGTGACCGCGCCGTTGCTTTCGGATAACTCGAGAGTCGCGCGGTCGCCATAAAAAAGCCGCAAGCGCTCGCGGGCATTATCCAGGCCGGTATGAGTGCCACTCGGATCAGGGTCTCTGATCTTTCCAGGATTCTTTACTTCGAGAACCAGAGCGTCGTGGTTCTGAATTCCTCGCACGCAGACAGTGCCGCCCGAAGAGAGTTGGGAAATGCCATGTTTGACAGCGTTCTCGACCAAGGTCTGCACCAGCATCGCCGGAACGGTGAACTTTCTTGCGTCTGGATCGATCTCGAGTGAAACCTGCAATCGCTCTTCAAAACGAGTCGCCTCCAGAGACAAGTAGTCCGCGACGGCGTCCATCTCATCCGCCAGCGGAACCAGCTGTGCTCGGGAGGATTGCAGCGCGCGCCGAAGCAGACTCGCCAGGCTGGTGATCATGTGTTGCGCGCGGGCGGGATCTTCGACCACCATGCCTCTTATCGTATTCAACGAATTGAACAAGAAATGCGGGTTGACTTGGGCCTGTAGCGCGCGAAGCTCGGCTTGACGGAGGGTAAGTTGAAGCTGCACTTCCCGGAGTTGGGCCTGCCTGTAGCGGCGGTTCCAGTTAATCCCGACATACATCGCAGCCCAAGTACACGTCACGAACGTGACGCCGCCCGCGGTACTCACGATCGCAGTCCTGTCGAAGGAGTTCTCGCCGGGAAGCACCTGTGCCAGGGTGACGATGAGGATGGTCTCAATCAACCCAACGAAGATTGCGCTGCCGAAAATGCGAGGCAGACCGCGGACCGCGGGGAGCAGCAGCCAGCCGCGGCGCTTGATCTGAACGCGCAGCAGATGGGTCAGGGCAATGCTGTAGAGCAAGAACAGCCCGAAGCCGACGACCACGGCGGGGTGCCATCCAATGTAGAAAGTGGTGATGGCGAAGCCGATGGCGCTGTATCCGCCCCAGCCAAGGATCTGGCAGGTCCAGTACAGATAATTGATTTTGAGTTTCATCGCTTTCCGCCGCTGACAATTTGCCCATCAAGCATAGTCCAGACCGGGCGGCGAAGTGTATCCAGCTTTTTCAAGGGGTTCGTTTCCGCGAGGATCAAGTCGGCTCGATAACCTGGGGCGATTTTCCCCAGTTCGGATGCTTTTCCAAGATATGCCGCGTTACTCAGCGTCGCAAATGTGAGAATTTCAGCGGGGCGAAAGCCTGCGTGGGCGAAATGCGCCAATTCGTCGTGAAATCCGGAGCCATAGGCGACCATCGGGGCGTCTGTGCCAATCACGAGTTGGGCTCCGGCGCGATAAAGCTCGACAACAGACTCATAGGCACACTGCATCTCGGCGGTGCGAACGCCGGGGGGAACTTTACTCAGGCTGAGGCTGGTCTCAAATTCGCCGAACGTCGGGTCGAGGAATGGATGGCGTTGCTTGACGAGTGCGATTAGCGAAGGCGGGGCATTTTGAAGATAGGCAGTGTGTTCGACTCCCGTAGCTCCAGCCCGGATCGCGTCTTCAACTTCTTCAGCCGTCTCTGCATGGACGACGCTGATCAGGCCGTGGCCGCCGGCCCAGCGAATGCCCTTCGCCAGCAAGCCGGCGCTCAGTTCCTCGTGTGCCCTGCCGATGGCGCCATGGACAAACTTGACAGCGTCGGGCGGCCCATCCGCAAAGTTGCGGTCGAGGCCGTCCAGCATGGTCCGCTCGTCTGTCGCAAGGATGGCGCTCTGCCGGGAAACGGATGCGGACCAGATGGTGCTCACGGGATGCCCGTGGGGCGAAGTCACTAAGCGTCCGACGGTGAAGAAACGAGGTCCAAGAGTTTTCTTTTGCAGGATCTCAGAACGCAGGCGATAACCAGCCTCGGCAGGACCGCCCAGATCGCGAACGGAGGTCACACCGCTGGCAAGATAGGCGGTCCGTTGAAGGCCGTAATTGCCCATCACCGACTTAGTGAAATAACCAGCCTTGAAGCCGGCCGGTACTTCGACAGGCGATTGCAAATGCGTATGAACATCGATAAGCCCCGGCAGCAGGTACCGGCCTCGTGCCTCGATGCGCGGCCAATCGGGATGCAGCGGCTCCGGGCTGATCGTTTCGATGCTGCCGTTTTGGATATAGACATTCTGGCCTTCGACGATTCGATTTGAAGATGCATCCACCAGCCGCGCCCCCGTGATAACGGCGTGGCTGCTCTTAATGTGAGGCCAATGCGGGCCCGCGGCCGCCGCCAGGTAAAGCGGCGCGACAATGCCCGCGGCGAGGGCTACCACAGCGGTTCCGAGGGCCCATCGAGCGGTGCGTCCCTTGGTGAGGTACGAGAGCAACAGGACCATCGCATAGAACTGAGGGGTCGCGCTCAGGTAGATCGCCCATCGGCCGCCGGCGAAGGGATGAAACACTGCGCCACCCCAAGCCGGGTAGAGCACCGCCAGGGTAAGGAAGTAGAGTGGTATCGAAAGCAGGTACCCACCGACCAGCTTCGTCCATGTGCGTCGTGTTGGCCGCGAGAGGTAGGCTCCGAGAGGCCACCAATACAGCAGGCCAAGTCCCAGGCCGCCGGCGATGGCGAGCAGAGCGTCGAGCCAACCGCCGAGTTTGAATGTGAGGCCGGCGGCCAGCGGGAGGGGTGCGGCGATGAACACGGCGGAAGTGATGAGGAAGGCGCGAAATGTTTTCATACTTGCGATTCTGGAGCGGCTCCGTTTCGCCAAGGGCAGAAAAATGATGAACGGTCGCGCGGGTTCGACGAATGGCGTCCGGGCCTGTTCGCGGGGTACGGAACTGGCTTAGAATCAAGAAAGCACAACTTGTGGGGACGTAGCTCAGATGGATAGAGCGGCCGCCTCCTAAGCGACAGGTCGGCAGTTCGAATCTGCCCGTCCCTACCATCGGTTTGCGCGCTGGCGTGCTCTTATGTTACTTCTAAGAGTTCCCCTGGCTGCGGAATCGCCGCGGCGTAAAGAGATCTATTTATGGCTTATGTGATTGCGGAACCTTGCATCGGCACGAAGGATACAGCATGCGTGGACGCGTGCCCTGTCGATTGCATTCATCCCAAGAAAGACGATCCTAAATTCGAGGCCGAGACGATGTTATACATCGACCCGGTGGAATGCATCGACTGCGGCGCCTGCGTTCCTGTGTGCCCGGTCTCGGCGATCTTCACCATCGACGATCTGCCGGATAAATGGTCCGACTTCGCGGCGACGAACGCGAAGTATTTCGGCCGGTAGATTTCCTCGGCCCGCTAGCTCTTGGCGAAGTACAGCGCGGCGGCGCGCTCCATCTCGGCTTTGGTCATGATGGGCGCCCGGCCTTCATAGCGGCCGATAGAGTGCAGAATGTTGCAGATGTCGGCGGGGTAGCAGGCGCGCAGCTCGGTACGGCCCTCCCGCAGGCATAACTTGCGCAGGTACTCCGCGCTATCGGGTTCAGCTTGCAGGCCGCGAGACTGCACCACGCGCGAGAAGATCTGATCGAAGCTTCCCGCATCCACCGCTTCGACATAAATCTTGTTGTGAATGCGGCGCAGGAAGGCTTCGTCGGCCAAGTCGGCGGGCTCCAAGTTGGTGGAGAAGACTACCATCAACTCGAAAGGAATCTGGAACTTAACGCCGTAGCGCAGGGTCAGATAATCCACGCGGCGGTCCAGCGGCACGATCCAGCGGTTCAACAGGTCGCGTGGCGACATGAGCTGGCGTCCGAAATCGTCGATGATCAGAATGCCGTTGTTCGCCTTCATCTGGAGCGGCGCGGCGTAAATGCCTGAAGCCTCGTCCAGGCGCAGCTCAAGCATGCTGGGAATCAGCTCGCCGCCCACCACGATGCAGGGACGCTTGCAGAGAAGCCAACGCTGGTCGGCGTCTTCGTCCTCATGCTCCAGAGGCTGGTGGACCACCGGGTCGTACAGACTGATGATCTGGCTGTCGACCTCCACGGCATAAGGGATCAGGACGGCGTCTTGATAAACGCGGAGCATGCGTTCCGCCAAGCTGGTTTTGCCGTTTCCGGTGGGTCCGTACACGAAAATCGAGTTTTGCGAGATGATCGCCGGCCCCAGCTGGTCCAGCATGCGGTCGGTAACGATCAAATCGGAGAAGGCTTGGCGAAGAGCGCGGCGGTCCACCTGAACCTTCGCCGATTGAGCCCTGGTAGCCGCATTGTAATCCTTGAGCGAGACGGGACAGGCGCCGGCATATTGGGAAACTTGAAAACGCTCGCTGGCGAGGTGCTTTCCGGCCTGCGAGAGCTGGAAGTTGTAGTCGTTGCCAGTCATGCCTTTGACCTCGACCAATTGCTGCGACCTCATGTGCTTGAAAACACTGTCGATTACTGGGACGGCCAGACGCAAAGCGCGGCTCAGACTGGCGAGGGTGGAATAACCTTCGATCAAAAGGCGGCGAATCACCAAATCCAGCACCAGCGACTGGGGCACGCCCAGATCCTGGAAGTTTTGGGGAAGCGCGGGGCTAAAGGTGGAGCGGGCGGGCGCAAAAGTAGCCATTAGAAAGAGTACCTTCCTTACCTAGAGCTATCGGCAGAATCGGCGATCGAGCTTAAGGTTGCACGCTTGGGCTGGGCTGAGCGTCAAACGTACTTGGGAGATCTTTGGAGGAACTCGCGCAAAGCGGGGCGGGGCGCGAAACCGTTTCTGGTCCCCCTGGGGGTCCGCGCCGTACCCTTTGCGCTTTGCCGTAAGGCGCTGATTCTGCTTGTGCTGACAGTGTCCTTGCACGGCGAGGATGAGGCTGTTCAAATCTATCGGCAAGGCCAGAAGGCGGAACGCTCAGGCGACCTTCTGCAAGCTTACATGCTGTACGCACGGGCGGCGGAGCTTGATCCTTCCAATCTGGCCATCGCCCAGCACAGGAACCAGGCCGGATACCTGGCGATGGAAACCTCCCAGCTTCACGATGTCCGGTCGGACTTGAAGGCGGAGGCGGCGTTTTATCAGCTACTCGCGTCTGAGGGGCCGGGGGCAATCGATAACTTCGGTGCTGCTGCTCCGCCGACGCACCTGATCGCTCCGGCGGGAACCAAGAGCTTCGATCTGAAGGCCGACGCCAGGACCGCCTTTCAGCAGGTGGGCGAAGCGTTCGGAATCCAAATGCTGTTTGAGGCGGATTATCAGGGACCCTCCGCCTTCCCCTTCCGGACGGGCGAGCTCACTATGACGGAGGCGCTGCGGCTGCTTGAAGCCATGACCAACTCGCTGGTGGAGCCGGTAAATGAGCATACTGCTCTGGTGATTCGCGATACGGCTCAGCGCCGCGCGGAGATGACGCCCGCGATGAGCTCGGTGATCCCGATTCCGGAGCGGATGGCGGTGCAGGATGCGCAGGAGATCGTCACGGCGGTGCAGCAGACGCTCGAAATCAGGCGCATTCAGGTGGATCCGGGACGGCGGCAGGTAATCCTCAGAGATTCGGTCGGAAAGGTTCTTCTGGCGCAGCAGCTATTCCGGGAGCTATCGAGGCTCCGCTCCCAGGTGGAGATCGAGGTTCAACTGCTGACGGTGACCAAGGACTCGTCGCTGGGGATCGGCCTGGCGCTGCCAAATTCGTCGGCGATCGTGAATTTCAGCAGCTTCCTGCAAAGCGCGGTGTCGCCCTCAGGCTTCGCCCAGTTCCTTGCGTTCGGGGGCGGGAAGACGCTGTTCGGCTTGGGGCTGGCCAGCGCGCAGGTGCTGGCATCGCTTACGCAGAGCTCAGCCAATACGTTGGTAAGCGCCCAGATGCTGGCGGTGGACGGGCAGCCCGCTTCCTTGAGCGTGGGTTCCCGCTATCCTATCGCCACGGCCCAATACATGGGTACCACCGGGACGACTTTGGCGAGCACGCCGACGCCGACTGTCACGTATCAGGATATCGGCCTGGTGTTGAAAGTAACGCCGACGGTTCACGACGAAAACGAGATGTCGCTGGATGTGGATGCGGCGTTCACTACGTTGGGAGCGACGGCGGCCGGCAGCAACATCCCCGCCATCGCGCAGCGTAAATTCCAGGGCTCAGTGCGGTTGCACGGCGGCGAATGGGCCGTGATCGCGGGTCTGGCGCAAACCACCGACAGCATCACGACTACCGGAATCGCAGGTTTGGCCAGCATCCCGATTCTGGGCCACCTGTTTCGTACCGACACCACCGACAAAAACTCCGATCAGACGCTGATCCTGCTGAAGCCGCGCCTGGTTAATCTCCCGCCTTGGGATATTCCGGTTTCCACGGTGCAAGTGGGCACCGAAGGCCGGCCTATCTCGATGTTTTAATCGCGTCCCAGTATTGGGCGGCGACCTTTTCGATCGAATGCTCGCGAGCGATATGCGGGGCGGCGCGGCGGCCAATTTCTTCGCCGGCCTCGCGGTAGGCGGCCAGCCAGCGCAGATAGCTGGCAAGCATGCTTTCTTCGTCTAAGCCGGGATCGACGCGCAGGCAGGCGTTTTCGGGGTATCGCCGGACCTCTGCGCCGGTGCTGAAGATCACCGTTTTACCGATGCCCATCATGCGGATGGCGATGCCGGAGGTTTCGGCGGCGGCGGGATAGCGCAGATTGATGCACACATCCGCGGCGGACGCCCAACGCCAGAAGTCCGTCTCGGAAAGATGCCCTGCGCGGAGGATGCGGGGGTTGCTTTCGCAGAGGGGTTCAAGAGCTCGCTCCAGGTCCGAAGAGGCGAAGGCGCCTTGGACTAAGAGTTTCACATCGACATTCGATTTCCAGAGCCGGGCCATGGTCCGGAAGACGGCGCACAGGCGTTTCGATTCGCGCAGGTGGCCGAAGACGCCCGCCAGCAGCGTTCGCGGACCGAGCCCAAGCTGGGTTCGGAAGCGTAGCGTTTCGGCAAGAGAAGGCGGAGCTGGCGGTACAAAGAGATGCGGGATTTCGAAAACCCGCGCTTCCCGGTTGTGGGCTCGGACGATCCTTTCCGCGGCAGGATTGTGGACGATGACGCTGCGCGAGGCGGTCACCAGGCGCTTGAGCATGGGGTATTCGAAATAGCGCGGATCGGCGGCGGAGCGGGCCCGGTTGGTCCACAGGTCTTGCGCCAGGCCTCGGTTCCATTCGCCGTAGTTGAAGACGAACTCTTCTATGTAGGCCGCTGGGTCGAGGGTGCCCAGAAAGAAGTGATTCAGCGCGGCGTCGTGCAAGACTACGACGCCTGGGTGGGCCAGGGCGCGGTGGTAAATTTCGCGGTGCAGATGATTGTTGCCGATGTGGTAGAGCGCAGTATCGGCCTTGGTTGCGCCGACGATGACTTCGCCGTGTTTACGGAGTTCTTGGAGCAATGCGGAGGAGTAGTCGGCGACGCCTGTGGGAGCGGGCGGCAGTGGCGAGAAGAAGCCGAGTTTCACAGGGCACTGCTCATGGGAGCGGTTTCGGCCGGGGCCCGAACAGAGCCGTGCCGACGCGGATGTGAGTCGCCCCTTCTTCGATTGCGGCTTCGAAGTCGTGCGACATACCCATCGAGAGCTTCTCGATCCCGTGCTGGCGCGCGAGACCTGCCAAGCGGCGGAAATAGGGGCGTGTGACTTCCGGATCGTCGCTCCAGGGAGGCATTGTCATCAGGCCGGTGAGCTTCAGATTTTGGCAGGCTCGAATGGCTTCGATGACTTTGGGCAGTTGCTCCGGAGGGGTCCCGAATTTGGAGGCTTCCTCAGATAGCTTGACCTCGATCATCACTTCCAGCGGCTTGCTCATCCCATCCAGACGTCCGGCGAGCTTTTCGGAATCGACGGTCTGGATCACCTGGAAAAGGTCCGCAGCCGGTCGAGCCTTATTGGACTGGAGATGGCCGATCAGGTGAAACTCGGTGCCGGCGAGGTCGGCTAGAGCCGGATGCTTGCCCTCGAACTCCTGCACGTAGTTCTCGCCGAAAATGCGCAGGCCCAGGTCGTAGGCTTCGCGAACGACCTCAGCAGGGAATTTCTTGGTGACGGCGATCAGTGCGATGTCCTCGTGCTTTCGCCCGGCTCGATCCGCCGCAGACCGAATTCGTTCCTCGACACGGTCGAGGCGCTCCCGTAGGCTCACGGCTCGATCCTGTAGAGGCTGATCGTTCCCGCTCCGCCTTCGACGATATATTCCCCGTCTGGTGAGATGTCGAAGGCGTAGGGCTGAGATTGAGACTCCAAGGGACGGAAGGGAACGGGTACCTTCTGCGATTTGGGGCTCCAGGAGACCACTTCTTGCTTGGTTCCAAAGTCCCAGACGATGCGCCTCTTGAGGCCTCCCAGAGCCCAGCCGAACTCAATAAAATCGGGAATCCGGCCATACTCGGAGAGGACAAGCCTTCGAGCATGAGACGCTGTGGAGAGCCCCAGATACTTGAATTGCCTGGTCGTTGCAAGCGGGTTGCCGGTATCCACATCCAGACAACTCACGTTCATCTCCCAGGGGAGTCTGACCACCACCCCGCAGATTGCCTTCCCGCTATCAGACACGCGAACCGAACCCAAAGTTGGTAACTGGTGGAGAACGATGCCGCTGGAGGCATCCACGACTGTCGAGCGTGTGTCTCGGAGGACGAAAAGCAAGCCGCGATCCGCGGATATGGCTAGAAGGCTCTGTTCCACGGGCAGGTCCCATGAGCCTGCGCTGTGACAATCGGAATCGAAGAAGATCAGAAAGCTGTGCCCCTCTCTGATGCGCGTGGTAAGAGGACCAACCGGCCTGATGGCCTGGGCGACCAACCGATCTTCACCAACGAAGGAGGGCAACCCCGCCCCATCTTGAACGGAGCAGGTTTTTCCGTCCTGAAGGCGAAGTCTCGTGCTGCCAATCATAATTTGCTGACTCGATGGAGACCAGGAGATTCCGCCAAGGCCCATGGGATTGATCTCGAAACGCATCGTGTTGGCCCCCGGATCGGCCGCATCGAGCACGAGGACGAATTGCTTATCCCATGCGGGCCCGACCACGGCCGCAATATGCTTTCCGTCCGGTGAGAAGCCCAGGGCGTACACTCCAGGCGCTCCCGCCTCGAAATCCCAGATCTTGCGCAGCGTCCCCGCGTGGATCGTACCGATTACCGCGAGCCCTGCCAATGCGAAACGCAGCATCATTCACTCCATGATCGCTTGCAGGCGGTCTGGAAGCGAAGCCGCGATGCTCGGCGGCAGGCCGTGCGACGCGCCTTCTACCGGAATCAGCATCGTCTTGGCGGGAATGAGCTGCATCGCCGCTTCCAATTCTGCGATGGTGCCGAAGGGGTCGCGGGTGCCGTGTACGAATAATGCGGGGGAGCGGAGCGATGGAAAGTGCTCCGTGCGAGGTTTGTGGACCTCTCGCGGGGGATGCAGGGGATACGACAGCAGCAGCAGCGCATCGGCAACAGCGGGATTTTCCGCGGCCAGCATGCTGCATTGACGTCCGCCATAAGAACGCCCGCCGATACAAATGGGAACTCCGGGCGCGAGGGCGCGGAGTTCTTCCGCGGCTCGGGCGACGCCTTCCCGATCGTGCTTGGAGTTGCCTCGCGGAGGACCGGTGGGACGCTCCTGCCGATAGGGAAGGTTGCCGCGGAAGGCCAGCCATCCGGCGTTTTGAAAAGCCTCGGCGACAGCGATCAGCAGGGGCGATTCACAATTCGATCCGGCTCCGTGGAACAATGCGATGGCGCCGCGCGGAGCCGTATCCAGCTGATAGAGCCAGCCCCGAACAAGTTCCCGCTCCAAACGCTGTGCGCTACTGTGGTTAGTCATGATCACGATTGCGGACATTCGCGCCGCACGCGAGCGGTGCGGGGAGAGCATCCGCCTGACGCCGGCTCCCTATTCGGAAACGTTATCACGCGAAGCCGGCAACGTGCTGTACCTGAAGCTGGACAACATGAACGTCACGGGATGCTTCAAGGAGCGGGGCGCGCTGAATCGTCTGTTGCTGCTGAGCGCCGAGGAGCGGGCTCGCGGAGTGATTACCGCTTCGGCCGGCAATCACGCGCAGGCGGTGGCGTATCATGCGTCGCGAATCGGAGTGAGCGCGGAAATCTGCATGCCCATCTACACTCCTCTGGTGAAGGTGACGGCGACGCGCGGGTGGGGCGCCAAGGTGATCCTTTATGGAAACAATTTCGACGAGGCTCTGGAAGAAGCCCGGCGCAGGGAGCGGGACGAGAAACGCGTGTTCGTGCATGCCTTCGACGACGATGCCGTGATTGCCGGGCAAGGCGTGATCGGGTTGGAATTATTGGAGCAGATCCCGGATCTGGAGGCGGTGGTTGTGCCGGTGGGCGGCGGAGGATTGATTGGCGGGATCGCTTGCGCCCTCAAGGAATCAAAGCCGGAGTCGCGGCCGGGAGTGCGCGTTATCGGTGTGCAGACGGCGGCCTTGCCGTCGATGCAGGCGGCGCTCAACGCCCATCGCCCGGTGCTGCTTCCGCCCGCGCCGACCATTGCCGATGGAATCGCGGTGCGGCAGACGGGTGAGCGGACCCTCGCACTCAATGAAAAGTACGTGGATGAAATGGTGACCGTCGACGATGAGGAGATCGCCGCGGCGATTTTGCGGCTGCTGGAGCGGCAGAAGGTGCTAGCCGAAGGCGCGGGAGCGGCGGGTGTGGCGGCGGTGCTTCAGCGTAAGACTTCGCTTCAGGGGAAGAAGATTGCGGTGGTGATCGGCGGCGGCAATATCGACGTTACGCTGCTTTCGCGAATCATCGAACGGGGCCTCGTCAAGGACGGTCGTCTGGTGCGCGTACGGATTCCGGTTCCCGATCATCCTGGAGCACTTCAGCATTTGACTGCCGTGATCGCTACCGAGCACGCCAATATTGTGCAGGTGGTTCATGATCGGGCGTATTTTGGGGCTCATTTGGGTGAAGGAGTGGTGGACATCACCATGGAGACTCGCGGGCCGGAGCACGTGGAGGAGTTGACCAGGAAGCTGCGCGCGGCAGGCTATCCTCTGGAGCAAGTGCGCTGAGCATCACTGGCCACATCGAAATGCAAGAGAGTAAAGGAGATCTTAGGTCGAGCTGCGCCTAAAGTTCGGCCTTCAAATGACGATGGAAGGAAATGCCGAATGCTTTGCCGGCGACTGAGTCGACCGCCGGGTGGATAGCTGTCGAGCCGATGCTTGCCGCCCTCAGCCACACGGATCAAGGTCAAATCCTGCCTGCCGCTCCGCCGGACCTCTTGTTGCTGGTTCCTCGGAATGACGTCGATCAGCCCGAGATCTCCATTGTCATCCCCGCTCTGAACGAAGAGCTGACCATTACGGAGTTTGTGGAGTGGTGCCAGGAGGGTCTCAAGAAGGCCGGAGTCAGGGGCGAAGTGTTGATCATCGACAGCTCCGCCGATACGACTCCGCAACTGGCGCTGGCAGCGGGTGCGCGTGTGCTGAAGACTCCGAAACGCGGGCTGGGACGGGCGTACATCGATGCGCTGCCGTTCGTGCGCGGCAAGTATCTGATCCTGGGCGATGCGGATCTGACTTACGACTTCCGCGAGATCAAGCCGTTCCTGGAGAAATTTCGCGAGGGCTATGAGTACATCATGGGCTCGCGCTTCAAGGGCAGCATCGAAGACGGCGCGATGCCGGCGTCGCACCGCTACTTCGGAACCCCGGTCACGAACTGGCTGCTCAACTTCCTCTACTCCGCCGACTTCTCCGACATCCATTGCGGGATGAGGGGCATCACTCGCACGGCGTTCATCGAGATGAATCTGCAATCGCAGGAGTGGGAATACGCTTCTGAGATGATCATCAAGTCGCTCTTCATGGGATTGAAGACGTGCGAGGTTCCGATTCATTTCTACAAAGACCGCCCCGGCCGGCTCAGTCATCTGAAACGGGAAAATCCGTTCAATAACTGGTATTCGGGCTGGGTGACGTTGAAGGCGTTCTTTGTTCACGGAGCATCGTTCTTCCTGTATAAACCGGGAATGGTGCTGCTGGCGTTGGGCTTGCTGCTGACGCTGCCGTTGTCGTTGGGCCCGGTATCGATTGGGCCGATTACGTTTTCGCTGCACTGGATGCTGCTCGGCGTGACGCTGGCGATTCTAGGTCTGCAATCGGTGTTCATGGGAATCCTGGCGAAGTCGCTGCTGGATTATTCAGGAGCACAGACCAGAAAATGGTCGCGAATTCTTTCCTACAACCGTTCCGTGGTGCTGAGCGGGCTCGGCTTTTGCGCCGGAGCCTTGCTTCCGCTGCCGCTGGTTTTGCAGTACATCCAGCAAGGGTTCCGCTTGCCGCTGAATAATGAGCCGGTTTATCACGTGGCCATCACGGGTTTGTGGCTGATGATGAGCTCGTTCATGGCATTCACCAACACTCTGCTGTTGCACGCGATGATGAAGATGCGCCGGTGGCAGAGATAATGACTGCCAGACCGCAAGCGGCGGTCGTGACGGGAGCGGGACGCGGAATCGGGAGGGCCGTCGCGCTGGATCTTGCCGCGCAGGGCGTTCACGTGGTCTGCGTCTCTCAAAGTCAAAACGCGGAGGATACCGCGGAGTCGATTCGTCAAAGCGGCGGAGGGGCGACGGCTTTGCAACTCGATTTGCGCGATGCCGAGACCGCTGGGCCGCGCGTCGCGGCGTGGGCTGAGGGCGCAGGGTTCGAACGGTTCGCGGTGGTGCTCGCCGCCGGAACTTTGGGGCCCACGGGACCGCTGGCTGAATCCAGTTCATGCGCCTGGCTCGAATGCTTGCAGGTGAATTTGCTCGGGAATCTGGCGGTCGTCCGCGCGTTGCTAAAGCCTATGCTGGCGGCTGAATACGGCCGCATCGTTGCGTTCGCCGGCGGCGGCTCGGCTTATTCGTATCCGCTGTTTCCGGCGTACTCAGCGTCGAAGACGGCGATGGTGCGCGCGATCGAAAATCTGGATTGCGATTTGCAAGGCAAAGGAGATTTCGCGACCGCTTGCCTCGCACCGGGCGCGGTGGAGACGGATATGCTGGCTCGCGTTCGCGCCGCAGGAGCGGAGGTGCGGACAACCGTGGACGTCTCGGAACCGGTGGAGTTCGTCCGCGAATTCGTCTTCTGCGCGTCGTGCGGATTTTCGGGATCGTTCGTGCATGTACGCGATAACTGGCGGGAGTATCTCAACAATAGCCGCTCCCTTTCAAATCCCGCGTTATGGAAGTTGAGAAGAATAGAGCCACAAAGGTAAAAGCATGAAGGTTGCACTTTTCGGAGCGGGATTGATCGGCCGCGAACGCTTGGCGGCTATTGAGAAACTGCGGGCTCGTGGAGGGGATGTCGAGATATGTGGCGTCTACGATCCTTATGCGGCGAATTTGCAGAACGGGTTTTCCGATATCGACGCGCTGCTGGCCTGCAATCCGGATTGGGTGATTGTAGCGACGCCTCACGACGTGGCTCCGCAGCTCTGCGTGCGGGCGCTGCGTGGGGGGTTCAAGGTCCTGGTGGAAAAGCCGCTTGGCCGCGACCTGGAGGAAGCTGAGCGAATTTTCAACGCAGCGACGCGCCCCGATCAGCTCTGGGCCGGATTCAATTACCGGTTCTACCCTGGGATCGCGGTCGCGATCGCAGATGCCACGCGGGGGACTTTTGGACCGCTGGTTTCGGTGAACATGACTTTGGGCCACGGCTGCGATCCCAATATTCTTAAGACCTGGAAGCTGGACCCGGTTCGCGCCGGGGGTGGATGCCTGATCGATCCAGGCGTTCATTTGCTGGACTTGTGCAAACTGATCAGCCGCAATCCGCTGACAGTCAGCGGAGGCTACTCCTGGAACGGTTTCTGGAAGACGGGCGTTGAGGAAGAGTGCAGGCTCCTTCTCGACGCTGGAGGTTTTCCGATCAATTTGGAAATCTCGATCGTGCGCTGGCGCAGCGTCTTCCGCCTCGAGATTCACGGCCAGGACGGCTATGGCATCGTGACCGGACGCAATCGCAGTTACGGAAAGCAGACCTACGTGCGCGGACGCCGTTGGGGTTGGCAGAGCGGCGTCAGCCAGGCAGAGTCTGAGGAACGCGTACTGGAATCGCCGGGCGAAGATGTGTTTGCGGATGAAATGGACTCGCTATTCTTTGGCGCGAAACATCCTCTGCCGGCTTGTTCGGGAGCAGAAGCGCTGGAGACGATGCGCCTGCTGGAGCGCTGCCGCGAGCGGGTGCTGGCGGCCGCAGCGGCGGTGTAAGAGCAGTTTCGTAGTACATCGTCTCCGCACTGGCGCGAAGCCCACGCTCCTTTCCGAGCCGCGACTCTCCAGAAACGGCGCAATGGGCCTGTCGCAGCCGGGTGCCCCGCCGACTCCGGTCCTCAGAAGGGCCGCTCCGGCCCTGCGCCCCTCTGAAGGAGTGGTGCTCCACCATACGGGCAGCCGTTACCGCTCCTGCACAGTCGCGGCTCAGCTCTAACCTTCTTTTTCGCCGGTCGCCGGTCTCGGAGTAGTGATCAGGCGGTTTCTTCCGATACGTTAGTAAACTTCCGAAACGCATGGTGGCTCGGAACGGAGTCGTTGCGTAGGAGCGTTTCATGGAAGAGCCTGCGTCACTACGCGGGGCGGTTACACTGGTTAGTAAACTTCCGAAACGCATGGTGGCTCGGAACGGAGTCGTTGCGTAGGAGCGTTTCATGGAAGAGCCTGCGCCACTACGCGGGGCGGTTACACTGGAATGAGCCGCCATGTCCTCTTTCCGCCTTGGGATCGACTATCAACCTCGCGGCGATCAGCAGGCGGCCATCGACGCGCTTTCGCGTGGCCTCAGGGAGGGAGAGCCGCACCAGGTGCTGCTGGGCGTCACGGGCTCCGGCAAAACCTTCACCATGGCCAAGGTGATCGAGCGCATGGGCCTGCCCGCGCTGGTCATGGCGCACAATAAAACCCTGGCCGCGCAGTTGTATCAGGAATTCACGAGTTTCTTTCCCTCGAACGCGGTCGAATACTTCGTCAGTTACTACGATTACTACCAGCCGGAGGCTTACATTCCGTCCGGCGATGTGTATATCGAAAAAGAAGCCACCATCAACCAGGAGCTGGACAAGCTGAGGCTGTCGGCTACGCGGAGTCTGTTTGAACGCCGCGACTGCGTGATCATCGCCAGCGTGAGCTGCATCTACGGCCTGGGCTCGCCGGAAGCGTATTACGGCATGCTGCTGATGCTCGAAAAAGGGCAGAAGATCGCTCGCGAGGAGATTACTTCGCGCCTGGTCGATATCCTTTACGAACGGCACGAAGGCGATTTCAAGCGCGGAACGTTTCGTGTGCGCGGCGACGTCATCGAGATCTGGCCCACCTACGATGACTTCGCCTATCGCGTCGGACTGTGGGGCGACGAGATCGAATCGCTGGAACAAATCGACCCGCTCACGGGCCAAGTGAAGCAGACTTATCTGCGTTTGCCAGTCTATCCCAAGACCCATTACGTCATGACCGAAGAGTCGCGATCGAGCGCACTGCGTAGCATCGAAAATGAGCTGCAGTGGTGGAAGGAAGAGCTCGACAAACAAGGCAAGCGAATTGAGGCGCAGCGCATCTGGCAGCGCACCATGTTCGATCTGGAGATGATCCGCCAGATCGGATATTGCCACGGCATCGAAAATTATTCCAGGCATTTTTCGGGGCGGCTGCCGGGGCAGGCGCCCCCGACGCTGCTCGACTATTTGCCGTCCGATGCGGTGTTGTTTATCGACGAAAGTCATCAGACCATTCCGCAGCTTCGGGGCATGTATCACGGCGACCGCTCGCGCAAGGAGAACCTGGTCAAGTACGGCTTCCGGCTTCCCAGCGCGCTGGACAATCGTCCGCTGACTTTCGAGGAATTCGAGAATCGGGTGCACCAGGCGATCTTCGTGTCCGCGACCCCGGGACCGTATGAGTTGACCAAGACTTCGGGGGCGGTGATCGAGCAGATTATTCGTCCTACCGGCCTGGTGGATCCGGAAGTGGAAGTGCGTCCGATTCGCGGCCAGGTGGACGATTTACTCCAGCAGATTCGCGAGCGCACGAAACTCGACGAACGCGTCCTGGTGACGACCTTGACAAAGCGGATGTCAGAGGATCTGTCCGAGCACTACACGGAATCCGGTATTAAGTGCGCGTATCTTCATTCTGAGGTTTCGACGCTCGACCGGGTGAAGATTTTGCGTGATCTTCGTCGTGGAGTCTACGACGTATTGATCGGCGTCAACCTGCTTCGCGAAGGGCTGGATCTCCCGGAGGTTTCCCTCGTCGCTGTGCTGGACGCGGACAAGGAAGGATTCCTGCGGTCGGCGGGATCGTTGATTCAGACCATGGGCCGAGCGGCGCGCAACCTGAACGGACGCGTGATCCTGTATGCGGATGTAATGACCGATTCAATGCGGCGGGCCATCGACGAAACGATACGCCGCAGAACCGTGCAGCGCAATTATAATGAAACGCACAATATAGTTCCGCAGTCTATCAGAAAACCGATTGATTCGATGCTGGTGGCGGTGGCGGAAGGGGACTATGTAACCGTCCCGCTGGAAGATCCGGGGCCGGAATCGGAAGTACCGCCCGAGAAAATGGAGGCGTATTTGGCCGAGTTGGAGGAGAAAATGCGGGAAGCCGCGCGCCGGTTCGATTTCAAGCAGGCCGCGAACTATCGAGATCGCTTGCGGGAGATCAAGAACCGGGTCATCCTCGACGCCGGCTCTCCATAATCCTCGGAATGGAGCTCGAAGACGAGATGGGACTGGTTTGCGCCGGCGGCGTGAACCAGACATTTCTCGCCAAGATGCCGGCGTTGCTCCGGCATTTGGGACCCATCAAGACCTCATCTTTCCGCGTCTCGCGGCAAACGGCAAATTCGTTGCGGGCCGGATACGCGGCGTCTCATTACTCGGCGCTGGAACCTTGCCGGCTCATCCTGGTGTCGGTGCCGGAGGCAAGACTCGAACGCGTTCTGCGCGAGATGGCGGCGCGGACTCCCATCCGCGAGTCGTCGTTTTCAAGGAACATGGTGGTGCTGTGCGGGTGTGTGCGCGATAGTCTTACGCCGAATCCTTTGCAGGGCACCGGTGCCCGCGTGGCGTCCTTGAATCTGATTCCAGACTCACGCGAACAGCTTTTCGTCGCCGAAGGCCACCCCGAGACGCTTCGGCACCTGCGCGCGCTTTTCGCCCAGAGTAAGCGCAAAGTGATCGCGCTGAAGCCAGGAACGAAACCTTTGTTTTTTGCCGGAATTCACGCGGGCGCGCCGCTGCTTCTGCCTTGGATCGCGTTGGGCATTGCGAGCCTTCGCGCCGCCGGTTTCTCGCGGTCCGAGGCCGTGATGGTGGGCGAGATCCTGGGCGTTCGAGCGCTGAGGAAGTACGCCAAGGCGGGCGCGAAAGCCTGGAATAGCAAAACGGAACAATGTCTTCGCCGTGCCTTGGATAACGACATACCGGCGATTCGTTCTCGAGAACCGAAACTGGCTGATCTTTACGAAAAAGGCATCCGCCTGGCGCTGGCGCAATTTTAACGACGAAGCATTCGTGCGCGGAGATCAGGCCGCCGCTGGAGCAGCCGGAGATAGCACGTCTCTTCCGCAGCGCGTTTGGTTCGGGCGATGTCTTCACCCAAGTCGGGCACTTTGCCGCCGGGCCTATGTAGAGAAAAGCCTCCCCAGGCCGATCCATCGGCGCCATAGAACAGATGCGCGGCCGCGAGCTTCCTCAGAATCGCTGGCGGCGTTCGATGGCCGGGCCGCGACGCGGCCTTGGCCGCTTCCCTCTCCGCCAACTTCGCGACCTCTTGCGCCGCCGGCCGGAAACCCAGTTTGTAATAAAACCAGAACGCACCGGACGCGATCGCCTCTTCATTCTCGTGCCCCAACTGGTAGGGATCGATAGAGAAACAGGCGACGCCCAACTGCTGGTGAAGCAGTTTCAGAATCCGCGCGTAGAGCCATGCAGTCTCGCCATCGCGAAACGTGTAATACAGGTTGAACCCGATTTCGCAGCGTTCGAACAGCGACAGCGTTTCCACGTAACCCATTGGGACGCCGTTCTTGAAGAACATCCCGGAGTGATAGGCACGCAGGGGCAGGCGGCGCTCCTTGGGTACGCCGAAGAAATAAAGATCCACGCCGCGTCCGAGATCGGCGTGATCGACATAATTTTCATCCGGGTGCTGGAAGCCGTACAACTCGCGATAGCGCGTGGCGGAGGCATCGATGATGACGCCGAGCACCGCGCCCGCCTGACGCCGGCTAAGGCGTCGAATCGAAATTGGCGGCTCGGACAATTCGGCCTCGATGGAAACATCGCTGCGCTTTAGAAACGGTGCAGAGTGGATAAAATGCTTTCCGCGCTTAAGGCGCAAAGTGGAACGGGAGGCCAGTGATCGCCCAAGTTCCCATCGCAGGGGGACCTCCAGCAGGTCGTAGGTGGTGGGATCCACTCGATCGATCAACCATCGAGCGCCGCCCCTATCGGGGCCCCTGGCTTCACGGTCGAGCCAGGCGCGCCAATCCACGTGCCGCTCGACCGCATAGTCTTCGTAGGCCAGCGGAATCAGGCGTCCGAGCACGCCGCCGAGACGGTCCGGTCGAGCGTAATTCTCCCAGTCAATCGTGACCGAGCGAGCATGGCGCGCCGTCAGGCTGGACGCAAATTCGTAGCTGAAGTTGGTGGAGACGGCGGTTCCCGCGATGCCCGATACGGCAGGATCGTCGAAGGGCGCCGGATCGATCCCGCACATTCGGTCGGCAAACACATGGAGCAATTGCTCAGCCAGCTCTGCAACGCGAGGGCTTGGCGGAAAAGCACGGAGAAACAGCGCAGTCTCATGGAGGTGGATCAAATCGGCGGGCTCGCGGAAAATCGCGGGAACCAGCCGCTCCAGCAGGGCCTCAGTCCGGCATGCGGCCTCGGAACCGAACTGTCCCTTGCAGGCCGATAGCTCATCCAGGATTCGCATTCGCTCAAGTGTAGCCGAGATCCCGATTTCCCCGAGTCCCCCAATAATCTCGAATCACCCTCTACGATCTACGATCTACGACAAATCCCGACTCGCAACCTCGCCTGTTAAAGGAGGCGATAACGGCTGGAAGTACTTTGTAGCTCCGCTACCTCACGGTAGCGCTCTGAGCGAGCGGCTCCGGATGGCGTCGCAGGAAGACGTTCGGTCGGAATCGTGGTTTGAAGGCCGACAGGTCGGAACGGTGTCCCCAATGAAACCTCTGCTACATTGGAGGAGTCATGAGAACCACTCAGGACGTGGCCGAGCTAGCGGCCATAGCCAAGCAAATGCGGCGCGAAGTGATCGAGATGATCACGGAGGCGAAATCCGGCCATCCCGGCGGATCACTTTCGGCAACCGATATCGTCGTAACGTTGTTTTTCGACGTCATGAAGCACGATCCCGCCAACCCCAAGTGGCCGGATCGAGACCGTTTCATCCTCTCCAAAGGGCATTGCTGCCCGATCCTGTACGCGGTAATGGCCGAATGCGGCTATTGCCCCAAGGACCAGCTCAACACCTTGCGCAAGCTGGGCTCGATTTATCAGGGCCATCCCGATGTGCGCTTTTTGCCGGCGCTGGAGGCGTCCACGGGATCGCTGGGCGAAGGCTTGTCGCTAGGCTTGGGCATGGGAATCGCCGCGCGGCTGGATGGGCGGAAATCCCGGACCTACGTGCTGCTGGGCGATGGCGAAATTCAGGAAGGCCAGATCTGGGAAGCGGCCATGTTTGGGGGCTATCACAAAGTAGAGAACGTGGTGGCCATCGTGGATTACAACCAGATCCAGCTCGACGGTTTCGTCAAGGACATCATGGCGCTGGACCCTCTGGCCGACAAATGGCGCAGCTTCGGCTGGCACGCCATCGAGGTCTATGGACACGATATCGCAGCTCTCAAGAACGCCTTCGGTGAAGCCGCTGCGGTAAAGGGCAAGCCGACGTGCATCATCGCCCATACCATTAAAGGGAAAGGCGTCTCCTTCATGGAGAACAACCCCAAATTTCACGGCACCGCGCCGACTCGCGAGGAATGCGCGAAGGCGCTTCAGGAGCTTGCGTAATGCCCACGAAAACCAAATACGAACTGAAGCCGGGCGCGGCCACGCGGGAAGCGTTTGGCAAGGCGCTGGTGGAGCTGGGACACTCCAACCCCGCCGTGGTGGTGCTGGATGCGGATCTTTCCAAATCCACCTACACCGCCGGATTCGCCAAGGAGTTTCCGGACCGCTTCTTCGAGTGCGGCATCGCGGAGGCCAACATGATGGCCATCGGATCCGGGTTGGCGGCGGGCGGGAAAATTCCGTTTGCCTCCAGCTTTTCGGTGTTTGCGATGAACAAAGGGTTTGAGCAGCTTCGCGTCACCGCCGCTTTCCCCAACGTGAATTTGAAGGTGGTGGGCACGCATAGCGGAATTTCGATCGGCGAAGACGGCCCGTCGCAGATGAGCATTGAGGATCTGAGCCTCGCCTGCTCACTACCCGGATTTACCGTGATCTCCCCGGCTGACGAGGTCGCGACCATGAAGCTGGTTAAGGCTGCGGCGGAGCATGTGGGGCCGGTCTTCATGCGCACCGGGCGGCTCAAGGTTCCGGTCATTTACGAGGCTGGGCACGAATTCGCCATCGGCAAAGCCGTCGAGCTGATGGAAGGAACCGATGTGACCCTGATCGCCACCGGCTTGATGGTCGCGGAAGCCATCCGCGCGGCCGAGACTCTAGAGGCCGAAGGCATTTCCGCGCGAGTGCTCGACATGCACACCGTCAAACCGCTAGACCGCGATGCCATCGTACGCGCCGCGCGGGAAACCGGAGCCATCGTGGTCGCGGAGGAGCATCTGGTGGACGGGGGACTGGGAGTGCGCATCTCCCAGGTGATTGCCGAAATGCATCCCGTGCCCATGGAATTCGTTGGCATCCAGAACACCTACGCCGAGTCGGCCTCGCCGGAAGAACTGCTCGACAAGTACGGTCTGCTGGCACGCGATGTGGCCGCCGCGGCGCGCGTCGTCATGAAGCGCAAGCCCTGAGCGGCGTCTGGTAAGCCCCGGTACGTGGCAATCACAGCGCAGCACGAGTCGCAACGGCTTGCCGCCGAGCTATTCGAAATCAAGTGCAAGCTCCGTGCCGCGGGCCGCGCGCTGCACGACCAGGTGGGCCCGCTCCTTTCGGCTGCCGGAATCCGTTTGGCTCTATTGCGCACCGACCATCCGGACACGGCCTCCACGGTGCAGCATGCCATGCTCGCGCTGGAGGCAGCCATGGACTGCGTCCGCGGGTTGAGCCGCGAATTGAACCCGCCGCCGGCCGCTCATCTTGGACTCAAGAAGGCACTTTCCAATCTGGTGGAGGCGCAAAGCGGTTCCTTTGCGGGCGCGATCCGTTTTTCCTACACGGCCGTGGTCGCGCCTTCACACGACGTGGCTGCCGCGGTTTATGAGGCTGCCGCCGCTGCGCTCGCCCAAGCTGCCTCGGACCGCACCGCTACGCGGCTTTCGGTTTCCGCCCGCGGCGTCCGTCAACTGATTGTCACGATTGAGTCAAACGGGCGAGCCCGTTGGCCTCGCGCGGGTCTGGCGGTCCTAGCCCGGCGGGTACGTCCCGCCGGTATTGTCTTGGAGGCCTCCACAAAACGGGGTACAATTGTTTCCATCCATTATGCCCCTCGACGTCCTCCTCGTGGATGATCACAAGATCATGCGCGACGGTATCAAGGCAATCTTGAGCCGCGGGAACGAATTTCGCGTCGTTGGGGAAGCCGAAAACGGGCCCGACGCGGTGCTGTTCACCAAGCAATTCCGGCCCAATTTGGTCATTATGGATATTGGTCTTCCAGGGCTAAACGGAGTCGAAACCACGCAGGAGATCCTGCGCTTTCAGACCGATTGCAAGATTGTGATTCTCTCCATGTATGACGATGAAAACTCCGTGATGGGCGCCATCCGCGCCGGTGCGAGAGGCTTCATCCTCAAGCGCGCCTCAGACATGGATCTGGTGGAGGCCCTGCGCATGGTGGCCGGTGGCGGAATTTATTTGAGCCCGCAGGTTTCGGACCGGCTCTTGATCCGCATCCAGAAGGGGGATTTGGAATCGCACCAGGCTCACTCGGCGTTGTCGGTCCTGAGTCCTCGGGAATTGCAGGTTCTGCGCCTTGTGGCCGACGGCAAAACCAGCAAGGAAATCGCCAGCCTGCTGGTGCTGAGTGAGCAGACCGTGCGCAGCTACCGCAAAACGATGATGCGGAAGCTGGGGGTGAACAACGTCGCTGGGCTCACCCAACTCGCTCTTTCGACGGGACTTACGCAGGTTCCAGGCGCCCGTTTATGATCCTGATAGAGCGGGAATCGCCGTGGGGCCCTATCGCTGTCGCCGATGCGCACGCGCATTTCTTCTCTCACCGATTCTTCGCCTTGTTGACGGCGCAAAAGCCCGGCTTGACCATCGAAGCTGCGGGCGAGCAACTGGGCTGGCGCATGCCTCCGGAGAACCCGGAGCAGTTGGCCGAGACCTGGGCCGCCGAGCTCGACCGGCACGGCATTACCAAGTCGGTCCTGATCGCCAGCATGCCTGGAGATGAATCCTCAGTGATCGCGGCGGTGCGTGCATTTCCCGGCCGGTTCTACGCGTTCGCCATGGCGAATCCGCGTGGCGCATGGAAGCCTGAAACATTTTCGCAGATTCATGCCGCGTGCCTGTTTCCCGCCATGCACGGCTACTCGGTTCACGACGAAGCGGCACAGGCTGTGTTCGAATGGGCCTCGGCGCAGCATCGCGCGGTTTTCGTCCATTGCGGGGTACTCAGCGTAGGAGTCCGGGGCAAGCTGGGCCTTCCGTCACTATTCGATATGCGGTTCTCGAATCCCATCGACCTGCATGCCGTGGCGCTTCGCTACCCCGCTGTTCCCATCATTGTTCCCCATTTCGGAGCGGGCTACTTCCGCGAAGCATTGATGCTCGCCGATCTTTGCCCCAACGTGTTTCTGGATACATCCAGCTCCAATCGCTGGTCGCGTTATGAGGAGCCTCATCATACCGAGGCGCGCGGCGGTCTGCGGAATATTTTCCGCCGTGCTCTGGACGTGATCGGCCCCCAGCGTCTGCTGTTTGGCACAGATTCGTCCTTTTTCCCGCGTGGCTGGCATCATGCGATTTTCGACGAACAAGCCCGTGCTCTCTATGAGATAGGCCTGAGCGTGGCGGACGCCCGCGCGATCTTCGGCGAAAATCTAGTGAGAATTCTAGCGCCTTCGCAAAACGTCATTTAGGTGGAAGTTGCTTTTCTTTTGACCCGCCGGAAAGCCGCGTTCGTTTACCCGGTTCCTCCCGCCCCGCCCACGGCCGTCCTTGTACCCTGGTTTCAATCTCATGGGCTGAGATCCTGGCGATTCCGCGCCCGCGGCGCGGTCCGCATGTTCGACGGCGGATGGGATCTCGAGGCCGCCGCCTATCAACCGGCGTCGATCGCCGGCACCTGGGCTCAAGTCGAACCTTTGCTCGCTAATAAAATTGAGTCATTGACCCACGCCTTGATTGTCCTGGCTCGTCGTGACAATCCGCTACTGACTCTGGAACAGCGTCAACAGATTTGGAATCGGTTCCGGGTTCCGGTCTTCGAGCAAATTATCGGACAGAACGGCGCGCTGCTGGCCGCAGAGTGCGAAGCCCATGCGGGTCTGCACATAGAATCGCCCAAACTGGAAGTCGGCGGATTGTCTATCGAGAACGGGCCGTGCGGATGCGGCCGGAACACTCCCAGAATCAGAGGTGAGGCTCAAGAGATTCGCGCCGCCGCCGCGTACGCGCGCTGACCTGAACGGCTCCGCTTTTACCCGATGGAACGATAGGAGACCGCATTCGGGCGAAGCCCACGCTCCATTCCGAGCTGCGACTGTTAGAGTCACGTACAGAGCCGCGACCAAAGGGAGCGGTTATCTAAAACGAAACGCCCAACCGCCGTTTGAAAACCAGCGCGCTGAGCATTGAGATCAACAGCAGCCAGATCAGCCAGTACAGATCCATCCCCAGCGCATGTACCGTGGCCGACGGATAGCGGATTTCCACCCAATCCACAGGTCCCGCGGGCAAACGGCTTTCCCCCGCATACCAAATCAGGTCGAGCAGCGAACTCACGCGGCGTTCGGAAATATATTGCGGGGCTTGCCCGACGCGAACGCTCTTCTCCACGGTCTGATCCGGAAAAACAAACTGAAGCTCGCCAGCGACGGAACGTTCCCCGCGAATCCGCCAACTGATTTGCCGGCTTTCCTCGGCCCGGACCGCAGGACTCTCCACCACGATTCCCTCCGGCGCATGCAATGCCGGCACGACAGCATTAGAACCATCCTTCATCTGCATCGTGACAATGGCGTCGCGCCCGGTTGTTAGGGGAGAGTGTCCATAGAAGCATTCCAGTTGCGCGAAAATCAGAATCATCGGCACGCTTGCCGCCAGCGCCGGCACCAGCATCAACCCGAGGTAACGGGCATTCGCGGTGAGCAATCCCCACTGCGCCTTCCAGATCAGCACCGGCTCATCGGTGAACAGACGCATCTCGTAAAGATGCGCTTGCAGCCTGCCTTTGACCTTGCGGATGGCCTCCTGATTGGACGTGCGCCCGAAGATCCACAACATTCCGATGCCCACCAGAATGCTCACCGGAATCAACGTCAACATTCTATTCCAGGTACCCGAGCCCCTGCAGCTTCTTAACGATTTCCTCGTCCGACTCCGCGTCGTCCAATTTGGAAAGCTCACGGTCCAGGATGTGCTCGACAAATTCCTCCGGTGAGGAATATCCCGCCGCCGCGCTGCACTTCTTGACGCGCTCCCAAGTGATCTTCTTCAATTTCACATTCGTGTTCGACATAATGACCCGATCGCCTCAGTATATAGAATGCCCGATCATGCCCGGTCCAGGCGCAAGCCCGAAGGAATCGAGAATGGAAACCGTCAGGTCGTAAAGATGCGGATCGGGAGCCTGGCTCTTGCGATTGCTGATCAGCACGCCAGGAACGAACTTCGCCAAAATGCAGTGATCGGCTCGCCAGGCTTCTGTGTTGTCCACCACCGTGACGGCAGGCACCGCTCCCAGAGTGGTTTGCCAGGACGACCGGTAGCCGGGCATGTAGCCCACGATGATGTCCGGAGCTTTATCGAGCATGTTGCCGTGGAATTCTTCGTGAGTCAGCGTAACTCCTCCGATCATGGGCTTTCCGTTGTCGGGATCGCGCGCGTCTTCAAGCGCAGCAGCAAGCTTCTTCAAAACCGCGTTGGCCTGATCGCCCGGCTCCACGATGCCCGCGGCTTCACGTCCCTGCAGATTCAAGTAGACTCCGTTCAATCCAACTGAATACGCGAGTGTTTTCGACCAATCCACGTGGGGAAACAATTCGTCGTCGCCGACGTTCTTGGGATCGTCGAGAGTCAGGAAACCCTCCTTCATCAGCCACGTATTCAGATGAACCGCGCGATCGAAAGTGGAAAAGCCGTGGTCGGACATCACGATCAAAGTCGCATCGGGAGCCTTCTCCCGCACCCAGCCGATGGTCTGATCCACGGTCTTGTAGGTCTCGAGAAGTTCTTCGTCATACTTGCCCCAAAGCATGTGCGAATCCTGATCGACTCCGAAAAAGTGGAAGAAGAGAAAGCCGTCTTTGAAGCGGTCCAGGCTGTAGCGCAGCAGCTTCAGATGATCCTGCGAAACCTGGCGGCTCTGGGCGATGTACTCGTCCTTGTCGAAAACGCCTTGCCGCCACGCGGCCGTATCCTGCGCCATTCCTTGCGTATAAAACAACCCGACTTCCTTTGCGATTTGGCGGCTGTAGGAATCCGGCGCAGTTACCGGAAGCTCAGGATCGGAAGGATCGATGTTCACCGGCGAAACATAGATTTCGAAATTCGGATGAAGCTGCTTGGCGTATAGCCGGACCATTCCAGCAGCGCTCTTCAATCCCGGGATCAGCGTGAAGCGAACCTGAATCCATTCCGACCACTCGCCCTGTTTCAAAATCACCTGCGTATCGCCCGCGTCAAACCGAGCCGCGGGCTCTTTCGGATCCACGTAAGCCTTCACGCTCACAAACGTCGGAGCCTTGTCCTTGCGCAGCGAATTGTCAGGACCCGGAATTTCAAGCGTGGCCGAATGATTCTTCAAATCCGTATGAACGATCCGGCCGCCCGGCACCATGCGGCTCTTCTCAGAAGCTTGATCGGTGAAGAACGCAAATTCGCCGAAGGTGCCTCGCAGATCGGGCGCGCCCATGCCGGCAATTGAAAACCCGTCGTCGCAGTGCACCGGAGGAAAGTCGGTCGGCATGCGGATCACGGACACTCCAACCCCGTGCTCGGAGAGCATCTGCCAGAACGGTTTTCCCTGGCGGAACGACACGACCTGCCCGGAGGTAATCGGGAGATCGTAAGGACCCACGGAAACGGTCCTGGCGCCTTCCGCCGACTGCGCCATCGACGAATACGGCGCGAGCGTCTTGGGATCGCGATGCACAAAATCGAAAATCCCATGGCCGCCCGGGTCCATCCCGGTGATAAACGTCGACCAGGCCACCGGGCTCTGCGGAGGAGTGCTGGTTTCCAAGCGCTTGAACTCGCCCTCTTTGCTCAGCTTCGCCAGATTCGGCAGCGAATCCCAATGATGCTCGACGAAGTTCGGGTCCATGCCGTCGATGCCCAGGACGATCACGCGCTTGCCCGTGGTTTTGGCTTGCGAAGCCGTGCCGCAACCGGCGGAACCGAGTGCCGCCAGCAGCACTGTGCACACTCCGAATTGCGCGAGAATCTCCCTCATGAAGTCGCAACACTACTGAACACAGCGCGGCCTTCCATCCAGGCCGGCTTTTCCACTCCAAATAATTGCAGCGCCGTCGGAGCCAGATCTTCTATCCCCGGGTCGGTGGCTTCAATTTTGCGATTTGAGAAAAGCACACCAGGAACGAGCATGGGATCAACGGAGTGATCGCCGCTCCAGGCCTTCGAATTATCCTCGAACACCTCGGCAGTCACTTTCCCCACTGCGGCGTCCCACGACGTTCGATATCCTTCGTTGTAACCGATGATCAAGTCCGGAGCCTCCGCCAAATAAGGGCCGCGATAAAGGGCGCTCGACGCGTAAGCTATGCGAATCCCAATCTCATCGCTGGCTTCGTCCCGAAGATTCGCGAGTTTCTCGATCAACTCCTTTTGCAGGGCTTCGGCTTCTGCGCCAGGTTTCACGATGCCCTGCGACTCTCGACCTTTCATATTGAGATAAAGCCCGCCCAGCCCTAGAGTGTACGCACGCGTCCGGCTCCAGTCGACGCCCTTGAAATACCGCCCGCTTTCAGTAGCGCCTTCCTTCAACACCAGATAGCCGTTATCGCGCAGCCATGCATTCAGATTGATCCCGCGGCGGAAGGAACAGAACCCGTGATCGGATAGAACGAACAGCACCGTGTCCTTGTCCACGTGCTGGTTCGCGATCCCAACCAGCCGGTCCATCCGCTGATACAGATCCTCAATCGTGCGCAAATAAGGGCTGGCCTGATCCGCGTCCTTGTGCAGGAAGCGATAAAACATATGCTGCACCCGATCGCTGGTATCGAAAACACACGCCACCACTCCCCGGCGCGTCTTGTCGAGCGCATTGCGGAACATCGCTTCGCGTTCGTCCATCAACAAATAGGACTGCTTCAGAAACTCGTCCTCGTCGATGACGCCTTCGTTCAGAGCCCAGGTGTCCTCGGCCATCCCCAGCGTGGAAAATGTGCCCAGCAGTTTTGCAAGATACGCAGCGTAATATGAAGGATGGCTGATCGGCAGCGCCGGCTTCTCGGGATCGATCTGAACCGGCGTCGAGTATAGCGAGAAATGCTCCCCGGTCTCCGTGACCAGGAAACGGGCGATCCCGCTTACTTTGATTCCCAGCGACGCTCTGAACTTCAGTTTGATCCATGGAGTGTAGGTTCCCGGCTTCAGCGCATACTTCGCGTCCTGAATCTCCAGCACCGGCGCGCCCTTACCGGTAAGAACGCGGAACGGAATCTGCATCGGCCCGCCGTCTTCGAGCAGCGAATCGTCCGGACCCTCCAGCGACCCTTCGTACCCGTTCGCAACCGGCTTCAACGGATACCGACTGCCGCTTTCGAAATTCGCTTCACCCACGCGGGTCGTGAACTGCGAAAAGCTGCCCTGCGTGCCGCGCAGATCCGGCGTGGACATTGCCGAGAGCAGCCTTCCGTTGAACTTGTCCGGCGGGAAAGTGATCGGCACGCGAATAATCGTCGAGCCAATTTGCTTCTGACCGAGAAGTTTCCAAAACGGCTGGCTCTTGCGTTTCAACTCCACCTGCGCGCTCGAAAGCGGAATGCGAAATTTGCCCAGCTTCAGAAGACGCGAAGGTTTGTGCACCTTCGCGGCGGCGAGCTCGGGAACATAGCTCTTCGTGTTTCGATTGAGAAAGTCGAAGATGTTGTGCTTGGCCGGATTGACGCCTGTAGCGAATGTCGACCATGCCACTGGCGACAGCGCTGGAAACGTTGTCCGCAGCCGGGAATACGATCCCGTCTCCTTCAGCCGGGCGAGATTCGGCAGCTTTCCCTCTGCCATGAATTTTTCAGTGAGCCGAGGGTCCAGGCCGTCCAGCCCCAGAAAGATGATTTTCTTGACCTGCGCATTGCGAAAGCCCTCGCTTCTGCGCACCAGCCTCCAAGCCATCCGGAACGGCCAGGCAAGCAGGGAGAAAACGGAGAGAAAGAACCCGGCAACCAAACTAAGGAATGAGCCCAGGAAAGCGAATCCGGCGCCGGGTCCAACATAACCCAGCATTACCGCGTGGGGCTGCGGAGGATGAACGAGCCAGCTCGCCGAGACTGCCAAAAAAACCGCAGCTTGAAGGAGATCCTTACGCTTCACCGCAGCTTTCCTTCGATGAACGGGACTTCCCAAACTTTGTCATGGTGGATCGGGCCATGGCCGAAGTATCCGTCTTCGCCGAAAAGCTCGCCGTGGTCCGCCAAAATCGTAATGTAGGTGTTGGCTGGAACGGTGTCAAACAGCTCCTCGACTACCACGTCGAGGTGCTTCACTGCATCCACCTGCCGCTGACGCAGGTCCGCCAGCTTCTTGTTATTGAAGAACTTCTCCTTTTTTACCAGGAGCTTGCCGCCAACCACTTCATCATCAAGATGCTTGAAAACTCCGTGCACGCCGCTGATGCGCGGCCACTGATCGGGCGGTTCGTCGGGCAAGGCGTAGGGATAATGCGTCTCCCCAACATTCAAAAGAAAGAAGTTAGGCCGTTCTTCCGAAAACGACATCTGGCGGACCATCGCACGCATGTCGTTGTGTTTCTCCATGAGTTTGTAGGTGTCGAACCCGGTGTTCAGGATGGTCTTGGGGTTCAGCACCGGCAAAGAAACCATCGCATTGGTCCGGTAGCCCAAAGTATCGCGCAGGAAGCTGGGCAGGAACATCCTTGGCACCAACGACTTGAACTCGATATCGTCGCAGCCCAGCCGCTCATTGAACTTGAGAAAATCCTTCTTGTAATATTCCGATGCGTAGACGTTTTTCGGGCTGGTATGAGGCATCAGGCCGATCAACAGGTTGTAGTGCGAAGGCGAGGTCCAGGATGCGTACGACCAGCGCTTTTCCAGCTTCCCTAACCGTTTGATATTTTTGGGCTTAGCGCGCAGAAACGCATCATAGCGGCAACTGTCGAATACCACCAGGACGTAGTTGTTGCGCGCTTGTGCTCGAACGTCCGGCATGAACCTGCGGTTTAAGCAGTTCGAGTACCACCATTTCAACAGCTTAACTGCCTGGCCGACCGTACGTATTGGTAGGAAAGGGAATCGGCAAAAAGTCCAAAAGTTGAGATCGCTTTTCTCCATTCGGGCTTTGTCAGGTCAGCCTTTTGCCAAGCCTGCCTTTCGCTAAGCAATGATAAGATTGTTTTGATGTTTGTGCGAATGTGGCGGAATTGGCAGACGCACTGGATTTAGGTTCCAGCGCCCGCAAGGGCATGGGAGTTCGACCCTCCCCGTTCGCACCATTTCAATCTCGCAGGCTCAGAAAATGATAACAATTCGCCGCAGTTCGGAGCGGGGGCACGCCGATCTGGGCTGGATCAACAGCTACTACACTTTTTCTTTCGCCGGCTACAAAGACCCTGCGCATATGGGCTTCCGTGCCCTGCGTGTCATCAATGACGATCGAATCGCGCCGGGGCGAGGGTTCGGAGCGCACGCCCATCGCGACATGGAGATTCTGACCTACCCCCTCGAGGGTGGGCTCACCCACAGAGATAGCATGGGTCAAACGCAAACGTTCGGGGCCGGCACGATCCAATCGATGTCGGCAGGTACCGGGGTAATTCACAGCGAGTTCAATGCCTCCGACCGCGAAGCGGGACACTTCTTGCAGATATGGATCGAGCCTGCGGTCATGGATGCCGAGCCATCCTATCAGCAGATTTCGTTCGAGCCGGAAGAGACCCGCGGCCGCTTCCGCCTTCTGGCTGCGCCCTACGGAAGTAACCACGGCGAGGCGGTGAAGATCAACCAGGACGCGCTGGTCTACGCCGCGGTTCTCGGAGAAGGCGAGAGCCTTAATCGCGAACTCGCGCCGGGACGTCACGCATGGGTGCAGGTCGCACGCGGCAATGTATCGATGGACGGACAGGCGCTGGCGGAGGGCGACGGAGCCTCGATCAGTGGTGAGCAGGATTTATCGTTCACAGGAGGCCCGGGTGGCAGCGAGTTTTTGTTCTTCGACCTCGCCTGAGTCATGCAGGACATCAATACTGTAGTCACCTTCAGCTCCCGCACCGGCAGGACTGAGAAACTGGCTCTGGCAGCCGCGCTGGGCTCGGTTCAGGCAAGGTCCTTTCTTCGATTGCGATGGCTGCGTGAGAACGTTGAGGATCAGACAGTGGCCGGCGTGGCTGGATGGCAGGAGAACCGTGATCGCATGGCCAGAGAGTACATCGCTCCTCGCGAGATTGATTTCCTCTGGGCAGACGTTGTGATGCTGGGAATGCCGGCTCGCGATGGTGGGTCTGGTCCGGAATTGAAGACGTACCTGGACGGACTAAGCGCCCTGCATGCCGCCGGTAAACTCCATGGGAAAGTGGCAACCGCATTCACCGCGGATTCGAGCGGTGACGGACCACTGGTCTCGTTGTGCTCCGTTCTTGATGGACTTGATTTGATCGTTGTTCCTCCGGACCCCACGGTCACCGGTGACGCGCTGGAGACCGCACGGCTCCACGGCCGCGGGATTACCGAGGTTGCGCGAACTCTCAGGAACCGGATCACCACGTCTGTCACGAAGTAACCCACCCCCACCCCTCCTTGTGGTCGCGGCTCTGTAACGGTTTCTGAGCCGCGACCAGAGGGAGCGGTTGCTATCCATTAAGATTCTGACGTTTTCCGGCAGGAAAACGAAAGTCATTGAGCGCGGCGGACAGCAAGCTGCGGGGATGATGACAAGCTCCCGGAGTTTGAGGGTCGTGGTGACGACCTCTTTGCCGAACGCAGTCACGTGGTACTTGTAGTTGTGTCCGATCTTCTTGAGAAGGCCGTGCGTTCGGAGTCGCCTGAGTATGCGCTACCATCTGACCCTGTTGAGTTCCGGCAGATGGCGACGGAGCGTTTTGTTCTGCTGCCCGGTGATGTTGAACTCGCCGCGAACGGTGGAGCAAAGCAGATTTTCATCATCCAGGTCGAACAGGTTGACACCCGGAGTAGCGGCGGCCCTCCAGTTCCACGAAGCGCCGGTTGGAAGCCGCCAGCAGTTCTTGCTGCATATTCCGACGAAGAAAATCATCGTTCCGAGGGCAGCGCGATAATTTCCCCGGCCTCGAAATGGATAGGTGAGTTTGAGCCCGAATCGGCAGGCAACATTATTTCGTTTCAGATGGTTACAATCGCCCTGCTCGCCACGTTGGCGCACTGGGCTCGGCGGAGCAACTTGATCGCGCTGACCTCGGAATGGAAAATCGCGGAAGCTCGGAATCCACATTGCAGCGCGGGAAGACTGTATTATGCTTTTTGGGCATTGGCGCCCATTGGATGCTGCGGGAGCCGTCGCGATGTTCTCCCTCGCGGTAGCGCTTCGAAAAAGGCCGGATCGTTGACCGTTGTCTCGATTGGAGAATGAGGCAGAATTTGTCGTACAGCTTGAGTGAAACCGGCCCCATAGTGCTTGATTCGCGTCCCTTCGATGGGAATATTGAAACGATTGCCCATCTCGCCCTCGAACTGCGGGGGAGCTTTTTCCCCAGAAACGTTGCGATGTTATCCGGCTTGACCGTACAAATCGCGTTGGCGAAAATCGCGATAGATCGGACAGCATTGCTCGTTCAGGCAGATCTGCAAACGGCAGGGCAGCCACTTCCCACCCGCACGTGGCAGAAGCCCAGTTCTTCATCCGCCCAAGACTCCCGCAATCTGAGCTGCGTTAGGTTCTGTCAGTAGTTCGATGCCCATCCGGCGTCGTAACCGATTTCCCTCTTTGGTTCCGGCACGCCGGGCTAGGAGACATACGATAGTCTCTAGAATAACCACGGATGGCATAGCGGCTGACGAGGCGGCATCCTGGGGGGAAACCCAACGAACAGGCGGCGACGGCCGTCTTATCCTAAGCAAGGAGGTGCCGCGATGATTCGTGCGACTGCCGGCGTGATCGTTTTGATGTCCTCCGGACTGGTCGGGCAATCGACGGCGGCTCGTCCCGCATTTGAAGTGGTCTCGGTGAAGCCGACGCCGCCTGAGCGCCAAAACCGGCTTCGCTACGACTATTGCCCCAACGGCGGCCGATTTTTCGTGTCGGGTACGCCGGTGATGTGGTCTCTTGCGTATGCGTATCACTTGAAGGAACTCCAGATCACGGGCGCCCTGGCTTGGCTCAGCGCCTTCGATTCCGCCTATGACATCGAAGGCAAGCCCGCGAGTCCTGTAACAGACGAGCAATGCCGGTTGATGGTGCAGTCGCTTTTTGCAGACCGGTTCAAGCTGGCCGCGCACATGGAAATGAAGGAATCGCCGGTTTACCTGTTAACTATCGGGAAAAATGGCACGAAATTACGAGAAGGCGGCGGAGTGAAACTGAATGGGTCGGTGCAGGTGGACGCATCGGGCAAGCCGGATTGGGCCGATGGATGGACGGCGTCCCAGCTTGCCGGCTACCTTGCGGAGTGGGCCGGCAGGCCAGTGGTGGATCGGACTGGGCTTACAGGAAGATACGGGGTGACTCTCGACTTTTCGCGTAAGGACGGAGACGATCGTCCCAGTGTTTTTACGGCGGTGCAGGAACAACTTGGGCTCAAGCTGGATGCGGGGAAAGCGCCCATCGAGATGCTGGTGGTCGATCACATTGAGAAGCCGGGTGATAACTAATGCGGTGTGCGGCTATCGGTTTTGGAATCGCCTGGATGGCATTTGCGCAAAGCGGACCGCTTCGTGTGCGCGGCACGGTGCAGGTGAGCGGAGTGAATCAGGCCATTCCGGGCGCTCGAGTCGTTGTCTATCTTGGATCGCAAGAGAGCGCCGCCACGGTCACCGACGTCAATGGAGCATTCCGCCTCTCTCTGGATACGCCGGGCAGTTATGCGATTGCGGCGGAGGCCGTTGGCAGGTATATTGCTGGGCCCGAGGCGCGGCAAACGTTTTCTGTCGATGCGTCTCATCCCACGGTCACGAGGAATCTCGCGCTTGGTGCACCATCGGCGATCTCCGGGCGACTGGTGGATGCTGAGACAGCAGCGCCGATCGCTGGCATCGGCGTTCAAGCGAGGGCGATTCTTTATCGCTTTGGGCATCGCTTGTTGATCCGGAGTGGATCGCTGGCGACTACGGGCCTGGACGGCGGTTTTCGGATCGAAGGATTAACGGGAGGAGACTATTTTCTTGAGCTGACTCCGCTGGGACCAACAGAGCGGGAGACAATCGTTGCGGGCGACGTAAAGGAGGCGGCTGATTTGCCGCGCAAACCTGCGTATCGCCGGCAGTGGTGGCCCGGCGGCGACAATTCTCCCCAAGGATTGCCGCTTGCGCTCCGGCCGGGAGGGGAGTTCGACCTCGGCAATCTTCCGTTGCCGCAGCAGCCCCTATATCGCGTGACGAGCTCGGTTGGGCCGCCCACCTGCCGGGTGTCAGACGACTACTTCGTGGAGGTGTCTCACGCTGATGGATCGGACTACGCGGCCGGCGCGAGCGGTCATGTTCCCTGCGGGAAGTTCACGGTGATCAATATGTCCCCGGGCGAATATCGGCTCACAGCCTCCGGGCCGGGTGGGCCCACGCGCCAACTCGTAGCCGTGCAATCCAAAGATCTCGAAACGCCGCTGACTCCGGGTCCGGAGAGAATGACCATCTCTGGGAAGATCCGTCTTCCGGAGAACTTTCCCTGCTGCGTGATGCCGCTGCTTCTGAAGCGAGATACCGATGAACATCCTCAAGGTAGCTTCGGTGCGCAACGGGGAGGCTTTCAGGCGACGCTCGATTTCGAACCGGTCCGGATCGGACTGAGCGGATTGCCCAGTTCCTACTATGTATCCGAAATCCTCTACAACAGTGAAAGCGTGAACGGGCGGTTCGCGGAAATAACTCCGGGGACGGTCAGCCAATCGGTTCAATTCACGGTCTCCGATAAGGCTGCGAGCGTCCAAGGGAAAGTGACCCTGGAGGATGCGCCGGTGGCGGCAACCGTGCTGCTGATTCCCTGGCCGATAGATCCACGGGTGGAGTTTCCGGCATTCTTCGACGGCGAAGCGGATGACACTGGCGTGTTTTCCATCGCGGGCTTGCCGCCGGGCTCCTATCGCGCGCTGGCCGTTACGGAGTCGGCTTGGAATCGGGAGTTGCAGAGGCCGGGAGTTCTCGCGGCATTCGCGGCGGGGGCCAAGGAGATTCGCCTCGACCCGGCTGCTTCGCAGGACGTGGCGCTGCAATTGTCTGATGCCGCACCACAATAATTGTTAGCGTGCATCTTCTGGACGCCTTCCGTCCAACAAGGGATCACCCGATTGAGAGGGAATCGCACTGGCTCATTTCCCTTTATACGAACTGTCAAACTCCGTCCCATCAATGAGTGTGCCCCGATAATTGACTGTCCCCATATTCGGTCGCGACGGGAGAGGGGCGCGTGCCGCCACTCAGTTCGCGGTAGACCAATCTGCTTGCCGTCCTGACGGCGCGCTTAGTTCTGCGGCGGCCTTTTCGAGAAAGGCGGCATTAGGGTCGGAGGAGCAAGCGATCAAAGTCTGCGAGAGAAGCAATGGCGGAAACCGCATGGGTCCAGGTTACCAAGCGGCGAAGCTATCCCGGACGGATGCGGAGGACGGATCAAGGTAGTCGGCGCAGCTCCTGTAGCACCCGCACTGCGTCGCAAAAGAGCTTGCACTTCCTATCCACCCATCGTGGACTGCACGCCGGGTACTACAGCACCGGCTTTCGCAGCCAACGGCAATTCACCGGCAATTGCCGCCCTGGACCTTGGTATGGTGGCGGGATGGATCTACTGGACCGGCTGCTGGGACATGACGCCTGGACGACTCGCCACCTGCTGGAACGCTGCCGGGAACTGACGGATGAACAACTGGACCGGCAGTTCGATATTGGACACCGAACCGTGCGAGCCACGTTGCTCCACATCATCCGTAATGTTGAAGGATGGGCAGTTCTGATGAGTGGCAAAGGGCCGCGTGAGGCGCGGATGGACGATCAGGACCTTGCCGCAATGGGCGTTGCGGCAATGAGTGTGCGGCTCGACGCCGCCTCAGCGGACCTCGCCACGGTCTCGCGGGCGGTCGCCGCGCGGAGCGGGTGGGACGAGTCCTTTTTCGATACCTTCGACGATCCGCCCACCAAAAAGAGCTTCGGGGGAGGAATTGCCCACGTGATTACGCACAGCATGCACCATCGCGCGCAGTTGCTGTACATGCTGCGCAGGCTCGGGATGGAAAGATTGCCGGAGGGGGACGTTCTGAGTTGGGAGCAGCAAGCCCGGTGACGGACAAGAGCCCTCATTGCTCCCGCGAAGCCAGCCGCCGGCGCAGCTCAAGAGTTTGCTGACGATGGCAGATCAGGCAGAGGGTGCGCAGGTTCTGAAGATCGCATTCTCCTCCGCCTTCCACCACCGGCAAGATGTGATCGGCGTCCCAGAGAGTCTTACGCGTGAGCCCTTTTAGTCCCCACCTTGTCAAAAGCCTTTGCCGATGCGTCCCACGGGCCTTCCGTAGTTCCCCGTACGCAGCACGGGTATCGGCCCTGCAAATTGCGCAGATGCCCCGGTCCCGCTCCAGAACTTTCTCGCGAAGATAACCGGGGTCGGTGCGGAGACGCCATTCATGAACGCACCAATCCGAACAAAACGTGAAGCGTCTCGCGGGGACTTCAAGGCTGCACCAGCGGCACAGCGCCCTCCCATTGGCCCCTTTCGGCAGAACCGCGCGGTCGGCGGCGCCGCCAGACATGGTCCGAGATTTACTCGAGAACGGCACAACATATTTAGCATAAAGTGTTTGATACAAACAGGCCAGTACATGGAGCCGGGCGATTGTGGGTTCCTTGCCATGGGCGCATCGTTCGAAGTTTGGGAGCCGGGCTCAAATCGCGAAGATTCGCGGAATCAAGTATTTCGAAAGCCGCAGTGTATCGGCACGGACTCAACTCAAACAGTTTGCAGACCCTCGACCGCCGTCTTTCAGTCTGTAAACGCTGATGTGCCAGCCGGGCATCCGGAGGTCCCTTCTGTTCGCATCCGGACCTCGATTGTGTACAGCTGCAGCGCGCTACTGTCCGGTTCCGGACAGGGGAATCGATTGCGGACTGGACGCGCCGTTGTCGGTGACTGTTACCGAGGCAGCACGGCTCCCGGTCGCTGTTGGAGTGAACGTCACATTGATTGTGCAGGTGGCATTCACAGCCATCGTAGTGGGACTCACGGGACAGTTATTCGTCTGCGCGAAGTCTCCCGGGTTTGCGCCCGCGATCGCGATGCTCGAAATGCTCAGCGAGCCTGGCCCGCTGTTGGTGAGCGTAATCGATTCAACAGCGCTGGTGGTGCTCACAGTCTGGGCGCCGAAAGTGAGGCTCGCGCTCGACAACTTCACCGAGGGAGTTTCTCCGTAGCCGTTGATGGTCACTGATTGGGGACTGCCCGCTCCGTTATCCGTAACCGTCACCGCAGCCGCTCGAAGACCCACGGCCGCGGGTGTGAACGTAAGATTGATGGTGCACGTTCCACTGGCTGCAACCGCGGCGGGACTGAGCGGGCAATTGTTGGTCTGGCTGTAGTCCGATGCGTCGGCGCCGGTGAGACCGATGCTCGAAATCAGCAATGGTCCTCTGCCGGTATTGGTGAGTACAATCGGCGATGTGATGCTGGTGCCCACCGCGACATATCCGGTGATGCTCGATGGAGAAAAGCTCACGGTCGGAGCTACTCCGGTGCCGGTCAGCGACGCCGATTGCGGGCTGGATACGCCGTTATCGGCGATGGTCAGCGAGGCCGCGAGGTTGCCAGTGGCCGTGGGAGTAAATGTCACATTGACTGTGCACGTGCCATTCACGGCAATGCTGGGCGAACTGGTACAGTTGTCGGTCTCAGAGAAGTTGCTCGGGTTCGCACCCGCGAAGCCGATGCTGGATATGCTCAGCGAGCCAGGTCCCTTGTTCGTCACTGTAATTGACTTGACGGCGCTGGGGGCGTTGATCGCCTGATTGCCAAAGGCCAGGCTGGAAGAAGATAAGCTCACTACCGGAACGGGCGGGATTCCTGTGCCGCTGAGAGTCGCCGATTGAGGACTCGCGACGCCATTGTCGCTGATCGTCACTGAGGCGGCACGGCTCCCGGCCGCCGTTGGATCGAACGTCACGTTGATTGTGCACGTACCATTCGCACCCAGCGTATACGGGCTTATGGGGCAACTGCTTTTCTGCGTGAAGTCGCCTGGGTTCGCACCCGTGAAGCCGATACTGGAAATGCTCAGCGCGCCGGGTCCGCCGTTGGTCAGCGTAATCGATTGAGCGGCGCTTGCGGTGTTCACGGTCTGATTGCTGAAAGTGAGGCTCGACACGGACAGGCTCACCGCCGGGGGGGCCGGAACACCCGTGCCGGTCAGCGCCACCGATTGCGGGCTGGATGCTCCGTTATCTGTGATGGTGAGCGAAGCAGCGCGATTCCCGTTCGCGGCGGGGGTGAACGTCACGTTGATTGTGCACGTGCCGCTCAGTGCCAGCGTGGAGGGATTGATCGGACAGTTGTTGATCTGCGAGAAGTCGCCCGAGTTCGCGCCCGCGATGGCGATACTGGAGATGTTCAGCACGCCAGGTCCGTTGTTCGTCAGCGTAATCGACTGAGCGTTGCTGGCGGTATTTAAGGCTTGGTTGCCGAAAGCGAGGCTGGACGGGGAAAGGACCACTCCCGAAGCGGCGGTGATCCCAGTGCCGGAGAGCGCCGCTGATTGCGGGCTGGATGTGCCGTTGTCGGCGATGGTCACCGAGGCCGCGCGGCTCCCCAGCGCAGTGGGGGTGAACGTTACATTGATGGTGCACGTGGCATTCACGGCCATGATGGATGGGCTGGTGGGACAGTTGTTGGTCTGGGCGAAGTCACCGGGGTTCGCCCCCGCTATGGCGATGCTGGAGATGCTCAGAGAGCCCGGCCCGCTGTTGGTGAGCGTCAACGGGATCGCGGTGCTGGTGGTGTTGAGGCCCTGGTTCCCGAAACTCAGGCTCGCGCTTGAAAGCTTCACAGCAGGGGTTTCTCCGTAGCTGCTGACATTGACGGATTGGGGACTGCCGGAGCCGTTATCCGTAATGCTCAACGCCGCCGTGCGCAGGCCCACAGCCGAAGGCGTAAAAGTCAGGTTGATGGTGCAAGCAAGTGTGGCTGCCAGAGTGGCCGGACTGAGTGGGCAATTGTTGGTCTGGCTGTAATCGGCGGCGTTCGTGCCCGTGATGGCGATGCTGGCGATCAGCAACGGGCCGCTTCCGGTATTGGTGAGCGTGATCGGCGCCGTGTTGCTGGTGCCCACTGCCACGTATCCGGAAACGCTGGGGGGAGAAAAGCTCACGGTGGGGGCTACTCCCGTGCCGCTCAGAGTCGCGGTTTGCGGGCTGGAGACACCGTTATCGGCGATGGTGACGGAGGCTGCCCGGCTGCCCGCCGCCGTGGGAGTGAACGTCACGTTAATTGTGCATGTGCCATTCACGGCCAGCGTGGCTGGGCTAGTAGGACAATTGCCGGTCTGCGCGAAATCGCTGGGATTGGCGCCGGCAATGCCGACGCTGGTTATGGTCAGCGCCCCGGGTCCCGTGTTCGTGAGTGTGATCGGCTGAGCGGCGCTGGTGCTGTTGAGTCCCTGATTGCCGAAAGCCAGGCTGGAGACGGATAGCGTCACCACCGGAATGACTCCGGTTCCGGACAGGCTGACAGACTGCGGGCTGCCTGCCAGGCTATCGGTGATCGTCAAGGCGGCGCTTCGCGCACCCGCGGCGGCGGGGGTGAAGGTCACGTTGATTGTGCATGTCCCATTCGCAGCCAACGTAGAGGGACTGATAGGACAGTTGTTCGTCTGCGCATAATCGCCGGAATTGGCGCCAGCCATACCAATGCTGGAGATGCTCAGCGCTCCGGGCCCCGGGTTGGTGAGGATGACGCTCTGGGGGCTGCTGGTAGTGTTGATGTTTTGGTTGCCGAAGCTCAGGGAGCCGACCGACGTCAGGGGCGAACCGATAACCGTGGAATCGGTGGCGTTGGCCGTAGCGGCGCCTCCACCGGAAACGCTCACCTGATTGACCTGCGGCGACGATGCGTTCGCGGCCACGTTGACTGTCACCGTGATCGCCGGATAGCTTGAGCCGGCATTCAAGACATCGCTTCGGCCGCAAGTATTAGAGCTACAGCTCCATCCCGTCCCGGACATGGACGCCAAGGTCAACCCTGACGGCACGGTTTCCGTCACCGTCACGGCGCTGGTGGTGGCACCTCCCGTCGAAGCGCTGCTGACAGTGACGGTGTAGATTGCTCCATTCTGCCCCTGCGAAAAATTGCCGGCGTGGGTTTTCGTTATGGTCAGGACAGGCACTCCGGTTTGAGTAATAGTCACCATATACCCGCCGATACTCAAAGTCCCAGACCGTGTTCCGCCAGTGTTAGCGGAGACGGAGTAAGCCACAACACCTGAGCCGGCCCCAGAATCTGGCGGAGTCAACGTAATCCATGCGCTATTGCTGGTTGCCGTCCAGCCGCACTCTGGGGTTGTGGTAATCGAAAGATTGCCGGATGCCCCGGCAGCGGCGATGAGGCCGGGCTGAGAGAACGTGAAGCCGCAGGTGGCGATCGCCGCTACAAAGACATCCGCCGAGCCTCCGCCATAAGTCGCTTGAAGCGGATTGAGCGTCGGAAAGTTCGTGGAGGCTGTCTGCCCAGTCAGGTAGGCTTGCGCCAAAGCATTTACGGCCATCCCGTACGCCTGGTCGTTATTCCTGCCGCCCAAATATGTGGAGAAGACGATCGCGGATCCGGCGGCGTTGATCTTCGTGAGGAAGGCGTCTTCGGCGCCGGCGTTCGCGCTCTGGACCGGATTTAGAGTGACGAGGTTCGTCGACGAGGTGTATCCGGCAATGTATATGTTGTTGAGGGCATCCAGTTGTAGACCTTGCGCTACGTCTTGGCCGTTTCCACCAACATATGTTGAATACAGAAGCGCGCCGGTGGGACTCAACTCCATGACGAATGCATCGGAGGCGCCGCCCCCGTATGCCGCCTGAATCGGATTGAGCGTGGGGAAAGTGGTGGACGCGGTATTGCCGGTGATGAACAGGTTGCCATTCGGGGCCACTGCAGCGCCGCGCACGGCATCCGCCGCGATCGAGCCGCAGATGTAAGTTGCGTACACGGGGCTGCCGGCCGAATTGAGCATAGCCACCCAACCATGGTTGTTGGTGACGGTCTGCCCCGGCGCCCAACCGCAAAAAGTGGGCTGGATCGCGTTTAAGACCGGGAAGCTGGTGGAGGCTGTGTCGCCATACAGGTACATGTCTCCGCTGGCGTCGACCGTCATCCCGTTATTGAAGTCGGCGCCGCCGCCAAAGTAGGTGGAGTAGAGAAAGGCCGAACCGCCGGGCACAATCTTCGCTGCAAAAGCTTCCAAGGTTCCGGTGAACTTGGGCTGGGTCGCATTTAGCGTCGGGAAGTTGGAGGATTCGGTGAAGCCGGTGACGTAGACATTCCCGCTGCCGTCCAGGGCAATGGCTTGGGCGATGTCCTTCGAACTGCCGCCCAAGAAGGTCGAAAAGACAAATCCGGTTCCGCTGCTATTGAGTTCTAAAACAAAGGCATCCAGCCCACCGCCGCCCATGGTGGCCTGGAGAGGACTGCTGGTAGGGAAGGTAGCGGAGGTCGTCCCTCCCGAAAGGTACATGTCGCCGCTGCCATCGACAGCCACCGCCACCGCAATGGCCTCATCGTTAGAACCCCCAATATAGGTGGATGAAATGAGCGTGCCGGACGGACTGATCTTAGCCACGAATGCCGCGCTCCCTCCCCCATTAAAGGCCTGACCGAGACGAGTACCTGGGAGGGCGTTGGACGTCGTCTCACCGGAGATATATACATTCCCGCTCGAGTCCAGGGCTGTCCCTACCGCGGAGTCGCCTCCGCTCCCGCCAAAATAGGTCGAGAACACTAGCACCGGATCGATGACTAAGCTGGAGGCGGGGTCATAGCCCGCGATTTCGAATCCCACCCGGCTCCTGCCCAGATCGACGTACCGGGCCTCCACTCGCTTCCGTCCCCCAGCAGTATCCTGATAGACAACCGGCTTCCGCTGCAGGATTTGTGCGCTTCCAACGGTTAGTACCAGATCGCCGCCTGCGTTGATCTCAATCCGGTCTGCCCCGTCCACCTTCAGGCGAATCTTGCGCGGGTCCGCGTGGGGACCCAATATGAAATCGTATTCAAGCTGCTGGCCCACGCCATAATAGGCCACATCGATGCCGGGGTATACCTTGTCGTACTCCACGCGGCCGAACTGCGGGATCCCCGACTTCCATCTTGTGGAATCGTTTCCGATTAAATAGGTGCTCTTCCCAGTTTGTGGCTCTAGCGGACGCCCATGGACGGTTCGATTCGCCCCCAACATTTGCAACCGGAGAGCCGGCGTCTTTCGTTTGGGACTTGGTTCTCCCGGCGGAGCCAGTCGCAGGAAAGCCTCGCCAGGGGCGAGAAGCAAGCTGTAGCCCGGGCCATGCGACGTAAAGTCAATCCCTGGATCGGCTTGGCCCTGGTTGGGTTCGAAGCTCCGGGGAAGGGACGAGACCGTCTGAAGAGCGGCGGAAGGCAGTTGTGCGTAGCCTGCAGCGGATAGAAACGCCAACGGAACCGCAAAGAGGAAGGGATAGTTCTGCATGGGCGACTAAGTGTTCTAAAGGCAGCCGCGGAATTTGCCGGCAGGCTGCTCAACCAAATAACGGGGCTATTTTCCAACAGCTTGTTCCCCAGGAAGTCGCAGCAGCCGTCCTGTAACGGCAGTCGACAACTTGGGGCCGTCCGACACATCCGAAGACTTAGCTATCGCAATGATATTCGGTTCGGTCAAACGAGCGTAAGCACGTGCTGGTCCACAGGAATTCCAATGTGTGATCCTCGAAACGAATGCCCGATGATCTCCCCCCCCCACATGGTCGTCTCTCGCGTCGTTCTCATATCGGGTCGTATCCCGAGTTGGACTGGAGGTTCGTTTCAAACGGCCCGATCAGCGGCGTGGGGCATCAATGTCGGGGCCGTGGTTTCTAGGGAAAGCTGAAGGTCCGGAAGGTCCAGGATATCGGGAAGGCAAATACCGGTGGCAGGTCGCGAATGACCTCAGCACTGTTCATGAGCCTGCCAAGGGCACGTTTGCGGCGCTGGAAACATTCATGCGCGAACCCGAGGCGTGGGTAGTGATCCTCGACCATTCCATTCTTTGCGTTCGAGAATAGTACCCTGCGATCAGGACGATGCCGCGTTCGCGTGCGTGTTCCACCAGGAAATCCAGCATGGCGAGTTCGACGTCGCGCTTCAGAACCCGGCAACGCATCAGCTAAAGATCCATATACAGCGTGGCGCCTTCAGACCGTCCGATCAGCGAGGAGACCTCGGTAGAAAATGGGGTGAAACAGCCCCATTCCAAGGTCGGCGATGAACGGAAAGGCCGGCGGCGAATCGCTGCGACGGGCCTCCCGGGGCCTCAGATAGGCGTAAACTGTTGTGTATTAGAAAGAGGACTCGGGACTCGACCGGAAGCTAGAGTTGCTTCCACCTATTTGAAAGGATCGGCACGCTTGCGGCTGCATTTCATCCGGGTTGTTCTTCTGCTTGCTGGAGTAGCCCCCATTCCACTGAACGCCGCCTCGGGTGTTTACACGCCAAGCCACAGCACGTTGTTCCATCTGCCGCTAGACGGCCCCGATGCCGGCGCGCCCGAAGGTTGCAGCATCCTCAATCCAGCGCTCCTGTCCTTCATTCCCGACCGGTTTGGCAAGACGGCGAGTGCCATTCATGTGGGCGGGACCGGCGGGCCGTCTGACGCGTTCCACATAGCCTGCACCGATCCAAAGATCACCGCGAACCCCGATGCGAACGATAGCCTCACAATTGGCTATTGGACGCGGATGGCGGCGGCTCCAGCCTCAGACGGCCTCGGGAATCTTACGATGGTCGCATCGAAGGCCGGCGGCAGCGGCTGCACAGCGAAAGGGATAACGACAATCGCAGACGGCAAATGGCACAACCTGGTATGGGTTCTCGACCGCGCGAATCGGATCCTGACTCTTTACGTCGACGGAACACAAGAGGTAGGCTCGCCCCTTTCGGACCAGTCGTGTAAGGTTTCAGACTCTCTATTTATCGCCGGGGCGGAAGACGGTTCCTTTGCGCTTGACGGCGATCTGGACGATCTCTGGATCGAGTCCCACGCCTGGAACGCGGCCGACGTGGCCCGGTATTTTGGCAGCGCCCTGCCGGCCCTCACTGCCGGACCATTGATCGACCTGGGTGGCGTGGTGAACGCAGCCAGCGGAACAACCCCGGTGGCTCCGGGAAGCATCGCATTGGTTCAGGGGAGCTTCCTCCTGAGTACGCCGGCGATCAGCACGGGTTCGTCGTGGCCGGTGGGCCTGGGAGGACTGTCGATGCAATTCGGGGCTACCCAGGCACCGCTCTACTATGCCTCCGGCAGCCAGGTTAATTTTCAGGTTCCTTGGGAACTTGCCGGTAGCTCATCGGCTGGGTTGACGGTGACGGTGGGCGGGGAAACCAGCCCTGCCCAAGCCGTCAGCATCGCGCAATTCGCCCCGGGAATCTTCAGTATGAATTCCCAAGGGACCGGCCAGGGCGCTATTGTCGACAATTCCACGGGCCTGGTCGTCGACGCATCAAATCCTGCGTCGCCTGGCGCGACATACCTCCAGATCTATTGCACCGGGCTTGGACCGGTAACGAATCAGCCGCCCACCGGTTCCCCTGCCCCCAGCAGCCCTTATGCGGAGACCACGACGATCCCGATCGTGACCATCGGCGGCGTGGCGGCGCCGGTTCTATTTTCGGGCTTGGCGCCGGGAGGTGTCGGCGAATATGTGGTGAATGTTCAAGTTCCTCCGGGCGCACCGGCGGGCAGCGCCGTGCCAGTCGTAATCTCGATCGGCGGAGTGAGTTCGAACAGCGTGACGATTGCGCTCAACCCCGGCGCCGTCGTCACCGGAGGAACTCCGAATTCTGCCGACACCATCGTCATCACCGACGAAAGCGGGGCCGCCCAAACCAACTATCCGGAGCAGATTGGCAGGCCCTTCGTCGACGGGGAAATTCCCAATTACCCGATCGCGATCCTGAACGGCGTCACTCCGTTGTTTACCCAGGCCGACGTGAAGAATCGCTATCCCGACGGCAGCGTTAAATTCGCAATCCTCTCCTTCCTGCTTCCTTCCCTCCCCGCGAAGGGTTCGGTGACCATCGCTTTTGGAAACCAACTCACTGGGAACAATACCCCGCTCATTCAGTCCCAAATGCTCGATCCAGGTTTTAACTTCGAAGCCCTGATGACCTTGACGGGCACCAGCGTGACGCAGAGTGCCTCCGCCCGGACCATGCTCACCAACGGGAACTACACCTATTGGACCTTGGGTCCGATCGCCACCACCATCATCCTCGCCGACAATAGCGTAAACGCGGTTTATGACATGGGCTTCGACGCGCATAAACCGATCCGCCCCATCTTTGAGGCCACGTTCTGGCCGACCATAAACAAGGTGAAGGTCCGCTATATCCTGGAGGACTCAAACACCCTTTCTTTGGAGGACGTTTCCTACAGCGCGGTGTTGACCATCGGCGACATGTCCTCTACGACGGTCTACAACTCCGCCAAATCTTGGCCCAACGGAGTGCCGCAGGTGGGCGCGACGCGCTGGACTAAGATCGGCTGGATCGGCGGGGCGCCAACAGATCTGCAAAACCTCGATAACAATCTTGCGTATCTGGAAAGCACGAACGCGGTTCCCAATTTTGATACGACGAAACCGGTCTCCTCAACCGTAATTGCGTCCGATTACAGCGCATGGCTAAACGGAGGCACCGACATCTATCAGGTGCACGGATCGAACGCATATACCTGGGATTCCGAGATGGGCGACACCGGCGGACGCCTCGACATTGCACCCTTCCCGGGATGGTATACGCGCTGGCTCTATACCGGCGACTATCGCGAACGGGAGATAATGCTCGGCAACGCGGATCGCGCGGGTGCGTGGCCGGTGGATATCCGGGAGGGTGCGACAGGTAAGTTCTTTGACCTTGCGGGCACGGTGCCGGCGCTCGGCCGCGAGCTTTCCATTGCCGCCCGGCCGACCCTGGATTTCTCCCAGTCATGGACGCAACCGAACACCAGGGCCGTGGACAAAATTACCCCAGTCGGCGCCATTACGGGCATCAACGGACCGTGGCAATGGGATTCCGCACACTTGCCGGATGCGTTTTTCCTTCCTTATCTCTCGACCGGCGACTATTTCTACCTGGAACAGATGAATTTCTGGACTGCCTTCTCGGCAGCCTACCCGGTCGCCAGCACCACGGAAAACTATGGCCGCGGCTCCTCGCTCAAAAGCGGCGTGGTCTATATGGGACAAGTCCGCGCCGAAGCGTGGGGCCTGCGCGAACGCGCTGAGGCCGCTTGGATCGAGCCCGACGGCACGCCTGAACAGACGCTCTTCAACCAGTGGATGGCAAGTTACATCGGGGTGCTGGATGGTCTGTACGATCAGACGTCGAGCCAATACGCCGGCAACGCGGATTGGAATTGGGGCCACACCGTCAGGATCACCAATCCTGTCGAAAGTTACGATGGGGTGCATCACCCGCCGATTCCTGGGCACACCGGCGTAGAGTGGAATTACGGCGCGAACACACTTTGCGGAGGGAATTACGGCACCAACCCGACCGTCAACTCGTGTCAATCGGGATTCATGCTGTCCTATCTTGGCTATGCCTTAGGACGCGCATATCAGTTGGGTTTCCCCACCAATTATCTTCTGGGCAACGTCGTTGGGCCTTGGTACGTCGCGGTGATCACCGACCCGACCTACAATCCGTACATGCTTCTGGCAGATCGAATACCCACGCAGAAGGTCGCCGGTCCCGCCTATTACAGTTCTATGCCGGATATCCTCACCGGCTATTGGCAGACAACCGCGCAGGCGGTCGCGGCGGGCGCGAACGTGTGGGCAGGCCTATCGAGCTTTCCATTAAGCGACCCGGTCAACGGATATGAGTTTTTGGGAACCGCCGCAATCGCCGCGATCAAGAATTTCACCCCAGGCGGCACAGACGCCTGGAACTGGGTCTACATGGAGGTGGAATCTGCTTCTAATTACGGGAGTACTCCTGATTGGGCTCTGCTGCCTTTGCAGCCGTGATACAGTTTTCTTGAAGCCCGCTGGAGGGCCGTTTTTTAAGACTGGAGAACACCGCGTATGCATGGTCGAAAAAGCTCTTCTTTCGGATATGCGACGATCGCGAGTCTGAGCGCGTTCGCCGCTGTGGCGCTGGCGCAGGGTCCCGCGCCGATGCCGCTCATGGTCCACCAGTTGAAGCCCAACGTCTACTGGATCGAAGGCGGCGGCGGAAACAGCGGCGTCATCATCGGGGACAAAGGCGTGATTGTGGTGGACGCCAAGACCACCCCGGCGGCAGGCAAGGAACTGCTGGACGATATCGCCAAGATCACACCGAAGCCGGTCACCACGGTAATTGAAACCCACAGCGATGGAGATCACGTGAACGGGCTGGCGTCCTTTCCGACGGGCCTCACCATCATCGCCCACGAGAACAATAAGAAGGAGCAGGATGCAGCAGCCGCGGCTGGCGGCCGTGGCGCTCCTCCCGCAGGTCACCTCCCCACGCAGATCATCTCGAAAGACAAAGACGATCTCAAAATCGACGGCGTGAAGGTGCAGGTGCTGCACTGGGCGCCCGCGCACACCAGCGGCGACCTGGTTGTCTATCTGCCCTCCGAGAAGATCGTCTTCACGGGAGACATCATCTCCACGCAGCCCGACGCACTGATCCATTTGGAGAAGAACGGGTCTTCTGAAGGCTGGGTTAAAACGGCGAAAGGGATCGCCGCGCTCGACGCGGATCAGTTCGTTCCGGGGCACGGTAACGTGGAAACCAAAGCGGAGGTCCAGAAGCGGGCGACCGATGTCGCGGCCAAGCGCGAAAAGATCAAGGAACTGGTGGCGCAAGGCAAGTCGCTCGCGGAGATTAAGGCGGCTGTTGGCGATCCGCCCCCGGCGCAGGCCAAGGGTGGTGGCCGCGGAGGCCCAGCCTTTGCAAGCTTCACGGATGTCGTGTATCAGGAACTCACGAAGAAACCTTGACGGCCGAAGGCCGTATGTTGGGATGGCCGGCCGCGGAGCGGCATGCGGAATGACACGGATGTACTGATCGTCGGCGGCGGCCCGGCCGGTCTGGTCGCGGCGATCGCGGCACGACGCCAGGGATTCCGTGTGATGGTGGCCGACCCCAGCCGCCCTCCGCACGACAAGGCTTGCGGCGAAGGCTTGATGCCGGTCGCTCTCGCCATTGCAAATCGCCTGGGCATCGAGTTCCCGGCGGGCGCAGGCTTCCCGTTTCGAGGCATCCGCTTCATCGGTCCGCAGTCCTGCGCAGAGGCAAATTTCGCGGAAGGTGCTGGACTCGCCGGCGTTGGACTCGCCATTCGCCGCACGCTCTTGCACTCGTTGCTGGCGGATCAGGCCGCGCAAGCAGGCGTCGAATTACTATGGGAAAACGCGGCCACCGGATGCGACGCCGACGGCGTTCAGATTGGTGCTCGCCGAATCTGTCCACGATGGATCGTCGGCGCGGATGGCGAGCGTTCCAGCATGCGGCGTTGGGCCGGTCTCGACCGATTCCACTCCAATAAGACGCGCTTCGGCTTCCGCCGGCATTACGCGGTTGAGCCCTGGAGTTCCCACGTGGACATCCACTGGGGCGACGGATGTCAGTTCTACATCACGCCGGTATCGCGTCAGGAAATCGGCGTGGCATTGCTGTCGCGCGATTCGCACTTGCGTGTTCACGATGCTCTGCCGCGATTTCCCGAGTTAGCACGGCGGCTGACCTCAGCCCCAGCGACCTCCCGTGAGCAGGGCGCTTGCACCTCAGCCCGACGCCTGCGCCGCGTTACCAAGGGGCGTGTCGCGCTGGTGGGCGACGCCTCCGGCTCAGTGGATGCCATCACCGGAGACGGCGTCACTCTGGCCTTCCAGCAGGCCGAAGCTTTGGCCGGGGCATTCGCGGCGGACGATTTAAATCTCTACGAAGCCGAGCATCGGCGCATTGCGCGCCGTCCTGCTTATATGGGGGAGCTCCTGCTGATGCTGGACCGGTGTCCGCGCATCCGCGCCCGAGTGCTTCGCGCCCTGGCATCCCGGCCCGCGCTGTTCGACGATCTGCTGGCTCTGCATACGGGCTCGCTTGCGGGTGCGATCGATTTTGCCAGGATGGGTTTGGCTTTGGGCTGGCGGCTTGCGTGTCATTGAGAAGCGTGCGGAGAAGGGCGCGCGTTCTGAAACCGGAACTGATGGACAATGCCGATGCGGCTGTTGCCGCGGTATGCCTGCGCGATATCGCCCGCATCAATCGCTGGTTTGGCGGACACCGAGTGCTGGTTCAAATCTTGAAGGAGCTAGTTAAACCGGGGGAGCAATTCTCGATTCTGGATGTAGGCGCCGCATCGGGCGATATGGGGAGCGTCATTCGCAAGCGCTTTCCCGGCGCAACGGTCGTCTCCCTGGACTACCGGGCTTCCCATTTGCGCCTGGGCCAAGGGTCGCGCGTCGCTGCCGATGCATTCCAGCTCCCCTTCCGGCCGCGATCTTTCGACTTTGTGCTGTGCTCGTTATTCCTCCATCACTTTTCCGATGCTGAGGTGATCAAACTGATCGGTGCGCTGCGCGAGACGGCCCGCAGAGCCCTGATTGTTCTGGATCTGGAACGTCATCCGGTGCCCTACTACTTTCTTCCCGCGACGCGGCATCTACTGCGCTGGAGTCCTATGTCCGTACACGATGGTGTGATTTCAGTTGGAGCCGCATTCCGTCCGGACGAAATTCGCGATCTGGCTCGCGCCGCCGGAGCTGTGGCAGAGCGCGTTCGGACGCACCGGCCCTGGTTCAGACTCTCGGCGATTATTCCGGCGGAAGAAAATGCAGCCGTCCTGCGTCCAATAGAACGCGAAGGAGGCACGAAATGAAACTTGCGACCGCGACGATTCTGGCGGCTCTGAGCATTGGAACCGCTCAGGCCAGCGGCCCCGTCGGCGTTTATGCGCTCATCGACAAAGTGGTGCTGGAGCCCAACGCCGACAATCCGGAACGCATCTTGATCTACGGGGTGTTTTCGATTAGGACCGATAACCAGGGGACTTTCCAGGCTCCGCAGCGCGGGTATCTTTATTACTCATTGCCATCCGGCAACAACCGCGCGCTGATCCTCAGAGAGTGGTCGGATCTGAAGGCTGCGGCCGGCACCCGCACGGTGATCGCATTTGGGGGCACTTCGTTTGGGGAATACGTGCCCGATGGCGGTTCTGTGTATCGACCGCCCGCCTACCAACCCCCACGTCTGCGTAAGAGCGGCGATAAACCGGAGAATCCCGACGTCTACGTAACTGGCGCTGGGCTTTCCAAAATGCGATCGGACACGGATTATGGACCGGTCAAATCACTCCTCGACTTTAAATAGGGAAACTCCTTTGCTGGCGTTGGCCGGGATTCACGGCTTGGTTCTGCTGGCGTGGCCAACATTCCCGGTAATCGCGATCGGGGTGTGGTGGAACTCCAATACTGTCGCGCACAATTTTATCCACCGGCGGTTTTTCCGCGCGCGATGGGCGAACCTGCTGTTCTCTGCGTATCTCAGCGTGCTTCTGGGGATTCCGCAGACGCTGTGGCGGGAGCGCCATCTGGCGCACCACGCTGGCGTGCCGTTCCGCTGGCGAGGTTCTCCTCAACTCGCCGCCGAGACCGCACTCATATTGGCGCTGTGGACCTCTCTCGCTGTGTTTCACCCGCACTTTTTTCTGACGGTCTACCTGCCCGCGTATCTGCTGGGGCTCGCGCTGTGCAGTCTTCAGGGCCACTACGAACATGCTCGCGGAGTGATCAGCCACTACGGAGCGATCTACAACGCTCTGTGCCTGAATGACGGCTACCACGCCGAACACCACGCCGACCCTTCGGCGCACTGGACCACCTTGCCGCAACGAATCGATCCGGCCGCCCGCGTGAGCCGCTGGCCCGCGCCGCTGCGTTGGCTCGATTGCGGTCTTGAAGCGCTTGAACGACTGGTGCTGCGGTCGCCGCAGTTGCAAAGGTTCGTTCTGCGCAGCCATCGCCGCGCTTTTCAGGCGCTCTTGCCAGAGGTTCCGTGCGCGGCGAGAGTGGCCATTGTAGGCGGAGGGCTTTTCCCCCGCACCGCGCTGCTGCTTCAGGAACTGCTCCCCGCTGCGAAACTTACGATTATCGATGCGGACGAGGCCAACCTCGCGACGGCTACGGACTTCGTCGAGGGCGTGGAGTTCATTCATATGCGCTATGTCCCGGGTGCGCTGCCGGGCTACGACCTGGTCGTGATTCCGCTTTCCTTCGACGGCAATCGAGCCGAGCTGGAACGCCATCCTCCCGCATCCGCGGTGCTAATCCACGATTGGATCTGGCGCCGCCGCGGCGTCAGCAGCATCGTTTCCTTCGCCTTGCTAAAGCGGCTGAATTTGATCCTGACATGAGAGCCCTCGGTCTTCTGTTCGTGTTCGTTGTGGCGAAAGTCGCGATGGTCGCCGGGCATTCGATAGCGTTGTCGCCATGGACGCCGTTGGCATATTTCTGGCAGGACGTTCTGGTCGCCGGCGTTTTCGCTGTGCTCGATCGAACTTTGCCGAAGCCTGCGTCGAGGATCATCTACTGGGGGTTAGTGCTTTACGCAGCCATCAATATTCCGGTCGCACGAGCCGTCTCCTCCCCGCTGACCTGGCCCATGCTGCGTGCGGCGCGAGGTCCGCTTTCGGATTCGTTCCTGGTGTACCTTACATGGCAAAACCTGGCGCTGATGGCGCTGGTTTTGCTAGTCGCAGGCGTACCGGAAAAAATGCCAGAACCGAGCCGCGGCCGTAACGGGGCGGTTGTGATCCTCGCGCTTCTCGCGCTAGCCCTGGGCCCACTCGCTTCCGCCCGGATCGAAACGCTGGGTCTGCATCGAAACCCAATACTGGCTCTGATCTCCGTGCCAGGCAGATCTCAGGCACACGCCGATACTGCCGAGGGGTGGCAAGCCTCGTTGGCCGCTGCCACAGCCGAGGATCTATCGGCCCTGCGCGGCATCGCCCGAGGCCGCAACATCGTCATGGTGAGCCTGGAATCGACCGCAGCCCAATACCTCTCACTCTACGGCAGCGAGTATGAGGTCACGCCGAATCTGACTGCGCTGGCCCACCACGCAGTGGTGTTCGAGAACGCCTACGCCGTCTACCCGGAGAGCATCAAGGGACTTTACTCGGTTCTCTGCTCCGCTTTTCCGACGCTTGATTCGCAGCCGGAGGCTTATGAGAACGTGCCGTGCAACTCGATCGCTTCGGAGCTCGCGCGTGCCGGCTATCATACCGCGATGTTCCACTCCGGACGCTTCGATTATCTGGGCATGCAATCGATCATTCGGAATCGCGGCTACCAGACGCTGGAGGACGCCGGCGCGATTGGCGGCAATCGCAATTCCAGCTTTGGTGTCGATGAGCCTTCCACGGTCGCGCGAATGTTGTCGTGGATCGATGCACTGCCTCGCGGCCAGCGTTTCGCGCTTACGTATCTGCCCATCGCCGGCCACCACCCTTATGAAACGCCTGAGCGCGGCCCGTTTCCGGAGCGCCAGGAAATCGGCCGTTACCGCAACGCGCTGCTTTATGGCGACGCGGCCCTGGGCACTCTGATCGATGGCCTGCGCACACGCGGCCTCGCGGACAGTACCGTGTGGATCATCTATGGCGATCACGGCGAGGCTTTCGGCCAGCATGAAGGCAATTACGCGCACACGTTTTTCATTTATGACGAGAATGTTCATGTGCCGCTGTTGATCGCCGCGCCGGGGCAGATTCCGGGCCAGACGCGCGTGCGCAAAGTGGTGAGCCTGGTAGACGTGGCGCCCACGATTCTGGATCTGACAGGTCTACAAATGCCCTCTCTGTACCAAGGCCACTCGATGTTGGACTCCCTTCCACGAATGGCGCTATTTTTCACGGACTACTCGCTGAAGCTGGCGGGTGTTCGCGACGGTCCTTGGAAGCTGATCCAGGAACTCGACTCAGGCCGCGCGAAATTATTCAATCTGGAGCGCGACCCTCGCGAAACTACTGACATTTCCCGGGAAAACCCCGAGCTGGCGGCGCGCTACAGGCACGTCATTCTCGAATCTGGCTTTGGGGTTTTTGGCAAACCGCTCCCTATGGTCGCGGCTCGGAAAGCACTTACAGAGCCGCCACCGGAGGTGGCGCACTGAGCCGGGAACACCGGGCTGAACCGCGACTGCGAAAGAGAGGTAACGGGTGCCCGTGCTGTGGAGAGCGCTCCTTCGCAGTCGCGGCTCGGAACTGTAGTGTTGTACGGTCTCTTGTCGCCGTTACCTTGTCGCGGCATCTAACGCTTTCAACGCCGAGTCAACCTCAGCTTTCGTGGCCGGGCGCGGCAACACTTTCGTCGCGTCCCGGACAAAACCCTGCGCTGCCATCGGCACGATCGCGCCCGCGGTAGCCTTCCCGCAAGTGGCGTTGACGCTCACCACCCAGACGCCTCGATTCTGAGTCGCCTGGTCCCAGGCCTGGCTCACCACGTAGACCCCTGGCGAGCCTGCGGCGGCGATCATCAGCGCCGCGGATCGGCGCTCACCATCGACAATGCCTTCCGCGGTACCGCCGATTTGAGCCGTGTCGAGCGCTTCGCACTCCTCCAAGCGAACCGCGAAGGAGGCGCCCCTGCTCTTGGTGACCTTTGTTCCCGTGCCTGCCGCGACCGGAGGTCCAATGGTTAGAGAAAATCCCGCAGCGGAAGCCGCAGCCGGCAGCAGCGCGCAGGCCAACAAGAGTTTCACCATTTCCATGCCAGCTCCTCTCTCCAGAGTTTGAGCGTCTCCGGGTCGAGTTGCAAGGCCCTATCGGCCGAAACCCCTTTGGGAAGCGGCACCAGATCGACGATGCGATTATAGACGCGCAGCCGGCCGGCAGGCTCCACACGCGACAGCAGGTGCCACAGCGTCAGGGTATCGCGCACCCGCGCTTCGGCCAGCACGGTGTCGACGGCGGATTCCCCACCGCTGCTGAAATCAAATTCGCCGAGAGCATCCTGCAACGCCTGCGATGCATCGTCGAAATACGGAGTGCCGGGGCCGATCTTCGGGTGCGTCCGGCAGCTTGCTCCCGCCGGCACCAGCGCTTCGCGGCCCGCCCATTCGAGCGACACCCAGCCCAGCGTGACGCGCAGCAGTCCGTTTCCATCCTCATCCGCTTTCATGGTGTAGGCGCAGCCCAGATCCACGGCCGTGCTCGCGGGAGTATCCACGAAAAACAAACGCGGCGGCGCCGAGACGCTGGCGCTGATCTCCCCGCGCGCGAGTCTCAGCCGCTGCTCGCCTGGGCGCGACGCCACCATCCGCACGCGCGTATTCGGTGCGACGTCAATGGTGCCGATATCGCCCACGCTTGGGTTGTTTAAGGTAATACGGGCATGCGAAGAACTGTCCGTTTGCAGCCATTCGCCGACCTGGATCTTCCCATGCTCCGTGAGCTTACCATCCACGCGCACGACGTCCCACGCCGGCTTCGGCGGTCTCGTGAGCGAATACCAAGCGGCCGCACCCAGAACAGCCACGGCGACGGCGGCAATCGCCCATGCCCACGCCGGGCGCCAAGTCCGCGGCTGAGGCTTTATCGAAGTGTCCAGCGAAGCCTCGATCGACGTCCAGATCGAGTCCGGGGCCTTCACCAAAGGCAGATCGCGGAGTTCGTCCTTCATCGCAGCGACTCCAGTTTCCGGGCCAGCATCTTATGCCCGCGATTCAGCCGGGAAGCCACCGTGCCCATGGAACAATTCATTGCCGCCGCCATCTCGCCGTAGGAAAGGTCTTCGAAGTAGCGCAGCAGGATAGGCAGGCGGAACTTCACGGGCAGCGCCGACAAAGCCGCTCGTACCGAACGCGCCGTCTGCTCGCGGGCAAAATCACGCTCCTGCGAATCCGGCCCCGCGAGCACATCCACCACGGCAGCGGTGGCCGCCATCTCGCGCGGCTTGGCCCGGCGGGCTCCATCCATGCAGGCGTTCACCACCAGCCGGTACAACCATGTCGAGAATCCCGCTTCCCCCCGAAACTGCGCGATCCCGCGAATCAGTTTCAAGAAAACCTGCTGGGTCATATCGCTGGCGGCGGCTTCGTCTCCGTGAAAAAAGTAAAGCGCGATGGAATACACCTTGTCCTTGTAGGCTTCGTAGAGCGCGCGAAATGCGTCCCGATCGCCCCGGCGGCAAGACTCAATGATGTCAGCGCTGATCTCCCGATCGCTCAGACCGGTCACCATTGATTTAGACGGACCTCACCTCCAGTTTCTTCCAAACCGGAGATTTTATTTCGGGCGCTTGTGCATCGCGCTTAGCCCCAGGCCCAGCATCACGGCCAGAAGAGGATCGTTGATCTCGGCGACATGCCCCGGGATCCGGGTTTGCAGCGCCTCGATTCCAGCCAGCACCACGGCAACGATGGCCGTCGCGCGCAGCAAGCTTGTCCCCGCGCGATGCAGCAGCCAGATGGACGCGCCGTATTGGAATAGCTTCTCCAGAAGAGTCGGGATGGCGTCCTGCCACTGGTTTCCCAGAAGTCCAGAGAACGGAATCCATACAAAAGCCTGCCCCGGTCCCGCGAAATGAAAGGGAAAGAGACCCCTGAGCGTCACCGTGAACACCAGTGCGATGGCGGCGCGCAGGTCCGCGCGCGGCCCTCTGCCGAAGAAGACGAACAGCAGAGCCCCCAGCGCCGCACCTTCAAAGTCGGCCGGCACGGGAGTGTGGTTGAGGATCGCGAACTGGGCCGGGACCAAAATCAACGAAGCAAGCAACCATTGGAACGGCCATTTGGCGCCAGCCGCGCGCAGCAACCGGCCCACGGCAAACCATTCAGCTGCGATCAACAGGATCGGAATCGGGTCCAGCAGGGGAGCATGAAGAAACGCCGCAAGCTTCTCCTTCCAGACATGCAGCCACAAAACCGGAAATAGCGGGAAAAGCAGCGACGCGACCCAACAGAACAATAACGCGAGGGCGCTCCGGTCGCGTACGCGCCGCCCGGTTCCCTTGGCCGGAACGTCGGCAATCTGCGTGAACACGAGTCCGGCCAGGACGCCCACCGCTGAGCCCAGGATGTTGTTGACCAGATCCACCGCGCTGCAGACCCGATTCGGCGTGTAGAGCTGAATCATTTCCACGCTTGCCGACAGCACCGCCCCGAGTCCCACCGGCGCCAGAATGGCCAGCGCTTCGGATTTGAATCGCCTGAACGCCAGATAAGCAGTCATGCCCAGCGGCATGTAGATCGCGATGTTGACAGCGATGTCGAAGAGAAACCGGCGATCCACGCGACTGACATCCCAGGAATGCAGCAGGATGTAGAGCGGGCTTGCCGGAAGATCGCGGGCGACAAACACCCACGGGTAGAGGGACCCGTAAACGATCAGCACAACTACGGCGATGAGAATTCCGAACAGGGTTTACGCCGGCAGATAGTGGCGCACCGCTCCGAAGCAGCTCCGGACAAAACTCGTCGCCTCGCGGGTGGCCTCATCTGAGTCACCGTTGATCAGAGGAATCACTACTCGAACCAGCGCCGTATCGGTGCGGTTGTAACGGATCGCGTCAGCCATAACCCAGAATTTCGCGGAATACTCGCTGGCCACCACTCGATCGCGGGATTGATACCAGTACAGCACCAGACTGCGATCGTCGCCGTGCTGCACCACATACCGGTTCACCACGATCGGTTTGCGGCCGCCGACATCGATCGAGTAATTGTCGGAACTCAGCTGCATCCAACCCGCGCCGGGCAGGCAATTCTTGGGGGAGTGCGGAGTCTTGCCGTTGCGCTGGCTGCGAAAAGCGGCGACGAACAATGTTGCCTGGCGCCCGGTCAAGCTGTCTCGATATCCTCGATACAACAGATCGTCGGCTTGCAGGATGCTCCGGGTATCGTCGTCGACCACACCTTCGTCGACGAATTTCCAGTTGCCGAAAGTCAGTGGAATTCCAGCCAGCGGCGGACTTTCCGGGACCGCCTCGGGCCGCACCGAACTATAGAGGACAGCGGCTTGAGCCAACAGCAGCAGCGTGGCTGCAAGAGCGGCTTTGGATTTCAGGAAATCAAACAAGCGATAGCTCCTCCCCCTTCGGTGACGACGGGGATCATCCGTTCCACACTTCCAAGTGTAGCGTAAAGGCTAAGTGTCGAACCTCTCTACCCAAGATGGTACTCAAGATCGGGGTGTTTCAAGATCGGAACGCGTGCGCCGATACGGGTGGTAGAGGTTGCTGTGATATTCCTTCTGTTCGCCGCTGCTGTTGTCGTCGTGGAACTTATACTCCGTCATGAATCGAAACGGCCCCTCCGGGACGAACGCGTCAAGACTGCAGCGGCGATGCCGGACCACGGCGAAACTTCGCTCGAAGGACTTCTGGCGCTCAACCGCGCGTTGGACCGGTATGGCCAAGGCAAGCGCCCGGTTGCCGCTGCTGCCCCGGTAGCAAAGGACAGCATATCCTGTCGGGAATCATCGGATTGAGGTACAATTCCTCTAAGTGTCGGCAACGAACGAGCCTGTAATTTTGCGGCGGTTGCCTTCGGGCGACACGCGAACCGGCCATTCGCAAGGCGCTGAGCGCGATCGGTTGAAAATCAGTTTGGGGCCGGAAGAAGCGGGCGGTTTCGAGTTGGGGACTTTGGTCGAGGTTGCGAGCGATGAGATATTCTACTTTGGCCAGGTAGTGGGCAGACAAGACCGCGTGCTCATTATCCAAGTTGAGCACAGCCTCAATCGCTTCGCCCTTGCCGCCATCAATAACAATTGGACAATCTCGAAAGGAACATAGCGCTCCTGTGCTTCCGGAGTATCGCGGCCTGTATGGAGCATGATGTCGCCCGGAATCCAAAGCGGCGCTCGCCGGCGTGCGAGGTTAGCCACCTGTGATCGCACCTTGGGGCGCTGCGGCAAAAGCTTTCTTGATTGCCCTGGTCCTCAGCCCGATCATCCGGGACATTTTTCGATCTTACAATGTGGTCGATCATCCCGGCCGCAGGAAAGTACACGCCTATCCCGTTCCGCGCCTGGGCGGCATCGCTATCGGAATCGCCTGCGCTGCAGGATTGCTACCCTCTGCTGTAAACGGCGATTCCGGCGCATCGCAGATTTTGCCCGGCGCGGCGATGATTTTCGCGCTCGGAGCCGTGGACGATCTCTTCAACTTGAAGGCGCTCCACAAGATGGCGGGACAAGCCGTGGCAGCCGGACTTGTGTACTGGGGTGGGTTGCGGTTTGAAACCCTCGCCGGCTTGGCGCTTCCGGTCTGGATCGGCCTCCCCCTGACCATCTTTTGGCTCTTGCTCGCGACCAACGCATTGAATCTCATCGACGGTCTGGACGGGCTGTGCGCAGGGATCGGATCCGTGGCGGCGATGGCTTTTTACTTCGTGGGGCGAATCCAGGATAATTTCGGGCTGCAGCAAGCCGCTCTGGTGCTGGCCGCGGCTCTACTTGGATTTATCGGTTATAACTGGAATCCCGCCACCATGTTTCTCGGCGATTCCGGCGCTCTGCTCATTGGTTTCCTGTTGGGATGTTTCGGCTTGATGTGGGCTCAGCACGCGCCTGGGCAGCTCAGCAGCGCAGCCGTGCCGATCATGATTCTGGGGATTCCGCTGCTCGATCTGGGCCTCTCGATCATCCGCCGTTTCCTCAAACATCAGCCTTTGTTCGCAGCGGACCGGCTGCACATGCATCATCGCTTGCTGGACCGGGGATTCTCTGCGCGCAGGTCGGCGCTGATCCTGTGCGCCGCAGCGATGCTAGCGGGCGCATTCGCCTTGATGCTGATCCAGGCTCCTTCCGAACCGTGGCGATGGATTTTGATCGCGGTCTTCTGCGCCTTGATATGCATCGGGACGCACCAGTTGCGGTACGCTGAATTCGACGTGGCTAGAGACTTACTGTTACGAGGCGGATTCCGCCGCACGCTCGAGAAGCAGGCTTGGGTCCGGAATCTGGGCCAGGCTCTCGACCGCTGCCGCACCGACGAGGAGTGGTGGCAAAACCTAGCCCACAGTGTGTCCGAAGCCGGCTGGATCAGCATGAAGTGGATTCGGAACGAGGCCCGCACAGGGTCGTCTCGGCCCCTCAACGAGCCAGACACCTTGAGAGCTTCTGCCGACACAGGCTCCGTTGTGCGGACAAGTTTCTCAGAAATGGTCTTGCAGGAACGCGTCTGGAGCGATCAGCCGCCTGCCTGGTCCTTCATGATTGAGCTCGCCGGAGACGAAAAGCTCCGGATCGAGGGGCCGCTCCAGTCGGAGGGGCCGTCCATGGACTTGATCGCCTTCGCCGATATGGTTCGCGCCAGCTTCAGTTTGAGACAGCAGGCGCGGCAGGCGGCCCTCTCGTCCTGACGTATGGTGCGCGCTCGGTGGTTGGTCAAGCTGATCGATTTCCTTTTGATCTCCGCGGGCTTTGCCGCCGCTCAGGCCGCCTACGATATCCTGCTCCCTTCCAACTATGCGTATCTGACTGCCGGCCAACGAATCGGCGGAGGATTGCTCTCCGCTGTGACGTTCTGGGTCGTCATTCGCAGTTACGACCACACCGGGCCTGAAGACGCCCGCTCCCTGTTCGATCAGTTCTGCATCGGCACCGGAGTCATCCTGATCCTCCAGGCGATCCTTAATTATTTTCATTTTCTGATTCGCAGTTTCTTCCTTATTCTGATCGGTACCATGATCGCGACGGCGCTACTCGCCCTGGCCCATCGCTGGCTCTACGCTCGCGAAGAAGATCAGCCCGGCGGTATCGTGATCGTCGGTTTCGATCCGCTTATGGACCAGCTTGCGCGCGGATTGGCTCAACCCCTTCTGGGTGTGATCGACCTCCAAGCCGTGGAGTCCGAAGGACTGCACGCCGATCCGATCGATGCCGTTGCCGCCGGAAGGCCTGTTTCTCACATTCTGGTTGCATCGGCCGAGGACCTGCCCACTGCTCTTCCCCCGGCGTTGCTGAAATCGCTGGTGAATTACAGCAGAAAAGGCGCGCGGGTGATGGACGTTTCCAGCTTATACGAGAAACTTTATCATCGAGTTTACGCGCCCGGGCTGCGGCCCGGCGAATTGCTTCTTTCTCCGTCGCTCCGCGCCGACAGCCGCGCCATGGCTATTCAAGCGATCTACACCAATCTGATCGGACTTTTCTTCTTGATGAGCGTATTGCCGGTAATCTTGGTTGTGGGTGTCGCTGTGGCCCTTTTTTCCGATAAAGGTCCGGTTCTCGAAGGCGTGGAATGCGTTGGATTTCACAACATACCGTTCTACAGGCTGCGCTTTCGTATCTTCCGAACGGATGGCAGCGGCCAGCTCACCCGCATCGGCGCATTGATCTCGCGCTTGCGCCTGGACGATCTTCCGCAGCTCATTAACATCGTTCGAGGGGAAATAGCCCTGTTTGGCCCTCGCCCGATTCGAACCGAATTCGCCGTCCGCATGACTGAATTGATGCCGTTTTACGCCCTGCGATTCTCGGTCAAGCCTGGGCTCCTCGGATGGGGTGAGGTGCATCTGCCTCGCCGGCTTCCGCCCCAGTGCGAGCTCGAATGGTTCGAGTACGATCTCTACTACATCAAAGAAGGCTCGATTTGGCTGGATTCGAATATCGTCTTGCTGAAATTGCTGGGAGCCAGGGAACCCGCTCCGTATTGGGCCGATTCCGTCTCGGCTGTTGACGCATAATGCCGGTTGCCTGGATTGTGCTGCTTGCCGCCACGGCCGTCGCGCTCTATATTATGGCGGGCTACCCGCTTCTGCTATCTGTGATGCAGGGGCGGAAGGCCCCGCCGATCGCCAAGGATCTCCGCTACCAAACGACGGTATCGGTGATCATGACGGTTTATAACGGGGCGGCTTTTATCAGAGCGAAGCTGGAAAGCTTGCTCAACTTGGATTATCCCAAGCAGTTTCTGGAGATCATCGTCGTCTCCGACGGATCGTCGGATGAGACCGAGTCGATTGTCCGCGAATTTGGCGGCCGGGGCGTCGTCTTGATTGTGGCCCCGCATGCCGGTAAGGCTGCCGCTGTGAATCGCGGCCTGGAGCGCGCTATGGGCGAGATCCTCTTCTTCACCGACGTCCGCCAGCCTCTGGATCGCATGGCGTTGCGGCATCTGGTGGCGAATTTTGCCGATCCCACGGTTGGAGCAGTCTCCGGAGAATTGCGGCTGGAACGCGGCGGCACCGGGGAACAGGCCGACATGGACCTCTACTGGCGCTACGAGGTGTGGGCCCGCAAACGGCATTCGCGCATCGACTCGGTTTTCAATACCACCGGATGCATCTACGCCATGCGCCGCAATCTGGCCGAACCCATTCCGCCGGACACTCTATCGGATGATGCCGTGCTTCCACAGCGGGCGTTCTTTCGCGGGTATCGAATCATTCTGGATCCGGAGGCGATCGCCGTCGACTATCCCGCGCTGCATGGCACGGAGTTCCGCCGCCGCTGGCGTACGCTGGCCGGCTTGTGGCAGGTGTTTGCGCGTCGTCCGCAATTGTTCACCAGCGCCGACCGCATGCGCTTCCACTTCCTCTCGCACAAATTCTCGCGCCTGATGCTTCCGTGGTCGCTGATTACGATTCTTGTCGCCACTGCCGCGTTGCCCGGGTCGCCGGAGCGGTCCTGGATGATGGGAGGAGATGGAGCGCTGTTACTGCTTGCCATTCTCGATCCGCTGGTGCCCCCGCGCACTTCACTCAAACGCCTCAGTTCGCCTGCACGAACGTTCTTGGGAATGAACCTGGCCTCTTTGGCGGCGATTGTCGTGTTCTTTATCCCGGCGCATCGGCTGTGGGTGCCGACCCGGGTCAGGAAATAACCAGCGCCATGGTGAAGCCGTCGTAACCCTTGCTGCCTACGGTTTGGATCGTCGTGGCGCTAACGCGTGACTCGACGGCCAGTAACTCATTCAAACGGCGGACGCCCTGAACATCGGCGTCTCCACTGGCTGCGTCGATCACTGCTGCATCGCGTATCACATTGTCGATGAGAATCAAGCTGCCCACGCGGGAGAGCTTCAGAGCCCATGTGAAGTAGTCCGCATTGGAGGGCTTGTCGGCATCGATAAAACTCAAGTCAAACGGCGCTTCGATTTCCTCAGCGATTTGCGGCAGACTATCCAGCGCCGGACCCAGACGCAACTCGACAACATCCGCCAGACCGGCGCTCGCCAGGTTGGCCTGGGCGACTTCGGCGTGGTGCGGATCGGCTTCGAGCGTAATCAAACGGCCCCCAGGAGGCATCGCCCGCGCCAGCCAGATCGTGCTATATGCGCCCAGCGTCCCGATCTCGAGAATCCTCCGCGCTCCCTGCATCCGCGCGAGAAGATGCAGAAATTTGCCCTGACTCGGCGAAACCTGGATCGGCGGTAGCCCGGCCGCAGCGCTGGCTCCGAGCGCGTTGTCCAAAGCTGAATCGGACGGGATCAGCGTCTGGGTGATGTACCGGTCAACAGCAGTCCACGTTTGTTGAGGTTCTTGCGGCATATCGCTAATTGGTGATGTCGTCCGTCCTGCTGTCGTCGCGGACCGGAAGGTACAGCCCATACCACCACTTCTGTGCCGCGCTGTTTTCGTATTTCTTGAGAGCATCCTGACTCTCGAACTCCATGACAATGGCTTGCTTGAAACCCTCCTGACCCTGATACTTCAAAGGCTTGGTCCAAACGCGTTTGAGTCCCGGATACTTGGCCGGGAGTTGCTGCACGGCCTCGACCGCCGCCTTGATCTGCTCCGGCGTCGCGTCCACCTTCCACTTTACGTTGATGATGTGGATCACGGTCGAGGGCGGCTGGGCTAACGCAGCCGCCGTGCCCCAGCATAAAAGCAGGCCCAGAGACAGGCACACATAAAGGACGATCTTCATACTCCGATCATGCCACGCGAACAGTGGGTGTTGGGCGCGCCTGACGCCCTGGGCCGTAGGCTCGGTAGCTTACGGAAAGTCGTTCATGGACCAATGACATTTGGATCTCGCAGAACCCCTCGGGGCCCGGGTACCGGTTACCAGCCATCGGGAAGGAATAAAGCCGGCGCTCGCCACCAAAGACCCGCCGAGTCCGCCATAACCGAGTTTCTACACAGCCGTTAGATAGCCCGCAAAGGGCCGGTTGTGGCCTTCAATTCTCGAAAGGAACTGCGTCGCGCGTGGCTGCTACCCAGGCTCCATTTTGCCGGCTGTTACTTAGGAGCTCGTACAGGGCCGACTCGGTCCTCCCAACGATCAGAAACTCGCCAACGTTCCGCCGAGTCAGCCTCCGTTCTGCGCGCGAGATCCTCAAGCGCCCGCAAAGGGCGGTCGCGGCCTTCAATGCCCGAAAGGCGTACTGCTCTACGACGCACAAGGCGGATCGTGACCCAGCCCCGACTCAAAGTATCGCTCGCGGGAAATGCGCGCATGCGTTCGCACTTTGAGGGCTTCCACCGGAGACTGGGTTGGGGCATGTTGTATATTTGAATCCATGCTCGAATGGCCGGCGGAAGGCGTGTCGCGCGCGCCCTATCGCGTGATGTCCGATCCTGAGATTTACGCGCAAGAGCAAGAGCGGATCTTTCGAGGTCCCGTGTGGAATTATCTATGCCTCGAAGCCGAGCTGCCGGAGCCCGGCAGCTTCCGCACCACCTCCATCGGCGACACCCCGATTCTGGTCGCCCGGAATAAGGACGGCGCGATTGGCGCAATGGTCAACCGGTGCGCGCACAAAGGCGCGATGCTGTGTGTCGAGGCGGGCGGGAAGCGCCAGCACTTCACCTGTCCCTATCACAACTGGACCTACGATCTAACCGGCGAACTGTGCGGCGTCGCCTTCCAGCACGGCGTCGGCGGACAAGGCGGCATGCCCAAGGATTTCGATCTGGCGCAGCACGGCCTCGAACGCGTGCGGACCGCGAGCTATCAGGGGCTGGTTTTCGGGACTTTCAGCTCCTCAGTCGAACCTCTGGAAACCTACCTCGGCCCCGGCATGACCGCCCATCTGCAGCGTGTGTTTCACAAACCCATTGCCATCCTGGGTTATCATCACCAAACCCTCGAGAACAATTGGAAGTTGTACATGGAGAACTCGCGCGACCCCTATCACGCCACCATCCTGCACACCTTCTATGCCACCTTCAAACTCAACCGCCTGACCATGGATGGAGGCATCACCGTGGAACACGGCGGCTGGCACAGCATCAATTACTCGAAGGGCGCCACGCTCCGCGAAGGCAGCTATGAAGGCACCGGCATTCGTTCCGTGGTGGAAGGCGTCGGCCTGGCCGATCCTTCACTGATCGAACGCAAACAGGAGTTCGAAGACGGCATCACCGTGGCGATTCAATCGCTCTTTCCCAGCTGCGTGAACCAGCAGATTTACAATACTCTGGCTCTGCGCCGGATTGAGCCGCTGGGTCCGCTGCGGTCGGAGCTGCATTGGACCATCTTCGGCTACCGCGATGACGATCCCGCTCTCCGGGCCATGCGCCTCAAACAAAGCAATCTGATCGGGCCGGGTGGTTACGTCTCCATTGATGACGGAGTTATCGGCGAATGGGTGCAGCGTGGGATCGCCGGGAGCGGCGCGCACTCGAGCGCCGTGATGGAGATGGGCGGCCGCGACATTGTGTCCACCACCGGATCGCGGGCGACCGAGGCGACTCTGCGAGGATTCTGGAATGGCTACCGAAATCTGATGGATTGCTGAGGAAAAGCTGATGGAATCTTCAGAAATCATGCGTCAGGTGGACGACCTTCACACGCGCTACATCCGCATCATCGACGACGAGCGATGGGAGGAGTGGCCTCACCTGTTCACCGAATCCTGCCTGTACAAAATCATTACTCGCGAGAATTTCGATCAGGGTCTGCCTCTCAGCGTCATGGAATGCCAGAGCCGCGGAATGCTGACAGATCGCGTCACCGGTTTGCGCACCATCAACGTCTATGAGCCGCATCGCTACCTCCATCAAATCAGCGGGTTGGCTATTGAGCATATCGACGGCCACACCGCTAGATGCCGGTCGAACTACCTGGTAATTCGCACCATGCTCGACGGCGCGATGTCCGTCTTTTCCGCGGGAGTCTATCTGGATCAGATAGTTCTTGGCCCGGGGAAACCCCTATTCAAGGAGCGTGTGGTGGTCGCCGATTCGCGCAGAATTGAGACCTTGTTGGTATTCCCGCTCTAACCGCCACTCTCGTTATTAGAAATATTCCGTCTGGATTAAAAAAAGACTCCCAATCAGATAGACATGTGGTTACAATCTAAATCGGGCACGAGCGCTACGTCCGCGGCTCGAGGACTGAAGCGCCACGTCGGGGGAGGGCTATGGATGTTAACCAGATGATTTCAGATCTTCGTGCGGAGCGCGATGCACTCACAGCGGCGATGACGGTATTGGAGGGCATCGCCCAATCACGCGGAAGACGGCGAGGCCGTCCGCCCGCCTGGTTGGCGAGTTTACCCGGGGCTAAGAAGAAGGACGCGCCGACGCGGACCGTGAGCCCGGCGACAAAGAAGAAGATGGCTTTGGCGCAACGCAGACGCTGGGCGGCCGTCAAAAAAGGCCAGGAAGTAGCGGCCCAAGCGGAAGCCTAGCCGAAAGCAACTGAAGCAAGATCACCCCGGCGGCAGGATCTTGGAGATGTCGTTGTAGATCACAAATACGACGACCATCATCAGGAACACCAGCCCCGCGCGAATCACAGCTTCTTTTACTCTTAAATCCAAGTCGCGGCGCATCGACATCTCGATCAGCAGCATCAGAATCACACCGCCATCCAGAATCGGCACCGGCAGCAAGTTGAAGATGAACAGATTCAGGCTGACTGCGGCCATGAAGCCGATGAAGCTGGCGGGACCTTCCCGCGCCATCTCGCCCGACATCTGAGCAATCCGGATCGGGCCTTGAATGGATTTGGGCGACATCCGCCGCTCCAGAATTCCTTGCAGCAGGCGCGTGATCAGCTTGGCGTTCTGAAGATTCTCTTTCGACGATTCGGCCACGGCTTGGAAGAACGGAAGCTTGACGATCTGCAGGCTGGGCCCCATCTCAACACCGATCATCCAGCGTTTTTCGCCGTCCGCCTCGCTGCGGACCGGCGTCACCATCAGATCGTGTACCTGCCCGTGGCGGGAGTAGGACAGCTTTACCGGAGCTCCCTTGGAATCGTCGATTACCTCCCGCAGGCGCGAAGCGGAGCGAATCGGATGACCGTTCGCGCTGACGAAAACATCGCCCTTTTGAAGTCCTGCCCGTTCCGCCGTGTCGATGCCCGGCGCGAACCCGACCACCTCGACGTCGGTTTCCGGCGCCCAGCCAGCCCGTCCGGCCGCCTCTTTTTCGTCGTAGGTTGGGGTCACCGTCAGGTGGATGCGTTCGCCGTTGCGGCGGACCCACACGTCCATGGGCCGGCGCACGCTGCCCATTTCGCGGAGCGCAATATCTTCCCACGTAGGATCGACGGTGCCGTCGATCTGGACCACTTGATCGCCTTCCCGGACTCCAGCTTCCGCCGCCGCGCCGTCCGGTGCAACATAGCCGACCACGGGAGAATGGGGATTGGGAACTTTCGGATATTCCACCATGAACAGACCGGCCAAAAGAACCACGGCCAGCACGACATTAATCGCGGGTCCCGCGAAGGCGATAATGACACGCTGCCACCGCGGCTTGGCTAGCAGCGAGCGGGGGTCGCTAGCGGTTTCATCGCCGGCTTGTTCCCCAGCCATCCGGACATAGCCGCCGAACAGGATCGCCGAGAAGCGAAAATCGGTTTCACCCTTTCGGAAACCGAAGAGGCGCGGACCGAACCCGAAGCTGAAGGTCTCGACTTTTACGTCGAAGAACCGTGCAGCCCAATAGTGGCCCAATTCGTGAATCAGGATCATCACTCCGATCAGAACCAGGTACCACCAGATGCTTTGTAAAACCTGCATAATCCTCTATCTATCTATACTACGCGCGAACTGCTCGTTCGGTTCGTGCTTCCACCCATTTAGACTCGATCACTTGTTGAGCGATTCGCCGCGCGGCTCGATCAGCCTCTAGAATTTCCCCCATCGAAGCCGGATCGCAGTGCGGCATCCGCTCTAGTGTCTCAGACACGGTAGCGGCGATCGCCGGAAACGGAATCTCGCCCCCCAAAAACGCCTCCACGGCAATCTCATCGGCTGCATTCAAAGTTGCGGTCGCGGCTCCGCCGGCTTCCTGAGCCTGATATGCCAGCTTCAGTAGCGGGAACTTGACGAAATCAGGAGGATCGAAGCTCCAGCGCGCCGGCTCGCGCCAATCCAGGCGCGGCACCGGAGCAACGGCACGCTCTGGATAGGTCAGGGCGTACTGGATGGGCATGCGCATGTCCGTCGCGGAAATCTGGGCAACTACGCTGCCATCGTTAAATTCCACCATGGCGTGAACCTTGGATTGGGGATGTACCACCACCTCCACATCCTTCGGCTGTAAGTCAAAGAGCCAACAGGCCTCAATCACTTCAAAGCCCTTGTTCATCAGGGTCGCCGAGTCGATGGTGATGCGCTGTCCCATTTTCCAGGTTGGGTGATTCAGCGCTTGTTGCGGCGTCACGCGCATCAAGTCCCCGATCGAGGTCTCCCGAAAAGGGCCGCCCGAGGCGGTCAGAATCAGCTTCGAAACCTCGCTCCGCAAACCCGCTCGGAAGCATTGGTGCGCGCCGTTGTGCTCGCTATCGACGGGAATCAATTCGGCGCCCGAGGCCAGCATAGCTTCCGTCACCAGCTTCCCGCCCGCGACCAAAACCTCTTTATTCGCCAATCCTACGCGTTTCCCCAGGCGAACAGCCTCGTAAGTTGCTTCCAGACCCTCGACACCCACAATCGCCGACATCACGAATCCGGCTTCCGAAGCAGCTGCCGCAGCGATTCGCGCACGCGGACCCGCGCCCAACTCCGGCGCTGCAGTACCTTGTTCCTTTAATAATTTACGGAGTTTTTCGAGAGCCGCATCATCGGCAACTAAGGCCACCTGAGGGCGAAACTGGGCAATCTGGCGAGCCAACAGCTCAACATTCCTGCCTGCGACTAAAGCATAGATCCCGAAGCGGTCCGGCCAGCGCTCGACCACATCCAGAGTGCTTTTTCCGATCGAACCTGTGGAGCCGAGAAGCGTGAGGAGCGTCACTATAAAAAATGATAACATTCGCGTCGCTTGTACAGTTGCTAAGGAATGCTAAGTGGGCCGGGTGTTTCGGGCGACCTAAAGACCCAAAGGGCGCCGGGGAGGGTTGCTTCAGGGGTCTTTATGAGGTTAGTCTCGCTTTGGTGGGAGTTGAACCTCCCCGGCTTGATTCCAATAATAGAATAATCCTCTCCCGAATGCAACAGTTTTTTGTAGGCTCCCTTAAAATTTGTTTACCACAGCATTTAAAGCGTTTGTAATCAGTTTAATATGCCGATTGGCCGAACCGTCGTATGCTCTTGGAAACGATCCCCTTACTCCTTTTTTACTTCGATGGAAGCCCATTCTTCCAAAACACGGATAGATGAACAGAAATCATCGTCGCCCCAACCCTTGGCAATTGCGGCGCGCAGCATCTGCTCCGTGAGGGCGGTGATTGGAAGAGGCACATCCATGTCTTTCGCGGATTCCAGGGCCAGGCCGACATCCTTATGCAGCCACTTGGTGGAAAAGTTGGTTTCGAAGTTCCGAGCCAGCACGAAAGGCGCTTTGAACGAGATCAGGCCGCTCTTGGCGGCGCTGTTATCGAGAATCTCCAGCATCAATTGAGGAGCTACGCCGCCCTTCGCCGCCAGCACCATGCCCTCGGCGAAGCCTTGAAACAGGGTCGCAAGAACCAGGTTTTGGGTCAGTTTGGCCTGTAACCCGCTTCCTGGGCCGCCGCAATGGAAGAACATCTTACCCATGATCTCGAAGAACGGCCTAGCCCGCTGGAAAACCGCATCGTCGCCGCCGATCATGAACGTCAGCGTGGCTTTCTCAGCGCCGGGCTTCGATCCGGTGCAAGGCGCGTCGAGGAAGTGGGCGCCGGCTGTAGTAAACGCCGCGCCAATTTCACGGCTCACCTGCGGCGAGATCGTACTGCAATCCGCGACAATCGTGCCGCTCCGCACACCTTCGATCAGCCCATTCTTACCTAGGGCGACTTCGCGGGACATAGCCGTGTCACCGACGCAATAGAAGATGTAGTCCGACCGCTCGGCCACTTCCTTGGGAGACGCGCAGGCGGTTGCGTTGCCCTCCTTCGCAAGCTCCTGAGCCTTTGCGCTGGTGTTGGACCACAGCGCGACTTCATGACCCAGAGTTTGGCCGGAGCGCACCAGATGCCGGGCCATGGGGTATCCCATGATTCCCAAGCCGAGAAATCCAAGTTTTGCCAAGAAGAGCCTCCTTTATGCGGAAGCTACGATTTTAGCCTTTTTATCAGGACGCCATGGCGGCTTTGCTTGCGAGAAGCCGCAGGATCAGCAAGTCCGAGGGTTGGAACGTGGTGGAGGGAATATTGGACAGATCTTCGTCGCGGTCGACGACGTGGCTGCGGATCATGCTCCGCAGTTGTTCGATCGAGATGCCGAGTTCCTCGGCCGCTTCGCTCTCTGAGTATTGGGACTTTCCGGTCCTGTTGAGTTGCATGTGTCAGCTTCGATTCTAGGGCTGGTGGAGCGTATCCCCAATTGGGGAGAGCGCTTATTTATGCGGAGGCTTTGCCTGACGTACTTACGTACTACCCCCCACCGATCCAAAAGGCAATCCGTCCCGTTTAACATGTAAGTATGCGTTCCTCAATTGTTGCTCTCGCTTTCGGAGCCGTGCTGGCGGCCGGTCTGGTAAACGCACAGCCTTATCCGGGCTTCGATATCGCCTCACTTGACCGCTCAGTGGACCCATGTGTAAACTTCTACAAGTTTTCCTGCGGAGGCTGGATGACGGCCAATCCTCTGCCGGCGGATCAGGCGCGCTATGGCCGCTTTGACGCGCTCCAGGACCGCAACCGGATGGTGCTCCGGACAATGCTCGAAGCCGCCTCTACGGACAAACCCGGACGCAGCGCCATCGACCAGAAGATCGGCGACTTCTATGCCGCCTGCATGGATGAAAAAGCAATCGACGCCAGGGGAACCGCTCCGCTGAAAACCGAGCTGGACCGGATTGCTGCGCTCAAGAACAAGAAGGACCTGGCGGAGCTGGTGGCAATGCTGTATAAGGAGGGAGCCCCGGAGTTCTTCAATTTTTCCTCCGAACAGGATCCCAAGGACTCGGCGCAGGAAATCGCCGGTTTGGATCAGGGAGGCATCGGGCTCCCCGAGCGGGATTATTATTTCAAGACGGACCAGAAGTCCAAGGATCAGCGGGCAGCCTACGTTACGCACGTCGCGAAGATGTTCGAGCTGCTGGGATCGAGTCCCGCCGACGCCGCCAAAAAGGCGCAGGTGGTGATGACCATCGAGACGGCGCTGGCCGACGGATCGTTCGATGTGGTCACGCGCCGCGATCCGGAGAAGGTCTATCACAAGATGTCCGTGAAGGAGCTGGAGATGCTGGGCCCGGATTTCGACTGGGCCAAATTCTTGAAGGACGTGGGTGCGCCTCCGATCCAGAGCCTGGACGTTTCGGTTCCTCCGTTTATCAAGGCGCTGGACGCTGTGATCGCCAAGACTAGCCTGGACGATCTGAAGACGTATCTGGAATGGCATCTTGTGAACTCGAATACAGAAGTGCTGCCCGAAGCGTTCCAACAAGAGAACTTCAATTTCTATGGCAGGGTGCTGCGCGGAACCAAGGAGATGCGTCCGCGATGGAAGCGCTGCGTCGATTTGACCGATTCCCAGTTACCCGACGCGTTGGGCCGTGCATTTGTAGAGCAGACACTAGGCAAGGAAGGCACGGAGCGAACGCACCAGATGGTGACGGAGATAGAGAAGTCGATGGAAAAAGACATTCAGTCGCTCGACTGGATGTCGCCCAAAACCAAGCAGGAAGCGCTCGTGAAATTGCACGCGGTAACCAACAAGATCGGAAACAAAGCGCATTGGCTGACCTATTCCACAGTCAAAGTAAGCCGCGACGACGCCTTCGGCAACAGCGAGCGTGCCAGCGCGTTTGAACTGGCTCGGCAGCTTGGCAAGATCGGGAAGCCTGTCGACAAAACGGATTGGGAGATGAGCCAGCCGACGGTGAACGCTTACTACGATCCGCAGGAAAACGATATCAATTTTCCCGCGGGCATCCTGCAGCCGCCTTTCTACGACAACAAGCTCGACAATGCCGTGAACTACGGAGCCATCGGCGCGGTGATCGGCCATGAGTTGACCCATGCTTTCGACGATCAGGGAAGGCAGTACGACGACAAAGGCAACTTGCGGGACTGGTGGACCGAGGCCGATGCGAAAGCGTTCGACGCACTCGCAGATTGTCTGGTGAAGCAGTACGGCAGCTACACTGCTGTTGACGATGTGAAGGTGAACGGCAAGTTGACCTTGGGCGAAAACACGGCCGATAATGGCGGGCTGCGCATCTCCTATATGGCTTTGAAGGATATGGAGGCCGGTAAGCAGCCCGCACCCATTGATGGCTTTACAGAAGACCAGCGCTTCTTTTTGGGCTGGGCGCAGGTGTGGTGCCAGAACCAGACTCCGGAGAGCATTCGCCAACAAGCGTTGACCAATCCCCACGCCCCTTCGGAAGATCGGGTCAATGGGGCGGTATCGAATATGCCCGAGTTCAGGAAGGCTTTCAGTTGCAAAGAGGGCCAACCGATGGCTCCCGCGAAATCCTGCCGGGTGTGGTAGTTGCTACAATAAGAGCGTCGCGGAGAGGTGGCAGAGTGGTCGATTGCGGCGGTCTCGAAAACCGTTGAACCTTCACGGGTTCCGGGAGTTCGAATCTCCCCCTCTCCGCCATTCGACTTGAGATTTCGCTTTGCGCTATTTTGCGCGGCCTTTCAATCCTTCCGCGATCACTGGAAGCTTGTAAATCGTCGCGGCAGTTTGTTGCGGACCCTCGCGAATCGGCTGGCCGTTTTCGTAGTCTGCGCCACTGCCGACGATGCAGAGCGTCTGTTCTCCCAGAGCCTCCGAAAGTCACGCTGATGAACGCTGCGGGGAGTCGCAATCGGGCCGGGATATTTCCGGTCTTGTCAAAAATCTGAAGCCCGGGCTTGCACTCACGTAAAGCCGTCCCTTCGAATCAACCACCATGCCATCGCCAGCGCTGCCCGCCGGAAGCGTTGCGATTATCGCGTCGATTGGTTAGCATACCGGGGCCCGCGACGTCGAATGCGACGACGGGTGGCGCCGTTGGTAACGTAGAGGGTCTTCTCAGCGGGGCTGAAGATGCCATTCGTACGAGATTCTCCGCAGCTATCGTTACGCTGCGGGCCGTACTGGAGCTCCGTGCCGTCGGCCACTTGTCGGCGATGATTTTGCGCTGCGGCGCCAGCCAGGTGATCGCGTTTACAATCGATGCCTGATCCGGTTTTCGTCGATCCCGCCCTCTTGGTTCTGGGGGTGCCGTAGAGCAGGCCTTGCTAGTCCGTCGATATCGAGCCGACGCCCTTGGCATTCGCCAGAGCCACAGATGCCTTGCCGTTTTCGTCGATCTTGAGCACGGTATCGAAGTCTCCCTGCGCCCCAAGTACGTCACCGTGATTGTCTGGGATAATGCCGTCCGCGCTGTTGCCTCCGGCTTGCCAGATCTTTGTCCGCCGGCCGCGGGCGGCAACTACTCCGGGGATCGCCGCGATTGTCTGGGTTCACGTGAACACGCCGCGAGGGTTGCTGCGCGGGTTGACCGCGTCCGCCGCCGGCCTGTGCGGGCTGTTGCGCCGCAGGCATGCAGGAAGGAGCCTGCGCGAATGTCTGGCTCTCATGGATCCCGATCCGGAAAGTCACAACAAAAACGCGAAGGCCGCCTTCCGTCTCATTTCACTGCCGACAATCCCTCACTCATCTCAATCAGCGTGCCGAATGGGTCCTGGAACACCGCGAATCCAGCGTTCATGGCGGCATTCTTCCCGGTATAGGGACTATCGAGTTTGATCCCTCCATCCTCAAGCTTCTTGACCATCGCATCCAGCCCTACCACTTCCAGGCCGATCCGATCGAACGCTCGGCCCTTTGTGGGAGCCACCGGGCCTTTTGCCTGCTCGAACAAGATGCTCGACCCGGGAATATCGGCGACCATCTCGCCTCCGCGCTTCACCATTTCCGCGCCGAAATATTTGGCGTACCACGCCTGAGCTTCCGCGACGTTCGGAACCATCATCTTGATTGTGTCGGCCACGATGGGAGACGCCAGCGACTTGTCTTCCGTGATCCTGACCTTGATCTTGTCCGGCGACATCACGTACACCTGCGTCGCCGATCCGCCCGGCAGCGGCTGGATGCCCGCTTCCGCCCACTTGGCTAGCGACCCTTTGAGATCCTTTACTGAGAAGCCGATAAAATCCAACGACGAGCCTTCCGTGCCGGCTAATTCCGCGGGAGGCGTGGCCGGGACGGGCGCCTGCTTGCCGCGCCCCTGCCCGCCTCCACCGATATTGAGCAGCAGCACGCCTGGAAACTTCGTCAGATTGAGCCGCCCGGCGAATTGAACAGGCTCTCCCCCGAGCGCTTGCCAAAACTTGTTCGCCGCGTCCATATTCTTGACACGCAATACATCGTGGCCCGCGGAAACTCCAGCTTTGTTCGGGGCCGGGAGTTGCGCCATCAGCGGGAGTGCAACCAGAAGCAGGGCGGAAATAAATCGTGGTCTCATAGACTTCCGCCGATCATATCACGCCCCATCGTTGACGGGCACCCGTCCCCCCTAAGGCGTAGGAACCGCAGAGCAGCGACCGTTTGCCTCCTATTTTGCGGCTTTTTGTTCCAACCCGCTCTTGCCTTCCAACCCACCGAGTTTGCGAATAAGCTCAACAGTGCTGTCGTGAGGGACCGGCAACTGCGCGACCACGTTTTTTCCCATCGCATAATCGAGCGGCGTGAAGCCTTGCTTCGATTTTGCGTTTAGTCCGGCGGATAGCTGCACCAGATACTGGACGATGGTGTCGGCTCCACGGGATGCTGCCCCATGGAGCGCGGTTTCACCACGGTTGTTTTCGCGGTTGATATCCATCCCGAGACTCACCGCGAGTTTCAACGCCTCGAGTGCTTCGCTTTCCGAGCCCGTCGTGCTCTTATCACGATACCCGACACCTGCCGCGAACTGAAGCGCATCGTTGCCATCCTTGGTGGTCAGCTTCGGATCTGCGCCTTTCCCAAGCAAGGCCCGCATGGCTGCGGTGTCGCCAGCTCGAGCGGCGCGCATCAAAGGCGTTGTTCCGGCCCCAAGCGTGGTGTCGCCTGCATCCATTCCGCTTCTGCCGGCGATCGCTTTGATCAGCTGCGCGTTGGGATTCGCGCCGTGCTCCAGCAAAGCTACGATCAGATCGAGGCTGGGCAGGGGATCGTCTTCTTTGTGATTTGGAAGCGCCGAATAATCCTCGTTCCGCATGTCGACGGCCGCATACAAAGCGGCCCGTCCGCGGACATCCGCGAGGTTCGGATCCGCCCCGCGGTCCAGGAGAAATTTGGCGAAAGTATAGCGCTTGTTAAGGATTGAGACCACCAACGGGCTGGTGTTGTCGGCATCGACTTGATTCATATCCACGCCTGCGTCGAGCATCACGCGCGCCGTGTCGATATCCCCTTCCCGAGCGGCGAAGTGAAACGCCGTCAGCCCGCCACGCGCCATCGGCGTTACCGACGAGGCCGCGCTCAGTTTGGGGATGCTGGTTTCCCGCGCGAGCGAGAGCACCTTCCAATCCGCGCCATGATCCAGCAGGATCTTCACCACCGCGGGATGGTGCTCGGCGGCGGCCCACATCAGCGCAGTCTGCCCGCGATAGTTTTCCTTGGCGTTGACGTCAGCGCCATGGGCCAGGAGAACTTCGACTGCGTCCGCGCTGCCGCTGCGAGCCGCGGTCATAAGCACAGTTTCGCCATCCTGGGTGGTCAAGGTTTTCGGGTCAGCCCCCGCAGACAGCAGCGCTTCAATCATGGGGGCATCTCCCGCGGCTGCGGCTTCAGATAGCGGAGTTACGCCGTAGCGGTTCGCAAGTTTCGGATTCGCTCCGGAGTTCAGTAGCGCCCTGACAGCATCAAGGTCGTTCCAGTGCGCGGCCCATTCGAGCGCCGTGGTCCCGTCGGGCTGCGTTGCGTTTACGTCGGCCTTGCGCGCGGCGAGCGAACGCACAGTTTGCCAGTCTTGCCGCTGAGCCGCATCGGCAGTTTCGCTGGAGGCTCCCAACGCGGAATAGGCCAGACTGAGTGCCGTCAGGATGAGGATGGATTTCACGGGCTAAACCTCCGTTAGCGGTCCGGTGCTGTCGCCGATGCTGGGCTGTTCCACTCCGGCCTTGTGCAGGATCGTAAGCAGCAGGTTCGCCATGGGCGTTTCCGCAGCATACTTGACGTGCCGGCCACCTTTGAGATTTCCGGCTGCGCCACCGGCGAGAAGAATCGGCAGAGGCGAGTGATTGTGGACGTTGCTGTTGCTCATCCCGCTTCCATAAAGCATCAGAGTGTGATCGAGAAGAGTGCCTTCGCCGTCCGGAATCGATCGCAGTTTATCGAGCATGTACGCCCACAAGCCCACGTGGTACGTGTTGATCTTGGTGAGCTGCTCAATGCGCGTGGGATTGTTCTGATGGTGCGACGCGGGATGGAACGCCTCGGAGATTCCGAGCATGGGGAAGGTCCGGTAACTCACCTCGCGAGCCATCATAAACGTCGAAATGCGCGTGATGTCGGCTTGGAATGCGATGGCCATCAGGTCGAACATCAGCTTGGTATGGGTCTCGTGATCGTCGGGCACGCCGCTGGGCGTGGCAGGCACATTGATCCCGGATAGCGCGCTATCCTTCTCCGCCAGCACGATGCGGCGCTCAATTTCGCGAACCGTATCCAGGTACTCCGCCACGCGATTGCGGTCGGTTGCTCCCAGATTCCCTTGGAGGCGGCGAATCTGTCCAGTGACCGCATCGAGGATGCTGCGCTCCTGCTCAATGCGTTCCAGGCGCTCCTCGGCGGTAGCGCCATCACCGAACAGCCGGTCGAACACCACACGGGGATTGATTTCCATGGGCATCGGCGTGGTGGGTGTGCGCCAGGAGATTGTGTTCATGTAGGCGCAACTGAAGCCGACGTCGCAGGAGCCCACTAAGCCGCTGTAATCTTCGATCGCCAGTTCGAGCGAAGGCAGCCTGGTTTCCTGGCCGATCTTCTCAGCGGCGAGTTGATCGATGGTGACGCCGGCTCGAATGTCTGCGCCATCGGTGCGCTTGGGATGGACGCCGTTCAAGAATACGGCAGGAGAGCGAGTATGATCGCCGCCGTTGTCGCCGGGCCCGCCGGGCGCTGCGTTTTTATGCGCCAAGTTGCTGACCACCACCAGATTATTCTTGAAAGGCTCCAGAGGCTTCAGGGTCCGCGATATTTCGAAGTTCGAACCCTCGGCTTCCGGTGTCCAGGCGTTCATCACCGCGCCGTGCGGCATGAAGCAGAGGCCCATGCGGAACTGCGGCTTGGCCGCGGTTTTGGCAACCGGAGTCTGCGCCGGAATCATGGAATCGAGAAGCGGCAGCGACAAGGTCACGCCGACGCCGCGCAGGAACGTCCGTCGCGGAATGTGCTTTTTCGTGATCAGCCTCATAGATACCACCCTTTCGCTTCTATTTCACAGCGGCGACCGCAGTGCCTTCTTTCGCCGTTGCCTTCTTCATCTGAAACTCGGGGCTGTTGACCACCCCATTGATGAGATCGGAAAACCGGAATCCGTGTTGCTTGGCGTCGGCAACGATCTTCCGGACCGCGGGCATGTCGTAGTATTCGAGGCCCCGGCCCAGCGCGTAGGTCATCAGTTTTTCCGTCATCACGCCGACGAACGTTTCGGGGCGCGCGGCCAGCATGGCGCGGAGAGCCTTGGGTCCATCGACGCGGGTGCCATCAAACAGGGTCCCGGAGGGATCGATGGCCGCTCCGTCATCGGTGGTCCGCCAACGTCCGATGGCGTCGAAATTTTCGAGCGCGAATCCGATTGGGTCCATCGTCTTGTGACAGCCGGCGCAGACGGCGTTGGCGCGATGAAGCTCCATGCGCTCGCGCAGGGAACGCACTTTCCCGTCGTCGCCGTTGTCCTTCAACTCCGGCACGTTGGGCGGAGGCGGAGTCGGTGGCACGCCCAGAATATTGGTCAGGATCCATTTGCCGCGCTGCACTGGCGAGGTGCGGGCAGCGTAGGAAGTGACGGTGAGTATGCTGGCCTGGCCCAGCAGCCCGCGCCGATTCTCATCGTCAATATGGACGCGGCGAAACTGGCTGCCATAGACGCCTGGAATTCCGTAGTGGCGCGCCAGGCGCTCATTCACGAAGGTGTAATCCGCAGTCAGCAGATCCATCACGCTCCGGTCTTCATGCAGGATGCTGCTGAAGAAGAGCTCGGTTTCCTGCTTCATCGCCTGCCGGAGATTGTCGTCGAAGTCTGGAAAGGCGTCGAGGTTTGGGGCGGAGCTCTTCAGGTTGCGCAGGAACAGCCACTGCTCGGCGAAATTGGCGATCAGGGCGTCGGATTTCGGATCGGCCAGCATCCGCTTTATCTGCCGCTCCATGACGGCGGGTTCATGAAGCTTTTTCTGAGAGGCGAGATTCAGAAGCTGCTCGTCGGGAATGCTGCTCCACAGGAAGAACGATAAACGGGATGCGAGCGCCAGATCATCCACGCGATAGTTCGAGCCTGCGGCTACTACGGCGGGGTCGGCTTCAATGCGGAAAAGAAATTCGGGGCTGGCAAGAATGAACTGAAGCGCCGATTCGATCCCTGCGTCAAAGGTGGTGTTTTGGTTGCGCCCACGCTGATAGAAGCTGAGCAGCGTTTCCAGATCGGCGTCGGCAACGGGCCGGCGGAAAGCGGTTCGCGCGAGCGCGGAAAGAATCTTGCGCGCGCAGGGCAATTCGTCGCTGGCATTCGCGGGGCGGCACACAAAAATGCGACGGCGGGACGCGGTGTCGCCAACCCCGGTGGGATTGAACGGCCCTTCTATGGTGAGCCGGTCAACGGAGGGATCGCCGGTGATGTCGAGACCATCCACAGTGGTGCGGAGGAACGGCTTAATGAGATCGTCTTTGATCGCATGACTGCGCAGAACCGTGTCCGCCGAGACTGTGTGAACTCCCGCCTTCACATGCACGCGAGCACTGAGTTTCTGATCGAGAGCCGCGCCGAACTCGCCCGGATTCGCGGCCATCTTCATGAAATCGTCCCGGCCCCCGATGGTCACCGAGGCGATCCGGACGCCGTCGAGATTGAGTTCGATCTCATGAGCGTCTTCCATCCCGCGCATCAAATCGAAGGTGTTGCGCCACAGCCGAACCTTAATCACGTATTCGCCATCAAGGGGAAACGTGTGCGGGGTCACGATGCCGCCGCGCGTTCCGAGCGGCAGGCCATCGATATGCTGATCCTGCGAAAGGTCCGGCCGTACGCGATACGTGGCGGTGGACGCGACAATCCGGTTGTCGCCAACGGCTTCGCGGCTGATGTTCCAGGATGCTGAAAGATAGCGCTCCATCAGCGACGGCGAGACTCTTAACACGTCGGCGATATTGTCGAAGCCGCTGCTTTCGTCGTCTGGAGGCAGCAGCGCGGTGGCGTCGACGTTCAGCGCGAGCAGGTCGCGGATCGCGTTGGCGTACTCGGCACGATTGAGCCGATGCATGGTGGCGCGGCCGGGATTCGGATTGGCTGCGTAGGCTCGGTCGAGGCTTGTTTCCAAATAGGATGCGAGTCCGTTGGCCGCGGCTTTGTCGGGCCGGGGCGCGCCTTGCGGGGGCATCGCGCCAACCCGAAGTTTGCGAATTACTTTTTCCCAGGTCTCGGCCGCTTCGGAGGCTTTGCTTAGATCCAGATCCTGAAGAGACAGATCGGCCGTGCGCAACTCATTGCTGTGGCAGGTGGCGCAGTACTTGTCCACCGCGGCCTTTTGAATCGCCACGGTCTGTTGGGCGGCCAGAGACACGGCACTGGCCAAGACGACGAGCACGCTATCCCGTACGACGCTCATGTTTCCTGTGGAGATTCTATAACTTATTTACGATCAATGGGTCTGATGCGCGGAATCATCGAATTTGATGGCAATTAACGTCTCTCGAAACGTCACTGTCCGATTGTCAGCAATTCGATCTCGAAGACGAGCGTAGCCCCTGGCGGAATGACGGGAGGACTTCCCTCGTCTTCTTGTAAGCGATACTCGAAGGGCACGCGAGCCGTGACCTTCCTCAACCTTCAGGATGGTGATGCATGAAGGCTGAGCGCGAGAGGGCGTCGGAACTTCTGCGGAAACCAACTGTGAATTGAGGGAACTCCGCGCTTCACGCCGCAGAGGCTGGAGCCAGGAGCGGGTAGTTTCTTTGATCGTGCTGGATATGTCCGTTCTCATCGATTGCCCGACACCGGGAGCGGCGATCACTTCCCGCGCTGATCCGTTTGTCGGAACAGCGCCAACAAACTGGTCTTTGCACGAGGGTGCTTTAAGCTGCGCTATTGACCGCTCCCTTTGGTCACGGCTCTGAAAGCCATGGTGGATACGTAACACCGATTTGGAGCCGCGACCGCAGGGAGCGGTCTCTCGGCCAATTACGCCAAGTCGAATTTCTCGTTGTGCAGAAGAGGGTCGCTCTTGATCAGCACCGGGCGGCGGAGGATTTCTTCCAACTCTTCCAGGTACTTATTCTGATTCGACTTGAGCACCTTGGCGACGTCCGGGTGGGTGCGCAGCATCACTTCCTTGCCCTCGACGCTGGAGGCCATCTTGCGCGCCTCGGTTAAGATCTCGCTCACCACGGTAGTCACGCTCTTGATGTAGCCGCCGCCATCGCAATGCGGGCAAGGCGAGCACAGGGTCCGCTCCAACGACTGCTTCACGCGCTTGCGAGTAATCGCCACCAGTCCGAAATCGTTGAACTGGAGAATCTTGTACGGAGCGCGATCGACCCGCATGGCTTCTTCGAGCACCTGCATTACCTTCTGCCGGTTCTTGCGCTCGTCCATGTCGATAAAGTCGATGACGATAATGCCGCCCAAGTCACGCAGGCGGATCTGGCGCACGATCTCCTTAATGGCCTCCGTGTTGGTCTTGACGATGGTGTCTTCCAGGCGATTGGATTTCCCGACGTACTTGCCGGTGTTGACGTCGATGGCCACCAGAGCCTCGGTCTGATTGATGACGATGTAGCCTCCGGATTTCAGCCACACCTTCGGGCGCAGGGCTTTTTCAAGCTCGGCAGTGATGCCGAAGGCGTCGAAGATGGGAGCTTCGCGGGTGTACAACTTCACTTTGCCCACCAAGCCCGGCTGGAAGCGCTGCACGAACGACATAATGTTTTCGTACAGTTCTTCGTTGTCGATCCAGATGGATTTGAAGCTGTCGGTCAACTGATCGCGCAGCACCCGCTGCACGATATCGAGGTCGTGATGCAGCAGCAGCGGAGCGGGTTTACGCTCGGCTTTGTTTTTGATGTCCTGCCATAGCTTGTACAGGAACTCCATATCGGCTGCGATTTCGTCTTCGGTGCGGCCTTCAGCCGCGGTGCGGGTAATGAAGCCGCCCCCGGTTCCGGGGCGGCGGCCTTGCAGGATGCGCTTCAGGCGCAGGCGCTCCTCATCGCTCGCGATCTTGCGCGACACGCCCATATGTTCCAGAGTAGGCATGTAGACCACGTAGCGGCCGGGCAGTGCGATATGCGAAGTGATACGAGCGCCTTTTTGCCCCAGTGGCTCCTTGGCGATTTGGACAATGATTTCCTGGCCTTCCTTGAGCAGATCGCTGATGGAGGGCAGGCCGGACGATTGAGTCGAAGCTTGGGGTGACGGTCCGCGGCCTGACGGGCGGGAAACTGTTCGCTCCTGGGGTGGCGGCGGCGCAATGGCTTCGCCTGGGACTTCCGGTTTGCCATCCTGAGGACGCCCGTCCTGAGGGCCACCACGGGGACGGCGTCTTCCACGGCGGGAAACCCGATGGGGATAGCGGCCGCCACGCTCGCGTACTTCGGCCGCGCCGCTTTCGGGCTCAACGGGAGCGGCTTCGACGCCAGGCTCGATCGAAGATGCGGAAGGCTCTTCAATATCATCGCCGGACTCTTCTGTGCCGGATTCCTCGGCGTCTAGTTCCTCGACCATGCCTTCGACCTCACCCAGAATCATGGCCTGGATGTCGAGATCTTCGTCTTCGTCGAGCAGGGAAGCGACGGCTGGGCCGGATTCTGCTTCGTCCTGATGGGCCTGGGCATGATGTTCGTCGCTCTGCTGCGCGTCGATCGTTGGAAGCTCGGCCTCGGCAGCGTCCGACGGGGATGCGGGCGGAGCTTCCACGCCCGGCATGGCGCTCTTGACCTCAATTCCGCCGTCTTCGATTTCGGCAACCTCTATCTCGCCGGTGACAGATGGAACGGGATGATGGATTGGCGCGTCTGGCAACGCGTTCTCCGGCGGATAGTGGACCGGCAGATTAAATTCATCGACGCCTTCGACCTCAAAATCAATCTCGTCCTCAGGTTCGTCGGCACTGGGCGGTTCGATCGATGCCGGTGCGCTTTCCGGTTGAGCGGCTTCCGCCGGGACCGGTGGAGGCTCAGGCATGGAGCGGTATTTGCGAAGCGATTCTCCGGGGAGAATCAGAGGAGCGATTTCCCGCTCGGGGGCGTCTTCCCGGGCCGCAAACACGCCTTCTCGAGCGCTCAGTCGAACTGCAGCCGGGACCGGTTCGGCTTGAGGCGTGGGTTCGGAGCTCTCCACCAGGGGTGCTGGAGCAGGAGCCCCAGAGGTTTCTGAAGCCTCGGCATATTTCGATTCCGGGATGCCACCGCGGCGATTGCGGCGGCGACGGGAGCGGCGGCCGCGCCGGTCGTCATTGCGAGGGTCGCCTCCGCGGCCATCCGGCGCTCTTACTGGGGCAGTGGGTCGATCGAGTGGCGGCTGGGCCGCCGGACTGGAGACTTCGGTAGCGGCGGGACTCGCCGCTGCGGAGTCCTCCGCGGGCGCGGCAACAGGCGCCGGCGCTGGAGGCTGGGTACTTTGATAGGATGGCGGCAGGGCCTGACGTCGCTCCCTGTCCCGCCCTCCTCGATCCCGATCCCGGGACGGGCGCTCATCGCCAGTCACCTGATCGATATCCTCGTGTTCCTCCAGGAAATCCGAAACGTAGAGGAACGTATCCCGTTCCAGGCCGAGGTCCACAAAAGCGGACTGCATGCCGGGCAATACCCGGGTCACCCGTCCTTTGTGGATACTTCCCGCGAGCGAATATTCATGGGCCCGCTGGAAGTGCACCTCCACCAACTGGTCATCTTCTAACAGCGCCACCCGGGTCTCATGCCGGTTGGCTGAGATCACCATCTCCTTGCTCATCGTCGCCTCCACTCGCCGCGTCTATTATTGAGACGCGGGCCAAGCCCGGAGCGGATTGCGCAAGGCAGGATGGGAACCAGGACAGGGGGCTCGGAGGATGGGCTTGCCGGAGATCCGGCCCGGAGTGGAGTTCGCGCGATGGAACTCGACCACACCCCAGCCGGCTTTTTCCTACACCGGAAAGCGCCGCGAAACCGGCCTGCGGAGGGCCAAAGTTGGAGGGTCCGCCCTCACATCAACTCCGCCGGCCAGTTCCAAAAACTTGTTTAAACCGAACTCGCCCCACGTTCCCGCGCCATTCCCGCGCGGTCCTTCACGGGCATAAAATTTTTCCTTGCGCGCGGCGCGTCTGGGCGCTTGGCGCACTAAACCAACAAACCTTTAACCGGCAAAATCCTTAACTGACAAATCTGCGAAGCCGGACATTATTCACCAGCCCCAGCATCATGAATACCGAGATCATGTTTGAGCCGCCCGCACTCATGAGCGGCAGCGGAATTCCCGACACGGGCACACTGCCCACAACCATCCCCACGTTCACCAGAACGTGAAACAACAACAACGTCGCCACACCCATGCAGATGTACATGCCGGCGCGGTCGGGCGCCGTTTGCGCATTCTGCACGATTTGCATCAACAACAGAAAATACAATCCCAGCGCGACCACCACCGAGACGAAACCCCACTCCTCGGCGAAGGCCGCAAAAATAAAATCGGTATGCGTCGCTGGAAGAAAGCGGAGCTGGGACTGCGTGCCATGCGTCGCGCCGCGCCCCCACATGCCTCCGTCGCCTACCGCGATCTTGGACTGAATCACCTGGTAGCCGCGGCCCTGCGGGTCGCGTGAAGGATCCCGGAACGTGACCAGACGCTCCTTCTGAAAGTCCTTCAAGACGAAGGGGGCCACCAGCGCGCATGCGAGCAGGATCAGCACCACGTGACGCCATTGAACTCCGGCCAACAGGATCCCCACGATGAGGATCGGCACATAGGTGGCTCCGGTACTAAAATCCGGCTGCGCCACAACCAAGGCCGTCGGGATCCCGACCAACCCTCCTAGCTTGAACAGATCGCGAGCGCTCATCTCGTTGCTCTTCAGTTCCGAGAGGTACCGCGCTACCAGTAATATTATCACTAATTTCACGAATTCCGAGATCTGAAGATGGAACAGCCATCGCCGGGCCCCCCCGGCGCGCTTGCCGACCACGAAAGTGATCAATAGAGCGGCGATGGAAAGACCGTACAGGATAGGCGTTTGCGCCATGAGCGTGTGGTAGTCGATCGATGCGGCCACCCACATAACTCCTAAAGCAATGAGAATATAGAGGATCTGCTTCCACCAGGCGCTGCGGAAGTCGTGCGTCGAAGTCTGGTAATCGTGGGTGGCGGAATAGATCTGCAGCACGCCCAGGGTGCAGATGATTAACGTGACGATCAGCAGAGGCCAATCGAAATCACGAAAACTGCGGTAGCGCGCCATCCTGTTTATCTAGTGTACAGCGCCCCCGAGTGGATATAGAATATCCATTGGCAAAGTCTGCCAAGCAATCAGCGTGATAAGGAGCGAATATGTGTGATCGGGATCTTCGTGAGGACGAGCTTGAGCGGTACCAGGCTCTCGGTTTGGTGACACGGAAGCAATTCGGCGTCTGGTTGGGAGCGGGCATCGCCATGATGCTGCCGAAGGTCGCCAACGCGGCTACCGTGACTGAGTCGGACGTGAACGTAACGACGCCGGACGGCACGGCGGACTGCTATTTCGTCCATCCCGCCACAGGCGCCGCCCCAGGCGTGCTGATGTGGCCGGACATCTTCGGGCTGCGGCCGGCGTTTCGCACCATGGGCAAGCGGCTCGCGGAATCGGGCTATTCGGTGTTGGTGGTGAATCCGTTCTACCGGAAGCAGAAAGCTCCGACCGCATCCAAAGGCGCCGCTACTCCCTTCGGAGAGGTGGGACCGATGATGCAAGCTCTGAACGAGACGACGCATATGACCGATGCGAAAGCGTTTATCGGATGGCTGGACCAGCAATCGCCGGTTGCCAAGAACAAGAAGATGGGCACCCAGGGGTATTGCATGGGCGGCCCGATCGCGTTTCGCACGGCGGCTGCCATGCCGGATCGCGTCGGAGCGGTCGGCTCCTTTCACGGGGCCGCACTCGTGACAGCGATGCCGAACAGTCCGCATCTGCAGGCCGCGAAGAGCAAGGCGCAGTTCCTGGTGGCCATTGCGGAAAGCGATGACAAGCAGACTCCCGATGCCAAGACGGCTATGAAAGAGACGTTCGCCAAGGCGAACCTGCCTGCCGAGATCGAGGTATACACGGGCACCATGCACGGCTGGTGTCCGCCGGATACGAACGTCTACAATGAGGCGTCGGCCGAGAAGGCATGGGCTCGCTTGCTGGTGCTGTACGGGAAAGCTCTGGCCTGACCCCGATTCTGGCGCGAATCAAGCGCCTTCGCGCTAGCGTCGGGACTCCCATTGATCGGCTGGCGCGGTCACAAGCCGTACTGATTCCAGCAATCCTACCCGGACCGGTACGGCTTTTACAGACGCTGCGCTTGCGATTCTGGCAAAGATCAGATCGGGCAAATCCACGCACAAGATTCTCCCGGACTGGCTGCAATTGATTCACGACAACAAGCCAGCCCGCGGCGGGCCGGTCGCGGCCCTCAATTTCCGAAAAGTGACACCTTCCGCTCCTGGCCGCAACCCAGGCTCCGTTTTGCGGGCTGTTATCAAGAAGCTTTCCGCTGACGATTCGAGCCTCGCAATACCCCGCGGGGTGCGAGAGGAACTCTGGCGTATTCCGGGGCGGGAGTTGCTGCAAGGCTTGGGGGTGGGCAAACTCTTGGATTAGGGACGAAAGGTGCAGCGGATCGCGGGGATATCGCCTGGTGTGGGCCTGCTCAAAACCGAGTAAACGGGATCTTTGGATCTGGTTCCGTGCCCGCAAGTTCAGTAAATTTGGAGCGGGAGACGAGAATCGAACTCGCAACCAACAGCTTGGAAGATCAACTCAGGCTTGTGAATTCAAGCATATAGCGTTTACGGCGTCTCTGGAGTGCGACACCAGAACGCCCTGTTTCCGTGGTTTGCTCCACCGCGCTCCGAAAGGGAGCAAAAGTGGAGCAAAAGAAAATCCCGTCCGATCGCCTCCAAAGAAATCGCGAACTGGGGTCGTGGAAGGAGATCGCCCATTACCTCGGAGTCAACATTCGCACGGCCCAAAAATGGGAGCGCGAGCGGGGAATGCCCGTTCGACGCAGTGCCGGTACCCGAGGCCGTGTCAGCGCCGATGCCGACGCGCTGGAGAGTTGGAAAAACCGATCATTACAGGGCGAGCTACAACGGGACTCGTTTGGCTGGCCTTTGGCCCCGAATCTGAGGGTAGAACTTCGATTTGTTGGCCGACAGCCCCAGACGGCCGATCTGGAATTGCTTCGTCAGTATCTGACGCTCCTGAAGCGGGCGCTCGCGGACCACAACCCGCCATAGAATCGGGATACGCTCACGATCTGTGCAGAGCATCAAATCGCGGGAGGTCCTTGGGCGAGCAGATTTGGCGGTATAGAGCGAAGTTGTGGAGGTCGGTCGAACGTAACTGCGCCAGCGGATTGGCGGCTCCTTCGATCAGGCCTTTCGCCGTCCTCTCCAGGGCATCGAAGACCCAGTAGGCCAGAGCGTACGACCCGAGTTTCTGAGTCACCGAATAATCCACTTCCGGAGCTCCCGGATGCGTCACCAGGAGACGGCGCTCCTGGAGCGCGGGCAGCCAGCTTGGCGTGATACTCGCTTCCGGCCGCGTGAAATGGTGAACGACTTCATGGCGAACGGAAACCACGGTTTCCAGATCGGAAGCTACTGGGGCTTGTTTACCGTGATACCTTTCGTAGAGCGCCCTATACTTAGCAAGCGTCGGCCGATCGAGGTGGGTGCGGGTTTTGTCCTCGTCCATCATCAGCCCGACGAGAAGTTCTCCCAGCCAAATGTCGAAAGCCGTGACAACGAGGACGATGGCGCTGCTCGCGTGGGAGGTAGCATGGGTGTTTTCGTTCCGAGCGAACTTGCGCCGATCCCAAAGAGCGCACTCCAGGAGAACCACAGCGGAGGCTAAGAGGTCCGGACTTAATGGCCCGTAAGCGAAGTTGCCTCCCGGTGGATAGGCAAACTCCTTCAATCGTGGCCTAATCTCTCTCGGCACCGTTCCATGATCGCATTCGAGGCAAGGCTTGTTTCGAGACAGCCGCAGGAGCGCCGATAATAGAGGACGTGTCCAGCCCTACAGATCACGGAGGCTCAGTTGGCGAAGCGCCGCCAGGCGCATGCCCCTACTGCCTCACAGATCTCGCCATGCCCACGACAGATCAGCTCCCGAACGAAGCCACGGAGGATCACATCTTTCCGGAGTTCCTCGGCGGCCGCCGCACAATTCTCGCTTGCCGTTCTTGCAATACCAACTTCGGGCACAGCTTCGAGGGCGTCGCGGCGGATCTGCTCATTCGCCCATATGTCCAGTTGGCGGTCTGGAAGGTGCCGTTGCCCAAAACGAACCAATGGTGGAATCGCGCATGCCGAATCTCTGAAACGGAGCTGCATCTTTCAGTCGGCGAGCATGGGATTGAGGCAAAGGCCACAAAGCCCATCATCATCCGGGACGAGTCTGGAGAGATCGATGAAGCCTTTTTCCCCGACAAGATCGGACGCGAAAAGTTTCTGAAAGCCATGGCCAGGAAGGACCCGAATGCGAAATGGATGCCCGCCGAAAAGCGAATCGACGCGAACCTGCCTGGACTACGCCTGTACTTTCCGATCGGCCCTTCACTGCAGCAACTCGCTCTTAAGATATGTTTGGCGGCCACCGCGCTGCTTCCGAAGTGCGGACTCGGGATTGTTCGCAAGCCGGGCAGGTCCTGCGAGTTTTTCCGTCCGACCCGCACCCGATCGCATCCCAGTACTTTCCGCGATACGAAACGATCGAGAACGCCCGGCCTCCGCACGCTCACACCGTGTATGTGGAGCACGTCGGGACTCGTTTGCGAGGATTGTCCAGTTCTTTGGCGTGTTCCAGCTTCATTGCGATTTGGCCGTTGAGTCCGAGAGCCAGGGTGGGGACGCCCTGCTCGGATGGCTCGACCCCGTACAGCTCGATGACGATTCGAACTGGTTTCCCCGAATCGCACTGAACCCGCCTGAGCCATTCAACCTTATTCCCGCGTAGCTCGAAATGATCGGACGATTTTGCCACGCCGCGTCCCTGCGGGGCGGCATGGTTGGCCAACGTCTTGAGGTTCGGTTCGGCCCTGATTGCTCGAACGGCCGGGAATGAGGGGTTCGATGCCAGAAGCGATGTTGGCTTGCGGCTTTCCGGCGCGGATTTTGTAGAATTCCTCCGTTATTTCATGCGGACCTCGACCTTCGCTCGCGCAGCATGGCGGCAGAGTCGAAGCCATTCATACAGACCTCACTGGGACCGCCGCAAGAGCCGGGTGAGCTTCCCAGGCAAAACACCTCTAGAGGCACATATCCAATCAGCTTCGAGGTCGCCAAGTGGCACAAAGGGGGCTACGGCGACGTTCATTCTGGCGATAACGCCTCCATTTTAGGGGCTCTTGGCAAATTTATCGAACTCGATACGCACTGGGTCTGGCAGATTGCTGGGCGAAAAGTTGCGCGTCTGATGTACTGCCCGCAAAAACTTTGCCTTCCCACCAAATGCTGCCGTATACCGGCGCAACAAGTCTGTAACCAATCCTGATACAACTTCCGGCGCAGCGGCAATCGGGCGACTGACGTACGGATTCACCTTAGCTGATAGTATCCAGCCCGGCTGATCGAAACTGCAGTCCACTCCATGAATCTCAATTGTGAGGCCATCGGTTAAAGGATCCGTATAACCGTCACTCGTCCAACCGGCGACAATATAGTAATCTCCGTCAATAGCCTTAAAGTAAGCGAAAATCCACATTCTTTTCCACGGCAAGCGGCCATGACAGAGGCGAGCAAGCGAGGCAGGAGCCTCCTCAAAACGCACGCTCTTGACGGAATAGTCTACGCCGAAAATTGGGTCGGACATATACGTATATGGAGTTGGTCGCGCGTTCTTCGTCTGCTGAGCCTCCGCTGGGCCGAACAGGAGAAGCACAGTGATAAAGCTACCTTTGGCAGCGATAAATCGCATAGGATACTCCGGCGTCTCGCCAAACTCTACCCGGCCAGAAGCCGTTATCTCTCCCGTTCCAGTTGTTCATCTGTAAGTAATCCGAAACCCAAATACTCCCGTTGTATCCCTCGACGTGTCCGTTAGCACTGCCCTTTGTCCCCGTCCCTGGAGGCAGCGACTGAAATACTGCGACATCTCCCTTTTCCGGGCTATAGCCGGGGACTGGCGTTGGCGACAGCTCAGTGAACCCAACTCCTGGGAGTGTCATCCGTGATCCAAAGTCCTTCGCGGGCGGCCAGAGATATCCATCAAAGTTAGCGCCCCCAGCTTGTAACGCGACGTAAACGGCGTGCGAGCAATTGTGTCCAGAAACCGTGGCTCCGCTAGTGTTACCTGTTAGCGTGCTGGCGAATGTGTCAAGGTTCACTTGGCACGATGTGATTGATGCCTTGCTTGAATCAATTACAGATCCACCTCTTGGCTCTTCAATTGTACTGAAAATATCAATAATATCCACTACCAGCGATGCTAGTCCTATATCGTCTATTCCTTGATGGCCCGAAGGATCAATGACATTTGAGGGATTGGCGTCCGCATACAGATACTTATGTAAGGTGATGGGCTGCTCTGGATCCTGTTCATTGACATCGTCGCTGTCCATGGTCCAGAATCGTCCCGTCGATTGGCTGAGGTACCGTGCGCGCAGATAGTAGAAGGCCAGGTTCGGATCGTTCTGTTCACCCGAATATTGATATAGGTTCGGCGTGCTGCCAGTCTGGTTGATGAGATTTCCGAAGGCATCGTAATCGTATCGGTCCGTAATGGCCCCGGTGCTGTCCATCAGCAGCCGCACGCTGCCGTGCCCGTCATACCCATAGAAGCTAGTCCCGCTTCCTTGGCTCTGGCTGATACGGTTGAGGCCGAAGGTGTAGACTCGCTGGACCGTTCCAGAGCTGATCTCTTCCAGCACTTGCGCATAGCCGGTCAAATTCCGATCATCCACGAGATACTTCGTTGTGACACCTCCCGCCGTCTTCGAAACCCGGTTGCCGTCGCCGTCGTAAACGATCGTGACTGCTCCGCCATTTTCGGTTTGGAGGTGATTCTCGAAATCGTAGGTGAAGGTATTGCCGCCGTCCGCGATGGTGTTGCCGTCCTGATCGTAGCTGTCCGTGGTCAGGCGGTCGTTGGCGTCATAGCTGGACGTGGCAGGCGGAACCGGTGTCACTGTGGAGGTACGTTGCAGGCGGTTGCCCACCGCGTCGTATTGATACCCGATGGCGCCGTTGACTGATCCCCCGGCGATGGTTTCGGTCTTCAAGCGGTAGAGCGCGTCATAGGCATAGTTAACCTGGCGGCCGCCGAACTCGGTGACCTGCGTGCGGTTGCCGGCCGGACCAAGGGTGTAGGCATAGCTCGCCAGCGTGCTTCCTGTGGCGAGGGTGACGCCGGCGAGCCGGTTCAGCGTGTTATAGGCATAAGTCGTCTGGACGCCATTCGGATAGAGGTAGTTCAGAAGATTCCCGACGTTATCGTAAGCGTAGGTTGTGGTCCCCGATGCCAGAGCATTATTGTTCGCAGTCGAGAGCCGGTTCAGTGCGTCGAACGTGTAGTTGACCGACGTTCCTCCGGTGTTCGAGGAGCCGATGGACAAAAGGTTCCCCGCCAGATCGTACGTGTAGGTGAGCGTCCCCTCTGGGGTGACCTTCTGCGTCAGGCGGTCCCGGAGATCGTACGTGTAACTGGTCGTCCCGCTCGCATCCATCATCATCTGGCGCTGGCCCGTTGCCGTGTAGGTGAAGCCGATGCTGGGCGCTCCAAAACTCACGTCGGGCGCTTTGCTGGTCAGCCGGTTGACGACGTCGTAGTTGTACGTGGTGGTCTTGCCGTTAAAGTCGATCTTGGTTTTGAGGTTTCCGGCGGCATCATAAGTCATCGTCTCCGACATGCCGAGCGGGAGAGTGCGCTTCGTGCGCCGTCCTAATGGGTCGTAGGCGAAGGCCGTGGTGTGGCTGTTCGCATCCGTTTGGGAGATTCGGTTTCCCACCTCATCGTAGGCGTAACTCGTGAGCTGACTCAGTGCGTCCGTCACCTGCGTGAGTCGGCCCAGCTTGTCGTATTGGAACTGCGTGGTTAAGCCGGCCTCGTCCGTTTTGGAGGTCGTTCGTCCGAGCGCATCGTAGACCGTGGAGTCGAAGGTGGCATCCGGGTACGTGACGCGCGTGCGCCGGTTCAGCGGGTCGTACTGATACTGCGTGGTGTTGCCGTTGGCGTCCGTCATGGAGAGCTGATTGCCGGCGGCGTCATAGGCAAAGCCGGTCATATGACTCAGCGCATCGGTCACGCCGGTGCGGCGCCCTGCCTGATCGTAGGCATACTGGGTGATGTTCCCGCGCGCGTCGGTCACCTGCGTGACTTCGCTCGCCGCGTCGTAGCCGGTCTGAGCCGTTGCGCCATCGGCATACGTAGTGGTCGTCAGGCGCTTGAGCGGGTCATAAGCATAGGTGGTGGTGCGGCCATCGCGGTCCGTGGACGACGTACGGTCATTCTCCGCGTCATAGCCCACGCCTTCGTTTGTTCCGTCGGGGTAGGTCGTCTGCGTCAGCCGACCCATCGCGTCGTAGGTGTAGCTTGTCTGATGGCCGAGTTGATCGATGGTGACGCTTTGTTTGCCAATCGCGTTGTATTGGATCTGCGTCGTCGAACCGTCAGGATACGTCGTCTGTGTCAGGCGATTCAGGCCATCAAATTGGTAGCTCGTAAGCAGCGTCTGGAGTCCGGAAACGGTGGTCCGCGTTTGCGTCTGGCTGAGTCGGTTGCCGTTCGCGTCATACGTATACGTCGTGATGTGGCCGAGCGCGTCGTTTTGCTGCATGAGATTGCCGAAGGCGTCGTACTGATAGGTGGTCACGTCGCTGAGCGGATCGGTCATCGATGTGCGCAGGCCGCTCGAATTGTACGTATAGGTGGTTGTGTTGCCGGCGGCGTCTTGTGTCGAGAGCAGATTCCCGTTGGCGTCGTAGGTGTTGGTGGTGACGTGTCCCAGCGGGTCGGTAGTCGTCAGAACTTGGGCGTGGCCGTTGTAAGTGTAGGTGGTCGTGTGGCCGAGGGGATCGGTCTCGGACAACCGGTTGTTCTGGGCATCATACGTGTAGGTCCGCGTCTCGCCCAGGGGATTGGTCTCGGTCAAGAGATTGTCGTTTGAATCGTAGGTCCGGTTAGTGACTCCGCCCAGCGCGTTGGTTACCTGCACGATGTTGCCATCGGCGTCGTAGGCATTCACCGTCTGATTGCCGAGCCTGTCGGTCACGATCTCCTGGCTGGTGCCGATGCTGTTGTTGTAGGTGATCACTTTCCCGAAGGCATCGATGGTCTGAATCAGCCGGCCGCTGGAATCGTAGATGTTACGGATCGGCTGAATCCCAAGCGGGTCCTCGATGTTGAGTAGGCCGTGATTCGAGTCGTAAGTGAACGTGGTGATGTTGCTGGCCGGATCGGTGAACGTGCTCAGGTTTCCATTGAGGTCATAGGCATAGTGGAGGACGTTCCCGGAAGGATCGGTAATTTGGGTGATGCGCTCGTACACATCGCGCTGGAAAACGACGCTCTTGCCGTCGGAATGCTGAATCCCCGCCAGGGTGATCGTAATGGTATTGCCGTTCAGATCCTTAATGGACTGAAGTCCGGTCCCGAGACCCATAGTCAGCGCGCGGCCATCCGGAAGCGTCAAGACCAGCTGGCTCGCGTCGATGAGCATACCGGTGTTCAAATCGTAGAGCTGGACGGGACCCGGGAAGGCGCCCTCGACTGTGGCTTGATTGCCCCCCATGACGTTCAATGTAGCGACTGTCCCCGGCTCGGGCGTGAACCCGATGGTCACTTGGTCTGGAGGGACCAGTGCCTGGCATTGCGGAGTGAGGCTCACGTCGAACGCGTAGGTGGTTCCGTCCGGAAGGGTGACGGTGATGACATGGGCGGCGGCGGGCTGGACGCAGTACGTAGGGAAGGCGCCGCCTGAGGACGTGCCGGTCCAGGCGGCGCCGGTGACTTGGCTTTCAGCGGCCTGGACGTTGCTGATCCCGAGCGTCCATCCTACGCCGAAGTCGCCGATGAGCTTGTTGCGGCTGTCATAGGTACGAGTGATCTGGAGTGGCAGACCGGCGGTCGGTACGGTCAGATCAATGAAGGAAACCGTGAAATTCCCGATCTTCTGGTTTTTGGTGACGACCACGCTGATCGGCCCGGCGGTGGAAGTCTGGCCGCTGGTGTCCGTCGCTTGGAGCTGAATAAAGGCGATGCCGTTGATGAGGAGTGTCGGGTCAAAAGTCCCGAGGATGCCGTTGGTGACCGGGGCTGTGCCCGTGGCGAGCGTCTGAAAGACGGTTCCGCCCGGCACTTCGTATTCCAGGGTCCAGGAGGCGAGCTCCGGGCTGGCCACCGTGCCGGTCACACTGATTTGCGTCGTGACGCTGGCTCCATCCGCCGGTGTGGCGATGGAAACGTTAGGCGGCGGCAGCGCCGTGCCGCTCACCGTTACGGTCACATTTTGTGTCGTTGTCAACTGCGAATCGCTGGCCGAGATCTGAAGAACGTAAGTCCCCGCTGTATCAAACCCCACCGAGATGGAAGTCAGAGTTTGGCTTTCAAAACCCGCCGTCGCTCCGGGCGGCGTGCTGATGATCTGCCACGAGACGGTGAGCGCGCCGCCGGCCGGGAGGCCGTCGTCGGTCACGGTATAGGTGATCGTCAGCCGACTGGGAAGGACATCGCTCCACGTCGGCGCAATGGTAATCACCGGCGCCTGGTTGGTTCCCGTATTCACCATGAAACCATTGGCGAGCGCCGCGACCTCCGTTCCCGTTGTCGCTGTGACGGTGCGCGGACCCGTTGCGGTACTTGCGGCAATCGAGATAACGGCGGTCAAGCTGGTAGCGCTGGCGACGGTCACGGAATCGACGGTGATCCCTGGGCCTCCAAAGCTCACTTGGGTCGTCCCTTGCGCAAAATGGGTCGCTTGACCGGTGATCGTGACGGCAAGATTCTGCTGAGCCTGCTGCCCGTTGTTCGGGTTCAATTGCGTGAGCGTCGGAGTGGCGGCCGCGCCGATCGTGAAGCCGTTCGCCAGAGCGGCAATCTCGGTGCCGGTGGTCATGCTGACCGTGCGCGCGCCCAGAGCGGCGGCGGGATCGATGTTGAGAGTCGCCGTGGCGCTTGTGGTCGAATTCACGGTCAAGGATGCAACGGTGACGCCGGGGCCGAAGCTGGCCGTGGTTGTGCCTTGGGCAAAGTGCGTAAACTGCGCCGTGACGGTGACGGAAAGATTCGATTGCCCTGGTGCGCCGGTGCTCGGGTTCACCTGAGTAATGACGGGAGTGCCTGCGATGATCGTGAATCCGCTCGCGAAGCTGGCCACCTCGGTGCCCGTGGTGACCGTCACCGTGCGAGCGCCGAGCGCGGCGGCGGGATCGATATTCACGACCGCGGTAGCCGCAGTCAGGCTGGTCACCGTAAACGAAACCACCGTCACACCCGCTCCGAAGCTGGCCTGACTGGTTCCTGCAGACCAGTGCGTATTCAGACCCGTGACGGTGACCGAAAGATTCTGCTGGCCTTGTTGAGCGCCGCCCGGATCTAAGCTGAGCACGATCGGCATCGCGGCGCTCACGGTGAAGCCATTCGTGAACGACGCGATTTCTGCATTGGTCGTGAGCGTGACCGTCCTGGGGCCAATCGCGGCCGCCGGATCAATGTTGACCGTCGCGATAGCCGTGGTCGCGGTCGTCACAGCCAGGCCGGTGACCGTGATGCCTGGGCCGAAGCTGGCTGCCGTTGTCCCCTGGACCCAGTGAGTGGAAACGCCCGTGATAAGCACAGGGAGATTGGTCTGTCCTTGCTGGCCGCCACCGGGCGCGAGGCTCAAGACGATCGGCGTCGCCGCCACGACGCTGAACACGTTCGGAACGGAGACGACCTCGCTTCCGGTCGTCACGACTAAGGTATAGGTTCCGACCGTCGCGTTGGCTGCAATGGCGAGCTGTGCGGTCAGGCTGGTCGCACTCAAAACAGTCACATTCGAGACCGTGATTCCCGCTCCGAAACTCACTTGGGTAGTGCCCTGCGCAAAGTGGGTGTACTGCCCGGTAATCGCAACACCGAGCGTCTGTCCTTGCTGCCCGCCGTCCGGCGCCAGCGAAGTCAAAATCGGCGTGCCGGCCAGAATCGTGAATCCGTTGGCCAGAGAGGCCACCTCCGATCCTGTGGTTACCGTGACGGTGACGGGGCCTACCGCCGCCGTGGACGAGATCAGGATTTGAGCTGTCAGACAGGTAGGGCAGGTGACGCTGACGCTGGTGACGGTGATGCCCGGTCCGAAGTTCACCTGGGTCGTGCCCTGCACGAAGTGCGTATTCTGACCCACGATAGCGACGGGTCCGCCCTGGCCCTGCGGTCCGGAACTCGGAGAGACGGTCGTAATCGTAGGGACAGAGGACGAACTCACCACACTGAAGCCGCTGGGCAGCGTTTCGATTTCCGCCCCTGTGGTCAGCGTCACGTTGTAAGCACCGAGAGCTGCCGTAGGACTGATGTTGATGACGGCGGTTGCCGATGTCGCCGTGTTCACGGTCAGCGACGCGACGGTGATGCCCGAACCAAAGTTCGCCTGGGTTGTCCCCTGAACCCAGTTGGTGGACGCACCCGTGATCGACACGGAAAGGTTCTGCTGGCCCTGCTGACCGGAGTTTGGATTGAGCGTGATGGACGGTCCGGCGGGCAGCACCACAATTGAGATGTCGCTGGCGGACGTCAAGACGCTGTCGCTGGCGACGATTCGGAGTAGGTAGGCACCTGGCGTAGCAAACGTGGCCATCGTGCTTGCGGAGGTCGGCGCTGAAAACACAACGGGGCCTGGTCCGGTGATCATCCGCCAGTTCACAGTGACCGAACTACCGACGGGCAAGCCATCATCTGAGACTGTGGCGCTGAGCAATGCGCCGGCGGGAAGAGTGATCGTTTGACCCGGCCCGGCGTAAACCGAGGGAGGCTGGTTGCCATTCGTCACAACGACCGTGGTATCGCCGCTGCTGGTGTTCAGCGCATCCTTCGCGGTAAGCCGAAGCACGTAGGACCCAACTTGCGTGAACGTAGCCGAAGCAACCGCCTGATTAGCATTGGCGAAAACAACGGTCCCCGGCCCGCTGACCTGAGTCCATTGGAGGGTCAACGGACCGCTGCTGGGTGGGTCACCGTCCGAAACGCTGCCAGCGAGTGAAACCGTAGTTTGGGGCGGGGATATGTCTCCTGGATTCGGATTCAAGACAAACGCCTGAATACTTGGATCGGTGCCGTTCACTCCGCAGTAGCCTGCAATTTGTCCCATGTTATTCATGGCCGTAAGGCCGTAGGCAGGACAAGAAATGAATGGGCTGAGACCAATCTCGACATTGTCTTGCCATACGAATCCCTGTCCACCAGCTCCGGCTAGAACTTGACGGGAAGTGTTGATGGCATTGGCGCCGGTTAAACCCGCTAAAGGGATCACACTCCCATTGCGCCAGATCACCGCCTCGATATCGGCGACCCCACTCGGGTCCGTCACCAGCCCTGCGATGTCACCGAAACTGTTGACGCTGTATGCATATCCGTTTGGGAGACCTGGTAGCCCAGGCAGGACACTGATCTCCCCGTTCGTCCAAGTGACTGGATAATACCCGCTTGCGTCGGAATCTCGACCCACAATCAGTCCGGCGTCGTTTACATGTAAAGGCTGTGAAACACTGGTTCCCGACAGTACCGGCAGCGATGTCAGCTCCCCACCTTGGTAGGAGAATGCATTAAAGGGCTGAACCATACCAACGGTCAAGCCAGATTGATTGAGTCCCATTTCCCAAAAGCAGCAGCCGTGCGGCGCCGGCGCGATATTAGTGAGGCCGACGCCGTCAAAGTAGAAGTTGTTCCAATTCCCGCCGGCATCTTGGGACTGACCGGCGGCTTGGCCGTTTATATTGATAGAGAGGAACCCACCGGCCGCTCCGCCTAAAGTCGGGATTGAGACGGGGTTTCCGGATCTCCAAATCACCGGTTGATACGCACCGGCTGCGTTCGCCGCGTAGCCGGCGACTTCTCCCAGATCATTGATGTCTTGCGCTGCGGAACCTGTGCCGCCTGGGAGGCCAGGCAGGAGTGTCAGGGTGTACGCCTGTGGCAGACCAAGGATGGGCAACTCGGCGGATTGATTCGGGCCCGCATTCACGGTCAAACTCGCTGAGCTTACCGTAAAGCCATTGACTAGAGTTGCAACTTCCGATCCCGTCGCCACGGTCACGGTATGGCCGCCCAGGTTGGCGGTGGCCGGGATCGTCAGGCTGACCGTCAAGCTTGTCGCGTTGGCAACGGTAACGCTATTGACCGTGATATCGGAACCCAGGCTCACGGCGCTCACGCCCTGGGCGAAGTGCGTGAACTGCCCCGTGACGGCAACCGACAAGGCCTTCTGACCTTGCGAACCGGTATTGGGCAGCACGCTGAGCAAGAGCGGCGTTCCTGCATAGATCGTGAAACCGTTAGTTAGCGTGGCCACCTCCGAGCCGGTCGTGACCGTTACGCTCGTCGCACCCAGCGTCGCAGCCGGCGTAATCGATACCGGTACCGTCAGGCTGGTGAGTGTCACAGCGGTCGGAGCTCCTGCGGTCACCGAGCCGTTGCCGAACGTCACCACCGAAGCAGTGCTGAAGTGCGTGAAGTTTCCAGTGATTGTCACCGGGACGCCGCTGGCCCCCTGCTGGCCGCTGTTCGGTTTGACCTGCGTGATCGCTGGGGTGCCCGCGTTCACCGTGAAGCCGTTGGCAAGTGACACGATTTCCGATCCCGTGGTTACGGTCACGTTCGTAGCGCCGACACTCGCCCCTGCCGAAATCGACACTGGAACCGTCAGGCTGGTGAGTGTCGCCGCGGTCGGAGCTCCAGCCGTCACGGCTCCATTGGCGAAGCTTACGGCCGAAGAGGCGCTGAAGTGCGTGAAGTTCCCCGTGATTGTCACCGGAACGCTGGCCGCACCTTGCTGAGCGCTGTTCGGATTGATTTGCGTGATCACCGGCGTGCCCGCAGTGACCGCAAATCCGTTGGCTAAAGTGACAACCTCCGCACCCGTCGTCACCGTGACATTCGTTGCCCCCAGAGAAGCCGTCGCCGTGATCGAGACCGGCACTGTGAGGCTGGTCAGGGTTGCGGCGGTCGGGGTCCCTGCCGTCACCCCGCCATTAGCGAAAGTCACCACCGAAGCAGAGTTGAAATGCGTGAAGCTTCCGGTGATCGTCACCGGAATACTGCTCGCGCCCTGCTGGGCCGCACTGGGATTGACATTCGTGATAATTGGCTCAGCGCCGCCGGTGATCGTGAATCCGTTCACCAAACTGGCGACCTCGGGTGGAATGGGCGGTGTCACGGAGCCGCCGGTCGTAACCGATACCGTGTACGAGCCGGGCGAGGCCGTCGGAGCGATGGCAAACTGTGCCTGAAGCAGCGTGGGACTTATAACGTTCACATCCGAAACACTGATTCCAGATCCGGCGGTCACCGTGGAAGCCCCGGAGAAAAAGTTGCTGTACGAACCCTGAATCTGCACCGACACCGTGCTCCCCGGCGCCCCACTGCCAGGCAAGATGGACGCGATACTGGCGGAAGGATTCACCGTCACGACCGCTTGATTGCTCGTGAATACCGGCGATGTCGAGGAGGCGATTGATATCGAATACACAGTCGGAGAACCGACATGGATGCTCGCCGGCAGCAGGAACGTCACCTTTCGGGTCGTCGCGATCACGGTGGTGACCGAGTAAGCCTCAACCGCCACCGGATCTCCCGTACCCGGTGACGCCGGGGCAAGCGTGACCGTGACCTGACTGGGAATGATGGTGCCTGCGGGAAATTCGGACCCGGTCACACTGACCAGGGTCAAGCCGGCCTCTGCGGCCGACGGCGTGGCCGTGGGCAGTAGACTAACCTGGCCGAGGACGATGCTTTGAAATCCGGTCAGCAGCGCGGAGGTCGCTAGTAATCCCGCGCACCGCCGTAAGGTCGGAGCCCCGCATTTCACGCTCATCTGCCGCGCTTCCTCCATGCTGTTTGCTCGTTTTTGGGTCAGCGCGGGCCGACGGCGCGGATGCGATGGCGCAAATTCAATCCAATCAGCCCGATGGCAAGGCAAGCCCATCTGTAATCGGGTTCCGGCACGGCGGCAGAAATCGCGTTGATTTCCAGAACCGTCAGCGGATCACCCGGTGTCAGCGGAGTCGAAATGATAGCCGGGGAAGCCGTGACGGACGCCATCGAATTGTCCGCAAGCACCAGATCAAGATTTGTGGGACTGACGCTTCCGGTAAACGTCGCGCTTAACAGCGTTTCCGAGTCCAGAAACTGAAATTCGGGCGGATCATAGAGACCAGGCCCAAGATCGGCCGACAACGGCACAACCTCGGTTATTACGCTGGCTCCGACTTGAAACTGAAACGTCACGCCGCCGCTGAACGTAAGGTCCGTGCAGACTTGAAAGCCTGCCGGGACAGAACACCCATAGATCAAACCCGTGAGATTGCCGACGCCGATCGTGTCGATTCCACCGATCGGTACGGCGGTGTCGATGGACACGTAACCAATTGGAATGAGTTCCGCCTGGAGCAGGCTTCCACATCCCATCACAAGGAGCAGCGCGACAAGGGCCATCCGGATCCCGAAGGACCGGCAACCCCCACGGAAAACGAACCCGCGCGCGATGGTTCTTCCTGGGCTCGATAGTCGATGCTTCGGCCCAGCGAGGCGATAATGAAGGCGGATTTTATAAGGCACTCGAAGGTGTAGTTCTTGCTCTTCGGCTCTATTTTTCACGTCGGCGGGTATACCTTTCTGCAAGTCGGCTAGAGAAGAGACTCGAAACTAGCACGACTCCGGGCGGCAAGTCAATGCAAATGTCATCGCAAATGCAACCATGGAACGTGCCCCAAACGAACGTGAATTCCGTCAGAAATCCCGGAGCCTGGAGCATCCCGTCCAGCGTACCCGACTTCTACGACCATCGTATGTCCCGAAGCATGATTTTTGAACATTCGCTCATAAGTCTCTCCCAGAAAGCACCTTCCGCCACTGCGTGCGGACGAATCAGGGTGACATTCTCCGCACGCCAGCGTCTGATATACTCGGTCGGTTAACGGGAGACCGCTTGCTTCGGGGCCTATTGTTCTTCGGACCTTTTGAGTTTGATCCGGTCGGTCACAACCTCCGCAAGAAGGGGAGGGCCGTCCCGCTTGATCCTCAGGCAGCCAAGCTGCTGGCGCAACTGCTTGAAGGGCCTGGCAGGCTTTTTACTTATGACGAAATTCAGCAGCGGCTCTGGGGAGGAACAGTTGTCGAATATAACCAGGGCATTCGACGATGCTTGACCCAGATCCGCGCTGCCCTCGGCGATAATGGCAAAGCTCGCGTGTATATCCGGACCGAACGCGGAGGTGGACTCCGGTTCATTGCGCCCGTCCGGTCGTTGTCTGATCTGAATCCGGACTCCCCCCAGTCGGCCTCAATGCCCGAACCCCCTTCGACAGACCGCCAGGAGCAACAGCCGCCCGATCTTGCTGTGGCGGTTCCGGTCGGCGAGGCCGCCAGCCGCGCGTTACTTTCCTGGGTGCCGCGATGGGCGCTCGGGGGTGCCTCTATCGCGATACTGGCGGTGCTGGTCGTGGCGGTCCTGGCGTCGGCGTATGGCCTCGCGATTTTCGCCTTTTGGCTGGGCGGAGTTTTTATGATTCTCGGGTATCTCGAATCGGAAGACCGTCCGATAACCAGGGCTGTCGTCGCCGTTTACATCATCTTGGCCATGTCTTATACCGCAAGCGCCTCGACGATGCCCGCCTTCCAGGCCACCATCGTTAATGCGCGAACCCTGACGCCGTCCGCCGCTTTTCTCTGCGTTATGGGTCTGAAATTCATCCCGCTCGTCGTCCTCCTTCTGGCCTACTGGGTGATCATGGGTGCCTGCGGCGATGTGGGTTTTCTGGCGATGCCGGCCCTGGAGAAAACCTATACGCTTTTCGGAGTGCTCTTCCTTTCGATGACGCTGATCTGCGCCGCCTGGACTTCCGGGGACGACCACGTCTGGCGTGCCGCCTCGCCGGGCCGCTGGACTCTCGCGATCGGAGTCGCGGTCGTTTTCGCGGCCAACGTGGCGCTCTGGTTTGCGGGTCGCAGGTGTTTCAGGCGTGAACGGATCGTCAGTCACCGTCCCCTTTTCTGGCTCTGCGCGGCCGCCTATCTGCCGATTGCGTTGGGTTCCTACTTTATTGATGACGAGCACAACCGGCTCAATCGGTATGACCTCGATGTTCGCTGGCCGGAAGCCTATATCGCCGCCAACCCCGAGGCCGTTAGTGAATTGGACGATCTGGAGCGCAGCAACCTGGAAACCCAGGTGGGACCCGATCTGAGAAGTCTATTGCATGATGCGGGCTTTCGCGACGCGCTCCGGCACGGCCGGTTTTACCGACAACATTCGGATGATCCTTTTCAGCTTTTCCGCCGGGCCGTGATGTTCGGTTACCGACCCAGGTCTTCTTCCGATGGGCGGCCTCCTTTCGTCGTGATCCGTTTCCCCCAGGAAATGGCGGACGCTCTGAGATTCCAACTCGTCAATGAGGGAAAATAGACCGGCCTAAGGGGCGTTGCCGCGCGCGGGGACTTAAGATCAGTCGCGCTTGCCGAAGCGCACGGAAATCTCTCCACTGATCAGGTAGAACCGGTCTTTGTAAGTGATGGGGCCGTAGAAGGGCCCGGCCACCTGGGACAGCCCGGGAGAACTGATCTGCACGTCGCGGAACTGGAGACCGAAGCCGACGTGCCGGTTTGGAAAATACATCATCCCGGCCACCGCCGTCGGACCATGGCCTCCCTGCGGCGGCGGGCAGGAGGGACAGCCGCCCTGGACCTGCGCGCTGCCGGTCTGCGCATTGGAGCGCACCTCCAGCCAGCCGATGCCCCCGCCTGCAGAAATCAGGAGATGTTCCCGGAATAGTGGAAGAACACCCTGCGCATTGAGGGTGATGAGTGCGGAGCTCGTCACGATGTTTTCGTTAACGACCCCGGTGCATCCGCTGACGCATTGGTAGGTGGCCGAATTCGACTGGTAGCCGTTGAAGTTGCCGAGAATATCCGTGCGGACACCGGCTTCCAGGTAACGAATCGGCCGGACTCCCATTTCAAATCCGCCGGACCCGGCGCGGGAGAATTGTTCCGCGCAATCATAGCGCAGATTGGTGGATATAATGCCGCCGGGACAATTCTGAGTCGGAGCATTGGCTGATGAACTCTGCGGACTGAAGAGGCCGCCCCCGACCTCGATGTTGATCAGGCTGTACGGAGCCTTCTCGAAAATACCCGGCGCTTTTCCCTGAGCGTTGTCATGGGCGCCGCTCTGCGCGAACAGCGCCGGCACGAATGTGGAGAAGACCCCCGCAGACAGAATCGCGTAATCCAAAAACCGCATGATCCGTTGTCACGGAAAACGGCGGATTGCGCAAGCGGTTTGATGCGTACGGAAGCGCGGCCGTCGCGCCCCCGTGGCGGGGCGCTCTTTTCGTATGGCTGTGGGCAAGCTCTTGTGATAGTTCTGTCCTATGCCGCCGGGTCCCCGCCAGCTCACGTCCTGGAAGGAGCTGGCCCACTATCTCGGGGTCAATGTGCGGACCGCCCAGAAATGGGAGCGCGAGCGCGGTCTGCCGGTGGATCGCGCGGCGGGCGCGCGCAGCCGCGTGAGCGCTGACACGGCCAGTCTCGACGCCTGGAAGCAGCAGGCGGCCCACGTGGTCGTCAGCCATGAGGATCGTTCTTATCGCTGGCCGCTTGGACCCGGAATCACAGTTGAGGTACGCTTCATCGGGTCCGACCTCGGGCCCGCGCATATCGATCTCTTGCGTGAGTATCTGGATTTATTCAAGACGGCCCTTCGGTAACCAAAGCTCCCGACGGTGAACCCAGGTTCCCCTTGACCCTCCTGGGCGGTTCACGGCCCTGTCTGCGGTGATTCGCGTTTCTGTCTGGAGCTCTCCATGGTAAGGGTTGCCGTCGGAGGCATCGCGGGCTGACCGAACAAAACTGTTGCCCCCTGGTCATCCGGGGCCCCACTATTTTGCCCTGCCAGATCGCGCCCGCTTACTCTCATCCCGCGGACAACCGTCCGGCGCGGTCAATCGTCCCGCCCTCCAGAGCGCAGCCAGCCAGTCTCCCAGCGCACGCGGGGACGGCGGGCCTCGGAGGGCGGGATTACGCACCTCCTTCCAGGCCGTTCCCTGCGGGCTTCCCTCGCGCGTACCGCTCATCGTTCCTCGCTCCTCCAGATCGCCGGCGGGGCCCTAACCCTTAACCCGTCGAGCGGCTCGCCAGACGCTTGACGAGACTATCAACGACGGAGGAATACAGCCATGTCAGTCCATCAAGAGAAAGTCGTAAGGGATGCCGATCGTTTCGGCGATCTGCACAAGAAGTACGGGCCCCGCCTGGTCAACAGCATGACCGGCGTCGTCAGAGACCGCGAAGCCGCCCAGGAAATTACGGCGGCGGCCTTCGCGAAGGCCTTCGAAAAACGGGACCTCTTTCGCGGCCGGTCCTCGCTCTACACCTGGGTCCACGCAATCGCGTTGAACGAGGCGCGGCGAGAATTGTCGCAGAAGCGGCCGGTTTCGCTGGACGCTCTGGAACTTCCGTCGCCGGCGTTGATCGCAACGGATCGGCTCGCCGAAACGTCCGAACGCTCCGAAGAGATGCGGAGGCTTCAGCAGGCGCTCACTCGCGTCCCGGAGATCTACCGGCGACTGCTGGTCGATCACTTCGTTCACGGACATCCGGTGAAGCGGATCGCCCGCCGGCGCCAACTCCCGTTCGGAACCGTGCTGAGTCGAATCTTCACGGGCAAACGGTTGCTCCGCGCCGCCTGGGGGGCCTGAGATGCGTTCTCACTCGGCCCGTGACCCGCCGGGCGGCTCGGTGGCTTCGGGGGTATCCTCAAGAAGCGCCGGGAGGCCGCCGGAGTTCACGGAAGCAGCCGCGTTGTCGAGTTGGTCCCGTTCCGGCCCCGCTCCCGGTGTCGATGTCACCCGCTCAAACCTCTGTGGTCGGCTCGATCTCTTCATGGAGCGCGCCCCCCCTTTTCTGCCCCTTCGTCTCTCGGGCACCGCTTCGCTTGACGGCCGCCGCGGCGACCTAGCCGCGCCCGGCGGAGCGGCGGTCTTCTGCTTCGGCTGTTGCCGCCCTTCGGGTTTCGGCTCCCCCACCATCCTTCGGACCGGCTTCGCCTTGGCGGTTCCCCCGAAAAAGCAGACCTTGTCCTTGGGAGCGGCCCCGCTCGCTTTTCGGGTGCCCCGAGAGACTCTCGGGCACAGAAAAGGAGAACCGCCTCATGGATCAGAATCGAGCCCCTCTCAACAGCGTCGTTCAAGGCGACTGCGTCACCGTCCTGAAGGCCCTGTCTGCCGAGAGCGTTGATTTCGTGCTCACCGACCCGCCTTACTTCGTCCGCTACAAAGACCGCTCCGGCCGCACCGTACGAAACGATGACTATCCCGGCCATGTCCTCGACGCCTTTGGCGACGTGTACCGCGTGCTGAGGCCGAACAGTTTGTGCGTCTCGTTCTACGGCTGGAATCGGGTGGACGCTTTCTTCGCCGCATGGAAGCTCGCGGGCTTCAGGCCGGTGGGCCACATCGTCTTCCACAAGACCTATGCCTCCGCGCAGCGTTTCCTGCGATACTCGCACGAATCTGCTTACGTTCTCGCCAAAGGCCGGCCCGACCTGCCCGCCGATCCGCTCAGCGATGTGCTGCCCTGGCGCTATTCCGGCAACCACAGTCATCCGACCGAAAAGGCCGTCGCCACGCTGCAGCCGATCATCGAGGCCTTCACCAGGCCCGGCGAGGTCGTCCTGGACCCCTTCGCGGGATCAGGCAGCACCCTCGTCGCCGCCGCTCTTCTGCGGCGGCATTACATCGGCATCGAACTGGAGCCGAAATACTGCGAGCTGGCCCGGCGGCGACTCACTGGAGTAACGCGCTATCTCGTCCCTACAGCGTGATCAATCTCGCATACGGGTATATCAGATTCGGTTTGAAGGGATCGTTCCCTTTTGGCGGAATCGCTTGATCTTTGCCAAAGTTCAAAGTATGGTGGCCGGATGGGCCATATCACCGGATATTTCGACGACAGCGGAAGCCATCCGGCTTCGCCGATTCTCACGGTTGCAGGGGTAATCGGGCCGGCGGGTTCCTGGCGAGAATTCGAAAACGCGTGGGAAGGATCTCTGCCACGAGACGTTTCCGAGTTCAAGGCAGCCGACCTTGAATACAATGGCCGGACAACAAGGCCCCTCAGCAACCTATCGCGGGCAGACAAGGCCGAACTTAAACGAAACTTGATCGATGTGGTGGCTCAACACGGCCTCTACGGGGCCTCGGTGTCCTTGGACCTGCCAAGCTTCTGGATGGCGAACGCTCATCTCCGAAAACATTCGACATTCCCATATTTCCTTTGTGCGCTGGGCTGCTTCTGGGTGATGCATCGAATAGTGGAGGGCAACGCGGGCAGCTCTCTACAGGTCACTTTCGATGAGCATGCAAAGGTGCGGGGGCAAATGGAGGCCCTGTTCGAAGGCATGCAGAGTTTAGAAGCGTTCGCTCGGTTCTATCGGCTGTACCCGCCCAAATTTGAGTCCAGCTCGATGTGTGTGCCGCTCCAGGCCGCCGATCTTCTGGCGCACAGTTCGAACAAGCACTTCAAATCGCTTACGAAGCACCCGGATGCTCTGGCAAGGCTGGGGGATGATATGAAGGCCGAGCATCGAACTCTCTCCGAATCGGCAAGGCCGTCCATGAAGCGGTTGCACGGCCGCATGTATAACCTCGATTTCGCTACCGGATGGGGCATCGCCCAGCTCATCGAAAGGGTGGAGCCCTATTTAAGGCCTGTATTTCCGGAGCTGTACCCTTGACCCTGCGAGTAGCCTCTTTGATCCGGGGGGCCCGAGGCTAGAGAAATGTACCTGCGAGGCCATGGACGCGCCATCGGGGGCCGTGTGAACCGGGCCTCGGCTGCGCCTAGATTTGCTATTATTTGGGTGCTCTATAAGGACTCCAATGGACCCAGCGCACATGAAAGCTATCGAATTGGTTGGCGACATCGATGAACAACATCGATTGCGAGCTCAAGTGCCAGCAGAACTCCCCGCCGGGCCCGTTCGGTTAATCGTCCTGTTGCCAGATGAGGACGATTCGGGCGTTGCGTGGGCGCAAGGCGTCGACCGGGAATGGCGGGACGAATTGCAGGACTCTCGCCAGGACGTCTATACTCTCGAAGACGGACAAGCAGTGAATGCGCCCCGGTGAGATCTTCTTAGCGCAGTTCCCATTCGGGGACGTTCCCGGAATGAAGCTCCGGCCGGTATTGTTGCTGACAGGGCCGGTCGGACCCATCCCTGAGGTTCTGGTCGCCTACATCTCATCTGTAACGCCGGCCCAGGCCCTGCCTTCCGACCTCTTTCTTGACCCCAGCACGCCCGAATTCCGTTCCACACATTTGAAAGTACCTTCGACCCTCCGGCTCCACAAGTTAGCGACCATCCATAGTTCGAGCCTTGCTCGGTATCTCGGCACCATCGATGGGACAACGCTCGCCACCGTGGCAAGCAAGTTGAAGCAGTTGCTCACGCTTTAAAGACCGCCCGTCCAATCTGGACATTCGGTCTGCCGCACCGCGCACAGCAGGTCTGAAACACGGTCGAAGGTGGAGGAAGCAAGTTCCGCAGTGACCTCGACCTATCAATCAGCATCCCAAGCACGCAGGCGCCTATCGCATCAGATATAGGACAGTGGCGGCAAAAGCGGCGAACAAGAGAATAATTGTCCCCTTCGCGATCTTCCGCTTGGGTGGCCACGTCTTGCGGTCGCGGTCGCTTCCACCCCAGCGCTGACCCGTCCGCCAGAAATAACGATCCAGATCATTTTCGTTCATGTGCCCTCGGCATCATTGTACGCCTTATCGTGGGCCGCCGACTTGAGCTGCGCCCCTCTAGATCTCTTACGCGTTTAGTGTAAATACAGCGCCTTCAGTTCAGCGAATCGCAGGACGACAAATCGGAAAGACTTCACCCCCGCTAGCGCGGCTTCCGAATGACCGTCGGTCAGTCTCCACGGCTCGGTGCGCGTATCGAGAAGCCCGACTACGACGGGTCCGGGCCGGAGTTGGTCTGCGGTTTCTTCGAAGTACGGCTATATTTTTGTTTTCTTCTTGGTCGCTTCAGCTCTGGTCCCAAACCTTCGATAGTGGCATCGAGTACCACTGCTCGAATAATAGATTGACTGTTCGCAGTCACTGCGATTGCCTGGTCGTCCAGGAAAGTGCGGATCTCCGATAGGGTCTTGCGCGGAGTCGTTCGTTTTCTCGCGTCCTTGCGACCGTCCCATTTCGCACAGAGGAACCAGACCACCAGGTAAATACCGAAGTGGCTCTCATTGTCTTTCAGATAACGCATCGAAAGCTGGGTATTGAGCGCCGTTTTGAGATCCTTATGCCAGCATCCCTTCACTTCAACAATCAGGGAGATCAGTCGGTGTTTTGAGTTTGACGTGACGGCGGAAACGTAGATATCCACAAACTGCCCCTCCCGGATCTTGACTTCATGCGTTATCCTTACGCCCCGCGTCGCAAGCACGCGCTCAATCTCAGCGCCGATCTCGCGGGAGAGTGACTCTTCCCGCTTGGGGATGTGGACGGGTTCATTCCAGAGCCGCATAACGCGACTTCCTTCGGCACGAAGCTCGCTCTGATAATCAAGGAGCGCCTCCCCAACGGCATCCATTAGCTCCTGTTCATCCCGCACGAGCAGCTGACGTCGGTCCTCGACGATCCGTTTGACTCCCGCCGGGGTGAGTGGTTCCCAGGTGGCTTCCACAAGAAGCCGCTTTGCATCCCAGGTGGCTTTTCGCACGTGCCAATCGTCAGGATATGCCGATTCGATGCGGTCAAGTATCACTACGCTAGAGGCACGCCGACGCTGTTGTAGTCCTGCGAGAATCTTGCTCTGAGAACGCCACTGCGGTTCAGTGGTAATTTCAGGGAAATCTGGCGGGGGACCGAACTCCTTCCGGAGCCAGAGATACAGATCGCCAAGTTCCTGATCTGGAAGCCACTCGATGATCTGATCAAACGCTTCTCCATCTGGTCCTCGCACATCAAGAAGCATGGGGGCGAATTCAGGCCGCGCCTGCATCGGCTGGAACGCGAGCGGCCAATCCGTTCCGTGGCAGGTCTCCAGCCATAGCGCCGATTCGAGCGCCAAGCGGGGCAACTCGTCTGCGGATGCAAACGGAACCCGCGGTAGCGCCTCCTGTAAGATTTTTCTTGTCTCCAGGTGGGAGCACCCCCAAAGCCGGCGCATCCCCAAAAGATAAGTAACGGCCGGCACGCGCGGGTGGCGCAAGCTCGTGAAAATGTTCGCGTCCAATACATCGCAGCCAAGCAGATCGACTGCTCTTTGGAGTTGTCGCGCGGCACCCAAGATCTTCGGCAAACGCAAAGTTACCCCGAGCGTTCGAGTGAGACAGCCCATGTCCTTTGCCGCAGCGAGGCTCAGCAGGGCGCGATCCTGTTCGCCATATTGTGCGTCCGGCAAATCACATTGGAACAAAATGATTCCCGGAATCCATTTTTTCCATGTGGCTTCCGGCAAGTCCTTCAGGTACGTAGGGTCGAGAATCACAAATTCACGGAAAAGCCTATAACCTGCGGCTGTATTGCGCAGCGCAGCGCCGGCACGTAGTCCCCTAAACGTATAAGGATGTTCAGTTGCGAGGAACAGCTTGCCCGCCGCTGTCAACCGGTCTTTTTCATCCGTGGTCAGCACTTCCCATCCTGGAAGTCCATGAATGCCGGGATGAGCACTTGCTGGAGAGTAGTCAGCTACGGGAAAGCGCATGACGTATAGCAGATCGCGGAAGGCCTGCGTTTCAGTGGCGGCCCGCCTTAGAAGGTCGTGAATCTGGTCAATCCTTTCGTCTTTGCGCCCTTGCCTCGTCACTTCTTGTTCTTGTCGCTCCCGCGCTTCGCTATCCAGGTGGGAAAGAGCATCCCGCTGGTGCCTCTCCAGGAGGGGCACCAATCCGGCGCGGCGCGGCGCCATTGAAAGCACCTTCAAGCTGGCCTCAGGGTCCTTCCAGTTCACCAGCCACGCTATCACGGACTCCCAGACCAGTTTTTCGTCCGGGGACGCAATTTCCCAGCGGTCCATCGCGAACTCAATGTCTTTCTGGTCGAGCAGTGGAATGGAGGACCGTAGCGCGGTAACGGCAAGATAACCTTTCGGTGCCAGCCGCGGAATCAGCTCCTCTGCGATCGCCCTTCTAGCGATCGCGGACCATGGGTACCCATCGCGCTGATTTCTATCGACGCCGGCGAACACCCTGTGGTGTTTCGAGAGTCTGGCAAACAAAACGTCGACCATGGCGCGGCGAATGGAGGGATCGTCGGCGAAGTCTATCGCTCTCATCAGCAACTGATCCGTGGCGGCGGCCCATCCAGAAAGGCCGTCGGGCTGCCAGTTCTTTTCCGCGAGCCAGCCGAGCGCTTCAGCGAGATTTGACGCCGGGAGGCCTTCCGCAAAATCGAATCCCAGAAATCGCCCGAGCGGTGTCGTTGTTAAGTGATCGTCTGGCCCGAGGCTATCTACAATCTGTGACCACGTGCAAAGCCCCGGCCATACCGCCAAGAAAGCCTGGGCCTGCAATCTCTCTTCCTCGCTCCTTTGGGCCGCCTGGAGTGCTAAGGGGAGAAGGCGTGCCTTAGTGCTCTCTTCGCCATGATGAGCGACGCAGGACGCCGCCTCGATCCGCAACGTCAAGGGTTCATCCCCGCGAAGAGCCAGATCCGCGAGCATTAGCGTCAGTCCGACTCCACCGCACGCCTCGGAAATCTGGATCGCGCAATGTCTCTCCACGAGCGAAGCCGGCCCTTCGATGAGGGGCGCAAGTTGTTCTTTCAGAGCTGCATGTTTCAGCTTCCGATAGGCCCAGAACAGGCCCCATTCGTTGACAAGCGGGCTGCCGTCCTTAGCTTGGTCGAGCAGCCAAGTTACCAGCGCGGCCCGCTGCAGGTCCATTGTCGTCGAGAGATCGGAAACTAGCAGCACCTCAGGGTCTATTCGCAATACCTCCTGGAAGATGTCTTCATCTCGGGACGTGAGCCACGCAGTCACTCCCTGAAGCGCAGGGGCGACCCGCCCGGCGCAGCCGATAAGGCTCATGACCTGCTTCTTCGAAACCGCGTTCGAGCAAAGGTGCCAAGCGGCGAGAAACTCGCCGTAGCTCTTGTGGGCCCACTTGAATTTTGAGCCCGAGGCGGAAAACATGCCCGTTCTCAAGACGTCTCGAACGCTGGCGTCGGAGATTGGAGACGAGTTTCCTGCCACGATCTCCTGTCCCCCGGCGATGTCTTTGGATGTGACAGACCCGCCCTGACTGACGGAATCCGGACTGATGTCGACCACCGTATGTGCGCCAAAGATCGTAACGCAAGCAATCCGGCCGGCGATCGCCATTTTCTGATCCAAATCCGTGGTCTGCGGTTGATTGAACCGGAAGGAGTCAGAGTGTTCGGCAAGCAGCCTGCGGCAGCCACGCTCGTAGAGCAGCCAGAGGTCTGGCAACAACTCCGAACCCAAAGTGGCTTCACCCAGCAAGAGATTGAGCGTTAGGGGCCGCGCGGCCAACGGCTGCACTTCGCGATCCCTGACCGCATGCAGGAAGGAATCTGCGTTCAGTCCGTTTTCCGTCGCCGCCAGTTGAACATCCCTATGTCTGAGGGGCGCCATGTACCACCTCTTGACGCCCTTGAGTCCGAAATACGCTTCGAGTTCGCCATCGAGGTAGGGCGGGAACTCGCCCGATCTACAGGCAATCGCCAATCGCAATCGGTCTTTCGGAAGACCCCTAATCAGGTCTATCAGTGCCTTTGGAAGTCCGGGATATGTGGGAAGAGCTTCGTCAAGGGAATCCAGGCCCAGATGAAAAATCCCAGCGCTGTCGATCCAGCTTCGTACGCGGCCGTCAGCGAGCAGGAGCGTTCGAAGATCGGTCAGGCTGGTAACCGAGCCTATATCGATCAGTGCGCCCGTTTCATTGTTGGGAGCCCAAGTCTCGATGAGTCCTTCGAACTCCGTCCGCAGGCTTCTGCTCTTGCCGACTCCGGCCTCGCCCAGCAGTATTGAACACGGCTCAGCGCAGATGTCCCCGAGAGTAGCGATGCCAGGGTTCAGGAACCGGGCAAATTCACTTTCTGGGTCCGGCAGGTAAGCGTCATCCTCCAGGAAAAGATCGGCACTCTCGCGAACCCAGAACCGTCGCCACGCATATATCTTCCGCAACCTTTATTCTAAGCGGCCCCGTCTCATGCCTTTCGAGACGTCGGTCCTAGCGGCTTTCACGCGCGCGCCTCGCAAACTCTTTGTCGATGCCCCATCGGATTTGAAAATCGATTTTCAACGGCTGCTCGGCGAGCAGCAAAACTAGGTAAGTCAATCGGTGCTAGCGATTATCGCTGCCGCTGCAAATTCGGCTGCAAATAAGAGGTGGAAATGGGTAGGATTTGATCGCAACTGGGAGGCGTCTCTCCGTCGGAAAAGTGCAGTGGGCCGAGCATTAGTTGAGATTAGCAAACCGCCGCACTTCCCCTCTCTGTGCAATGCGCTCGTTCAGATCAATTTTCAGCGCATTTTTGCTCTTTGCGGCGCTATCTTTGTCCGACCCTTACTTCTGCTGCTGCGAAATAGCTGCAAAGAGAGGCGATACCCACAACTGTCCTTGAAAGATTTCTGATGTAGAGTAGACTCGCAGGAACAAATTTCCCAGAAATGCTTGGAATCCGCGACGGCGTATAGCTGGCGGGAAGGGCTGCTCGCGCCAGCTATCGTTCGCTGGGTCTGTGAAAGCCCTTCTTATGCGTCGCCGACTAACGACCATGATGGGGCCGATACTTCAGACGCTTCTCGAAGATCGACTGCAAAGCATGTTGTTCGAAGTTCGGTCCACTGATCCTATGGTTCTCGCGTTCACGACACTGGTGCTTTTGGCTGCGGCGGCCCTAGCGATGGTCTTTCCTGCGCGCCGCGCGGTCCGCATTGATCCGATGGCGGCTTTGCGGGAGGAGTGAGGCGTAAGCGTCGCGCTTTTCGCTGATAAAATATGTTTCCCTTTAACAACCGGCTTGGATCATCCGGTTCCCACAACGGATTGTGAAGACGGCCCGCCGGCGAATCTAAGGGCTGCGGAAACATTTCTGGTAACCCAGCGATACTTCTTCGGTAAACTCTTCTGAGGAGGTGAAGCCATGCGAACATTTGCTTGCGCGTTCACCCTGTGTTTGTGTCTTTCGGCGCAGACGCCGCTCGCTTTCGAAGTCGCTTCCGTCAAACCCGCGCCGCCTACCGAATACGGCGGCCCCATGTATTACCGCACTCCGCCCGGCGGCCGAGTCAGCATCAGCAACGCGACGCTGAAGCTTCTCATTCAGAACGTCTACCGCGTCCGTGATTTCCAGGTCTCCGGTGGCCCCTCTTGGGTCGCTACCGAAGGCTGGGATATCGAAGCCACGCCCGGATCGAACGCCCCGTCCGCCATCACCCCCGAGCAGCGCGATGAGATGTTCAAAACCCTGTTCGCGGACCGCTTCCATCTCGTCCTACACCGCGAAACCAAAGAGCTTCCCGTTTACGATCTTGTCGTCGCCAAGGGCGGCTCCAAGCTCCGGCCCAGCGGGGACGAACCCGGATTCGGGATGACCGACACCGGCTCCATCACCTTCAAGAAGACCACGGTTTCCACCTTCGCCAACGTGCTCTCCGGAGTCCTCGGCCGCAAAGTGATCGACAAGACTGGTCTGCAAGGCACCTTCAACGCCGATCTGCACTGGACCCCAGACGAGCGCGCAGACGCCCAGCCGGACGACGCCGGACCGTCCATATTCACCGCCATCCAGGAGCAGCTCGGTCTGCGCCTTGAATCTTCGAAAGGCCCGGTCGAGGTTCTGGTCATTGACCGCGCCGAGAGGCCTTCCGAAAACTGACTTCTCCGCGTGAGCCACGGACTGCGCGATAGCGCCACCTAAAAAGGCCGATAAATTGCACGATCCGAAGTGCTCCTGAAGATCGCCGATTGACAGGCTTACTATGTCATAGTATATTTACGCTATGGCATCGTCGCGGATCATATGAAACGGCCTAAGCTCGCCAAACTCGAATTCAGGATTCTGGAGATCCTCTGGACGCTGGGCGCGGCCTCCATGCGGGAGATACAGGAAGCTTTCCCGAAGCCGCATCCGGCTTACACAACGATCACAACGACCGTTTACCGGATGGAGGGGAAAGGAGTTGTGCGCCGCGGTCGGAAGATCGGCAATGCATATCTTTTTGAACCGTCAATCGCGAAAGACACCGTTCGGAACAGCCTACTGGATGAGGTCTTGAGCTTTTTCGGAGGGCGGGCACAACCCATGATGGCGCAATTAGTCGAGTCCGGCAAGCTTACGCGTGATGATATTCGTGAATTGGACAGGGCAGTTACTGAAGTCGAGCGACAGCAAAAAGCAGAAAGGATGCGAAAACCGAAATGACGGCACAGTTCATCGTTAACCATCTGTGGCAATCATCGTGTTTCGGCCTATTGGCGAGCCTTCTCGCGTTCATGCTTCGCGGGTACTCGCCGAAGATACGGTATCGGGTATGGCTGAGCGCATCGCTCAAGTTTTTTGTGCCGTGGGTTCTGCTGGTCAGCCTGGGAAGCCTGGTCCCGTGGGGCGCCCATCAGACTGCATCTGTGGCCTCCACTTTGCCGGACACTCTGGTTCAGATAGCGGAGCCGTTTTCGCCGAACCCCTATCCAGCCGTTCAAAGGCAAGCACAAACTCGATGGGGCGTAACTGCGTTGGCCTTCTTATGGGCGACCGGGTTTATCGCGATTGTCTTCAAGCGATGTCGAAGTTGGCATTGTCTCCGGACTACGTTACGGGGGGGCACGCCCGTGAAACTCCCCATCGCGGTGCCGGCACTCGTAACGGCGACCACTCAAGAGCCGGGGGTGGTCGGCTTTCTGAAGCCGACACTCGTTTTGCCCACGCTTCTGTTGGAGCGCCTGAGCCCCGAGCAGCTCGAAGCCCTACTCGCGCACGAATTGAGCCATGTCCGGCGCCGCGACAATTTGTTCGCGGCGCTTCATATGGGCGTTGAGGCAATTTTCTGGTTTCATCCCTTGGTGTGGTGGATCGGATCGCGAATGCTGGAGGAGCGCGAGTTAGCCTGCGACGAAGAGGTGCTGCGGCTGGGTTGCCGGCCGGCGGACTATGCGCGGGGCATCCTCACCGTCTGCGAGCTCTATTCGGAAGCTCCCTTGGCCTGTGTTTCCGGAGTGACAGGCGCAGACATAAAGAAGCGCCTCAAAGCTATCCTGCGTGGAACAGTTTCCCGCGAGCTGAACCGGCACAGGAAACTGGCCCTGGTGTTTGCCGCACTCGCCGCGGTCGCCGTACCGATCGGCCTCGGCGTCTGGAACGCGCCGGCGGCACACGCTCAGGCGGCGCCGCAGGCATTCGAGGTAGCGTCGGTCAGACCGGCAACCCCGCTCGGGCCCCTCGGCCTGCGATCCGATCAAAAGGGCGGCCCTGGGACGAGCGATCCCGGCACCTTCACGTGCCAGAATTGTCCCCTGTCTTGGGTACTGGCCGACGCCTACCCGATCCATTCCTACGATCTTGTGGGCCCCGATTGGTTGCAGAGTACGCGCTTCGATTTCTCAGCGAAGGTTCCGCCGGGAACAGCCAAAGAAGACTTTCAGAAGATGATCGCGAATCTCCTTATGGAACGCTTCAAAATGTCCGTTCATCGCGAGGCGCGGCAGATGGACTTGTTTGAAATGACGGTCGCGAAGAACGGGCCGAAATTCAAGGCGTACGCGCCCCAAAATGATCCAGGCAAAGACGACAGCCCGTCGGCGGGGCCGCTCAAACGCGACGCCGACGGCTTCCCGGTTTTAACGCCCGGCATGACCATGGCCATGATTCCTGGGCACGCACGGGTGCAGTCGCAAAACCAGAACATCGGGTGGTTCGCGGAGATTCTGTCGAATCAGTTGCGGAGTCCGGTGCATGATGCCACGGGTTTGACGGCCACTTACGATTTCGTGTTCTCGTGGTCGTGGGACGAAGGCCCCGGTGCGGCCGGGGATGCCTCCGCCGATCTCATCAATCAACTGCCGGCGCAGCTCGGGCTCAAAATGGAGCGAAAGAAGGGGCCGGTTGAGGTGCTGGTGGTAGACCACATGGAGAAGGTCCCAACTGCGAATTAGCGATTGGCTGGGACGGCGGTCGGCCCGCCCCGGCCCCAAATGGCAATCCGCTCGACCTCATCGAGCGAAATCTCATCGCTGCTGCAATCGTAGAGCTCGTGGTACATGGTGATTCATGGTTGACGAGCGGCTCCGCGCGATGGGCGTCATACTCGATAGCGGGGAAAAGAGCGGCGGCGCGCCAAACCTTACGCGGTGCTCTTCACCCGCACGAGCCCCATGATCCGCAGCCGTGGTTTCCTGGACATCTATAAGGGCGTCGTCGACGCGGGCGTTCCAGTATTCCAGACAGAGCTGAACGATCGCGAGGCCTATAGGGCCGTCAAATCCTTCCACAAGACGCTCGATGGCCTGGACCCAGCGGCGGTCCCCAACCTCGACAAGGCGCACCGGAATGTCGCTGAGTTCGCGCAGGAGTTGGTCGCGAGCATCATCGCGGAGCACGGTGCGCGGAAAGAAGAAAAGGAACTCATTACCAGCACTGGAGGAGCATAAACGATGAATCAACGCGTCGACCCCTTCGCCGGACTTGGCGACCCGCCGGTTTTCGAAACCAAGCCGCGCAAAGAAAAGCCGGCCGCGAACTACGAAATCGAACGCATGCGGAGGTACACAATTTTCCGAATCATCAAGCGCGGAGGACGCCTTACGGAGCCAAACGAACCCCTCGCGTTTGCAGAACTGGCCGGAATTGGCGTTTGGCCGTTAAGGCGAGCAGTAAAAGCATCGAGTGAGATCATAAGGCTGCGGACGCGAGAGGTGTGACGCTGGCACGACTCCTGGAACTGGTGCTCGACTCTTTGAAGGAACCGGAAGCGCCGCCATCTGATCGTTAGGCAGGGGAGCCAAGGTCCGGCCGCGAGGTGATCCGATCTTAGGGGCCTGGCGCACATCCAGAAGGGCATGATCGACGTGGGAGTTCCAGCGCTGGAAACCGAACTCAACGAAAGCGACGCCTTCAGCGCCGTGTCTTCGGTCGAGCAAACGCTCGACGGTTTGAACCCGGCACGGATCAACCGACCAAAAAGGGATTGGTGTGAAAACGGAAACTATCGAGCGGATTGCCGAGGAATAGAACTTTCCATCCCGTCAGGCCGTGAGAACGCCAAACGAGCCGGGCCGCAAGCGCCGCGTCTACACGACGGATAGGAACAGACAATTCAACACCAAGGCGAAGACCAGAGACGGTCGACCCTCCCTGCAATATGGCGGAGGAGCGACACATCCCGTTATGCGCGGACTTTTCGAACAGGCTCTTAACGCATTCGATGGGGCAGGGGCTCGCGCCAACGTCAACAGCCATCATGATCCTGGAGGTTCAAGCGACCGAACTGGTGCTGTTTCCACAATGCCATTTTGGGTCACCACCGGAGGGGCTGGTGCGGGGAAGGGCTGTTGTCGCCAGGGATTGGGCGGGGTCAACCAGGACCGCTACTCAGACCTGCCGGGCAAAGCAGCCGAGCGTGGGCTAAGCCAGCACCGGAGGTCTCGGACGAGGTCTGTTGGAAACTGAGAGCCTGGGAGGAGGCGATCTCGATTCTTCAGAAAACGCTTGACCGCGCCCGGCCGTAGTGATACAAGTTGTAGCATGACACGGAGTATTGCTAAGGTCCGGGCTCCTCTTACCGACTTGGAAAACGAGTTGATGCGGGCGGTGTGGGATCACGGACCATGCTCGGTTGAGGCTGTGCACCAGATCATCTCGCTGACGCGCACTCTGAAGGAAGGCTCTACTCGAACCCTGCTCACGCGCCTGGAGCAGAAGGGATACCTGAAGCATGAGGTGAAGGATCGAGCCTACATCTATGCGGCGGTAGAGCCGGCGAGCAGTCTGGCGGCAAGGGCGGTCCGCCAGATTCTCGACCGTTTGTGCCGGGGCTCGGTGGCGGAGCTGGTGAGCGGGCTGGTGGAATCGAAAGTTCTGAGCGACGCCGAGATGGACCAATTGGAGAGATTTGTCCGCGAGCGGAAGGCAAGAAGGAGCAAGTGAGATGGAACGCCTGATCTTGGAATGCTCGGTTCGGGCCGTACTAATCGCGGCGGCCACGGCAGCAATCCTGCGCTTGATGCGGGCGAGGACGGCGGCCGCTCGTCATGCGGCCTGGGCCGGCGTGGTCTTCCTGATGATGGTCCTGCCCGCCTGGACGGTTTGGGGGCCGAAGGCCGAGCTGCGAGTCTTGCCGGCACCCATGACCGCACCATGGACGATTGCTCCAGCCGCTCCACGACCGGGGATTGTGGCGCCTCCCGGGAGGGACGCACCCGTGATTCGCCCTGAAGACTCTGTCACCGCGCCTCGAGGCTTCGGCTGGTCCCCGTCGGAACCTCTCCTCCTCGTATACGCAGTAGGCGCGTTGTGGCTGCTCAGCCGGTTGGCGATCGGCACTACGCGCGCGCGACGCCTGCGGCGCGAAGCCATCGCGTCTGAGGCCGGACTGCTTACCAGCAAAGCCTGTGTGGCTCCGCTGACTGTCGGATGGCTGCGTCCGGCGATTGTTCTACCCCCAGGCTGGCGGGAGTGGGGTAATAGCAGGCTCGATGCGGTTCTGGCACATGAGCGTGCTCACGTAAGGCGGCGGGATCCGCTGGTGCAGTGGCTGGCGCTGTTGAATCGCGCGATTTTCTGGTTCCATCCTCTCGCATGGTGGCTGGAGCGGAAGCTCGCTGCATTAGCCGAGGAGGCCTGCGACACGGCGGTGCTCGATCACGGTCATGACCCAGTGGAATACGCCGAGGCCCTGCTCGACATCGAGCGTTCGGTCAAGCAGGCTGGACTGCGAATGGAAGCGATGGGCGTGGCGATGCCGGGACCGAGTTTGCCGCAGCGCATAAAACTGATCTTCGACGGTCCACGATGGCCGCGAATGTCGAGAGTGAAGATAGCCTGCATCGCGGTAGCGTGCTCCGCGGCGGCGGCGGTCTTTGGCGCCGGAACCGTGGGACATGCGACACAGTTTCCGGCCGTCCCCCTCCCTGGAGCGCCCGTCCAACACGTGCTAGCCCAGGCGACACAGGTCCCGCAGAGATCCAATCAGCCCACAGTCGCGCGAAAGGCCGCGCCCCGGCCAACATTCGAGGTGGCATCTATCAGACCCTGCACACCCGCCGCTCCTGGCCCCGGGGGCCGCGGCGGGATCTCAAGCCCCTCTCCCGGACGCATGAATGCCAAGTGTGTCACCGCAAAGGATCTCATCAGGACGGGCTACGTCATGTATCCAGATGGCCTCAACCCAAACCCCAATCCAAACTTCGTGTACGTTTCGATCGAGGGCGGCGCCGCGTGGAGCGACTCCGATCGGTACGACATTGAGGCCAAAGCGGAAGGGACGCCCAGCACACAGATGATCGAGGGGCCAATGCTTCAGGCGCTGCTGGAAGATCGCTTTCAGGTGAAGGTCCATCACGAGACCAAACAGGTGCCGGTCTACGACCTAACCGTGGCGAAGGGCGGCTTTAAACTGGAGCCTCTGAAAGACGGAAGCTGCGTTCCGTTCGATCCGACTCGAGTTCCGACGCCGGGACAAACGCCTGCCGAATTCATCGCCTCACTTCCGAACTACTGCGGCCGGACGATGTTCCGGCGAACAGCGCCGGGGGGCAGCATGAAGGCGGAATTTCACGGAGTGACCCTCGGCGAGTTTGCCCGGGCTTTCGGCCGCGTAACGGATCGCCCGATCGTCGATACCACCGGAATCACCGGGCGGTTCGACATTAACCTGGAATTTGCAGTCGACCAGATTGCGCCGGCATTCCTGCCGGGCGGCGCTCTGCGGGGCGACCCTCCTCGGTCGCAAGACTTCGGTCAACCTCCGCTCCCCGATGCACCTGCGGGCGCGAGCATCGTCACCGCTATTCAGGAGCAACTGGGCTTGAAGCTTGAAGCCGCCAAGGGACCCGGTGAATTCCTGGTCATTGATCACCTAGAAAAGCCCTCCGAAAACTGATTTCAACATTTGATCGCCGCTACCTTGACATGATTTTGCTCTAGGTATAGAGTAAACAGGTATGGAACGCGGACTCTTTCCTGGAGCTCTGGAAATGATGGTGCTCCAGGCCCTGCGGCGCGAGCCTTTGCATGGCTACGCCCTCGCGCAATTCATCCGGCGCGCCTCCGGCGATCTGCTGCAAATCGAGGAAGGGTCGCTCTATCCTGCCCTTCAGCGCATGCTCAAGGCGAAATGGGTAAGCGCCGCCTGGGGTATCTCCGGGACCAATCGCCGCGTCCGCATCTATAAGATCACCGCCGGCGGGCGCAAGCAACTGGAGCGCGAAGTATCGAGCTTTGAGCGGATGATCGAAGGTGTCGCGCGCGTGCTGAGGCCCAGCCAGACATGAAAGACCACGACTTGTCTCAGGAAATCCGCGCCCATATCGAAGAGAAGATTGCTGAGCTGGTGGAAGCTGGTGTGCCTGCATCCGCCGCTCGGGCGCAGGCGCTGCGGGAGTTTGGAAATCCAACTCTGATCGCTGAAGCCAGTCGCGAGGTCTGGGGCTGGCCATCGCTCGACCGGCTGTGGCAGGACGTGCGCTACGGCGCGCGGATGATGCGGCGCAATCCCGCGTTCACGGCGGTGGCTGTGCTGACTCTGGCGCTGGGCATTGGAGCCAATACCGCGATCTTCGGCGTCGCGCATTCGGTGCTGCTTGCGCCGCTGCCGTATCCTCATTCGGACCGGCTGGTGTTTATTTCCACCCTCAACGATCAAGTTGTCGGCGCACCCGACTACTTCGATTTGCGCGTACAGGCGCAGTCCTTCGATGCGATGGCGGCGTATATATACCAGGATTCGAACCTGGAAGCCGGTGGCGATGCGATGCAGACGACGATCGCGTCCCTGTTGGGCGATATGTGGGCTCTGACCGGTGCTCAACCCGCGGTGGGCCGCCTATTCCGACAGGGCGAAACCGGCGGAGTGGTGCTCGCTTACAGAACCTTTGAGCAACGCTTCCATGGTGACGCAAGTATTATCGGCAGAGCCGTACATCTGGACGGCGCGCCAGCAGTAATCCTTGGCGTTTTGCCTCGGGATTTTCAATTTCTCTTGCCGACCGAATTGTCCTTGATTCAGAAGAAGGAGATCGAAGCCTACATTGCTAGTCCCTTTACCCCTGTCAACCAGCCGCACGCAGCGCCGCAAACGAGAAGCGTTTCCGTGGTCGCGCGGCGCAAGCCGGGAATCTCTCTGGCACAGGCGCAAGGCGAGGTCGAAGCTCTGATGGCGCGCATCAAGGCGCAATGGGGCTACATGGGTTTCATCTACAGCCAGATGTCGGTGCGAGTGGTTCCGCTCCAGCAGCGGCTGGTGCAGAACGCGCGTCCGGCCTTGCTGGTTTTGCTGGCCGCGGTCGCGTGTGTGCTGTTGATCGCGTGCGCTAACGTTGCGAACCTGCTGCTGGCTCGGGCAGCAACCAGACAAAGGGAGATTTCCATACGCATCGCGCTGGGAGCGGGAAGGTTGCGCGTGGCGCGCCAGTTTCTTACCGAAAGTCTGATGCTGGCTCTGGCCGGAGGCGCGGCGGGGTTGTTGCTGGCTCGCTGGGGCGTCGCCGCGCTGATCCGGCTTGGCCCGGCTGATGTGCCGCGCTTGAATACCGCCTCGATCGATGCATGGGTGCTGGCGGGCACGCTGGGTTTATCGATATTGACGGGCCTGCTCTTCGGGATGGCTCCGGCAATTTCTTTTTCTCGGGGCTTGCATGACACATTGAAGGAATCGGTGAGGACTACTTCGCCAAGCCGCTCTGCGCAGAGATTGCGGGCGCTGCTGGCCGCGGGAGAACTCGCGCTGGCCCTGGTGCTCCTCGCCGGCGCGGGACTTATGGTCAAGAGCATCTGGCGCATGAATGTACGGCCTGCCGGCTTCGATCCGGAACATACTCTGGTGATGAGGGTATCGCTTTCGGGAGAACGTTATCGCACGCTGCCACAGAAGGTTGCCTATTTCAGCACGGTGCTGGAACGCTTGCGCGGGGCGCCCGGAGTAGAGGCTGCGGGCGTCGGCACGGGCGGGTTTATGGGCCCGCTGAATGTGGACGAAATTCCGCCCGAGGCCGGCGCGCCCTCGACCGTCGTCAATATACGCCTTGCTTCCGAGGGTTACCTGGGCGCAATCGGCTTGCGGCTGATGAAGGGACGCTGGCTCAGCGACGACGAGACCGCGCCCGTGGCTGTGGTGAATGAAGCTTTCGTGCGCCGCGTGGCCCGCGGCCAAGATCCGATCGGAAAACACGCGTTTCGCGCGATGATCGTGGGCGTTGTGGAGGATCTTAAAGCGGACAAACTCGACGCCGACCCCGCGCCGGAAATCTACACGCCCTATTCCAAGTCGATCCTCCCTTTCATGTCGATGGACGTGATGATGCGGGTGAGCGGAGACGCCGCCGCTGCGGCCTCGGGCCTCAGGAGTGTGGCGGCGGAGACCGATCCGGCGCAGGCGATCTACGGCGTACAGACGCTGGACAGGGCGCTCGCCGAGTCCATCGCCCCTCGGCGGTTTAATCTGCTGCTATTGGCAATCTTCGCGTCGGTTGCAGTGCTCCTGGCTGCGATTGGAATCTATGGAGTGATGTCTTACACGGTCGCGCAGCGCGCGCAGGAAATCGGCTTAAGAATGGCGCTTGGGGCCGGCCGCGGAACCGTGGTGCGCATGGTGGCGAGGCAAGGGATGTTGGTTGCTGGCGCCGGAATCTCCGTCGGCCTAGTGGCCGCGCTGGGGCTCATGCGGTTGATGGCGAGCCTGCTGTTTGACGTTAAACCGTCCGATCCACAAACCTTTGCCGCAGTGGCCGCCGGGCTCGCCGGCGTGGCGTTCTTGGCCTGCTGGCTTCCCGCAAGACGCGCGGCGCGAGTGGACCCGATGGTGGCTCTACGGCACGAGTGAAGAAATCCCGCTCTGATTCAGGGGTTTCGACACCGCCGGTCTATTGTCGTCTTCGATGCGCTCCCAAATGGCACCCAGGCACGGCCTCGCCCCGGCGGAGCAGACCCGCACTCTTGAGGAAGCGTGGGCAGTACACCGGAAGCAGAAGGGGTCGGGGCTGTCGATATTCGCGCGCTTGAGAGCGTGTTTCACCACGGACGAGACACCGTCCCCGGAGGCAAAGGGCCTGCACGGGGCAATGCTTCGAATAAACACATGATCGGTATCCAGGTTCGCCGGCCGGTATTCCAGATAACGGAGTAAGGCATCGCCCACGTCCTGCGGGAGGGGCAATCGAACTTGGTATCGTCCTTTTCCGGTTACCTGCAAGGTGCCGCTGTTCCAATCAATGTCGGTCAGTCGAAGACGCACCACATCTCCCGATCGCAATCCTAATCGCGCCAACATCAGTAAGATTGCTCGGTCGCGAAGCTGCCCGGAGTCTGTGCCATTGCACGCGGCGATCAGCCGGTCTACCTCTTCCGCTGACAGACAACGCGGCAATCTCGCGAGTCGCCAGTGGGCCACGGCTGGTATCGCGAGGGCGAGATCGTCTCGGAAATCTCCACGGAAGTTAGGAACCGCAGAAATGCGCGGAGGGAAGTGATCAGCGACTGCGTCGTTGATGTTCCACACTGGCTGGCTCGTTCCAGAAGAAAGGATCGAAGGGCCTGTGCCTTCCATTGGCCGACATCCTCTCCCAGCGTTCGGAGAAGATCTGCGGCCCCGCGGGCGTAGTGCCGTAGAGTCGGTTCCGTCACGCCGCGATGGGTGCGAAACCAGTCGCAGAAGGCGGTCACAATAACCGGAACGGCACTCACCTCCGGAACTGGTTCAGCCGGGCAGATTCCGCGCCCGATGAGGTGTTGGTGGAAAAGCTTCACTCCAAAGCGCGAATGATAGCCGATCTTCGCTCGCTTGAAATGCGGGCATTGGCAACGGTTAAGATGACGATCAAAAGAATCGATCGTGCCGGAATCGATGTCCGACAGAACATCGCCTTTCCGTTGAACGAAGCAGCCGAGATGGGCGGCAGCACGAATGTACCGAACGGCGCTAGCTGGAGCGTATCTGTCACGTTCGAGGTCATCTGCAAACGCATCGATGTGCGGGCGACTGATTCCACCGCGCAAGCGCCGCAGCGTCTTGGGAGCGGAGAAGTATTTTTCTAACATGGGCTCTCCTTGTTGAGCATGGCCATTCCTTGGCCGGCATCAACGTAGCAAGGCCCCAGATTATGGTGAGTGAAGGGCGGCTGATCTTTTCGAAAAAGCCCGTCGAATGGGCCTCATGCTGGCGCCACTCCCCATAACGAATTACTTCCCATAAGGCACGTAATGGAGAGCTCTCCATTACATGCCGGAACCGGCACTGCCCAAAGTGCCAAACCCAGGCACGGGAACGTTGGATCGCTAAACGGGAGCAAGAACTTCTTGCGACCAGCTACTTTCATGTGGTCTTCACCGTGCCCCACGAATTGAACGTACTGGCGCTGAACAACCCGCGAGAATTCTACGAGCTGTTGTTCCGCGCCAGTGCTGCCGCAGCATTAGAACTTGCCGCCGACCAGAAGCATCTCGGTGCAGAGATTGGCATGGTCAGCATCTTACATACGTGGGGGCAGAACCTGCTGCTTCACCCCCACGTCCACTGCGTGATCCCCGCAGGAGGTCTTTCTGAGGATCATCGTAGTTGGGTACGTCCGCGCTATCCGTTTTTTCTGCCCGTGAAAGCGCTCGGTCGTGTTTTCCGCGGCAAGTTTGTCGCTGGCCTAAAGCGTCTGTACCGGCGCCGGAAACTGAACTGCTCCGGCCCCGCCGCTTCGCTGGCGGCGCCCAAGCAGTTCGCCAAGCTGTTGCGACGGGCTCACCGGCAAGATTGGGTGGTCTTTGCCAAACCCGCTTTCGGCGGCCCCTCGCAGGTGCTGCGATATCTTGGCCGATACACTCATCGGGTCGCCATTTCCAATCACAGGATCGTGGCGTTCGACGGAGAACGAGTCACGTTTCGGTACAAAGACTACGCGCACGGCGGCAAACACCGCGTGATGACTCTGAGTGCTGTCGAGTTCCTTCGCCGCTTCTTCTTGCACGTCCTACCGAAAGGCTTCGTGCGCATCCGCCACTTCGGTTTTCTCGCCAACCGTTGGCGAACCGCGCGGCTTGCGATCTGTCGCCAACTCTTGGGCGCAAGTACACACGCCGCTCCCGCAAGCCCGACTCAGGCGCAGGTCCCGTCATCGTGGCAATGCCCAAAATGCGGCACTCGCATGCTTATGGTGCAGCGGTTCACCGCCGCGGAACTGTCTTCCAGGAGGGCGTTCTTTGATTCTTCCTGACGGCGCGGCACAGGAGCGGGCGACGGACGTGCTATCCGCACGCCGGCGCCTTAGTGTCTTCACGCCCTCCGAAATTCGCACACTCGCCCTTTCTAATCGGCTCTCGCAGCCACTTCCCCAGCCAAATTCGCGTCCCAACCCACATGCTTTGGCGTACCTGCCACAATCCTGCTTCCCCAGACGGTACCAAAGCAGCGTCCAAACGCCATAGGTGCCGCGTCCGCCGCAAACGCCACCGGCTTCCTTCTTGTCTCCTTATCGAAAATGCCTCGGCTCGGGCTGTACGTCTTCGCATCAGTTTTGTGCGCCGAGGCATTTCCGATCAAGGCTAGCGACGATCCGGACGGAGCAACGCTACACCGTTTCTGCGCTTAGTGCTTTACGTCCCACTGAACCAGCCGTCGTGTATTCCGAGGTGGCCGGGAAGCAATCGTTGGGCGCTTCGGATGCCCAGTCGTATTGCGCTAATCTATCGCCATTCCTCGGGCAATCGCAATAGAGTTTTGCAACTGCGAACTGCTGTCCAGCGAACATCGACTCTGTTATTGCGGAATCGGACGTATTACGCAAGCACCCTCCGTTAATGTAACCCAGAGGCCGAGAGACGGTATTACGCCTATAGAGGGCTGGAACATGCATCGATGGGCCGTCTCAATCATCGTTTTCGCCGCTGGTCTCTGGGGACAGAGCTCCGCCGATTTCGAAGTGGCTGCCGTGAAGCGGTCGAAACCTTTGGCCTCAGCTTTGAGCGGCCTGCGATTTCCGAGCCCAGGAAGGTTCGAAGCCGCTGGTGTAACGCTAAAGCAGATAATCCGGTTCGCATACGGCGTCCGAGACTTTCAATTATCCGGCGGGCCAGGTTGGACCGAAACGGAGACGTTTGACATTGCTGGCAAAGCGGCGGAAAGCGCGACATCCGCGCAGATGAGGCTGATGCTTCAGACGCTACTTGCGGAGCGTTTTCACTTGACCCTTCGACGCGAGACCAGCGAGACTTCTACTTTTCACTTGGTTGTTGCCAAGAATGGCCCAAGGCTTGGTCCAAATCTCGACGCTGGCCCTGGTGACAAAGAATCTTCTATCTCCGGGCGGGGGCCAGGAGTGGTGGACGGCCGTAAAGCGTCGATGACCATGCTCGTTAACCTGCTAACGATTCAGCTCGGAACGAAAGTGGAGGACCATACCAGTCTCGGAGGAAAGTACGATTTTAGGCTGACCTGGGCTCCTGACCAGTTTTTTCAAGCCGGAAGACCTGGTGGACCGGATGCCAATGAAACCGACACCGGTGCTCCCTCTCTTTTCACAGCGCTACAGGAGCAGCTTGGACTAAAGCTGGAGCCAAGCAAGGACGCAGTCGAAGTCCTGGTGATCATGAGCGCCGAAAAACCGACTGAGAATTAAGGCAGGTAACCGAGGATTCTCAAGGGCTCGGCGCGCCCAATGGCTCCGCGATTGATGACCGGAGCAATTCGGCTGCCCGGTTCCGTGCGCCCCTTTTGGGGGGGGAACCGGACGGGGCCGCACTTGCCCAAACGGACGTTTACGCAAGCCAGTCTGGTCAAAAGACCTCGTCGCCGAATATTCATTGACACTGCCAGCGCGTGATGTTATATTTTCTAGCACCTGAATGTTCGACCCTAAAAAGAAGCGTCGCCCACATCTCACTCGGCTGGAGCAGCTCATCATGGACCACGTGTGGGCACATCCCGGCTGCACTGCCGACCACTGCCGCGAAGGTGTAGCTTACCAACGCGAGCTTAAGGATTCGACAATCCGCACGATCCTCCGAAATCTGGAAGAAAAGGGCTACGTCGATCACGCGATCGAGGGACGGGCTTTTGTTTACCGGGCAGTGGAGACGCCGCGCAACGTTGCGATACAGGCGGCACAGCAGCTTATTGACCGGTTCTGCGGCGGGTCGGTGGAGGATTTCTTGGTGGGCCTGGTGGACAACCAGGTGGTGGCACCAAAGCAACTGCGCCGGCTCACGGAGCAGATCGAAGCTCGTAAAGCAAAGACCAAGGAGAAGAAGGCATGACCGTGTTCCAGGTTGCAGTGGAATGGGCGCTCCGGTCCTCGATCTTCATTGTGAGTGGAGGTCTTCTGTTGCGGGCGCTTCGCGTAAAAGATCCATCGATCCGGCTGGCTGCATGGACGGCGATGCTTGGAGGCTCTCTGGCGCTGCCGTTGCTCTCCGCGGTGCTGCCGTCGGCCATGCTTCCCTTGAAGCCCTTTCGATCTTCAATCAACCGGTCGACGGTACCGCCCCTGCCTGCTCAGCCAGTCGAAAATCCGCAAGTAGTTGAAGAATCCGTTAAGTCGGTGCGCGCGGTAGGCAATTCGAATATCGCCTTCATCGGCCAGGATGTTGGCACTGAGCGTCAGGAGCATACAAAGAGCTCTTTAGGATTCGACTGGACGCACGCGATCATGGGAGGCTACTGTTTGGTCGCCCTCACCCTGCTGCTTCGACTGTTCGCTGGACTGGCGATGAGCCTCCGCTTGCTGCGCAAAAGCCGCGCCACTGGCAAGACAACCGAGGGAATCGAGATTCGCGAATCAAAGAGTGTGACGGCACCGGTGACGCTGGGGATCGTTCGTTCCGCGATCGTCCTACCGGCCGACTGGCGGGAGTGGGATGAGATAAAGCTTGAGGCTGTGCTGGCACATGAGCGCGCACATGTCCAGCGGCACGATCCGGCGGTGCAGTTGGTTTCCGTGATCCATCGAGCGCTGCTGTGGCACAGCCCCCTGAGCTGGTTCCTACACAAACGCCTCGTGCAAGCGGCGGAAGAAGCCAGCGACGATGCGGCGGTCACGGCAACGCAGGATCGAGCCTGCTACGCCGAAGTGCTGCTCAGTTTCATGCAGGCCGGTATTTCCACTGCTGGGTCAGTGGGAGTTCCGATGGCTCGCTACGGCGACCCTTGCAATCGCGTCCAGCGCATTTTGGACGAGACGACTCTCTCGCGGGGAATCACAAGGCGGGGTCTCGCGGCGATTGTGGCACTGGTTTCTCCGCTGGCCTACGTGAGCGCAACGGCGCAAACTCGACCCGAATTTGAAGTCGCGGACATTCATGTCAGTCTAGGAGCTTCGATCTGGAATGGGTTCGCCGTACAGGCTGGCAATCCGGTCATGAAGACGGCGCTTCGCGGCGATCGATACGAGATGAGGCAAGCAACAATGCTGGACCTTATCGAAAAGGCTTACGCGGTGGACGCCGCCGACGTGCTTGGAGGTCCAAACTGGCTGGAATGGGATCGGTTCGATGTGATCGCCAAAGTTCCAACGGGAGCATCCGCAGATGTTAAGCCGATGCTTCAGGCGTTGCTTGAAGACCGCTTCAGGCTTGTCGTTCATAACGAAGTGAAGCGCGTGCCTGGGTTTGCATTAACTGTGGACACTGGGACGCCGAAGATAGCTGAAGCGGACGGATCAGGTGGGGTTGGATGCCAAAACCTACCGGACCCCGGCCACTTCCCGAATATCTTGGTCTCTTGCCGCAACGTGACTATGGAGGCATTTGCGCGTCATCTGTATGCGTCTGCGGGCAAACCCGTAGCGGATTCCACCGGCTTAAAGGGGGCCTGGAGCTTCGACCTTGAAATGACGTGGCGTACCGAGAGCGCGGCACCTGGCTCCGGGGCTATCAGCGTCTTCGACGCCCTCGATAAGCAGCTCGGCCTGAAGCTGGAAGCGAAGACTGTTCCGGTACCCGTGATTGTCGTCGACAGCGTGAATGAAAAGCCAAGCCCGAACCCAACCGAGGCGACTGCCGGCCTACCTCCGCATCCTGAGTTCGAAGTAGCATCGATCCGCCCGAACCAGCCCGCCTCAGGAGACTCGTTGCCTAGACCGGTTGAAATCCTGCCTGGGGGCCGGGTGAACATACGGGGGTTCTCGCTGATGCAATTAATTGTGTTCGCCTTCGACATCTATCCTTCCCTCGGGCACCCAAGCGACCAACTGGCAGGTGCGCCAAAGTGGCTGGATTCTGCCAAGTTCGACATAGTTGGGAAGGCCACTGTGCCGCCGATCGATAATGACGACGTCCGATCGATGCTCGGTGCCCTGCTTGTGGATCGCTTCAAATTGAAAACACACTACGAGGACCGTCCGGTTAGCGCCTACACCTTGGTGTCTGCAAAGCCCAAGCTTAAGAAGGCTGACCCCTCCCATCGGACGGCGTGCAAGATGGCGCGAGCTCAGCCGAGAGCTGACGCGTCAGGGCCGCCTCCTACAGTACTTATTTGCCAGAACGTCACCATGGCTCAGTTTGCTGCGCAGCTCCCTTTGTTCGCACAGATGTACACCCATTACCCTGTTCTGGACCGCACCGGGATCACTGGCGCGTGGGATTTTACGCTGACCTATAATGGAACGCCGCCGGAGCTAGGCGGATCTTTCGGACGCCGTGGTGGCGGCCCTCCCGAGGTTCAAGCTGCGGGGACCGCGGGCGCATCCGACCCTTCTGGAGGCATGTCCCTCCCTGAAGCCGTGGACAAGCAACTTGGATTGAAGCTCGAGGTGCACCAGCGACCGTTGCCGGTCCTGGTGATCGACCACATCGAAAATCCGACTGATAACTGATACGGAACTGGGTACCTCCTCGACTGCTGCCCCCCGGCCGGAAGTGGCCCCACCTCCGAACCACTCGGAATTTGCGTAATTCGGAATTTGCGTTATTTGCGTAATTCTTGCGGGGTCGGATTACCTGTGATAACGTCCTTTATCACGTATAATAGGAACTATGACGCCACCGCCCCAAACCCTCCAACTGGCTGCGAAAGTAAACTCCCCTGCCCTGCCCCGGCAGCTGGCCGAGCTTGCGCCGCAGCTCCCCGCCCTGTTCCTCACCAGCCCCGGCGCGGCCAAAGGGTTCATCGACTTCTTTACCGCCACCATCCGCAACCGGAACACCCGCCGCGCGTATTTCAAGGCCGCGAGTCGATTCTCAGACTGGTGCAAGGCCCGCGGACTCGATGACCTGGCCCGGCTCGAAACGCTCCACGTTTCGGCCTACGTCGAGGAGCTGCAGCAGGATCATGCCGCGCCGACCGTTAAGCAACATCTGGCCGCGCTACGAATGCTGTTCGACTGGCTGGTGGTGAAACAAGTCATGCCCACCAATCCCGCCCACCCGGTGCGCGGCCCAAAGCATTCCGTCAGAAAGGGCAAGACTCCGGTGTTAAACGTGGATGAGACCCGTGAGCTTCTCAACGCGATCGCAACGGACACAGTGATGGGATTGCGCGATCGAGCACTCATTGCCCTGATGGTTTTCACGTTCGCCCGCGTGGGAGCCGCCGTCAAAATGCGCGTGGAGGATTACTTCATTCAAGGCCGCAAGGGATGGGTACGGCTCCATGAGAAGGGCAGCAAGATGACTTCCCTGCCCTGCCACCACCGCCTCGACGAGATGCTGGAGGCCTACATCATGCAAGCCGAAATCTCAAAAGATGCGAAGGGCTGGCTTTTCCGAGCAGCCGCCAGCAAGAACGGTACCGCCTTGACTGAGCGCCCCATGAGCCAGCAGGACGTACACGCGATGATCCGCAGACGCGCGGCGGCCGCCGGCATCAAAACGAAGATCGGCTGCCACACATTCCGAGCAACCGGGATTACGGCCTACTTGAAAAACGGTGGACGCCTGGAAGTGGCGCAGCAGATGGCCGGGCATGAGTCGTCACGAACCACCGGGCTTTACGACCGGCGCGGGGATGACGTGAGTCTAGACGAAGTGGAGCGCATTGCGATCTGAAAGCGAAGACAGGAGGTACGGCGACGAGGCCGGTGCTACTTTCTGGTGACCAGCTTGCGCATGAAGCGAGGCTATCCGAGCGGCTCCTCGTCCACGTGATCGACGACGATCACGGGGATGGAGCGCTTTTGCTTCACCAGCTTCAGTCCCAGTTCCTGTTGAATGGCTTCGAAAACGGTGATCCCGCCTGGTGCGTCCGCTTCTTCAGGCGCGATATTCGTGCCGGATAAGGATGCCGGCATCATGGTCTTTGGAGTCCAGCCCAGAAGGAAATCCCAGCCACCCCGCAATCCCGTGCCGTCGACGATCGGATGATCGATATACAAGCCCGCCCATTGCGGCAGGCGCACGGCGAGTTCCGCCATCGTTGTGTTGGTGCATGACATCGCTTTCATGGGAGCTGTCGACGCAGGCCTTGGGGCGTTATCGGGCTTGCAGAGAGAGCGCTCGGCCCCATCCGCTTGAGTCATTTTGGATTTCTTCCCTGCCACCAGAACGTAGACGCTGACTGCGCGATTTTCACTGTGAGTTTTCATCTCAAAACTTCCCACCAGTAGAGCCCGCAGCATCTCGAGGGCCACGCTGAAAGGCGGGAGCTGCCGCTGGCCGTTCACGACCCGGGGGGCGCCCTCGCCGGTCTCCGGCATTTTGGCAACGATATCCCACCTGGTAGCATCCGCGGATTTGGGAAGACCAATCACTGTATCGGCTGCGACGTCAGGAGGGATCTGAAGCGCCATTGCAATCAACTGGCGCAGAGTGCCGCCGGCATGCACCTCGGTGCCGCCGGCATAGGAGACTCCCACAAAAGGTTTCACGGGATCAGCCAGCTTGATGGTGGCAACCTCAAACCGGGCCGCGGCTATGGTCAGAGATGTTTCGATACCCGCTGGGTTCGGGCTGGGCCGGCGGTTCGCTCTTTCGATAACGAATGAAGGAACCGAAACGTTCTGCACTTCCAGCTTCAGACCCAGTTGTTTTTCCACTGCGGTAAAGAGCGAAATACCATCGGACCCGCGCACCGCGAGCAAGGGGCGGTCGGTCCATTCGAGGTCGAAGTCGTAGGTACCAGTGAGACCTGTGGAATCGATCGCGTCATGATCGAGGTAACCGCCGGCCATCCCGTGCAGGTTTTCGGCAATCGCCGCCGCCGTCACATTGCGACATTTGACTTTGATGTTTGGAATGGAGGCGAGGTCAGCGTCGGGGGGCGCTGTTTGCTGCACGAGCTGACATCCGGGATCACCAGACCCATTGGCCGGCTTCAGTTTCGAGCCGCCCTTCATCACCGACAGAACGTATCGCGGAAGCGGGCGCAGGACGTGATCGATCACGAGTCCGAAACGATCGGCGAGAAGGTCTTGCAGCATCAGATTGGCGGTCGCCGGCGTCGTGCCGTTTGGAACCTTAGCGACGATGTCGAATAGGTCCAAACTTACCCAGCTGGGGCCACCGGAGATGGTATCCTCAGGCACTCCCCACGCGGCCTTGACGAGCTGGAGCATAGTTGCATCGCGGTTAATGTACCGCCCTTCGCGCAATACCCCGCCGACGTTTTGTGCGGTGCCGTGCACCGTGGTGCTGACGTGAACGTCCGCCATTTCGAACTTTGGCCGTTCCTGGGAATACCCTGAAACTGCCGCTAACAGGGCGAGCACAATCGCATTCTTCATAGCACTTCGCTTACGGGCAGTATGATTGCCGGGCTGTTGCGAATACTCGTGTCATCTCGATGATAAGAAGTCTCGCATCGTCAGTATCAGTTCTCCGACGGCTTTTCCACTCGATCAATGACCAGGATTTGAACCGGGCCTTTGGCCTCTTCCAGTTTGAGCCCCAATTGTTGCTGCACCGCTGTGAAGATCGTTGGCCGGGGGTCGTCCGGAACTGGGTCCGCAACGCCTGGTACAAGCGATGGCGTCGAATCAGACGACCACTCCATCTTGAAGTCATAACGCCCGGCGAGCGCAGTGCGATTGAGGACAACTTGGCCCATTAAGCCCTTGAAGAAAGCTGCCAGCATGTCCATGTTGGCCCGCTGAGCCGTTAGTCGTCCTACCGGAACCGAACCCCGAATGCCCTCGCCCTTGCTGCCATCCGATTGCTTGAACATCTCGAGTCCTGGATCTTCAACGCGGGATTCCTGCAGCTTCGGACCGTTTTTAGCAACGCCCAGAACGTATACGGGCAGTTCCTTCGTCTCATAGTGATATTGGAGTTGGAAGCGGTCGGCGAGCAGCGATTGCATCATCAGATGGGTCTTTTCTGTAGTAGCTTCGCCGGCGTATCCACCCTTTGCCTGGATTTCGTATTTTTCGTCAAGGACCCACTTGGGCCATCCTATGACCTGAAAGCCAGCGAGATCGAAAGCTGTTTGCAGCAGAACCTTGAGCGTAACCCCTGTTGCTGTTATGCCCCCGCCGGACATCGGTCTAAGCGAGGTCCGGGCATCGAGGGGGCTACGTTTGATGGACACGACATCGAATTGTGGCGCTGCTTGTGCTGCGGAAACTGCTCGGTCACTCGTGGCCAGCTGCGATTGAGCCACAAGGCGCAACGGACCGGATTGTTCGTGCAACTTCTCGCTCTCTATGTTGGGATCGACCGGTCTTATGGATACTGCATCAAATGGTGGCGCTTTAACGGTGGGGACAGGAGCAGCCTGTGTCGCGGCAACCAATCTGAGGGGCGACATCGCAATGACGAGCACTACCGCGACTGCGCAGGCAAGCGCCAGTGCGCGGATTCCCGTGCGACCACGCCGCTGCCCGCCATCGAGCACCGCGCCGATGCGTGCCGACAAATCGGAACGGCTCGCCATCGCCAGGAGTGGCGACCTCTGAGCCGTTGGCAGGCGCTTCGCGAGCCGGACCAACTGGTCGGCATAAGCAGTCGCCTCCGAGCGTCTAAGCACCGCGTCATCGCAGGAACGTTCTGCTTCGAGTACCAGCTTGCGCCACGCTATCCAGGCCAAGGGATGAAACCAATACAAGGCACACGCGGCTCGGGCGAGACAACGAGTCGCGGAGTCGCCGCGCCGGACGTGTTCCAGCTCATGTACGATCGCGCGGCTCAGGTCTTCTCGCGTCCAGCTCTCTGCGTCACGAGGCAGCACAATGGCAGGGTCTAAGACGCCACAGGTTATTGGTCCCGGCAGTGCTTCATGTAACAGTACTTCGACGCGGCGATGAATGCCGGCATCAAGCGCTAGAGTTTCAGCGATCGACTGCCCATCGAGCCACGGCAAGCCGGATCGACGCAAGGAACGGATTTGCCACAGGCCAGCCATCACCGGCACCAGAAAAACCGCTGTCCCGACGATCCATCCTGCAAGCAACAAAACGGACAGGGAAAACGTCCACGATTGTTGCGGAGCTGCCGGTGCCACAGGAGCGCCATCGGCGGCCGTCGTAACTGGGGGAATCGACGCGGTAGTGTTCACCACAAGAGGCCCCGCCGCCCGGCTCACTTCCGCAACCGGCACCGTGACCTGGACAGGGGGCGCGACGAGGGAGGCGATCGGCAGCACCAACGTTGCGCCGAACGTCACGGCTAGCAGAGCGTGACGCACCGCCGCTCGGCTTCTACGCGCCAGCCAGGCGGCAGCAAGGCCCAATGCAGCCACGATGGTTACCTTGACCACAATCAACGCGGCCAGCGAACTACCGGCTGCCAGCATCACCCCATTGATAGCCGTCATCATGACTGCTTGTTCCTTTCCTTGCGAACACGCTCAATTTCTTCCTTGATTGAGCTAAGATCTTCGTCCGTCCAGGATTCCTCGGCCACAAGGGCGCTGACCATGTGACGGAGCGACCCGCTGAAGAAGGTCTGCAAACACTGTTGCAACGCCGTCCGTTTTGCGACGGCCGGCGAGATTCTGGCAGAGTAGAGATGGCGCGCGCCGTCTTGCTGGTGCTTCAGGAAGCCTTTCTTTTCCAGCCTTGCGATCATGACCCGGACGGCCGACTCGCTGGGCGGCTTCGTCAGGCGAGCGCGGATTTCATCCGCCGGTGCGCGATTTCCCAGTGCGAAGACGGCATTCATGATTTCCCGTTCACGGCGGGCAAGCAATGCGGGGTTAGTTCTAGGAGGCGGCATGTGAGCGACACGAGTAGCTTACAGCGACAGGAGTCGCTGTGTCAATCCCCCCCGTTCGATTAAACAAATATCCGCCGATCAATGGGGGCGTTACGTCAAAGCTCGCTCGGTCTTCCCTGCCCCAACCCGCGCCAGTTTGCTAGCCGATTCCATACTTTATCGTCCATCAAAAGAACAATCGACTATCACGTGGGCCCACGAGCCCGACGGCGCAGTCTGACGGTCAGTAGATATCGATGATAATGATTCTTGTGTTGAGGCAGCATGGCTAACATCTACAACGTATTTATCAGTTGGTCCAAACCGCGCAGCAAGCACGTCGCCCTTGCCTTGCGAGAGTGGCTTCCAATGGTAGTTCAAGCCGCCAAGCCATGGATGTCAGATGTGGATATCGAACCCGGCAGCCGCTCGCTGCTCGAGATAGTTGAAAAACTCAGCGGCGCAAGACTCGGTATTAGTTGTGTTACGCCAGAGAACATGCTTGAACCATGGCTCCAATTTGAGGCAGGTGCCTTAACGAAAACCATTGATGACAAAACCCGCCTCTATACATATTTGCTTGGCGATCTTGACCCCGGAGACGTTAAGCCCCCTCTCGGAATGTTCCAGGCTCTTAGAGCGCAGCCAGAGCCGACACGTAAGCTAGTCCATTCGCTCAACCGGGCTTTGAACGACCCTGCCCTTCCAGAATCCCCGTTAGATAAACTGTTCGATCTGGCTTGGCCCTTGTTGAGAGACAAACTCAACAGCATGCCGGTCCTAGAAAGCGACGTTGTTGCCAAGCGGCAACCTGCCGAAATGATTGCTGAAATTCTTGAGATCACGCGGGCCGAAGCAAATAAGCGGCAGAAAGTTGACACGCTTGATCCTTTCATTTCGCTCTTCGACGAGTTGTTGCCAATCGTGCCCCAACTCAGAGAAATTCTGCGCAACATAAAGTTACAAACTCTTTCATCTGTGAATACCGCTGTAATGCAGGATGCCGTCAAGAACGACTAGTTCGTCGCGTCGCACGTTGTCCTTCTCCCTTCTGGGTTTTCCAATCCTTCCCGCTTACGTGTAGCCGCACGCGGCCGTCGGGTCAACGGCTCTGCCCGCTCCATTCGCGCGCCTACCGCTCCCCTGGGGAGCTCCAGCGCTGCTCCCGTGTTGGCCGTTTCCCTTCGGTGACCGTCGGCCTGATGCGCGCGGCTCTTTCTCTCCGCGTGATGAAAAACACCGAAGGGAGAGACCTCATGCTGAACCGCATCATTCAAGGCGATTGCGCCGCTGTCCTGAAAACCCTGCCCGCCGCGAGCAAAACCGGCTCAGTTTTAACCGAACGTCCGTTGTGCCAACAGGGACGTACATACGATGATCCGCCGCCGGCATTCGCACCAAAATCGGCTTGCCACACGTTCCGGGCCACCGGCATCACCGCTTATCTGAAAGGCGGCGGGCGGCTGGAGGTGGCGCAGCAAATGGCCAACCATGAAAGCTCCCGGACAACCGGCCTCTATGATCGGCGTGGCGACGACGTGAGCCTTGACGAAGTGGAACGGATCGGGATTCGATCGAAGTGGCGTGTTCTACGCAGGTCCCGCCTGGCCGCCGATAATCAAACCAGTATGAGCATTCCACAAGAGCCGGTTAAGGGTGGACAACGCCCGGCACCGACGGCAATTCGCCGTCTGGTTTAATTCTCCGTGGGCTTTTCGACATGATCGATTACGAGAACCTTAGTCGGCACCTTCGCGGCTTCCAGACGTAAACCTAGCTGTTTTTGAAGAGCGGTGAAGATAGAGGGCTTATCGCTGTCAGGGTTGTTTGCGTCCGCTGTCGTGTCAAGGGCGCGCACCCCACGGCCGTTGAGATTAGTGCCTTCGGGATTGAATTCGAGATGGATGTCGTAAACCCCCGTCGCCCCCGTCTTGTCGATCACGGGAGCGGCAAGGACCATCGAAAGAGTGCTTGCAAACTGCGGCGCTGACATCTTGCGGGCGTCCAATGATGCAGGTCCCGTAAAGAACGTTCCGCAAGTTACGACATCGGGATTGCGTGGATCGCGCGGAGCGCCCGGCTCAGCGCAAGGCGCGCTGGCTGCGACGAGCTTCGATCCTGCCTTGTCAGCCATCAACGTGTATCCGCTGAGCTCCCTTTCTTCGAAATGTGCGGAAAGCCGGAACCGGTCAACCAGCAGGGCTTGAAGCATGAGTGCGTAATCGTCGCGGGCAACATCGGGCTTAGCAGCCTTCGCCGTTACATCGTACCTTTCCGAACTGACCCACCCGGGAGCTCCGGAGAGGTCACCCCCAGATCCATAGGCGAATAAGATCAGGACCTTTAGGGGAATATTCTCCACTGCGAACCGGCCGTTTGCAGGCACCGGAAATTTCATGGATGTACTCGTGGAGACGTTTTGTTTGACAGAGGCGACTTCGAACGTCTGCTGCGTTTGCTGCGGGCTAGCTATCAGCGTAACCGGCGACAACCATAACACCAGCATTACCGCGGCTGCGCATGCTAGTACTAGCGAGAACTTCCCGGCCCTGCCTCTCCGCTGTCTGCCATTGAGCACGGCGCGGACGCGCGTTGCCAGATCGGCACGATTTGCCATCGCCAGGAGAGGCGATCCCTGAGCCGCCGACATCCGCTTCGCCAGATCGACCAGTTGGTCTGCATAAGCAGTTGCCTCTGAGCGTGCGAGTACTGCGTCATCGCAGGCGCGCTCGGCTTCCAGCACCAGCTTGCGCCATGCGATCCAGATCAAGGGATGAAACCAGTACACGGCGCATATAGCGCGCGCGAAGCAGCGGCTTGCCGAGTCGCCACGGCGAACGTGCTCCAGTTCGTGGACGATCGCACGATTCAAGTCCTCCGAGTTCCAGGTCTCTGCGTCGAGAGGCAGAACTATAGCGGGGTTCGCAACACCACACATCATTGGTCCCGGCGTTTTCTCGTGCAGCAGCACTTCGATGCGCCGACGAATGCCGGCACTGAGCGCGAGAGAGTCCACGACCGATCGCCCACCACGCCAAGGCAAACCAGATCGGCGCAGTAATCGGATTTGCCAGAGACCAACGATGACCGGGAGTATAAAGGCCACGACTCCAACAGCCCAACCCAGGAGCAACAGGTTAGACAGCGAAATCTTCGACACCGACGGCGTTACCCCCGCTGCACGTGTAGCAACGCTGCCCGTTGCGGCGGATACCTCAGCGTCCGCACGGAGCCCGAACGGCAGAAATGTGGTCGAATTGGGGATCACCGTCGGCACACCGATGTGGAGTGGCGGCATCAGTAGGCTTGCGGCTGGTAGCAGGAACATCACACCAAACATCGCAGCCAGTAGCGCATGACGAACCGCCGCACAGTTGTCCCGAGCCAGCCAGGCCGCAAGGAGACCCAACGCCGTGATAATGGTCACCTTGGCGATGATCGATCCAGCCAGAGAGTTGCCGACTACAAGCATGAGTTCACGGATCGATGGTGTCATTGCTTTGTCCTTTCTTTGCGAACGCGATCGATTTCATCCTTTAGTGCGTCGAGATCGTCATCCGTCCATGAGGTGTCGGAAACCAGAGCCGTCAGCATCTGACGCAGCGAGCCGCCGAAGAAGGTCTGCAAATACTGCTGTAGCGCCGAGCGCTTCGCGACAGCCGGCGAGGTAGTCGCGGAGTAAACGTAGCGCGGGCCATCGTATTGGTGTTTCAAAAAGCCCTTGTTTTCGAGCCGCACGAGCATCGCGCGGACAGCCGAATCGCTAGGCGGGTTAGTTAAGCGTGCGCGGATGTCATCCACCAATGCGCGGTTCCCCAGCGCAAAGACGGCGTTCATGATCTCCCGCTCGCGGCGGGTAAGGAGTGCGGAATCGGCTTTGGAGGGCGGCATTGTGTGCTACATCTGTAGCGTAACGCTACAGATGTAGTGTCGTCAAGCTCTTTTTTGACCGCCCCACGCCCAACGTCCGAGAATACGTGTTGGATGAACAGGCCAGGCTCCCGTTCGGGCTTCGCCGGGATAGCGCAACAAAACGGCCTTTATGTCGCGCTATCCGCGTCCGAACGAAACTCCTACAACCCGATATCTGGACCGCCGTGCTATCAGGCGGATCGTGCAGGCCAAAAATCGGATTCAACTTTCTGCTGATGCAGCTCGTCTAATGCTCATATGCCAAGAGTATTTGTGAACGGCGCTGTCCTCATTTTCTGGGCGATAGCCGCCTTCGGACAGGCAGAGCGGACCACGCCAAAATTCGAAGTCGCCGCGATCAAGCCCTGCGAGGTCGCAGCCCCTGGGGGGCGCGGAGCCGGGGAAGGTCGCGCGGCCGGTGAACGAGTGTCTTCCGGTCGGTTAAATCTGTGCCGTCCTGTTTCCTTCTTCATCAACTTGGCCTATGTGACCTTCGCGAATGGACACGCTGCTCTTCCAGATTTCGTCCCGATCACGGGAGGCCCGGCCTGGATCAATTCAGAACGCTACAGTATCAACGCCAAGGCCGACGGCGATCCTAGCCCGGAAGCAATGCAAGGCCCCATGCTCCAGGCGCTTCTCGAAGACAGATTCAGGTTAAAGATCCGTCGTGAAGCCAGAAGCGAATCGGTTTACACCTTGATTGTTGGCAAAGGCGGCGCGAGACTTCAGCCGGCCAAGGAAGGATGCACCCCCATCGATAAAACAAAGGCCCCGATACCGATCCGGCCGGGGGAGAAGCTGTTGTGTGGAAACTCAAAATCGGGACTCGTGGTGAAAGGATCGAACCTTATGTTGGATTCACACCGGCTGAGCCTCGACGAATTCTCCAAGTCTTTGGCTTCAATCCTGGGCCGCCCAGTCGTCAACAGAACCGGGATAACGGGGGAGTTTGATTTCGATCTGGAATTTCTGCCAGATGAGAGCTTAGCGGGACTTCATTTCCACCTTTCGCCCGCGGATGGTCCCGACGCCCCATCGATCTTTACGGCTGTCCAGGAACAACTCGGGTTGAAACTCGAATCAACCCAAGGGGCGGGCGAAATCCTCGTAATTGACCACATAGAGAGGCCCTCGGAGAACTAACTCCTGTCGCCCGCGAGGACGATTCGGACTCATGCAACGCAAACGGCGCTCCCAGAAGCGCCACGACGTCCGAGGACGACAGCCAGGGTTTGGCATCTGATAATGATGTCTTATGTAAATACGCTGTTTCTTCGCTCTTAGTGCGCCTGAGAACCAGATTCGCCGACCGACGAAACGACCCCAGGGATATCCAACCCCTTCTGTTTCCGGTGTGTGGCCCACGCTTTCTCAAGTGCGCAGGTCTGCTCAGCCGAGGCGAGGCTGAACCGATCAAGTGACAAAAACATCGCGCGAACGCTAACGTGTGGCAGGCTCCCCTCACCAACATGGCCACAGTTTGGACACTGAAACATGGCGGGGCGAATGTGCCGCTCCGTCCTGATTCGCTGCATCGCGTCCAGTCGATCGCGCAATTCGATGAGCGCGTCGAAGGACATGCCGGGGTGCCATCGGGAGCGCAACCGTGCAATCATCTCCCGAAATCACACTCTTTGCGCGTCGCCTGTGGCCATGCCAGGACGATTGTAGTGCAGGTCTGAGGTCAAACTGCCGCCGGTGGCGCGACGGCGATTCCTGTTGATAACAGCCCTTCGCACCAGCAGCCGCTCGAAAAGTCGCTTCGAGGGGTTTCCCGGGATGACCTCATCGGGGATTTGAAGCTCTCTTTCCGCTGAGAGTGCGAAGGGTCTCCGAGGCGTGAGATGGTCCGATGTTTTTGCGAAGTCAGGGAGCCACCAGCCGCTTAGATTTCTTGCTGTACAGCTGCTGTACATGTATCAAAACGAATTGATTTTACGCTAGTCATGTGTTGCCCGACGAGCTACCAGGCTGCTCCACCCCGCGATCAATTCTCAACCGTCTGATGTTAAGAATTCATCGCGATTTGGCGCTGTTCTGCATTTTCTCCTTGTTCCCCTTCCGAGCCCTCTAGCGCCCGATTTGACCCCTGTTTCGCCACTTCTTGCTGTACAGCTGCTGTACGATCTCCGTCGGAGACCACGGAACTGCGATAGTCAAAAGCTTTCCACTTTTCAAAGACCCTTTGCTCGTTGACGTGCGCGTAATGCGCAATCGTCCGGTATGAGTTCCCGCTGATTCTACAAACTTCCGGGATCGAATAGCCAGCTTCCAGGAGCGCCGAGATGCCGGTGTGTTTGGTTTCGTGGAACCGCACACCCCGCAATTTCTCGCGGCGGGCCTTCTTGTAGACGGCCTCGCGAAAAGCCGCGAGCGTTTCCCACCGATCAAAAATGCGGCCGGAATCCCGACGAGTCCCGATGACGGCGAGCGCCTTGGGGTGCAGGGTAATCCACCGACCGTCCTGCCCCTTGATTCCGGGGACCCAAAGTTGATCGGGGGCTTTGAAATGCGACCAGTCCGCACCAAAAACCTGGCTGATGCGCAGAAGCGAATACAATCCGAACGTCAGAGCCCGGCTGAGCTCGACATCGACCGCATAGCGCGGATTCACCGACAGAAGCTTCCGACGCTCTTCCTCATCCAGGTATCGCCCGACAAACTGCGATCGCGGAATTTTGAAATCCTCGAAAGGGTAGTGCGCGAGCCACTTTTTCTTGACGCAGAACCGGCAGAAGGTCCGCAAAATCCGCAGCGAAAGGCTCTGGCCGCCCGGATTGCTGCCGGCGGCTTTCAGATGGCCCAGCCAATCATCCACCCGATCCTCGGTCAACTGATCCACGGCACGGACTTTGAAATGAGCGATGAACGCTTCGAGATGACGGCGGTTCAGCTGATGGGTGGAGGTTTTGACATTTTCGCGCGCTAGAAAAGCGCCGAGCGCGGTCTGGATTTCCTTCCCCAGGACCGGTTCGCCCGCGCGGATGTGGCAGGCCTCAATAGCCCTCCGGCGCGCATACTCCCGGGCCAAATCCTTCCCCGCGCCCGCGACATGGACCTTGGAATGGCAGTGTCCGCGCTCATCGCGCCAGCCGCTATGCCATTTCCCTTTGCGTCGAAATACCCAGTGGGACGGATTGGCCATCAGGAGGGTATTATAGATTTCCCATCTGCTTGTTGGCTAGCCAATACTCAATCGCTTCCCGACTGAACAGCCGCCGGCGGCGGCTGATCGGCACCGACGGGATTTCTCCCCGGGCGGCTTTTCGATACACCGTTTTGACACTGTAGTGAAGAAGCTCAGCCACCTCCTGGATCGTCAGCAACATGATTGATCCCTTCAAAGTCCATCACCTCCTTTGCCGCTCGCTTCGGCGGCCCATATCCGCCAGACATCTCACCTCATATATGTGCGGGAACGCTCGAAAAGGGCCGAGGAGGCCCCAAGTGCCTCCGATTCCTTGACTGAGGAACGACCGTAAAACTAAAGTAAATGCATAAACAGTGAACGGCTTATCGCCGCCCTCTCACGTCGTATCGGCCCAGGGTTCGCGCTTTCCGATTCGCAAATGCGCGGTCTGGGGAACCGGCAGGAATCACCGCGCGACGAAATCGGACCCCTGCGGAAATCGCATCGGCTCTTCCGGCGACGAATTGCGCATATTTATGAAAGGCTCCGTATTCCACTCGATGGCCTTAAACTAGAAAAGGAGTTCCCCCGATGGTCGTTTCTGAAAGCGTCACGGAACTTCTCACCCGATGGCGGGAAGGTCACACCATTCACGCGCGGGTGATGCCCTTGGTCTATGCGGACCTCCGGCGAATGGCCGGCGGCTTATTCTCCAAGGAACGACCCGAACACAGCCTCCAGGCCACGGGGCTGGTCCATGAAGCGTACATCCGCCTGATCACGGGCGGACCTTTTGCCAACCGCAAACATTTTTTTGGCGCGGCGGCCAACGCCATGCGTCAGGCGCTGGTCGACCACGCGCGTCGGCGGGATTCCAATAAGCGCGGCGGGGGGCTGGAACGTGTGGAACTTAACGAGGCATCCGCCGGCGGCTACGATGAATATCGCGAAATCCTGGCGGTCGACGCCGCCCTGGCTCGTCTGGAGGTCCAGAGCTCCCGTCAGTACGAGCTCGTGAAGCTCCGCTATTTCGCCGGACTGACTCTCCGGGAGACCGCCGAGGTGTTGGATATCAGCCTCAGCACCGCCAAAGACGATTGGGCGAAAGCCAAGGCGTGGATGCAAGATCAACTTAAGATGTGACGGAGGACAGACCAAGGCGAAAGCCCCATAGCCCCGCGAGCTTCCTGGGCATTTATTCGTCGGTGGGGGGGACCCTGCTCGGTCATTACCAGGTCCTGGAGGAACTCGGCCACGGCGGGATGGGGCAGGTTTATAAAGGTCGGGACTTGCGTCTTGACCGCACGGTGGCCTTGAAATTCCTTCCTCCGTGGAAGCGGGGCGACCCCAACGACCGCCGGCGGCTCATTCAGGAAGCGAAGTGCGCCTCCGCCCTCAACCATCCCAACATTGTCACGGTCCACGAGATCGCCGAACACGACGGCGTGAACTTCATCGTCATGGAGTACGTCGCCGGCGACACGCTTGAACGCCTGATCCCGCACGTGGGATGGCCCATCGACCAGACGCTGAGGTACGCGCTGGAGATTGCCGACGCCCTGGCCGCCGCCCACGCCGAGGGCATCCTTCATGGCGATCTAAAACCTGGAAACATCATGGTGACGCGTCAGGACAGGATCAAGCTGTTGGATTTTGGCCTGGCCAGAGAGCTTGCGTCGTGGCCGCTCCAATCAGGCGAGGAGGAGGCTTCCGAGCGCCTGGGCACGACAATCTGGCTGGCCCCCGAGCAACTGGCTGAACCCCCGGCGCGGCTTGACCGGCGTTCCGAGATTTTCAGTTTCGGTTTGATCATGCATCAGATGCTCAGCGGCGGACACCCCTTCGGTCCAGGCGAGCGCCACGACATTAAGGACGCCATTCTGAAGAAAGAACCCGGCGCTCTTCCGGGGACGCCGCCGCCGCTCGCCGCCATCGTCGGGTGCTGTCTTGAGAAAAAGATCGATGATCGATTTCCATCGATGACGGAAGTGCTGCACGCCCTCCGAACGTTTTCCGAGAGCCGTTATCGGCCGCACTTACATTCTCCCTCCGAGGATGCCGAAGCGCCGCAGATCCGGGACATCGCGGCAAAGATCACATTTAAGAATGTCGCCCGAAGTCGTGAGGCATTGAAGACTCTGAGGCGTTTCATTGAGGCGGGTGCCTCCGCGGCGACCCGGCAAGCGATCAATTCCATCCTGAAGGACGTGATCCTCACAATGGACCCTGGCGTGGGCCAGGTGCGGGATGCCGCGCGGGCGGTGAGAAAGCAGACGCTCGAAGTGCTCACGGCGTCCACAGGAGGCGATCTCGGAGCGCTTTTTAACGCCGACGAGCTGGAACATCTTGAACTCTATGGCATGGATTTCGCTGCCGCCCAGTTTGCGGGCATGCGGTTCAACGGCTGCTTCCTTGTTGGGTCTAACTTCAGGGGAAGCAATTTGGCCGGCGCGTGCTTTGAAGGCGCCAGCATCAGGAACGTCGATTTCGCAGAAGCAAACCTCTCCGATGCCGATTTTACGGATGCCGACTGGTTCAACGCACTCAACTTGACAGAGTCCCAAATAAGGGGAGTTAGCATGCACACGCTACAGGCCTGCCCGGCGGATGAGCAGGCGATGCATCGCTATCTGACCGATCATTACGTGCTTCCCTTCGGATCGTGGCCCTCACGTCACCAGCAACAACTGAAGGCTACCTGGACCGAATACCTGCGGCCCGGTGGACTGCGAGACCTCGTGGCCGGCTGGTAACGCGCCTCCCGATAAGACCTGATTCCCTTTTCTCCTCCCGATCCCTCCGACCTGACCAGCCTCTTTGTTCCTCTTTTGCGCATGTAAGAGAGGAGGCGTTATTTCGGGCCTCCACCCGTGCAAAGAGCGAACGAAAGGAGCTTTATCATGATCGCCAGATCCGTCCAAGCTGCAAACCGCCGACGCCACGTCGGGGTCATCCGTGCCGGAGTGTGGGCTTTGATGCTCAGCGCCTCAACGCCGCTCTTTGCGCAGTCGCCGTGGGAAGATGCGGTGACCGTGCTGCAGACCGCTTTTACGAGCACGATCGCGCGGGGCCTGAGCCTCATCGCGATTGTCGTGGGGGGCCTGATGTTCGCCTTCGGGGAAGGCGAATCCAAGCGCATGCTCGCCGGGATTCTCTTCGGCGTGGGCATGGCCATCGGCGCCGTCAACTTCATGACCTGGCTGTTCCCGGGCTAAGCGCGATTCTCAGCGGAACTCCGGGAGCGCTTATGTCGAACCAGCCTCTTTTTCATCCGGTTTATCGGTCCATCAACAAGCCGCTCACGGTCTGGGGCGCGGAACGCCGGTTGTTTTTTCTGGCGGCCATCATGGGCGCCGCCACGTTCAACTTCTTTGGCAGCCTCCTGGGCGGGCTGATCATGTTCATCGCGCTTTTCCTACTCGCCCGCTGGGCCACGGCGACCGATGCCGAGATTCTGCGTATTCTTCTTAACGCCGCTCAATTCCGAACGCTCTATGACCCGGCCAAACGCGATCCGACTTCCGAAAGAGGCTTGCGGTCGTGATGAGGATCGGACGCATCATGAAGGACTACGAAGAGTCCGGCGCGTTGAACGCCCGCATCAGCATTACCGCCGCGCTCGACGCGCATACCTTCTTGACCAAGGGCGGTAGTCTCATCACGATCCTGCGCCTGCAGGGCGTGGACTACGAGTGCCTGGACGCCTCCGAAATCGATCAGATCGCGCGCCGGTTTGAAGCCGCGCTCAGGACGCTCGATGAACGTTTCCGGCTGTACCAATATGTCCTCAAACGCGACCATGCGATCCTTCCGACGCGCGAGTACGCCAATCCCGTGGTTCAGCAAGCCACGGTAAGCCGCATCGCCTACCTGCAGGAGAAGCCGGAGGACCTCTACACGCTCGAAATCTATTTTGCCATGGCCTATGAGGGTTTGACCTCCGGCGCTCACGCCCGCGGGGGGCTGTCGCAATGGATCACGCGCCCGGTCGCCGGCTGGCGCGCGGCGCTTTCGAGCGGTCGCCAAATCGATCTTTTCGAAGAGGATCTGGCGCGCGCGCGTGAAATCCTGACGCACAAGGTCGCGAGTTTCGTAGCGCAGTTGCCGGAAGCGCTGCATGCGGAGATCCTGACGAAGGATCAGGCTTTTCAGTTTCTCCGCCGACTGCTCAATTACGCGCCGCACAAATCCGACAGCGTGCGTCTCAAGTACGACGATTTCGTCGATTTTCAGGCCTGCGATTCCGCCCTCGAGTGCCACCGGGACCATCTGCGTCTCGACGACGTCTGCGTGTCGGTTTTGACTCTCAAGGAGCCGCCCGGTCGAACCTTCGCGCACCTCTTGCGCGGATTGCTCGACGTCCCCTGCAACTTCGTCCTGGCCAGCGAATGGAAGCGCGAAAGCAACCAGAAGATGCTCCGGCGGATTCACTCCAAGCGCCGGCACTTTCACAACGTCAAGTCCTCCCTGATGAATTACGCCACCTCCAGCGCCCAGACCTCGCCCAAGGACATGCTGGTCGATGACGCGGCGGTGGCGCAGGTCGGCAATCTCGGGGCCTGTCTGGAGGAACTCGAAGTCAAAGGCCGATCCTTCGGGGCGTTCTCGATGACGCTCGCGCTCTGGGACGAAAATCGCGCGCGGGTGAAACGGGCCGTCGCGGAATGCTTCAAAGTGTTTGCGACCCACGACGCGCAGTTGACCGAGGAGCGCTACAACCTGCTCAACGCGTGGCTGGCGATCCTTCCGGGAAACCACGCTTACAATCTCCGGTCCTTGTGGCTGCTCGACACGAACTATGCGGACTTGTCCTTTCTCTTCACGCTCCATACGGGGGAGACGCAGAACGCGCACTTGAATGGCGCGGAATACCTGGCCGTCCTTGAGACCAATCACCGCACCCCCTATTTCCTGAACCTGCACTGTGGGGACATCGCCCACACGCTGATTCTGGGCGCCACCGGCAGTGGAAAAAGTTTCTTCGTGAATTTCCTGCTCACGCACGGGCAGAAATACGACCCTCAAACCTATATCTTCGATCTGGGCGGAAGTTACGAAAGCGTCACGCGGCTCTTCGGAGGCGCTTACCTCCGCGTGGGAATCGAAGAACGGGCCCTTTCGATCAATCCCTTTTCGCTGCCGCCGACCAAAGAAAATCTGCATTTCCTTTTTTCGTTCCTCAAAGTCCTCATCGAGTCGAGCGCCTATCAGCTCACCGCGCGAGACGAGCGCGATCTCTATGAACAGATCGAAAACCTCTATGTAGTCGACGCGGACCAGCGGCGGCTCTATACGCTCTCCAATCTCCTGGGCCGGGATCTTCGCGCGGCGCTGCAGAAATGGGTCCAGGGCGGTCCGTACGCGGCGGTCTTCGATCATGCCGAGGACAACCTGACCCTGGCCCGATTTCAGACCTTTGACTTCGAAGGCATGGAAAAAATCCCGCAGATCCTGGAACCGCTGCTGTTTTACATTCTTCACCGCGCCAACGCCGCCATCTATGACGCCGGTCAAACCACCGCGCTCAAGCTCTTTGTGATTGATGAAGCCTGGCGCTTTTTTCGCCATCCGACGATCCGGCAGTACATCCTGGAGGCGCTCAAAACCTGGCGCAAGAAAAACGCCGCGATGATCCTGGCCACGCAATCGAGCGACGACCTGCTGCGCTCGGAGATGCTCTCGGTGGTGGTCGAGAGCTGCGCCACCAAGATGTTTCTGGCCAATCCGAGCCTGGATCAGCAGGCGTATCGCGACGTCTTCCATCTGAACGAAACCGAAGCGGGGCTCATCGCGCAGCTCATTCCCAAGCGGCAGATCCTGATCCAGCGGCCGGACCTGTCTAAAGTCGTCAACCTTCGCGTGGGGCCCAAAGATTACTGGCTGTACACCAGCCATCCCTTTGACCGGGAGCGCCGTCGAGAGGCCTTCGAGCGCTACGGGTTTGAACAAGGCCTCGAAATTCTGGCAAGGAGCCAAACTTCATGAAACCAACTCGTCTGCTGTCGTCGTTCGCCATCGCCTCATTGTGTGCCGTCCTGCTTCACGGGCAAAGTTCCGCCACCAAGCACCCGGCGGAACCGGCTCGACCCGCCGGGGCCACGCCGCCGGTCCCAACGGCCGAGAGCGACCCCATCGTCCGCGTGGTGCATTACGGCGAAAGAGACGTGGTGAAGCTTAAAGCCAAGCTTCGCTACACCACTCTCATCGTGCTGCCGAAGACCGAGAAGATCCTGGATTTTACCTGCGGCGACAAAGATTTCTGGGTCGTGAACGGATCAGAGAACATGGCCTACATCAAGCCCGCCAAAGCCGGCGCGCAGACCAATCTGAACCTCATCACGGCCAGCGGGAATATCTATTCCTTTGTTCTCGTGGAAGTCTCGGAGGCGACCGATAGCGCGCCCGATTTGAAGGTGTACATCGAACCCAAAGACGACTCCATGATCTCTGCCGCCAACGCCGCACCCCGGTTCGTGTCCGCTCAGACGCTCGATGACTACCGCCAGCAAACAGAAATGGCCAAGGAGGAGACGCGCCAGGTGAAGCAGTCGGCGCAAACCGAAATCGACAGCGGCATCAACCGCTTTCTGTCCAACGTGCGGTTTCCCTATCGCTTCGAAGCTGGAAAGAAGCCGTTCTATGTTCGCGCCATGTATAACGACGAAAAATTCACTTACATTCAGGCCCGGCCGGAGGAAACGCCGGTCCTCTACGAAATCGCGGACGGAAAACCGAATCTAGTCAACTTCGAATACGCCAATGGCGTGTTTGTGATCCGCAAAATCCTTGACCGAGGATACCTGGCCATCGGCAAAGAAAAGCTCAACTTCACGCGGGAGGAATAGCCTATGTCTGGAACTGATCCTGTATCCACGCCGGAAGTCCGGGACAAACGAGTCGCGCCGTCCGGCGTGCTGCCCAAAAACACCCAGGCCTGGGTGTTGACCGGTCTGGCGGTCCTGATGGTCGTCATCATCGCGCTCTCCGGCCACAATGCGCCCAAGGAGAAACCGCTGAGAGCGACTGCTCCGTCGCCGGTAGTAGAACCGAACGCGACCCAGATAGGAGAATACGAAAGCCAGCTCAAAGAAGAGACGCAGAAACTTCAGACCGCCAAAGAACAGTTGGCTCGCACGCAGCTCGCTCTGGGCGTCGCCCCGGGCGACCTGGGGAACCCTCCGGCGGCGGTCGCCTACCCCGGCGCGGGCGTCCCGCGGCTCCCCGCGCGCCTTTCGTCCGATCTCGGTGGAGACGAAAGCGGCGTTCATGGAGATCGAAACAGACGCGAGGAGCAATCATTATTTGCTTCCAACATCGCGCTGACCTATCGCAAAGCGGCATCCGCGGCCCAAGCCCCGACAGGCATGGATTCCCCGCCCGACCTGACGACGAACGGCGGCTTCCCGGCCGCACCTGCCGTGGACATCCCGGCTGCCACCGTAACGCCGTCGGCGTACCCGCCTACGGTCGGGCCGGCCTCTGCCGCAAAGAAGGAGGATACCGAATCCCAGAACGCGGCGCGGCGCGCCGCCGAGCGGGACGCCGCGCTCGACCGGTCCGCCGGAAACATGTACCGGCTCTTTGAAGGGACCATTCTCGAAACCGTCCTCACCAATCGTCTGGACGGGTCTTTCTCCGGCCCGGTCGATTGCCTCGTGACGGCCGACGTCTATTCGCACAACGGCCAGCACGTCCTCATTCCCCAGGGAAGCCGCGTGCTGGGAGAAGTGCGAAAAGTGGAGACCTTCGGGGATCATCGGCTGGCGGTGGTGTTTCACCGGCTCCTCATGCCGGACGGCTATTCGGTGAGCCTCGACAAATTCCACGGCCTGAACCAGATCGGCGAAACAGGCCTGCAGGACCAGGTGAACCACCATTATCTGCAGGTCTTCGGCGTTTCGATCGCGCTCGGACTCGTCGCCGGATTCAGCCAGGCCAACACCAACTATGGACCCGAGGAGTCCGCGACGGACGCCTACCGGCAGGGCATGGCCTCAAGCGTGTCGCAATCTTCTATGCACATTCTGGACCGCTATTTGAATGTCCTCCCCACCATCACGATCCGGGAAGGCCACCGCGTGAAGGTGTATCTATCGGACGATTTGCTTCTCCCGGCCTACGAGAAGCACCAAATGCCCAACGACTTATAGGAGACCATATGCCACGGAAATCTGCCGTCCGCTTCACCGTTCTTGCGATTCTCAGCCTCGCCCTGGCCGGACCCGCTCTGGCGATTCTCGGGATCGGTGACATTGTCTTTGACCCGACCAGCTACGGAGAACTGATTCAACAGCTCGTCGAACTCCAGCAGCAGTACTCGCAGCTCGTGCAGACCTACGACATGGTTCGCAGCCAGTACGAAGAGATGCTCTACATGGCCCAGCCCGACCCGGTGAATATGTTCACCCGGTATCGCGCGATCACCACGCCGTGGCTGAATTCGTCGGCGGCCAACACCTACGGCACGACTGGCGGATGGACCACCGGCATCAACACGGGTTCGGGAGTGGCCCCCGGTTATTGGACGGCCGCGCAGCCTCTCGGCGTCTATGGGGCCGGGCTTTCGAACATTCCGGCCGATCAACTCCCGCGCGTCGAAACCGACTACGCGACGGTGGAGTTGACGGACGGGGCGAACCTCACCGGCATTGGAACGCTCGGGCTCCTGCGCGCCAATGCCGCCCAGGTGGAAGCGGCCATCCAGAACCTCGAAGCCGACTCGCTCTCGGATGATCCCGACATGAATACCGAAGTGGCCGTCCTCAACAAGATCAATGCGGCCGGCGTGATTGCGCTGCGCAACACGCAGGACACGAACAAACTCCTGGCCACTCTGGCCGAAGAACAGATCATCGAAGCCAAACGCCAGCGCGACGCCGAGGCGCAGGCGTTCAACAATCACATCCAGTTCATGAACCAGGGCCAGGCCGCCATGACCGCGCAGGCGGCGGGCGCGAGCGAAGCGATGCTCGCCTGGACGATGCCCTAAGGAGACGCCATGCCGCCAAGTACCATGAATGATCTTTTCGCCTATCTCACGCAGCTCATGACCGAGCACGCCTCACTTTTCCAGTCCATGGGCGTCACCATGTTTCGGAGCTTCGCCGTCATCCTGATCGTCTGGTTCGGCGTTAAAAGCGCTCTGGGGTCGGCCGGCGGCGGATCAGGCCCGCTGTTCCATTTCGACAACTTTGCCGACCTGCTCATCACCATCGCCTTCGGCTACGGCATGATCACGTTCTACAGCACGCCGATTCCCGGTTTCGGCGTCAGCTTCTATCACCTGATCATCGATCAGGGCCTGAGTCTGGCCAATCAGCTCAATCACTCGATCGTGCAGGAAGTCTGGGACCGCTTGAGCGGCCTCTACTGGGGCATGGAGATGCCCGGACTCTCGCTGGCATTCAACATCCTCGAAGTCATCCGCTACGCCGTCACCGCCCTCTGCATCCTGGCGGCTCAGGCGGCGGTTTTCACGGTCGTGGCCTTCGGCTACGTCGCCGCCGCCATCGCCGTCCTCCTGGGGCCGATTTTCATTCCCTTTTTTATCGTGCCGAGGATGGAATGGCTGTTCTGGGGCTGGCTCAAATCGCTCATCCAGTACGCCTTTTATCCGGTCGTCGCCAACGCGTATCTCTTCGTTTTCGGCAACCTGCTCATCCACTTCGTTGACTCGAATCCGCCCCCTTACGATGGGGCCAGGATTCTCTTGCTTTTCTTTCCGCTCGTGCTGTTGTTGATCGCTTTTACGTACGGAATCGTCAAGATTCCGTCCCTGGTCAACTCGCTCTTTACGGGCCGTTCCGGCGAGTCTGCGGTGCCGCACTTCTAGGAGGGATACCCATGTCCACCATGCATCTGAAACTTCCGTCGCCCAGGGATTTCGACCCGGCCCGCCGGCAGTTTGTCGAGCTATATGGCTCGACCGCCGTCATGAACACGTATCTGAAGATCGCGGTCCTGAGCTTGTGCGCCGTCTCAATCGCTCTGGCTTTTGCCGTCATCTACGCCTACGATGCCGCCCGCCATGTCAAGCCGCTCGTCATCCGCATCAACGACGTGGGGCGCGCCGAGGCGGTGAGCTACGCAGCCTTCGAATATCACCCGCAGGAAGCCGAGATCAAATATTTTCTGATCCAGTTCGTCGAGGGGCGCTACAGCCGGATGCGCGCCACGGTCCAGGAAAGCTACGCGCGGTCGCTCTATTTCCTGGATGGAAAGCTGGCCGCGGCCTTGATCGCAGTCGATAAAAAGGCCAAACCCATCGAGCAATTCCTCGCGAACCCGGCCGAGGAAATCGAGGTGCAGGTGACCAACGTGTCGATCGAGGACCTGCGCACGCCGCCATACAAAGCCACGGTCGATTTTGAAAAGGTCTATTACGCGGCGGTGGATCATTCCGAAACCCGGCGCGAAAAGTGCGTCGCGCACATCGTCTTCACGGTGCGCGACCGCGTGCCCAATGCCATGATCCCGGTCAATCCGCTGGGTCTCACGATTACCTACTTCCGCGAAGACCAGGCTTTCCAATAGGAGCGTCATGATCGCCAACGCCTTCTTCGTCACGACAATTCTTCTGCTTGCGCTGGGGTTTTATCTGCTGGGAGAATGTCGGTTCCTCATCCCTTACCGCCGGCTCCTGCTCGAAAGCTACGGCGAGTCCATCGCCTTGTTTGCGGCGGCTCTTTTCGTCAATGTCTTCGCCGCCGTCTATCTGCTGGGCCGGAAGCTTTTCCTCAAAGATACCGGCCGCAAGCTCGCCCATCTTGAAAAGCAATTGCAGACGGGCGCGAACCTCTCGGAGGAGCTTTCGCGCCGAGTCAACGAGTAGGAGAACCCCATGGACCGCGATATCGACCCCCAGGAAAGGCAGGAACCTGATCCCCGACCGTCACCCCGCGTAGCGCCGCGGCCGGAAGAATCGCAAGTATCGCGCGAGCACGACCTTGCCCGCATTCGCGGTCATATCTACCGCACAAGCCCAGCGGAGCGTGAAATATTGCGCGACATCGGCCGGTTTCGGACCGTAACGCTGGCTGATTTGGCGCACTACCGGTATCAGGGCAACGCCGCCTTGATGCAGCAGGATCTGCGCTCCCTTCGCGCGCAGGGTCTTGTTCAAACGCGAACGGTGTGGGCCGGCCCGAAGAGCGAGAAGCTCGCCCTGGTGGCGCTCACGAAAGTGGGAAAGAAACTTATGCAGGAGAACGGCTCAGGGTCCGACCAGGCCCTTTATTCCGGCTTCGTGAAGCCGGCGGAAGTGCGCCACGATGCGGCGATTTACCGCATGTATCAGGCCGAGAAGCAGAAGATCGAGCAGGCGGGAGGACGAATCCGGGGAGTCGTACTGGACTATGAACTCAAACAAAAGGTGTATTCACCGCTGGCCAGGGCCAGGGGACTCGCGCCGCTGGATTACGCGCGGCGCCAGGCCGAAGTCGCACGGCAGAACGGCCTGAAGGTGATCGAAGGAAGGATTCCGCTGCCGGACTTGCGCATCGAATACGAAGCCTCGACCGGCGACCTCGGGCGCGTTGATCTGGAACTGGCCACCGAGCATTATCACGGCCCGGCGCTCCAGGCCAAAGCCGAAGCTGGATTCAAAATGTATGCCGCCGACGATTCCGCGTCGAGGCTCAGCCGCGTGCTCGAAGAGCGCGAGATTACCGCGTCGATTCTTTCCCTATGAGCCAGATTCCCATGACGGCCAGCGAGCGCATCCGGGCTCTGATCCGCTTCGGATACACCGAACCCGAAGCCTCGTTTCTCTGTCTGGCGGCGCTGCACGGAGGGTACTTTCTGCGCCGCCAGTATGCTTCGTATATCGGAGGAAAAGACGGCGGCAACGTCACCCAGCTGGTGCAGAAAGCGCTCACCAAAGGCCACCTCCGGTCTTCCACCTGGCGTCAGAACACGCAGCTCTATCACTTATGCGCGCGGCCCTTTTACGAGGCGCTCGGCCAGGGCGAGAATCGTAACCGCCGCGCGCGTGAAGTCCTGACAATCAAGAACAAGGTGATGGGCCTCGATTTCGTGCTGGCGCATCGCGGCGTTCACTACCTTGCCACCGAGCAGGAGAAGCTGGACTACTTCACCGGAACACTGAAACTCGACGCGGCCCGGCTGCCCGGCAAACTCTATCGCTCCCGGAAATCGGCCTCCGCCACCGCCCGTTATTTCGTGGACAAATACCCCCTCTTTCTTTCTTCGGAGCAGGAGAAAGCAGCGGCCCCCGGCGAGCCTCCTGTGGTTTCCTTTTGCTTCGTCGATGAAGGCATGCGGAGCACATCCCGGTTCGAAAGCTACCTGTCGCAATGCAGCTCTCTTTTCGGTTCGCTGGCTTGTTTTCACCTCGTCTACGTGGCGGCGAGCGACGCTCCTTTTAAGGCTGCCCAGCGCCTGTTTGAGAACTTTATCCGCCGTGATAACGCGGCATCGAAAGCTGCTGAAGCCCCGCCGAAGGAGCGCCTTCTCCAGTATTTTGAGACGCGCCGTCTCTATGAAAGTGGACGCCTGGAATCGTTCGACCGAGCCAAACTCCTTCGGCTTCGGCAAGAGCGGTCGGAGTTTTCGAGCGAAAAACACGAAGCCTTGTACGCGCACTGGAAGTCAGGCGAGCCCGGTTCTGACCTCGAAATCGTGGGGTCCGAAACAATCGCGCGGCCGCTGATCCTGGGCGCGTTTTCCACCTTCCGCCTGGAGCACGACTATGAACTCTTTGGACATTTTCCCGGCTGAGACGACCACTTCCGCCGCGAGTTGGGCGTCCGGGTCTCGGCGGAGACCCTCGAACGATCTCGCGGCTCCGTTCTCGGCGGCGTTCTCGAACCTCCAGGTTCGAGAACGCTTGGAAATCAAGGAATTCAAGTCAGACCCGCCAAAAATCGTGGCGGAACGGCGGGTCAAACCGTGGGCGGGAACGACCCCGGTTTTGGGCGGACCACGCCGCCCAAAACCCGCTCGCTCGCTTTCACTCGTCTCGGGGGTCGTTCCCGCCCACGGTTTGAAAATCACCCGGTAAAGGGACCGGATCAAGGAGGAGCTATGAAATCCTACATCGTAAAACAACCGAAGCAAGTCCGGGAGCGCATTGAGGCCAAACTCGACCAGACCCTGGTCCGCACGCTGGAGCAGTACTGCCAATACCTGGAGAGCGACCGCGATTACGTCATCAGCCAGGTGCTCGCTATCGCGTTCAAGAAGGACACAGGCTTTGCCGCGTGGCTCGCCGCCTCAGGACTTACTGGCCCGGCTGCTTCGATGCCGGAGAAACGCAAATGAGACTGCTGGTTGAAAACCGCACTATCGCGAGTGCGGCGCTCGCCATGGGCGCCGGGATCATTGGTCTCCACCGGCTTCCGTTCCCGGAGGAGAACGCGTTGCTCCAGCTCGTTCTGCTCAAAGACCCATACCTCTTCTACGCCATCAAGTACGCCTACCTCGGGATGCTTTTCAGCACGCCCGGCATTTTCTTTTCGGTCCTGTTGTCGCTGGCCTACATCTTTGTCATCGGTCAGGGACCACGAACCGTTCTCGCCAGGCTGCCGCAGTACCCTGATCCGTCCCACCGCGAACGGCTAGTCGTGGTCGTGGGCGAGATCCACCATCCGAAGAAGCCGGAACCGGCGGAGTGCCCGTACTGGCTGACCATCCCCGACCGGGGTCTCTACACCGGCATCATGATCTTCGGCGCGATTGGCAGCGGCAAGACAAGCGGCTGCATGTACCCGTTCGCGGAGCAGATTCTCGCCTACCGCGCCTCCGACCCGGCGAAACGAATTGGCGGACTCTTCCTGGAAGTCAAAGGTGACTTCTGCCAGAAGGTCAAGCGCATCCTTGATCAGCACGGGCGCGGCGAGGATTATCTCGAAATCAGCCTCGATTCTCCCTACCGGTACAACCCGCTCTATAACGACCTCGATGCCTATGCTCTGGCTTACGGCATCGCGTCGCTGCTAAACAACCTTTTCGGCAAAGGCAAGGAGCCGTTCTGGCAGCAGGCTTATACGAACCTCGTCAAGTTCGTGATCCTCCTTCACAAGGTCCTCTACGATTACGTCACGCTCTTCGATGTCTATCAGGGCGCGATCAACCCGGACCTTCTGGAGCAGAAAATCCAGGAGGGCGTCCGTCTCTTCGAGTCGGAGTTTCTCCTGATCAGCATCGAGGCCTTCCTGGCCGATCCGGAGCTGGAAACGTTCCCCTTTGAACGGGACGGGGAAGCGAGCCGCATGAAGGCGCCGGCCACGGAGGATTTGCGGCGTTGCCTGGAGGAGCGCAAAGTCTCTTATGAAGTCCAGACCGAATCGGGCGGCCCGGCGGACTCTAGCAGCTCGGGCCGGGCCTGGGACCCGGATCGCCGCGAGCAGTTTGAGGCGGTCAAACGCTGGTTCTACCAGGACTGGAAGCGCATTGAGCCGCGCCTGCGGACCTCGATTGTCGAGGGCATCTCGGTGTTCCTCTCGCTCTTCGACGACAACCCCGCCGTCAAGCGGGTCTTCTGCCCGCCGAAAGAGACATACGACCCGGTCGCCAACAAAGACGGCCGCTACGGCAAACCCTTTCCGCCTTTTTCCGACCTGCTCGAAAAGGGAATCGTCTGCGCCCTCAACTTTCCGGTCTCGGCCAATCCGGGCCTGGCGCGTACCATCGGCACGCTCATGAAGCAGGATTTCCAGCGGGCCGTGGTCAACCGGATTCCCCGGATGGAACGCGAGCCGCAGCGCTACTGGCGCGAGGCGATCTTTCTCTGCGATGAATACCAATCCTTCGCCACCGCAGGCGAGAACGATCCGTCGGGCGATGAGAAGTTCTTCGCCCTCTCGCGGCAGGCCCGGTGCATCCCGATTGTGGCCACCCAGAGCATCAGTTCGCTGCGGTCGACGCTGCCCGGCGAAACCTGGCGGACCCTCCTGCAGACCTTTCGCACCAAAATCTTTCTCGCGCTCTCGGACGATTTCAGCGCCAAGACCGCCAGCGAACTCTGCGGCAAGGAAGAGCAGCTTAAGCTCAACTACAGTCTGTCGGAGCACGGGCAGGACGCCGGCGTCAGCGTCTTGACCGGTCTGGCCAGCGCCCACCGCGCCACGGTCGGCGCCAGCAAAGGCTACAGCGTCCAGCGCGATTTCGTCTTTGAACCGAAGATCTTCGCCGAACTGAAGAACGCCCAGTCCATCATCCTGGCCTATGACGGCTTGAATCCCCGGCCTCCGAGCTACTGCTACTTGAAGCCGTACTACCTGGACAAAAATACGACTTACTTTGAACAGCTCGCCAAAGGAGAACTCTGATCGTGAGCTGGGAGATCATCATTCCCTTCCTGCGCCCAATTGAGCCGCTCATTCGCGACCCGGAGATTTCGGACATCCTGGTCAACGGTTCGGCGGGCGTCTTCATCGAAAAACGCGGCGAGATGCGCCGGGTTCCGGGCGTCGCGATCCCCGAAAAATCGCTTCAGGTGGCCCTGCGAAACATCGCCCGGGCACTCGGGGATGAAATCAACGAAGAAAAACCGCTGCTGGATTCCCGGCTGCCAGACGGCTCCCGCGTGGCGGCGGTGTTTCCGCCTTGCGCGGTGAGCGGAAGTGTGCTCGCCATCCGGAAGTTCCACAGCGAGATCTACACGGCCGACGAACTCGTGCGCATCGGAAGCCTTGCGCCTGAGGCGCTGGCCGTCCTGCGTCAGGCGGTTGAGGCCCGCAAAAATATCCTCATCTCGGGCGGCACCGGGACAGGCAAGACGACGCTCTTGAATGCGCTCGCCGCTTTCATCCCGGACGCCGAACGCCTCGTCATCATCGAGGACACCTCCGAGATCCAGATCGCCAAGCCCAATCTCGTTCGCCTGGAAGCTCGGCGCGAGCAGCCGGGCCTGCCGGCGGTCACCATCCGCGACCTTCTTCGCACCACGCTGCGCCTGCGCCCGGACCGGATTCTTCTAGGCGAAGTCCGCGCCGGCGAGGCCTTTGACCTGCTGCAGGCGCTCAATACGGGGCACGCAGGAAGCCTCTCGACGCTGCACGCCAACTCAGCCGGGCTGGCGCTCGCCCGCTTCACCACCTGCGTGCTTCAGTCCGGCATCGAGATCCCCTACCGGGCCGTGCGCACCAACATCGCCGAGGCCCTCGATTTTGTGGTGCATATCGAACGGCGTCAGGGCAGGCGCTTTGTCACGGAGATCTTTGCCATCAAGGGCTACGACGCGGCGCTTGATCGCTTCCAACTGGAACCGGTGTACGCACGGGAGCGGACGTGATTCATCATGGCGGATGAAAAATCGAAAAAGTTGGCGGAAGAAGCCCTCGCTCGTCTGACGGCGGAGTTGGAGCAGGGGAAGAGCGAGGCGCTCACCCGTTATCTATCGACCATGGCACGTTTTCACCGCTATAGCTGGAACAACGCTCTCTTGATTCACGCTCAGCGTTCCCACAGCCACGCGCGTCGCGGGGTTTCGGACCTGGCACGAGCTGGGGCGCTCCGTTAAAAAAGGCGAGAAAGGCATCGCGATCCTCGCGCCGATCCTGGTCAGGGACAAGGACGCCTTGCGCGCGGCGAAAGCCCCGGCTAAACCTGAGGAAGCCTACCGTCTGACGGGGTTCCGAACGGCGTACGTCTTCGACGTCTCTCAAACGGACGGCAAACCCCTGCCCCAGTTCGCGCAAACCACCGGCGACCCCAGGGAGTATGGCGAGAAGCTGAAAGCCATCGTCGCTCGTCGCGGCATTGACCTCCAGTACGACCCCCGCATTGCCCCGGCCCAGGGCGTCTCGATGGGAGGAACTATTCGCCTGCTGCCCGGCCTCTCGCCCGCCGAGGAGTTTTCCGTGCTCACGCACGAACTCGCCCATGAGATGCTCCATCACAGGCCCGACGCCGACGCGCAGCCGAGAATCGTCACTGAAACGCAAGCCGAAGCCGTCGCCTTTGTCGTTTCACGCGGCATCGGTCTTGAGACCAACAACGCCCATTCTGATTACATCGCGCTTTATCAGGGGAACAAGGAGACGCTGGCGGAATCGCTTTCAGTCATCCAGGCGGCTTCGGCCAAAATTCTTAACGACCTCACGGACGAACGCCGCACCCGTGAAGTCTCGGAACGTACACCGGCGGATGCCGCGACTGAGGCGAGACCAACTCCCCAGGGACCTGTGCCGAAGGAGCCCGACCCGCCGCCGGCGCTCGAAGCGAGGGACTGCTCCGACTCGGTATCCCTGGACCGCTGAACGCCGGACGAATACAGATAGGGAGGTGAAGCGCATGAGCTTGAAGACAGCTGCTGATTACGTGCTCGATAACTTTGACAGATCCGACCGGCTGGCCGTTGTCCTTCTCCACAAGCGATCAGGTGCCGTCGTTCAGCGTCTGGCCGCCGCCGAGAGGATCGCCGCGCCGGACTTTCAGGCGTGGCTCCGGCTGAAGAACGCCCGGCAGCATGAGGTCTATGTTTCGATGAATGCTCTCCGGCCGGACGCCCACGGCCGCACCAAAGCGGACATCGGCGTCATACGCCACGTTTACCTGGACTTTGACGAACGCGGCACGGAAGCCGTTGAAAATCTGCTCAAGCGGTCGGACCTGCCGCAGCCGAATTATCTTTTGAGCAGCTCGCCCGGCAAGTGGCAGGTGGTCTGGAAAGTGGCCGGATTCACGAAGGATCAAGCAGAAGAACTCCAGCGCGGCCTGGCCCGCGAAACCGGAGCCGACCCGGCAGCCACCGACTGCTCCAGGGTCCTACGGCTTCCCGGCTTCTATAATCACAAGTACGCCAACAGGCATCTCATCACGGTCCAGGCCATGTCCAGAGACGTATGCGGGCCGGATCGTTTCCCAAAGTTTCCGGCGGACGAACGCGCGCCGCGCACGGTGAACCGCGATCCCGGTCGCCGCGCATCCGTGCCTCCCCACCGACTGTCTCAATCCGAACGCGACTGGGCCTTCGCCAAGCGAGCTCTCGCGCGAGGCGAGCCAGAACACTTGATCGTGAGCGCGATCGCCGTCTACCGGCGCTTTGATAAGCACAATCCCCAAGCCTACGCCGAGCTCACAGTGCGAAAAGCAGCAAAATTCTTGGAAGCAGATGCGGGCCGAGAAGGACCATCCGCTGACGAGCCTCGCCGATAACTAATCCCCGACTATGCGATACCGCTGGCTAGCTCATGGCTAGCTTACGATTCAGCGCCGCCCGAGGATCGCGTAGGCGAAAGCCGGCATAAATCAGATCCTGCGCTGGAGAAGCACTACACGGTCCTGGAACTGGCGCGATTTTGGGGGTTCGATAGAGAAGACTATCCGCCGCATCTTCGTCGACGAGCCGGGCGTCGTGAAACGGGGTCACGAGGAAAAGCGATTTGAGAAAGGATACATGACATCCGAATTTCCTAGACAGCTTGAGACAGCCAGGTTGACGCGGAGATGAATTTCGATCGGCTGCCGCGTAGCCGCCTGGGGGTTGAAAACGTCCTTAAGCAAGCCACGTCGCTTCATCGCGGCCGAATCGCTGAATGAGCGCGGAGGGTTCGCCCTCCACGAAACGCGCCGCGAAAAAGCTCGGCTTTGGATCATTAACCGACGTCTTTAACATGGCGACACGTCGGTAGTCGGGCGTGCACACCCATGCAGCTCTCTGTGGATCGTCGATCTCTAAACGATAGATGCCGTTCGGAAGCCGAAAATCTCCTTCCTGTAGGTTTAACGGGTGTTTGCTATTGCTCTCGGTCCATTTCTGAACACCGCCGCTCAATACATCATCGCGAAAGCGGTTCCAGAGAGAAGCGGTTTCCGGTGTGGGCCAATCTCCCTTGCTAGTGAGTGCGGCAATTTCTTCGCTCCTGAGCCAAGAACGCATCCCTGGCCCGTCGGCAAAGAGTGCGTTGCTTCCGCGAATCGCCGCCATCGCGGCGCGTCGCGACGGCAGGCCTGCTCTAATGAGCATCGACATCATAAACTGCGGCACGCCAGTCTCTAGCGAAGCAGCGCCACCACCAGCAATAAAATCCGACGACCAACCTAGTGTCGTGCGGCGAATACGGAGTGCTTCGAGCGCCCATACCAAACGGTAAGTAAAGGCGTCTTCGACGAGACGCATATTCTCTGGACCTATGGTTTCAACGTCCTCGCCGCTCACCCACGCTTTGAGGATCGCCTCCCAAGAATCGGGGAGTGGATTCCTCTTATCCGGAATAAAGGGACGCAGGACCAAAAGACGTCGTGCGAGTTCTGCTAGAGCTTCACCGAGCAGCTCTGGATATCCCGACAAAGCGGCGGTGTCGGCATTGTCGATCCACCGAGCGAGTTCATCTGCCATCGCGTCCAGGGCCAAACCGGCTTCCAGTCCGACACCCATGGCAAAGTGACCCCTTCGTGATAACGCCGTCGTATTGCTCCAGATAAGGTTCGCTCGCGCCTTGAGGATCTCCCGATGTGCTCTTTGAACGTCTTCACTTTCGCGGACAATTTGCCTTGCCCAGAGCGAACCCTGCAGCGCTTCATCGAGTAGCTTCGGAAGATCGGCACGGTCTGCGTCAAGAGCGTCAATCAGTCCGAAGACCGTAGTGTCTAGTTTTTCGACAAGGTAGGAAAGTGGCTCGTGATCGGGATCTTCCGCATCTGGCTCCTCCCCATCTCCGCCGACATCTTTAGGGCGAATCGATGTCGTCTCTTCCGCGAACGACTTCCAGGCCTCTCGGGAATTGGCCAAATATTCGAGGGCATCATTCCGTGTAAGCACTCCCTCCTGGGCTAAGCGGCTGAGAATTTCGGCCACGACCTGAATAAGGCCACTCTTAAGCGTGCGGGACTTTGCCGACTGGACAAGCTTTCGCCACAGCCCTTCGCGCCACTCATCGCCCGCGTGCATCACATGAACGACCAAGCCCTCAACATCGACAAATGCGCGGCCCGCTCGCCCAGCAACGTTGGCGAATTCTTCCCCGGAAATGACTTCGGACGAGCGATGCAACGTGGGAACCAGCAGAACCGCAGCGTTCAAGTTGAGTCCTTGAGAGAGAGTCGGAGACGCCGCCGTCACTTTTAGGGCGCCTTCCGACAGAAGTATTTCAAGTTCACGTAGAAACGGGTTCGGCAATCCGCCATGGTGGATCGCGACCCCAATCTTGAGGGCTTCCACGGCCGGATGCCCATCCCCCAACCATTCACGTCCGACTTCCAAAGCGCGTGCAATAACATTGGTATCTTCTAGAAGGCCCGGCAAATAGCCGCGCTTGACTAAATCAATGGCCGCCTTGCCGTACCCTTCAACCCAGTTCGCCTGCGTGATGAAAATGAGCACCTTCTTACCTTGCGAGGCGAATTTCCATGCGGCGAATAGTGTTAGATCCTTCGTCTCCCGCGGATAAGGTAGCTTCTGACGTCCTCGAGCCGGAACTTCTTCAACGAAGCGTGCTAAGTATGGCCCCGCGGCGTTAAGGTCAAAGCTTAACTTTGCCGCTCTTCCCTGCCACAACAGCGTCCCAAACCGCTGGCGCGTCGGGCGCCAGTCCGCTTGAATCGGACTACCGGGAGCATCACCCCGTATCCACGCCGTCAGATCGTCCAGCTGTTCGCCTGCCGGAAGGATGGCTGATAGACAAACAATCCGTCGGTTCGCGGCATCCGCGCGGCGGAGCAGACGTTGAACAAGGGTTTCGTATCTTATCTCACGCTCGGTCGGACCGATCATATGTCCTTCGTCGAGAACAACCAGGCCGATGTCGCCGATCAGGGTTGGATCGCTCCGGAGAGCAAAGTCGAGTTTTTCCGGCGTGGCAATCACGATGTTTGTCGCGCGAAGCGCATCTTCGTCGGTCGCCGAGACGCCGCTCGCGCCATACAACGAAGAAACAGTAAAACCCAATGGTGCAAAGGTCTTGCGAAAAGCTCGTTCAGTCTGTGCAGACAGCGCGCGGAGCGGCGTGACGATCAGCACCCGTTTCTTCGAAGCCAACGTCATGAGCGCGGCTATCTCAGCAACCCGCGTTTTGCCAGCGCTAGTTGGTAGAGCTACCACCAGATCATCGCTCAGATCGGCTGAGCGACGGGCAGCCTCGAGTTGAGAAGGCCAGAGTTCGATTTCCGCGTTTCTGCGCCCGTAGAGCGAGGCTAGCAACAGACTTCGCAGTCCCGCATAAGCTTCTTCTCCCGCAGAAGGAAGCTGAGTCGGCAGATTCACATGCAGGGAGTGGCCCCAGAGATCACTGATCAAGTTTAGACATAGGCGCGCGATCCACCAAAGAGGGATTGCGCCGGCCTCGCCGGCGAGTCTTAACCCAGTAGTCAAGATTCCTTTGGCATTATCCACTAAAGATGCTTCGCCGGTCTGCAGCGCGAAGTTGAAATATGCGAGCGCCCGGTTGATCGCCGAATTGAGAATGATCGCGATTGCATCCTCGACGTCGAGGACTCCATTTTCCAATCCTTCGCCAAGTGTCTCGTCGCTGTGTGCTTCATTGAGCAGCCAGTCCCGCGTCACAATCCGCAACGCGTCCAGATCCCGCAAGATAAGACGCATGAGCGCTTCCTCAGCGGGGGCTACATTTGGATCGATTCCGCGCTCGCTAAACAGAGAATAGGCGATAGCAGAATACCCGGCCAAGTGATAAGACGCACCGGCGACGATCCGATAGAAGCCACGCTCGACTGCATGTGAAGCGCCGTTTCGAACGAGGGCCTCGAAGGCGTTGGCAGCCTTAGTGAAGCCTCGGAGACAGAGATCCGCGTCTCCGGTCGCCTCCTTGAGCGCCAGCGATGCACGTAGAACGGAAAAACCATACTCCGCAAGATCCGTTTCAATGGTCTCGCCAAGGGATGGGGAGTCCGGAGGCAGTTGGCCATCCTGTCGCATGATTGACCAGGCGGTCCCGCGATTAAGGAGTTGTCCCCATGCCCCGTCAACTGTGGCATCAGCCAAGAACGCCTGAAGTTCTTCAATCGTCTCCAACGTTACCTGCCTCGTTATAGATTTCCGCTATGAAGTCTTGATGGTCGTCGATTCTCATGTTTATGACTGTTTGCCCGCGTCGTTTGTCGCAAGCGTCAAGGTTAGCTTTTAGAGAGGCTCTGGGCGCATTGCCAGATAAAGTGAAAAGAAGGTGATCGATGCGGTGCGGTCGAAGACTCTTTGTGCCCACCTCCGCCCTAATAGCACGACCAAGCTCGCGATCGGCACCGGTGCGGTCGAGCAATCGATCCGCGACAAACAAGAGAGAAATCGCCGTGCAACGGCCATGGTCGCGGTCGAGGACCGCTCGGGCCTCGGTGATGGCCGTTTTCGCTAGAACAGCGCGGCTCTTCGACTCGCCCTTTAGAAGCCGAAGGCCACCCTGGCTCTTTGCGTATACGACGCCGATAAAGTCGTCACCGCGCAACGCCATTTCGCGCCCATCCTTATAACGCAGGCGCCGAACCGGTACTCTAAAGCCGAGTTTCTCTTCTACAAGTTCCGAGGCGATGATTTCGCCCATCTCTCCGGACCGCGCCCGCGCCGTCCTTGGCAGGCGTTCTCGAAGGATGGCGGAGGCAAATTTATAGCCGAGTGATTCGGCATCATCGGCTATTCGGTCGAACGAGTCGTAATGCAAACGCACAGCTTCGCGCAGCTTGGCCCTAACGGTCTCACGTCCGCCGTTTTTCTCGGTCAATCTCCAGAGGCGCTTTTGCTCCTCCTCATCCTGATCGATCTTACACCAATCGTTAAAAAGAGACATTTCCTTCGGTTGAACCGATGCCTGCATTGTATTATGTCTGGAGGCGGAAGTATGCTCTGAAGATTAGCGGACCAACTCAATAGGTAAGGCGTTTTCTCACCAGGTTCCAACCAGCGAACTCTAGACCGACAAGCTTTAGCCTCCCAGCAGCTGAACAATCGGCCCGGCAAACTGGTATTTTTTGGCCTTTCTAGCCGATTGACAATTCAATAACTTGCCTGATTACAATGGGGTCGAGGAACGCAAACCCCGCCGCCTCCACCCGATTGCTCCCGCCTAAATCCACACAATCAACCCCGTTCCGACTCAAATGATTAAATTCGTTTGACGGGAGTATCACGCTTCCCATCGCTCTTCCCACTTCCCCTTGGCTTCTGATTTCGCCTCCCGGCTATATCTCTAGCCGGTTGCGCATATCTCCATAGATGCCTCAGGACTCTCAGATTCTCAGCGTGGTCGAGGTGGCCTCCCTATTGCGCTGCTCGAAGGCCCATGTGTATAAGGCGATCAACGGAAAAGTTGCAGGGATCACGCCCCTTCCGGCGATCTCCATGGGACGTCGAAAGCTCGTGCGGCGCCAAAGCCTCGAAGCCTGGCTCTCCCAGAACGATCCGGCTTCCACCGGTGATATGCTGGAGCCGTCGCACAAAGTCACGCCGTAAACGCATGAAAGGAACATCATGCGTAGACGGTTTCAGAAACCCAGGATCAGAAACAAAGGAGGGTATTGGATAGCGCAGTTTCGGGACCTTGAAGGGAGAAAACGCAAGGTCTCGCTCGGTCCGGTGGCCAGGACCAAGAAGGTCGATGCCGAACACAAGCTCGCCCGGCTCCTGGAGCCGATTAATAGCCGCGTGGGGGAACCGACCCCCGATTTCCGATTCGGCGCGTTCGTCCGCCAAATCTATTACCCGTTCTACCGGCGGAAGTGGAAGGCTTCCACGGCCCACTGCAATGAGGGGAGAATCGCTCTTCACCTGTCAGGCGATTTCGAGAATCGCCCGCTCGCGAGCTTCTCCAGAGATGAGTTGCAGCAATACCTTGATGGGAAGGCCGCCGCCGGCCATTCGCACAGCGTTGTCGGGCACCTTCGCTGGGACTTGCGGCAGATCTTCCGCATGGCGATGGTCGAAGGCTACCTGTCGAGGAACCCTGCAGAGTTGCTGTTCATCCCCAGGGAAGCCCGACGATTTCCCAAACCACGCCTCACGCTCGAACAGGTACGCCTCGTGTTTTCCGTACTTGAGCTCCGAGAACGTGTCATGGCAGGGCTGGCCGTCCTGGCGGGCCTGCGGCCGGGCGAAATCCATGCGCTGCGCCGCTGTCACATCGAGGACGGCCACGCGGACATCCGTCAGCGCATCTATCAAGGCCAGATCGACACCCCCAAAACATTCCACTCCCGGCGTCGAGCCGGTTTGGGCGACGGGCTCTCCGAGTGGCTCCAGCAGTGGCTAAAAACGCTGTCGGATGCCAGTCCGGACGCCTGGGTCTTTCCCTCGCAAACGGGTTTGACGCCGATCCGGCATGACAATTGCTGGAAGCTCCATTTCCTGCCGCGCCTGAAGACCGTGGGCCTTGAGTGGGCGACCTTCCAGGTCATGCGGCGCACGCATGCGACATTGCTCGATGATCTCGGAGTCGACCCGCAGGTACGCGCCGACCAGATGGGCCACACCGTGGACGTCAACCAGAACCAGTACACGCGCTCGTCGTTGGACCGCAGGCGCGCCGCGGTTAATCAGCTTGAGAAAGCGCTGGGCGTGGCGTAGAGTGGACTTGGAGCAAAAGTGGAGCAAACCCGGACAGGGCGCCTGTAACGGGTTGATTTTTTGGAGCGGGAGACGAGAATCGAACTCGCAACCAACAGCTTGGAAGGCTGTGACTCTACCATTGAGTTACTCCCGCTCATTTTACTTTGCCATTATAGCGGTTTCGCGGCACTCTGTCCGAGGCTTCTCTTTATTCAACCGCGACACAAATGACATTCCTGCGCCTTGGGAATGGCGACCACAAGGCCCTTGTCCGCCACGCGATCAGGTATTTGCAAACCAGACTGACACCGAGGTAGGGCGCGTGGCCTTGATTCGGAAGCGGAACCAAGTCGCGAACGGAGGGCACGCGCAACGGACATCCATGACTTCACAGGACGCCGAAGCCCCGATTCCAACGAGTTACAGAGCTATTTCCCGGCGTTCGTGATCTTTACCAGGTGCTGCTCCGGCACTTCCGTGCGCAGCGTCTGCTTGCCGCGGAAGAAATCGAAGTAGGCGACCTGATGGACGCAACTCACTGTGCAGTACGGTGCGCAGGACTTCTCGGTCAGATACTCTCGCTTGATATCCGCCACCGTATACTCTTCGAGGGGCTTACCCGGATAGCCGCGCTGCTGTGAGCAGTAATGTACCAACCCTTCCTCGCAAATGTACATATAGCGCGAGCCAGCGCGGCACTTCCACTGATTGGGTCTCCCTTGCGCGATCGCGTCCTGGAACTGGTTGAACCGTGCGAAGTGCCGTTTCTCCAGAGCCTTCATCGCATGATAAACTTCGCGTTCATGATCGCCGAGCGGGCGAAGCTGCCCATCGCCATCGTGAATGATTCCCACGGTGGCCGAGAACCCCAGCTCCAGCGCGCGCCTGCCCACCACCAGGGCGTCGTCGGGATTATGAATCCCTCCGCCAACCACTGAGTTGATGTTGACGTGAAAGACGGCGTGCTCTGCCAGGATCTGCAGCTTCTTGTCCAGTACTTTCAGGCTCTTCTTTGAGACCTCGTCCGGCATGACGTTGTCGATGGAGATCTGCAGATGATCCAGACCCGCGCGATTGAGCCGCTGCACCCGGTCCGGCGTCAGCAGATACCCGTTTGTAATCATGGCGGCCAGCACGCCGCGCCGGCGGATGGCAGCGATAATCTCGTCAAGTTCCGGGTGCAGCAGGGGTTCGCCCCCGGAAAGCGTAATTACGCCCGTGCCCAGATCCGCCAAGCGATTGATTCGCTTGACCATGACGTCGGTGGGAACGGGTTTCGAAACATCGTCGTATTCGTTGCAGTAGGCGCACGAAAGATTACACCGGCGGATGGGGATGATGTGCGCCATCACGGGATGGCTGGTGGAAACTGCTCCCTTGGCGATCCAACGCACCTCTCGCATGCGGCGCGTGAAGGCTTTCCAGCCCCGGCTAAATCTTACAGACCTGTCTGGCATTAGCAACTTTGCTTTCCTCTATTTAACCACAGGTGTTCCGGATAGAAAACGCCCCTTATACTGGGGTTTGCCCAAGGGGACCCTACTCATCTGCCTGGCGCTTGCGCTGCTGTGCGTGCTCACTTACGCCCCTTCGCTATCGCTGCCTTTGCTGGAGGACGACTACGCCAATATCTGGGGCGCCCAGCACTACGGCTCCTGGGCAGGATTCCCGGCCATGTTTCATGACGATGTCGCACGGGTTCGAGCCACCGTTTATTGGACCATTTACCTGGTGTGGAAATACTTCGGGCTTTCGCCGCTGGCATTCCGAGTCTCGAACCTGATCTTGCAGATCTTCGACACCTGGCTGCTGTATGCAATTGGTCTCGCGTGGGGACGGATGCGCCCGGCGGCGTTCTGGGCAGCGGCGTTTTTCGCCGTTTATGAAGGCCATCAGGAAGCCGTCATGTGGTTTTCGGCAAATAACGAGCTGCTCCTGTTCCTGTTTGGCGGAGCTTCGCTTCTGTGTTGGATCAAGGCGTCTTCGCGTCCTGCAAACGAATGGCTTCTGCGCGCCGCCGGACTTCTACTGTTCGTTCTGGCGCTGCTCTCCAAGGAATCGGCCTATATCTTTGTACCGCTATTTCTCCTGGCGACGCCGGTTGAAGAGTGGCGCCGCAGCCTTCCGCATTTGGCGCCTTACTGCCTTCTAGCGGCGGTAATGATCGTGTCCGTGGTGCTGACTCGCGGCCATTCCTTTCGCTTCACCGACGGAAGCTTCTCTCTGCACGCGCCGGTGTGGCTCACCTTGCCTAGGAACGTCGGGAGAGTCTTGTGGTTCTGGGGATTACTTTCGGTCACCTTGATTTTCATGAGCTCAGCGGCGGCGTCCGTTCGGAAATCAGCTCTGATCGCTTTGGCTTGGATCGCGATCGCCCTGGTGCCCTACAGCTTTCTAACGTATTCGACACAAATCCCCAGCCGCCAGCTCTATCTGGCCAGCGTGGGCTTGTCCTTTCTTTTTGGACTGGCTATGGTTCAGCTCCGCGAGATCACTCTGGCTAGCCCGCAAAGGGCCGGCCGCGGCCCTGAATTCCCGAAAGGAACAGCTCCGCCCGTGGCTGCGACCCAGGCTCCGTTTTGCGCGCCGTTCCTCAAAAGGTCGTGGCTCGCGGCGATCGTAATGTTGGCCGTCGTCGGACACAACGTCGGTTACATCTGGATCAAGAAGCAGCGCCAGTTCCGCGAGCGGGCCGAGCCCACCCAGGAACTGATCCAGGCTGCGCGCCAAACCGATGGCCTGCTGTGGGTGCAGTGTTTTCCGCGCCACCCTTCTATCGCCGAGGCAGCGGTTTGGGTGGCGCTGAATCGCTACCCGTCCAACCTCATCTTCACTCCGGACCAAGCGGCCCCCTTGAAACCCTCCGCAACGTTTTGCTATAAGGGGCATTAATTAACGTTACGTCTGGATCAACAAGCAGCGGCACTCCGCGAGCGAGGCCACGGGCCAAACCGATGGCCTGCTGTGTTTTCCGCGCCGCCCTCCTATCGCCGAGGCAGCGATTTGGATGGCGCTGAAACACTACCTGTCCACCTCATCTTCACCCCGGACCAAGCGGCCCCCTTGAAACCCTCCGCGACGTTTCGCCACAAGGGGCGTTCATTAGAGAGCCCGGAAGGGCCGGATCGCGGCTCTTCATTTCGAAAGTAAGAGCAACGGTTGGCCTGTGAGCTGGGCACAACCTCGGCTACATCTGGATCAAGAAGCAGCGGCAGTTCCGCGAGCGAGGCCGTGCGCCAAAACGGATGGCCTGCTGTGGGCGTGCAATTTTCCGCCCTCCATTCCGAAAGTAACAGCTCGATTGGTGACGCGACGCAAGCTCCGCTTTGCAGGCTGTTACTCAGAAGCCTGAGAGTTATTCCTTAAGCGCAACACCTTACTCATGTGCTGCGGTATTGGGTAATTCTGGTGACAATCTGGCTTTCGCTCGGCTGTCATTTGACCGCCGCGCCCGATGACCCCAAGACTCTCGAAATCCGGGTGACAGAAGGCGAGGGCTTGTCGTATCCCATTGGTTCGCGGGCAACTCGTGGGATCACCCTTCTCATCCTTGACGACACAGGAAAGCCGGTGGACGGAGCAACGGTAAGCTTCCGCCTTCCGGAAATGGGGCCCGGCGGAACTTTCGCGAACGGGTCGAAAAACGAAATCGTAACCACGCACGCCGACGGCCGAGCCAGCGTCTGGGGAATGAAATGGAACCGGCAGGCCGGGGCTTTCGACGTCAGTATTACAGCCACAAAAGGCCCGGCCCGAGCGGGAACTGTGTGCTCGCAGCGTTTGGCGGAGGCCGCCGTACCAGCTACGGCTCAAGGAGGTGGATCTTCCTTCAATCGGAAATGGTTGTGGATCGGGCTGGCTGCGGCGGCTGCGGGTGCCGGAATCGCCGTGGTCGCGAAGGGTCACGCCGGATCGACCGGATGCTCGACGACGGTGGTTCTGGTTTCGAACCCATGCGCGTCTTCATCAATCTCATCCGGCACGACACAGATCGGGACCCCGACCATCAGCCTTGGAACTCCAACTCCATGAGAATTGCGATTTTGCTTGTCGGCGTTTCCTCGGTTTGGGCCCAATCGGCCTTGAATCGCCCTGTCCTGGGTCAGATGATCGACCGTCAGCAATCTCTTCGCCCCGTCAACGGCCTGGGGGGAAGCTTCCACGTGGAACATTCCACGCTTGAAGGCGCGCTTTCAACGGCTTGCGCGGGGACCCTCTGTCTGGCGAAGACCGAATCTGCTATGGTTTTTGGAAGCTCAGCCACGCCGGCGCCGGTTGGCCCAGCGGAAATCGCGGTGGATTCGACCGGCGCGACGATCTATTTCCCGTCGGTCCAACAATTTGGGCGCTGGCAGAACGGCTCGCTTACGATGCTGAGCCTCGCTGTTTATGGAACCGTCGTTTCGGTTGGTTCGGGCTCCTCTGGATTGACCATCGCGGTCGAGCGTTCGGGTGTTGTCTGGATCATTACTGCGGACGGCTTGATTCTCGATTCCCTCCCACCTGACGCTGGAGCCGTGCTTCTGACCGCGAGCGGAGTCGTCTATACAACTTCCGGCGCGCTGATTCTGAGGAAACCTGACGGCAGCGAGCTGAGTTTTCCGGCTCCGGGTGTCGAGGACCTATTCGCTCTGGGGGATGGCTACGTGGAAGCGCGAGCTGGAAACGTTCTTTACGCCCTGCGAACGACCGCGGGCCGCGAACAATTATTTCAACTGCCGCAGCCGGAAGTGGAGCGCCGGCGGTGACGCGCGCTGCTTTTCTGTTTTTGCTTGCGCCCGTGGCCGCCCACGCGCAACTTCAATTGGTGCTGGTAAACGGAACGCAGCAAACGCCTCTGGCCTCAGGGTCGTCGTATTCTCTCGGCCAAGTCGGCGCGGGCGCGTCTTTCGACTTCGTCGTTCAAGCGAAGAACAACGGAACAGCGCCCATCGCGATCGCCTCAAACAACCCAGCCCTCAGCGGGACCGATTATTCCATTACCAGCCCTCCTCCGGGTTCGCAGTCCAACATCGCGCCCGGCAGTTTTCTGGACGTCTACATCCACTTCGCGGGTGGTCCGCCGGCGTCTTATAGCGCCAGCTTTCAGTTCAACGCCATCGTGATCTATTTCGTGATCACCTCGCTTCCCTCGGCGACCGTCACAGTCGCCTCGCCTTGCGCCGGCCCCAATTCAACAAGCATGATCAGTTTCGGCAACATCGCCGAGGGCCAGACGGTTCCTTGCACATTCACGTTACAGAACAACAGCTCACAGCAGCTTACGGTTTCCTCCGTGGCAGTCAAGGGAGCCGGATTTCAACTATCGCAGCCGCCAGCGACGCCCTTGAATCTTCCGGCGGGTACTTCATCCAGCTTCATGGTCACCTTCGCACCCCAATCTGCCGCCTCGTATTCGGGTACACTCGCCGTTGACACCCAGACTTTCCTGCTCGCCGGAACGGCCTACAATCCGCCATTGTCCACGCCGGTGCTCCAGTTCGACAACACCGCCGCGCAGAGCAGCCAGCAAATCACGCTGACGATGACGCTTCCCACCGTAGCTCCGGTCGCGGCATCCGGCTCAGTGAGCTTGACCTTTCAACCGGATGCCAGCGTCTCCAAGATCGCCAGCGCCGATCCGACGATCCTATTTGTCGCCAATGGCGCGAGGTCGATCTCATTTTCGATCCCGGCCGGGAGCAAGCAGGCGAGTTTTGCCGGCCAATCCGGCGCGGTATTTCAAACCGGCACGACAACCGGGAAGATCACCTTCACCGTAAGTCTGAATTCAGGGGCGCAATTTAGCGGCGATCCCACCACTTCGCTTTCCCTTGCGCCGTTGCCGGTCCAGGTGGAAAACGCCGCAGCGACGGCGATCGCGGGTGCGCTGAACATCCAGGTGTGGGGCTTCGACAATACGTACTCGGCAGGCGCGATGTCGTTCACTTTCTACGACACCACGGGCGCACAAATCGGCTCGGGCCCCATCCTGGCCAATTTCGGCTCGGCCTTTCTGACGTATTTTGCCGCGGCCACCGATGGCAGCGCGTTTCAGATGCTGGTTTCTTTTCCGATCACCGGCAATGCTGCGGAGATTGGATCGGTAAACGTGCAATTGACGAACACAGCCGGAACCTCGACCATCAGTCAACTCGAATTCATCAATGACTCGGGAACCTGCGTGCTCGTCAACAAGGTCGTGTCCTGCCCAGGAGCCGCGGCGCAGTAAACGTACACTGGAAGCGTGACCACCCCTGTGGCTCTTTCCATCGCCGGCTCCGACCCCAGCGGCGGTGCGGGCCTGCAAGCCGATCTCAAAACCTTCCATCGCATGGGCGTTTATGGCGAGGCGGTGGTCACGCTGATTACGGTTCAAAACACGCGCGGCTTGCGGCGCGTGGAGGTGCTGGCGGGCGATCTGGTCGCGGAGCAGATTCACGCCGTGATCACCGATATCCCTCCCAAGGCGGCGAAGACTGGAGCGCTGGGAAGTCTGGCGATTGTTGAAGCGGTGGCCCAGGCAGCCGCAGGCTTCGCGTTTCCGCTGGTGGTCGATCCGGTGATGCTTAGCAAGAACGGAATGGCTTTGATGGACGCCGAGGCTTGGGATGCCTTCGCCAAGAAACTTCTGCCCCTTGCGTTTCTGTTGACGCCAAATCTCGATGAAGGTTCGCAGTTGACTGGAATCGAGGTGCATGATTCGGAATCGATGACGCGCGCGGGCAAGATGCTGATCGAGATGGGCGCGGCTAACGTTTTGGTGAAGGGAGGGCATCTGGAAGGAGACGCGGTCGATGTTCTGGTGACGCGCTCGGGAGATCGCCGCGAGTTCCGGGCCTCCAGGAGCACCACACCGCACACTCACGGAACCGGCTGCACCTACTCGGCCGCAATCACGGCGGAATTGGCAAAAGGATTTGAGCTGACGGAGGCGATTCGCATCGCCAAGGCGTTCGTGACCGAGGCGATTCGCACGAATCCGGGCTTAGGAACGTCGGGTCCACTGAATCACTTCGCAGGAAAGTAGGGGGCCGTTGGCACTCTAAGGCGCTCTCAGGGACGGAAACGCAACATTGAACGTCGACGAATCGCGAAGATCAAAAGCCCTGCCCAAAGCGGCCTCGTACTCCCGTCTGGGTTTGGAGTATGACGCCAAAACAGCGGGAGCGGAACCAAAGGCTTCGGGTTTCGAGGACTGCGTTGGCGCATGGCAGCAGCCGCAATTGCCGGCGGCGTCTCTGCCTTTGTCATTGGACGAACACGGCGGACGGGACAACCGGGACGGGAGAACCTCGCTGTTGCCTCGCTTAAAACAGCCGCGACCGGCGTCAGCCGGTTCGTGGTTCGTGCGCCCAATCAGGGACGTTTAGTCGTTTCGCGGGAAAGTAGAAGCTCCCGGTCGCTTCCGGCTATCACGACTTCATGGATGCCCGCGTCTTGAGCAGCCCACTCCGCTGGCAGCAGGAAATCCGACGTGGGATGGTCGTGCACCAGGGCCTGGATTTGATCGAGCGTCGGCGCGAGAATCGCAGTGGCGATGGGATCACCATGATCCAGGCCCCAATCGCGCAGGCGCTGCTCATATTTTGGCCGCACTTCGGCTAGACGGATGTAGTCCGGGGCAGTCATGAGAATCCCGAGATACTCCAAGTCCAAGGGATAATGGCGACGCCCCGTGCTGGGATCGAGATAGAGGTAGCGCACGCGCGGCAAATTGAGGCAAGCCGAAGCAAACTCGTCATTTGGATCGCCGAGGATCAATTCATTGCCGCGCTTCATTGCAGCGTAGCGATCGAGGACAGGCTCAACCGGGATCACGGACTCAGCCTTAAACGGAAGGCCCCACGTCCGCACGGGAGCTGCAATCTTCACAACGAACAGAGCCGCGGCCAGAACCAGCGCCCAGTGCGCGCGGCTTCGAGGAATGGCTTCCCCCACCAACAACGCCAAGGCGGGGAGTATGGGGAGAAGATATGAAGTGTTGCGGTACTCAAAGCTGAGCGCCGCAGCTAGAACAACAATTATCCAAGCGAGCACGACTCGCGGCCGCTTCCGCGTAAGCGCGATCAACGCCGCCGCAAGCAACGGAGCGTCCAGCGCGATCCACCGTTTCACGTAATACCCAAACTGCGATTCCTGGGTGGTCTGGTCGGGCTTGCCGACGCTGTTTCCAACCACCTCCGTAAGAACATATTCCGCCCAAAACCAGCGCGTATGCCTGTAAAGCTGATAAAGATGCCAAGGCGCTGCGACTGCCGCGCTGATTGCTGCCGCCGCCGCCAGTCGCCTCCAGCCGGGGCGTTCTCGCGAAATCACGCAGAAGAGTCCGAGCGCCAGCAACGGAAACAATCCCGCGATTCCTTTGGTGAGGATGGCCGCTCCGGAAGCGATCCCGAAGGTCCACAGGCTTGCCCGCGAAGCCAAACGAGGATCTCGCGCCAGGGCGAACATGGCCACCACGGTTTCGCACGTCAGCAGCCCATCCATCAGCCCGATCCGGCTGAGCACAAAGAACAAATGGCTGGAGAGCAGCAACAGCGCGCCGGTTGCTGCGGCGGCGAAGGGAGCGTTCTCCTCCAGCAGCCACGCGAAGACCAGCGCAACGGTTGCTGCGCCAGCCAAAATCGACGGCAGCCTAAGTGCTATCGCTTTATTGCCAAGTGTCTCGATCGCTGAAGCTTGCAGCCAATACAACAGCGGAGGCTTGGTCAGCGCGTAGCGATCCAAGAAGCGGGGCGTGAGCCAATCCCCATGCCGGGCCATTTCAAGCGACATCGATCCGTAATAGGATTCGTCCTGTGCCTGAATTTTGGCGATCGGGTCCACATAAGCCGTGGCGAGTCCAGGGGATCCCGCGTTCCAGCCGAGCGCGACCCAACTGATCAGAAAAACACCCGAAATCGCCGCACGATGCTGCACGGGTGAGATTGTCGCATAGCCGACCTCACTATCAAACCAGAGGTCTAGCTTTTTACGTTCCGCGCAGGCGTTCCGCATTGGTTGACCGGGTTCGACCGCGGCATGCTCTGGCTGCTGATGCCGCTGGCGTGGACAATCCTGCTGAGCGGGCTGGACGACATTGTTGTGGATGCGTTCTGGGCCTTCGCCTGGATCAAGGCCAAGGTGCGCCCAGCGGCGCGGCTGTTTCCTCCGGGCGAAGGGCAACTGGCTTCCGCTCCGCAACGGCGTATCGCGATACTGGTCCCGCTCTGGCATGAGCATGAAGTGATCGGCAAGATGCTGGAGCATAATTTCGCATCCATCCGGTATAGCGACTATCACATCTTTGCCGGATGCTATCCCAACGACGATCTGACTCAGGAGGCTGTGCAGTCGGCCGCGGCGCGCTTCCCCAACGTGCACTTGGCGCTGTGCCCGCACGACGGGCCGACCTCAAAAGCCGATTGTCTCAACTGGATTTTTCAGCACCTGCTGCTGGAAGAAGAGGCGCAAGGGGAACCGTTCGAAGTGATCGTGACGCACGACGCTGAGGATCTGATTCATCCCGAGGAACTTCGCTGGATCAACTATTATTCGGGGCGGTTCGACTTTATCCAGACTCCGGTGCTGGCGCTGCCGACGCCCTTGTGGGACTTCACGCATGGCGTCTATTGCGACGAATTTGCGGAGTACCACACGCGCGATATGACGGTGCGCGCGATTTCGGGAGGCTTCGTGCCCAGCTCGGGGGTGGGCACGGGATACCGGCGCGAGGCCCTGGAACGGCTGGCTCGCGCATCTTCAAATCGGATTTTCGATCCGGAAGCCTTGACCGAAGATTACGTGAACGGTCTGCGTTTGTTCCGCTTGAAGTGCACGCAAACGTTCGTTCCTCTAGGAAGAGGATCGAGCGCGCCGGATTTAGTTGCCACTCGAGAACTGTTTCCGCAGACCTGGGGAGCCGCGCTGCGGCAGCGTACCCGCTGGGTCACCGGGATCGCTCTGCAAGGCTGGCAGCAGTTCGGATGGCGCGGCACTCCGGGCGAAGTCTACTGGTTATGGCGGGACCGCAAGGGGCTGATCGGAAATCCATTGAGCTTGCTATCGAACGCCGTTTTCGCCTACGGCGTGGCGACTTCCTTGTGGACCCGTATGAGTCCGGCCGCCGCGCGAGTGGGCATCGCGACGCTGACGCTGCAACTTCTGCGCGCGGGCATTCGCATGGCGTGCGTGGCTCGGGTTTATGGACTCCCGTTCTCCCTGGGCGTTCCCTTTCGCGCGGTCTACGCCAACGCGTTAAACTCGGCCGCTACGTTCCAGGCCCTGGGACGGTACGCCGTGGCACGGGCTCTTGGCCGGCCTCTCAAATGGCTCAAGACGGAGCACGCCTATCCCACTCGTGCGATTCTTCTGGCCCACAAGCGGCGGCTGGGGGACATTTTGATCGGCTCGGGACATCTGACGCCCGACGCGCTGGCTGCCGCGCTTGAATTTTGTCCCCCGTCGCTGCGCCTGGGTGAGCATTTGATCAATACAGGTCAACTCACTCCTGAAGTGCTGTATGAAGCGCTCAGCGTTCAGCAGGGTCTACCGGTGGTGGAGGTGGACGCGGGGTCGGTTCCGGTCGGCGTTGCGCATGCGCTTCCGGAAAAGGTCGCCCGCGACTGGAAGGTTCTGCCCTTCCGTGTCGCCGACGGCAATCTGTTTCTTGCGGGCCCTGAAATTCCCACGCCGGAAACCACCCGCGCGTTGCGGCCGTTCACTTCGCTCGAACTACGCTTTCACCTGGTCACACCGGACGCGTTTGAGACGCTGGCGGGCGCGCTACTCTAGTGAGTGTCTAATGAACTCGACGGAGACTTAGCCGGCGCCGCGCTCTCAGCTCGCGAGCATGCGCACGCGCCGTTTTCGAAATTTCGCGTGGGCGCGGCTCTCGAAGACGAGTCCAACGATGTCTACACCGGATGCAACATTGAGAACGCAACTTACGGCTTGACGATATGCGCCGAGCGTGTCGCGGTTTTCAAGGCCATCTCTGAGGGAGCGCGCCGTTTCCGGCGCATCGCCATCGCCGCCGACACCGAGACGCTCACGCCTCCCTGCGGGGCTTGCCGGCAAATTTTGTGGGAATTCTGCGGCGATATCGAGATTTTGCTGTGCAATCCGCGAGGCAAGAGCGAGTCGTTACGCCTCAAAGACCTCCTGCCGAGGGCCTTCGATGTTTCCTTCCTTTAGACCTCTTGCGCTATGCGCTTTGGCGCTTTGCTTCCTGGCGTCCTGCGGGCAGCAAATCGGGACGCCCGTCGATTCCATCTGGACGGCGCGGTACGTGGTCACCATGGACCCGGCTCGGCGCATCATCGAGAACGGAGCCGTGGCGGTCTCAGGGGACCACATCGTCGCGGTGGGAACGCGGGCGGAGATCGACGGGAAATATAGGGGGTCCCACAGATTGGAGAGTCCCGATGCGATTCTGGCTCCCGGCCTGATCAATACGCACACGCACGCTGCAATGTCGTTGTTTCGCGGCATTGCCAACGATCTGAAGCTGCAGGAATGGCTTGAGAAATACATCTTTCCCGCCGAAGCCAAGAACGTCGATCGCGAATTTGTGCGCTGGGGTACGCGTTTGGCTCTGCTCGAAATGGCGCTTTCCGGCACCACCACTTACACGGACATGTATTACTTCGAGGAGACGGTGGCGGAAGAAACAAAAGCCGCGGGAATGCGCGGCGTTTTGGGCCAGACCATCATCGGCTTCCCGGCTCCGGATTACAAGACCGTGCCGGCGGCGCTGGCCGGAACAGAGGCGTTCCTGAAAAGCTATGCCAATGATCCGCTGATCATTCCCGCGGTGGCTCCCCATTCGATCTATACCAATTCGGATGAGACGCTGGTAGCTTGCCGCCGTTTGGCGGATCGGTACCAGAAGCCAGTGGTCATTCATCTCTCGGAAACCAAAAAGGAGAATGACGATTCGCTGGCACAGCGCAAGAAAACGCCTACGGCGGCGCTGGAGGCTTTGGGTGTGCTGGACGGCTGGACCGTGGCCGCGCACGGAGTCTGGCTGGACGATGCGGATCTGACGATTCTCAAAGCCAGTGGAACCGGACTGGCGCATTGCCCGTCCAGCAACATGATGCTTTCAAGCGGCGTCGCGCCGGTGGTGAAGATTCTTGAGCTCGGCATTCCCATGGGTCTGGGAACGGACGGCGTGGCCGGGTCGAACAACGATCACAACATGATGGAGGAGATGGATTTAGCCGCCAAGCTCCAAAAGGTTTCGACCAACGATCCGCGTTCGCTTCCGGCTGAAGAGGCGTTTGCGATGGCCACGATTGTGGGCGCCAAAGCTCTGCGGATGGACCGCCTGATCGGATCGATTGAGCCGGGGAAGCGGGCGGATTTGATCACGATCCGCATCGACGCTCCGCACGCGGTGCCGATGTACAACGTGTACGCGCAATTGGTTTATGCGCTGAAGGGCTCGGACGTCTCAGACGTGATGGTGAATGGAAAGACGATCGTGCGCGACCGCCACATGCTGACCATCGATGCACCCAGCGTTTTGGCAAAGGCCGCCGAGTATCAGCAGAGTGTCGCCCGATCGCTCGGTCTTGCACAATAGGATCTGCACAATAATAGTAGGTGAGGTCGTTCATGCTGACGAAATTCCGATTCCTTGGCCTCGTTGTTGTTTTTGCCGCGGCGATGTACGCGCAACGCGCGATGACCGTCGCGGAAGTTGTCACTTTTATCAAGAATCAGATCAAAGCGAAGGGCGATGACCGCGCCACCGGCGATTATCTGCGCAAGATCAAGCTTACGCAACGCCTGGACGATCGCACCATCGAGGAATTGCAAGGCGAGGGCGCCGGCCCGCGGACCGTCGCGTCGCTGAAGGCTCTGGAGGCTGAGTCGGCCGGGCTGCCGGCTGCTCCGCCGATGGCCGCCGCGCCCAAGCCTTTGCCTCCGCCCCCTCCGCCGAGCGCGAAGGAGCAGGCCGAGGTTCTGGATGAAATGCGCGAGTATGCGCTGAACTACACCATGAATCTCCCCAATTACATGTGCGTTCAGACCACCCACAGCAAATACGATCCGATCGAAAAGCTGCACCAGGTGGGTTACATAGCCAATGGCTACGTCGCTCAAGAGCTGCTCGCGTTCTACGACCACATGGAAAAGTATACGGTCGAGATGTTCAACGGGAAGTCAGTGTCCAACATGACGCACAATCAGTTGCCCGGCGTGAGGTCGTCGGGCGAATTCGGCAGCATGATGCTGAATGTGTTCAATCCCGAGACCGCGACGGAGTTCGCGTGGGAAAACTGGCACACGCTGCGAGGCAAGCGGATGTATGCGTTCTCGTACCATGTGGATAAGGAACATGGCTATAGCATGGCTGACGACGAATCCCACCGCACCTACACGTCAGCCTATACGGGATTAGTGTATTGGGATCGGGACGCCCATGCGATCCCCAAAATCACTCTGGACACTATCGAAATCCCTTCCAGTTTTCCGATCCGCGAAGTGCACATCAAGCTGGATTACGATATGACCAAGGTCGGCGATCAGCAATACATGCTGCCCTATCATTTTCAACTGGATTCGACCAGCGACAAGTTCAGCTCCAGCAACGAAGCCGACTTCAAGCTGTATCGAAAGTACGGCGCCGAGGCGAGTATTACCTTCGGCGATGTCGATCCCGTGCCGGACGACAAGCTCAAGGACACGCCGGAGAAGAAGTAGAGTTCCCAAGGCTCTGTCAGCGGCTATGAACGTAGCTTGCCGATTCTGAGCCGCGACCACAGGGAGCGGTTTCTTCAGGAGCCCCAGCCGCCTCCGCCCGGCGTTTCGATGCGCAGGAGATCGTCTTCGCGAAGCTCCATTCTCGTTTTCGCCGGCAGCGTGGTTTTGCGTCCGCCGCGGATGAGCGTATTCCGGCCGGCCTTGCCGGCCTCACCCCCGGCTAATCCCCAGGGGCCTCTTGCGCGGCGATCCGAGAGAATCGTCGCTTCCGCGGACGTGAGAAAGCGCAGCTCCCGCACGATCCCGTCGCCGCCCGGATGCTTGCCCGCGCCGCCCGAGGCCCGGCGGACATGATAGCTTTCGACCCGCACCGGGAATTGGTGCTCGAAGGCTTCGACGGGAGTGTTCAGCGTGTTGGTCATGTGCGTCTGCGTGGCGCTGCGCCCGGCGCCGCGTGACGATGCACCCATGCCTCCCGCGATGGTTTCGTAATAGGCGAAGGCTTTGCCTTTGTACGACCCGCCGAAACTCAGATTGTTCATGGTGCCGCTGGAAGCCGCCGGAATCAGATCCGGAGCGGCCTGGGCCATCGCTCCCAGCACCACGTCGGTGACCCGCTGAGACGTTTCGACGTTCCCCGCCGCCATCGCCGCAGGCAGAAGCGCGTTCACCACTGTGCCTTCCGGGGCGATCACACGAATCGGCCGCAGGATGCCGGCAGTGAACGGGACGTCCTCTTTTATCAGGCACCGGAACACGTACATTACCGCCGCCAGAGTCACCGCGAAGTTCGCGTTCATCGGTCCCTGGACCTGCGCGTCCGATCCTGCAAAATCCACGATGGCGGAATCGCCGCGAATCGTGATTGCCACGCGGATCCACACCGGTTCATTGCCGACTCCGTCGCTATCGAGACAGTCTTCAAAGCGATACACGCCGCCTGCCAGCTTGCGGATCGCCGCCCGCATCATGCGCTCACTGTAATCCTGAAGATCTCGCATGTTGGCCTCGACCTTCGTGAGACCGTACTTTGACACCAGTTCACCGACCCGTTCCGCCCCTCGGGTAAGCGAGGCAAGCTGCGCCATGAGATCGCCCTCACGTTCGACAGGCGTTCGCACATTCGCGAGGATCAAGCCCAGCAGCTCACGATCGATCTGGCCTCCGCGTACCAGGCGCACCGGCGGAATGCGCAGCCCTTCCTGATAAATCTCCCGCGCCAGAGGCATCGACCCCGGGCTCATCCCTCCCACATCGGAATGATGGGCGCGATTCGCCAAAAAGAACGACGGCGCGCGGGATCCTTCCGTGAACACGGGCGCGATGGCGGTGATGTCCGGCAAATGTGTTCCGCCTCGAAAGGGATCGTTAACCAGAGCCACGTCGCCGGGATCCAGATCCAAAGCCGCCCGCACTGCGCTCACCGACAGAGGCATGGCGCCCAGGTGCACCGGCATGTGATCGCCCATTGCCACGGTCTCGCCCTGCGCGTCGTAGATGGCGCAGGAATAATCGCGCCGCTCCTTGATATTGGCGGAGTAGGAGCTTCGGCGCAGCACCACGCCCATCTCCTCGGCGATGGAGACCAGGAAGTGACGGAACAACTCCAGCTCGATGGCGTTGATAGACGAGCTCACTTGCAATCCCCCGCATGGATCGGGAAACGAGCCAGCGTCTCCCATCCCGTCGCAGTGCGCCGCTCCACACGATAGGAGTCTTTGTCGGCAGCGGTACGCCAGTTCCCGTTTTCGGGCCTATCGTTCGGAAGCTGCATCGGTCGATCGCTGCTTTCCTTAAGCATCCAGGTTTCGCCTCCGGTAGTGCTCGCGTACAATTCGTACCGCTTGGTCTGGCCCTGGGAACGATCCACCACCAGTTCGCCGCGATTGGGCGACTCAAACCAGAACTGTTGAATGGAGCCGTGCAGCGGTTCGTCGAACAAAGGGACCGGATGCCACATCTCGCCGCCAGTTACTGTCACCAGCAAGAAGGGATCGCGCGGCAACGGATCCACTTTCACTCCCACGGCCCAGCCATGCTGAGGATCGGCGAATTGAATCTGGTCGAGCTCCGCAGCCCGGATTCGTTGGACCGGTTCGGTCCAGGTCTTGCCGCCGTCGCCGCTGGAGAGCAGGACGCCGGATATGGTGGTGTCCACGGTGTGCAGATTGCCCGTGACGAAAACGTTCGCGCCAAAGCCCTCCGCCGCGGATAATTCCAGAAACACCGGGCACGGCTCATCTTCCGAGCACGACAAACCCAGAGCGTCGATGTCTTCCTGGGAACACACCTTGTCGATTTTCTGAGGATCTTCCTTCTGAGGGGCTTGGGCACAGAGAACAAGCGGAAGAGCGAAGTCCAGGACCAGTTCCAGGACAAGCGCGCCCAGAATCAAAGGGAATCGCATCCGCACGGCGTTCCCATTGTATCCGGTGAGAACGATTTACAATAAAGAGGTGGCTGCGCCGCTCATCCCGACGCCTCTTGAACAAATCGGCCGCCGGCCTTTTTTGTTCTATCCGGCGATTGTGGGCATCGAACACAATGAGTGGGTTCTGCGCCGGGTCAGCTCCAGCGAAGTACAGGTAATTAACACCAAGACATCGGAGGAGCTGTGGATCCCCCGCCGCTTCCTGGGCGAGGTTTCAGCCATTGAGGATCCGTTCATCATCGCAGGATTGGTCAAGGAGTTGGAGTATAAGGACGGCGCGGTGGCGCCTCACCGGCGGCGCGTGATCGAAATGCCTCGTGTGGTCAACGGTGCCATTATCAGCAGTCTGCCGGACACCGTGTCGCGCCCGGCCGGACCCGCCAGGATGGCTCCGGTGATCGGCATCCGCGTAGAGAGCGTGAAGTCACGCACGGGCCGCCGGCTGCTGACCTGGATCGTGGCCAGTATCCTGGCCTTCGTGCTGGCTGCGGAGGCTCTGTTGGTATTCGGCGGCCATCGCCGGATTATCCGGGACGCTCGCGGCGCCCGGCCTTAATTGCCCGCAGACCGCTCCCTTTGGTCGCGGCTCTGTTAACCGCGTTAGATATGCAGCGCCGATTCTGAGCCGCGACCAAAGGGAGCGGTGCTTTCGGATCCCCTCATCGCAGAGCCGCTTGCACTGGCTGGGAGCGGGCGCTCTCGTTGTTCAAAAGGTCCACCGCCGAAACTTCGTAACGATACGTCTTTCCCGGCTGAACATTCATGTCGCTATAAGTGGGTGCTTCCAGTAAAGAGGCCACCTTCTCAAAATTGGCTCCATCCACCGACCGAAAAACGTTGTAGCCCTTGAAATCGGACTCGGTGCTGCGTTCCCATTCCACCTCGATCGTATTCACGCCGGCGGTGGCGGTGATGCCTGCGGGAACCTCCGGCGGGAAGGTATCGGCCAGCGTGGGCGTGGTGACTGGCTCGGAGGCCAGGCTCTGCTGTTTTTCGTCTGCGAAGGCCAGAACCATATATTGATAGCGCATTCCGAACTGCGCGGAGTCGTCCACGTATTCGGGCTTGTCGGTATCGGCGAGCGGTTCTGGCACGCCGCCGGCCACGGCGCGCAGAACTCGGTACTTCGGTCCAGACCCGCGCCAAGTCAGATGCACTCCGTCCTTGCGGCTTTCGAATTTCAGATCGGTGGGAGGTTGAAGCGGTGCAACGACACTCATCGTGAACGGAAGGGACCATTGCGACAGCCTGCCTTTCGGGCCGGTGGAACGAACCCGCATGACAACTTCCTTGCCGATCCATTCCTGGGCGGAGAAACGCCTTTCGAAGGCTCCTGGAACCGTCGCGGGCACCGAATAGTGCCTGGCCGTGGTGTACCAGGAATTCGGGTCGTTGGCTGCCGGGCCGGCAGGACTGACGTAGAGATCCACGGCTCGCAGACTCCTCAACTCCAGCCCTTCCGTTGTAATCCTGGGGATGGTGAAGCCGGCGATAATCTGGTCGCCGTACTCAATGGCCCTCAAGTCACTAACTGACACGGGGATGTCCAGCGGAGGAGATTGAATGGGCCCAATATAGCCGGGACCGAGCAGACGGCATCCCTCTAAATCCACCAGCAGGAGAGAAACCAGCGACACAGACAAAATTGTCTGTGTCAGTTTCACAGGATGTACCGGCTCAGATCCTGGTCCTTCACGATCTCGGCAAGCTGCTTGCGCACGTACACGGCATCCACCTTGACGTTCTTCTTCTTGAGATCGGGGCCATCGAACGAAACATCTTCCAACAGCTTTTCGAGGATGGTGTGAAGGCGGCGCGCACCGATGTTCTCGGTGGATTCGTTCACGCGCGCGGCGAAACTCGAGATTTCCTCAAGCGCATCCTCCGTGAAGGTGAGCTTGATGCCTTCGGTGTCCAGCAGCGCCTGATATTGCTTGATCAGGGCGTTCTTGGGCTCCTTCAGAATGCGGATGAAATCGGCCTGGGTCAGCGATTTGAGTTCGACGCGGATGGGGAAGCGCCCTTGCAGCTCCGGAATCAGGTCGCTGGGCTTCGAAACGTGGAACGCTCCGGCGGCGATAAACAGAATATGATCCGTGCGCACGAAGCCGTAGCGCGTGTTCACGGTGGTGCCTTCAACGATGGGCAGGATGTCGCGTTGGACGCCTTCGCGGCTCACGTCGGGACCATGGCCGCCCTCGCGGCCGGCGATCTTATCGACCTCGTCAAGGAAGATGATGCCGCTGCGCTCCACGCGTTCGATGGCCACGCGGGTCACTTGGTCCATATCCAGCAGCTTCTGCTCTTCTTCCTGGACCAGATAATCCAGGGCCTCGCCAACGCGCATTTTGCGCTTTTTCGTGCGCCCTCCAAACAAGCCGCCGAGCATGTCCTTCAGATTGATGTCCATCTCCTCTATACCGGCGGCGGTGGTGACCTCAAACGTCGGACCCTTTTCCTTGACGTCAAGTTCCACCATGCGGTCATCGAGCTTGCCAGCGCGCAGTCGCTCGCGAAGTTTCTCGCGGGTGCGGTCGGCGCTTTCGGCGGGCTCCGCGGGAGGCGGCATCAGCAGATCCAGCAGGCGTTCTTCGGCATTACGCTCGGCCCGCTCGCCAACTTCGTTGAGGCGCTCTTCGCGCACCATGTCGATGGAAATCTCCACCAGGTCTCGGATCATGGATTCAACGTCGCGGCCGACGTAGCCGACCTCGGTGAACTTGCTCGCCTCCACTTTGAGAAACGGCGAATTGGCCAGTTTAGCCAGCCTGCGCGCCAGCTCGGTTTTGCCAACGCCGGTGGGCCCGATCATCAGGATGTTCTTGGGCATCACCTCATCGGCCATCTCCGGCTCAAGCTTCTGGCGGCGGATGCGGTTGCGGAGGGCAATGGCGACGGCGCGCTTGGCGTCGTTCTGCCCGATGACGTATTTATCGAGTTCGCGGACAATTTCGCGCGGAGTTAACTCGTCCAGCATCGGCGTATCCTCGGCGGCTTGCGCAGGAAGGTAGATCACCATCAGCCCAACTCCTCGTAGACTACGTTCTCATTCGTGTAGATGCAGGTTTTGCCGGCGATCTCCATTGATTTTTCGACGATTTCCCGCGCGTTCAGTTTCGTATTTTCCAGCAAAGCGATGGCGGCGCACTTAGCGAAGGCTCCGCCGGAGCCGATGGCCGCGATGCCGCTGTCAGGCTCGATGACGTCGCCATTGCCGCTGACGATGTACGTGTTGGCAGTGTCGGCGACCAGAAGCAGCGCCTCCAGATGCCGGAGGACGCGATCAGTTCTCCATTCTTTCGCCAGCTCAACCACGGCTCGGGGCAAATTGCCGTTATGTTGTTCGAGCTTCGATTCGAAGCGCGCAAACAGAGCGAAAGCGTCGGCAGTGGAGCCGGCGAATCCGGCGATGATCTTGCTGTTATACAGACGGCGCAGCTTCTTAGCGCCCGATTTGAGAACTTCCGATCCAAGCGTCACCTGGCCGTCGCCGGCCATGACCACTTTTGCGTCTCTGCGGACGCAGAGGATCGTTGTGGAACGGATTTTGAGTTGTTTAGACACGAATCTTAAGTTTGGCACAATTCAGCGCTTGAGCGACTGATCCTGATAAGGATGCCCCGGAAAGGCCGCATAAAACGGATGGGATCACAGAAATCTCCAGGGCAGCACGCCGCGCTTGGCGCGACTCATTGACCGGCAAACAATCCTCCGCGAGGAACTCGCCAAATAGAGAGCGAGGCTCACAGTGGGCCAAATCTGAGCGTCTGCGCTCAGGATGGGTTAAACGGCTGGGCCGCTAAGCTCTCGTGCCTCCCATACCTCCTTAATTTGCAGGGAGATACCTGGGGAAGCTCGCTTGCAAAACAGAAGTACGTGAGGCAGGATGAACGCAAGCGTAGCGCGATTGGATTCAGACACCGCGGAATTCGAGACGCCCCCGATCATTCTTCCCGCCAAAGAACCTGGAAAGAGAGAAAAGATTTCTACGATGTGCGATAGGTGTGCCCAACTTCACGCAGAGTACCAAGCGACGGCAGAAGGACTGTTCGCCGCGCAGCGCGAGTTAGCCGGTTACGAAGCTGGCAGGGACGATGGTTCCTTTATTCGGCTCTGGAATAACTGCCTGGCTGCGCTAAGGGGCTTGTGGAGACTGCGCGAGGAAATGCTGGCGCATACCGCTACGCATCGCTCCGATGCCATGTCCACGCACGGCTGATAGGGCAGACCCAGACATAGCCGGAGCCCAATGCATGCCGTTCGCTCCAAATACTAGTAGCGCAGCCAAAACTGGTCGCATTGTTAAGAAACAAAAGCCTCCGAAAAAATAGCCACGGCAGGGAGCGCCCGTCCTCCCATGCTTCAGGAGCTCGGAGCCGTTCGCTGCCGAAGGGACATCTAGTAGGGCTAAAACTAAGCTGATAAGCTTAGTACCACCATGGAGCGCGCCCAGGTTCGCCAGCGACTCGAGGAGGACCTAACGAAGGCACGAGAACGGCGTAACCAAGCAACTGCCCGGTTCGATCAAGCCATTGGCACCGCTCCTAGCGCTGGTATTCCATACCCGGACAGCAGCGAGCGGCTTCGCAATGCATCGAAAGAATTGACCCTCGCACTCGAAGCCGTCAAGGTAGCGCTCAAGAGGCAGAATGATTTCTTGCTTCATGGGATCGAACCGCCAGACGCAAAGTAAGGCCGAAAGATGATCGCCCCTACCGCGCATGCGATACTCAAAACGTTCTTGCTGGAGTGCAAAGGACTCTCCCGACGAGGACCGGTAAGGGAATCCGATGTCCAGGAACCACAATGGCTGTCCAGGATGCAATCAGATCCTCAATGATCTGATCGAAGCAACTAAACAGCTTACGGTCGTTGCCGACTCACTCGTAGTTTCCGCTAGGAATGAGGACCGTGAATTCCTCGCGCTCTTGGAGAAATCGCAAAGTGCTAAGCGTCGGTGTGAGGAGATTAGAGCAGCCCTAGCCGCTCATCGCGCCGGACACTAAACATCAGCGGGGGAGCCAGACGAAGCCGGGAGTCCCCAACGAAAAAGCGCCGCGTACCCGTTCCCTCCGAACTGCTCTCCCCACGATACGGCACCGCAACCGTTTAAACGTTCGTGGAAAACCTATCTCCCGGTTCAATTTGCGGTATGGCAACTCATTAAATGTGGTTAACGTTCAAACGGACCCACTACCCCCACTACCCAAAATTTGACAACGTGGAACAAAGTCCGCTATATTCGTAAAGGTTTCGCGAGTCGTCTTCTGCTCCTGAGCTACCACTGTCCCGATGGGCAGTCCGGCCAGGGGTCGGCCCCGAGGCTTTGACGGATCTGACGCCGTCCGAGTATGGGCTTGTCCGAAGTCTAAATACCCTCGCAGGTCCTGCTTAGGCAGGGATTTGGGAATGGCTGGCAAGTGCGCGCCTTTCCTTGGGTTGATCAAACAAACGCTAAAGTGCCCGTTGCGGCGTGCTTGTAAAGAGCGCTCGCAAAGCGGGTTCGTGGGAGAAGAAACAAGCTCGTGCCGACGTTCAACCAACTCGTGCGCAAGGGGCGCCGCCCCACGCGCTATAAGACGGCCAGTCCGGCGCTTCAGGCCTGTCCGCAGCGCAGAGGAGTGTGCACCCGCGTGTACACGACCACGCCTAAAAAGCCCAACTCGGCTTTGCGGAAAGTGGCGCGCGTGCGGCTCACCAACGGTATCGAAGTCACTACCTATATTCCGGGCGTGGGACATAATCTGCAGGAGCACTCGATTGTGCTGATCCGCGGAGGCCGCGTCAAGGATCTTCCCGGCGTGCGCTATCACGTGGTTCGCGGAACCATGGACACGGCTGGCGTCACGGGGCGGCAGCAATCGCGCTCCAAATACGGAGCCAAGCGTCCGAAGGGGCCGAAAGGGCCCGCCAAATAACGTATGCCACGCAGACGCAGACCTGAAACCCGCGAGATCATACCGGATCCGGTGTACAATTCGACCCTCGCCGAGAAATTTGTCAACTCCATGATGTGGGATGGCAAGAAGGCTATCTCGCAGCAGATTTTCTATAAAGCGATGGACAAGATCAGGGACCGGTCGAATGACGATCCCTTGAAGCTGTTCAAGAAGGCGGTGGAGAATTGCAAGCCGCTGCTTGAAGTCAAGACTCGCCGTGTAGGCGGCGCCAATTATCAGGTGCCTGTCGAGGTGCCCCAGAACCGGCGCACCTCGCTCGCAATTCGTTGGATTTTGCAAAATGCCCGCAGCCGGCCGGAGAAGAGTATGCCGGAAAAGCTGGCGAATGAACTATCCGAAGCGGCTAACCTCCGCGGCGGAGCAATCAAGAAAAAGGACGACGTTCACCGCATGGCGGAAGCCAATAAAGCTTTCGCGCACTACCGCTGGTAAGTTACTGATTTTATGGCTCGCACAGTTCCACTCCAAAAAATGCGCAACATCGGCATCATGGCGCACATCGATGCCGGAAAGACCACTACCACCGAGCGCATCCTGTATTACACCGGCCGGACCTACAAGATCGGCGAGGTCCATGAGGGCACCGCGGTGATGGATTGGATGGAGCAGGAGCAGGAGCGCGGAATCACGATCACGTCGGCCGCGACTACTTGCGAATGGCAGGATTGCACCATCAATATCATCGACACGCCGGGGCACGTGGATTTCACGGCGGAGGTCGAGCGCAGCCTGCGGGTTTTGGACGGAGCGGTGGCGGTTTTCGACGCCGTGGCGGGTGTTCAGCCGCAATCGGAAACGGTGTGGCGGCAGGCGGATAAGTACGGGGTCCCAAGAATCTGCTTTATCAATAAGATGGACCGCGTGGGCGCGGATTATTATCGATCGGTCGAGACCATCATCGACAGATTGGGAGCGCGGCCGGTTTCAATCCAGCTTCCGATCGGCGCCGAGGATCAATTTGTAGGGATCGTGGACCTGGTTTCCATGAAGGCTAGGGTCTGGCTCGACGAGACGCTGGGCGCAAATTTCGATGAGATCGAGATTCCGGCGGACATGACCGAGCTGGCAAAGGAATATCACGACAAGTTGGTTGAAGCGGTCTCGGAATCCGACGACCATCTCTTCACCAAGTACGTGGAAGGCCAAGCCATCACCGAGCAGGAATTGCGCGCCGGGATTCGCAAAGCCACCATCGCGCAGAAGATTTTCCCGGTAGTGTGCGGGACGGCTTTCAAGAACAAAGGCGTGCAGAATCTGCTGGATGCGGTTGTAGATTACCTTCCTTCGCCGCTCGACATCGCCGCTGTCGAGGGCACGGACCTCGATTCCTCAGCAACCGTGCAGCGCAAGGCCGACGACAGTGAGCCTTTTGCCGCGCTAGTGTTCAAGATCATGACCGATCCGTTTGTCGGTCAGCTTGCTTTTATCCGAGTGTATTCGGGCCGGCTCGCGGCGGGGGATTCGGTTTATAACGTCGCCAAATCGCGCAAGGAACGCATTGGCCGCTTGGTGAAAATGCACGCCAATAAGCGTGAGGAAATCACCGAAGTTCTGGCGGGCGACATTTGCGCGGCGGTTGGTCTCAAGTCGGTTTCGACCGGCGATACGATCTGCGATGAAAAAGCTCCGGTGATTCTCGAAAATATCGACTTCCCGGCGCCGGTCATTCAGTTGGCCATCGAGCCCAAGACCAAGGTGGATCAAGAAAAGCTCGGCATGGCTATTGCCAAGCTGGTGCAGGAAGATCCCACGCTGAAGGTTTCAACGGACCCCGACACCGGGCAGACGATTCTGGCCGGCATGGGCGAGTTGCATCTGGAAATCATCGTCGACCGCATGCAGCGGGAGTTCGGTGTGGGCGCGAATGTCGGCAAGCCGCAGGTGGCATACCGAGAGACGATCCGGACGGCTGCGACTTTCGACTACACGCACAAAAAGCAGACCGGCGGTTCGGGTCAATATGCCCGCTGTGAGCTGCGTGTGGAACCGATTACGGAGCAGGAATTCGAGTTCATCAACGACATTAAAGGCGGCTCGATTCCCAAAGAATTTATTCCGGCGATCCAAAAAGGCGTGGTGGAGGCGATGGAGCACGGTGTTCTGGCCGGCTATCCCATTTCCAATATTCGCGTGTCGGTGATCGACGGCGCGTATCACGATGTCGATTCGTCGGAAATGGCGTTCAAGATTTGCGGATCGATTTGCTTTAAAGAAGCGGCTCGAAAGGCGAGGCCGGTATTGCTCGAGCCGGTGATGCGGGTCGAGGTGGTCGTCCCGGACGAATATATGGGTCCGGTGAACGGCGACCTGATTTCGCGGCGCGGGCGGTTGGAGGGCACGGAGATTTTAGGCTCGACGCACATCATCAAGGCGATGGTGCCCTTGTCGGAAATGTTCGGCTATGCCACGGAATTGAGGTCGCGAACGCAGGGCCGGGGCGCATTCACGATGCACTTCGGGCAGTACGAAGAAGTGCCGAAGAGCATTGCGCTGGGCATTACGGAAAAGGGCGCGGCGTAGTTAAGTATTGATCTCACGCTGAGGAGAGGGGAAAACCATGGCGAAGGAAAAATTTGATCGCAGCAAACCGCACGTGAACGTGGGGACGATCGGACACATCGATCACGGCAAGACCACGCTGACTGCGGCGATCACCAAGACGCTGTCCAAGCACAATCCGAAGAATAAATTCCGGAGTTTCGATTCGATCGATAACGCTCCGGAAGAAAAAGCGCGCGGAATCACGATCGCGGTGGCGCACGTGGAGTATGAGACGGCCAATCGCCACTATGCTCACGTCGATTGCCCCGGTCACGCTGACTACATCAAGAACATGATCACGGGCGCGGCGCAGATGGACGGTGCGATTCTCGTC
>DASXEY010000059.1:0-32331 GCA_036489835.1 Bryobacteraceae bacterium | reverse complement strand
ACTGGGCATTCCACTGCCCGCCTCGACGCAGTGGGAGATTGTGGAAGACGAGGCGGAACTGATCCAAGCGGCGCGCGACGAACTGATTCGGCAAGCCGCGCAAGGCGAAGTGCTGCACAACGACGACACCGGCATGCGCGTGCTGCGTCTGGCGCGCGAGCCATCGGACGACCGCACTGGCGTGTTTACCAGCGGCATCGTGTCCACACAACAAGGGCGCAGGATCGCACTGTACTTCACCGGCCGCCAGCACGCGGGCGAAAATCTGCGCGATGTGCTCGAACATCGAGCCGCAGATCTGGCCCGGCCCCTGCAGATGTGTGATGCGCTGTCGCGCAACGTACCTAAGCTGAGCGACGGAGCGGAGATTCTGCTGGCCAACTGCCTCGCGCATTATCTCGACGCCGGCGTTATCCAGAGCAGATTCTTGGGAGCCAATAGAGCAGCCTAATCCGCACAACGGTGATCTGATAACGCATCAACGCTGTTGGTCAGTGGCACGTCAGAATGTGCATGAGCAACTGCACAACGCCGGTGGATGATCGTGAGCGTGCTGTCGTCGATCTATGGCGGAAAGGCCATTTGTGTTCGGCCGCGATCCAGATCTACCTGCAGTGGGTTCGCCGGTTCCGGGCGTTTTGTGAGAAGTGGAACCTCGACGAAGTCGAACAGTTGACCGGTGAGGGCGTTCGACGTTTCGTCCACCGCTACGCCGGACCCAGGCGCGGGAAACGGGTCAGCGCGCCGAGCAGCAGGGGAGTTGCCACAATGCCCTGCACGGGTGGTCTTGCGCATTGCGCGCGCTGGGCGCGGCACTGCCGCCCTGGCGAGTCAAGAGGGAGGCTCCTCTATTGCCGCCGCTGCTGGGGAAATATCGCCAGTTCCGCAAGGCCCATAGCGGTGTGTCGGACGGGACGCTGCGTCGCGACATCGACACGGCAGGCGCGTTCATGAGCCTGCTGCGGAGTCGAAGGCAGTTCCCTGCGAGCGTTTCTGCGCTTTCTCCATGCGACCGGCAGATTGGCGTCCGATCTGGCGGGTGGCGTCATGCGGCCTCGCTTTTTGCATGTCTCAGCGGCCCCCGCGAACGTTGCCGTGGGACGATGTGCGGCGTATCCTGAGATCCATCGAGAAGAAGCGACCACCGGGAAAACGAGACTTCGCGATCATTTTGCTGCTGGCCACTTATGGATTAGGCGCAGCCGAAGTCCTCGCCCTCCGGCTGGAGGATCTCGACTGGAAGAACTCGCTATTTAGGACTCACCGGCCCAAGACCAAGGCGTTAATCGAGCTCCCACTGCTGCCGGCGGTTGCAAGGGCATTGACGGATTACCTTCGCCGGGAGCGTCCGCCTTCGAAGGGCAGCGCTCGCGTGTTCCTGCGCAAGAACATGCCCTACGAACCGATGACCAGTGGAGCCATCCGCCATCGTAATTCACCACTGGGCCAAGTTGGCAGGCATCCCGGCAAAAGTACTCGGTGCCCACGTGTTTCGACACAGTCACGCCACGCGGCAGGTCGATGCGGGCGCGAACATCAAAGTCGTCAGTGACATTCTCGGCCACCGCAGCGTATCATCCACATCAGTCTATGTGCGAGTTGCGCTGAAGCGGCTGCGCGGCGTGGCGTTGGCAGTGCCGCGATGAATAGAATCTTCGAGAGTTCGATCGCGGGCGATCTGCATGGGTTCCTTCAGTTCAAACGGAGCCTCGGATTCCGGTACGCGCGGGCGGATTTCACGCTGCGAGAGTTTGACCGGTTTCTCGTTGCCGGCGCGCACAAGCGCTTGCCGTTGGATAAGGCCGCGATTGAGTGGTTATCGGACAAGCCGGGCCGGAAGCCGGTGAGTGTCTCGGCAGATGCCGCTGTTCTGCGGCAACTGTTCGTCTTTTTGCGGCGATCACCACATCGCGCCGTTACCGAACCGCGCTGGCCGAAGCTGCCGACTGAGTCCGTGTTTGTTCCTCACTTCCTCTCCGAGCAGGACGTTCTCAAATTCGTGGCGCTGTGCGCTGGTCTGAATCGGCCGCACTTTCGGGCCGCTCTGTACAAAGCTTTGCCGCTTGTCCTCTACTGCACGGGCATACGCTTTGGAGAGGCACTGCGGTTGAGGATTCGCGCATTCAATACACGGTCCGCAGTCCTGTTTGTCGATACCTTCAAGGGTCGGGCAAGATGGGTTCCGTTCCACCGTTCCCTGGCCCGTGAACTTGACCGCTATCTGCCCGCGCGGGTGAAGTTCGCGCCGGCGGGACCGGATGCCCGATTCTTCGTCGGCGTCAATAAGACGGTGCTACCCCTGAATACGGCGAGTGGAACGCTTCGCGGCCTGTTCCAACGCGCGGGCATGAAACCGGCAAAGGGGCGAATCGGACCGCGACCGTATGACCTGCGGCACGCCTTCGCGATCCACCGATTGAGCCAGTGGTACAAACAAGGCGCGGACCTGCACACCCGGTTGCCGTGGTTATCCGCATACATGGGCCACGTGGATATCGTGGGAACGGAGACTTATCTGAACGCGACGCCGGAGTTGCTGGACCTCGCGGCTAATCGTATTCGCCGCCGGTATCGTGAGAGCGGGGACGCCTCCCGATGAGCCGCGCATACACTGAGTCGCTGCTGACTTCCACGCAGGACTTCTTTCAAAAGTATCTCCGTCAAACACGCGGTGCGAGCGCCCATACCGTGCGAGCCTACCGCGACGCGCTGAAGCTGTTCTTCCTGTTCCTGGCGGACCATGAGCACAAGCCGATTGCAAGTCTTACACTCGACGATGTGCGAGCCAAGACGGTCCTGGCGTTTCTGGAACATATCGAATCGAAGCGCGGCAACTCCGCAATCACGCGAAACTGCCGTCTGGCCGCTGTGCGGAGCTTTGTCCAATTATCTCTCCGGCACGCCGTCACCCGGGCTGGGCCGTATGGCTCCATCCTTGCCATAAAGACCAAACGGGCAACACGCCGAACCGTCACCTACCTGGAGCCGGAGGAGGCGCGCGCGTTAATCGCCGCAGTCGACGCGCACTCTCGGCATAGCGATCGTGATCGTGCGCTACTGTTGTTCCTGTACAACACTGGAGCCCGCGTTGCCGAGGCCCTTTCGCTCCGCTCTCCGCTCTCCGCCTGGACCGGCCCAGGCAAGTTCGTGTTCTCGGCAGGGGAAGCAAGGAACGGATCTGTCCATTGTGGCCGGAAACGGCGGCGGCCTTGCGTCGAATCACTTCCACCGGCAGTGATGATCCTCTTTTCCAGAGCGCGGCGGGAAAGCCGCTGTCGCGAGATGGAGTGGCTTATCTGATTCAGAAGCACGCCAGGATCGCGGCCGAGCGATGTCCCGCTCTGCGGAAACGCCGCATCACGCCGCATGTTTTGCGACACAGTTGCGCCTGCGCGCTGTTGCAGGCCGGAGTTGATATCACGGTAATCCGCGACTACCTCGGCCATGCTTCGGTGGCGACGACGAGCCGTTACATAACCACCAATCTCCAGATGAAACGGGATGCATTGGAAGCCTTCTGGAAACGTGCTGGGCTCGAAGTCCGCGGGTCTCGGAAATGGCGCCCTTCGCCCCAACTCCTCACCTTCCTCGAAACTCTATAGAGTTATCCGGAGTGTCGAATCACGTGGGACACACGTCAACCAGGCCAGTGCGCTTGTTTTGCGAACATGCTCTGGATAATAAGGCGCCGGACAACCCCTTCCTTTTCAGCCGCCAATCTGACTCAACCCTCAGGAATTCTTCGATTCCCGGGCTCCAGGGATCCGTCATGACGACCAGCGCTACCGGCGTAACAAGCCTTCGGTTCCAAGACGGAACCGTTTACACGTTCACCGCGTTTGGCCTCTTTGCTTCCCAGCTTACCTCCATCACCGACAGGAATGGAAACGCTATAGCTCTAACCGCGGTCACGTTGAACGGTAGGCTCCGGATTACGCAGATTACCGATCCAGTGGGAAGATCCTTGAATCTGACCTACGATTCCAACGCGCACCTGACCTCAGTCACCGACCCGATTGGGCGCACGGTTTCCTCGCCTACAACGCGAGCGGAACGCTGGCAAGCGTTACGGACTCTGCTGGCGGCGTCACGAAGTATCAGTACGATTCGCAGAACCGCCTGACCGGTATGATCGACCCTCGCGGTGTCACTACCTTCCAGGACAGCTACGACGCCGACGGACGCGTAACCCAGCAGGCCCTCGCACTAGGCCCGGTGGTCAGTCCTACCTTCACGCTGGCGAACCCGACAGCCCCCACGAGCCCGGTGATCTCCACAACCGTTACAGACGCTCTCGGTAACCCGACAACGTACCGATTTAATATGCAGGGATTTGTCACCGACGTGACCGACGCTTTGGGACAGACGAAGAGCTTCATTCGCGATCCGGGTACAAACCAGATTCTTAAGTTTACTGGCTCTGCGCAGCGCGACATCTGCGGCCCGCCGGGCATGGGTCCGGTGAGCTACACGTACGACGCCCAGGGGAATACCTTGACATCGACGGATGCGCTCGGAAACACGACCACGTACACGTACGAGCCTGTCTTTAAACAGGTGACATCGATCACCGATCCGCATCGTAGCTGTTCCGCCCGATTCCGACCTAAGCGATGCGGGACAGAACAGCCGAGGAAGGTTGTTCTAGACGGCGCTGATGGGATGTCTGCCGGCAATCCGGGTCCAAATCAGTCGATAGATGTCTTCCACCGTCTGGATCTTCGCCTCGACGACTGCCATCGACTCTCACGATACCGCGACCAAAGCGATCCTGTTCTGGACGAAAATCGTTATAAGACAGTATTACTAGGAAGGGTAACGATGAGAAGCCCTTGCGCCTCCCAAAAAGTGGTTTAGAATCAGGTAGCTAGTCGGGGCGTAGGCGCAGCCTGGTAGCGCACCTGCCTTGGGCGCATCCCATCCGGCTCCAAAGGTTCTTTTAATTCTCCACACTTCTAAGTGTTTTCAACAATTTGGGGAATCTGCCTTTCGCTCAAAGCTAACCCCAACAGCTCCAACGCAGGGAGTTTTGACACGGTTTTGGCACAGAATGCTGAGTTGTGAAGCTGGTCGAACTGCTGAAGCGCCACGAAGGGAAGACCCTCGAATACAAGCGGGATTTGTCATCCCCAGAGAGCGTTCTCAAATGCCTGGTTGCGTTCGCGAACACTGGCGGCGGTATCGTCGTCATCGGTGTTGAGGACGGGTCAAGGAACGTCCGTGGCGTTACCGACGTGCTTGGTCGGTTCCTCTCGTAGCAATCCGGGAGGCGCTCATGAATGCCATCGTCCATGCGGACTACGCCCAGCAAGGGGCCCCATCCCTATCGCTTTGTTTGATGACCGGATCGAGATCGAGAATCCCGGCCTTCTGCCGTTCGGCCTGAGGATCGAGGACATTATGCAAGGTGTCTCCAAGTTGCGGAATCGCGTGATCGGGCGGGTCTTCCACGCACTACACCTGATTGAACACTGGGGCAGTGGGATTCAGCGCATGACCGCATGCTTGCCAAGAGGCGGGCCTTGCGGCTCCCAGACTGGAAGAAATCGGGATGCATTTTCGTGTGACCATTTCCAGCGCACGGGTGAGCCAACCCCATTACGGACGAGACGGACCGGCGCATCCTCGCTTTGTCTAGCGATGGAGTTGCCCGGTCGACGGCGGCTGTGGCGAAGCACGTTGCACTTTCCCAGCGAGCCACTCTGACACGGTTGAAGTCGATGACATCACGCGGCCTTCTTGTCGAAATCGGCACCGGTCCGTACGACCCGAAGCGCCAGTATATTCTGGCCTGAGAGTACTTGATGACCAGACGGATGATGCCGGGAGATCCTCTCGAGACGGAGATCGAACTGCCCTCAGATCGGGGGAATTCATCAGCGACTGCCGTCATTGGCGAGCCGGTTAAAGTGATGAAGTTCGATTATGACGGGAACAATCGACGCGGGCTCACTGCCCGATCTAGTGTTTCCAATGAGCGCGTCAGGCGGGCGTTATCTGGCTGCGTATCGCAAATGGATGGGGCTTGCGCCACTCCCACGCGGTAATCGCGCTAGAACCGTGCAGCGGACCGTCGTTGCGCCCGCAGATCTCGACGGTCCCATCGAATTGGTGGTCCTGTCGGTCAAACAGAAGTCTGCGCGCTGCTAGAAATCCGTGTCCAGAATAATGCGGTAGTGCGCCTTGCCCGCTTCCAGCCGACCGAAAGCTTCGTTGATTTTGCTCATGGGGAAGTGCTCGGTTACGGGTGCGATATCGTGCCGCGCGGTAAAGTCGAGCATGGTCTCGGTCATCACCGGCGAGCCGGCCGGCGAACTCGACACACTACGCTGTTGCATCATGAGTGAGAACACCGGGACGGGAATCGGTTCCAGTACGGCGCCGATGACATGTAGCCGGCCGTTCGGCGCCAGCGTCCCGATGATCGCGTCCCAATCCAGCTTCACATTCGCCGTACTGATCACCAGGTCGAAGCTGCCCGCCAGTTTCTTGACCCCCGCCGGGTCCATGGTCGAGGCAACTTCGTTTGCCCCGAGCGTCCTGGCCTCATCGAACGTCTTCTCGCTCGACGTGAGCGCGGTTACGTGGCAGCCGTAAGCGGCGGCGAACTTCAAGGCCATATGCCCAAGACCGCCGATGCCGATGATGCCCACTCGATGAGTCGGTTTCGCGTACATCGCTATCGGCGCAAAGACCGTTACACCGCCGCACAGAAGAGGCCCCGCTTCGGCGAAGTTCAGATTTTGGGGCAGAGGGAAAACCCAGGCCCAGTGCGAGCGGACGTGACTGGCGAAGCCGCCACGGTGGCCGATGATGGTCGGTTGCACCTCCGGGCAAAGGTGGTGGCTGCCCGACATACACTGGCGGCAATGCATGCAGCTACCGGAATTCCACCCGACTCCCACGCGCTGGCCCACCTTGATTCGTTTGGTATTCGGCCCGACCGCCGTCACGCGACCGGTCACCTCATGGCCGAGAATCGCCGGGTACTGTGAAATGCCCCATTCGTTATTGAACATGGAGAGATCGGAGTGACACAAACCGCAATTCTCGACTGCGACCTCGACCTCCTCGGCGCCGAGCGGCCCGAGATCGACGGTTTCGAGGACCATGGGCTGTTTCGCCGCCTTGGCGACCCACGCCTTGTATGGAGTGCCGCCAAGCGTCTGATGTTTCTGGTTCGTGGCTGTCTGAGCGCGGGTTTCCGTAGAAATTGACATTTTCCTTCCTTTCGCGGTGAGTATGAGTGCGTGCGGGCTTCCTGACTAGAACAGCAGATTACAGCCCATCGCCAAGATGCTGCAATGCCATGAGATTCCTGCCGTGCGGAGAATAATGTCGAATGGCAAACGTCGGTGGGTTGTCGAGTTGACGTCCAGGGTAGCCAATCCATGTGTTCTCAGGCGCGACGGGCCGACCAATGGCCAGATCGTGCTCGCAGAGCTCGTGTTTGAGGAATTCGCACAACCACGTTGCCCGATATCGCTCCGCGAATGTTCTCACCTCAACGTCCTCGCATCACGACGACCGCTGACTCGCTCACTCGAAACAAATCTTGGAGAGGGTTTTCCACTGCTTCTCAGAACAGAGAAGACACGACTGGGTTTCCCCAGGTCGCTCCAGCCCAGTCCGTTCCCGCGCAGCACGGACAGATCGCAAGGATACACGGAGTCGTGAGAATGCGCCGAATGGTTTCTCCCAAAACTGGCTAACCCGCGCCAAATTGGTTTCGGATAATCCGGCACACACACGCTTGATATCCGAGTGCCCTGTGCCTTTAGTTGCCCGAACGCCTTCTGTGAGCGCGAGTAGTGCAACCGCCATCCCGCAAAACGCCCGGAGACGCTGCGCCTCCTCAACAGTTCGCGGTGGCATGGCATTGATTATTCGCCAACTGCGGAGCGAGGTGCCCCCTCTGGGATCGGCGTATTTCAATTCCAAGCTTTCGCATCTTGGAAATCAGCGTTGTGCGCGGTAGTCCAAGCCGATTGGCCGCTCCGCCCTGCCCTCCGATCATCCAGTTCGTTTGGGTCAGGGTTTCCAGGATATGTTCCCGATCAGCGTCGGCCAGCGTGCGTGCAGAGCTTTCCGATCGCTGCGCCACGGCGGTCTGCGTTAAGGCCATCGGCAGACGCAGCACCGACCCGGGCGAAAAGAGCACCGCGCGCTCGATGCAATTCTGTAGTTCGCGAATATTACCTGGCCAGTCGTGCGCTTTTAGGATCTCCACTACTTCTTCGGGAATCGAGTCGATGGTCCGATTGAGGCGGGCGGCAAATTTTGTTACAAAGAACTCCGTCAGCGGCAGGATATCTTCAACGCGTTCACGCAACGGAGCCAGGTAGAGCGGAATGACGTTCAGCCGGTAGAACAAGTCCGCACGAAACAGTTTCTTGTTCACGAGTTCCGCGAGATCCTGATTGGTCGCCGCCACCACCCGCACGTTGACCCGGACGGTCTGGGTGCTGCCCAAACGCTCGAACTCCCGCTCTTGCAGGGCGCGTAGTAGCTTGGGCTGAAGTTCCAGCGGCATGTCGCCGATCTCGTCCAGAAAGAGCGTGCCCCCATCCGCCATCTGAAATCGTCCCTTGGTTTGTGTGCACGCGCCCGTGAACGCGCCCCTTTCATGGCCGAACAGTTCGCTCTCCAACAGCGTGCTCGGAATCGCTGCGCAGTTCAGGGCCACGAAACGGTGGCTACGGCGAGGGCTGGCCTCATGAATGGCTCTCGCAATCACTTCTTTTCCTGTGCCGGTTTCGCCCTGGATCAGGACAGCGGAGTCCGCTGGTGCAACCCTCTCCACGTCTGCCAGCAATGCCCGGAATTTCGGACTGGATCCGATCAAATCTAAAGTAGTCATGGCCTCACTCCTTTTATGAATTCGAGATGTGTTCCGCGTTTTCCTTTAATCAAAACGATCCCACGCTACGTCCCGGTTCCTTGTCGCGTGATCCACTCGCGGACATATGGATCGCAATTCGCCAGGGCAATACCGGTCGCTTCGCACTGAGCGAGAAAATTGATGCCGTCCTGACCGGTCAGAGTCATATCCTTGAGGTCGAGAATGATTGGGCGACCTTTCCCTTCCGCGGCGATGAGCGCCTCTAGCTCGGGAACATGTTCTTTGCCGATCCGACCGCTGAGGGTGAAGACCACTTCCCCGTTCGCCGTCCTCTGAATTCTCAGCATTGCGTTTCCTGACGTGTAAGAATGCAAGCCTGCGGCCACCGCGATATGCTGAAAACAAAGACATTGCAAGTGCCGATAATCGCCGATTGACGAACTCGTCAATTGACGATGGCGTGCCGTTCTGCCTTGGAGTGGGGATGGAAAAACGGGACGCGCTTAGGCGTCTGTCCCTTTGAAGCGATGCTTGTTGATCTTCAATGACTTGATCTTCGATTCCAGAGTGGTTCGCGGTATCCCCAGCCTGGCGGCAGCGCCCGAAGGTCCGTAAACACGCCCTCCACATTCGCGCAAGGCAGCCTCAATCATCGCCTTCTCCTCCTGAGTTGGAACTCCGCTTAAAAGGTTCGGGCGGATATCGAGGCCGCTAGACGGGGCCGGCCGGGAAAGCCAACTCTCGTCCACTGAAAATGTCTGGGACTCACTGACGATAACGGATCGCTCGATTATGTTCTGTAATTCCCGAATATTACCCGGCCAAGCGTACGAATGCAGCAGATCGAGACTCTTCTTGTCGATCGAAGTAAAATGCCTGCCTGATTTCCGTGCGTAACGATTCAGGAAATACGTGACCAGCAAGGGAATGTCTTCGCTTCGTTCTCTCAGAGGCGGCAGTTCAATGGGAAAGACGTTCAGCCGGTAAAACAGGTCGCTGCGGAACGTGCCTGACGCGATCGAGGACTCCAGGTCGCGATTCGTGGCGGCGATCACCCGCACATCGGTCCGTACCGTTCCGCTTCCTCCAATGCGTTGAAATTCGCGTTCCTGTAGAACTCGCAAGAGTGCGACCTGAGTTTCGGCGGGAATTTCCCCAATCTCGTCGAGGAAGATCGTGCCTTTCTCCGCCAGTTCAAAACGTCCCAAACGGCGTTGCGCTGCGCCTGTGAAGGCTCCCTTCTCATGACCAAACAATTCCGACGCGATGAGATCGCGCGGGATTGAAGCACAATTCACACTCACAAAAGGGTGGGAGGATCGCCGCGAGCGCCTATGGATGGCTCGCGCCACAAGTTCTTTGCCGGTGCCAGTCTCGCCGGTGATCAGAACGCTGGAGTCGGTTGGGGCGACCTTGGAGATGCGGGATAGCACCTTTTTCAGGGGCGCGGAAGTTCCGACGATCTCTTCAAACATCGATGCCTTGTCGATTTCTTCACGCAATACGACGTTCTCTTGCTGGAGCCTTTGTTCAGCCGCCTTGTGGCCCTCGATATCCGTGGCTGTGGTGTACCAACGTGTGAGGTTCCCGAGTTCATCCCGGAGCGGGTTCCGGCGGGAAAGAAACCACCGATATTTCCCGTCCTTTCTACGCAAACGAATTTCAACTTCGTGCGGAGTGCCGTCCGCAACTTGGCTTTGCGACCCCCCGCTCGCCCGCTCCCAATCGTCCATATGAATCAGGCTGCGGAGGTCGTAGGCCCGCCATTCCTCAGAGGTCAGGCCGAAGTAATCGAGCGCTGCCTGATTGGCATAAAGCCGGGTAGCGTCGGGATCAGGCCCTAACACATAAACGTGTTGCGGAGCGAAATCCAGGATTTGTCTCAGTTCGCTTTCGCTTTGGCGAATCTTCTCTTCCGCCTTTTTTGCCGAAGAATACAGTTCGGCGTTCTCGAGCGAAATTGCGGCTTGCGACGCCAGCAATTGCAGCACCGTAACGCGGTCCGGCGTGAAGACGCCCGGAGTCAGATTGTTCTCCAGGTAGAGGGATCCAACCAGCTGTGCTTGTTTGACGATTGGCAGGCACAGGATGGACTTGGAGCGCTTCGGCCGCACGTATTCGTCCTGTGCATACACCTTGTCGGCCGAGGCGTCGTCGAGGAGTACGCCCTGGTGAGTCCGGATTACATAATGGAGCACGGCAAGGGGAAGATCGGAAGGCCCCACAATTGTCTGTCGAACCGCAACTTCGACGCCGCCTGCGCGTGTGACCGCCTCCGCTTCGATCAGCAAATCGCTACCTCGCAGCAGGATGAGCAGGCCCCGCTCAGCCCCGGCGTGTTCCACTGCGATTCGTACCAGCTTCTCGATCAGATCGGGAAGAATCATCTCCCCGGAGATCGCCTGCGAGGCCTTAACTACGCTTTCGATGTCCAACTGCCCCGCGTGCACACCAATCGCGGCTGCGGTGCCGGGAGTGTGTTCCTCGCGCAGCCGTGGATACCGTTCGTCGAGTTGCTTCGTCTTACCTCGCGCTCCCCAACGGTCGTAGCAACGGCGCGCGTTGCGGAGATGAGCGCGGCCAGCCGTTTCGAGGCCGCGCGACAAATAGTATTGCCCCGCCAACTCGTGGGCGAGGCCTTCGTTTTGAACGAAGCCGTTGTCGCGCGCCAAATGGATAGCCTTCTCGTACAGACGAAAGGCGTCGGCGTCGCGGTTTTCGACGCGGGCGATTTCTGCAGACACTAGCGCGAGTTTGTCCGCGAAGGTGGCTGGATTATTTTCGGCCCACTCGCGCAGCAGTTCCTGGTGCGCTGCCGCGAGTTCGCGCCACGCCTGCTGCTCATCGGCCGACGTCGTCTCGAACAACGCCGATACCGTCAGCGCGGCGTAGTAGAAATAGTCCAACAGTGCAATCTGGCCGCCCGCGGCCGGAAGCAACTGCTTCGCCTTGCCGGCCGCTTCCAGTGCCTCGGCACAGTTGCCCGAAAAAAACCGCGCCTCCATTTTTAGGATCCAATACCAGCAGATCACCGGAGGATTTCGGCTGGCGCTGAGCTGAGCTTCGAACGCTGCCTCGTCGAAGTGCGCGTCGTTGAAGGTGGAGAGGCTCGTAGTCCGGCCCTGCATAGCCGCGATGAAGCGTTGCTGGCTCACGATACCGTTCGCAATATCGCCGTACTTCGCTTTCCCGACAAAGCCCAGCGCGATCTCCGACTCGCGCCACACCAGGTCGAGTGGGTCGCCGCGCAGGAGCCGGTACGTGATAGATAACAAGGAACACGAGCAAGCGAAAACGGGGCTTCCCGTCTCAATCGCGGCCCGCATGGCGATCCCATTCAACTCAATCGCGGTCCCAATCGGCTGAGTCCAAGCGGCAACCACTCCGTACGGGCAGTAAACGGAGGCGCGACTGGCGGTGAAGTGGTGCTTCTCTACCACATCGCATGCCAGCTTACTGAAACGATAACCTTCACGGTAACGGTGAAAAACGTGTCCGAGAAGCGAGCCCCAGAGGGCATAGGCGAACGCGGCACCTCCGCTGGTTCCGTGCCGGACGCTCAGGGTTACCATACGGCAGGATTGCAAGCAGCTCAAACGGGATTCGGTGAACTGGGCGGCCGCAAAGAGGGCTGAGAGAACCTTCATCGCAGCCTGCAATTCCGGATCGGTCATCAGCGGCAGATCAATTAAGCCTTCAATCGAGCGTCCGCCGAGAGTCTGCGACAGAAGCTGTCGTTCGCTCTCCACTTCCTCTTCAGTGGGGTACGCCGGCAGGTCGATGCCGAACCCGCGCAGACAGGTGAGCGCGGTGGTTACGCCCTCCTGGTGTTCCGATTTCATGACATGCTGTTGGATCTTCAGACAATAGACGGCGGCCTCGTCGACTTTCGATGCGGCGCGCGGCAACAACTCCGCAATTAGTCGCTCAGCCTCGTCGAAATGGCCGGTTAGAAGCTCGCATTCCGCTAGTTCGAGCCCCAGCTTGAACATCAATTCGTATATCCCGCCCCCGTCGTCTCCACCCAAAAGCGCCGCGCCAGCTATAAAATACTCGCGCGCCGACGCGTACGCCGCGGATGCCTTGGCCTTACGCCCGACTTCCAGGTCGATCGCGGCTAGACGTACTTTCTCGTGGTGATCGACCAGCAGTTCGGCGCCACGATTCATTTGGTTGGCGACATCGAACAGATGTTCTGCCAGTCCGTCGGCCGTCAAGCTGGCCAACAGCTTCCGCCCGATCCCGAGGTGTACTTCAGCGCGTGCGCTTACGGGAGTGAGAGAGTAGGCCGCTTCCTGAATCCGGTCGTGGAGGAAGGCGTAAGATTTTTCGGAACGAAGAATCAACCCGCTGCGGACGGCATCCCACAGCGGAGCGTGGATCTCCTCTTGGGATTGTCCAAAAGCCAGATTCAGTAGGGGCATATCGGCCGAGTTGCCGAGACAGGCGAGTTGCTGGAGAGCGGTCTGCGTCCGCTGTGGCAATCGCCGCAACTTCCCCAGCATGAGCTCCACCACATTGTCGGAGTAGCCCTTGGCGCGAATCCCCTCGAGGTCCCAGATCCAGACAAATTCAGCCCGGTCGAACCGGAGCAGCCCTTCCTCCGCCAGCGAGGTGAGGAACTGGATCGTGAAGAACGGATTGCCGCCGGTCTTCTCGTAGACCAATAGCGCCAGAGCACCAGCCGAGTCCGGCCCGCAGTGCAGCGCGTCAGCGATGATCCGCTCCACGTCATCGAGCCCGAGAGGCGCCAGCACGATTTCTTGCGGCCTCGCTCCCGCGTCGCGGATCGCCGTCAGGGTCCGCATCAGCGGGTGAGACGGACTGACCTCGTTGTCGCGGTAGGCTCCAATCAGCAGCATGTGCCGCACGTCCGGATCGGTAACCAGCCGCTCCAACAATTCCAAAGTCGCCGTGTCCAGCCATTGCAGATCGTCGAGGAACAACACCAAGGGATGCTCCGGGCGAGCGAAGGCGCCGAGGAAACGCCGGAACACTAACTGGAAACGGCCCCGTGCTTCTTGCGGCGGCAATTCTGCGATGGGCGGTTGTTTGCCTATCACGAACTCAACTTCGGGTATGAGGTCGACTATCAGTTGGCCATTCGCGCCCAATGCCTCCAGCAGATTGTCCCGCCAATGGTCCACCTCGGCTTCACTCTTAACCAGGATCTGACGCGCCAGCATCTGGAATGCTTGTGCCAGCGTCGCGTAGGGTACGTCGCGCTTGTACTGGTCGAACTTGCCTGCGGCGAATAGCCCGCGCGGCGGAACAAGTGCCTTGTACAACTCATTCACTACCGAAGATTTCCCGACACCGGAATATCCCGATACCAGTACGAATTCGGAGGTTCCTTGCACCACCACCCGGTCGAACGCCGCCAGCAGAGCATCGATCTCGCGCTCCCTTCCATACAGGTTTTCCGGTATCAGCAACCGGTCGGAAGTGTCGTTCGTGCCCAGAGGGAATGGGTCGATGCGCCCATGCGCCTGCCATTCCGACAGGCATCGCCGAAGATCGGCTTCCAGGCCCGCGGCGGTCTGATAGCGCTCCTCCGCATTCTTGACGAGGAGGCGCATCACCAGCGCAGACAGCGGCCCGGGGATTTCGGTGCGTGCTGCGGGCTCTATCGCCTGACGGGCAATGTGACAGTGGACCCATTCCAAGGGGTCAGAGGCGGTGAAGGGAAGCACGCCCGCCAGCACCTGGTACAGGGTGACGCCCAAAGAGTAGAGGTCGCTGCGGGTATCCGTGGACCGATTCATGCGCCCGGTCTGTTCCGGGGACATGTAGGCGAGGGTGCCGGCAATGATTTCCGGCGGAGCGGGCGCCTGTCGCTCGCGCGGCACTTGGGAGGCGATGCCAAATCCGGTGAGCCACACACGTAAGGCATCGTCGACGAGTACATGCTCAGGCTTGACGTCTTTGTGGATCAGACCGCGCTGGTGGACGTGGCCCAGCGCCGTCGCCAGGTTAATGGCAAGACGCAAAAAACGCGCCAGATCGAGAGGTTGCTCTCCGTCTTGCTGCAGAACACGGTCGAGAGGTTCCCCGCCCGGATCTGCGAGAATCAGGATGGTCCGGCCTTGGTGACTCGTGAGCGCGAGGGGCTTAGCCGCCCACGCGGGATCGAGTTGGGCTGCCAGCGAGTATTCGTGCTCCAAGCGCCGTAGACTCTGGGGCAACGGTTGTTCCGCGGTCGGAGCCATTGCCAGAAGGGGCATTGGATTGCCACGCTGGAGGCCGCGGTAAAGAGTGAATTCCGCTCGACTGCGGATTGGCTCCAGGACGTAGTCAGATGCTGCCGCCATTGGTTCCCGGCATTCTTCAGAACGTGAACCGGCCAACGAGTTGGATCTGGCGCGCGGCGCCGGCGGTGGTAAGAATCTGGCCTACGTTATCGGCGAAATTACCTCCCGCGTCCTTGAAAACAGCATCCCCGTTACCTCCCACCGAAAGCGGGCTTTGTGTATTACTCGGAACACCAAAATTCGGATGGTTGAACACGTTATAAGCTTCCACTCCCACCGTAACCTTCCGTCCTTCGGTTATCGCAAAAGCTTTGTGAATCGACGGGTCGAATTGCGCGAACCCGGGTCCCCGCAGGATGTTTCGTCCGGCATTGCCAAACTCTCCGGGAGGCGGAACTGCGAAAGCAGCCGGATTAAACCAGCACGACGGAGTGCCTACGCTGGCCCCATTCGGACAGGTGCCGGCATAAGGATTGCCGATAAGGTCGGGACGCTCTGGAACAATCAACGATTGGATATCGGCATTGTCGAAGGAAAGCACCGGCGTAAAAGGAACCCCGCTGTGAACGCTGGCGACAGCCGAAACCTGCCAGCCGCTGAGGAGACGTTCGCGTCCAGGCAGATCGTAACCGGCACTTGCCACGAAGTTATTCCGAATGTCGAAGTCCGACGGGCCTCGGCTTCCCTTGCGATCGAAGATGTTTTGAGATCCCGGCGGATCATTCACAGATTCCACGGATAAATCCACCGAAGCATCGTCCACAGAGTGGGCCAACGTGTACGAGACCTGCCAGAAAAGATTGTGTCCATAGCGCCCCGAAACCGACGCTTGAAACGAATTATAGAAAGATTGCCCATCCGTCAAGATCGTCAACACAGGGGAACTCAAGTTGGGATCGTACCGCTGACCGAGGGCTGGTTCGTATGGATTCCCTTCCGCGCTGCGGGTGAGATGATTGCCGCGCGCTCCAAAATATCCCAATCTGAGAATCGTGCCCGGTGCGATTTCTCGTTCCAGGTCGAGGTTATATTGCATCGCATACGGAAACTTCGGGTGATAGGTTACCGCTATGGCATCGAGCACTTGAGTGACGGCGGCGTTCCGCGGGCTCAGGAACTCAGGAAAAACGAATTCCTCCAATTCGAAGAATGGGGACAGAAAGCGGTCGGCGCCATACATAATCACCGGGAGATTGTCCCGATAGATGCCGAATCCGCTCCGCAGTACGGTTTTGCCGTTGCCAAAGACGTCCCATGCAAGGCCTGCCTGCGGAGACAGCAGATCCAGCGGTGTCCCCGCAAATAGCTTTCCGACGGTCGGCGCGGAATCGGTCGCCGGGTTCCGAATAGCTGATTCGCGCCCGAATGCCTCGGCCGGGTTGGAGTAAAAATCGTAGCGCAAACCGAGATTCAGAGTGAACCGGTTGTTAACGCGCACGAAGTCCTGGGCAAAACCAGACGCCGTCGTTTGACGGTATCCCCGCTCGGAATCGGCGTTGGAGGGATTAGGCCCCACGAAGGATATGGGCACGCCTTTCAGGAAGAATTCCAGAGCGGGGTTGTTGCTGGATGCCTCGAACCCGAAGGGAGTCAGGTCCTCAAAAGTGTACATTCCGTTAACAACGAAATCCAACGTCCCGTTGCTTTGGAGCCTTCGGAAGTCGCCGCCGAATTTAAAGGTGTGACGGCCGATGGTACGCGACAATTGGTCCTGAAGCTGATAAACGGTCGAAAAATCGCCTAATGGAAATGGCGGGGTGCCTAACAAACTCATACCCGCAATATCGATCGTTCCGAATGGCCGATCGGGGAGCAAAGAAATGGACAGCCCTGGATGGGTATTATCGATTGACGTGGACGCGGTGGTGCGATTGATTCCGAACCCTAATTCATTGATCCACTCGTTTGCGAAAGTGCTGCGGTCCTGAGTTGTAAAGTACTGATTGCGGCCTTGATGAAAGACAGGGAAACCGGGGTCGTAAGTTCCCGGAGGGTCGCCGACGTATGGCACCAGGGAAAAGCTGTCATCGATGGTGTAGCGCGCAAATAGCGAATGTGTATTCGAAAAGTTATGGTCTATCCGCACCATGCCGTGGTCTTCGCGGGTGCTGCCTTTGTTCGCGGTGATCAGTTCGCCGGTTCCATCGCCGTTGTCCGGTCCGTTCGATGGAGGGACCAGATTAAGAAACGGTTGGATCAGAGGGTTGATCGGAATTGCGGCACATCCGCTGGGAGTGGCGGCCGAGCAGGCTGACGGATTCGCAGCGGATGGGAGCAGTCCCTGGTGGGCAAGGGCATTGGGCACCGTGGCGATTGCAGTCGTCGCCTGCACTTGCCGAAATCCCTCGTAGTTGACAAAGAAGAAGGTGCGGTCGCGCTTCAGTGGCCCTCCGAGTCCAGCGCCGAACTGATTCCGGACGAAGGGCGGGATCGGCCTATCTGCCAAATCGAAGTAGTTTTTTGCGTCGAGTGACGCATCCCGATGCAATTCCCACAGAGATCCGTGAACCTGGTTACTGCCTGACTTGGTTGTCATGTCGATCACGGCGCCGCCATGCCCGCCGTACTCCGCGTTGAAGGTTTGGGTCAAAACCTGAACCTCTTGCAACTCATTCAGACCGAGAAAAAACCCGGAAGCGCCCGCGGGCGAAAAGCCGAAAACCGGGTCGGTGGCGTCCATACCGTCGATCAGAACATTCGTCATGCTCGGACGCGTCCCGCTAATCGACACTTGCCCGACCTTACCGTTCGAAAGCAACGAAGGAGCACTGCTGGGATTAGGAGCGACTCCGGGCTCGAGCGTAACAGCGCTAAACAGATCGCGGTTGTCGAGGGGCAGTTCCGCCAGGCTCTGCTCTGGAACGAGTCCCTCGACAGTAGACGTCGTGCTATCAATGGCGGCGGCGCTCGCGCTGACTGTGGCTTGCTGGGAAAGGTCGCCGATCGCGAGTTGCGAATTGATCGTTACCTCGGCAGCCGAACTGAGCTCAACGCCCTCGCGAACTTGTGACTGGAATCCCTTTTTTTCAATGCGAAGAGAATAGGTTCCCGATGGCAAGCCGGCGAAACGGTATTGGCCCGCCGTGTCCGTAAGAGCGCTCCGTTTCAATCCAGTGCCTTGGCTGACAATCGTAACGTTGACGCCAGGAACAACGGCGCCACTTGGGTCGCTGATGATGCCGGAAACCGTCGCAAGCTGGGTTTGCGACCACGCACTGACTGAAATGAATGCCGCCAATATTGCTGACAATGTGTACGGTCGGAAGTTGTTCCTGACTTGGGCCAGCCCTAGGATCAACTCGCTTTGGTTTTTCGTCATGACCCCCTCAATCGCGGACGAGTAGTCTCGTAGGCGGCACTCGGATATGCGCCGTTTCCTCAATAGTTCGCAGATGCGTAACGCTGTCCATCCGCCCACTGCCGAATGGGGCGCGCGCTCTGGCGCCGGCGTACTTCGATTCCAAGCTTTCGCATTTTGTAAATCAGCGTTGTGCGCGCTAAGCCGAGCCGATTGGCCGCTCCATCCTGCCCTCCGATCAGCCAGTTGACTTGTTCCAATGTGTCGAGAATGTGCTCCCGATCGGCGTCGGCAAGCGTGCGCGCAGCGCTCTCCGAGCTCTGCTTCACCGTGTGCTTCAAGTCCAGCGGCAGACGCAGCACCGAGCTGGGCGAAAAGAGCACTGCGCGCTCGATAACATTTTGTAGTTCGCGAATATTACCGGGCCAGTCGTGCGCTTTGAGAACCCCCATCACTTCATCGGGAATCAAACCGATGGGCTTGTCGAGGCGTGCAGCAAATTGTTCCACGAAGAACTCCGTCAGCGCCGGAATATCCTGAACGCGTTCCCGCAGCGGCGGCAGGGAGATTGGAATGACGTTTAACCGGTAGAACAGGTCTGCCCGAAACAGCTTCTTGGTCACGAGTTGATCGAGATCCTGGTTTGTCGCTGCCACTACCCGCACGTTGACCCGGACGGTCTGGGCGCTTCCCAAACGCTCGAACTCCCGCTCTTGCAGGGCGCGTAGTAGCTTGGGCTGAAGTTCCAGTGGCATGTCGCCGATCTCGTCCAGAAAGAGGGTGCCCCGGTCCGCCTGTTGGAATCGCCCGGGCATCTGCGTGCACGCGCCCGTGAATGCGCCTCTTTCGTGGCCGAAGAGCTCGCTCTCGAGCAAAGCGCCCGGAATCGCTGCGCAGTTAAGAGCCACAAAACGGTGGCTACGTCGAGGGCTAGCCTCATGAATGGCTCTGGCAATCACTTCTTTTCCGGTGCCCGTTTCGCCCTGGATCAATACAGAGGAATCCACAGGCGCCACTCTCGCCACTTCTTCCAACACTGCCCGGAATTTCGGGCTGGAGCCGATCAAATTTAAACTAGTCATTTCATTGGTCCTATATGAGTGCAGTCAATCCGCGATTTCGCTAGTTTCCAGTTCTTTGTCTCGCGATCCACTCGCGGAGGTATGGATCGCAATTCGTGAGCGCAATGCCAGACGCTTCGCACTGAGCAAGAAAAGCCATGACATCCGGACCGGTCAGAGTCAACTCCCTGAGGTCAAGAACGATTCGGCAATCTTTCCCTTCGGCGGCGATGAGCGCTTCCAGTTCGGCAATGTGCTCTTTGTCGATCCGGCCGCTTAGGGTGAAGACTACGTCCCCGTTCGCTTTCCTGCCAATTCTGAGCATTCCGTTAGGCCGTCATGAAGGCAAGTGAAGCGCCAGCCGTAAATTGCTTAAAGTTAAGGGTTTTTCGGGGAATTGAGGATTACGAATGTCGTAACATTACGAGTATCGCAATTGACGCAGTGTCGGAATGGTGGTGCCAATCACACCCGGAGGGCGCGCCAACTATTTTTCGGGGGACCTATCCCCTGAAGCGGTTCTTATTGATCTTCAACGCCTTGATCTTCGATTCGAGGGTGGTTCCGGGAATGCCCAATTTGGCAGCCGCTCCCGAAGGTCCGTGCACTCTCCCTCCGCATTCGCGCAGGGCAGCCTCAATCATGGTTTTTTCCTGAACGGGAGACACGTACAAGGAGCGGGGCTGTACATCCAAATCACGGGACGAAGGTCGGGAGAGCCAGCTCTCGTCCACTGAAAATGTCGGTGGTTCGCTGACGATGACGGATCGCTCGATCACGTTTTGTAGTTCCCTAATATTTCCGGGCCAGGAGTATGCCTGCAGCCGATCCAGGCTCGTCTTGTCAACCGCCGTAAAATGCTTGCCCGATTTTCGTGTGTAGCGATGCAGGAAGTACGTTACCAGCAGGGAAATGTCTTCTCGCCGATTCCGTAGAGGCGGCAATTCCAGGGGAAAGACGTTCAGGCGGTAGAACAGGTCGCTGCGGAACGTGCCCGATGCGATCGCGGCTTCCAGGTCGCGATTGGTGGCGGCGATTACGCGCACATCGGCGCGAATCTTTCCAGTTCCTCCGATGCGCTCAAATTCATGCTCCTGCAGCACCCGCAAAAGAGCCACCTGGGTCTCGGCGGGAAGTTCTCCGATCTCGTCGAGGAAGATCGTGCCTTTTTCAGCCAGTTCGAAGCGTCCCAAATGACGCTGCATGGCCCCAGTGAAGGCGCCTTTCTCATGACCGAACAATTCCGAGGCGATGAGATCCCGCGGGATCGCGGCACAATTCACGCTCACAAAGGTATGGGAAGATCGCCCTGAACGCTGGTGAATCGCCCGCGCTACCAATTCCTTGCCCGTGCCGGTCTCGCCTGTGATCAGAACGCTAGAATCGGTCGGCGCGACCTTGGAGACGCGGGCCAACACCTTTTTCAGGGCCGCGGAGGTTCCCACGATCTCCTCGAACATCGATGCTCTGTCGATTTCTTCACGCAGCGCTATATTCTCTTCCTGTAGCCTTTGCTCGGCCAGTTTGAGTTCGTCGATATCCGTCCCCGCGGCATACCATCGCGTGATGCGCCCCTGCTCGTCCCGCATCGGATTCAACCGATAGTTGAACCAACGATACTGCCCGTCTCTGCTCTTCAGCCGCACTTCGTATTCAAACGGCGATCCTCTTTGGATTTTTCCGGGAAGTTCATTGTTCACGACTTCGGCGTCCTGCGGATGCAGGAGCTGCCGCGCACCAACGTCCTGCCATTCCGCCAAAGTAATGCAGTAATAATCCAGCGACGCCCGATTGGTGTAGAGGCGAGTTCCATCAGGCCCCAATTCGGCGATGTGCAGCGGCGAAAGATCGAGAAGTTGCCGGGCTTCCTTTTCGCTTTGGCGAATCTTCTCTTCGGCACGCTTCTGGTCGTCGATGTCGGTGGTCGTACCCACGAACCTAAGGACTTTTCCTTCCTCATCGCGCAAGACCACGGCTTGCTGGAGATGCCAGCGATAGCTCCCATCCCTGGCGCGGAGAGACCGGGTTTCGAACGCAAAACCCTGTCCCGAGCGCACGCCTTCCCAAAAGGCCTTCGATGCTGCATCGCGATCCTCAGGATGGACCGCAGTCATCCACGCCTCTGGATACGACCGGATGAAGTCGAGAGTTTGACCGGAAAATTCAAGCCACACCTGATTCACAAAATCCGGCGTCCCATCGGGATTCAGCGTCCAGGCGGATACAGGAAGTTGCTGCAGAATCCCGACCTGGAGTTGCAACTCGGCATCGGCCTGCTGCAACTCACGATAAAGGCGCCCGGTCTCCGCCAGGCGTTCGTCGCTGGCGCGCAGCTTCTCGCGTTCCAGTTCCGCCTCGCTGCGAAGCCGTTCTTCGCGTTCCGCGGTTTCGCGGCGAAGGTTGGCCATTTTGACATGCATCGCCACCCGCGCGAGCAACTCCCGCGCAGTAAATGGCTTTACCAGATAGTCGTCGGCGTCGGCCTGCAGTCCCAGCACGCGCGATTCTTCGCCCGCCCGCGCGGACAACAGGATCACGGGCGTACCGGCGAGGGCCGAATCCTCGCGAATGGCTCGCAGCAGGCCGAATCCATCCAAGTGCGGCATCATGACGTCGGTCAGCACCAGGGCCGGGCGCAGCTCTTGTATCGCTTCGAGCGCTGTGCGGCCATCCGCGACCGCGCGCACCTCATAACGGTCGCCCAATAGGCGTGCGAGGTATCGGCGCATGTCCGCATTGTCATCGGCCAGGACGATGAGTTCGCGTTCCGTGCCAGGTAATTCTCTATCGACTGCCGCGCCGGGCTCGTCTCCAGCCCACTGCTGCGCTTCCTCGATATAAGCTTCGGGCCGAATTCTGGTGGACGCGAGCGATGGTGTGCCGGGAGTGCGCTCCGCCTCAATGCGCTCCGCCGGCAAATGCTCTTTGCCACGTGGAATCGTCACTGTGAATGTGCTGCCGGAGCCGACGGCGCTCTCCACCCGCACACTGCCGCCATGCAGCCTGGCCAGTTCCTGAACCAGTGCCAGTCCGATCCCCGTGCCTTCGTACGTCCTGGCAGAGGCGCCCTCGATGCGATGGAAGCGTTCGAACATCCGCTCGCGATGCTCTTCGGGGATTCCCACGCCGGTGTCGCGGACCCGCAATTCCACTGCGCCGTCTACCGGCTTTAATGTGAGGTCAACCTCTCCCTCGAACGTGAACTTCAAGGCGTTGGAGAGAAGATTCAGCACGATCTTCTCCCACATGTCGCGATCCACGTACACCGGCTCCGCAATTGGCTGGCATGCCACTGAAAACCGCAGACCCGCGTTGTCCATCGCCGAATCGAACGCGCTGGCTATTTCCGCCGTGAAGCCGGCCAGGTCAGTGGGTTGATAAGACGCCTGCACGCGTCCGGCTTCCATACGCGAAAAATCGAGGAGCGTATTGACGAGCTTGAGCAATCTGAGCCCGTTGCGCCGCACCGCGTTCAACTGTTCGTGACGTTCCGGGCTCAGCCGCTCACGTGCTTCCGGCAACACTTCCTCGAGGGGACCGAGCATCAGCGTCAGCGGCGTTCGGAACTCATGGCTGACGTTGCTGAAAAACGTCGTCTTGGCGCGATCGAGCTCGGCCAGGGCCTCTGCCCGCCGGCGCTCCCGCTCGTAGGCGCCGGCGCTCACCAGCCCGATCGTGATCTGTTCTGTAATTCTAAAGACGAACTGGCGGTACGCATCGTCAAAGGCCCGGCCGGGATGGATTCCCGCTACGAGGAATCCCAGCACTTCACCGTATTCTCCCAGCCGAATCGGCACCACGCACGCTTCTTTGGGAGGGAATTCCCAATTGGGCACCGGCACGCCCGACGCGCGGTCCCCGAGTTCGATCAGAACCCCATCCTTCGCCAGTGCGGGGTCGAATCGCCAAAGGTTCTCCTTGTCGCAGTCGATGATCGGCGGACGCAGCGCCTCGTCGGTTTCCACGCTCGCGCCTGCCAGGTAGGCTTGATGTTCGGAAGGTCGATATTCATAGAGAAACGCGAAGGGGAGGCTCAGGCAATTTTCGCCAAGGGTCTCCGCGCTGACGCGCCAAACTTCTTCTTCGGTTCGCGGTCCCGCCGTTCGCGATGCCAGGTCGCGCAGCAAATGCCGGCGTCGATCTTCGAGCACCCGTTCCGTAGTTTCGAGAAGTATGGCCAGCACCCCGCCAGCACCGCCGTTGTCATCCGGAATCGGGCTAACCGAAAGTGCGAAGTAGACCTCTTCGACGTAATTGTGGCGGTTGAGAGGAAATAACTGGTCGGCCAGGGCGCTGAATGGCTGACCCTGCGTCACTACCATGTCGAACATCTGTTTGGTGAATTCCCACACCTCGGGGACCACATCGCGTGAGCTTCGACCGAGCGCCCAGGGGTGCTTTGCCCCCATCGACGGCAGGTAAGCATCGTTGTACAAATTGATGTAATCCGGCCCCCAACAGATGTTCATCGGATAGGCGGAGTCCAGCACAATGCGCACGCAGGTCCGCAGAGCTTGCGGCCATTGTTCGACTGGACCAAGTGCCGTCGTAGACCAATCGAGCGCGCGCATATGCGTGGCCATCTCGCCACTTCCTGCGAACACTGACTCGATCAACTCCCTTTCGCTAGACTCCATTTCCAGATCCTTCGACTCGACATTGGCGCGGATAGACGTTGCGGACGATCGCCCGTTGCGGCGGGGGTTCTCGTCATCAGGGCTCAACAAGCGCCAGTCTTTATTCTGCCAAAGGAAACGAAACGAACCAGACTTCCGATTCAGGTGCGAATCCGCGCGGCGACCCCTTTCGACGGGTTTTCGTCCGCTCTTCAGAACGTAAAGCGGCCGACCAGTTGAATCTGGCGCGCGGTGCCGGCGGTGGTCAGAATTTGGCCGGCGTTAGCGGCGAAATTACCCGCCGCATCCTTGAAGATGGCATCCCCCGCTCCTCCCAGGAGAAACGCACTTTGGGTGTTACTCGGAACGCCAAAATTCGGATGGTTGAAAAGGTTATAAGCTTCCGCCCCAACCGTGATCCTCCGTCGTTCAGCGATCGCAAACTCTTTGCGCAGCGCGGGGTCAAATTGCGCGAACCCAGGCCCCCGCAGGATGTTTCGTCCGGCATTGCCAAACTCACCGGCCGGCGGAACCGCAAAAGCGTTTGGATTAAACCAGCACGATGGAGTGCCCACTCTGGCCCCATTCGGACAGCTTCCCGCGTACGGCTTGCCGACCAGGTCCGGACGCTCCGGAATAATCAGCGATTGGATATCGGCATTGTCGAAGTCGAGCAATGGGGTAAAGGGGACGCCACTGTGAACATTGGCAACCGCCGAGACTTGCCAGCCGTCCAGAATACGTCCGCGCGCCGGCAGATCATAGGCGACATTTGCCACGAAATTATGCCGAATATCAAAATCCGACGGGCCCCGGCTACCCTTGCGATCGAAAATATTTTGAGATGCGGGAGGATCGTTGACGGATTCCACGGCGTAATCCACCGACGCGTCATCGACGGAGTGGGCCAATGTATACGACGCCTGCCAGGAAAAGTTATGTGCGTAGCGCTTCGAAACCGACGCCTGAAAGGAATTATAGAAGGATTGCGCGTCGGTCATTATCGTTTGCAGAGGTGATGACAAGTTCGGATTGTAGCGATGGCCTGACGCTGGCTCAAAGGGGTTCTCCTCGGCTTCGCGGGTCAGGTGATTGCCGCGCGTGCCAAAGTATCCCGCGCTGAAGATGATGCCCTGTGCGAGGTCTCGTTCCACGTTCAGGTTGTATTCAAGCGCGTATGGAAACTTCGGATAGTAGGTTGGCGCGAAAGCGTCGAGCGCCTGGGTTTCTACGGCACTCTGTGGGTTTAGAAACTGCGGAAAAACGAATTCCTCCAGACCGAAGAAAGGCGGTAGAAACCGCTCGAAGCCGAAGACGAGTGCCGGGAGTTGATCGCGATAGATGCCGAATCCGCTCCGCACCACAGTTTTGCCGTCGCCGAAGACGTTCCATGCCAAGCCTGCCTGGGGCGAAAACAGATCGAGCGGTGTCGAGGCAAACAGCTTGCCGACGACTGGCGCGGAATCCGTTGCCGGGTTTGGAAAAGCTGATTCGCGGCCGAATGCCTCGGTCGGATTGGAGTAAAAATCGTAGCGCAATCCGACATTTATCGTTAGGCGGCTATTCACTCGCACGAAGTCCTGCACAAAACTGGAAGCAGTGCTCTCACGGTATCCACGATCGGAATTGGCATTAGATGGGTTGACGCCGACGTAAGACAGGGGCAGACCTTCGAGAAAGAATTCGAGCGCAGGGTTGTTGCTGGACGCCGGCAACCCGAAGGGAGTCAGGTCCTCAAAGCTATACAATCCGTTGGCACCGAAATCCAGGGTTCCATTGAGTTGGAGCCTTCGGAACTCGACACCGAATTTCAAGGTGTGACGGCCAACGGTGCGCGATAGTTGATCCTGAGCCTGGTAGACTGTCGAAAAATCGCCCAAAGGGAGCGCCAAGTAGTTGCCGATCAGGCTCAAACCCGTGACATCGATCGTTCCGAACGGTTGGCCGGATATCAAAGAAGTCGACAGCCCCGGGTGCGTATTATCGATCGAAGAAGATCCAGTTGTCCGGTTGATGCCGAAGCGCAACTCATTGATCCATTCAGACCCGAGTGTCACGCGGTCCTGAACAGTGCCATATTGATTCCGCGCCAGGTGAAAGGCGGGGAATCCTGGGGCATACGTGCCCGGGGGCGTCCCGACGTATGGAACCAGAGCAGAACTGTCATCTATGGTGTAGCGCGCGAATAGCGAATGTTTGTCGGTAAAGTTGTGGTCGATGCGAACCATGCCGTGGTCCTCACGGGTGTTGCCTTTGTTCGCGGTGATCAGTTCGCCGGTTCCATCCCCATTGTCAGGTCCGTTCGAAGGAGGCAGCAAATTGAGAAACGGTTGTATCAGAGGATTCATCGGAATGGCGACACAGCCACTCGGATTGGTGGTGCGGCAAGCGGACGGATTCGCACCAGATGGGAGCAGACCCTGATGCGCGAGGGCATCGGGTACCGTGGCAATTGCCGTGGATGCCTGTACCTCGCGAAACCCTTCATAGTTGACGAAGAAGAACGTGTGATCATGCTTCAGTGGCCCTCCGATTCCGGCACCGAACTGATTGCGGACGAACGGCGGGATCGGGCTCGTTGCCAAATCGAAGTAGTTCTTCGCGTCGAGCGACGCATCCCGATGCAATTCCCACACAGATCCGTGAAATTGGTTATTGCCGGACTTGGTTGTCATGTCGATGACAGCGCCGCCCTGCCCCCCGTACTCCGCGTTGAAAGTTTGGGTCAAGACGCGGACCTCCTCCAACTCATTCAGGCCAAGAAAAAAACCCGAAGCGCCCGCGGGCGAATAACCGAAGACCGGATCGGTGGCATCCATGCCATCGATCAGAACGTTCGTCATACTCGGACGAATGCCGTTAATTGCAACTTGCCCGGACTTCCCGTTCGAAAGCAGCGAAGGAGCACTGCTGGGGTTTGGAGCGACTCCGGGCTCGATCATCACCGCACTAAAAAGATCGCGGTTGTCGAGGGGGAGGTCCGTCAGGCTCTGCTCTGGAATTAATCCACTGATAGTCGACGTCGTGCTATCGATCCCGGCCACGTTCGCGCTGACCGTGGTTTCCTGCGAAAGGTCGCCGATCGCGAGTTGCGAATTGATCCTCACTTCGGCAGCGGAATTGAGCTCAACGCCTTCGCGGACTTGCGATTGGAATCCTGTTTTCTCCAGGCGAAGAGAATAGTTTCCAGTTGGCAAGCCGACGAAACGGTATTCGCCCGCCGTGTCAGTCAGAGCGCTCCGTTTCAATCCAGTGCCTTGGCTGACAATTATGACGCTGACGCCGGGGACAACGGCGCCACTGGGGTCAGTGACGGTGCCGGAAACAGTCGCAAGCTGGGTTTGCGACCATGCACCGACTGAAAAGAGCGCCGCCAACGCTGCCGTCCGTAAGCAAGGCCGGTACGATGCGCGTCTCGCGCCTGCCGGCGCCCCGCTACAGTTGTTCGTGACTTGGACCCGCCCAACGATCGACTCAGTTTCGTTTTTTGTCATGGCTCACCTCAATCTCGGACAAACGCTCTACGCCAAGCTCTCAGACCGAACAACGGCGATGACATTCTGGTCTGACAACAAATCAGTCCTGGTCGTTCCTAAGCATTTGTAAATGTCTTGATGTTAACCGGAGGCTCCCGAGCATTTCCACTAAACTCAAGCAGCGAGCACTTCGATGGGCCTTCACAAGGGCGACTCGCGGAGTCCGGCCAGATCGAGGGGCTGCCCCTGCCCCGCTGAAGAATAAGGGCCGGAGACCACTGCCAGGTCCGCAATTACGAGGATTATCCGCCTTGATGGCGGGTCAGCGCCCGAGGGGCTTGGCCGCCCACGCGGGCTAGATCTCGGCTGCGAGCGAGTATTCGTGGTTGAGCCGCCGCATAGTTTCGGGCGGCGGCCGTTCTACGGTAGGAAGCACCACCAGAAGGGGCATTGGATTGCCGCGCTGCCGGGCCATCACGCGACTGCTTCGACCGGTGGAAGACATGCCGACCGTCCTTCATTAATTAAGGCGTCGGCGATTAAGGCGTCGGCGTTTTTCAGCCCCGCAACGGGCCAGTCGTGAGTGTAACCTCCGGTCTGCCCGATTCGGCCGGGTCTTGGCCCGCCCGAAAGCAGGTGCTCATCAAGTGATTGAAAACGAATCGAATCATGAGCTTCGGCACCAGTCAGGCCAGCATAAAATTCCAGTTGCCCGACCAAGCTCTGTTTTGACGAGTTTGCTCTTCCGTCTTTCTGATCGCAACTCACTGATATTGCTGACGCTGGCATTTTGGCACGGTTTAGGCCCAGCTCGGGGTTTTGTCACGGTTGACGTGAGAGGCCGTTGCATTGCTTCTGGAAGTGATTTAGAATCAGATAACTAGAAAGTCGGGGCGTAGCGCAGCCTGGTAGCGCACCTGCCTTGGGCGCAGGGGGTCGGGCGTTCGAATCGCCCCGCCCCGACCAAGATTCTAAAAGATTTGTTGGCTTTCTCAAGTCCAACGAAGAAGGCCGATGTAGATGATTTTGAGGCTGCGGCCTTCCTCGGGATTCACGTCAAGTCTAAGCGCCGATATCTCGAATCCCTCTTCTCCAAATGCAGATCGTGAAGGATGCTCGGCCATTCTTCCAAAAACGCGGGCCATGAGCTGAAGCCGGGCGCTGGGCCATGTTTGAATCTGGTTGAAATCATTCGACCCTCGACGGAAGAGACGTGGACCAAAACTGAGGCTGATGGCGCTGAAGAATCCTGCTGCTTTCGCAATCGTCCATTTCGTAGTCAGCGGACCACTTCCGCGCGGAGAGCAGGGCCACAACATTGTTGACGGCGGGCCGTGTCATGGCGTTGGCTGGGATGGCAGTGGCTTATCTGGAACTGGATTTGGGCAGCGGTGCGCATGCGTGCGCCGGTGAAAGCCGGGGATGTTAAATGGCAGAGCGGGCCGTCACCGTCCTGAACCACCACAACACTTACGCGGTATTCGTCAAAGCCCTTTCAGGCTTTGATGTTGTCCCTGTCCGGATACACGGTCAGCATAGGGAGGCCGTCCCTCTTCACACGCAGGGGAGGATCTTCCACGGAGGCGAGTCACAATTGTTCGCGAGGCGGAATTTCAATAGTCTTGCGAAGTCCCCAATCCGGCGACGCTTTGGCCGTCTACCCACGCGCTGGTAGCAGGGCGGACGGCGGTGAGGGTATCGCCAAACGTAGTAGGGCGGCCTTTATGGCTTCGGGGGCGGCTGGTATAGAGTAAAAATCGGAGCCTAAAACGATGCCGCGGCCAGCTGTATGAGCCCCAGGAACGCGCCGGAAATGACGACTGAACACGCCGCTGATCCGCAGCCATATCGGTTGATTATACGGCAGTGATGGAATCTGTGGTATTGCGGAGGTGCCCTCCGAATGAGGAGGGGAATAGTATAGTAGCTCAGACGTGAATGTTCAGAAGGAATCAGAGAGAACTGGGGGGAGCGTGCAAAATTTGGTTGCAGAGATTCAGGAGTTTGTGCGGACGGAGAAGTTGTCCCAGTTGGGGGCGCTTCCAGACGCGGCCGAAGAACTTACGGCGTTCCTTTCTTCCACAATGGATGAAGTTCGCTTGCGACGCGCTGCAGTTTACTCAAGGTCGATTCTGGCAATGAACGACCTGACGGATGCGGATCATTTTCGCCATTCTGCCGTCGCTCAATATGGGCTGCCAAGTCGACGTGAATACAAACCCGGCGGCCTGCACCAACTCCGTGAACATGCAAGGCCAAGGCCTCACCATTTATTTCGCCCCGCCGGTGCCAATTGGCCCAGTCACAGTCATCCTCACCGTTTCGGGTAGCGGAGTGCCGCCCACCTCGGTGAGCACTACGTTCTCCGTCATCGCCCCGACGATCCTCGTCGCCCCGCCCTTATTCGGGATTTCAGGTCCGAATAATGTAATCGTCGATAATAACAGTTCAATCGGGCAGAACACCGTACTTGCCCTTCATCATGGCGGCTATGTAAACGGCGTTGCGACGCCAGGGATGATTTTCAATGATACCAACAATCCTGCCCCGGGGGGATTCTTGGGGAACCTGGAATGGATTCAGGTGGTCAATAATTCCTACTACAATGTCACCAACCAGGCAGGTACGACGACTCCGTTCCCGCTCTGCGCCGTAGCCGTCGATAACGGTTCTGATCCTCCCAGCTACGTTTACCCACCTATCCTCCCTTCTTCTAATACCAACGATTCACCGTTGGTGACCCTTGACGCTCTCGCGGGCAACGCTAGCGTAGCGAGGTACGGCTCATACTCGATGTACCTCATGTTTCAACCTCAGCCGGCAAATACCTCAATCTGGGTTCCTCTGGCTGTGATACCGTGGATGTGGGGAGGGACGGCCATCGCGATAGACAACTTCACCTCATTCCAACTATTGCCAAACTCTCCCATCCCCGTGACGTCCCAGGCAGGAACTACCAACGGTGTGCAGAGGCCTTATTTCCCCTACTGGGTACGAGCATGTACTCCCTAAGGTGCGCGAGCCGGCTTCAGACAGGTGTAGAAGGAAAACTACCATGAAGATCCTTGTATTGCTCGAAGCGATTGTTCTCGCCGGAACAAACGTGGCGTTGGGTCAGGCGCTGAAAGACGCCGTGCTTCCAAACCCGGTGGTAGTATCAACTCGCCTTCAGTTGACGGTTGGTGTGGAGCATCCCAGCCTGAAGCTAGGGGAGCCCGTAGTTGTTCATGCACGTTACAAGAACGTATCGTCTGAAACGGTCATGGTTGGTACGCGACACTGGGATGAGGATTACGCTTTGACCGTGAGCGACGCCTTTGGGGCGGAGGTGGTCCTGACCGCGCTGGGCGAAGGCTGGCTAATGCGGCAGCGGGGGCCGCTCAATACCTCGTCCATTGGTCCCTTTGTTCTATCGCCTGGCGAACAGGGGCAAGAATTTGTCTTCGACGCGGCTAAGTACTACCAGTTGAATCATCCTGGCACCTACTTCGTACGCCTGATACTCAGGCACGTGCTGCCACGTTCCAGCTCCGATTCCAACAACGGTCGAGGAATACCACAAACTGCCACTGGAAGAAGCCGTGTCAAACTTGGTCCAGTTTGTAATCGTTCCGTAGCTGTTGCCGAGAGGCTCTTCCGCTTCAGAAGTTGGCGCGCCTTCCGTTTCCAAAGCGCCGCATGAAGGCCCTGCAGATTGAAACGGTCGAGCAATACGTCCAGATACTGGACCGCCAGCCGGAGGAAGCCGATCGGCTGCTTCCGAGAGAACTGAGCTCGTCCGCACGGGAAGACTCGCGAACGACTCGGATTTCCTGAGACGACTGCGGGCCGGCCTAGCCCAGGCCGTTCAGACACATCAACATCAGCGGGACGTTCTACTATTGGTGCAGCGTGTTGGACGGCTGTGTCCTTCCGGTAAGGCTGCGTAAAGCAGCCTAATTCAGGATTTTCTTTTGATTAACAGGCGACGGACGGAGGTGCGGCCGATCTTTAACCGGCGGGCGATCTCGGATTTGGTGAAGCCTTGCCGGAAGAGCGTGCGAGCCTCCGACGCGTTGTGGACCACCGAGGGCGGATGCCCCAGGCGTTTGCCAGAACATTCCGCTAAAGCCAAAAAATCCAAGCTGCGCTTCACGTTCATAGGTATCCTGGGAAGCCATGCTAGCCAAGCCGATCCCGATGTGGTGGGACCGAGGATACGTCTGTGAGCTTCACAGGGGTGGAAGCCCCCTTCCGTTCTACCAAGACATGTCGGGCGTTGCGAAAGGCAAGTGGTGCGCGCTCGATCGGTGCCTGACGCTCACCTCCTACTCCTCTGAGGGCAGGATTTAAGGTCCGTCCTCTTTACGCTCTCGCTACTCCTGGTGAGCGGAGATTTTCGAAAGATCGGTCCAGATCCTTGAGCGCATACGTGCCTGGTAAGAAGAAACACAGACTCGAGAGATCACTGCAAGCGAACCGCACTGACACTCAGTGGGTGTATCCTTCGGGCATGAACGTTCTAAGAATGCTCGCGGAACTGCGCCAAGAGCGGGCGCAGATTGAGGAAGCGATCATGGCGATCTAGCACTTGGCCAGTGGCCGCGGAAAGCGTCGCGGGCGACCTCCCGCGTGGATGGCAGCGCATTCAAGCGGCGCCGTGAAACTGCGGATTCCGACGATGTGAATAACCGATTCCGGGCTGATGTGGATAATTTCTAGGCTCAGCGGCGCGGACAGTTTTGATGATGCCGGGATTATTCACATGAGTCAAGCGGCAGGTCGCTGGAGGCGGTCGGGCGCGTGAT
>DASXEY010000086.1:0-13795 GCA_036489835.1 Bryobacteraceae bacterium | reverse complement strand
GAAACAAAGGCTCCAGTATTTTCCATTGTTCTTCGCTCAGTAATTGCTGTGGCTTCTTCATAAAAGAAGCTCAACAACCCACATGCCTCATGCATAAGTCCCTTACTTGAGGCCGAACCTATTTATGCAACCAGCTCTAGCGTCAGTGTGACTCAAGTAGCCGATCGAGATGTCCTGCCCGAGGTGAAGATCGAAGTCGCCGCCTCGTGTGGTGACGACGAAGGCGCCCTCGATTGCCGGCGCCCAGATGATTTTGCCTTCAACCAGGCGTTTGACATGTTCGAGGACCGGATAGCCGTAGTCGCTCGTCTCGGCAAGCTCGGTATAAGCATCTGCACCAAGCAGAATGGAGTAGGGACCGTTGACACCGACGAGACGTAACTGGCTTAAGGCCTCCGCAAAGGCCTGCGGATATTCGCGGATGTCAGCAGGAAGGGATTTTAGGGGATTATTCGTGCCCTGCCGGATCCCGACGATTCCCGCGGCGGCGTAGCCTTCGAAGATGGCGCGATCTTCGGCATAGGCAAGCTTGCGCGCAGCGTCCTTTGCGGGTTGCCAATCAGAGTCATTTGCGCCGCGTTCTACGTCGTCAACCATGTGCCGATCGAGATCGAATGGAACGCGGATTTCTACAAGGGATCTTGCCTCGCGCTGTTGAACAGTCACACCGTCTCCGGGAGCCTCGATCGCGCGCTGATGGCCTGTGCCGACGGCTGCCAACGCGGTACCTGCCGGGCCTTGAACATCTGCAACGCGCCGTCCAGCGAGATACCTCTTAATCGTGCGCGATGTTTCTTCTTCGATCTGAGCCCATGCCGCCGCAGAAATCGGTGCCAGCTCGCGATGCAGGTTATTCATGGGAATCTGCTCCTTTAAGGGAACCAATTCCGAGAGAAGCGTCCTTCGCTCCCACGGAGTTTGCGCCAGTTTCACTTAGTGCCGAAATCGGTACTGCATTCTGCGCAGCGTGCACAAGCGGTGCCGGTTGGTAAGGGGAGATACTGTCGAGAAACGTGGACGTGGGTATGAAGAACAGATTTCCTGTGACCGGGGTGCTGAAGTCGAGGATACGATCATAGTTGCCCGGTGGTCGCCCGATGAACATGTTTTCGAGCATTTCTTCGATCGTGCTAGGCGAGCGGCTATACCCGATGAAATATGTACCGAACTCGCCGCGGCCAGGGCTCCCGAAGGGCATATTATCGCGAAGGATTTTTACTTCCTTGCCGTTCTTCTCAATCACGGTAAGGGCATTGTGTGCACACGAGGGCTTGACGGATTCGTCGAGTTCAATATCAGAGACTTTTGAGCGCCCGATGATTTTCTCCTGAGCTTCGGTAGAGAGATCGTTCCAGGCTTCGAGATTGTGAAGGTACTTCTGAACGATTACGTAGCTTCCGCCGGCAAAGGCCGGATCTTCGCCGCCAATGAAGACGGCGTCTGCGGCCACGTTGCCTGTGGGATTCTCGGTGCCGTCCACAAATCCGAGGACATCCCGTTCATCGAAGTAGCGAAAGCCCTGTACTTCATCGGCGGTCCTAACGGCGCCATTGAGACGGGCCATAATCTGCATTGCAAGTTCAAAACACAGATCCATTCGCTTAGCGCGAATGTGAAAAATTAAGTCACCCGGTGTGGAAACAGCATGTCGGGGCCCAGAGAGAATCTCCTGGAACGAATGAAGTTCCGCAGGACGTGGCAAGCCGAACAGACGGTCCCAGGCATCGGAACCAATCCCCATGATGCACGACAAGGCGCCATCGAGATTGCGAAAACCAACACTTCGAAGAAGCGCCGAAAGATCGGCAAAGAGGGAAAGAACCGTTGAATGATGATCGTCCCCGGGATTGATTGTGACCACAAGAAAGATCGCGACCTTCGTAAGCGGAGACGAAACGAGCTGCGGCAGAGTCAAGGCCGCCGAAGCCTGCGCTGTTTGCGAGTCCGATGCCATCTCAGTCCCCACTTGCAGAAAAAATTGCCGTCCAGAGAACTATATCCTGACCCGGAAAAGAAGACATAAAGCTTCCACGACAAACTTTCTCATTTCGCCTGAAGCAGTGACTGCAGGACGACAGATTCGTTGTGGACTTCATCTTTCGCTCCATAGAGCAGCGTGATGAGCCCCTTGATTGCCTTCTTTTTCAGAATATCAAGTAGATCAGCCTCCGATTTCAACTCCTGACGGTAGCGGGCCTGGAACTCGGTCCACTTGCTCGGATCATGTCTGAACTCGTTGCGAAGCTCGGTGCCTGGCGCAATATCCTTGAGCCAAAGATCGACCCGCGCCCTCTCTTAGGAAATCACTGCGATCGGGCCACTCGGCATTGATTACCTCAAGCCGAAGGACGATCCGCGATACAAAACCTCTCGAAATTACGGCATCGCACCCACTGCATAGAGTTGTCAAACATGTGCGCTTCATTACGCCGATTGGAAGGACTGTCACGCCATTCACATCTCGGAACCACCAACTGTCCGGTAAACGAAACTGGACCCTACCAATCGAATCCTAAAGTGCGGGAGATCTTCCACAAATGAATCGCAATCCATCGCCTCGGGAGAGGCGTTAAAATGTAAGGCCCGTGGATCAGATCATGGGAGGTTGCCAAAGTGGAAAATGCGCGCGAAGAATTTGATCGAAATCAGGCCACTCGGTTCAACGAGGCACAGGTCGTCGACTGGACGGGAACGGATTTTCGTCAAGACCTCGCGTTCCCAAAGCTCACCGACGAGCTAGTTGCGCGGCTCAAGCCTTACGGCCATGAAGAGAGGTTTCCTGCAGATAAAACGCTCTACACCTATGGTGATCGCCACATCGACATGTTCGTCGTCCTCGAAGGTGGGGTGGATATTCTCATGCCTGCGTCCGACCTGGGAGTGAAGATCTACAGGCAGCATCGCAAGTTTGACTTTACAGGGGAACTCAATCTTCTTAACTCTCAGCGAGTTGTTGTCGAGGCGCGCACCAGCAGCGAAAGCCGGCTGCTGCGGATTGATCACAGTCAGCTGCGGCAGTTGATGCGCGCAGAGGGCGATATCGCAAATCTCATTGTGCAAGCGGCGGTCTGGCGTCGCATCGGCATCATGAGGGATGCTTCCAGCGGCGTAGTACTGATGGGCCAGCCGAATGACGCACAGACGACGCTGCTGCAACGCTTCTTTGTACGCAATAGTTATCCATATAGAATCCAGGAGGTCGGTCCGGAGATTTTGCGAGGAACTGTCGGCGGACTGCCCGCAGTGCGGCTTTCCGATGGGCGAGTGATGCACCAGCCGACCATTCCTCAGCTTGCGGATGAGTTGGGCATTACCGAGTTACCGGATCCGGGACTGATCTATGACGTAGCGGTCGTGGGTGCCGGCCCGTCGGGGCTTGCGGCCGCTGTTTATGCGGCATCGGAAGGTCTCTGCACCATCGTCATCGAAGGCCTCGCTCCAGGAGGTCAGGCGGGGACCAGCTCTAAAATCGAAAACTATCTTGGCTTTCCAACCGGCATCGGGGGACAGCAACTTGCCAGCCGTGCGCAACTCCAGGCGTTGAAATTTGGCGTTCAATTCGCGATCTCTCGAGAGACGGTGACGGTCGAGCAGGTGGATGGAATCCATAAACTGCTTCTCGCTGGCGGCATTCCGGTGTGCGCTCGCGCTGTGGTCGTGGCCACCGGAGCGCAATATCGCAAACTGACCGTCCAAAACTACGAGAACTATGAGAACCGTGGCCTCTACTATGCCGCGACACCGATGGAATCGATTCTTTGCCGCGAGAAGGATGTCATCGTCGTAGGCGGAGGCAACTCTGCCGGTCAGGCTGCCATGTTCCTCTCGGGCATCGCGAGGCATGTCTACCATATCGTCCGCGGGCCGTCGCTTGCGGCAACAATGTCGCAGTACCTGGTGTCACGGATCGAGAATTCCTCGCGCATCACTCTGTGCACTGGCTGCGAAATTGTCGCGCTGGAGGGCGAGCCTGACCTGCAGTCTGTCACCTGGGTGAACCGCGGTACAGGTGAACGCACGCAAAAGGCGATTGAAGACGTCTTCGTAATGATTGGAGCTGAGCCGAATACCGGCTGGCTCTATGGGACAGTGCGGCTTGACAAGAAGGGGTTCATCCTCACCGGAGAGGCGGGCGGTTTTGAGAACAGCCCATACGCCACCAGCGTCCCTGGCATCTACGCCGTCGGAGACGTCCGCGCGAACTCAGTCAAGCGCGTGGCTTCAGCTGTCGGTGAAGGCTCCGTGGTGATCTCCGATGTTCACCGCTATTTGGCGAATGAGCGAAACCAGGTATCGGCAGAGCCAGACTCCGCCCTGGCAGCGCAACGCGCAGTGGGTGATGCGACCGCTGCGAATGCTTAGAATCCATTTCGCATTTGCGAGACCGGTTCCAAAGCATTTGCTTCCCCCGCGAGCGCTACGTCACAAACAGATCGAGAAGAATTAAAGGTTGTAAAGCAGGAACTGCTACGCAATTCAACAATACGATCAACTCTTGACGTCTACACGCATGCAATCACGCCTGCCAAACAGAATGCAAAAGCCGCAGGGATGTCGTTGGTCTTCCCTTCTCAGTGAAGTCGGTAACCATTTTTGAAGGATGCCGCGCAAGACAGAAATAAGGTGCGAACTGGTTGCAAAATGCCGCCAAATTGCACTCAATTTCACTGAGAACTCTTCGCCAAATCATCCCATAAATCATTTGGAATGTATGGCGGGGACGACGGGGCTCGAACCCGCGACCTCTGCCGTGACAGTACAAAGGTGAGCAGTAACCTATTGAAACTAGGCGCCGCGGATGGCTTCTTTCAGCGCCCTGAGACACCCATGGTAACCGTTATTGGACCCTTATTGGACCTGCGACCTCTGCCCTGTAAACCTCTGCCCAGCCCTGAATGCCCTACGTCTGAAATGGCCATTGCGCCCCTCTGGCCAGCGCGCGCATTCACAATCGTATTGACATCGTATCCAGCCCGGAGTTCCTTCAGGCCTGGTCTAGATGCGACCGAAAAATTCCATCAGCTTGGCAACTGTGGGTGCCACGAATTGCGACCGGTCGTACATGTCGATGTGGGTGGCTCCTTCGACGATGCAGAGTTTCTTCGGCTCCTTCTTTCCAGCGAGAATTTCCTGGGCGACATGCCGCGCTACTCTACCGGTGCCGTGATTCCATTCACGTTCTTCCCGAGTTCCGTGTTAAGGCCAAAGAGAAGTCGGCGATTTCGCGCAACGCCCATTCATACCACTCGATCCTTTGGTCGCGCTCAGCCCTGGTCATGGTCGGAATCGTAGCACTATTCGTCGTCTTCCCACTCACAATCGCAGAGATCAGAAACTTGGGGGTGATTGGCACGAAGATTGACAAAGAGATTGTCGTGACGCGCGTAGTCGAATTTGAAATCGTCGTACTTGGGATGTTTGAGCTGTAGTTTTCCTTCTTTTAGACGCTTCAAGACATCGATCTGTTTGAGCTCTTCCGCGGGTAACAACATCAGCCCCCAGCAACATTCGTTATGTGCGCGCTGATATCGCTTGATGTGTCTCGGAAACTCTATATCGGCCGTGACCAGCATCGCTTCTTCGCGCTGACAGAGATCCAGGACGAAGGGGTAGTCAGGGGTTCCCTTCCGCATTCCACACTCGACGGTTGTTCGTGAGTCAGCCGGAAGATACGGTTTGAGAGCCGAGCCTAGGTTCTCATCGATGATGAATGGCTGCTTCTTCTTGCTCATCAATGGCATGAAATGAGAATAGTCGAAAGTCACGTCTTTCCGTGGGCGTGGCAAGGCTATATGAAAGGAATAGACTGGACTTGAGAAACCAGTTCCTGAGTGATTATGGCCGACAAGCCGCAAAATCGCTCGATATAAGTGACGCCGCAAAGAAAGCTGAATGCGCTACCCTGGCGATCGTTGATGCTAGTCCTGCCAGCTAAGAGGAAAAGTCTGTGTTGACCGTTCCGTTCCTGACTGACCTCGATCCGCAGGCCGCAATCAAGGGCTCGCGCGATCCACTAGGTATCCAGCCTATTTGGACGCGCATGGGCCGTCACGTCGTCGGGAATCTGACGACCGTTAGTACGTCAGTTCGTGATTTCACTACGACTATCCTCGGCTACTATTTTGCAGAGCGTGTGTCCAGTGAGGACCACGGAGGCGACGATCTCGCGGTGTTCCTTCGGTGGGAACAATTGGCCGCATACGCACGCGGCGGCATAAATAAAGACTGGGCATTCCGCGGCACTGAGCTCGCGAAGAAGAATTTCAACGAGAACGCGAGGGTTAGGCTCGGAACAGATTCTGCCGCGCTTATCCTCAGCGACCAGAAAACCTACGGTCTGTGGGGTCTCTACTCCGTCCCTTCTAGGTCGTCTGGCCTACTGGCGGGCGACCCAGCACGCGTGACTCCTTCGGTCCGGAAGTTTATTGAAGACGAGTATTTATCCACGCTGTCAGGGAAGTGCCGTGACGCTTCCGATATCGTGAAAGTGCTGGCCAAGAAGAACCCAGAGCTGCGGCCCCGCGATCACGACCTGCCCCTGTTCAAGGCTGTTGGCAGGACGCTGCGGAGAGAGCTCTCCCCCCGTGAACAGGAGTTCTACTTGATACACCTTGTAGAAGGGGGACCGGAGGACCGAACCCAAGGCGGGCAGCGCTTGCTAGTCGAAGCCCTGAGGGCGACGTTTGACGTCGAGGATTGGTCGTTCAATCCGATGTCGATACACCATCTTGCGATGCGGTGCCGCGCGCAGGGTGGTCACGGAGCGGAAGTCGCCGAGTTTCTGGAGCACATTCGTATCGCGGAGCAGCTGGTCGCTCCGGCGGCGCGACTCTTCATGCTATTGCTCGGTTGTGACGGTCAGCTACCGCGCGACGTTTCGGCGGCGGTGAGAAAGCAGTGGGGACCGGAGATTGCTTCAATCGATGCCAATGCCATCGAGGGCATCCGCGGTGAATTCACCAACGCGCTGGACGACCAAAAATCGAGCGACCGGTGGGTGAGGCTCGCGCATGCGCTGGCTGCCGGCGACTATGATGCCGCCCTGTCGACACTGATCGAACTCAATCGCGCAGTGATGTTATTGAGGGGCGGAGCAGCGCCATGGGTCGAGATCCGCGACGGCAAGTTACACGTGAGATTCCTCGACGAGAGCAGTGCCGTGTTGCCGACCCGTGCCGAGTTGCCCCTTTTGTGGACCAACTCGTACTTCCTCGACTCCCTGCGGGCGGTGGCGATGCAGGTGGAGGGCCATCGTGGCTGAAAAGCCACCAACAGCCGTACTCTCCGACGAACTCAAGTCAGCAACCGCTGGCCGTCGACTCGTCGCGGCCGTCTTTTTAACCTTCCGTTTTGAGCCAGAGTTTTTCGAGCAGCAGGTTTTACCGCTGTTCTTCGACGTTTCGCTGAGCCACGCAGATGCAATCAAACGCGTGCAGATGGAAGACCTGCTCAGGGACGTCCCGCACGGCATCGCCGTCTATTACGATCAGAACGGCCTCGTGGCGGATGCCAAGCCTGCCCGCCTGGACGTACGCCGAATCGCCGTTCGCCACTTCACTGGTATCTTCCATCCTAAGAATGTCTTCGCGCTAGTCGAGGCTCTCGAGCCGGACAAGGATGGCCATCATGCACAAGCCCTCATTGTCGCCAGCCTGTCTGCGAACCTGACCCGCGCTGGTTGGTGGGAGAACGTCGAAGTCTGTCATATCGAGCAGGTTGAAGAGGGCGACCTCACGCGATTGAGAGACGATGTCTCCGGTTTCTTAGAGGGGATCGAGCGGCGGACGTTTGAGAAAGCCGCTGACGGACACTCCACTTTGAAGGCGATCAAGGCATTCCTCAGATCCACGACCCAGCGCCGGTTGCGCTCTTCCGGCGGTCGGTTGGAGCCGCACTTCTTTGGCGGCGGCACGACGGTTGTGGACTTTCTTTCTGAGGTCGCCGGTCGGGACCTTCGCGGACTCAACCTCGAGATAGTTTCGCCATACTTCGACGTCGCTCCGACATCAACACCGTTATCAGATCTGATCGAGCGGTTCTCGCCTAGAGAGGTCAGGGTGTTTCTACCAAAGGCCGAAAGCGGTGAAGCCCTGTGTTCGAAGGAGATCTTCGAATGGGTCAAATCGCAACCAGGCGTGAGCTGGGCTCGCCTTCCGAAGGATGTGACGCGCGGTGGAAAGGCCGAGAACGCCAAGGCACGATTGGTGCATGCCAAGGTCTATCGGTTCTTTTCGGCCCAGCCGAAGCGAGAGCTCTTGTTCATTGGCTCGGTGAATCTCACGAGCGCGGCGCACCGCCGTGGCGGCAATCTTGAGACAGGCTTTCTGGTTGAGGTTGAATCGCCGCGTCGACCGGACTGGTGGATGGACCGTGACGGGAGCAAGCCGGCAATCTACGTCCCACATGGAGAAGATGAGGGTGCGGTGAGCAATTCAGGATCACGCCTGTCTCTCAGATACTCGTGGGATTCGAAGCTTGCGCAAGCTTACTGGGACGATCCCGGAATGTCTCGCGTGTTGTCAGTGTCGTGGAGCGGCGGCGCGCTCTTTGAAATCGACCCGCTGGAGACCCGCCAGTGGACTGACGTCCCGGCGATCGCGGCTGCGGCTCTGGAGCAAGTGCTGCGATCGACTTCGATTCTCCTAGTGAAGGGTGACCGTGCTGAGGCCGTACCGATCCTAGTCCAGGAGGAAGGCATGAAGAGCAAGCCTTCTATCCTCTTCGACCTGTCACCGGCCGAGATCCTGCGCTACTGGTCTCTGTTGACTACCGAACAGCGTGCTGCATTCCTCGAAACCCAGGCACCGGACGGGGCGATTGGCGATGACGGGAACCTCGTTACAAGGTATGCGCTTGCGGTGGAGAAGGACACATTTTTCGACCGCTTTGCGGGCATCTTCATTTCATTCGGCAACCTCGAACGCCACATCCGGGAATCATTGACAGCTGGCAATAGCCGCCCAGCCGAGTATCGACTATTCGGCCAGAAGTATGACTCGCTCGGCCGCTTGCTCGACCGGGTACGCGATGACAGCGAGAAGAGCCGGGACGGAATCGTCGAGCACTATTTAATCGCGCTCTGTGCGAGGCAGACCGTGACGGAGCTTCGCCGCGAATTCGCAGACTTCTTCAAGGAGAACGCGGCCGACGCTCAGCGACTGCAGCATCAACTCGTGATCGCGGAAACCCTACGAGCCCGCCTCATCGAGGGCGATGATCCGGCAATGACCGAGTTCCTGGAGTGGTTCGAAAAATGGTTCCTGCGCCGCGCGGCGCCAGTCGGCCAGGAGGCCAACGCATGATCGACATAGCGGTGGCGCAAAAGTTGATCAACTTCAACGCCAGCAATATCGGACAGGCGCGCGCCGACGACCAGCTTGCCGGCGCCGTGGCTATGCATAACATCCTGGAGCGCTACAACGTAGCGTACCTCGCCGATGAGGTTGGGATGGGCAAAACCTATGTCGCACTTGGCGCGATGGCGCTTTTTAGGCACTTTGATCCCGAGTTTCGTGTCCTCGTCATCGCGCCACGCGAGAATATCCAGCGCAAGTGGATGAAGGAGTGGGGCAACTTCGTTAAGAACAACTTCCAGTTCCCGGACCTTCGGGTCAAGTCCCTGCGGGGCGGTCCGGCGAGGCCAATCGTCATGTGCAATAGCCTCGGCGACTTCGTTCATCAAGTGAGCGTGGATTCGCGGCGCGATTTTTTTCTGCGGATGTCCTCGTTCAGTTTTGGGCTGAGCAAGGACCCCGAACAGTGGAAGACGCCGCGCGACAACCTACGTCGCGAACTGCCCTGGCTGTCTGACGAGGTATTCGACCTTCGGAGTAAGGAGGCTTTCAAAGACAACTTCGCGCGCGCGGTCTGCTGCGCGCTCCCGAGGTTCGACCTCGTAATCGTCGACGAGGGCCACAACCTGAAGCACGGCTTCCGTACCGGCGTGGCTGCGAGAAACCGCATTATGGCGTTGGCGTTCGGTCGGTCGCTTGATCAGATCGACGATCGGCTCTTCCCTGGATATGGAAAACGGGCGCAGCGGGTACTCTTCCTCTCCGCGACGCCGATCGAAGACTCATACGAGCAACTGTGGAATCAATTGGATGTGTTCGGCCTCGGCGGGCTGTTTTCAGACCTGAAGGGGCGCGGTGCTACCGATGAGGAGAAGAAGCGAACAGCAGCTCAGTTCCTGGTTCGCCGAGTAACGACCTTAAACGTGAATGGCAATGAGCTCACAAAGAACCAGTATCGGCGCGAGTGGCGCCAGGGAGGTGTCCTTCGGCACGACGAACCCATCTCCGTCGACGACCCGAAGACGCGGTTGGTTGTGGCGCTCGTTCAGAAGAAAGTCGCGGAACTACTCGGCTCCGGCAAGTTTAATATGTCGTTTCAGATCGGCATGTTAGCGTCATTTGAAAGTTTTTTGCAGACGGCTAAACTTCAGAATGACGATGAGGACACGGTTTTCGATGACGCGGAGCAGCAGCGGGACCTCTCTGACGTTCAGAAAGACGGGATCGACGTGCGTGCTGTCAACAATCTAGCCCGTGACTTCTTCAGCACTTTCCACTATCACATGCCGCACCCGAAGATGGACGCGGTTGTAGAGTCACTTGCATCGTCATGGCTCACTGGAAGGAAGACACTCGTATTTGTCCGCCGCGTGGCTTCGGTGACGGAGTTGGAGCAGAAGCTCAATGAGTGTTATGACAAGTGGTTGATTAGATACATGCAGGATCACCTGCCTGAGGCGGTGCGCGACCGCTTTGATCGAGTCGTTAGCGACTACCGCCGCGAGAAACAGGCGGCGCAGGATCTACGTCGGTCCAAGCGTGCCGCTGGCTCTCTGGAGCCGGGGACTGACGACGACCGCGGTGGCATCGACACCTTCTTCGCTTGGTTCTTTCGCGGCGATGGACCGAAGGGGGTCGTGAGCGGGGCTAACGTCCAGCGGCGATTCATCCAAAGCGGCAGCGCGTACTCCACCTTTTTTGATCGAAACCATGTGGCCGAACTGCTCGGGGCTGAGGCCGGGGGCGTGGCGAAGGCGCTGGCAAGTACTGTCGGATTGAGTGATAGTGAGGTTGCTGCTGAAGTTCGCACTCGTGCAACGAAGTATCTCTCCGCAAAGGCCAAGGTGCATCCGAGCCATGATCGATTTGTCTCCGCCCAGGCGGGGGCTATCGAACTATTGTTCGAACGAGGCGGGCCTTTGGCCGAGCCAGCGCGTCTCATTTTCCAACAAATGTATCAAGGAGCCGAGAAGAAACCGAGCACTTCGTACCCCCCTGAGGTTGTCGAGTGGTTGGAAGAACGAACGTTCTTCACGGAGATTCAACGTCCCGAGTGGTCGGCGCTCCGTGACGCTCTGTGGCCGGCATCCCGAGTCCAGAAACCGGCAGCCAGGTTCCGGGATGAAGAGATGCGCACACGGTTGCTGTCCACGGTTGCGCGGCTGGGTCACGGGTTGATTGACATCTACCTCCTTACGATCAACCGCCTTGGCAGTCTCGAACTCCGGACGCTGGAATCTGATGCAGGGGTCGGCCAGAGCCGGGATGAGCGGCGCATCACGGAGTACCTGGCGATCCTAGAGAAGCAGCGGACGACGCCCCTTTCTGACCGAGCTTGGGGCGCGTTCGACGAATTGCGTGAGTTGGCCACGAACTTCGACCTCATCCTCGACGTTAATGCCCCCGAGGCGCGCGAACTGGCCGTCACCGACACCGCGCGTCTGTTTGGCACCTTGCTCGGCCGCCAGCAGCCGGTGGGAGGCATGTGGGGCAAGGTGAACCGAACGCTAGTCCAGCAGTTCCGGATGCCAGGGTACCCCTTCGTCCTCGTCACGACCGACCTACTGCAAGAGGGCGAGGACCTACATTCGTTCTGCTCATCGATTTACCACTATGGCATCTCCTGGACGGCGTCGTCGATGGAGCAGCGGATCGGCCGCATCGACCGCGTTCGCTCCCAATCCGACCGCCGTCTATCGGGACTTCATCGCGATGCCCATGGAGACGAGCTTCTTCAAGTCCATTTCCCGTACTTACAGGACACGGTCGAGATTCTGCAGGTTGAGAGCGTGCTTGAAAGGATGAACGTTTTCCTGAAGTTGATGCACGAGGGCCTTGTCGGGCCAGGTCCAGAACTCAAACACATTGACGTAGAGATTGCCATGGCTAGAGCACGTCGCCCCGTCGTGACCTATTGTGAGAAACTCCATACTGCATTCCCAATAAAGCCTGCCATGATCGCAGGCGACGTAAGGAGTGTGATCGCATCCCCGACGCTCGCTGATGAAGCGCTCGACCGCTTGACCGCATTGCAACAGCTTTCTGGCGAACCGTTGGCCATCGAATGGACCCCCCACAATATAGATGGTCAGCTATTTGGCACGATGAACCTCGCTGGCGGTCGGATTCAACCCTTTACGCTGCTGCTGGATTCACTCGCCGGACGACTATTGGTCAGATGCATAAGTCCCGTCGGTGTTGTTGATCTTGCCACGTCGCTCGAGGCCATTCAGGATAGCATCAGGGCAAAGCCAGTCAGGGTTGGAGCGGTTCTCGGCACCGAGGAGGGATCTTACAACCTCACGGTTCAGGAGGACGTTCTGCTTGGAGACCGCGCGCACGATGAGGCACGGGTAATCGCGCTCTTAAAACGCGTGGCAGAAGAGGCCGACCGTCTTGAGCAGATTCATCTGTCCGACGCGGATCGCGGCCTTGACTTGTTCGTGGAAGATCTGCGTAAGGAAGGTATCGGTTCCCGTGATTGAGTGGCGCAAATTTTGCGTTGGTGCACCCGACCTTACGCCGGACGACGCCGGTGTAACCATGCAATTCAGCGACGGGAGGAGGCAGCGAATCGACGTTCGCCCAGGAGATGGCGTGATTGAACTCCGAGGCGTTGTTGCTCGACGTGCGGTGGCAGTGCAGATCGAACGCGTGGCGCTGGTGGCCTGGGAGCGCAATCGGGCCAGCAGTCTAGTTGGATTCAGAGTAGATGATCGAGGCCGCCTCGTCGGTGAGTCTTGGGTGCCGACCCCTGGCCTGACGCGCGACGAGTTTCTTTTCTACCTCCGTAGTGCGGCTGCTGCGTGCGATCTGTTCGAGTATCAACTCACTGGCAAGGACCGCGAATAGACGAAGAAGATTGTCTCTAAAATTCTTAGCACAGGGCATCCGCCTTCTAAGCGGAATCAGATCCCCGGTTGATGGTGTCAGAAGGGTTAGAAGGTCAAAAACATGCCCGCAATCTAGGCAGTAGCGGGCTTGTTGGACCCTTATCAGTGTCGGTCGACTGCTTATGTCTGCGCGACTGCGGGTGGAAGAGAAAAGGTAGGGCAGTCCGTCTCGCGGAGACAGACAGTAGCTGCCGTCGTACTAAGCTCGCCGTCATTGCGGCGATACAAATTAATTACGCGCACAACATCCCCCGGCTGCCAGCTTGAGACATTTGAGTGAACCGCATGTTCAAGGGGTGCGATCGTTAGAGATCCGATTGCCGAACCGGTCGTGTTGGTCAAAGTAATGGCAAAGGCTTTTTCATTCTGGATGAGCTGTGGATGGCGTTCGAGTGTTCCACGAACACATGCGCTGCCGAGGTCCTCCGTCCATCCCTCCGTTACGCTGTCCCAAAAAGCTGGGCAGATGTAAGCGTGGGAAGCTTCCCTCTTGACGAGGGCGATGATCCTTAATAGGTGTCCGCTTAATTTAGGTGGACACCTATTTTGTTCTTAAGCGGCTTCTGCCTGGTCTGACTGAAGGGTCGAAGTCAGGTTCCATGGCAAGAG
>DASXEY010000039.1:0-2849 GCA_036489835.1 Bryobacteraceae bacterium | reverse complement strand
CACTTTCGGACGAACTCACTCGAATGCTTTATGCATCGTGCAAGTCAAACCGGCGAAAAGAGGCTGGGCACACCCCGGCCGCAATGAATTTCTGCTGCCCCCACAGAAGCTAATTTCCCCAACCGCAATCGAAACTCCCATAAAATGAGAAGGATCCGCCTTTAGATGGAATTTAGATGCAATTTAGATCAAATGGATGGACTTCCGGCCAGGATTCCGCTAAAGTCTTCCATGCCATCCCTGGGCGCAGACCAGTTCAAGAACTGAATCTAAGACTCTTGCGGATTCTAGCGCAAGCCGCGAGCCGTTCTGCGCGAATATCGTTCAACTCGGCCGAGGCCGTTTATATAAGTTTTTTTCTCCGAGGTCGAGACAAATGGTTTTCAGCTTCCGCAACATAATCAGGTTCAAGTTACCTTTGGTTTTTATCTTTGTTGCGATGCTTGCTGCAATCAATCTTGGTCCGCAGCTCGATGCGCAGGCTTCCTTTATCGGTCAGCAAACCAGCGCAACCGTTTATCCGATAGGCAACGGAGAGAGCAATGTTCTCCATGCCATCGCCATGAACGACGCGGGCACGATCGCGGTGGCGGACCCGTTCAATCGCGACGTGTTCAGGGCTTTGCCCGATGGCTCGGTGAGGTATCTGCTACCCAATGGCGGACCTCAATACGTCTGGTCGGCTGTCACCATCGACAAAGCGGGGAATATCTACGCTTATGCTGCGGACACCTTATGGAAAGTGGCGCCGGACAACACCGTCACCACTCGAGATCTGGGGTTTTATACGCTTTTCCAGACCGCCTGCCAGGACATCGGAGCAAGCGATGTCGCGACTTGCGTCAACCAGGCTTTTGGCGAGGGTATGGCCATTGATCCCTCTGGAAACATTTATTTCTCCAACGACCTGATCGCGGGAGTGATGGAGATTCCTGCCAACGGCGGTGCTCCGTTCGTGATGGACACCAGCCCGTTCGAGGTGGTCCCTACCTCGCTGGCCACCGACCAGCACGGAAATCTCTATATCGACGATGCCATGAATGCCGGCCGCATTGTGGTGATCGAGCCGGATGGTGCAGCCTTCGGAATCGCACCGCCTGGGCTGCGATTGGGAGGATTTCCAGGATCGGGAATTTTTAGCGGGATCACGATCGGTCAGATGGTCGACATGGGTGTTGACAAGGAGGGAAGAATCTACGTCGGATGCGGGGCAAGAGGTCAAGCCGACAACGAACTCTACCGCATCAATACCGACTACCAGACTTACACGGCGTTGCCACAAAAGAGCGGCGGGGTGCTGGCCATAGGCGGCCCCGACGCTCAGGATGACATGGTCTGGATCGATAATTACTCAGGCAATACGGTGGATGTGTATTCCGTTGGCCAAGTCAAATTTCCCGCACAGGCTGTGGGCACAACCTCAAGCCCAATCACTGTTCAATTCGCGCTTTCTTCAGGAACCCCAGTCAATGACATTGCTCTCTATTCGCAGGGCTTCAACCCGAATGCCGTTGGAAGCAATTTAGCGGAATTTGCCACCTCCGCTGCCGTATCCTGCAACACGGCAAATCCGGTAATCTGTTCGGCGCCGGTCACGTTTACCCCCGCGGGCCCCGGCGCGCGCTCGGGCTACATCATTGCGTACAACATCGTTGGCTCGATCAACTCCGGCGTGCCCTCCCGGCTGGCCCGAATCCCGGTGAGCGGCGTTGGCACGGGCGCTAACCAGGTCTACGATTCCCCTTCCATCGTTCCAATTCCGCTGCAGATCTCAACCTCGGTGATCGGAACGCCGACCCAATCGGTCACGGATGGCGCCGGGTACACCTACGCGGTGGTTCCCGCCGCCAACGAAGTGATCGCCGTGTCGCCGAGCGGGGCGAAGTCGGTGGTGAGCACGGGCAGCTACACGCTGAAGAATCCATCCGGGCTAGCTCTCGATGGCGCGGGCGACTTGTTCATTGCCGATACGGGAAACAACCGCATCCTCATGGTGGAGACCGTCACCGAAATTGAATTGAATACGGAGTTCGTCCTCGATTCGACGACCTTGCTCGTCTCCAGCCCCGGCATCACGCTCAACGGCCCGACCAGGCTGGCGACGGACGCGATTGGCAACCTTTACGTCGCCAACACCGGCAATGACGAGATCGACGAGATTTCATTCGTCGGCAACTATTTGAGCGTGAGTCAGGGGAACGGCACGGTGCTCGCCAGCGGCGTGTCCTCGCCTGAAGGCGTGGCCGTAGATGGCGCGGGCGATGTGTACTTCACCGACGGCTTCAATGTGGATGAACGCTCCGCTTCGACGGGAGCGATCACACCGGTACTGACGAGCCCCACCGTCGGCGCTCCCGGCGGACTCGCCGTGGACGCGGGCGGCACGCTTTATGTGGCCGACTTCTACAACGGGATCGTGGAGTTGCATACCGATGGCTCGGTTTCAAACACCGGCTTCAACGTTTACGGGGCGCAGGGTGTCAGCCTTTCGGCGCAAGGGTTGATTACGGTTGCCGGTCCCGGCGCCGGCGCGGGAAGCACGGGCACGGTGCTCTTGCAGATTCCTCGCGCCGCGCCCAGCCTTACCTTCGCCAACACCACCGTCGGCAACACCAGCGGAGACAGTCCGCAAACCATCACGGTGGTCAACGGCGGTAACGTCGCCATGGATTTCACGGCGCTTTCTTATCCCACGGATTTTCCTGAGTCTTCTTCCGCTACGGACGCCTGCACCAGCGCGGTGGTGCTTGCCGCCGGAAACAGCTGCGGACTCCCGATCAGCTTTGTGCCTCAGTCAGCCGGCAACCTGAACGAGTCGGTCTCCTATACCTGGAACCCAACGACAAGCA
>DASXEY010000099.1:0-214522 GCA_036489835.1 Bryobacteraceae bacterium | reverse complement strand
CCACGGCCAGCCCCGCCCATAGCCCGAAGGCGTGATCGCTCATTCCCAGCGCGTGACCTATGGCGGGGAATGCGAATAAACTGAATGCGCCCAGCGCCAGGATCGCGCCCATGGCGTAGGATGCGTCTTCATCCTCCGCCTCAATCGCGCCCTTTGCCGCGATGATCGCCGAGACCCCGCAGATCGACGACCCGATCGCCAGCAAACTGGTCATTTTTGGAGGCAATCCAAAGCGCCGCCCCAACCATGTCATCAGCGCGATCGATACCCCCAGTTCAATCGCCACGAAGCCCAGGCTCAATCCGCCCAGCTTGAGCACATCGCCCAGCAGGAATCGGACGCCCTGAAAAACGATTCCGATTTTCAACCAGAATTCGTAGGTATCCACTCCCGGCCGGAACGCGGCGGGAACCCCGATCGTATTGGACACCAGCAAACCGAAAAGAATCGCCCACAGCACGTATTCAATATTGGGGAGCGCGAGATGATGCGCCTTCCCGTAGGCCGCGATCGACTGTTCGGTCAACTTGCCCGCGTACCCCAGCGCCGCCAGCAAGAGGATGCCTGGGGTCAACCTTGGGATCAAGCTCAGAAACCCGCCCGTGGACGCGTTGTCTTTTGTATTGGAAACAGAAATCGCCGGCGTCATCGTATAAACCTCCTCGCCCCTACCATGGAATATGGGGCAAGAGCCCCGCCTTCACCAGCGCTGCCGAGGCCAGCGCCAGCAGCACGCTCCACCAGTCCACGCTCCACGCAAGCGGCGAAAACCGCGCCGCTGACTTCGTCACCGTAGATTCAGTCATAGAATTCTCACCTCCATCAACTCGCTCGCTTAGATCGCGGCGCTTCCGAGCGTCATGCCTTGGCATGCCGCGCCCTGGAGGAACCTGGCGCAAAACCCGCGCGGCGCGAAACGGTTTCTGATCGGCCTGGGTGCGCGCCGCAAGCCGGGCCAGCACTTCCAAACTTTGTCTGGCCTCACTTCGCGTTCGCGGCCACTTGCCCGTGATTGCCGTTCCCCTCCACGCAGACACGCTCGTAAACTTCAAGGATCGGATCGCTACCTGCGTGCTTGGCTAGGAACGTCAGATTGTTCCAGTCATCCACCGGCGTCTTATCGGTAACTCTACGGTTGGGGATGGTGATCGTGAACGGCCTTGTCAGCACAGTCGGATCGGTATAGGTCGCGTCATAGGTGTATCTTTCGCCCTTCGGATCGAAGACGAAATGCTCCACGATCGTGGCGTTCTCGCTGACGAACTCCCCACTCCGCCCTAAGCGCGCTTTCGAATTGTTGTTCGTCGTATCCACCACCAACGTGTTGCCTTCCCAATGCCCCCGTGAGTCGCCATTCCACAACTTGAGATTCGCAGGCAGGTGCGGCTTACCGTCGAGGTGAATCACCCGGTTCCCGGAGTCGAAAAGAAAAACGACATACCCGGGAAACTGCCGGATCTCATAGCCGTGCCACTCGAATGACTTTGTCGGCCCCCCTGGGGCGCACCGGGCGAACGGCTCCACGTACTCCGGCCTGATCGGGTCATTGAGATACTTCTGAAACTCCTGTTGCTTCGCCCTCGCCCAAGGCTGGAGCGGCACTTGCCCGTCGGGTGGATCTGTCACACGGCTGGGAGCACGATCCTCCCGAGGTTTCTCCGGCCGCCGGCCATTCCCCCTGGTGGCGGATTCATCGTTCCCTCCCAGCGGACCTTGCGGATCGGTCAGATTGTTGTGATTGCCGATGGTGTTGGACCAGTGGCCCGACACGTCGGGTTGGCCGTCAGGCAGGCGCGCTCCCTTCCATTCCCCCTTCGGCGTCGGAACAAACGATGTCTCCCGCCACCCATTCGCGCCCTGCGCCAACGCGGGCCTGGGAGTCAAGACGGCAACAGCGGCGACAGCGCTCCATAGAAGCGCGCACAGGGCCGAGTCGGCCCTCCAAACGATGAAAAACTCGCCAACGTTCCGGCGAGTCAGGCTCCGTTGTGCGCGCGAGTTCCTCAAAAGTAGTTCGGTTCTCATGATTTCCTCATTTTCCGGATGGAACTGGATAATACTGGTCGTATTCCAACGTCGCGCAGTAATTTTCGATAATCTGCACATTCGGCTCAAGACGGCGATAAAGCAGCACTTCAAGCGTCCACGGTTTGGTATAGACTTTCGGGTCATTGAAGGTGGCCCGGTAGCGAATGGTGTTGCGGTCGACGAAGCTCCAGTGTTCCACCAGGTGGAGTTCGTCGCTGTTGAAGTTCCCTACGCGGTCGAGCCATGTCTCTCCATTGAAGTCGGTCACGTCGACCACCAGAGTGTCGCCTTCCCAATGGCCGCGGGAATCCCCCAGCCAGAAGTCGATGTGGCCATCCGGGTGTTCGGTGCCGTTTGTATTGATGGTTCGTACGGGATGGCCGAACTCGAAGAGCACCGTCAGGTCGCGCGGCCTCTGGAAGATCTGGAACGGCTCATTGCTGTAGAGACCACGCGGAGTCCCCAGCGTAAAGCACTTGTGCCGCGGGTCGGCGGCCGCGCGGTCGGCGAAGTTCTTTGCACGCTGCGCCAGCGCTGCTGGCCGGTAGGGAATTACGTTGCCTTCGACAACTCCCGCCCCGGGAGGCTCGTCCAGAGTCGCCAGATGCGGCTCCAGGCCATAATCCGCGCCGCTTAGCGACTGCCAGATTCCAGAGAAGTCGGGCCTCCCGTCGGCGCCGCGCGGAAGATTGGGTTGATCTGGGGGCGATTCGGCTCTTCCGATCATGCTCGCCCCCGCCAGAGCGAGCCCCAGGACAATCCGTCGGGTCAGGGATGAGTAACTCACTTCTGCGCTCCCTCGGCATCCGGGTTTGACGAACCCGTGTAGAGATTGCGCCCATCCGGAAGAGTGACGCTGGTGGCGTTGACCGTCGCGGAACCGCTCTTCGCCCGGGACCCTTTGACTGTGACCTCAATACCCGCCGGGAAGTCGGCCCTGCGAAGACCACGCCGCAGCAGTGCGTTGGGGCTCCCGAACTCGACGGCCCAGCTGATCACCTTGCCGTCCTTGTCTGGCACATCCACATACACCCACGAATGTGGATTCGTCCACTCCGTTTTCGTCAAGGTGCCCTTCAGCGTGATGGGCTGATTCGCGTCATACTCGGCCGCGAACGAATGATGCGCAAGCAACGGCCCCGCGGCCGCAAGTGCAATAGCAAGCCAAACGGTTTTCATGAATAGCTCCTATTTCTTCGCGTCCTGTTTGGCGTCCGGTTTCGGCGGAGGCGGCGCGATCTTCGTTAGCGTCCCGCCCTGCGCTTCGTAATCTTCCGCGCCGGCCGCTCCGGCGACCTTGAAACCAGCCTTCGCAAGGATGTCCGCCGCACGCCCTCCGCGGGAAGCATGGTTCGAAAGAGCAATAATCGTGCGGTCCTTGGGAATCCACGCGAGGCTCTTTTCCAAATCGCCGATCTGGATGCTCAGATACACGGGAAACCCGCCGATGTCCTTTACTTCATCGGGCCTGCGTACATCCAGAATCAACACTTGCTCGGGTTTAGCCAGCAAGGTATCGATTTCGGCTCGCGTAAGCACTTTCGCTTGCGATCCCTTGTTCTTCGCCTGCTGGGCGTTGCCCGCCTGGCCGAAGGCGATTGCCGCGGCCGCCGTAAATAACAACAATTTATTCATATTCTTTCTCCTTTTTAGAAAATGACCTTCAATCCAATTTGGTTTTGCCTCGCCGGGCCAGCCGATGTAATCTGGCCGATCAACTGATTCCCTACCTGCGCGTTGGGAGCTCCCAGCGCCGGGGTATTCGTCAGGTTGAACGACTCCACTCGAAGCTGAGCGTTCACCCGCTCCGAGATGCGGAACGTCTTGTGCGCGCCGAAGTCCAGGTTCACCAAGCCCGGAGTCAAAAGAATGTTCCGCCCGGCGTCGCCGTAGGTGTACTTAGGATTGGCCACGAATGCCGCTGTGTTGAACCATTCGTGCACCGTCGGATTCGCTAGCTGCCAGGCGCTCACGACATCGGGCCGATCCTGTTGTCCTGTATTCGAAGGATCCCCCACCACGCTCAAATTCAGAGGCATCCCCGAATCGACGGTCAGGATCGGTCCTCCGCTCCATCCGCCCAGAAAGGCATCCGTAACCCGGTTCCAGTTGGCTCCCCAGGTTTTGCCATGACCGAACGGCAGCGCGTAAATCGCGCTTCCCACGAAGTGCTGCCGCATGTCCTGGACGGAAGGCGCATAATCCGCGCGCCAATCCAGCGGATTTTGTACCCCGGATGCGTCCCCCAGCGACATCGTCTTCGACCATGCATAAGACGCGATGAACGTGACGCCCTTCGAATAGCGCTTCTCGATTTTGGTTTGGAGCGCGTTGTAATTGCTGTAGCCGTCTTTCTGGATGCGCGTCACGCTACCCAGCGTGATTGTGTCCGATGTCCCCGGAACCGTCGTGCGGGTGAACTCGCGGTTCAGATTCACCGTTCCCGGCTCCGGAGGCGCCGGATTCCCGTCGATCTGCCGCCACATGTGCTCCAGCTTGTTTCCGTAGTAGCCCACCTCCAATACGATTCCGCCCGGCAATTGGCGTTGGATATTAAGATTCCATTGCTGATCCATGGGCGTGGCATTGCTCCGGTCGTAGGAAATTAATTGCACGTTGGTTGCATTGGTCAGCGACAAAGCGTTCGCCGCGAATCCCTGATCCAGGAACAACGTCGGCGGTTGGGAGGAATTCGGCTGCAAGCCGATTCTGACGTTCCAGGGCGGATTCACTTCCATGGATTGCATTCCGCCCTCCGTGATGATGTTCGAATAAAAGATTCCGTAGCCTCCGCGAAACACCGTTTTGTTGTCCGGAAGCGCGTAGGCGAATCCGAAGCGCGGCGCGAATTGCAGATGGTTGACGCCTTGTAAAGCCCTGTCCGCCCAACTGCTGCCTTCCGACCCCGCCGGCACCAGCACAGGATGCGCCGGGTTGGTGTCGAGATCGAAATTCGAAATCGTGTTGCCCCTCTCGATCGGCGGCGGGCTCAGCTCATAGCGCAATCCGATGTTCAGCGTCAGCCTTCGGCTCACCTTCCAGTCGTCCTGCGCGAAGAAATGCGCATAGGGCGTCCGCAGCGCCAGGTACGACCAATTGGATAGGGTCTCGGCGGAGGACGCTCCCAGCAGGTAATCCGCGAACGCGTTCTTGGTGTACTCGCCATTGAAGCTGAAGGTTCCGCTGCTGAGCTGCGAGCTGAGGAAATTCGTTTGCAGCCAATTCGCTTGGACTCCGAACTTGATGTTATGCGCTCCCTTAGTCCAGGTCAGGTCGCCGGAGAGTTGCCGGTCCTGCGAGCCATCCGAGTTCGGCACGTTCGAAACTCCCAACCCGGTGTACCCGGTAATGGAGATTTGAGAGAAGCCGGGATAGCTGGCGCTCACCCCTGGAATGCCCACCGACGTCAGAGGCTGATTCGGGAACGTGTTGAACCACATCAGATCGTTCCATCCCAAGTGAATCGAACTGAGCAGGGTGGGCGTCCATACTTTGTTGTCGACCAATGCAAAGCTCTTGCTATGCGTTACGTTCGCCCCGCCGCCGGTAATGTAGCCTACGCCCGGAATCGGCGGTAGCGGGGATGTTACTCCGTTGTCGATTACCTGCTCGCTGTAGCGGAAGTATGCATTCTGGCGATCGCTGAGGATGTCGTCGGCTCGAAAATCCCAGTGCTTCGGATCCTGATTCGCGGGACTGTTGTAGACGTAATTGCTGGTCGCCGCGGGCGTCTGGGGCAGCGGCACAAGGCTGAGGATATTCAACGCCACGGGATCCATCCGCGTCAACGGAATCTGGTTCCCGGGAAACGCGGCGCCCGCCGGCGGATCGATGACGGGGCTGGAGAACAGGCCCGACCGCTGCGCCACGGTCGGCAGGGTGTCCACATCGGTCGAGCTTTGCCGGATAATCTCGTCTTCGATATCGCCAAACACAAACAACCTGTTCCGCAGGATCGGGCCGCCCAGACTTGCGCCGAAATCGTTTCGCCGGTAGGCCGGCTTCACGTTCGCGAACAAATTCTTGGCATCCAATACATCGTTCCGTAAAAATTCATAGGCCGTGCCGTGAATCGCATTGGAGCCCGATTTCAAAGCCACGCTGACGACTCCCGAGGAGGATCTCCCGTACTCCGCCGAATATCCGTTGGTCACCACCTTGAACTCCTGAATGGCGTCGACCGATGGCTTGACCACTTCTTTCTGGCCCGAATGTCCCGTTGAAATCTGCTGGTTGTTGTTGTCCTGACCGTCCAACAGGAAAGCCGCCTGGGTGCCCGCCTGCCCTCCGATCGCCACCCCTTCCGCCGCCGCGATTGTCCCCGATGACAGCGCCGCAAGCTGCATATAATCGCGGCCGTTGAGGGGCAGATCCTCAATCTGGGAATTGGTGATCACCGTTCCCACAGTCGAGTCGGAGGTTTGTAGCAGCGGCGCGGCCGCTTCTACGTTTACGCTCTCGGATACCTGCCCTAGTTCGAGCACCGCGTCCACCTTACGAACGTCGCCCAGGTCCAACACAACGCCGCGCTGATTGAATCGCTTGAATCCCTCGGCCTCCACGCCGATCGTGTATTCTCCCAGGCGCAACGGAGGCGTCCGGTAGAACCCGCGCTCGTCTGTCTTGACTTGGATCGCCGAGCCCGTCGCCAGATGCGTCACGGTCACGGTGGCTCCGCGAATCGCACTCTGAGTCGGGTCGACAACTGACCCCACCACAACCGCGTTGCTGGCGTCCTGCGCTAAGGCAGCCAGCATTGCTCCAAAGAAGATAATTCCAATGATGAATTTAGACACAATTCTCCCCTGATGTTTTCTCGAGATCCTGGAATGATTTAAAGAGAAATGGCGATTACCGGCGACAGCGGCGACAAGCCGCGAGGCTGGCGGGGAGAACGAATCGGAGCTGGGTCCTGATGTGGATGTTCATAGACGGTTCCTTAAGCTGTTTTGGGCCGCACCCATGGCGGCCTGAGCGGCGCAGCACCTTTTTTCTGCGCTTCGTCTTCAGCGTTACTATACTAACTAGATCGAGTATAGGAGCATTGAGTTTTGGGGTCAAGCTTTTTTCACATCGCTCACAGACGAACGAGGTCTCGGAATGTGTCCTGGGATACAGGCTCCGAAAAGCGGCGGCCGTGCTTTCGTCGCAATCCTGTAACAGCGCTATAATCGGCTACGTAGAGCATGGAAGAACTCAAGCGGAAACTGCAGGAAGAAATCAACGCGCTGGAGATTGAGCTGCGCGTGGAACTCCCGCGGGAAATTCTTAAGGCCCGCGCACACGGCGATCTAAAGGAAAACGCCGAGTACCATGCGGCCAAGGAACGCCAGTCCTGGGTCAGCGCCCGGCTGGCGCACGTGAATGGGCGGCTGCGCGAAATCTCCATGATCGACATGTCCAAGATCCCCACCGACCGTGTGGGACTGGGCTCGACCGTGATAGTGTTGGACGTGAAGAAGGACGAACGCATCCGGTATAAACTGGTGACCAGCGAAGACGTGGACGTTGCCAAAGGGATGATTTCCACGAGTTCGCCGATTGGCCGCGGCCTTCTTGGCAAGCAGGTAGGCGATACCGTCAAGATCCAGATACCGGACGGAGCGCGCGAAATGGAAATCATCGAACTGATCACCATTCATCAGCAAGGATAACGACAAGGATTAAACGTGACGTTCACCGGCGCCATCGGGTTGGCTTGCAACAAAGTGATCCTCCAGATTGTGCGCGGGCTGGCGTTGTCCCGTATTCACCCCAATGTCCTGACCTTCCTGGGCCTGCTGATTAACGTCGGCGCGGCATGGCTGCTCGCCGTGGGCCAGTTTCGCTGGGCCGGAGCCGTGATCATCGGCGCGGGCCTCTTCGACATGGTGGATGGCCGAGTAGCCCGCGAAACCAACCGCGTCACCCGCTTCGGCGGATTCTTCGATTCCGTCCTGGACCGCTATTCGGATCTGGGCCTGCTGGTGGGCTTGCTGGTCTGGTACGGCTCCATCAACCGGTCTTCCTACGTGGTTTTGACGGCGGTTGCGATGATGGGCTCGGTGATGGTCAGCTACACCCGGGCGCGCGCCGAGAATTCGATTCCGACCTGTAAAGTAGGATTCATGGAACGGCCGGAGCGAGTGGTGCTGATGATTATCGGCGCGCTGTTCAACAAAGAGGCGCAAGTGCTGTGGGTGATCGCGGTGCTATCCAACCTGACCGTGATCCACCGCATGATCTTCACCTGGCAGGAAGCCAAGCGCCTGGAAGAAGCGCAGCTTCGCCCGGCCGGCACGCGGGCGGAGAAGTAGTCAGTTCTCGCTGGGGCGTTCGATCCCATCGATCACAAGCATCTCGACAGGCGCTTTGGTCGCTTCCAGCTTGAGGCCGAGTTGGTCTTGAACGGCGGCGAACACATCCGGGCGGTCATTATCGTTCGGCATGAAAGCGTACACGAAGTCGATTTTGTATGTGCCCGTGAGGCCGGTTTGATCGACTACCGCGCGGCCGTCTAAGCTAGGCGCGCCACTTAGGTACGAGGCCAGCTTGTGCATCGTCCACCCGTTCTGTTGTGCCTGAGATTCGTCAAAGTAAGGGTGTCCCTGGACCTTCACCACGTCTTTCTCTCCGGCTTCCTGAAGTTTCGGTTTGTTCTTCCCCAGCCTCAAAGCATAGGACGGGAGCTCCTTCGTCTCGCGATGAACTTTGAGCTTAAAGCGATCCGCAAGAAGCGCCTGGACCATCAGTCTGCACTGCGCCTGAGTGACGGGACCTGCTGAGCGAGCGTCGACGTTGTATGCGTCCCTATAATCGGCAATCCAGCCCGGCGTCGCGCCCGCGAGCTGAAAGAACTGAATGCCGTAGGCCCATTGGACGATCACCTGAACGGGAAAGTCTACCGACAGGAATCTTCCCCCATCGGAACAATTCAGTCGCGGGCTTGGAATATCGGAAACTATCTTATGCTTGACCGACGCCACTTCGAAAGTTTGACCCGGCACGCAGGTCGAGACGGCCAGGAACGCCGCGGCGAGAACGAGCGCGCGCATTTCGCTATTCTACGCCGAACGCCAGCAGCACCGTTCCCGCACCGGCAAAGATCATGCCTCCTGCAATGGACGGGCCGGCCGAACTCATCACGCCGCCCTTGGCCGGGACCCCGCTAACGGTCTTGAATTCCTGCACCGTATCGAAGCTCCAGACGATCTTTCCATCCCCCGACGATAGAATCCGCAACACGCCGTCCCAGCCGTTCGAGAAAATGTATCCAGGAATTGAGGAGACAGCCGCATCCTGGCCTGGCCTGCGGCCTGGGGCAGCCTTGATGGGCGTAACCCACCCGCGTTCACCGTTTTCCAGCGCGACGGAAACGACGCCGCCGCTCCGCACTCCGAAGTAGGCTGCGGAATCGTCGGCCGTGCCGCCCCAGACGATCTCGCCATCGGCCTCGGGTGGCGTGGCTGACACCGAGGTTTTCCAGACCACTGCGCCCTTTCGGTCGGGGTCATGGGCCCATACGATGCCGCTCTTTTGACCCGCGATCAGCAAGCTCTTCCCGTTGTGCAAGTCGATCAGCATCGGCGAGGACCCAAAATCGTAGTCCGGCCCGGCATCCTGAGGGCAGTTTTCTTTGTTCGCGCGTGCGATGCAGGCAGTCACCCAGGCATCGTTGGGAGTGTCCTCGACCGACCACAGCATCCGGCCATCGTCCAAACCGAGGGCCACGATGGAATCGGTAGTCTTCGGAGCGGGTTGCGTGTAAGCGTCGCCGGTGCCGACATACAGCGCTCGGCGCTTGGGATCGACCGTGGGCGAGTTCCACACGCCCCCGCCCGAGGGTCCGAATTGCTGCGTGTCCTTGGCGTTCTTCGTCGTGGGCTTGGGCGCGTCCGGGATGATAAAGGTTTGCCAGATCATGTGGCCGCTCTGGGCATCCAGCGCGGCTACGCTGCCGCGAAAGGTGCAACACGCATACGCCGGGTCCGCCGCGGAAACTTCCTCAAGCGACGAGACCGGAACATACAGGCGGTCCTCATACAACTGCGGCGAGCCTGTGATGCGCGCGGCGGCGTGAGCGTCGACGCTGACCTTCCAGACCTCGGCTCCGGTGTCTGCGTCGATGGCGTAGACATTGGCTTTGAGATCGCCGAAATAGACCAGCGATTCGCCCGGCTTTTCTGAGCGGCCGATCGTGATCGCCGCGCGCACTCCGGCATCCGCGTGATAGGACCAATACACACAGCCCGTGGCGGCGTCGAGCGAGTACACATCGCCGGTGTCCGCGCCGGCGAATACTCGTCCGCCGGCAACGGTGGGCAATCCGGGGGCGCCCTTCGCGCCGGGGAATCCGAAGGCCCATTTGAGCTTAAGCTCGCCGAGCCAGGGTCCGTTCAATTGCGCGGCAGCCGAACCCTGCCTGCGGAGGTTCGAGATGCCCGCGCCCCATCCGTTCCACGAGGGCTTCAACGTGAGGTCGCCGAGTTGGGGATTCGCGGAACAGTGGCCGGGATCTGCAACGGCAGGGGGCTGCGCCACCGCGGAAACCATCGAGAGGAGAAGCGCGGCAGAAACGTGAACAGATTTCATAGTCGTCAGCCAGCCGTCACCGTCGGCTCATGTTCCACCGGAAAGTTCACAGAACGGGCGATAAAGCATAACTCGTGCGCCCGATGATGAAGCGCGATTGCATCGGAAATCCGGGCCGGATCGGTGATGGTCATTCGCGGCCGCAGGACCACACGAGTGAACTCCCCCGCGCCGCCGGGGTGCTCCAACATTTCGCCCTCGGCTTCATCGGAGTAATCGGTCACGACAATTCCGGCATCCGCGCACAGATGCAGCAGCGCCAGCATGTGGCACGCGGAGAGCGACCCCACCAGCAGTTCCTCGGGATTGTAGCGACTGGGATCGCCGCGAAACGCGGGGTCCGAAGAACCTTCGATCGGCGCGCTCTTCGCCTCCGCGCTCAGCTCATGATTGCGGCTGTAAGCCCTGTAGGCGGACGTTCCCGAGCCGAGGTTTCCCGTCCATCGATTGGTAATCACGTAGCGATGCATTTCATTCATGTTTGCGAGCCGACGCAGCTTGATTGGGTTCCCACAATACCTCCGCCGCGCCCTGAATGTGATTCGCCCAGCGGCTCCATACGAAAAGGGCGTCGCTCAAGCGATTGAGGTAACGGATGGCTTCGCCCGGGACATCCTCAACCCGGGCCAAGCCGGTCAGCAGACGTTCTGCGCGGCGGCAGATGGTGCGGGCGGCGTGCAGCTCCGCGTTGACGCGGGTTCCACCGGGCAGCACGAAACTGCGCAGGGGAGATAAATCCGCGTTGCTTGCGTCGATCTCGTGTTCCAGCTGCTCAACCTCCGCATCGGTCACGCGCGGCTGCTTGGGATGCACGTCTTCGGGGCGCGTCGCCAATATCGAGCCCAGGTTAAACAGCTCATGCTGCACGCGCAGGAGGATCGCCGCTAAAATCTGCAACCGCTCCGATTCCTGGCAGGACACGCGAGCCAAGCCAACGAACGCATTCAATTCATCCACCGAACCGAAGGCCTCGATGCGCGGATCGTCCTTGGGGACTCGCTGGCCGCCCACCAGACTGGTCTCGCCCTTGTCGCCGCCTTTCGTGTAAATGCGATTCAGCGCCAACCTGGGTTCATTAAACGGTTCCACGCATCCATGGTAATCCGAGGCTCGCGAAGCAGGAATCCGCCGCTCCCGAAGGCGGCTTGGTACGATTGAAAGTTCTTGTCCCACCCCACGATCATCACCTGGATTCTTCTGTCGCTGGCCGCCCTCCTTGGCGGTGGCGCCAACGCGCTTGCGGGAGGTGGAATGTTCCTGGTATTCCCCGCCCTGCTGTTTGCCGGAGTGCCGCCCGTGATGGCCAATGCCACCGCAACCTTCGTGCTGAACCCGGGAGGCTACGCGTCCACCTGGGTCTATCGCGATCGCCTGGTGCATGGTCTGCGATTTCAGGCCGCCCTGGTGCTCGCCGCCCTGCTCGGCGCAGGGATCGGCAGCGAATTGCTGCTGCACACCTCCGAGAAAGGTTTTGAACGCCTGGTTCCCTATCTGATGCTTGCGGCCGCCCTGATCTTCACCTTTTCGAAGTGGCTCAGCCGGGCGGCAGCGTCGCACGCCGCGCAGGCCACGCATCTGGCCACTCTGGCGGGCGGACAGTTTATCATCGCGATATACGGCGGCTACTTCGGCGCAGGCATGGGAGTGCTGATCCTGGTGCTATACACAGTCGCCGCCAACATGGACGTGCATCAGGCCAGCGGTCTGCGCATTCTTTGCGGCACTCTCACCAACACCGTCGCGACCATAATCTTCGCGGTACGCGGAATCATCGAATGGCCTGTCGCAATCCCGATGACGCTGGTGTGCATCGCCGGCGGCTATTTCGGAGCGCAACTGGTGAAGCGGCTGGACCCGGAGAAAGCTCGCGGAACGATTCTGGCCTACGCGTGGACCGTCACCATCTGGCTGCTGGCGCGGTCGCTGCGGTGATCCATACCGTCTGAATCGCGCAATAATATTCGCCCGCGTTTGAATGGCTTGCCACTTTTTCCGCGACACCGTCTCACCGGCGCTGGCTTACCTTCAAGTCGTAAGAGTCCGGGTCCCTCATCGGCTCCCGGCCACGTGGGCGTCGCTGTCCTAGGAAACTCGGCGCCATCGTCAATCGATGAGTCTCTGCCGTTCGAGGTCCAGGAGCGGTCCCGTCCCCTTGCGGGTAGTCAAGCGGGCGAAGGGCCTTTCGAAAAAGAACCGCGGGCAACGCGGTTCAAAGGAGTTTCCAGTACCGGCGCAGATTAATAGCCCAACCGAAGCATGCCTTCCGGCTTGCCTTCCACCGTTCCCAGCGTCAGCCATTCAAGCGACGCCTTGAACAACAGCACGTGATTCTTCTCCCACATCGCGTTATGGGAGGAGCACGCCAGGTCGATAAACACCTTCTTCGGCGATCCCAAATCCGCGTACAATTCCCGTACGCGGTCGGGATTGACTTGTTTATCGTGGGCTCCCGAAATCATCAGCGTGGGAATCTGCGTCTTCGAAACCACGGCGGTCGTCCAGCCCCAGCTCGTCACCTGCGGAGCTCGGCGCACCCCGCTTCCCCATGTCGCTCCCACGGAATCCGAAAGCAGCATTTCGGACCACACCGAATCCAAAGTCCCCGCGTCATATTGACCGGGGCACCCCACCTGGCGATCCCAGTTCGTAATAAATTCATCGCGCGACTGCGTGTTCATCGCGGCTCCGTTGGCCGGAACCTGCGCGGGCGGGTCGGCCGGCGCATTGCGATTATACGCAGGAGCCAGCAGCACCATCTTCAGAACCTTGTCCGCATGTTGCGCCGCATAACCCGCCGAGCGCGGTCCGCCCAATGACCAGGCCAGCAGATTCAACTTGTCCACATGGCGCAGTGCCCGCACATGATTCACGACCGCGTCGATATCCTGCCAATCCGAAGCCAGAGTGGTCATCTGATGCGCATAGCTGGCATCGCAAGGCTTCGGAATCAGCGACGGCACGTATGCGGCTTGCTGAGCTTGCGTCAGGTTGCAAGGATCGTTCATCGCCGCCGGACGGGTGGAACGGCCGTAACCCGTCACGTCCATCGAGAACACGTCGAAGCCCGCCTGCGCCAGGTACGCCATCCAACTGTAGTCCTGGTAGGGAACGTCGAACGCGACTTCGGCGGGCGTGCCCGCGCCATGGATGAACAGCGCCACGCGATCCGGAGCGGGGCCTCCACGCAAAACCGTGGCGGCTTCAACCACCTCCCGTACGTAAATCTGAGTGTTCTGCCCGGAGATTGCCGGAACAGCGGAGCGAACCTGCACATAGTGATCGATGCGCAGCAACCGGCTTCCGTCGTCAGCAGCAGCGCTAACCGCAAAGCCCAAAATCGCAAGCAAGTAACGAAGTTTCATGGAAGGACCCTCCCAGCAGTTTACACGCAATAATACTTAAATGATTGCTCGCCTGGAGCGCTACTTTGAGTTTGCGCGGCTCGGCACGAACTGGAAGACGGAAGCATTGGCGGGCTCGACGACCTTCGTCACCATGGCGTACATCGTGTTCGTCAATCCTTCCATCCTGCGCGAAACGGGCATGCCGTTTCAGGCGGTGGTCGCGGCCACATGCCTGTGCGCGGCCTTCGGCAGCATCCTGATGGGAGCCATCGCGCGCTACCCGATCGCCCTCGCGCCCGGCATGGGATTGAACGCCTACTTCACCTACACGGTGGTCAAAGGCATGGGGATTCCGTGGCAGACGGCGCTGGGCGCGGTGTTCCTCTCAGGCGTGGCGTTCGTGATTCTGACGCTCGCGGGAGTGCGCCAGTTGATCGTGAAAGCGATTCCGCGCGAATTGTACGCAGCCGTCGCCGCCGGCATCGGCTTGTTCATCGCGTTGATCGGCTTGCGTAATGCGGGAATCATCGTGCCCAGCGCGGCCACTCTGGTGACGCTGGGAAACATGCGCGACAAGAACACTCTGCTGGCGCTGTTCGGCTTGCTTCTGATCGCCGGGCTTTCGGCGTGGCGCGTGCGCTCGGCAATGCTCATCGGCATCCTTGGGACCACGCTTGTGGGCGCAGCCTTTGGACTGGTGCAATGGACGCCCGGAGTCTACCGTGTCTCCGATCTCGCGGCCACTGCGGGACAACTCGATATCCGCGGAGCGTGGAACCTCGGCCTGGCAGGCATCGTGTTCGTTTTTCTCTTCGTGGATTTGTTCGATAACGTAGGAACGCTGGTAGGCGTCGGAACAGGCGCGGGATTGTTCGAAGCCGACGGCGAAATCCCTCGCGTGCGCGAAATCCTTCTCTGCGACGCCGCCGCCACCGTCGCCGGATCGCTGGTGGGAACGTCCACCGTGACCAGCTATATCGAAAGCGCCGCGGGCGTTGCCGTGGGCGGACGCAGCGGAGTCACGTCCATTGTCACCGGGCTCTTGTTCCTGGCTGCGATGTTTCTCGCGCCGCTAATCGGAGCCGTGCCCTCCGCCGCAACCGCGCCTGCACTAATCGTCGTGGGTTCGCTGATGATGGCCCATTTGGGCGACATTGAGTGGAGCGATCCGGTGAAATCGATTCCGGCCTTCCTCACGCTGATCGCCATTCCGTTGACGTTCAGCATCGCCAACGGACTGGGCCTGGGATTCACCAGCTACGCGCTTCTTAAGATCGTGCGCGGTGAATTTCGGGGCACCCATTGGCTGGTTTACTTATTGGCCGCGCTGTTCATCGCGCGGTTCGTATACTTGGGATCGTCGTGAGTTAAGATTGCAAATAAGTTTCCCGGCGTCCTGCCAAGTCGCAGAGGCTTTGATCCCAATGAAAAATCTATTTCTAATTCTAGCCCTGACAATTCCCTCCTTCGCCGCCGTCGATCCCCGCAACGTCACCATCGTTCGAGACGATTGGGGCATCGCCCACGTCACCGGGAAAACCGACGCCGACGCAGTCTTCGGCATGATCTATGCCCAGGCCGAAGACGACTTCAATCGAATCGAAACCAATTATCTGAATTCCATGGGCCTGCTTGCCCAAGCCGAGGGCGAGTCTCGAATTTACCAGGACCTGCGGATGCGCCTCTTCATCGATCCTGTTGAGTTGAAGAAGCAATACGCGGCCAGCCCCGCCTGGCTACAGACGCTGATGACAGCCTGGGCCGACGGACTGAATTACTATCTGCTCAAACATCCCGCGGTAACTCCGCGCGTGATCAAACATTTCGAGCCATGGATGGCGCTGAGCTTTACCGAAGGCAGCATCGGCGGAGACATTGAACGTGTCAACCTCCGCGAACTCGAAGCCTTCTATGGCAAAGGCCCGCTAAAGCAGACCGCGTCTTTAGCGAATGAAGTTGAAGATCTGGAACCACGCGGGTCCAACGGCGCGGCCATTGCCCCTTCCAACACCGCTGGGCATCACGCACTGCTGCTGATCAATCCGCACACTTCCTTTTTCTTCCGGTCCGAATTGCAGATGACCAGCGGCGAAGGACTCAACGCCTATGGCGCGGTGACCTGGGGCCAGCTCTTCATCTATCAGGGATTCAATGAGCATGCCGGCTGGATGCACACCTCCAGCGGCGTCGATGCCGTCGACGAATATATTGAGCCCGCCAGTGGCCCGTTCAAGACCAGCGAAGTCACCATTCCCTACAAGACCGCCGCCGGCATGGCCGAGAAAAAGTTTACCGTTTACTACTCCAAGCACGGACCCGTAGTCAGACAGCTCAACGGCAAATGGGTCAGCATCAAATTGATGCAGGAAAACATCAAGGCATTGGAACAGTCTTACCTGCGAACGAAGGCCACCGATTACAAATCGTATTGGAAGACAATGGAGCTCCAAGCCAACTCTTCGAATAACACCATCTTCGCGGACGCGGATGGCGACATCGCCTATTTCCACGGCAATTACATTCCCCGCCGCGACACTCGCTTCGATTGGACCAAGCCGGTCGATGGCAGCGATCCGGCCACTGAATATCAAGGCTTGTTGTCCGTCGCGGAAATACCGCACCTGCTGAATCCCAAGAGCGGCTGGCTGTATAACTCCAACAACTGGCCCTGGTCCGGAGCCGGCGAGAGCAGTTTGAAGAAAGAAGATTTCCCCGCGTATGTCGAAACGGGAGGCGAATCCGCGCGCGGGTTGCACGCGATTAAAGTCCTCAAAGACAAAAAGGATTTCACGCTCGATTCGCTGATCTCCGCGGCCTTCGACACTTATCTGACCTGGTTCGATAAACCGCTTCCAGCATTGATCAAAGCGTGGGACGCGCTTCCTGCTTCCAATCCCCAGCGCGCGAAATTGGCGGATCAAGTCGCCGTGCTGCGCGCATGGGATCAGCGTTGGGCCGTCAACTCCATCCCCACGTCCCTGGCCGTATTCTGGGGCGAGGAGGTTCGGCGCAACGTCGATTCCGCAACGCCGGATCAGCTCCTGCAAGGGCTGGTGAGAGCGTCGGACAAACTCACCGCCGACTTCGGAACCTGGAAAACGCCATGGGGAGACATCAACCGTTTCCAGCGCCTGACGGGCGACATCGTCCAGCCCTTCAGCGATTCCGGCGCCAGCATTCCCGTGGGCTTTACCTCCGCCACGTGGGGATCGCTCGCATCCTTTGGAGCGCGAGCCTACCCAGGCACCAAGAAATGGTACGGGACCAGCGGCAATAGTTTTGTCGCGGTGGTGGAATTCGGAAAGACCGTGCGGGCGAAAGCCGTGACAGCGGGAGGCGAAAGCGGATCGCCCGCCTCGCCGCATTTCAATGACGAAGCCGGCCGCTACGCGACGGGTAATCTGCGCGACGTCTACTTTTACCCCGCGCAGCTCAAGGGGCACACAGAGCGGACTTACCACCCGGGAAACTGACATGGAGCGGCGTGTCCGCTCCATCATGATGAACCATGGAGCGGCGTGTCCGCTCCATCGTGATGAACCGCTATGGAGCGGCGTGTCCGCTCCATTGTGATGAACCGCTATGGAGCGGCGTGTCCGCTCCATCGTGATGAACCGAATTGGAGCGGCGTGTCCGCTCCATTGTGATGAACCGAATTGGAGCGGCGTGTCCGCTCCATTGTGATTAATCACTTCTTAAAAATGACTCCGCCCTTCATCACGAAGGCAACTTTTTGAAGAGCCGAGATGTCCGTGAGAGGGTCTCCCGGAACAGCAATGATGTCCGCGTAATAACCCGCTTTGAGCGCGCCGATTTGCCCATCCCACCCGAGCAGCTTCGCTCCATTCAGCAATCCGGCTTGCATCGCCGCTAGCGGCGTCATTCCGTATTTCACCATCGACACATATTCGCGAGCTTGCGTGCCATGCGGAAAAGGTCCGACGTCGGAGCCGACAGCCATGGGAACTCCGGCGGCCAGTTGCCTCTTAAACTGCGCGGCGTGGAAATCCAGCGATTCATGGCGGCCCGGTGTTCTCGATTCCTCCGCGAAGTATTCAGAAATAGCGAAGGTCGGAACCGCGAAGATCTGCTTGTCATGCATGATTCGCATCGTCTCATCGGAGAGGAAATACGCATGATCCACCGATGCAACGCCGGCCTTCGCGGCATAGCCTGTGCCGGGCTCGCCAGTCGCATGCACCGCGACGCGCTTGCCTGAACGCGCGGCCTCTTGAACCGCAGTCGTCAGTTCGGCTTCGCTGTATTGATAGGTGCTGCTATAAACGCCGTTGCGCAGCACATCGCGCCCGGTCTCGTAAATTTTGATGAAATCCGCGCCTTCCTTTAATTGCTGGCGGATCACGGAAACAAGCTCCTGCGCATTATTCGCGTAAGTTGCATTGGAGAAAATGTGCTGTTCGGGATTATAGTTGATGGCGTCTTCGTGGCCGCCGACAATACTGATCGCGTTGCCGCTGATGCGCAAGCGCGGGCCGGGAACCAGCCCTTTGTCGATGGCGTTGCGAACCGCCGTGTCGGCCGAGCCAGCGCCTTCGGTTCCCATGTCGCGCTCCGCCGTGAAGCCGGCCATCAGATCGTCTCTCGCGGCCAAAACCGCCGTTATCGTGCGCTGCGGAACCGATTCCTGAATGGTTTGCAAATCTTCCGCGCCGGGGTGCAGAAACAGATGCACGTGCACATCAATGAGGCCGGGCATGAGAGTGCGGTCGCCGAGATCGATGGTTTCGGCTGCCGCGGCATGCGTGACGGTGGGGCCGACCTCAACGATGCGCTCGCCCCGCACCAGGACTTCTCCCGGCGCGATCATTTTCCCCGATTCGATATTGAGGACACGGGCCGCGTGAAGGATGATCGTGCGCGGCGGAGTTTGCGCCAAGGCAGCGGCGCAGAAGACAATCGCCAATGCTGATTTACGCATACAGGATTACCTCAGAGCTTTGAAATTGTCGCTGGCCTTCAGGTACGTATCTTGCAGCTCCGCCAATAGGCTCATCATGGCGTGAGTTGGCGCATCGTTTGCGCCGTCAATCAAGTTGAACAAAGCCTGCAACTGCTCCGATAAACGTGGGCCCGTTTCGGAATTGGAAAGCTCCTTAGGCCGCGCCAGAGTGCTTCGGAATTCCTGCCATGTGCCGGAATCGGTATGCTTGTCGGCTTCGCGCAGCATCTCGGCGACTGAGCGCATCATGGTCGAGAGCTTGTTCAGCGCATCCCACTGGGCGGTGAGATCCGCCGCGCTCACGGTCAACTCCGGATCGAGCTGCACTTCGACCTTTTGCTGTTCTATCGCCAAACCCGCCGTCATCTTCACCGTGTAGATTCCGGGGAGCACCTGCGGACCCCTCGCCCCCGCGCCCGCCGCGCGCAGATCCCAGACAATCTGATGCAGGCCGGCATCCTTCGCGACTTTTGCTCCTGTGATTGACGCCACCATTGTCCCCTTGCCATCAAGGACATCGAACCGCACGTCAGTCGCCGCCGCGCGCAAATAGTAATTGAGAACAGCTCCGTAGGGAGGATTCGGCGCGGCGTATTCCGTGTCGCCCCCGCCCGCACGAGTCGCCCGCACCGTGTAGCGCAGCGCTACGCGAATCGGAAACAGAAATTGGGCCCGATTCGCCGCGTCTGCAATTTGCTGCACCGGCGTTGCATCGTCAAGAATCCAGAGTCCGCGGCCATGCGTCGCCAGCAGAATATCGTTCTGCGTAGGCTGAATGAAGATGTCGCGCACCGCCACATCCGGCAGGTTCTTCAACCCGAACGGAACCCAATGGTCGCCCGAATCGAACGAGGCAAATAGACCAATCTCCGTTCCTAAATAAAGAAGATTCGGATTCTTCAAATCCTCGCGCACGACCCAAACAAAAGCATTGGAAGGAAGTCCATTGGTAATCTTCTTCCAGCTCTTTCCCCCGTCGGCGGTCTTATAAAGATAGGGCTGCATATCGTCGAACATGTGCCGGTCGAGCGCCGCATAGGCGACGTTCTCATCCACATGCGAAGGCTCGATCGCGGAGACGGGCGAGCCAGCCGCAATGCCAGGAAGATTTGCCGCAACATTCATCCAACGGCCGCCACCGTTGGCCGTCACCTGCAAATTGCCGTCGTCCGTCCCCGCCCAAATCACGCCTCGCTTCGCCGGAGATTCCGCAATCCTGGTGACGGTTCCGTACGTTTCTGACGAGCTGTTATCCGTAAACACCGGACCACCCGACGGCTGCATCCTGGCAGGATCGGCGCGGCTAAGATCGCCGCTGATTGGCTCCCAACTTTGGCCTTGATCGCTCGATTGAAACACAACATTCCCGCCGTAATAAAACGTATCGGCACCGAATGGCGACCGGGCCAGCGGAGCATCCCACGCAAAGCGATATTTCATTTCCGCCGCCGTCGCGCCGCCATAATTGCGAACTTGCGGTCCCACCGATTGCTGATCCCGCGTCCGCAGATTCGTGCGCAAAAGAGTGCCGCCGGGAGTCTGGGTCAGAACAATGTCGGGATCGTGGGAATCGCTTAGCACATTGAAACCGACAACGGTGCTGATCATGCGCCAATCGTCGTTGAGAATGCCCGAAGGCTCCCGAGTGCGCGACGGACCGATCCACGTTCCGTTATCCTGCGTGCCTCCAGAGACGGAATAAAACGGCTTCCGGTCGTCCGCATACACGTGGTAGAACTGCCCCAGCGAAATCGTCGCGACGTGCTGCCAGGTTTGACCGGCGTCCCAGGAGAATGCGAGGCCGCCGTCCGAGCCCTGCCACATTCGCGACGGATCGGCAGGATCGATCCATAGAGCTTGAAGGTCGCCATGCACCGAACCGCCGATGCGGCCGAATGTCTTCCCGCCGTCCTTCGAAAGCATCAGATTATTCGACAGAACGTAGACGCGATTTTCATCCTTGGGATCGACGCGCAGATCGCAATAATAATAGCCGCGATTCACGATGTCGCGATCGTTCGACACAACCGTGAAGCTCTCGCCTCCGTCGTTCGACCGGAACAGAGTTCCTTCGCGGGTCTCGGCAACCACGTACACGATCTTCGGATTACTGGGCGACACCTTCACGCCGATACGCCCCATGAGAGCCGGGAGTCCGCGAGTGACCTTCGTCCATGTTTTTCCGCCGTTGGTCGATTTGAAGAGGCCGCCCTGTGTGCTGCCACTGTCGTAGCGCCAGGGCTTGCGCTCAAACTCCCACATTCCCGCGAACATCACATCGGGATTGGAAGGGTCGATGTCCAGGTCGGATGCGCCGTGATGTTCATCGATGTAGAGAACCTTCTGCCAGGTGCGGCCGGCGTCGGGAGAAAAATAGACGCCCCGCTCCGGATTCGGCCCGAACGGATGTCCGACGGCCGCGACAAAGACGCGCCGTGGATCGCGAGGGTCCAGCGCCACTCGCGAAATTGTCATCGTGGCTTCGAGCCCGCGCCGCTCCCAAGTCTTGCCGCCATTGCCGGAATAAAACATTCCGGACCCGAACGACACGCTGTTGCGCACGTTCGCCTCGCCTGTGCCGACCCAGATGGAATCGGGGTTCTTCGGATCGATGGCAATGTCGCCTATTGAGATCGTGCCTGGGCGTTCAAATATCGGCTGCCATGTCGTGCCCGCGTTGGTGGTCTTGAACAAGCCTCCTGAGCCGGTGGCAGCGTAAAGAAGGCGCGGATTTCCAGCAACACCTTCAATCCCGGAAATGCGGCCTCCCATGGCTGCGGGACCGATGCTTCTCCATTCCAGTTGATTGAGGATTTTCGGATCGAAACCCTGGCCGGCCGCGATGGCAGTGAGAAAACAAAATCCACTTAGCCGATTGCGAACGGTAAGCATTTCAGAATGCCATTCTGACGGAGAATTGCAGCGAACGGGCCGGAAGCTGATTGGTGATGCCAACCAGCGGCGCGCCGAAGCCGGGACCGGCCGAAGCTCCGTTCCCGTACGTGCCGCTGTAACCCACGAAATTCGCATGATTCAGAGCGTTCAGCGCCTCCACGCGCAGAATCAAGCGCGCACGCTCCTTCCAAAACACAAACGGTCGTTCGATAAAAGGCGACACATCGTAAATCGGCCGGCCTCGGCCGGTGTTGCGCCCAATTACCTCGCCGTTAATGACGGGCCGGTCCGTTGTCGCGCCGGTGTCTCCGCTATTGGTTGTGCCAGTGGTCACGTTGTACGGCAGCCCAGAAGCCAGCGTAGACACTCCGCCGAAACGGATCTTGAAGGGCAATTCATACAGACCGCTCAGAACAAATCGCTGGCGCTGATCGAAGATCGCGTTGCCATTTTCGATATGCCCCGTAAAATTCGCGTCATTCGGATTCTGGCTGGTGGTGTCCGGATCGACATTATCAATTGCGTGGGACCAGGTGTAGCTGGCCAGCATGGAAAGGCGATGGCTGAAGCGATGGCTGAGATTCACATCCAGAGCATCGTAATAAGCGTAGCCATCGTTCACATCCGTCTGGATGACCGAGTACGGCGGCTGCGGATTGGTGGCAACCGAAGGGTTGCATGTCATGCCCTTCTGGTTGTACCACCAGATCCAATACGGCCGCGTGCAATTCGCCGCCTGTGCCGAGCGCGTCTGCCCAGGAGCCGTCCGAAGGAATGGCGCGGGCGCGTCCACATCCAGCGGCCGGTTGATACGCTCCGTGTGCGAGCCGACATAATCCGCGCTCAATACCCAATCCTTGCCAAATCGATGCTCGACGCCGAATGTCCACTGCTCCGAATAGGGGTTCAGCAGTTGACTGGGGTAGGCAGGGAGGACTGACGTGGGAAAGAACTGATTGAGATAGGCTGCGTCGCCGGGCCGGACATACAGACTGCGCAGAGGCACTTGCGCTCCTGCCGGAAACGCGGGCAGCGGAGCAGACGCCACACTGGTAGGAAAGCCAACTTGCCCTGGAGCCGCGGTGTAATTGAACACGCCAGTCGGCCCCGTCAGCGCATAGTTGGCTTCGGAATTATCCACAATCTGCGAATAATAAATCCCGAAGCCGCTGCGGATCACGGTCTTGGCGTCGCCGAACGGGCTCCATGCGAAGCCGACGCGGGGCGCGAAATTCTTGCGGGAATTGGTGAACGTTTGCAGTTCATACCGCAATCCCATGTTGATCGTCAGGTTCGGGCGGACGCGCCAATCGTCCTGCACGAAGCCCGCGAAGAGAGTATCGTTCACGGTGTAGCTGGCGTTTCCGTAGCTCTGCGTGTAGGTTTTCACGTTGCTGATGTTGTCCAGATAAGCGGGACTCTCGCAGACGCTCAGGGCCAGAACGCAGGTGTTGTAAATGAACTCGCCCAGATAAATGGGGCCGCCGAATTCTTTGCTGTTCCCGCCCGTATGCGCCACGATCGTGTCCACTCCAAAGCGGAGCTGATGCCGGCCCCGAATGGCTGAAAGCGTATCGTTGGCCTGATACTGGCGATTCGCAAGCCAAGCCGATTGCGACGTGCCTGAAGTGAACGTCCCGCCTGCGGAGATGGGTACGGAGAATTCGGTGCCGTATGTCACCGGATCGAAGGCAGTGATCGGCGATGCCAGTTGGAATTGTACACGCGCGCTGTTCACTAGAGAGGCGCCGATCACAGCGGTCTCGCCCAGCTCTTCAGAATAGGTCCGCCGTTTAAAAATACGGTCGACCGTTGGGAGATTATTTCCTCCCACCGTGCCGTTGGGGTTGGTGTCATAAAACCCGTCGGCGTCGCTGCGGAAGAAGAGCTTATTGTTCCGATTGAGTTCGCGATCCAGACGCAGGAAGCCGACGAAATCCCTGTAGCGTCCGATGAAATTGCCAGGCGCAACCGGCGAGATGACTGGCGACGCCTTGTCTTCTTTGCTGGCTTCGCCCGACAGGGAAAAATAGGTTTTGTGGTCGTCTCCGATCGGTCCCGAAAGCGACACGGCCGGCTGAATCAGAGTGTCATTCGTCAGATCATTGCCGCTGGCCGCGGTATTGGAATTAAAGCCGGAGAGCGCCGCTTCCGTGCCGGAAGGCCGGAACAAACCCAGCGCATCGCCGTGAAACTGGTCGCCGCCGCTCTTGGTGACGATGTTTACCGCGCTGCCTGTGCTGCCGCCGTATTCCGCGGAGAACGCGTTTTCGAGGATCGTCATTTCATCCAGCCCGGCCAGAGGCACGTTGGTGAAGATGGTCTGCCGGCCCCAGCTATCGTTTCCGGTAACGCCGTCCACTTCAAACCAAGTCTGCCGGCGTCCCGCGCCGTTGGTGGTGAAGAGGTCCTGATTCATGAAGACGTCGCCCTGGTTGATCGCCTGGCGATTGGCCGCGTTCAATAAAGGAAGATACGTCATGCGGCGATTGAACAGCGGAGTTTCTTCCATCTGGCCGGAATCGAGACGGTCGCCCAACTGCGGCTGGTCCGTGCGGATTTCGCCGGCGACTCCGGTGACCGAGACCAGAGCCTTCCCTTGGGCAACATCCAACTGGAACGTAATGTTCGCGCCCGTGCCGCCTTCCAAAGTCACATCGGCCGCGCGAGCATCGGCGAAGCCTGGTTTGGCGACGGTGACGGTCCAGACTCCAGCGATGGGCAGGCCTTCCAGGGTGAAACATCCGGAGTCGTCGCTCTGCGCCGATCGTTCTGCTTTGCTCAGCGTGTTGGTTGCCGCAATCTTTGCGCCGGCGACGGGTGCATGGCTTTGGTCAAGGATTCGTCCATGAATGGACGCAGCGTCAGGCGTCTGCGCCGCCACCAACGCCGAGAAGCCGAAGAGTAGCGCGGCGTAGCGCGGCCCAGATCGGTACCGCTCCGCTGAAAAATCCTGTGGGGCAGGCGATCTTGTCGCCTGCCATCTGGCCGGCCGCAAGAGGCAGGCGGGCGACAAGATCGCCCACCCCACAGCCGCCCACATGTTTCTCATCGCCATTGGTGGGCCGCAGGCGCATGTTGACTCCTTCACAGTCGCGGCTCGGAAACGGGTTCTCGCCGTTTCGCCGCACGTTTCCGGACCCCGGCCGATCACAGAACGGATTTCCGAGCCGCGACTGTAAAGGAGCGGCACTCTCGACAGCAGTCGCAGGACAGCATCCCCCACGCGGCTCACCGAGCGCCAGCCGGGCGCACATCGCGAGGATCCGGCTTCACTGTCGCTGGCTGCGTGTAGACTCGGCCATCCACGGTCAGGCGAACGGTGTACTCGCCAGGCTGCAAAGCCCCACCGCCTCCGCCCCCGCCGCCTCCACCCCCGCGCCCTCCGCGACCTCCGCGTCCGCCACGACCGCCCTGCGCCTCCGCAGTGCAGGCATCCGATGCTCCCGCGCCGCGCCCGCCACCACCCCCGCCTCCGCCACGACCTGCCGCTCCGCCGATAGCGAAGCGATGCATTCCCTGGGTTGCCGAGGGCGGCGCCGCAGGTTCTTCCCAGATCGCCTGCACATTGATCGCTTCCGTATCCACGGGCCTCACCGGAGTGTCGCTGGCGGCGCATGCCCGCACGTCGCCGGCACCGTTCACAAGCTCGATCTTCAGCGGCTTTGTCTCAGCAGATTTCAACCAGTAATAAACCATTACGCCCGAAGGCGGATTCAATTGCTGCGGTTCCTCATGCGGCAGCGGCGTTCCGTTCATGCTGCCCGCCCGCACCGCGATGGTCTCGCCGGGTTGGAAAAGGTATTCGGTCGACGAAATAATCTGTGGCCCGCGAGCCACCATTTCGCGTAGAGGCGCCATCTGATCCATCACCCAGAAGCCGCGACCATGCGTCGCGATGGCGAGATCTTCGCCGTGCACCACCAGGTCGCGAATCGAGGTCACCGGCATGTTGTTCTGCAACGGCTGCCATTGGTCGCCATCATTAAAAGATACGTACACGCGCAGTTCGGTGCAGGCAAAAAGCAGCCCCTTCGCCTTGGTGTCTTCCTTGACGGAGTTCACGTAAGCGCCCTCGGGAATGCCCGAGGTCACGTTTTTCCAGGTCTTGCCGCCGTCATGCGTGCGATAAATATAAGGCTTGTCGTCGCCGAGCCGATGGCGATCCACGGAAGCGTACGCCGTCTCCGCGTCAAAATGCCCAGCCTCGATTTGCGACACTTTGCTCCACGCGGTCATGGGCGGCGGCGTGACGTTGTTCCAATTCTTTCCATCGTCGCGGGTCACGTAAATCAGGCCGTCGTCGGTGCCCACCCAGACAGTGGCGGCCTGGAGTGGCGAAGGGCCGATCGAATAGACAACTCCGAAGCGATCCGTCATCGCCTCGTCGATGTCTTTGGCGGTCAGCGGATCGAGATTCGGGGGCACCGGAGGATTCACGCGAGCCAGGTCGGCGCTGATTTTCTCCCATGTCTTGCCGCGATCTCGCGAGCGAAACACGAACTGATTGGAGTAATACAAGGCCTCATCGGCGAGTGAGAAAACCTGCGGCAGGGTCCAGGTTTTGCGGTCCGGATCGTTGGGATCCGCGCGAGGCAGCGCGCCGCCGAGAGGCACCGAAACGTTCAACGCCTGATCGCAACGGCCCGCGCCGTTTCCATAAAGGATGTTGCCGTCTTTCGGGTCAGGAACAACGGTCGCGCTTTCGCCCGCGAGGCAAGTGGGTTCCCAGTTGCGGAAGGAAAGCACGCCTTCGCGCGATAGAGTGCTGACGCCGACTCCGCCGCTATCCTGCTGCGCTCCGTAGAGCCAATAGGGGAACCGATTATCTGCGGCCACGTGATAGAGCTGAGCGGTGGGCTGGTTGTACCAGGTGCTCCAGGTCTTCGCGCCATCGACGCTGACGACGGTGCCCTGATCGCTGCTCAAAACCATCCGGTTGCCGTCTTTGGGGTTGATCCAGAGCTGGTGGTAATCGTCGCCCCCGGGCGCGCCCTTCACCGGAACGAAGGTCTTGCCGCCGTCGGTGGTCATATAGGTTGCGGTGTTGATGATGTAGGCGCGGTCGGGATTGACCGGATCCACTGCGACGCCGTTGAAGTACCAGCCGCGGCTGCCAAGTCGATTCTCGGCATTGGCCAGCTTCCATGTCGCGCCGGCGTCATTTGAAATATAAACTCCCCCGGTGGGCTTGGCAGTCGGGTTGGGATCGGGAGCGGCGGCCGCGGCTCCACGCCCCGCACGCGGCGGCGGCGACGCGCTGCCGAGGTCGTCGACCACGGCCCAAAGACGATTGGGATTGCTCGGCGCGATGGCGATGCCGATTCTGCCGACGTAATTGTCGGAAGGCAGGCCGCCGCCCAAGCGCGTCCAGGTATCGCCTCCGTCTATTGACTTGAAGAGTCCGCCGCCGGGCAAGTTCGTGGGAGCGTACACCGACCATGGCGGACGCCGGGTGCTCCACAGCGCCGCGTAGATGATGCGCGGATTGACGGGATCGATGGCGAGATCGACGGCGCCCACATCGTTGGGACGCGCGGAGTCGAACAGGATCTTTTTCCAGGTTGCGCCGCCGTCGGTGGAGCGGAAGACTCCGCGTTCGGGATTGGGCTCGTAGATGTGGCCGAGCGCCGCTACGTATACTCGATTGGCATCCTTGGGATCGACCACGACGCGGCCGATTTGGCGGCTGTTTTCGAGGCCGATGTGGGTCCAGGTTTTGCCTGCATCGGTGGATTTGTACATGCCGATGCCGTAGGAATTCTGGCTGCGGATGTCGGATTCACCGGTGCCGACGTACACGACGTTGGCATTCGAAGGCGCCACGGCGATCGCGCCGATGGAGCCGATCGGAATGCCTTCGTCTGAGATCGGGTACCAGGTGCGGCCGGAGTTCTCGGTCTTCCAGACGCCTCCTCCGACGGAGCCCATGTAGAAGGTATCGGGCTGGTCGGCATGTCCCGCCACGCCGAAGGTGCGGCCGGCGCGCATGGGGCCGACATCGCGCCATTGCAGACCCGCCAAGACGGCGGCGGGATACTGTCCAGAGGGCGAAGGCTGCTGTGCGAATGCAGCCAGGCTCAGCAGGGCGCAAAGGGTGCGGCGCGCACCCCTAGGGGGATCAGAAACTGTTTCGCGCCGCGCTCCGTTTTGCGCGGCTTCCTCCAAAGCTAAAGGGATAAGCGTCCGGCGTCGAGGGATCATTCGTGTTCTCCTGCACGGCATGGCGACAGGGACGAGCCGAAAGAATACTTTACCACTGCCGGTTGGCGGGTGTCAGTCGGCGAACACCATTCTCTAGACCCAGCGCCGGACTCGCGATTTATAAGTTAGGTATTCGGCGCCGAATTTCTGTTCGAGGTAGCGCTCCTCCTTATCGATAACCAGCTTGCGGGTGACGATTGCGGCGGGCAAGGCCATCAACACCGGCCAGAGCACATTCGCTACCAGGCCAACACCGATGCAGATGAGCTCCCATGCGAGATACATCGGATTTCGAGTGAATCGAAATGGTCCGCTGGTGACAATAACCGTAGAGGGACGCGTGGGATTCGGAGTGGTTCCCGCGCCGAACATGATCTTGGCCGCCGAAGCGATTAACGCCCCCGCAATCGCCAGCAGGATGCAACCGGCGATGCGCACGATTCCGAAGCCGTCTCCGATCCGCACAGGCACAATCCATTCGATCAGGAATCCGATTGCGATCGCGCCGATCTGAATCAGCGGGGGAAAAATCTTGACTCCGGAGGTTTGCGGGCTGGTCATTCTGGCAAGAGGCCGCTGCGGGGTTTCGTTTAGCTTAGGATCATATCACGGCAGGGGCTGCGGCTATGTCGGTGTGCTCGGTGCGCGGGTACGGCTGGCCGACTCTCCGGCATTGCGGCCGGGAATTATCAGGACAGTGTCGCGGATGACCCGAAGAGCGGCAAAGGCGGTGGTCCGCGATATGCGGATCCGCGGCTCCCCGGACTCCAACAATGTTTTGGATTCCGGAGAAAACTCGTGCCGCTTTTGCACAGGTGTCTTGGACTCCTGGGTCTCTTTGTCGCAGCCCTTGTTTCCGCAGTCACAGCTCGAATGCCCCGTGCCTGTCGAGGGCGCGCTCTTTCCGGAGTTCCCCACCAGCCGAACGTCTTCGATTTCGGCTCGGCAGTTGGGTGAGGTTCAATTTGCGTTCACTCCCACCACTTTGCTCAGCTCCAGCACCACCGTACGAATTGCGTCCGCCTGCTCGTTCAAGCCTTCGCTCGCGGTGAGGCTCTCGCGGGAGCCCGCCGCCGTCTGTTGCGTGATGCGCTCCATTTCCGTCAGGGCGGTCGAAATCTGGCGTATGCCTTCGGATTGCTGCTGGCTGGAGGCGCTGACTTCGTCCACCAACGTCTTAACCTGGACGGCGCTTCCGGTGATCTCGCCGATCATTCGCGCGACCGCGTCCAGATGATGGCTCCCGGCCTTGGAACTGCTGACCGATTGCTCGATCAGAACCGTGGTGTCGCGCGCGGCTTGCGCGCTTCTTTGCGCCAGACGCCGCACCTCGTCGGCTACCACCGCGAAGCCCATGCCGGCCTCGCCTGCCCGCGCGGCCTCCACTGCCGCGTTCAAGGCCAGAATATTGGTCTGAAAGGCGATCTCGTCGATGATCCTGATAATCTTCGCGATGTTTTCGCTCGACGCCTTGATCTCCTTCATGCTTCCCACCATCTCATCCAGCCGGCGATTGGTTTCAACGATATTTCCGTGAACGGTGCTCATCAGCTTCGCCACGGCTTTCGTATTTTCCGCATTCTGGCGGCTGATGGATGCAATCTCCTGGCTGGACGCCGAGGTTTTCTCAATCGACGTCGCCTGGTTCCCGGTCCATTGCGAGAGCTGCCGGCTTACGTTGGCTACCTGACCCGAGGCTGCGCCCACCTCTCCCGCCGCGGTCGACACCTGGCCTGAAACTTCCTGCAAGCGCCGGCCGGTCCGTCGAACCTCAAAAAGCACACCAGCGCCAAGGATCATGAACAAAGCGATGAACAGAAACGCCGTCCAACGGCTGCGCGCCGCCTTACCCGACGCCTCCGCGACGCCGGCTTGAAGGATCGCCGATCCCGAAGCGGAAAGCTGGCGGGAAGCCTCCTGCATCCTGTCTGCCACGGGTTGGATCTTCGCCCGCAGAAGGTTCTCCGCTTCGTCGGCCTGCTGTTTGTCCAGCCAGCGCATCAGTTCCACATGCGACGCCTTCCACGCCGCTAATCCCGACTTCAGCGTTTGCGCCGCATCGCTCCCGCTCCCCGCCGTGAGCGCGGGCGGAAGCTCTGCCACCGTCCTTTCGAGACTTGCGGAGGTGCTGTCGAAAAGCGCCGAATATTCCTTCACCTGCTGCGTATGGCCGAAGAGCGAATGCAGCACCAGTGCACGCTCATACCCCACCAGATCGGAAGTCGCCTTGCCGATCTGCCCCAGTTCGTCAATGCCCGCCGTGGTGGAACCCACGGAAATCCCCAGATAAGCGCTGAGGCTATCGATCACGCGGAGGGAGGTGAAGCTCCAAGCAAAGGCCACCACGGCCATCAGCGCCAGTCCCAGCGTCAGCTTCTTGATTTGTGTCATGATGTCTTACTTCTTGAGCTTGTAATCCGCGCCGCCGGGGGCAACCCCCTCCAGCTTGATCAGCTTCACGGCATCGCTGACATCGCCCACCGCGAGAAATCCGATCGCGCCCGGCAGTGTGGTGACAAGCTGCCGCAGCATTGCGGCGGAGCTCAACGATTTCGGCTCCGAAGCCGTCCCGCCGTTGAAGCTGGCGTGCGTGAAGTATTGATTGAAGTCGATTTCGGTCATGCCGCAAATCGCCTGAAGCGGGATCTGCCTTTCGGGCGACCCCGCGTTGCGAAGCAGAACCATCACCTGCTTTCCGCCGGCCCAAGTGGTTTGTTCTCCCAGCAGGATTTTCTTCAATTGCACGGCGGTCACGGTGTCCACCGGGTTCGATTTATTCACGACGATCGCAATCTCCTGCCCGGAAGCGCAGGAAAGGAAAAGGCCCAGGAATGAAGTTGCCGCAGCGATACGAAATAGATTTCTCATTTGTCTTATCCTGAAGCGCTAGAACGTGAATGCCAGCTGCACTTGCGGATCGTACGCCCACGCGTGATTCCAGTACGTCCGCCCGATCTGGGCCTTGATGGCGAAGAATTCCGCCAGGTCGCGGCGCACGCCGGCTTCGAAACTCTTGCGTGTCCCGAAGTTGGGGAAGTTGAGATCGTAGCGATCCGCGCTTTGATATTCCAGCCGCAGATACGGCCGCGTGCGGCCGAAGCGCCGCGAGATCTGGGAATATCCCATCCCCGTTTTATAGGTCGGGGTCCCGTTGGTGGGCGAATAGCTGATGATCGCGGTCTCGTTCATAAACTCGAACGTGGGACGAACATAGACGGCGTACGCGCCCACGATATTCTCGTCCACTCTGGCCAGGCCGGCCGGCTCCAGCTTGTCGCGATAGACGGAGACTCCCGCCTGAAAGCCATCCAACCGCTCCGGTTTGATAAACAAGCCCAGGTTGTAAGCCTTGCGATTGTTTTCGTCGTACAAGCTCTGAACCGGCTCCGCCGTGGCGCTGAGGGATGCAGTCCCGTTTGAAAGTTCCGCAACCCAGTGCAGCCCAATCCCCCCGGAAGGAAGCTTGCCCGTCATGGTTACGCCCACGCTATGCACCGGAAGCAGACCGCCGGCATCCTCGTCCGTGTACATGAAGGGCCGGTCCGTCGCGGTCTGGAAGATCTTCGCGCGATTGATGCCATTCGTGTAATATCCCAGCGCCGTATTGAAGCGCCCGACGCCAACCTGAAAATAGTCGTTGGCCTTGTACTGGAGCACCAGCCGGTCGACCTCCGCTCCCCAACTGTTCGTGAAATCGGCCGTGAATAACGCTTCCGAGTAGAAACTTACCTTGGGCGTAAGCTGCGAGGTAATGAACAGACTCAGGTCGCCCATGGTGAACGAGTTGGAGCTGCCGGCGACGCCGCCGGGAGGCAGATTCTCTTCCAGCGGCCGTCCGAAAGTGAAGTCCGAGAAGCCGACAATCGACATCTTGCCGAAAGTGTGGCCAGTGGCATTTCCGCTTGCCGCCTGTTGCAAAATCGCGTTGGCTTCGGCCTGATCCGCCGCCGACACCGCCGCCGAAACCGGCTCGCCCGGCGCAACCGCGGGAGCGGCCGCTGGCGCACCCGTTGGCGCGGGCGGATTCCTCGCCTCTACTTCCTTGAGCCGCGCTTCCAGCTCCGAAAGCCGCTTCAGGAGTTGTTCCATCGTTTGCGGATCGGAGGTCTGCTGCGCAATAGCCGGAGTTCCTAAGAAGCAGGAGCTGAGTATGGCAACCAGCCCGATTGAGCCTACCCGTGCAGGCGATCTGAAATTCATGTTATTCCCCAGTTGGCGAGGGCTTCGACGCCCAGCCTGACGACCTTATCGGCGAAGAGGCGGCTGGTTTTGAATTGTCCTAGGGCTTTCTTGCTGTGCCATTTTCATTGGACAGCCGAAAGTCCGATGCTTTCCTTTGCCTGGAATAGGCCGAGAAGGGCCCTCCCGGGTTCCTCGCTGTTCATCGCCGTCTTGGATCGGCCTGCTACAATGTTTTGATTCAGGAGAAAACTCGTGCCGCTTTCGCACCGTTGTCTTGCACTCCTGGGCCTCTCCGTCGCAGCCCTTGTCCCTGCAATCACCGCTCAAACGCTCGATCCCAAGCTCTATGCCGAGATGCACTGGCGCCAGATCGGGCCTCCTCGCGCCGGCCGTGCGCGCGCGCTTTCGGGAGTTCCCGGCCAGCCGAATGTCTTCTACGCGGGCTTCGATAACGGCGGCGTGTGGCGCTCTACCGACTTCGGTTCCACCTGGACTCCGCTTTTCGATAGCGAACCCACGGGCTCGATCGGCGCGATCGCGGTTGCTCCTTCCAACCCCAACGTGATTTACGTTGGCACCGGAGCCGGGATCATCCGGCCGGACCTCTCGACCGGCGACGGAGTTTATAAATCCACCGACGCGGGCAAGACCTGGACGCACCTGGGCCTTCGCGATTCGCAGATGATCGCCAATATCGATGTCGATCCGAAGAATCCGAACCGGGTGTTCGTGGCCGCGCTGGGGCATCCTTACGGACCCAACGCGGAGCGAGGCATCTTCCGCTCCACCGACGGCGGAGCGAGTTTTGAGAAGGTGCTGTACCAGGACGATTACACCAGCGGCAACGATGTCCGCATCGATCCCAGCCAGCCCAACACCGTCTACGCCGCGCTGTGGCAGCAGCAGCAGGGATTCGCGGAGAACGGCGCTTACGGGGGAACCGATGGAGGAATCTTTAAATCTACCGATGGCGGGACCACCTGGAAGAAGCTGGCGGGCGGGTTGCCGGCCGTCATTCAGGCGAATCTGGCGATCGCTCCCAGCGATCCGAAAGTCATCTACGCGATGGTGGCGGGCGATGTGACTGCCGCGTCGCCTCCGGCAGCGGGAGCAGCAGGCCGAGGAGGCCGAGGCGGGCGCGGCGGGAATATTTCGTTTTACAAGACCACTGACGGCGGCGAACATTGGGGGCTGGCCACGGACGATACCAGGGTTTTCGATACCGGTTCCACGGGCCGCCATCCGCCGGATAATCGTCCCCTGGGTCGCATCGGCGGCGGCGATCTTCCCACCATCACTGTCGATCCAAAAGACGAGAAAGTGGTCTACAGTTGCTCCACCGTTTTCTGGCGGACGGAAGATGCCGGCCTGACGTGGACCGCTGTGCGCGGCGCGCCGGGCGGCGACGATTATCAGAAAAGCTGGGTCAGTCCGGACAATTCAAATATCATTCTGCTGGTCAGCGATCAGGGCGCGGTGATTTCGGCCAATCGCGGCGAATCCTGGAGCAACTGGTACACGCAGCCCACCGCGGCCGTGTATCACGTGACTGCCGATAACGCATTCCCTTACCGGCTGTGCAGCGGACAGCAGGATTCCGGATCGGCTTGCGTCGATAGCCGCGGCATGGATGGAGAAATCACTTTCCACGACTGGCATCCGGTGGGCATCGAGGAATATGGCGAAGCCGCTCCCGATCCCAAGAATCCGAATCTGATTTACGGCGGCAAGGTGACGGTCTTCAACCGGGTGACGGGGCAGAAGGCCAACGTGGGGCCCGGTGCGCCTGCATCGGATTCGGAACCGCCTGCCCGGACGGTCCGCACGCAGCCTTTGATTTGGTCGCCCAAAGATCCTAACGTACTCTTCTATGCGACTGCCGGCGTGTGGAAAACCTCCAACGGCGGACATAGCTGGACGGCCATTAGCGGCGATCTTACGCGCGGGGCTTCGTGGCCGGTGCCTGCCAACGCGGGGAAGTACGGGGCGACGGTTACTCCGGCGGCGCAGGGGTCGGTGACGGCGCTGGCGCCATCGCCGCTTGACGTCAATGTACTGTGGGCGGGCACGGGCGACGGATTGATTCAGATGACGACCAACGGAGGGATGAAGTGGAGCAATGTCACTCCGCCGCAGATCAAACCCTGGACGCGAATCTTCAATTTGGATGCCGGTCATTTCGATACCGGAACGGCGTATGTCGCGGCCAATACTCTGCGGCTGGACGATCTGAATCCGCACTTCTGGCGCACGCATGACGGCGGCAAAACCTGGACGGAGATCGACAAAGGCATTGCGCCCGGAGCCGCGGCCAATTCCATTCGCGAAGATCCTCGCAAGAAGGGGCTGCTGTACGCGGCCACCGACACGCAGATCTGGTTTTCGATCGACGATGGCGACAACTGGAATTCGCTGCGGTTGGATATGCCGGCAATTTCGGTTCGCGATATCGAAGTGAAAGACGATGACTATTGTTCCTGCGCCGACCTGGTTGCCGGCACGCATGGCCGCGGGTTCTGGATTCTTGACGATGTGACTCCGCTGCGTCAGATGGCCGATGCCGCCGCCGCGGCGAACGCGTACCTGTTTAAACCGGAGCCGGGCATGCGCATCCGTTTCGGCACCAACGATCCGACGCCATGGCCGCCCGAATTGCCTGCGGGTGAGAATCCGCCTCCCGGCGCGATTCTCGATTACTATCTGCCTTCGGACACGGCGAACGTCAAGCTGGAATTCCTCAACGCCCAGGGCAAAGTGGTTCGTACATATTTAAGCACCGATGCAGTGCGAAAGCCCGACCCGGCAACCGATCCGGCCGCCTATAACAAGATTTGCCAGGCAACGCCCAGCACGGCGGATTGCGGGCTTCCGCTGTACTGGCCCGCGCCGCCGCAGGTGCTGAAAACGTCGGCGGGCATGCACCGTTTTACCTGGGATCTGCACTATACTCCCGAAGGCGGGGGCGGAGGCCGCGGCGGCGGTGGAGGCGCGAATGGCGCGGTGCCGCACCGGACGTATCCCGGCGTCAATTCGCCGTGGGTGCCTCCCGGGAATTACACGATTCGCCTGACGGCGAACGGCAAGACCATGACGCAGCCTATCGTGGTCCGGATGGACCCCCGGGTGAAGGTGACGCCCGAAATACAGCAGATATTCACGCTCACGGGACGCATCGAAAACGAGGCTCAGGACGCATTAGCCGCGGAGAGCGAGGCGCACGCGTTGATCGATAAACTGAGTGCGAAGACCCACTCGGCGAGCACGGACGCGCTGATCGCGAAGCTGGTTGAAATCGCTCCGGGCGATGCTGCGGCTGCTCCCGCGGGACGCGGAAGCGGACGAGGCGGTGGGCGCGGAGGCGGACGAGGCGGAAGGGCCGGAGGCGGCGCCGCAGCCGCTGCGGCTCCTGCGGCGACTCTTGCCAGCATCGGGCCCGCAATGGTGGCGACCCTGACCAGCATGCAGGCAGCGGAGATGCCGCCTACCGCGGCGGAGCTCGCCGCGTGCACGAAACAGGAAGCCGCGTATACCGCTTTGATGGCCAAGTGGACGGCTCTGAAGGCCGCCGCCAACCCGGCATCTCCAGTGAAGAACCCGGCGCCCGCTGCTAAAAAATAATGTTTGCCATCCTCATCGCCACTTACGGAGCGGTTTTCGTAGCCGAGATCGTCGGCGATAAGCTGCTTTACACCACCGGAGTTCTTGCCGCGCGCTATCGAACCGTGCCGATCATGATCGGGATGCTGGTGGCCTTCATGTGCAAGATGGCGGTCGCGGTTGCAGTCGGAAGCGCGATCTCGAAACTGCCGCCGCTGCTGGTGGCGGGATTAACCAGTGCCAGTTTCATCGGCGTCGCGATTACGCTGTGGCGCAAACCTCTGGAGCGGTCTCCCGAAGAGAAAGAGCGGCGAGCTTCGCGGGCGGCGCTGATTTCTTTCGCGGCGATCTTTTTCTCGGAATGGGGCGACGTCGGTCAGATCACGGCCGCGACAATGGCGGCACGTTTTGGAGCGCCGGTGCTGGTGTGGGTTGGGGCGGTGGCCGCGATGGTCACGAAGGGAGCCCTGGCGGCCTCGGTTGGCGCAGGGGTCCGGCAGTGGATTGTCGATCGAGTTCCGCCTAAGGTGGTGCGCTATGCCGGCGTCAGCGCGCTCTTGTTGCTGGGATTGCTTTCGGTTCTGGAAACGCTTACCGAAGGCCACGCGTAAGAGCATCGCTCCCTTTGGTCGCGGCTCTGTCAGCGGCGATGGATCGGAAGCGCCGATTCTGAGCCGCGCCCGCAGGAAGCGGTTTCTTCTATTTCTTCAGCATGCCCCGCAGGCGGAAAAACATCACCGCCGCTGCGATTTGGACCACGACTCCGAATACGACCAGAGCAGCCAGAGACCGCGAATACAGCAGCCCCATGGTCACGCTGCCGAGAAACCACATGACTCCGTAGACTCCATTAAACGCGCCAAACGCGCCCCCGCGCTTGTTCATCGAGACGACGGTCGCGATTCCAGACCGCAGGCAGGCATCCTGGGCGCCGAGGCTGGTGGCCCAGCAGGCGACGCTTAAGATTGCGCCCACCGATCCTCCGAAAAAACCAAGCGGGAGCGCCAGACTCGAGATGAAGATTCCCACGACCAGAGCCTTGAGGCCGAAGCGATCGAAGAGCGCTCCGAACAGGAGCGCTGTCAAACCATTCGCCCCCATCGCGCCCGCGTACAGAAGAGGAATTTCGACCGCCGTGGCGATCTTCGCGCTCTCGAAGTGATACGCGAGGAGCGGATAATCCACCATCCCGCAAGCCAGCAATCCTGCCGCAGCCACGTACATCCAGAAAACTTTCGGAAGAACAATCTGGTCCGATACTGTTTTCACTGGCGCGGCATAGCCGGGATTCAACACGCGGGCGGCGAGCAAAGCGGCCAGAGTCCCCAGCGCCGGAAATGCCAACCACAGAAATCCCGGCCCGAAGTGATGCGACCGCGCCACCGCAGCCACCATCAAGAGAGGTCCGATCACCGCGCCAGTCTGATCCATGATGGAATGCAAGCCGAAGCCCCAGCCATGGCCGACCTCTTGCGTTGCGCCCGAAAGCAGAACGTCGCGCGCAGGACCTCGCAGCGCCTTCCCCGTGCGTTCGGCGACTACCAGGATCGCCGCAAGCTGCCAGTTCGAAGCCAAAGCCAGAGCTGGAACGGCGACCACATTCATCGCATAGCCGCAGAATGTGATCGTCCAATAGGCTCGCGCACTGTCGGCAAAGCGTCCGGAAAAGAAGCGGAGGCTTGCCGCCAACATTTCGCCCACGCCGGCGATAAGAGCCACCTGAAACGCAGTCGCGCCAAGGTCCTTAAGATAGGGACCGATGATGCTGTGCGCGCCCTCATACGTCATGTCGGCGAACAGGCTCACGATCCCCAGGCAGATGATCAGGCGCATCGCCGCAGTGCGCTTTTGGGAAGGTGTCTGTAGTTCCGTCACGTGTCGCCGAACGCTATCAGGTTAGCGTTTAGCGTTTGTCAACCACAACCACACCGCCTTTGACCACCACTTTCGTCTTGAGCCAGTTCCAATAGCCCTCCAGCGGATCGCCGTCGAGAAGAACGATGTCTGCGAGCTTGCCAGCCTCCAGCGTTCCAAGCTGGTCGCCCATCTGTATGTAGGACGCTGTATTCGGTCCTATCATTTTGATCAGGTCCCGCATGGAGAACATCACATTCAGCATTTTCAGCTCATGATCGAGGCCTGCCTTCGGGTCATACGTCGTGTCGGTGCAGTAGCCGAGCGTTACGCCGGCATCCCAGATCGTGCGGGCGTTCACCGGCATGTATCCGGCTTCCTCGCCCAGGCGGACTCCGTCGACGATGCCTTCGGGCCAAGGCTTTCCGTCGCGGAACCGCGCAGTGTTGTCATCCGCGAACACCCCGAAAACCGGCGAGCCGAAGCTGACGGTCCCCAATACCTTCACGCCCGCGGCGGCCACGCGTTTTGCATCCTCCTTGCTCACCCAATCTTTATTGGGAAGATGAACCAGCAGCGGCACGCCCGCATCCACGGCAGCCATCATGGCCTTCGAACTCACGGCATGGACCTGCACCATCACGCCAACTTTCTTGGCCTCGTCCACCACTGCCTTCAGAATTTCTATTTCCTTTTCGCTCGGCCCCGGGATGGGAGTCAGGGCGATTTCACCCGTGAACTTGATCCCCATCGCCGCCATCTTCCGCACCTCGGCGCGAGCCATTTCGGGAGTGTTATTGGCCAGCCTCAGAGACCCGGAGGGAATGATCCGCGGTCCGTTGATAACGCCTTTATCGATGTGATCCCGCAGCGTGATGTTGCCTTCCGCTGGTCCGCCTCCGGAAAGAACGGTGGTGTAGCCGGCTTCGAGAAGCGCCTGCATCTGCGCCTTCTCATTGGGCCCGGTATTGATGTGGCGATGCCCGTCGATGAACCCGGGCATGGCGGTCATGCCTTTGGCGTCGATGGTCTTTGCATTCGAAGCCGGAGGCGCGCCGGGCGTCACGGAAACGATTTTTCCGGCGCGCACGGCAATCGATCCACGCTCGATCACCGCTCCGCCTGGAGTAATGATGCGGGCGTTGGTGATCGTCAGGTCCTGCGCAGACAGCGCGCCCGATGCCATCGTCAGGCATGCGAAGATCGTCAAGCTGTATCGTTTCATTTCGAATTTCCCTCCACTCAGAAGATGACCAGTTGAAGATGACCAGAAGCCGAATCCCATGATATCTCCGACCTGCAAACGTGCGCCCGTGCATCCGGAACGACAGGCGAAACCGCCTGTCCCACGAGACCGTCAAGAGTTTCGGATCGGCTGTGGGGTGGGCGGCGGGCGTCCGCCATGCGCGAGCATGCGGTGTTCTACGATAGCCAAGACGCCCCCGGCTAGTTCGTTTTGGATTCCCGGCAGCGGCTGGTTGCCGTCGAGCGTGTCGCCCGCGCCGCGGGCGAAATCGGTCCAGGGGCGGGCGGACCGGTGCCGACGTAGACGATATCGTTATCGGGATTCATAGGCCATGCCGTTCCAGACTGCGGCTCCGCCGCCGATCTTCCACCAGTCCTTGCTCCAGCAAAGAATCCACGGATGGCGTATTCGCCGCCGCTCACGCCGACAATCACCTTGCCGCCTTTGATCACGCGCGGCGCCATGGTGATGGTTACGGCATGTTCTCGGGAGATACTCGGGTTTCCCAGAGGATTTTGCCAGTGGCTTGATCCAAGGCCCGCAGCCTGCCATCCACCGCCGGACGGATTACCTTGCCATGGTACAACGCGATCCCGCGATTCACGACGCCACAGCAGATGCGCGACGCCCAGACTTGCTGGTTCACTTCCAGATCGGCTCGCCACAGCTCCTTGCCGGTGCGCAGGTCCACGGCGTAGACGATGCTCCCCCTTTTAACACCAAGGGCGTGGCCTCCTGATGAGCCTGACAATTTCCGGGCGCGACGGGAATGTCGTAAGTCCAGGCCAGGCCCGTTTGAAGCATCGATCTGCGTGAGCGGAATGTAGCGCTGTTCGGACCAGTTGACGCCGTAACTAACCCACCCTTCGCCTGTCTTGCTGCCGGACTTCGGAAGAGCGTCATCGACTTGGCGGGGCCGTTGGGCGGTGACGAGAAACGCGAGTTCAGGGTAAATCAGGGGGGTAAACTTGCAAGGAAATATCGGCGGCCGGCTCGCGGGGCCGCGGACAGGAGCGAGCTGTTCCTTTCGGGAATTGAGGCCGCGACCGGCCCTTTGCGGGAGTCGCAAGGACGAAGCATCGAACCTCCATCACGGTGTTGATAGGGACTATCAGCCCAACTCACTGAGCGAGGCCGTGCGCACCGACGCATTCATTAATTGGTCCCAGGTCTCCTTCCCCAGCGCCTGCTCCAACCCCTTCTGAGCCCTTTGCCAATAGGGAAGCGCGCGTTTGTATTCGCGTTTTCCCGCCGCTGTCAGGGAAAGCCTCAATTCGCGTCGGTCCGTTCCGGCCTGGGAGCGGAGCCATCCTCTCTGGCGCAACGGAGCCAGGGTTCTGGTAAGGGTTGTGCTGTCGATTTCGAGCAGCTCCGCGAGTTGCTTCTGGGTAATCTCAGACGCAGCCTCCAAAGCTTGCAGAAGCGTGAACTGCGTGGCATGCAGGCCGCTGGGGCGCATCACCGCGTCGTAATACCTGGTGACCACCCTGTCGGCCCTGCGGAGATTGGCGCACGCACACGGCAGGCGCAGCGCAGGCTTCTTCGGCGTTTTGGAGCTTTCCGCCATCTTATCCGAACTGATTGTACCTACATTTATCGCAGGACTTTGCGCCGCATCGCAGTTTTCTGCGACCCATTACATGTATCTACATCCATATCCGCAGGAAAGCCGTTTCACAAAGGAGATCGAAACATGAGCCAGTTAGGGCCCAGCTATTTGCCTGCGAACATAGTGATCGGAACCGTGACGGTCGCAGCGGCCGCGGTGTTTGGACTGTACCGTGCTCTGAGCCGGATCGAATTGGAAGTTCGGGACCGGAGGCGCGCGTTTTGGGGCGGTTCGTCGCTGTTCCTGGTTTGGTTCGCCGCCGCGCTTGCATCTTCCTGGTTAGGGTTTTATCAAGGTGCGCTCACGCGCATTCCAACCATCGAGTTTGGTCTGCTACTCCCGATCGCTGTGGGTGTCGCACTGTTCTGGCGATGGCCCCTGCTCCGGCGCATCGTCGACGCTGCGCCGCAGAGTTGGATCGTGAGCATACAAGCCTACCGGTTGGAGGGTTTGATCTTCCTTGTACTCTATGCCGGAGGGTGGCTGCCAGGCGTGTTTGCGTGGCCGGCTGGGGTCGGGGATGTCATTGTCGGGCTGCTTGCGCCGGTGGCCGGAATCGCTTCTGCGCGCGCATCGCGCATGCCAGCCGGTTGGCTATGGGCCTGGAATCTGTTTGGGATCGCGGATCTGAGCGTGGCTGTGACCACTGGGTTCCTAAGCTCGCCTTCGCCAGCGCAATTACTGGCGCTTGGCCATCCGAACACACTCATCAGCGCGTTTCCTTTGGTTATGATTCCGGTTTTTCTGGTACCCCTCGCTGTCTTGTTGCACCTGGCATCTTTGCACAAGCTGCGCGAGACCCAGACCAGGCACTCCGAAGCCGCTTCCCGCCGGTGGGCGCAGTCCGTTCGAACTTAGTTAGACGCTTTCACGGATTGTGTACACCGCTCGGAACGGCCATCCGTCGGCATGCTATATGGTGAACGCAGCTCCTGTCAGGCGCTCGGTTTCGGTCCAAAGGCGTTTTGCGAGGCTGAGGTCCTGGGCCGCGGGAGCGATTCTTGCAGGTACCGGAGAGCCCTTGAGCTCCTGGAAACCGTCGGGCCCGTAGTAGCCGCCGGGGATCACCGCGGGAGACGTCGCCGCGAAAAGAGTGGGTAGAGCGCCATGAGCCGCGTCCTGCGACGCCAGGGGTGTCACGATCTTCTGGACGATGCGAAAACCGAGAGGGATGACGCCGGCGGGACCACTGGTTTGAAGATTGGTGATGGCATACCCCGGATGCGCACCAACGCTGAGAATCGGAGAGTTGCAAGCCGTGAGGCGGCGTTGGAGTTCAAGCTGGAAAATCAGATCGGCGAGTTTCGATTGCGAATAAGCGCCCAACAATGGCTTATAGAGGCGCTCAGACTGGAGATTGTCGAACTCGATCTTGGCCCGATTCGCGATCCCACTGGCGACGGTGACAATGCGCGTGCCGGGCTGCTTCTTCAGGTGCGGATAGAGGAGCGCGGTGAGCAGGAAGGGGCCGAGGTAATTGGTGGCGAACTGGCGCTCATAACCGTCGACGGTGAGCTCACGCCGCGGCACCGCCATCACCCCGGCGTTGTTGATCAGAAGATCCAGCGATTGACCGGGAAAGTTCGCGGCGATGAATGCGGCGAATTCGTGCACGCTGGCAAGGGAAGCCAGGTCGAGAATGCCGGGGGTGAGTTTTGCGTTGGGCACGCTGCGGCGGATGCGGGTGATGGCGTCGTTCGCCTTCTCAATGGATCGGGCGGGGAGAATAATGTCCGCTCCGTTTCGGGCAAGTTCGAGCGCAGCTTCGTAGCCGATGCCGGAGTTTGCGCCGGTAATGAGAACCCGGCGGCCTTGCTGCGGAGGAACGTCGCTGGCGGAGAATTTTGGACTCGGTTTGGTGGTCACTACGCGTAGTATGCTTCCACCAGTATCTTTTGGCAATAAGGCACCGATTTTGCTTGTACTCACCGAGAGGTAACGAATGGCGAAGGGCATCGACTGGACGGGGGCGAACGCGGCTGGCGGAGAAGTGGACGCTCTGGACCTTAGCCAAGCTTGCGGCTGCCCGCGGGCCGATGCGCTTTTCGCGCTTGATGGAGCGGGTGCAAGGCGTCAGCCAGAAATCATTGACGAGGGTGCTGCGGCAAGTGGAGCTCGACGGACTGATGACCCGGGCCGTGTTTGCGGAGGTTCCTCCGCGAGTTGAGTATGAGACGACAGAGCTGGCGCATCCGCTGTGGGTCTGGGCGGCGGCAAATGTCGGAAGGTTTTCAAGCCGCGCGCGCCGGCCTGCGCCTTGCGGCAGAAGGCCAACGCCGCGCGGCATGGATAATCGCCGGCTCTGTGGAGCCGGCTTATTGAATGGCGATGTCGACGCGATTGCTGAGTACGCCTCCGCCCATATCGAGGTAAACCGGAACGGCGCTGCCCTTTATGCTGTTGGCGGGAATCGCGACGTTGATTTGATAAAGACCGACAGAGCCAGGCGTGAGTCCGGCATAAGCGGGCGTCACTGTGACGCCGGTGCCGGCGAAGATAGTTTGGCCGATGACGAACTCGGCTGAGGCGATTTGGCCAGCCGGGGAGGGTGCGCCATCTTGAGCGGGCGGGCTGGTTTGCCCGAGTCCCAGGGCGTAGAAGACCACGGTATCGACGCCGGCCTGCGCCGGGCGGCTGGGGATGCCCGGAGTGGCGGGGATGGCGAAGGTGCCGCTAGCGCCAAGCAAGGCGATTCCATAGCTGCCGATGCCGAGCGGCAAAAGGCGCGGGACAGCGGACTGGACGGTGATGCTGACGCTGTTGCCGGTCTGGCCGTCGCGCTGAACCTCGACGACGGCGGGTCCAGGAGCGGTCTCGTAAGGAATCTGGAAGTTGAGCTGGCCAGGTGAAGCGTAGTAGATCGGCGCGGCGAGGCCGTTGACGACTACGGTTGCGCCCCCGAGCGAAGTTCCGAGAGGCAGGGATTGCGCTTGGGTGACGACGTCGCCAAGCTGCTCGCCGAAGACGGCGACGATTCCTCCGGGCGCGAGAGGGTCACCGGCGGCGAAGAGAGCATTGTCGAGGACGCCCCGATAGTACGCAACCGGCGGACCGGGCGTGAGAACAACCAGCGTGACCGGAATCACGGAGGGGCTATTGGCCGCATTGCTCGGGATGGCGATCGAGGCCTGGTAAGTGCCGGGGCTCATGGCGCCGGGAGTAGCGGTGACAAGCACGTCGTCGCCTTGGATTGTCTCGGATAGCCACGGCGGAGGTATGGGAAGCGGCGTGGGCGGGCTGACGCCGGCGCCGAGCGTCAAAGTGCCCATGCCGGTATTCGAAAAGACGACGGCCTGGGTGGCTGGGGGCGCGCCTGGCGCGAGCCGGAATGTCAATGACGCTGGAGACTGCGCGACGATTGGCTGAGAGGTGACATGAATCGTCACCAAGATGGTCTTGTTGTCGGCCGCCGAGGTGGAGCCGGAGGCGACAATGGAACCGGAATAGTCGCCGGCGGCAGTTCCTGCCGGGGCCGTCGCCGTGATCGTAAAGGAAAGCGGTGGCGAGAAGAAGCCTGGGGAGACTGCGGTCACGGACAGGACCGGACCGGTCTGGGGATTCTTCACGGTTGCCGATAAGGTGGTGGCGGTGCTGAACGTCGTCGAAGCAGTCCCGCCGGGCGCGACGTACAGGTCTATCGAAGACGGAACAGGGCTTCCGATTTGCACCGTGACGGAGATATTTTGAGGAGCGTCAATCGCTCCTGGAGCGAGGACGGTGACGACGCCAGTATATTGCCCTGCGGTCAAAGTGGAAGTGCCGAGCGCGATTTGAATCGTGTTCGAGGCGCCGATGGACGCCGTGAGCCAGGGCATGTTTGCTGACGCCGAAAGAGAAAGCGTTCCGCTGCCGATGTTGGTTGCGGCAACGGTTTGCGCCGGTCCGTTCTGGCCGCTGGCGATGTAGACGGGACCGATGGCGGCGGTGGCGAGACGCAGCTCGGGGGCGGCGAATAGAAGGCCACAGGATAAGGAAAGGAAGATGGCGACAAGCTTCATCAAAAGTGTGTCGAGCATTCGAAGGGCCAGGTTTGCGCGGTCCAATGAGGACGCAAATTCGTCGAGATGCGAAGATCGGTGGATTCATTTCGACACAAAGCTTGTGGCGGTGAGGAACACCCCGCTTTTGTTCCGCGCCCGATTCACCTGTTCGCAATCTTCGCTTGCTTTCGGTTTAGTCGTCCTGTAGACTCCGACGAGGCAAGAGAAAGGATAAAACTGTGCCGAAATATTTGATCCAAGGAAGCTACACGCCCGAAGGACTCAAAGGGCTCGCGAAAGACAAAGCCTCTGGGCGCAAAGCGGCTGTTCAGGCCGGCATGAAGAGCGTGAAAGGCAAGCTGGAGAGCATGTACTTCGCCCTGGGCTCCGACGATGTCGTGGTGATTGTGGACGCCCCGGACAATATCGCCATCGCGGCGGTATCGCTGAGTGCGCGAGCAGCGGGACTGGTTAACATCCGGACCACTGCGCTTTTGACCGTCCAGGAAGTTGACCAGGCACTGGCGCTACCCGCTAAGCTCCGCGCACCTGGCGAATAGGATCTGCCCGGCTTGTGTAAAGGCGGTGGGCGGCGTTCCCATTTGCTCCGGCCTCGTTGCGCCATACTGTGATTTGTGGCAACGCAGAAAGCTCACGGCTGGGGTTTTCGGGTGCTTCGGCTGGTTATCGCAATCGTGGCAGGCCTGTACTTCTTCTGGATCGGATCCCTGGTAGCGCTGCGCTTCGTGGACCCGGCGACCACGGGCGTTCAGATTCAGCGCAGCGTGGAGGCGAAGCTAGCGGGCCGCCCGTATCATAAGCGTTACAAGTTTGTGAGCCTCGATCGGATTTCGCCCGATCTGCAACATGCGGTGATCGCGGCGGAGGACGGGAACTTTTACAAGCATCACGGCATCGACTGGGAGCAAGTGGAACTGGTGGCCAGACAGAGCCGCGAGACCGGCACCATCAGCCGCGGCGCTTCCACGATTACCCAGCAGCTGGTGAAGAATCTATTTTTCACGACGCATCGCAACCCGGTACGCAAAGTCTTCGAGTACACGCTGGCTCCTCTGGCGGACTGGATTCTTGGGAAGAGGCGGGTATTGGAGCTTTACTTGAACGTAATCGAGTGGGGGCCGGGTGTGTATGGCGCGTCCGCGGCAGCCGATTATTTTTACCACACGAGCTCTGCCAAGCTGGACCGGGACCAATCGGCTAGACTTGCGGCGTGTGTGCCCTTGCCTCTGCACAGAAAACCCGTGTGGATGAATCAATACAGCGCCGATATCCAGGAACGGATGCGCCTACTCGGATGGTAGCCGGGTACTGGTCCCGAGGCAGCTCAGGCTTGAAGAACGTGAAAGAACGCGGCTACGAGTAGTCCGCAGGCGATGGCCACGAATCGGCCTTTCCAGGTGGCCCTGTGGCGGTAGTACTGGTGCGTGGAGGCGGCTACGAACGACCTGCACCCGCAGGCGTCACAATAGGGGGCCTCCACATTTATCATCGAGCGGCATTCCCGGCATTGTTTCGTCATGCCCTGATTCTGAACCTTAGAAGGTCCAGATGGAATCACCCGAAGGTAACGCCTGAAAGTACTAAGGTCGCTCAGACAGGGCTGCTCAAACAGGTTTCACGGCGAAATCACGTAGCGCGTCGCGATTCAATTCGAATCCCAGGCCGGGTTTGTCCGGAAGCACCAAACGGTCTCCTCCGATGAGATCGGGCAGGCCGTTATAAAGGACCTTGCCCATCGCGACCGCGCTCAGGTGCCATTCGCACAATCCTCCGTTGGCGACGCCGGCGTGAAGGTGCATGTTGAAGTTCGCGTAGCCGCCGGCATTGTCGATGGGAACTCCAAACGCTTGCGCCATACCCGCAATCTTTATGCCCGCGGTGAATCCGCCTGCCATGCAGACGTTAAATTGCAGAATATCGACGGCGTTGTTTTCCAGCATGTCCCGCCAGCGCGAAAGCGCGCCTTCATTCTGGCCTGCGGCGATGGGCATGGGAGCCTCGCGGCGGAAATCCGCCAGGCGATGAATATCGTTGGCGCGCAAAGGCTCCTCGAAAAAGCCGAGGTTGTAGGGCGCAATCTGCCGGACGAAGTGCCGCGCCTGGTATTCATCCAGGCTCTGATTGGCGTCGATGGAAACCTCCGCAAGGTCTCCGGCGGCTTCGCGCATGGCGCGAACGCGAGCCGCATCCTCGGCGAGAATGTCTTCGATCGCTTTCCCGCCTGCATCCAGCGCGGCGGCGCCGGCTGCCACCACCATCTTCACTCTGCGTTGGCCGGTCTTTATGACATCCTTCGTCACTTGAGCCAGCTCATCGCGGTTGAGGAAGTTCATGCCGCACGTGGTATAAACCTTAACTTCCTTACGTGCGCCGCCCAGCAGCCGCCAGACGGGCTCGCCGTACTTCTTGCCGGCGATGTCCCACAGAGCGCAGTCGATGGCGGAAATCGCGTGAACCGCGTGACCGGTTTGTCCCCGTGGAGTCAGCAGCCAGAACAATTCCTCCGAAATTGCTTCGCGCGCGAATGCGTCCTTTCCTGTTAAATAGGGGCCGATCACCTCACGGATGGCTGAGGCTACGATGGCATCGTTGGTGATGGAGGAGAAGCCGTGTCCGGTCAGGCCGCTGGTGGTTTCCACCTCGGCCACCGTGCCGCTCATCCGGATTTGCCGCTTGTAGGAGCCAACCTGATATTCGCAGGGCACCGACACTGCCGTGGCCGTGATCCGGGCGATGCGGTTGTCCTGATCGGCAGCGGAGGCGAATCCTCCGTTCAGCGCGGCCAATGCCGCCAGTCCTCCGGTGCGATAGCCGAAATCGCGGCGGCTCATGAGTCGATTCCCTGGTGAACGCATTACGGCCAGAGTGTATCAACTTTCTGGGGAATGAGGATAGCGACGGGTGCGCGGGGACTCCTGCCACGGGGCGCTAAACTAAGCCTTCGGCAGGTAATGCAACTTTGGTCCTGTTTGCGGCGCAACCGGGGCATCCTTCGCCGGAAGACAGGCTGCCACGTCGCGGGCGAGGCGAGAGTCTACGATTGCGTTCAGGCGATCAAATATCCTGGCCGCGACCGGTGAATTCTTCGTGATGCTGCTCTGTTGGTCAAGCAGCGGCGCGCGTTCTTCCGGACGATAGTCGAGCAAGCGGTGGTTGAAAAGAGCTCCGTGGAGCGAAATGCGTTCGCTCAAGATGGCGCGATGCAGATCGCGTAGAGCGGCCCCCATTTCCACGCAGGACATGCTGCGGTGACGCCAATACGGCGCGCCGGTGCGCAGATGATTGGCCGTCGCCAACTGGAAACGCTCGCGGTTGGCATCCGTGAGCAGGGGAACGCCGGTGGCGCGTGTGCTGAAGGGCGCGAGAAAGAAAAAATCGGGCGGGTGATGCCGCAGAAAATCGAGCGTTCGAGCCAGTGTTTCGCGCGTTTCCCCGGGAAAGCCGACTATCAGCGATGCCACGGTAGTGAGTCCGTGCTTGCGGCAGAGATCAATTGCACGTGCATTCGATTCCACCGTGCAGGCTTTATCCATGTTATCGAGCTGGCTTTGATCGCCGGATTCGAGTCCTATCTGCACCTGATGCGCGCCCGCGGCTTTCATCAGGGCAGTAGTGTTCTCATCGGCAAGATCGTCGGCGCGGGCGTAGCAGATCCATTTCACGTCATTTAGACCGCGGTCGATCAGGGCACGGCAAAATTCAGTCAGCCGGGCGCGCGGAACGGTGAATAGAGAGTCGAGGCAAGTGATGTATTCGATATCGAGGGTGTCCCGGTAGTGCCGCCATTCCTCTACCATCCGCCGGGCGCTCTTATAGCGGAAGCGGTCGTCGCTGAACAAGAACGGATAGTTACAGAAGTTGCAGCGGTACGGACAGCCGCGAACGCTTTCGTAGTAAATCATGCGGTACTGTTTCTGGCGATCGGCTTGAGATAGCGCCCAATCGGGCGTCGGAAGAAAATCGAGGTTGTTGGTCGGGGGCACTCCGCTGTAGAGAATCTGCACGGCACCGCGCGCGACCAGGCGTCCGCCGGAAGGAGGGACTAAAGTTGCGAATCCGGAGCGCATCCATTCGACAACGGACGGAATCAGAAATTCGCCATAGCCGGCAGCGAGGATGTCGACTTCGGCGGCATCCTGCCAACGATCGGCGAGCAGACTGGCAAGAGGTCCACCCACGACGAGGCGGTTATGGGGCCGTTTCAGCCGGCCGAGTATAGGCCCCAGCTCACTGAGGTCGCGAAGAAAGGTGGTGGAGACGAAGATGCAGTCAGTTTCCGCCAGAAGCTGCTCCACTAAGCGTGGCTGATCGAACAGGTCACTATACGTCGCCAGCGCGTAAGCCATCTCCTGCTGCTTCAGCAAGGTTGCCAGCAGAACCTCGGTGAGATCGGGAGCCCATAAAGTCTCGTTCGCAACCTTAGGCTTGTGGATCAGAAACTCGGCGAATACCAGCTTGATCTTCACGTCCAGCCATGCATGCTCCGACGCGCGCCACTGGGCAAAGAGCTTGCGCAAAGAACTGGCGATGGAGTTTTCCGTGCCGGAAACCAATCCTCCCGTGACGATCAGAACCTTCATGCTGCGGCGCGGCCCGCCTGGAACCATCGGTAGCACAGACCTGCCAGAACGAGGCCGCTCACGGTGTCCGCTAAATGATGCTGGTGGACAAGAGAGACCGAACAAATCAACAAGGTAAACCAGACGGCGGCGAGCAACCTCAGCAACCTTTTTCTGGTCTTGCTCCAAACCACAAGGAACACCAGCGCGCTGTAGACCACGTGCAAGGACGGGACCATGTTGTGGGGCCGGTCAAGTGAAAAGAAACGTTCGAAGACTGGATAGCCCTTCACGACCAGCGGGCGAGGCCAGCCCAGATCGGAGGGGAGAATGAGATGAATCGCGAAGGCTGCCAAAGTGGCCAGCACGAGGGTCCAGCCGAACCGGGAAATGCCCGAGGTATCCAAGACGAACAGCGGCAGCGCGAAAAAAGCTTCGAGCGATAAATAGATCCAAATCATCCAGGGCACAAATGGGATCGCCAGTTCCCAATCGAAGTACAGGCGGAGGCGCGTGGGACGCCTCTCCGCCAGCCAGTTGGTGAAACCGTACGTCATAAGGAACAGAAGAGTGAGTGCAACGCTCCAGCGGAGGTAGAGCCCCAGCCTTGTTTTGAAGGATTCAGCGACGGCGGAGTCCGCGGAGTGCGAAACCAATGAGAACTCCGAGCGCCAGGGCGCAGCCGCCCACAAGGAGGCCGGTTTGTTTTACCGTGTCATGGACGAAGACGTTGTCCACCGGATTGAGTGTGGACTGGAAGCGATAGAGTTTCCAAACGCCGGCTTCTTTCACCAGATTCGCCGACCACAGGGAGACAAATTCGAATCGTTTCCCGGAACCGGTCACGACAGTCTCCTCGGCGGCGCCGCTGGCGATCGCGACGTTCCCGAACATTGTGCCAGGTTCGTAGCTCAGCTCTACGTCGTAGCTCCCTCCTTCGCCGATCAGGTCGTGAATCTCGCGGTTGCGTTCCAGCAAATCGTCAAAAGAGCGCGCTTCGGCGCCGGTAACCAGAATCCCGTGAAAGCCTGCGGCTATATAAGGGCGCAACTTTTCGATGTCGTTGGAGCATACGGCATCCTCGTAGACGGATTTCAGCTCACGGATTTTCATCCACTCCGCCTCTTCTTCGGGCGTTCTCACAGTTTCAGCGTTTTTATTCTGAATCATTCTCCGTTCCTCTGATCCTCTTTCCGTCGCGCCATAACGTGAATGGAGGCGAGAGCAAGTGTGCTTTTGTCGATTCGCCGGCGGGAATCACCGTGCCAGCCGTCAACAAAGAGTACCCGCCCACTGAAGCTCCCGTTCCGATCTTGATCGGCGCAACCGCGAGTTCCAAGCGGCCTTGTCGGTTGCGCAGGATAACGTGACCATTCAAGCGTACCCCGGCGCCGAACACAACGTCGTCACCCAGGTCAAGATACTCACGATCGAGCACCACCATGCCGGGAGACCAATACGTCAATCGCCCGATGCGGGAGCCCCATAATCGAAGCCAATTGGAATAAACGCCGGGAATCATGCGAAGCAATTCTTCGATCATGGGGAGCCGATTGAAAATGATTTGAAATTGCGCCGTCGCCCACCAGGAAAGGAATCCTCCGCTCTCGATCGAGATTCTGCCTGGGGGTAACGGCGCCAGCGCGTGAACGATCCGGGTGAGCAATGGCGGGAGGATCAGCAGCACGGTTAAAGCCGATACGATCCGAACCCAAACCGGGAGATTCGTGAGAGCGATCATGACCACTGCTACCAGGTGCGCCAGCGGGAAAAGGTTCAGCAACAACATCCAAATGCGTAAGCGAGTTGGGTAATCGGCGACGACGATCCGGGCGCTTTCCGCGCCTTGAGCCCCGGTCACTGAATGATTCTCCCCGCGAAGCGATTCTCCACGCGCTCGGGGTTGAAACGTGGACCGCGCCACATTCGCAGATAGGCCCAAACCAAGCTGCCTCGCCGCTCTTGACCGGGCGCCGCCAGTCCTGGGAGATGAATCCAGGGAACGGTTGGATGCATGTGGTGATTCAGGTGCCAATTGTGATTTAGCCACAGCAGGTCGATTGGCCGTGGCGTTTTCAAGTTGCGCGCGCCACGCAATACGTCTCTTGTTGTACCGAAGTGGTGGGCATATTGCATCGCGGACCAAAGAAAGCCGAAGCCAAACAGAATGGCCACATAGTGAAGCGGCGGTACGGAGAAAACCGTCATCATTACGCCGTGAAGCGTGAAAACCGCAATTGCCTCGGACTGTATCCACAGATCGTGGCGGGGATTGAGTGTCTTCTGCAAAGCGATGGTTGTCCGTTCAAACGAGGTCACCTGCTTTCGCAGCGATCCGGGCGAGATCGCGCAAACAATATTGCTCAATACGATTGACGCCCAGAAGAACCCAGTGAGCACTCCGTAGAGTTGCAGCCAGCGCCACAACGCGCTCTCCCCTTCGAAGTAGAAGTCGAAGGCCTCGTCATCGGAGCGATTCCGCATGTGATGCCCGAGATGTCCTTGCCGCATCAGGTGATATGGGGCCGGGAAAAAGAGCATCAGCATCACGCCGGCCCACAAGTTCACTTTCCGGTTCGGGTGGAGAATACCGTGCTCGGATTCATGTGCAAGGGCATAGCCTGTGTTCATCGCCAGTCCGTAACACACCGCCAGTCCGAGCAAGGCCCACCCGTCATGCACACGGCCGGCGAAGCGTAGAATCGTCACCAGAGTCAGGATCGTGGCGGCGCACAAAACCAGATTGAGACGCGCGGGAATCGGGTGGCTGGCCGCTCGCACTATTGAAACTCCGGCGTATAACCCAGAAGTCTGTCGCCCAAATCCCGGAACTCCGTGTAGCGATCGAAAAGCGCGAACGTTTTCGGAGCGATTTTGCGGGAATAGATGCTTTCGTGAAACTTTGCATTGCCATCCAGTTCGCGCATCGCGGCGATGAGTTCCACCTTGCGGGGCATCAACTCAGGGCATGCCTGCACCAACCGCTCAATCACGCGCACACCGGACCGCTTGGGCGCACTCATAAACTCTCTCAGTACGAAACGGAGGAATCGGCTATTCAGCCAGCGCATCCAGTGCGGGCTCGCATCCCAACAGAGTGGAAGCAGCGCTTCGCCAAGGTTGAGATGGTCCGTCTCGTCCGCGAGGTGTCTTCGCTGCCAATCCACCATTTGGGGATCGAGCTTGTCTGACTGACGGAGCACCTCTTCTCCAAAAAAGGTTCCTCTTTCTTCTTGAATCAGCGCGATCCATAGAAGCGACGGAAGAAGCGCCGGCCAATCCAGCAGCTTGCGCAAAAGAAGCGATGCGCCGGAGGGTGGCCGGATGATGGCGTATTCGTCCTGGGAGGAATACAGCTCGGGCGAAATGCGGCGTGCCAGAGATCGAAAGGTGGCGGCGTGCCACTTTTCCGAATCGTTGAGCGCTTGCGCTGCCTGGCGGAGTTTCTCCGGAACGTAAGGCGCCGCCGCAGCTCGCAAATAATATCCCGGCAGTTCTCCCTCTAGAAACGCACAGACTTCGCAGTGATAACAGGCGTGCAATCTGTTGTAAGCCAGCTTCTGGCGAAGCGATAGCGTCGCATAGACGGGCGAATAGTACAGATGTGTGATTTGTTCCGGGAGATACCAGGTGGCCAGCGTTTCGCCCATCGCCGCTCCTTCAGTGCTGAAGTCTATCGTCGCACGACTGCACCTATCCTGCTCCACTTCTCGCATAAGGATGAAGAGCCTTGGGACACTTTCGGAAACTGTCCCAACGGCGGATTGAGAAACGGCCGGACCATGTTAAGATCGGGCAACGTAGAAGCAAGGAGGCGGAAGATTGTCCGGAGAATCCAACCTGATATCGCTGAAGCAGCCGGTTCTCCAAGTCTCCGCGCCGAAAAACAAGAAGCTGCAAATCACGCTCTTGTCCCCACGCGGGCCCCTCTACCGGCATCGCGGAGGAATTTGGAAGAAGACGATGCGGTACGCGCCTTTGACGCTGACCACTCTGGCGTCGTTGGTTCCCGAAGACATTCCTGCCGAGATTCGCATCGTCGATGAGGGTGTGGAGGAGATCGATCCCGACCGGATCGAAGCGGATCTGGTGGGCATCAGCGCCATCACTGGAACGGCTCCTCGAGCCTATGAGATCAGCGCCCAGCTTCAAAAGAAGGGGACTCCCGTGGTTCTCGGCGGCGTTCATCCCACGCTGATGCCGCAGGAGGCGATGCGCCACGCCGACAGCGTTGTGGCCGGCTACGCCGAGGAGTCCTGGCCCCAGCTTTTGCGCGACTTTGCCGCCGGACGGATGCAGAGGCGCTACGATCAAAGTCCGACGTTGAAACTTGCGAATCTTCCGTTCCCGCAGCGCCAACGATACGATTCGAGAATGGTCAACGTCGGGGATACGATCGAAGCGACTCGCGGCTGCATCTATCAATGTGATTTCTGTGTAGTGCCGGCGGCTTGGGGCAAGCCTTTGCAAAAGCCTGTTGCCGAGGTGATTGCGGATATCAAACAAATGGGCGCGAGCCGAGTCATCTTCCTCGATCTGAACCTGATTGCGGATGTTGCTTACGCGAAAGAATTGTTCACGGCGCTGGTTCCTTTGAAAATCCGCTGGGCCGGCCTGGTCACCACCACGATCGCCTGGGACGACGAATTGCTGGATCTGACGGCGAAAAGCGGGTGCAGAGGGTTATTGATCGGCTTTGAGTCACTCAATCAGGAATCGCTGAAGGAAGCCAAGAAGGCGTTCAACATGCGGCGCAGCTATTACGATGTAGTTCGCCGGATTCACGAACGCAAAATCGCGATCATGGGATGCTTCGTATTCGGCTTCGACCATGACACTCTTGAGTCCTTCGATGAAACCGTCGACTTTGTGATGGACTCCCACATGGATCTGCCGCGTTACGCCATCGCCGTTCCATTTCCGGCCACGGGCCTCTTTAAGAGGTTAAAGGCCGAAGATCGAATCACTACAGAGAACTGGAGTCTTTATGACGGACAGCATGTGGTATTCCAGCCTAAGAATATGACCGCGGAGGAATTACTCCAGCACACGCGGCGTGCGTGGAAGAAGACCTATAGTTACGCGTCGATCGCGAAGCGACTCGCGGGATCAAGAACGCGACTTCCGATTGCGATACCGGCAAACATCGGCTACCGTTTTTACGCCAATCACCTGGATACGTTTTATACGTGCGACTGGCAGCTTGCACCGCGCGCCTGAGAGTCTATGCGTCTGACTCTTGTGCATCCATGCATCGGCCGGCGGCGTGGCCAGCCTTACATTCGGACCTGGCAGATGGAGCCGCTGGCGCCAGCGACTCTCGCGGGTCTGACGCCGCGCGATGGCGATACTGAAATTCGTTTCTATGACGATCGGACTGAGTCTATCCCGTTCGATGAGCCCACTGACCTGGTGGCGCTGAGTGTCGAGACATACACGGCGAAGCGATCCTATCAGATTGCGTCGGAGTTTCGCCGTCGCGGAGTGCCGGTTGTGATGGGAGGTTTTCACCCCACGCTGGTTCCGGAAGAAGTCAGCGAGTATGCCGAATCGATTGTCGTCGGCGAGGCCGAAGGCCTCTGGCCCACTGTGCTGGAAGATTTCCGGAACGGACGGATGCGCCGAGTCTATCGCCAGCCGAAGCGTCCGGCGCTAGCTGGCCTGCGCCCGGACCGGTCCATTTTTGAAGGGAAGCGCTATCTTCCCGTTGGGTTAGTCGAAGCAGGCCGGGGCTGTCACTTCCGTTGTGAGTTCTGCGCGATCCAATCCTATTTCGCGAATACTCAGACGCGCCGGCCAGTTGACGAGATCATAGACGAAATACGCCGAGTCAAGAAGCCTCTTATCTTTTTTGTCGATGACAATATCACGTCGAATATGGATCAGGCGAAAGAGTTCTTTCGCGCGCTTATTCCTTTGAAAATTCGATGGGTGAGCCAGGCTAGCATCAATGCGGCGCATGACGAAGAATTCCTCCAACTGATCAAGGCCAGCGGCTGCCAGGGCCTGTTGATCGGTTTCGAGACATTGAATCCGGAGAACCTGCGCCAGATGCGGAAATCGTTCAACACCATGAAGGGAGGCTACGAAAAGGCGCTTGAAAATCTGCGGCGGCATAGCATCCGGCTGTATGTGACATTCATTCTGGGGTATGACGCGGACAACGGCGATACGCTGCGCGAAACATTAGCATTTGCAGAGCGTCATCGTTTCTATATTGTCGCGTTCAATCACCTGACGCCGTTTCCGGGCACGCCTCTTTATGAGCGGCTTCAGAAGGAAGGCCGCCTGCTGTATGACCGTTGGTGGTTGCATCCGGATTACAGCTACGGAATGCTGCCGTTCCGGCCGCGCGGGATGACTGCGGATCAGGTAAAGGCTCGCTGCATTGAGGCGAGACAGGCGTTCTACGGCTACTCGTCGATCTTTCGCCGCGGCTTGGATTTTCAAGTCAACGGACGAAACTTCTTCATGTGGACGCACTTCTTTTCGATCAATCTCCTGTTTCGCTCGGAGGTCCTGCAGCGGAAGGATTTTCCTCTCGGCGATGAATCGTACACAGCTCCTTTGCTTAAGGCGCGCCACACGGAGAGCATAAATCCCGAGCCGGCCATTGCGCTGCCGATATTGTGATGCAGTTCGCCGTAGATCTTGCGACTCCCGCGGATGACGCTGCGATTCGGGCCCTGCTCGGTCGTGAGCCGATGCCGGGACGCGTTCGCATCATTTACCGGCGCGAGCCCGAATTCAGACTGGGTTGCGAGGCAACGGCGGACGATTGTCAGGTGCTGGTAGCGCGCCAGGAAGGCAGCACCGAGGTTGTCGGCCTTGCGTGCCGTTCCGGCCGCCGCGTGTTCATCAACGGACAGCCGCAGCGCATTGGATACCTTGGGCAGCTTCGCGTCGATCCTCGCTTCCGCGGGCGGTGGCTTGTCTCCCAGGGATTCAGGCAAATGAAGGCGCTGCACGATCGTGATCCGGTTCCCGGCTATCTGGCGTCCATCGTCGGCGGCAACAGCGAGGCGACTGGCGTACTGGTTCGCAATCGACGCCGGATCTTTCCGGAGTTTCGATCAGTCGCGGACTATCGCACTCTGGCCATCGATCTGCATCGCGCGAAACCGGCATTCCACGCCGATGTTGAGATTTCGACGCCGTGCGCGGGCGAGCGTGCGGAGGTCGCGATGTTTCTTCAGCACAACGGACCGCAGCGTCAGTTTTTTCCAGTGTGGAACGAAGAGAATCTGAAGCGCCTTTCTTCATTCGGCCTAGCCATGGAGGATCTAAGAATCGCGCGACGCGGCGGAAAGATTGTCGGCGTTGCCGGCCTATGGGATCAATCCTGCTATAAACAAACCACCGTCCATAGTTATACAGGCTGGTTGAAGGCCATCGCGCCTCTTTACAACTTAGGGGCACCCCGGTTTGGCCGCGCGCCTCTCCCGCGTGCGGGCGAAACACTTCGAAGCGCGTATGCTTCGTTGATCTGCATTGCGAACGATGAGATCACGGTTTTCCGAGCCCTGCTACGTGAGATCTACAATCACGCGCGCGAACGCCGACTCAGTCACCTGCTTGTTGGTCTAGATGCACGGGATCCATTGCTTCGCGCGGTGCGCGAGTATGTACACGTGGTCTATCCAAGCCGGCTGTATCTTGCGGAATATCCCGATGGAGAACGTATCTATGAACAACTTGATGGACGTCCAGCCTACGTTGACATCGCCACCCTTTAGTCTGGTGGGCGGCCGGAAGCTTGCGGGCTCAGTAGTTCCTCGTGTAAATCTGGCGCCGGGCGACCGCGACCGCATGTATGCGCTGCTATCGACTTACTTTACGGGAACGCGCCGCCGCCAATTCGACGCCGACCTCGGAGAGAAAGAGTCTGTGGTGCTTCTGCGGGACGTCGATACCGGCGAGATTCAAGGCTTTTCGACCTTCATGCGCATCGAAATCTCAGTGGATGGCATTGATGTGGTGGCGTTCTTCTCCGGCGACACCATAGTGGACGCCCGCTACTGGGGCGAAACGATTCTGAGCCGGCTCTGGAGCAAGACTGTCTTCGCTGAAGCGGGTTGTATTGTTGCGGAGCGGCCCTCCGCGCGGGTGTTTTGGTTCTTGATCTGTTCCGGATACAAAACCTTCCGCTTTCTTCCGGTTTTCTTTCGCCGGTTCTACCCCAATCCTGAAGCGCCAACTCCTGAAAATATCCAGCGGATTCTCGACACGCTTGGGCGAACGAAATTCGGTGAGCGATTTGATACGGCGTCGGGCATCGTCCGATTTGAACATGCTGCGCCACTTCGCCGAGGGATTGCAGACGTCACCGAACAGCGGCTCCGCGATCCATTGATAGCATTTTTCACAAGCGTGAACCCCAGCCATACTCGTGGTGACGAGCTCGCGTGCATCACTGAAATTTCCCGATCGAATTTGACCCGGGCCGGGCAAAGAATGGTCGGAAGCGAACGCCAATTCACATGATGTGCACGCTGGCCAACTCACTCTGGTTTGCTGGGTGCGTGTCCGAACGGGCCCGCTTTCTCCGCGCCACCAACCGGGTTGAAGAAGAGCAGCGGGCCATCCTTAGGCGCATTCTCGATGAAAACGCAGACACGGAGTTCGGCAAGTTGCATGGCTTCTCCTCAATTCGCTCCGCTGCTGAATTCCGGGAACGGGTGCCGCTCCGCGACTATGATCAGCATGAGGCGTGGATCAGCCGGGCTGCGTCGGGCGTCCCGAATGTTCTCACTCGGGAGCGTGTCCGGCTTTTTGAGCCGACCAGCGGATCCTCCGGCGCCACGAAGCTAATCCCCTACACGCCGTCCTTGCAGCGCGAGTTTCAAAGAGGCATTCGCGCGTGGATCGCGGATATTTTCGCCCATTTTCCGGCGCTGCTCGCCAGCCAGGCCTATTGGTCGGTCAGTCCCGTGAGCTCAGAGCGCAAGAAGACGCCCGGCGGCGTGCCTATCGGATTTGACGACGACACCTCCTATGTTGGCGGCTGGCAGAGGCGTCTGGTGAACAGCGTGATGGCCGTGCCGGGCGGGGTTCGCCTGACTTCCGATATCGACGACTTCCGCTATCGGACGCTGCTTTTCCTGGTGCGATCGCGCACTCTGGGCCTGATCTCTGTGTGGAATCCCACGTACCTGTCGCTACTGCTCGATCGACTGCCGGAGTGGGGCGATCGCCTCTCGCATGATCTTGCGCGCGGAACCTTTTGCCGTCCCGAGGTCTCCCGCTCCCGCGAGCTATTGGAGACGCTCCGCGCCAAATCGCCTCAGGAGAGATACGCGAGGCTCTGGCCCAAGCTTGGTTTCATCAGTTGCTGGGCGGACGCAAATGCGGCCGCGCCGGCGGCGATGCTCGCGGGGTTGTTTCCGCACAGCCGGGTACAGCCGAAGGGCCTGATCGCAACGGAAGCCTTTGTCTCTTTTCCATTGGTGGGCCAGGAACACGCCGCGCTTGCAATACGGTCGCACTTTCAGGAGTTTGTTCCCGTGGGGTCGGACCGACCGCAGCTCGCGCATCAGTTGGAACGCGGCGCTCAGTATACGGTGGTGGCGACCACTAGCGGCGGGCTTTACCGGTATCAATTGGGCGATCTGATCGAGGTGACAGGTCACATCCGGGGCTGTCCGCTGATTCGTTTTCTGGGACGCCAGTCCTATGTTTCCGATTGGTTTGGAGAGAAGTTGAACGATGCTCACGTCTCGCGTGTGATCGAAGAAACATTCGGGACACTCAATGTGGCGCCTGCGTTCGCGATGCTCGCATGCAACACCGATGCCCCACCGGGCTACGAGCTTTACATCGATTCACCCGAACGCGACGAACTTCTCGATCGCGCCGCTGAAATGATCGACGGCCGTCTTCGCCAGAACTTCCATTACGATTACGCGCGTCAGTTAGGTCAACTCGCCTGCGTACGCGCGGTTCGTGTGCGCGATGGCGCGGGCGCCTATTTGGCCGCGGCAATTCGCAATGGACAGAAGCCGGGCGACGTGAAGGCGCCGGCGCTCGAAAAGCATGACGGATGGTCTGGGGTTTTCGAGCCAATCACGCTGGATAGATTTCAGGATATTGCGCCGCATACCATTTCCTGAGTTCCGGCAGATTTTCGAGAGCAGCTTGCGGATGCAGGTGATGGACCCGGTGATAGCCGACGTTGTGAGGCGCCAGCAATAGCCAGCCGAGGAATCCCAGATGGTGATCGCGTGTCGAACGGATGGTTGTCAGGAAACCCCGATCGTGATTAGGCTCCTGAGTGTGTTCCACCGTGAGACGATATCCCGCCAAATATCCGCCCAGCACCGCAGGAACAATGTAGAATGCGGCAAACCAGCGCCAATCGACAGTGGCGATCGCCGCGGCGCAGGCGTGAAAAAGAAGCTGCCATCGGTCTTCGCGAGCGCAGAGGATCACCTCCCGGCTTTTCGTCAAGTCCTCTCCGGAACGGTCCTGAAGAAATAGCCGGCCGTAAGAATTGCGCATGGCCGGCACGTAGGCGGCGAGGGAACCATAGACGCCGCGGAGCACCCACAGGGGCAGAAGCAAGAAGTACCGCAGCGACATCAACCAAAATCGTATGCGGCTTTTGCCGATCCTTTTGCCAAACCACGGCTTAAAATATGGGTCTTCCGGAAGGCCGTTCTCGCGATGATGCCGCAGGTGATGGTAGCGCATTGCTTCGATGGTTGATCCAATGGGATAACCCGCCAGGAGTTCCACAACTCGCATGGCTGGAGTCTTGCGCCCTTGCGAGTGAACTGCGTCGTGCAATACGACACCAAGGGCATGGATCCGGCCGGCCAATAGCAGCGCCCAAAGGGGATAGAGGGAAATCGGCGCATGCGGCGCTATCAGCCAGATTGTTGCGATTGCCAACCAATCGACTAGCGCGTAGCGAATGAGCCGGGGGACTCTGACGCCTGTGAGCAACTCCCTGGGAACATCGCGCATAGCGTTAGTATTATTCATCAATGGCTGGAGCCGCTACTTCGTGCGGCCAAGTCAATTGCTACCATTTGGTTGTATGATTTTGAAATGGCCTGACATCTTAAATCTCGCAAAGACGGGCAATCCTGCACCGGCTCACAAGGTGGTAAAAACTGACGCCGAATGGCGAGCGCAGCTGAGCCCGGAAGAATACATTGTCACGCGGAAGGCGGGAACCGAACGCCCTTTCAGCTCGGCGATGTGCGGGCTATTTGAGCCGGGGATCTATGCCTGCCTGTGCTGCAATACCGTTCTTTTCGATGCTACGGAGAAGTTCGAGTCAGGCACCGGGTGGCCTTCGTTCACGCAGCCTCTGACGGTGGATGCAATCGCCTATCGTTTTGACGGACCCTCTTTCCTGCACAGGGTGGAGACGATTTGCAACACGTGCGACGCCCATTTGGGCCATGTGTTCCCGGATGGCCCAGCGCCCAGCGGACTGCGCTACTGCATGAATGCCGTGGCGCTTAAAAAGCTCGCCAAGCCGTGAGCGGAGGCGAGGCCCCGCTTTTCAATTGAAAACGCCGCCCACTTCGTATACATTCAGCTAATGCGGAAGTGGGTTCTCAGCCGTCTCATTCCTTGCGTTATCCTCCTGAGTGTTTGCGTTTCAGCCCATGCTCAAACGCCGATCCCCGGAAAATACTATGAATACTACACGGTGGCGCGAACAGGCTCCACTTTCACTTCGTTGGGGAACTCGCCTTCCATCAACTGGTTCGGGGAGGTAGCCTTTGAAGCCTCCACCTCCGCGGGCAACGGGTTGTGGTACGGAACCAAAACCACGAATCTCTTCAACTTCAATCCTGGCGAAAGTTTTGCCTCCAGCGACATCATCCAGCCTGGGGTCCAGATCAACAATGAGAATCAGGTGGTCAGCGAGGACCGCATCACCACCACCAGTCCGGCCAGCACCAACATCCGCCTCTACAACGGATTGACCACCGACTCGTATAAATACATCGCTCGCGGAGGTCCATTCGGCGCCTACAACGCAGTGTTCGCGAATCCCGCGACCAACGACAAAGGAGATGTGGTGTTTACAGCCGACAACGGCAGCTTGCCGGCGAAAGTCCTGGGATACGTTGCGGGCGGCACTACGACGGTGGTTCCGCAGATGATCTATTCCGGCAACCCCAAGGCGATGATCGCCAATAACGGAACGGTGGTCGTGACGGTGGGAGGCGCGGGGCCGATGAGCAATTATCAGGTCCGCGCCTATGTCCAGCCTTTCTCCAGCACGCCGGTTATCATCGCCGACACGGCCAGCTCCGCTTGGCTTTCGCTCGACAACGACCCGGGGATCAGCAAAGATGGCCACATCATTGTTTTCCAGGGTACCGTCAGCGCCTCACAGGGCTTAATCATCGGCACTACGCCCGGCCCCGGAATCTTCGCCGCCATCGATACAGGAACGGGGTTTGCAAATGCCACCTATGTTCGCATCACAGGCGCCATGGTTGAGGACGTTCCCGCGGATCTCGCCGCCGGCAACAAGAATCAAAGCGGCTATTGCAATCCCACGCTTCTTGAAACTCTAAAAGAGATCTGCAAGCCCGCCGCCGAACTGGGCTTCGATGCAAGCGGAACCGCGATCACCTTTTCGTCGTATGGCGCCGACAGCCGCGTCGGGGTCATGGATGTGGATTTCGGCGCGGCCGGAATCGCGAATGATTCGTTCGTAGTTTCTTTCCTCGCGACTCCCAGCGAGTCCAGCCGGGCGAATCCGGCGTTGCCCACCTTCCCGCTGTTGTTTTCGTCGGCGCTCGGATTGTGGACCATCCGGGTCGACGTCCAGAATCAACTTGATTCCCCCTTCGCCATGGTCTTCCATCCGTTCACGCCGATTCCGGTGGTTCAAGTCGGCGACACACTTGGCTCCGATATCATTACGGGGCTGTCCGTGTACGATCCGATCGCCCCCGCAGGATATGACGAGACCTTAGCGGTCCGGACCATGCGACGAGGGGATCATCGCGTGGCCTTCTGGGCCAGCACCGCCAGCGGGCAGGTGATCGTGCGGGCCAATCATCTGGATTCGGACCAGGACGGATTGCTGGACCATTGGGAAACCACCGGGATCGATATGGACCAGGACGGCGCGGTCGATCTGGACCTGTCCGACTACGGCGCCAATCCCTTTCAAAGAGATATTTTTATCCAGGTGGATTGGGTTGGCCTGCCGGGAGCATTCACTCCTTTCAAGCCCGCGGGAGGGATTTTTTCGTCAGACGTGGCGGGGACCTATTCGAGTTTCGAGAAGAACTTTCGCAATGCCGAAGAGTTGAGCGGGCCGATGTACGGGGCAACGGTGGACGGATCCACCCCGGCGAGTATTGCAGCGGGTATGATTCCTCACGTTGACGGGGGCAGCGGCATAGATTCCCTGAAGCTGCCCATGTCGATCAATTTGAGCGGCGGAACCCCTCACGGCGGAAATGCGATCACCATGCCGGGTGGAACCACCCTTCCCGCAGTGGTGTATTTTGGCCAGCCAGGCGTCACGTCACCCGGAGTAAACGTGCGTGCTTTTCAGGACATCAGGGATCATTACTTCGGCCTCTTCGACAAGAACGCCCGACTGTTGGCTTTCCATTACGCCGTTTTTGCTCCTTTTCAAGATTTCAACCCGAATATACCCGCAACGCCGCAAACGAATACCATTACCGCCGTCGACGACCTGAACATAATTGAAATCACCCCGCTGCCAACCAGCTTTTCGCCGAGTTTCTTCATGATGACTTCCGGAGCCGATGCGGGCGATGTCCTGCGCCTGGGCGCGACGCCTACCGTTTCGACAACGGACCCGCCCAATGTGGTGCTGACCGCGAACGAGGCTTTCAAGATGACACCAGCTACCGGCGACACGATCGTCTTCCTAGAACCGTCCTCCGGACTCTCGGAGGCGGAATTCGCTCCCTCACCGGATTTCAACTCGCTTCCGGGAAGCGGCGTCATCGTCTCCACCGGTGCATTAGGTGTGCTGAGCGGAGTTCCACCCAACCAGTGCGACGAGTGGCGCACCGCGGGGCATGAACTAGGTCACGACCTGGGCCTGCGCCACGGAGGCACGGATCACAACACCAACCCGGACGCAGTGCCTCCCATCAAGGAGAACTACCACAGCATCATGAACTACGACTATCAGTTCGCGAACTGTCTGACTTCTCCGATACAAGGCTACGCCAACTCGACCGACGCCGTGTTCGACGATTACGCGAATTTGCGGGGAAATTTCGCGGATGTGGAGTATTACGTTTCAACGGCGCTGGGAACGGCGAGAGGGGAAGGAACGATTTCCGAGCTGGCGCAGCAGTCCAGTGAACAGACCCTGGCCGATATCATTTCTCAAAATGGGCCGCTGGATGTGCTCCCTCCGGTGGTCGCCATCACCTCACCCTCCGCCGGCGCGGGAGTGCCTCTGGGCAGCACTTTGACGGTGAATATCAATGCGACGGACAACGTCGCAATCAATCACGTGACGGCGAATTTCGATATCAACGGCGACGGGATCGTCGAAACAGGCGAAGCCATCATGGCCACTTCGACGGGGACGAATACGTATCAAGCGGTGTTTGCAGGCGTCACCGGCCCGGCAGGTTTGCGGCCCGTATCCGCCATCGGATGGGATTCCTCATCGAACACAACGTTGGCGACGTTGAATGTGAACGTGGGCGGAGTATCTACGCCGCCAGCGGCCAACATCGCGGCGATCGCAGGGACTCCGCAGAGCACGACCATTACGCTTGCCTTCTCGACAGCGCTTCAGGCGAAGGTCACCGACGCTTCCAACAACCCCGTTTCCGGCGCTTCCGTGACGTTTACTGCTCCGTCCGCCGGCGCCAGCGGATTCTTCCCCGGAGGCCTCCTGACGGCCATCGTTTCGACCAACGGGTCTGGCATCGCTACGGCGCCCACGCTTACCGCCAACACCGCCGCGGGAGCCTTTATCGTGTCGGCGACCGTTTCCGGTGTGGCTACGGCGGCGAATTTTGCGCTAACCAATACCACGGGGTCGGCCTTCTCCCTGGCAGTCTTAGCCGGAACTCCGCAAAGTTCGGCGATCAATACTACCTTCGCGACCCCATTGCAGGCTGTCGTGAAAGATTTTGGCGGCAATCCGGTGAGCGGCATCGTGGTGACATTTACAGCTCCGGGAAGCGGGGCGAGCGGATTGTTCAGCAACACGACGGCGACAATTGCGGTTGCGACCAACAGCTCCGGAGTGGCTTCGGCGAGCTTCACTGCGAATGGGACAACCGGAGGGCCCTATCTCGTCACAGCCGCGTCGCCAGGCCTAGCCACGGTGGATTTCTCGCTCACCAATACGTCGGCCGCCGCCTTGCCGGAGCCGACGCAGGTCAGCCCTGGAGCGGGAAGCGGGACAACGCAAACGTTCACATTCAGCTTCACCGATCCCGCCGGTTTTGCGGATCTCTCCGTACTGGATATTTTGATGAACAACTATCTGGATGGAATCGGCGCCTGCTATATTGCGGTGGCTCCAGTCAGCGCAGCCTCGGGCTATTTGTATCTCGTGGCAGACGCAGGCGGCGGGTATGTCAGTGGCACGCCGGTGTTGCTGCCCTCCAGCGGGAGCTTCGAAAATAGTCAGTGTACGATCAACGGCAGTGGAAGCTCGGTTTCGGCCAGTGGCAACACGCTTACACTGACGCTGAACATAACCTTCGCCCCGGCGTTCGCCGGGAACAAAATATTCTATATGGCTGCGCGAAGCGCGACGCAGAACTCGGGCTGGCAGGCTCTGGGGACCTGGAATGTTCCCGGACCGGCGGTGGTGGGTCCTGGCGTGGCGGGAGTCACTCCCGGCCGCAGCGTATCCACGGGCCAGACATACACCTTCAGCTTTACCGATTCGAGCGGCTACGCAGATCTGGCCGTGCTGGATGTATTGACCAATAGCTTCCTGGACGGGATCACAGCATGTTACTTTGCGTACGTTCCTACCAGCAGCACCAACGGCTATTTGTATTTGGTGGATGACGCGGGAGATGGCGGATACGCGAGCGGCTCTCCTATTTTGCTCTCGTCGGGCGAGTCATTGAAGAACAGCCAATGTACGATCAACACGGCAGGGGGTTCCGCTTCGGCAAGCGGAGACACGCTGAATCTGAATCTGCCGATCGCGTTCAGCCCCGGTTTCGCCGGCAATCAGGTGTTTTATCTCGCATCGCGGAACAGCACCACGGGAAACTCGGGCTGGCAGCCGGCCGGATCGGTTACGGTGCCCTGAGGTCTCAAAAGATGGTGGGCCCGAGAGAACTCGAATCTCTGACCTCCTGCGTGTCAAGCAGGCGCTCTAACCAACTGAGCTACGGGCCCTTTGTGAAGACGCTTGCGGGCGGTTCGCGCCAAATTTGAGCCTGCCGCTTTTCGGGAGGTTCACTCTTGACGCCGACAGTCCAGTCTATCACGGAGCGGCTCGCCTCACCGCTCCGTCGCAGCTCAGAATGGGGGGTTGACCAAAACCCCAGCCTCTATCGGCTGAGTGAATAGGTGTGATCCCAGAATGGCAGTGAGCCGATTGGATCACCCGAGATTACGATTTCCACTCGCGAGTTCTCAGGTTGTCCAGGAGGCCCGATGGGCCGCGAATCGCCGAGACCTATCGCCGAAATCGATGACTCACCGCTCCGTCGCAGCTCAGAATGGGTGGTTGACCAAAACCCCAGCCTCTATCGGCTGAGTGAATAGGTGTGATCCCAGAATGGCAGTGAGCCAATTGGATCACCCGAGATTACGATTTCCACTCGCGAGTTCTCGGGTTGTCCAGGAGGTCCGATGGGCCGCGAATCGCCGAGGCCTATCGCCGAAATCGATGAGGCGGCAAGGCCGGTATTGGTCAGAACGCGGCGCACCGCGGTAGCGCGGCCCTCGGACGTCGCTTGTTTCCCCGCGCCGTCGCTGTAACCTTCCACGCTGACCCGCAAGCCGGGCTGGCTTGCGAGGATGGCGGAAACTCGCGCGATCTTCTCCGCCGCCGATCCGCGCACCGAGTCGCCGCTGAAATCCGTATCCGCAACGGTCACCACTAAGCCGCGAGGCGTGTCGGTGGCAGGCAGCACCCCGTTCAAGTCCTCCAGCAGGCGCACACGCAACGCCGACACTTGATTGGCGTCGCGGGAGGCGCTCAACTGGGCTTGTGCCTGAGTCTGGGCTTGCTGGGCGGCTTGTTCCGCCTGCTGCGCTCGCGCTCGCGCCGCGGCTGCGTCGCTTTGTGCCTGGGCTAAGGCGGTGCGATCGGCCTGCGCCTGTTGCTCTAAAGCATTGGCGCGTTGAACGGCGGCCTCGGCCGCCTGCCTGGCTTCAAGAATCTGCTGGTCGGCTGCCGCCTTGGTTTGCTCGGCGCTATACTGCGCCGCGGAAGCTTCCTGGCGAGCCTTATTCGCATCCGCCTGCGCCGAACTCAAGTTGTCCTGCTGCTGCCGCTGCATGGCGATTAAGCGCGCGTCTTCAGCAGTCTGAGAGGCTTGACGGGCGATCTCGACAATGCGGTGAGAGTCGGCTTTCGCCGCGTGCATCTGCTGCGCTTCCTGCAACAACTGCTGCGCCCGGGCCAGCGTTTCCGGCGCATATTGCTGAGCCCCCACTGACCCGGCGACGCCCACGGCGTTTTCGGCCTGATAGAGCTCTGTCAAAGTTTCGAACTCGCGCTCAGAAACCTTAGGCGCATTGGCCAACTCCGCCGACAAAGTGTCGTTGACACGCCAGGTATATTGGCCGCGCGGCAACAGTTCGTACTTGGCATTAACGGACTCAGTGCTGCCTTCGGTGTCGGGACGAATCTGGTTTTCGAGCACCACCACGTCGCTGGGCTGCCGCACCGCGGAATACGGCTCCGCCGTGACGATCATGGCGAAGGCCTGTAGATCGGTGGTGACGTGAAGGTGGCCTTTATTAGAGTGATCCGGTATGATTTCGCCCAGATTGTGCGGACGACCCTCCGGGGTTATCGCCCAAAGCACATAGGTCAAGTATTCGCGTCCGTACTGCTGAGATGGTTGGAAATGCTCGAGATTGACGTCGATATCGGTGCGGCCCTGGCGCGACTCCACGGTCGCCAAGCCCTTACCTTGGGGAAGCAGGACGGTGCCCCGAAAATCGATGAGCGTGGGGCCGGACCGGTAGAGATAATTGACAGCCTTTATCGTCCGTTCCACCACAGTCACGTGATAGATGGGCGCTGAGGCCCTCTGTTGCTGGGTGGGTACAGTCTGCGCGGATGCGAAGACGGCTCCTATCAGGGGTGCGGTCGACAACAATGTAAGCTTCATGGCGCCCTCCACATGGGGCAGGATGCAAGCCGGATGCCAGGAGCCCTAACTCGTTGCTGACGCTCACCTCGCAGAATTCGGAGGTCGGGAATTTAGACTGACAGACGTAAGAAGTACTGCTGCGGGCCTTCAGCCGGGAGTCCGGAGCGTAAAAAGGAACGAAGATCCGGAGCCGGCTTCGGATTCTACCCAGATCCGCCCGCCGTGAGCCTCGACGATTTGCTTACAGATGGCAAGCCCGATGCCGGCGCCCGGTATATCGAGGCCGTGCAGGCGCTTGAATGGAGCAAAGATAGATTGCTGGTATTGCGGCGGTACGCCCATGCCATCATCTGAGACAAAAATCACCGAAACGCCAGCAGACTGCTGACGCACACCAATCGAAATGGAAGGGCTGCTGTTGGGCCGCCGGTAATTGATCGCATTGGTGATCAGATGTTGAAAAACCTGTTGAATGGCGGAGAAATCCCCCAGAGCGCTGGGCAAGAGATCCTGCGTCTCAACGACGGCTGACGATTCTTTAATACGCTCCCGCAGAGCCTGGACGGCGGCCACCACCACGCCACGCAAGGGAACGGCCGTCAAACGAGGTTGCTGGCGCTTAGCCTCCGCGTAGCTCAGAAATCCACGTGCCAGCCGTCGCACCTGATCCGCGCTGGAGAGAACGTGGCCCAGATAAGTCCGTTCGTTTACGGAGAGCGGGTGCGCCGAGCCAATCAATTCCGCGAAGGTGACAACGCCTCGAAGAGGGCCCTCAATGTCATGTGCGATCTGCCTGGAAAAGTCGATCAACTCCCCACGCGACTGCTCCAGCTCGCGCTCCGCGCCGCGCATCCGGAACAGACTTCTTAACGCATCCGCCAGGAATACCGGCGCAAGATTCGCGGGAAGGCACAAGTCCGCTCCACACTGTGCAAGAGCGGACTGTGGTGGGCTTGCTCCGGACTTGGCCGCGGAAACAAATAGAACAACAATTGGGACATTCTCCGATCCGGCCTTCAGCCTGCGGCAGATCTCGACCCCATCCGCATCCTGGGATCCTGGCGTCCCGAGACTCAGCAGCACGATATCGGGTTTGTGGGCAGCCGCTGCCTCCACTGCCTGGCCCGCTGAAGCGGGGTGAACGCAAAATCCGGAGGCGGCTAAAGCGCTGAGGCGAGCTCTTTGCGCTGCTCCGCCTTTACTGAGATCGAGTACGCCAATCCCCTTGCCGCCGGATTTATTCTCTTCCGGCTGCCGCGTCTTCATCTCGCGGCCGCGGCGTGCCCCTGGTTCTCAGTCTTCATCTCCGCGAGCCGGCTGCATAGCGTCCGTAAACTAACGCCCAGAACCCGTGCGGCCTGCTTGCGGTCGTTGTTGACACTTTTGAGCGTCGCCAGAATATATTCCCTCTCAATTTTATCCAGCGTGTGGCCCACCTCAAGCCGCACGGCCGTGCTGGTAGCGGCAGGGACCTCCGGCGCGGACACCCGAGACCCCATCATCTTGGGCAGATGAGCGGGAGTAATCACTTCAGAATGCGCCGTGATAACCGCCCATTCCAGAACGTTGCGCAATTCGCGGACGTTTCCGGGCCAGGAGTGCGCCATCAAACGCTCCAGCGCTCCCTGATGAATGTTCTTTACGTTGCACTCATGTTTGCGGTTCAAATCTCCGACGATCGCTTTTGCGAGTTGAGGAATGTCATCCTTTCTCTCCCGCAAGGACGGCGAATGGATGTGGAAGACATTCAAGCGGTAATATAAGTCCTCCCGCAGGGTCTTCTTTTCGAGTGCAGTGTCCACGGGCCGGTTGGTGGCGGCCAGGACGCGAACGTTGACTGGAATCTCAGCGGTTCCACCCAGCCGGCGCACGCTCGATTCCTCCAGTACGCGCAGCAGTCTGGCCTGCATCGGCATCGGCATTTCTCCGATCTCATCCAGAAGCAGGGTTCCACCATGGGCTTGCTCGAAACAGCCGGGGTGCCGATTGACCGCGCCGGTGAACGAGCCCTTCTCATGCCCGAACAGTTCGCTCTCAATCAACTCGCTGGGTAACGCCGCGCAATTGATGGCGACAAATGGACCGTTGGCGCGATTACTCAAACGGTGAATGGTCCGGGAAATCATCTCCTTCCCAGTCCCGCTCTCGCCGGTGATCAACACTGGCGCGTTCGTCGGCGCGACACGCTGGATTAGCGCGTATACTCGCTGCATCGCTTCAGAGGAGCCCACCAGGTCGCCCAATACACCCAAGTTGCTCAGTTGCCGCTGGAGCCGCTCCGTCTCCTTGAGCAGATTGCCGTGATTGATTGCGCGCGTAAGCAGCGCGCCGAGGACTCCGTGCTGCGCCGGCTTCACAAGGAACCAGAATGCCCGCAACTCATGCACGATGGACACGGCGCTGCTGATGTCGTCAAATGCCGTAAGCACGATGGCCGGAGTCAGCTCTCCTCGGTCCATCAAGGCGCGCAGCAGTTGGAAACCGTCCATGCGCGGCATCATCAAATCGGTCAGGATCGCCGCTACTGGCTTCGCATCGATTTTCTCCAACGCATCTTCTCCATCCACAGCCGTCTCCACGGCGTAGCCGAGAGAAGTGATGAGGTCGGAGAGGTGGGAGCGTACATCCGGATCGTCGTCAACCACCAGGACCGTGGCAGCCGGAAGATTGTCGTCCGCTAGCATCGAAGCAAATATCCCACAAAATACATACCCGCGCTAGTAGGTCTTTAGGCCATACGGACAGTTGCCCTTGTGGCTGAAGCGCAAATCTTGCCCGGGAATGTTTAGTACTGATGGTATCTCAGTTGCACAAGGACAATGACAATCTAATCTGCGAGGCAAAAAATGCACAGATCGAAATGGGGCCGTCGCCACTGGGGCGTGATCTTGGCGGGCGGCGATGGCGAACGGCTCCGTCCGATTACCCGGCTGATAGCGGGGGACGACCGGCCCAAGCAGTTCTGCGCGCTGATGGAAGGAAAAAAGACGCTGCTTGAACAAACTCGCCTCAGAATCGCCAGGGCCGTTCCTTCAAACCAAACGCTGTACGTTCTTGCCCAGCAACATGAACGCTTCTATCGGGAAGATCTGGCGCAGGTTGCACCTTCCCGCATGATCGTCCAGCCGCTGAATCGCGGCACGCTGCCTGCGATTCTTTGCAGTCTGGCGCGATTGGTTCAACTTGCGCGATTCGCTGATGTGGATGAACTCGATCCTGTGGTCGGCATCTTTCCATCGGATCATTATTACTCGCGCGAGCGGCGTTTCATCGCGGGAGTTCGCGCGGCTTACAAAATCGCCGCGAGGAACCCGGACTCGGTGATTCTCCTGGGTGCCGCGGCAAAGGTTCCGGAGACAAGTTTCGGCTACATCGAGCCGGCCAAAGCGCTGGACAAGCCCCGCGGCCGAAGCCTCATGCCGGTGGCCCGATTCTGGGAGAAGCCTTCGATCGAGGTCGCGCAGGAGTTGGTGAATCAAGGTTGTGTTTGGAACACCTTCGTGATGGTGGGACGCTTGAGCGCCTTTCTCGGGTTGATTCAAGAATGCGTCGGCGACATCTATGCCGCCTTTGAATCGATGATTCACGGCGGCGCAGCGGATGACGGTGCAATCGCCTCCCTTTACAATTCGATTCCAGCGGCCGATTTCTCGAAACAGGTGCTATCGGCGCGCAACCCGCGGCTCGCGGTCTTAAATCTAGGCGATGTGGGCTGGAGCGACTTGGGCGAGCCGCAGCGGCTGGTCGAAACTCTGTCGTTACACGGGATCCACAATTCCTGGCAGCAGATCTGGGTGCAGGAAATGGGAATCGCTGCGGCGGCAGGCCAGTAGATTTTACCTTCCCGCGCAAAACCTGCATCGCCAATTCTGCGCTTGTTGCGCTGGCGCTAGCGCTCGGCAGGGCATGCATTGAGATGCAATTCTTGCACCAGCTGCAGCCGGGAACAGGTCAATTCTATATAGGTTTACGTGTGGCCCCCAGGATGCTTACTATCCGCCCGATGACAAGAAGCGCATACGGCCAGGCATACCAAGCGGGATTTGAACGCACCATTCGATTTCTCATTTCGAGGGGTGCGCCGAGGGATGGCGCACAGGAAGCCGCGCAGGCCGCGTGGGCGCGAGGATGGGAGCGGCTGAATCAGCTTCGCAATGACGAGATGCTGCTCACTTGGGTGAACACCATCGCGTTGAATATCTACCGCAGAGTCCGGCAGACGGAAGAGCGCTGCCGTCAGCCCCTGCCTGAGCTTTACAGCCGGCTGAGGATCGACATGGCGGCCATAGACATTGCCCGCATTCTGAAATTCTGCCGGCCGCGCGAGCGCCGCCTGCTCGAACTTCAAATGCAGGGAGTGACCACCAAGGAGATTGCTCTTCACAACGGCGTCACGGAAACTGCGATTCGAATCCGGCTAATGCGCGCCCGCCGCGCTGCGCGAGCGTTCACCGGCATGCGCGCGCGGGGGCAGGAAGATCGAGCCGCGTAGCCCACACCTGAAAAAACCCAAACGGCTATCGGAGGACCATCGGAGGTCGGACGCGTGGGTGCGGCGGGATTTCCACCGCGCCTCCCGCGCCGGGGCTTCCGCATTCAGGAGGCGCTCGACCGCCAGGGGATTAAACTTATAAATTTTTTGTGAAACGTTGTTTGGGGTATCGGTTTCAAACCTCCTAACTTTCACCGCGAGGAGAGACAATGCGCGAAGTTCCCATCGCCGAGATTCTGGATGCGAACCAGGTCTTGGCTACGTTGATCGCCTTCAAAAAAGGCGACTTCTCCGTCCGTATGCCGGTGAACCAAGTCGGCTTGGCGGGGAAGATCGCCGATGTTCTCAATGACGTCTTCGAACTGAACGAAAACATGGCCAACGAGCTCTCCCGGATCAGCACCGCGGTGGGCAAGGAAGGCCGGATCGGGCAGCGGGCTTCGCTGGCCGCGGGTTCCGGCAATTGGGCCTCCTGCGTCGAATCCGTGAACAGCCTCATCTCCGACCTGGTTCAGCCTTCGACGGAAATCGCGCGCGTGATTGGAGCCGTAGCGCAGGGCGATCTTTCACAGAAGATGTCTCTCGAGGTGGAGGGCCGTCCGCTACAGGGCGAATTCATCCGTACCGCCCGCGTCGTGAACACGATGGTGGATCAGTTGAACTCCTTCTCGAGCGAAGTGACTCGCGTGGCTCGCGAGGTGGGCACCGAGGGCAAGCTGGGCGGCCAGGCGGTTGTGACCGGCGTAGCCGGCACCTGGAAGGATCTGACCGATTCCGTCAATTCGATGGCGTCGAACCTGACCAATCAGGTTCGCAATATCGCTGAAGTGACCACGGCCGTGGCTCGCGGAGATCTTTCCCGTAAGATCACGGTGAGCGTCCAGGGCGAAATCCTGGAGCTTAAGAACACCATGAACACCATGGTGGATCAGCTCAGTTCTTTCGCCAGCGAAGTGACTCGAGTGGCGCGCGAGGTGGGCACCGAGGGCAAGCTCGGCGGCCAGGCAGTAGTGACCGGCGTCGCCGGAACGTGGAAGGATCTCACCGACTCCGTCAATTCGATGGCCTCGAATCTGACTTCGCAGGTTCGCAATATCGCTGAAGTGACGACTGCGGTGGCCAAGGGCGATCTCTCCCGTACGATCACTGTCGAAGTTCGCGGCGAAATTCTGGAACTCAAGAATACGTTCAACACGATGGTGGATCAGCTCAGCTCTTTCGCGAGCGAAGTGACTCGAGTGGCTCGCGAAGTGGGAACGGATGGCAAGTTGGGCGGTCAGGCGGTGGTGAAGGGCGTCGGCGGCGTTTGGAAGGATCTCACGGACTCGGTCAACTTCATGGCCGGGAATCTCACAGCGCAGGTTCGCAATATTGCGGAAGTGACGACTGCGGTGGCAAATGGCGATCTTTCCCGCAAGATCACAGTGGACGTGCGTGGCGAAATTCTGGAGCTGAAGATCACCATCAATACGATGGTGGATCAACTCAGCTCGTTTGCGAGCGAGGTGACTCGCGTGGCTCGAGAGGTGGGTACTGAGGGTGAGCTCGGCGGCCAGGCGGAAGTGAAAGGCGTCGGGGGCGTTTGGAAGGATCTTACTGACTCGGTCAATTCGATGGCCGGGAACTTGACGGCGCAGGTTCGCAATATCGCCGAGGTGACTACGGCGGTCGCAAATGGCGATCTCTCCCGCAAGATCACGGTGGACGTCCGCGGCGAGATTCTTGAGCTGAAGAACACGATCAATACGATGGTGGATCAGCTCAACGCGTTTGCGAGCGAAGTGACTCGCGTGGCTCGCGAAGTCGGAACCGAGGGCGAACTGGGCGGCCAGGCCGAAGTGAAGGGCGTCGGCGGCGTGTGGAAGGATCTGACCGACTCGGTCAATTCGATGGCCGGGAATCTGACGGCGCAGGTACGCAATATTGCAGAGGTGACCACGGCCGTGGCCAACGGCGACCTTTCGCGCAAGATTACAGTGGACGTGCGCGGCGAGATTCTGGAATTGAAAAATACCATCAACACGATGGTGGACCAGCTCAGCTCCTTTGCGAGCGAAGTGACTCGCGTGGCCCGTGAAGTGGGAACAGAGGGCAAGCTGGGGGGGCAGGCGGTCGTTAAAGGCGTGGGCGGCGTGTGGAAGGATCTGACGGATTCCGTCAACTCCATGGCGTCGAATCTCACTAACCAGGTTCGCAATATTGCGGAAGTAACGACGGCGGTGGCTAAGGGTGATTTGTCGCGCACGATCACGGTTGAGGTGCGTGGCGAAATCCTTGAATTGAAGAACACGATCAATACGATGGTGGATCAGCTGAGCTCCTTCGCCAGCGAGGTGACTCGCGTGGCTCGCGAGGTTGGAACGGAAGGAAAACTCGGCGGGCAGGCCGATGTGAAGGGCGTCGCTGGAACCTGGCGCGATCTTACAGAGTCGGTAAACTCCATGGGATCGAACCTGACTGCGCAGGTTCGGAATATTGCGGAAGTCACGACAGCTGTTGCGAAAGGCGATTTGTCGCGCAAGATCACGGTGGACGTTCGCGGCGAGATTCTGGAGTTGAAAAACACCATCAACACGATGGTGGATCAGCTTAACGGATTCGCCAGCGAAGTAACTCGCGTGGCTCGCGAGGTGGGCACGGAAGGCCGACTGGGAGGCCAGGCCGACGTGCGCGGCGTCGCGGGCACGTGGCGCGATCTGACCGAGTCTGTGAATTGGATGGCTTCGAACCTGACGAATCAGGTTCGTAATATTGCAGAAGTCACCACGGCTGTTGCGAAGGGCGATTTGTCGCGCAAGATTACGGTAGACGCGCGCGGCGAGATTCTGGAGCTGAAGAATACTATCAATACGATGGTGGATCAGCTTAGCTCCTTCGCCAGCGAAGTGACCCGCGTAGCTCGCGAAGTCGGCACAGAAGGTAAGCTGGGCGGGCAAGCCGACGTGCGCGGTGTGGCCGGAACCTGGAAAGATCTGACTGACTCAGTCAATTCGATGGCGTCGAATCTGACGAATCAGGTTCGCAACATTGCCGGCGTAACTACAGCTGTCGCGAAGGGCGATCTCACGACCAAGATTACGGTGGACGCGCGTGGCGAAATTCTCGAGCTGAAGAACACGATTAACACGATGGTGGATCAGCTCAATGCGTTCGCCAGCGAAGTGACTCGCGTGGCTCGCGAGGTTGGCACCGAAGGGAAGTTGGGCGGACAGGCGGATGTCCGCGGTATTGCGGGCACCTGGAAGGATTTGACTGAGTCCGTGAACTCCATGGGCTCGAACTTGACGGCTCAGGTCCGCAATATCGCGGAGGTGACGACGGCCGTCGCGAAGGGAGATCTGTCGCGCAAAATCACCGTGGATGCTCGCGGCGAAATCCTGGCGTTGAAGGACACCATCAATACGATGGTGGACCAGCTTAGCTCCTTCGCCAGCGAAGTGACTCGCGTGGCCCGCGAGGTCGGCACAGAGGGGCGGCTCGGGGGACAGGCTGACGTGTACGGAGTCGCGGGGACATGGAAAGACTTGACGGAGTCTGTAAACTCCATGGCGTCGAATCTCACCAATCAGGTGCGTAACATCGCCCAGGTGACCACGGCGGTCGCGATGGGCGACCTGTCGCGCAAGATTACGGTAGACGTTCGCGGGGAAATCCTGGAGCTGAAGAACACCATCAACACGATGGTCGATCAGTTGAATTCGTTCGCCAGCGAAGTGACTCGCGTGGCGCGTGAGGTGGGTACCGAAGGCAAACTGGGCGGGCAGGCGGAAGTCCGCGGCGTGGCCGGGACGTGGAAGGATCTTACCGACAACGTCAATCTGATGGCGGCGAATCTGACAACACAGGTGCGCGGGATCGCGAAGGTGGTGACGGCGGTCGCAAACGGCGATTTGAAACGAAAATTGGTGCTAGAGACCAAAGGTGAAATCGCAGAGCTGGCCGACACCATCAACGCGATGATCGACACCTTGGCGACTTTTGCGGACCAGGTAACCACCGTGGCGCGCGAGGTCGGCATTGAGGGCAAGCTCGGCGGCCAGGCGCGCGTGCCCGGCGCGGCCGGAATCTGGCGCGATCTTACGGACAACGTCAATCAGCTTGCGGCTAACCTGACTACGCAAGTCCGCGCGATCGCGGAAGTCGCAACGGCTGTGACCACCGGCGACTTGACTCGGTCGGTCACCGTGGAGGCGCAAGGCGAAGTCGCAGCGCTGAAGGACAACATCAATGAGATGATCGTGAACCTGGCGGAAACCACGCGCAAGAACACCGACCAGGATTGGCTGAAGACTAACATCGCGAAGTTCACCAGCATGGTGCAGGGCCAGCGCGATCTGCTCACCGTGGCGCAATTGCTGCTGTCTGAACTGGCCCCCCTGGTCAGCGCGCAGCGCGGCACGTTCTACATTGCCGAAAATAGCGAGGGCGATTCCGGCATGCTGAAATTCATGGCCGGGTACGCCTGCGACGATCGCGACCAAGTCCCCATGCAATTCAAGATCGGACAGGGATTGGTGGGACAGTGCGCCCGGGAAAAGCAGCGCATTCTGGTTCGCGACGTGCCTGAGAATTACATCCGTATTCAGTCGAGCTTGGGCTCCGGTGTTCCCACCACGATCGTGGTCCTGCCGGTTTTGTTTGAGGGCGAGGTGAAGGCCGTGGTGGAGCTCGCGTCCTTCCACAAATTGTCCGAAGTCCACGTGGCGTTCCTCGATCAGCTTACTGAGAGTATCGGAATCGTGCTGAACACGATCGCAGCCACAATGCGGACGGAGCAGCTTCTGCAGCAGAGCCAGGCGCTGGCCGAGGAATTACAGAAAACCAACGCAGAGTTGCAGGAAAAGGCGCAGTTGCTGGCGGAGCAGAACACCGAAGTCGAAGCCAAGAACCGGGAAATCGAGCAGGGCCAGCATGCGCTGGAAGAGAAGGCCGAGCAGCTGGCGCTCACCTCCAAGTACAAGAGCGAGTTCCTGGCGAATATGTCGCATGAACTGAGGACTCCACTCAATAACCTGCTGATTCTGGCGCGCATCCTGGCGGACAATACCGAGGGCAACCTGAGTCCGAAGCAAATTAAATTCGCGGAGACGATTCACTCCTCCGGCACCGATCTGCTGGCGTTGATCAACGACATTCTGGATCTATCGAAGATTGAGTCGGGCAAGATGGATGTCGAGGTCGGCAATGTGCGCTTCGCCGAACTCGAAGACTATTGCGTACGAACTTTCCGTCATGTGGCGGAAGGCAAGGGCATCGGATTTGGAATCGAGGTGCAGCCGGATCTTGCAAACGGCGTAATCCGCACCGACGTCAAGCGACTGCAACAGGTATTGAAGAACCTGCTATCGAACGCCCTGAAATTTACCGAGCAGGGTTCTGTCAGATTGCGCATGGACATCGTCACCAGCGGCTGGAGCCGCACGCACACAGTACTCAACAGAGCCAAGGGCGTCATCGCATTTTCCGTAACTGACACAGGAATTGGTATCGCGCATGAGAAGCAGCGCATCATCTTTGAAGCGTTTCAGCAAGCGGATGGGACCACCAGCAGAAAATACGGCGGAACTGGACTGGGGCTTTCAATCAGCCGCGAATTGGCCCGCTTGCTGGGCGGCGAGATTCACCTGCAGAGCGCCGTCGGCCGCGGAAGCATTTTCACATTCTATCTGCCACAAACGTATATCGCTTCGGCGCCGAAGCCGGAAGCGGCTGACCGTCCTCTGGCGCTAAGCGACGGCGAACTTCGCTCCCGGGGCGACCTGGATCTGATCCTTTCTCCAACTGGCAGCACAGTCCCAGCCGAACTGGTGGAGGAACTGGCGGTGGACGACGATCGCAATCTGGTTACGCCTGCCGACCGCGTGCTGCTGATCGTCGAAGACGATGCTACGTTTGCGCGCATCCTTGTGGATATGAGTCATCGCTGCGGAGCCAAGGCGATTGTCGCACTGCGCGGAACCACGGCGATCTCGCTCGCGCGGGAGTTTCAGCCGGCTGCGATCACGCTGGATCTTCGCCTGCCGGACATGAGCGGCTGGACTTTGCTCGATCGCTTGAAACACGATTCCTCAACCGCGCACATTCCGGTCCACGTGATCTCCGGACATGAGAACAACAAGCGTGGATTCGCCCTGGGAGCCATGTCCTGCATGCCGAAAGACGTCGGCAATGAGTCGCTGGAAGGAATCTTCGGAGTGATTCAACGTTCGCTGGAGCGGCGGAAGAAGACGCTGTTGCTGATCGCAGAAAACGACGTGCGCGCCTCCGACATTCGCAATCTTCTGGCTGGCCCCGACGTCGAGATCGTCGGCGTACCCAACCTCGCTTCAGCCGCACGCACGATGGATTCCCGCACGATCGACGGAATCGTAATGGATTGGGTTCTGCCGGACGCCGAGGGAATCGAGTTTATCGAGAACGTTCAATCGAAATCCTCGCTGTATGTGCCGCCCATCGTAGTCTCCGGCAGCCGGGCGTTATCGGAGGACCAGGTTTCAGAAATTCATCGCTGCGCCAGGGTGGGACCCGTGCGTTACGCGCAGTCTATCGAGCGGATTCTGGACGAAAGCGTTCTGCTGCTGCACCGAAAGGAAAGCGTTCTTTCGGTGGAACAAAAGCGCGTTCTGGCGGACGTCCGCCAATCCGACTCCATGCTGGTTGGTCGAAAAGTGCTGGTGATCGACGACGACCTCCGCAACATCTTCGCGCTGACAAGCGTACTGGAGCATCGCGAGCTGAAAATACTTCACGCCGAAAACGGCCGGGCCGGAATCGAGCTGTTGAAGAGCACTCGTGATGTCGATATTGTGCTGATGGATATCATGATGCCGGAGATGGACGGCTATCAAACCATGCGCGCGATCCGGTCTCTGCCGGAGTTTCGAACGCTGCCCATCGTGGCCCTGACCGCGAAGGCGATGAAGGGCGATCGCGAAAAATGTCTCCGCGCGGGCGCCTCCGATTACGTTACCAAGCCGGTGGATCTGGATCTGCTTTTCTCGGTGATGCGCGTCTGGATGGCCCGCGACGTGGACTACCGGTTCGAGCACGGCGCCGTCTCCCTTCCGAATTGGCTGGCGGAACGCGAGGCGAGTCTGGACGACGACCGGAACACGATTCAACCCGGAGATCCGGTGCTGTTGATCGTGGAAGACGATCCCACCTTCGCGGGCGTCCTGATGGATCAAGCCCACGAACGCGGCTTCAAGGCCCTGGTGGCGATGCGAGGCGCAAGCGCCATTACGCTTGCCAAAAACTTCCAGCCGGCGGCGATCACCCTGGATGTCCGGCTACCGGACATGAGCGGATGGACGGTGCTCGATCATCTGAAGCACGATCCCGTGACGCGCCACATCCCGATTCACATTGTGTCGGGCGTGGAGAGGCCGAAGGATGGCTTCGCCCTGGGCGCGATGACATGCATGCAGAAGACGCCCGGCCACGATTCCCTGGCTACCGTTTTCCCGGTGGTCGAAGGTTCCATGGAATCGCGAAGGAAGAAGCTGTTGATCGTGGCAGGAGCGGAGCGGATGCGTACGGCGATCAGCGATTTTCTCGCCGCCGCCGACCTCGATCTTCTCGCGGCGGCGTCGACCGCGGATGCTGAAACCATCGTGAAAGAAGACGGCGTCGACGGGGTGATCCTGGACTGGGCCGTTTCGCAGGTGGGCGGTCTGGATCTGATCGAGCGAATCCAGGCGGGAGCCGGCTCGGTTGTGCCGCCGGTAATTATCTTCGGCTCGCCTCAGCTTGACGCGCGAAAGGCGGCCGAATTGCATCGCCTTTCCAGAATCAGTCCCGTTCGATACGCGCCATCGCTGGGCCGTCTGCTTGACGATACGATTCTGTTGCTCCACCGGCAGGAAAGTAATCTTACTCCGGCGCAGGCGGAAGCGCTGGCAGAGATTCGCAAAATTGACCCGGCATTGGCCGGCCGGAAGATCCTGGTTGTGGATGACGATCTGCGCAATATTTTTGCCTTGACCAGCGTGCTGGAGCAGTACGATATCGAAGTGGTGCACTCAGAGACGGGACAGGGTGGGATCGACGTGCTCCGGGAAAGTCCGGACATCGATCTTGTTCTGATGGACATCATGATGCCGGAGATGGATGGGTACGAGACCACGCGCGCCATTCGCCGGCTCCCGGGCTTCTCGTCGCTGCCGATCATCGCCCTGACTGCGAAAGCAATGAAGGGCGATCGCGAGAAGTGCCTGCAAGCGGGCGCGACTGACTATGTGACCAAGCCGGTGGACCTGGCCTATCTGTTCTCCGTGATGCGCGTGGCGCTGGCAGGTTTGGCGGGTGCGGCGGCGGCCGGTGCGGGACAAGAGCGGCGTGTAGATCTACGAATTGTATGATGCCGCAGCAAGTCACGGATTTCGGTTCCCAGTTCACCGGCCCAGCCCGGGTGAAGCTGCTCGCCGTCGATGACGATCCGCATAATCTGGTGGCGCTTCAGGCTATCCTGGAGCCGCTGGACCAGGAGCTGATGCTGGCGGAAAATGGTACCGATGCGCTCCGGTTGTGCCTGGAGCACGATTTCGCGGCTATCTTATTGGACGTTCGGATGCCGGTCATGGATGGATTTGAAACGGCGGAAATGATCCGGTCGCGGAAGCGGTCGCATCGGACTCCGATTCTTTTTCTGACGGCGTATCGCAGCGACGAACAGCTCTTTCGCGGTTACGACCTGGGCGCGGTGGACTTCTTATTCAAGCCGATTGTGCCTGAAATCCTCCAGAGCAAAGTGAAAGTGTTTGTCGAGCTGCGCCGCAGCGAGGAGCGGCTGCAGCGGCAAACGGAAGATCTGAAGCGAACGGAGCGGAGGTTCCGGGACGTGCTTGAGGCCGCACCCGACGCGATGGTCATCACCAGCGAGGACGGCAGGATTGAGCTGGCAAATTCCCGCGTAGACATGCTGTTTCAGTATTCACGCGAGACGTTGATCGGACAAAATATACGGACCCTTATTCCGGAGTGGGAGCGTCTGACGGCGGAGCCGATTCAGGATTCTTCCGCGCAGATGGAAATTCGCCAGACAGGCGTTCGGCGCGATGGGACTTTATTCCCGGCTGGAATTACTCGAAGTCCGTTCCATGCGTCGGAGGCCATTCTGGTCACGACGTCCATCCGCGACATCACCAGCCAGGTGGACGCGGAGGCGCGTATTCAGCAGACCAACGCGGAGTTGGAGAGACGCGTCGCGGAACGGACCGCAGCGCTGAGTACGTCAAACGAAGCGCTACGGCAATTTGCATGGGCCGCGAGTCACGACCTCCAGGAGCCGATCCGCACCGTGCGCGCCTACGCGCAGTGGCTCTCGGAAGCCGTCAACGGCCGGCTGGCAGAGCGGGAAAGGGGCATGCTCGCAATCATTGAAGATCACGCGTCTCGACTGAACCAATTGCTGGGCGCGTTGCGGCAGTACATTCACGTCAGCGAATCGGGTCAGCAGGAATGGGCTCCGGTTGATTGCAACGCGGTTGTTGCGGCGAGCGTCGCTACGCTGCAGACAATGGTTCAAGAGACGGGCGCATCGGTGGACTGGAGCAGCCTCCCGATTGTTCCATCTATCGAAATTCTCCTGTTGCAGGTCTTTCAAAATCTAATCAGCAACGCAATCAAGTATCGATCCAGTGAGCGGGTTCCCATGGTGAAAATTACATCGGCGGCGACCAAAGCCGGCTGGACGTTCTCGGTGATAGACAATGGAATTGGCATCGACGCCAAGTACTCGGAGTATATTTTTGGGGTTTTCCGGCGCTTGCACACCGTGGAGCATTCGGGAACCGGTATCGGCTTATCCATTTGCAAGGCCGCGGTGGAACGGCTTGGCGGACGCATCTGGGTTGAATCCAATCCTGGACACGGATCGGTTTTCAATTTTACGCTGCCGAGGGATCCGCACCGCGAAGGCAGGACACAATGACGACAAATCACAAAGGGGACAGGCCCGTGCGAATCCTTTTAGCGGAAGACAATAGCGCTGACGTGTGGCTGATCGAGGAAGCTCTGAGGCGGCAATCGCTGGCCTTTCAGCTCGATCACCATCTCACGGCCGCGGAAGCGATCGAGGCTGTGAAGAAGTGCGGCTTTCATGGCTCGCCGATTCCCGACCTGGTTTTGCTGGATTACAATTTGCCCGGCGGCCAGGGCTTGGAGATTCTGACGGCGGCCGCGGCGAATCCCAATCTGACCGGGGTACCGAAGGCTATTTTATCTTCGTTTCTGAGGCCAAATGAGCTTGAGGACGTGATTACGATGGGAGCGAGCTGTTTCATTCCCAAGCCGGCGAGCTTGGCTGAATTCCTGGGGGACGTCGGAACGAAAGTGGTGTATCTTCTGAACGCGAACGGTGCGCTACAGGGAAATTCCGCCAAAACAACATAAGGCCCCCCGCGATCAGGGGATCTCGCCCTGCTGGTTTGCCCTAGTCTGTATCCCGCACTATCAGCACGTCGTCTGATCAAGTGAAGGAGATCAACGATGAAGTTGCCAATGATCGCCCTGACGATTCTGACGGCTGGAGTTATGTCGGCCCAAACAACAGCGCCGCAGCAGGCCACTACGCCTCACCGGGCGGGAGCCGCCCGCCAGGGGCAAATGCTGCAGCGGTTGACCGCAAGGTTAAATTTGACGCCGGACCAGCAGGCCAAGGCTAAAGTCATTCTCAAGGACTCTCGCGAGCAGACCAAAGGCTTGTCCGCGAACTTTCGTGAGGAACGTAAAGCCTTGAACGCTGCTATGAAGAGTGATTCCGAACAACAGATCGATCAGATCATTCAGCAAAATGCGAACCTGAATTCGCAAATGGAAGCCATCCACCTCAAGACGATCGCCAAGGTCTATGCGATTCTAACCCCCGGCCAAAAGGCGAAATTCGATGAACGCCTTAACCGGGATTTCCGGCGAGGGAATGGAGTCTAAATAAACTACCCACTACGCGGCGGGAAAAGCGGTTCCCCGCCGCGTTAGATTTCCTCCGTCGCCCAGGCCCGCAATTTTTACTACTTCGCACCTGAAGTAACAGCCCGCGAGACGGAGCCCTGGATCGCGCGGGGGGCGCGCTAGGAAGGCTTTGCCTGCTGAAAGCCGTCGCAGCCGCTGAGGGGAGTTACCTTGAGGTGCAAGGAGACAAGGCGCGGATGACCGCACTCATCCACTAGCGTCTCAGGAGCTTCCTGCTTCAATCGGATTTGCGCGAGGCTGTCCTTATGGCCGTTGTGCGGTTCTCCAAAGTGAGTGCACAGACCACACTGTCCTGGGTGAACGTGTAACATCGGAACCTCCTCCGCAAAACAGAGCAGGCCATAGACCATTTCCGGAAAATGGCGCGAGTTTAAAAACGGCATCGCAAATGCATCCGACCCCCGCGGAAGAGGGGATACTCAGTGAATTGCCGATACCTAGCGGGGTTACTGATAGTTGGTTTGCCCGCCTTTGCAAGTTCAGCCGTCCTAAATCCAGAAACCCTAAAAGCGTGGGGTGACTATATTCAACGCGCGGATTCGCGCACACGATCGGCTGGTAATGCAGGCGCCCCTTTTCTGCGGCTCGACGAGGATTTGCAAGTGGCTGAGCGTGCTCGTCAAGGCGAGATTCTGGCGGGGCCGGCAGTTGGCTCAAGCGGGATGCAAGCCGTACCTCACGGGCTTATCCATGATTGGTCCGGCGTCGTCTTTATCCCCGGCGTCACGCTGGCGCAAGTCTTCGCGGTTCTTGACGACTACGGGCAGTACAGCCAATTCTATGGCCCGACAGTCATCGATGCGACTCTGCTTTGCAGAACCAGCCATGGTAACAAAGAAGACGAGGACCAGTTTCGTGTACGCTACGCCCAGAAACTGCTGTTCGTGTCCGAGGTCGTCGATACCGAATATGACGCTCGCCGGATTCGGGTGGATGACAGCCATTGGTACTCCATCACACGAAGTACCCGCCTGGATGAGTTCCGGCGCCACGGAAAGCCTGGCCAAACTGTCGCTACGGGGGATGAGACGACGCCGTACGTATGGCGAATTTACTGCATATCGAAATACGAGCAGCGAGACGGCGGGGTCTACATGGAGCAAGAAAATATTGCGCTGAGCCGGGGCATTCCCGTCTCGCTTCGATGGCTTATCGAGCCGGCTGTTCGCCAGCTATCGAAAGAACTGACGACAGGCTCGCTGCGGCAGACTCGCGAAGCGGTGCTCTCGGTAGTTCGCGGCCGAACCGTTCCGGTAGGTATCGTGAAGGCCGGCGGTTGAAAAATCAGCGCGGGCTGACCACTGGGACGGACACCTTGGAGCGGATCAGGGACTCGATCTGGCCCCATACGGCAGGATCAGATTCGATCTCAATGTGAGGCTTCATGAAGAGTTGCGCGTACCAGGGGTACCCGGCGCAGTCGATTTTCTTGATGCTGTAGTCGAGCTTGAAATTCCCCAGTATCTGCGTGCGAAAGCGATCCACCGCCAGAATCTTTTTTACGCCATGGAGAAAGCCATTGGTTTGATAGAAGTTAATCGCCTGCGCCACATTGGCGGGAATCAGCCGGTCATCCTCGCCCCCCTTTGAAACACTATCCACCTGGATTGTAAGCAAAACCGGAACTCCATCTTTTTCCAGCGTTCGAGCAAGGTTTACCGCTTCCGATGCACCCCAACTGTGTCCATAGAGGACCACGCGGGCGGCGCTTTTCTCTCCCTCAGACAGAGTGCCGTTTCGATCCGCGTCCAGCAGTTCTAGGACAGCCTGGTGCGCCTGGCGGCCCTGGTGATTTTTGAACATTCTTACCTGAAGGCCCGACGGGTACTCCTCGCGAAGGTGAGAGGCGAGCTGGACTTCCTGGTGAATCGCATTATTTTGCCGGACGAATCCGCCGACGAATCCAATCACGACCGTGTTCGAAGAGGGATGCGTGATGGGAGGGGCCCCACCTGCCGTCATGGCAAGAGTGGAAAGGACGAAGGAAAGAGAGCGAAGGGGATGATACATGTTAAAACTCGAGGAGGGGCCGCCGTGAGCGGGGTACTTCCACCCCAATCCTATCACTTTGAATTTGTGCGAGGTGGGCGGCTTGGGCAAGAATTTCTTGAAACGCAGATATTGCACTCTTCCGCCGCCGTAAGTGCTTGAATTGCCGTTACCCGCAAATGGCATATGAGTTGCTAAATCGAGAGGCAGCGCCATGTATCCGCTCTCTCAATCCAAAATTCGAGTTCTGGTAGTGGACGACCACCCGCTAGTGCGCAGAGGGCTTGAGCATACCTTGGCATCGGAACCGGACATCGAGATGGTTGGAGAAGCCGGCGACGGCAAGGAGGGGGTGGAAAAGTTTCTGGAATGCCACCCCGATGTGGTCCTGATGGACCTGCGGATGCCAAAGGTCGACGGCATCGAGGCCTCGCGGCTTCTGCGGCAGTTGGATCCCGAGGTGCGCATCATCGTGCTCACCAGCTACGACGGCGATCAGGACATCTACCGGGCGCTTGAGGCCGGAATTCGCGGGTACATATTGAAGGAGATGGCGCACGAGGAAGTCGGGAACGCCATTCGCGCGGTGTATTCCGGAAAGCGGCTGGTGCCGGCCGAAGTCGCCGAGCGGTTGAGCCAGCACTTCCCGAAGGTGGCGCTGACGCCCCGCGAGGTTGAAGTTTTGGGGCACGTGGCGCGCGGCATGTCCAATAAGGAGATTGCGTTCAATCTTTCCACTGCTACGGGAACGATCAAGATGCACCTCCAGAACATATTGAGGAAGCTGGGGACCTCAGACCGCACGCAGGCGGTCACCATTGCCATCGAGCGCGGCATCCTGCATCTGGATTGTCTGGGCCGCCGGATGGCGGCTACCGCCGAAACCGCACGGATCCTGCAGTCCTCCTCTTCTTAGGCTGCGCTTTGCGCGTCCCTCAATCCACGTATCGTCTGCAGCTCCACGCCGGATTCGATTTCGATGCCGCTTCGGCTATCGTAGAGTACCTCAGCGATCTCGGAATCTCACACGTGTACTGCTCGCCGTCTCTGCAGGCCGCTCCTGGAAGCACGCACGGATACGACATTGTCGATTACCATCGCGTCAACAAGGAACTGGGCGGGGCGCCAAGCCGTGCACGATTCGCGGAAAAGCTTCGATCCCGCGGCATGGGCCAAGTGTTGGACATCGTGCCCAACCACATGGCTATCACCGGACATCACAACAAATGGTGGTGGAACACTTTGGAGAACGGCGCATCCAGCCGCTACGCGCCGTATTTCGATATCGAGTGGAACGCGATTGAGGAGCGGCTGCGAAACAAGATCCTGCTGCCGGTTCTGGAAGATCATTCCGGTCTGATGATCGAGGCGCGCAAGCTGGCTCTCGAACGCAGCGGAGGCAGCTTTCTCTTCCGCTATTACGATCACACCTTTCCGGTGGCTCCTGAATCGGTAGCGGAGTTTCTGGGGAAGTGCGCAAGCATCTGCGAAAATAGCGAGCTTGCTTTTCTGGCTGACTCACTGGCCCATCTTCCGACTCCGGCGGAATCCGACTGGGCCGGCCTCATCGTGCGGCATCGCAACAAGGAGGTTCTGAGGGAACTGCTCTTACGGCTTTGCGATGAGCACCCCGAGGTTGCCGAGTGTATCGACAAGGCAGTTGAAGAGTTGAACGGCAATCCAGACGAGCTCGACGCACTCTTGCTGCAACAAAACTACCGCTTGGCGCGGTGGCGTTCCGCCGCGCACGATCTGGCGTATCGCCGGTTCTTCGATATCAATACGCTGGTGGGCATGCGGGTGGAAGATGAGCGGGTTTTCGCGGACACTCACAGGTTGATCCTGGATTGGCTGCGGAGCGGCGAGCTCGACGGAGTGCGCGTGGATCATCCGGATGGGCTTCGCGATCCGGAGGAGTATTTCCACAGGCTCCGCGCGGCGGCGCCGGAAGCCTGGATCGTCGCGGAGAAGATCCTCCAGCCCGGCGAGGCTTTGCCGGAATCCTGGAAGATCGCCGGAACCACCGGCTACGATTTTCTGAATCTGGCCGGCGGCTTGTTCGTGGATCCACGCGGCGAAGCTCCGCTGAACGATATCTACCAGGCGTTCACAGGTGAGCGGGCGAATTTCGCGGCGGTGGCCCGCGAGAAGAAAGACCTGGTGCTGCGCGAGATCCTGGACAGCGACGTCAGCCGCCTGACGGATTTGCTGGTACGGATTTGCGAGCATCGGCGCGATTCGAGAGATTACACTCGCCATGAACTGCATGAGACGGTCCGCGAAGTGATCGCATGGTTTCCCGTGTATCGATCGTATGCGCGTGCGGAGGCTCGGACGATTTCCCCGGCGAGCGTGGTGGCAATTTCGGAAGCGGTAAATGCAGCCCGCTCCGCGCGTCCGGATCTGGATCAACGCATGTTCGACCTGCTGGGCAAGATCCTGGCGCTGGAAGCGACGGGCGATCTGGAAAATGAATTCGTCATGCGCTTCCAACAGTTGACGGCCGCGGCCATGGCCAAGGGAGTGGAGGATACGGCTTTCTATTGCTATCTTCGCCTGGTGTCGTTGAACGAGGTGGGGGGAGACCCGAAGCGCTTCCGCGTGGCTCCGGAGGAATTTCACCGCTGGTGCCAGGACGCGCAGAGCCATTTTCCATCGACCATGCTGGCTACGTCCACTCACGATACAAAACGAAGTGAGGATGTGCGCTCGCGGATCGGCCTGCTGTCGGAGATTCCGTTGGATTGGGGCGCCGCGGTAATGCGCTGGTCGGCGACGAATGCCGGCCATCGCAGCGGCGATCTGCCGGACCGGAAGACAGAATATCTGCTGTATCAGACCATGGTGGGCGCGTGGCCTTTGTCGCGGGAACGGCTGGTTGAATACAGCCGCAAGGCTGTTCGGGAGGCCAAGGAGCACACTTCCTGGATTGAGCCCAACACCGCGTTTGAGGAGGCGCTGGCGAAATTCATCGAAGGCATGCTGGCGGACCGCGATTTTCTGGACGACTTCCAGCAATTCCTCGGGCCGCTGATGGAGCCTGCCCGGCTCACTTCTTTATCGCTCACCTTGTTGAAGCTGACCGCGCCGGGCGTTCCTGATCTCTATCAGGGATCGGAACTGTGGGACTTGAGCCTTGTCGATCCCGACAACCGGCGGCCGGTGGATTACGAGTTACGGCGGCGGTTGCTTTCGCAGATGGATGAGCTTTCTCCGGAGCAGATTCTGGCGAGAAGCTGCCAAGGATTGCCCAAGCTGTGGACCGTCCGGCAAGCGCTTCGAACCAGGAATGCGCACCCGGAAAGCTTCGGACCGCAAGGCGCCTATCAAGCGCTATGGGCCGCTGGACCCAAAGCCGCGAATCTGGTGTCGTTCCGGAGGGGACAAGACGTTATCGCGGCCGCACCCCGCTTGCTGATGACGTTGGGCAATTGGGCTGAGACGAGTCTGGAAATTCCGGAGGGACGCTGGAAGAATCAGTTCACCGGGGATGTGGTCGAAGGGGGCAAGACGGAAGTGAGCGCGCTGCTGCGCCGCTTTCCGGTGCTGCTGCTGGTCAAAGAAGCGGCCGCATGACCGAATTCCGCGTGTGGGCGCCCGTCGCGCAAGCGGTGCAGTTGAGCCTGGAAGACATCCTTCTAGCGATGAAGCCGCTGGACGGAGGCTGGTGGTTCATCGATGTCCCGGAGGCAACCGCGGGGATGGACTACTGGTATGTGCTCGACGGCACGGAGCCGGTGCCCGATCCACGCTCCGCGTGGCAGCCTCTGGGAGTGCACGGTCCGTCGCGGGTCGTCGATCATGCTTCCTTCAAGTGGACGGATCAAAGATGGCAGGCGCCTCCACTTTCCGCTGCCGTGATCTACGAACTGCACATTGGAACGTTCACCCGGGAAGGCACGTTCGATAGCGCCATCAAGCGGATGGGAGATCTTTCAAGCCTGGGCGTCACTCATATTGAGTTGATGCCGGTAAACGAATTTCCAGGCGATTGGGGTTGGGGATATGATGGCGTGGATCTTTTCGCGCCGCATCACGCTTATGGGGGCCCGGAAGGCCTGAAGTGTCTTGTTGACGCCTGCCACGCGGCGGGCATAGCGGTTCTGCTGGATGTGGTGTACAACCACCTTGGCCCAACGGGAAATTACTTGGCGCGCTTCGGTCCGTACTTCACTTCGCGCTATTCCACCCCGTGGGGTCCCGCTGTGAACCTCGATGACGCGGGCAGCGCGGAGGTGCGCCGCTTTCTGTGCGACAACGCTCTGATGTGGCTGCGTGATTATCACTTCGATGGCCTGCGCCTGGACGCAATTCATGCGATCTTCGATTCCTCCGCGGTCCACTTTCTACAGCAGCTTTCGAGCGAGGTGAAGGCACTGGAAGGGCACATTGGCCGTCATCTGGTGCTCATCGCGGAGAGCGATTTGAACGATCCGCGCATCGTGACGGCTCCGGAAGCCGGCGGTTACGGCGTCGATGCCCAGTGGAGCGATGATTTTCATCACGCCCTGCACACCGTGCTCACGGGAGAACGAAACGGTTATTACGCCGACTTCGGGTCGATGGCGGATTTGGCGAAGGCTCTTGAGAACGTATTTGTGTACGATGGCCAGTACTCGGCGTTTCGCAAGCGGAAACATGGGAGCCGTCCCGTGAATCTTCCCGGCAGCCGCTTCATCGGGTTTCTTCAAAATCACGATCAAACCGGCAATCGCGCGCAGGGGGAGCGCAGCAGCATGCTGATGAGCGTGGATCGGTTGAAAGTGGGCGCGGCGTTGGTGTTCTGCGCTCCGTTCGTGCCGATGCTGTTTCAGGGTGAGGAATGCGGAGCAATCACTCCGTTTCTGTATTTCACCAATCATCAGGACCCGAACCTGGGACGCGCCGTATCGGAAGGGCGCAGGAACGAATTCGCCGCATTCGGGTGGAAGGCGGAGGAGATCCCCGACCCGCAGGACCCGGAAACGTTTTTGAAATCCAAGCTCGGCGGCTGCGACCCGGAGGATGCGGCTCAAGCTTCCTTGATCGACTGGCACAGGCGCTTGATCGCGTTGCGGCGCGCGGAGCGGGATCTGACGGATGGACGTTTGGATCAAGTAGATGTGCGATTTTCCGAAGAGCAGCGCTGGCTGGCGCTTCAACGCGGCTCAATCACGGTCGTCTGTAATTTGAGCGCGGAACGGCAGGAAGTGTCACTGCCGTCTCTCGCCGCAATGCTGCTTGCTTCATCGCCGGAATGTGTTATGGCGGACGGCGCCGTCGCTATGCCTTCTGATTCCGTCGCGATTTTGAAACGGAGCGCCTAGACGATGGACAGAGCCATCCTGCCCGGCAAACCTTATCCGCAAGGTGCGACATGGGACGGCACGGGCGTTAATTTTTCGATCTATTCCGAAGGGGCGACGGATGTTGAACTGTGCCTCTTCAACGACCCTCAAGGGCCTCCGTGCAAAGTGATTTCCATTCGAGAATCTACGGGGCACGTGTGGCATTGTTACGTCCCCGGGATCCGGCTGGGCCAATATTATGGCTACCGCATTCGCGGCCCGTACGATGCGGAGCACGGCCTGCGGTTCAATCCGGCCAAGCTTCTGATCGACCCGTATGCCAAGGCGCTGGCCGGGCGCGTCAATTGGGACGCTCCCGTGTTCGGCTATGAACTCGGGAATCCCGATGCCGATCTACGGCCGGACGAGCAGGATGACGCCGCCGCGGTTCCGAAGGGTGTCGTGATCGCCGCTGATTTCGACTGGGGAAATGATCGTCCGCCCTTGACTCCGCTGCATGATTCAGTTCTATACGAGGTGCACGTTAAGGGTTTTACGGCGGCGCATCCGAAAATTCCGGAAGAGTTGCGCGGAACCTATGCCGGCTTGACTCATCCTGTGATCATCGAGCACCTGAAGAGGCTCGGCATCACCGCCGTGGAGCTGATGCCCGTGCACGCCTTCCTCGACGACAAGCACCTCCTTGAGAGGGGACTGAAGAATTATTGGGGCTATAACACCATCAACTTCTTTTCTCCTGAGGCGCGTTATTCCAGCACCGGCGATCGCGGCGAGCAGGTGGGCGAGTTCAAGAGCATGGTGAAGTCGCTGCATCGCGCCGGCATTGAGGTGATCCTGGACGTTGTTTATAACCACACCGCGGAGGGCAACCACCTAGGTCCGACGTTGAGCTTCAAGGGTGTCGACAATTGCGCGTACTACCGGGTGATGCAGGATGAGCCGCGCTACTACATGGATTACACGGGGACGGGCAATACGCTGAACGTCCGGCATCCTCAAGTTCTGAAGCTAATCATGGACAGCCTGCGCTACTGGATTCTCGAAATGCACGTGGACGGGTTCCGCTTCGATCTCGCGGCCGCCTTGGCGCGCGAGTTGCATGAGGTCGATCGGCTCTCCGCATTCTTCGACATCATCAACCAAGACCCCGTGATCTCTCAAGTTAAGCTGATCGCAGAGCCGTGGGATGTAGGAGAAGGCGGTTATCAGGTGGGCAAATTCCCCACCCTTTGGGCCGAATGGAATGGGCGGTATCGCGATGTGGTGCGGCGCTACTGGAAGGGCGATGGCGGGCAGCTCGCCGAGCTCGGCTACCGCTTGACCGGCAGCAGCGACCTGTACCAGCGCGACAGCCGTCACCCCACCGCGAGCGTCAATTTCGTTACAGCGCATGACGGATTCACGCTGGAAGATCTGGTCAGCTATAACGACAAGCACAACGAAGCCAACGGCGAGGATAATCGCGACGGAACCAACGACAATCAATCCTGGAATCATGGCGTCGAGGGCCCGACGGACGTTCCGGCGATCCGGGACTTGCGCGACCGCCAGAAGCGCAATATTCTGGCGACCTTGCTGTTATCGCAAGGCGTACCGATGTTGTGCGGAGGGGATGAGATCGGCCGCACGCAACATGGAAACAATAATGCTTACGCCCAGGATAATGAGACCAGCTGGTTTGATTGGAACCTGGACGAGCGCCGCCGCGATCTTCTGGAATTCGTGCGGTTGCTGATCGACTTGCGCAAGAGCCATCCCAATCTCCATCGCCGGAAATTTTTTCAGGACCGGCGCATCGATCCCGAAGCTCCGGAGCGGCGGGTGAACGGCGGCGCCGAAGGCGATATTTTATGGCTGCGAACGGACGGCAACGAAATGACGCAAGATGAGTGGGGGTCCGGCTGGGTCCGCTGCATTGGACTGTTGTTGAACGGACGCACGCTCGACGATGTCAACGCCGTCGGTGAGCTGATCGTCGACGATACCTTTCTTCTGCTTCTCAATCCCCACCATGAGGCCGTGCGCTTTACGCTGCCGCCTCCACGGGCTGGCAGGGCATGGGATCTGTGCATCGACACTTCCAAGCCGGAGCGTGAAAAGACTCGCAGAAACCGCTTCCGGAAGTATCACCAGTTAATCGAACGGTCTCTGGCGGTGTTCAGGGAAACTCCCGTTTCTGAGACGCGGTAAGTCGCGGACGTCCGGAACCTTCGGGCTGCGGAATTCGTCTTAATGTGTGGCGGTGGACCATGCCTGTAGTTGATTTGGTGGGGCTAACCAGCGCCGAAGCCCCCTTCATTGAAGAGGCGCGCGGCCGGGGCGAGCTTTACATCCATCAACCCTACGAGCTTTATTCCGATCAGAATCATGAGACTTGGCGCAGGCTCTACGCGCGCATGAAGCCACGCTGGGATAAATACGCGAACCCGCATTACCTGGATGGAATTCTCGCCCTGGGCCTCAATCCGAACCGCATACCCAGGCTGGAGGAAGTCAATCGCTTCCTTCGGCCCTTGACCGGCTTTCAGGCGAAGGCGGTAAGCGGGTACGTCCCCGCGTTCCTCTTCTTCGATTGCCTCCGTAACCGGAGCTTTCCCACAACCATCACGATTCGAAGGGCCGACCAGCTGGATTATCTTCCGGAGCCTGATATTTTTCACGATGTAGCCGGCCATGTGCCCATGCACACGGATCCGCACTTTGCCGAAGCCCTGGTGCGGCTCGGCGAGTGCGCGCACACGGCTGCCGGGTTGGCGGCGGCCATTCCTGGAGAGGACGAGCGCCTGAAGACGCTGACCAGCATCGTGAAGGCGATGGCGCGGTTCTTCTGGTTCACTATCGAGTTCGGACTGATGCGTTCACCCGCTGGGCTGCGCGTTTATGGCAGCGGATTGCTCAGTTCCTTTGGAGAGATTGAGCACGCCATTGAGTCGCCTTCGGTGCAGCGTTTTCCTTTACAGCTCGAATGGGTGGTCAACCAGAGCTTTGAAATTAACCACTACCAGCCGCTGCTGTTTATCGTCGATTCATTCGAGCATCTCTTCCGCCTGGTGACCGAACTGGAGCATTGGATGAAGGACGGCAGGCTTAGCCATGTCGCGCCTGGAGAGCCCGAGATCAGAGAAGCCGACTTGAAGAGCTTTCTCGAAGCCTCGACTTAATTCCCTTCCGTCAAATGTTGGATGTAGGCGCTCATGAACCAGTGCATAGCAAAAGGCTTGAGCGGGCTGAGGATGGCCGCAACTCTTTCCGCGGCATTGTGGTCCACGGCGCGGACGACCAGGAACCCAGCTTCCTCACGGGCCCACTGGCCGTAGTGTTCCACCAGATTGATTTCGGTGTCCAGGAACCGCGATACCTCCTTGACCAGTTCATCCCAGAGAGTGCGATTCATGCGGATCTGCTCCAGAAACCGCTGCACTTCCGGGCCGGAGACCGCGATGATCTCCCACATTCGAAAACCGCCGCCGGATAGAACTTTGTACGCGGCTTGGGCCTGTTCATAGGACGGAAATACCGCAACGACGTGCTTCTTCGGGTAGAAGATGCCGAAGCTGACATCCTCGCCATGGAAAAATTCGGCGATTCCCTTGGCGGTCACTCGCGGAGGATCGGCCACCACCGGCGGATGGCTTCCGCCCTTGGCCGGATGCGAAGAATGCAGCGCCTGCAAAAGGTCGTGGATGGCCTCCTTCACTTCATCCTGCAAAGATTTCGAGGCCAATCCGTCCGCCCTGTCCCGGGCAAGCTCCAGGTTATGAGCGCACTCCATCGGCATCGCGCCGTGGAGGTATGCATGAGCGGTTTGCAGATGTTCCACCAGAAGCTCTCCCACACCCGCGTTCTTCAACTTCAAAATAAGCGCGTCAATATGCGCCAATTCCGGTTCAAGTTGTGTCGATGTCATTTTTCACCCCCCAACGACACCTGCACGTAGCTAGCCGCGCGCTTAATCGCCGTTCAACCGTAGTTGCCGGGAAACAGTCGCCGGTTTCGCTACTGGCTGCGACGATTCGGCAATCCGGCGTGGATCGAAGCGCGAGCCTTCCACCCACGCGAACGCGAGACTCCCTCCAAAATACGGATGCAGCACAGCCAGCGAAGCTAAGGGGATGGCGTATCGTTTGGATTTCGTCAGAGACTCCAAGACTCCGCGGACCGGGGTGCTGCGCGGAACTGTGCCGGGAATCTGAGGGATGGCGAAGCTTGAAAAGTCCAGATCGGAATGCTTCTTGCTATAGCGCAACAGGCACTTGGCGGCTTGCTTCGGAGTCATGATGCCGACGTCGGCGATGAGGGCGCGATGAATCGCTCGGGGATAATAAAAATCGATCGCTTGCCGCACGAAATCGGAGCAATTGTGAAATAGAAGATTAAATTGGGCTTCATTCGGCCGCGACATCAAGGCGTCCATGAACTTGCCGTCCTGCTGCGGGGTGGTTTCGATTCCAAAGGCGTAAATCGTCCGGTCATAAGCTGCGCCAACCAATTGAATCCATTCTCCTTGAGGCGCACTGCCATCGAGCGCATCCGGCGCCAGCTCTTCCAGATGTTTTCTGCGGTAATTATCCCGAAGCAACGCAACATCTTGATCGCCGACTGATTTCGGAACCTGATCAGGCCGATCCACAGCGTAGAGGTACGGGATCACTGGAATTGCGATCCAATCGAATCCTGCGATCCGATGGTAGCGGCTGATCACGACACCCTGCTCCCCTTCGCGGCACCAACGTAGGGAGAGCGGTGTATCGGCGCAGACTCGCGATAGATAGATAGCCGCGTGTCCAGTCGGATTCATGCCGCCAAATGTCCCGAAGGGCTCTTCCAGCAGGAGCGTCACGTCAGCCCGCGCCATGGCCGTGCTGAACAATAGTGCCGCTAGCGATAATTGCAAACGCCTCCGATTCATTTTTCAGTCCGCCTTTATCGAAAGCTAATCGGTTGCCCCTTTACATCGGCCTTCACGCCGGAAAGCCCGCGGCCCACTTCCTGCGCTTTTACGATAAAGCGTTGCGGCGCCGGCCCGATATAGTTAAACGGATAGCAAGTGACCAAGGTTAGCTCCGAATCCTGACTTGGCTTGAGCACGCTAACCTCCGCCGGATCGACAATTTCGGTCGCCCTTACGCTGTAGAGGTAACTACCGGAAGAAACGGTTTCAATTCGGATCAGGTCGTCCTTTTTAATTCCCCGAAGACTTCGAAAGAGAGTATCGCGATGCCCTGCCACTGCCATATTTCCCTGCTGGCCGGGCAAAGCCGTATTGGGGACATGCCCCAGAGCCAGGCTCAAAGTGGTCTCGTCCACTCCCTCGCGCACCATCGCACTGAGTTGCAATCGCGGGATCGACAGCCGGCCGATAATCGTTCCGTCCGTTGTCTCTTTTGCAGGCATGCCCTCTATGGCATGCGTCTCCTCTTGTGCAGGCGCGCCCTCTGCTGCAGGCGGCCGGGGGACGAATGCGGGGGATTGCTCAGGAATCTCATGCTCGGGAACCTCGTGCTCCGCCACATTAAGATCGAAGACCCGGTTCTCCCACGCCTGCCAAACCGCCGAGACCACCTGCTGTCCCGCCCACACGCCGAGCCCGGCTACTCCGGCGGCCAGTAGAATCCACTCAATCCAGCGGCGAGCTTTACTTCGACCTGTGGTTGTCGATCGGGTCATAACGATAACTGCTCCGCGTCCGGGTGATCAACCTCGCGTGATCCTGCCTGGATGCGCCCACGCGAATATTTCGTATGTCGTTGGGGCGGTTTCCGGCTGCCGGAACATAGCCCACCGTGTAGCGAGCCCGAATATCCCTTGCAATGCGGCGGCACGCCGGGACCATTTCCTCCAGGCTGGACGGGAAGTATGCTTCGCCGCCGCTGATTCTTGCGATCTGCTTCAGGAGGCCTGGATCTCGATCCGGATCGTCCGCGTCGAACAAGCCGATGGTGTAGACCGTTGCGGTGCTTGCTTCCACCAGATCGAGCATTTCGCGGCGGGTATGCGTGCTGGCGTTATCGCCGCCGTCGCTGATCAATACCAGAGCCTTCTTGTCACGCGAGCCCTGCTTGAGTTGCGTCAAACCAGCCACCACCGCATCGTTGAGCGCAGTTCTTCCCTGCGATACACCCCGGAAAAGAGCCCGGCGGAGTTCCTGCACGTCATCCGAAAAGAGCACGGGACTGGGCAGCCCCGGGGTCACCTCGTCGTTAAAGTTCAGAACGAAGATCTCGTCTTTGCGGTTGCTTTCGACCACGAACGCCATCGCCGCAATGATCACATCGGGCCGTTTGCGCGTCATACTGCGGCTTTCATCCACCAGAAGGCCCACCGTGACGGGAGGATCGCCATGGTCGAACACCGCGATCCTCTGCGGGCGGTCGTTTTCAAAGACGCTGAAGTTTTCTTGGGAGAGTCCTGAAACGAAGTTGCCATCGCGAGTCTTCACGCTCACATCGAGCACCACCAAACGAGACTCGCTGTGAATAATGTTGTCCGCCTCATCCTGAGCGGGTGCGGCGAACGCGTTGCGTCCAAATAAAGAACCGGCGCCGGCAACCAAAGTTCGCACTGCCGAGCGCCGGTTCATAATTACTAATCCGTCCGTCACTTCCCAGTTTACCGTCTCGATTTAGGAAAGCGCCTTTACGCGCAGGGCCGCGTACAATCCCAAGGCAAAGAGTCCGCTCAATCCAAAGAGCGGATAGGAGCTGCCGGTCTGAGGCAGAGCCTGGGAGGCATTGGTTTGCGGAGAGGGAGGAGGCGTATTCTGGGCAACCTCAACCGGCGCCTGCGGTACTTCGGGCGCAGTTTCCTGAGGTGCATTCTGGGCGATCTCGACCGGCGGCTGTTCCGCTGGCGGGGCCGGCTCTACCGCTGCCTGGGGAGCGGGCACGAAGTCAGCCGGCGGCGGCGGCGTCAAGGTGGATTCCGGCGCGGGGGCCAGGGCTGGAGCCGGCGGGGGAGGAGTTACAAGAGCAACCTGCTTCAACTGGGTCGGATATGGGAATTCCTGACCGTAGTGGTCGCCCGGATAGGTCCACATCCGGATTGCCTTAGCGCTTCCTGGAGGCGTCTCCCAATATGTGATCTCAGTGTCACTGGCTGGAAAAACGCGGTATGTCGGGATCGCGAGGATCGTGTTGTACAAATGGCTCCGATCTCTGTTGAAGATCTGAACGATGTGCCGGTCCGACTCCGAGTTCGCCAGCTTAAACATGTAGGTGCCAGGCTCAAGATACGTGTTGCTCACCTGAGTTGGCTCATTAAAGGTAAGAAGGGTCATCTTGTCCCATTGGTCGGCTTGCGCGCGGGGGGCGACCATACTTGTCGCCACCACCAGCCCGGCTAGGGCTCCAACGGAGATTCCGATTCTCTTAAGGAATTCTGAACGCATGAGGATACTCCTTCTGTGCCGGAGCCACGGGAACCGGTAAGCTCGAAAGCGGCTCAAACACGCTTTTTCAAGGGCATCTTTCTGGCCAAAATCGGGAGCGCCGCTTAGAATCAATGTTTGACAGGAGGACACAAACCGGGGCGCGCCGCTTCTTGCGGCACTGCGGAACTTCTTTCTGGCTTGATTCAGTCAGTTTGCGTCAGCCCCTCGTTCACCCTTAGACTGGAGAAACCTTTGCCGAAAGGATAACGTCAAAAACTTTGGGCGCGTGGGTAGCGTGCCCTAGGCGAAAACGTAATGCTGTCACGACGCTCTCTGTTGGGGGGCACTGTGTGCCTGCTGGGTGTGCCGTTGCTCAATCGCGGCCGGTTCCGGCTTGTTGCAGGAACCACGCCCGCTCTTGCAAGCTCCGAGTACTCCGCTCAAACGATCGATTTGGTCCGTGAGTCGACCGTGATCGACATGCTCGGCCTGCTCACCTTGGATTACAAGAAGCTGGGGCTGTGGGAGACCAGGCCCGGCGGTTTTCACGCAGCGGAGCTCCAGAGGTTGAAGAGTTCCGGCGTCACCATTTTCCATCCCGCGGTGGGCTTTACAGAAGGAAATATTTACGAGGAGTCCCTCAAAGACGTTACCGGCTGGAATATGTTCGTGGCCGGCCACGCCAACGATTTTCTGCGTGTGGACAGCGTCGCCGACCTGGCAGCGGCAAAGAAGGCGGGCAAGATCGGCATCATTATCGGGCAACAGAATTCGGGACACTTTCGAACCGTCGACGATGTGGACAGCTTCTACGCGATGGGCCAGCGAGTTTCGCAGCTTACCTACGGGCCCAATCGAATCGGCGGGGGATCGACGGATCCGCGGGACGGCGGGCTGACCGCTTATGGCGCCCAGATCGTCGATCGCATGAACCGGCTGGGCATGGCGGTGGACATTTCTCATTGCGCCGATAAAACCACTCTCGACGCAATTGAGGCATCCAAGAAACCGGTCTTGATCACCCACTCGAACTGCCGCGCGTTGATGAAAAGCAGCGCGCGATGCAAGAGCGATGCGGCCATTCAGAAGATGGCCGCCAAAGGCGGCGTCATGGGCATCACCATGGTTCGCTTCTTCGTCGGCGCCGCCGATACGGTCACGATGGAGAACGTACTGGATCATATCGATCACGTGGTTCGCCTGGTTGGAGTGGAGCATGTGGGCATCGGGACTGACGTTGATTTAGACGGCCGCGACCACGGCGGTGCACCGGGAGGTCCCGTGGGACGCAAGAACGACCTGGATGGCGTCGCTTACCAGAAAAAGATCTTCGATGTCACGGAAGGGTTGTTCCGCCGGCACTACAGTCGGGAGGACATCAAGCTTATTCTAGGCGGCAACTTTCAGCGTGCTTTGAATGAGATCTGGAGCCCTCCCATGGTCGTCTGAAGGAAGCCGCTTCCAATCAGGGAAGCAAGACCAGTGAAACCCCGCTCCAATCGGCTTTCCCGGTCGACTTCGGCGGCGAATCCCCTAAAGGTATGCTGCCCACGAGTTTCGGATTCAGTTGAAAGCGGGCCACCAGGTATTGCTGCACCAGGGCGGCGCGCTGCTGGGATTCGCGAAATTCTTCGTCGGGCGACCCCTGATCGGCATAGCCTTCGACAACGATGGGGCTGTTTGGAAGATCGGGCACGAACGCGGACATGGCTTGATCCAGTTGCTCGCGCCCCTTGGCCGTCAGCGATTCCCCGGCTCGGGCGGATCTCGAGAAGAGTTCCCTGGCGTTCAGCCAAACCCGTTTCGCCTCATGGCTCGTAACGAATTTGCTGGACCGGTATTCCACCGGCGAGAGTTCGCCGAGATTGTAATAGCCGCGCTTGTTGAAGAAGCCGCGAAGCAGGAAATTGTGCTGGATCGCTTCCGTGTCCTCGGCCAAATTGTTCATGGCTTTTTGAGCGCTGACCACGGTTTGGTTGAGTTCCTCGGGTCCGTTTTTTCCGTTGCGGCCGCGGGCGAGAAATTCCGTCAGCACCTGATTGACGTTGTCCGCCACCTCGCCGGCGCTTTCAATGGTTTGATTCGTGTTGTCCAGTAAGCCTCGCGCTTCCTGCATCAGATCCGAGAAATCGAAAGGATCCATGCCCTGGATGGTGGCGCCGGAGGCGCATTCCGGTGAATTGTCACTGCCCTTATCGATCTCCAGGAATTTGTCGCCCACCAGGCCTTCGCTCTGTATGGTTGCTACGGAATCCTGGCGGATCAATGGATGAACTTTTTGATCCAGACGCAGTTTGAGGCGGTACTGGCCGGACGGTCGGCTGGGAACCTGGATTTCCAAAAGCTCTCCGGCTTGCAGGCCGGATACGCGAACATCCGCGCCGGTCACCAGTCCGCTGACGCTGCCGAAATTAGAATAGATCTCGAAGCCGCGGCTGAATACCTTCTGGCGGTTACCGATCAAAAACAGACCGACGCCAAACAGCACGATTCCGCCGATCAGGAACGCTCCTACACTGGCTTTCCGTGACAGCATCACCCTTCCTCCTGGCCGAGAAGCGCGCGCACAAGACCGTCCTTGCTTCGGGCTAGCTCGTCCTGCGAGCCACAAGCGATCATGCGGCCTTCGTCCAACACGCCCATGCGGTCCGCGAACCGCCGCACACCCGCCGCGTCGTGAGTGACAACGACGAGGGTCCGATGCTGCTTCTTCTTAAGATCGGCGAGCAATTTATAAATCTCCGACGCAGTTACCGGATCAAGGCCGCTATTGGGTTCGTCTACCAATAGAACAGGGGGATCGAGAACCAGCGCCCGTGCGAGGCCGACGCGCTTGCGCATTCCTCCCGACAAATCGGAGGGCATCTTCTCGCCATCGTTTTTCAACCCCACCTCTGAAAGCTTCCCGTCGACGACGCCTTTTATCTCCTCCTCGGACTTATCGGTATGACGTCTCAGCGGAAAAGCGATATTTTCGCGAACGGAGATCGAATCGAAAAGAGCTCCATCCTGAAACATGAATCCAACCGTCTGGCGCACACGCAGGAGATTTGGCCGGTCGAGCTTCTGGACTTCGTCTTTTCCGATGAAGATCTGACCTTGATCCGGACACAGCAAACCAACCATAAGTTTCAAGGTGACGCTCTTGCCGGTTCCGCTTTTACCCAGGATGCAGAAGGCCTCACCGCTCATGATTTCGAAGGAAACGTCGTCGAGCACGGGCCGCCCCTCAAAGGCTTTGGAAACATGATCGACGCGGATCGCAGTGTGGCTGTTTTCGGTCATTGCGATTGGGCCGGAAACCAGAAGATGGTCAGCTTGACCAGGATGATGTCGATCAAAATCAGCACCAGGGAGGAGAAGACGACGCTGCGTGTTGAAGCACGGCCGACGCCGGTTGCGCCGTGGCTGGCATTATAGCCGAGGAAGCAGGAAATCGTTCCGATCAGGAGGCCGAAGACAATGGTCTTGAGGGTCGACGGAATGTAGTCCGACCAGTCCATGGACGCAAACGCGCGATGAATGTATAGGAGAGCCGAACTGTGGGAGACAGCCACTTCTGAGACCAGGCCGCCTGCCGATCCCATAAAGTCCATGAAAATGGTCAAGACCGGCAGAGCCACCGCGCATGCGGCGATGCGAGTCACCACCAGGTATTTGAACGAATCGACTCCCAACGATTCCAGGGCGTCGATCTGTTCGGTGACGCGCATGCCCGCGAGCTCAGCTCCGATTCCGGCTCCCACGCGTCCGGATACCAGCAACCCGGTAACGAGCGGCCCCAGTTCCCGAAACATGGCGATTGTCAAAACCGCTGGAATCATGGAGGCGGCTCCGAATCGGACCATGGAGGCTCGTGTATGCAGGGACATCACGACGCCGATGGCCAAGCCACAGGCTGCGATCAGCGGTACGGAGCGCGAGCCGATCTCCATAATCTGGCGCCCGATTTCCTCCATCTCGAAGGGGCCCCGAAAAATATCCCGAACCGCGCGCATTCCAAAGAGGCCTACATCTCCCGTGATTTCAAGGAGGCTCACAATTCGCGCACGCATCTGACAACGGTGAGAGCATGTTGCGTTCCAACCGCTATTAGTCTTGATTCTCGGCTCCGGGTCGAATGCACGTGGCCAAACCGCTCCCTGTGGTCGCGGCTCTGTTAGTGATTGTTTACCGGAAACGCCGATGCAGAGCCGCGACCGCAGGAAGCGGTTTGCTTCTCAGTGGGCGTCTAGCACTCTCTGCTGGTCCGCAGGCGAGAGTTCGTCGAAGAGCGTGGTAAATACTGCGTTGGTCCATCCGAAGCCGGCCTCGTTGGTGTGATAGCCGAACCGCAAGGTTTTGCTCACGTCGGATTGACGCCGCACGACGTCATACTTTTCTTCTATGGTCCCGTGTCTCACGAATTCCTGCTGGATCATCGACAGGAAACTCCGCGAGACGCGGTCAGCCTCGCTCCGGTATCCGTAGCGGCGTAGTCCCTCTACCGCGATCCATTGCAGCGGAGCCCATCCGAAGGGAGCATCCCACTGGTCGCCCGTGCGTCGCATGCTGGTTTGCAACCCTCCCGGCTGCTCAAAAACGTGCAGATTGCGGACTACCCGCTCGGCTTGATCCGCACTGGCGATCCCGGCCCATAGCGGATAGAAGGTCGTGAGAAAAGGATAGTGCCGCACCCGGCGGTGGACGAAATCGTAATCGAAATAAAAGCCGTCCGCTTGATCCCACATCAGTTTATTGATGCGCGCTGCCCGATCCTCAGCTCTTTGCTTCCACGCATCGGCATCGCGCGGACGGCTCAAAATCCCCATGATCTCGGCCGTTTGCGTTTCCATCAAGTACAACAGTGTGTTCAGGCAGACCGGATTGTAGTGAATGATGTCGATGCTGAACGGACCGAAGCGGCTGGATGGATCGAAGCCGGACTCCCGCATGGAGCGGTCGCCTTTATAGAAGAGCGGCGTCAGCTCATTCGTCCTGGCGTCGTAATATTGAGCGGCATCGTAATCGGGAATGCGATGGGCGCGGAAATATTCTTTGATGAGGTCGTAGTCGGTGCGTCCCGTGGCGTCATGCTCGGAGGCGAGAACTTCGGGTGATGGACCATTGCCCAGATCGTAGTACCTGGACAATCCCGTCTCCGCCGTCAAGTGCGGCTCCGTCGTCCAATAGCGGTAGTATTTTTCAATCGCCGGCACGGACTCTTCCAGCCACTTCCGGTCTTGCGTCCTCCGGTACACGGCCAGCAGCATTTGCGTGAGGAACGGCGGCTGGGAGCGGGTCAGATAATAGGTTCGATTGGCGTTGAGGATCTTGCCGTATTCGCGGATCTCATACAGAACGTCATCCGCCACGTCTTTGGCCAGTTCGATCCGGTTATTCCGAAGCAGGCCCATCTGGATGAAGTAGCTATCCCAGCCATACATTTCGTTGAAACGGCCGCCAGGCACGACGTAAGGCTTCGGCAGGTAGAGCAGTCCCTGCTCGCGGATCTGGTCAGGCTCTGTAGGAAGCCGCCGGAGGTCGATCTTTTCCATGTCCCCAGCCGGCATCTCTGCGAGCAATTGAATGCGAATTTTCGCAAGATCTTCATCGGCAGAAACGTAGACCGGCCAACGCCCGCCGGCGGGAACCGGAAACTTAGGATCGACGGCCGCCGCCGCCAGATTTTGATGCGAGCGCGTCATTTCCTTCCAGGCCTGGAGAATGTAATCGAAAATAGACATCGATTGCCCAGCGTACATGACTCCGGCCAATGCAATCCCTCCCGTTAGGCAGATGAGAAGCCTGCGCACCATCACTTATGGCTCCCAAGCCGGAGATCCGGGCCGATGGCTGCACGTAACAACCTTGTCGAGGGCGTTGGGGAAGGGCGCGGAGGATTTACCTGACGTGCAAAAATTGCACTCGAAGTTCCTGTTGCCTTCGAAAATGCGGCGGACTTGCATGCAGAACTCCGCGACTTTCTTCGATTCGCTAAACTGGATGCATGGGTTCCCTGTCTCCACCCCGCCGTTTTCTGTTTGGTCCCGGTCCGACACAAATCGAACCACGCGTGTATCAAGCGCTGGCCACGCCAATGGTGGGCTATCTTGATCCTTTCTTTTTTCAAGTGAACGAAGAAGTCTGCGCCGGTTTGCAGCAGGTCTTCGGCACCAAGAACCATTTCACTCTGGCGATCTCCGGGACGGGCAGCTCCGGCATGGAGACGGCAGTAACTAACTTCGTCGATCCAGGCAAAAAGCTATTGGTTTTCTCCGCCGGGTATTTCGCGGAACGAATTGCCGAGATGGGCCGGCGGCATGGCGCGGAAGTCATCCGCGTCGAAAAGCCCTGGGGCGAAACTTTCACCGAGGCTGAGGCGCAGGAAGCGTTGGAGCGTGAGCGTCCCCAGGTGGCCGCTTTCGTCCATGCAGAAACCTCCACTGGCGCGCTGCAGAATCCGCTGTTCATCACCAAGCCCGCGCATGCCGTGGGAGCTCTGGTGATCGCCGATTGTGTTACCTCGCTTGGCGGTTCGCCGATCAACGTCGACGCGTCCGGTATCGACATGGCCTTCAGCTGTACTCAAAAGGGGCTGAGCTGTCCTCCCGGCCTTTCGCCGTTCACGGTGTCGCCCCATGCCGAGGAATTTCTGAAAGCCCGCAAGGCGGCCAACTCGGTTTGGTACTTCGATTTGAAGCTCCTGTCCGAGTACTATGGAGCCCAGCGCCGCTATCACCACACCGCTCCGGTTTCCAATTTCTATGCCTTGCGCGAAGGCCTCGCAGCCATCCTCGACGAGGGCGTCGAGCAGCGCTTTGAGCGTCACGCCCGCTGCCATGCGGAGTTCGTGCGCCGCATCGAAGCCCTGGGCTTGCGCATGCACGTAGTTCCGGGCCAGCGCATCCCCCATCTCAACACCGTACGGGTGCCGGAGGGCGTCGATGACGCGCTGGTGCGCCGGACTTTGCTCGCCGAAGACGGTATTGAAATCGGCGGCGGCTTCGGCCCCCTGGCGGGCAAAATCTTCCGCATCGGCGTCATGGGTCCTCTCGCGACTGCGGAAGGCTTGGATCAGTTCTTCGGGGCGTTCGAGCGGTGCCTGGCAGCCGCCAGTGCATCCGCCGCCAGAATGTGATAAACCTGAAGCAGTGTCTTTGAGCACAAGTGGAGGAGCCGGTAGGGGGCTTCATGAGTCCCCTCCGGTTTCAATAACTTGCCGACCCGCAATGGGCCGGAAACCTCAATTCCCCAAAAGTAACAACGCCGCTCGTGGCCGCGACTAGGCTCAGTTCTGTGGGCTGTTATTTAGGAGCCCGCAAAGGGCCGGGCGCGGCCTTCAATTCCCGAAAGTAACCACTCCGCTGGTGGCGGCCCGCGACCAGGCTCCGTTTTGCGGGCTCTTATTTAGGAAGATAGTTTCAGGACTCCTAGTATCTGCGGAGCCATTTGCGCCGCGATCCGCAGCGTAATCAGGCAGGGCGCAGCCAAAAACCACCAGCGCCGCGAGACTATGCCGCAAACCAACAAATTCAGCATCAGCGGCGAGAGGACGCGGCCAAAATCGTAGACGTGTGTCCATTCGTCCAGCGATAGCAGATAGACGGCCAGCACGCAGAAAAACAGATTGCCGACGCGGGCGGGGCTCAAAGTCTTATCGCGCGCCTCAAACACCGCCGCGGCTACACCCAAAGCCAATCCTGCAAATGCCGCAAGGTCCAGAAGGTGGACGGCAAAATTTATCGAAGGCGAGAATGCGTACGGCGGCGGATGGATAAGGAAGTTCCAGGTCCAGACGAAGGGATGGATTGGCAGCCAGGGGCGGCTCCTCAGCGGGTGGAGTGCCAGCACGTATCCAAACCACAGCGCAAAAGGAATAGCAGCCGCGAGCGCCGCCGCGGCGGGTTTCCATTTCCTCCGAGCCAGAAAAAACGCGACAAACGCCAACACGACGATCGCACCTGTATCGCGCGTGAGGCACATCAGCGCCAGCGTCGCGAACAGCTTCTTCAATTGATGCGTCTCCCAAAAGTAAAACGCGCCCGCCGCCAGAGCCACCAGCGCGAGGTCCACAGTCATGCGGTCCAGGGAAATGGGGACAGCCGGGATCAGCAAAAACGCAAGCGCCCACGCCGGGGTCGCCCCATGCAACGCCACCGTCCGGGCAATCCACCAGGATCCCAGGAACAGGAAAACCAGGTTCACCGCCGCGTAGGAAAATGCGATCGCCCTCGGATTTCCGAGCGCGGCTATGTACGCCAGCAGAGGCACCAAAATGCGTTCATAGCGCAAATCAGGAGTGTCTATGGCGCTAGCCAATGCGCCGGAGGGCGACGGATCGTGGGCGATCAGGTAATAAAACTGCCCGTCGAAACCGTGGCTGCCGGCAAAACGGTAGATGTTTTCTCCGGGCAGATCGGGATAATGCGTCAGCCCGCCCACGCAGAACAGCGCGGTCCAATTCCCCTGATAGTTACGGTGGACCGTTGCTGCTTGCCACAGCCACCCGATCGAAGCGCACAGCACTGCGTAGAGGAAACATCGCCGGCGCACACCAGGGCCTCGAAACGTCACGGTGACGAGGCCTGGGGTAAAGGATGCCGGGGTCATGGACAAAAGGTTGTCCATTATACCCCGCCGGGTTTGCACTACATCTTGTAGCGGCCGAGATCCTCATCGCTGAGGCTCTCCAGCCATTTGCGCAGGTCTTCATTGTTGCTGACCTCGGCGACAGGAGTGTTTTCCTTGGAGGTCTTCAGCACCGTCTCGTCAACGAAGATGGGGCAATCCATGCGTAGAGCAATCGCCAGCGCGTCGCTTGGCCGCGAATCCACGCTGATCATCTCGCCATCGCGTTCCAGCCAGATCACAGCGTAGAACGTGTCGTCCTTCAGATCGCTGACGACGATCTTCTTTACTGCTGCCTCCAGGCCGAACAACAGATTGCGAATCAGATCATGGGTCATCGGCCGCGGAGTCGCCTGCTTGTCGATTTCACTGGCGATTGCACTGGCCTCGTAGATTCCCACCCAGATCGGCAAAATGGCGGTCCCATTCACATCTTTCAAAACCACAATGGGATTGTTGGTTTGCGGGTCCATCATCAGACCCCGGATTTTCATTTCCACTTCCATCTTGCCTCCCGCGCCTTTAGTTTACACACTCTCCGGCAAGCGAGTTCGGACCCGCGCGCGTCACGCGTGCGTACACGTAGCGTCCCCGCAGATCTTCTTCGTCTCGCCGCAGAAAATTCAGCATCTTGTTTTGCGAGGTTCGCCCGCTCCACTGGCCCGTGGCCTGATTGAATCCCTCCACCAGGCATTCCTCGACAGCGCCCACATAGGCCGCGTTCCGCCGGATCTGGATTGCGCGCTGTTTTTCTTGCACGATCGCCAGCCGCCGGCTCTTCTCTTCTTCCGGAATCTGGTCGTCTAACGCGAGCGCCGCGGTATTCGGGCGCCGCGAGTACTTGAAGCTGAACATCGAATCGTATTCCACTTCTTCGATTAGCTCCAGCGTCGCCTCGAAATCGGCTTCTGTTTCGCCCGGGAATCCCACGATAATGTCGGTGCTGATCGCGATGGGCCGTTTGGCCGCCTTCATCCAAGCGATCCGCTGCATATATTGTTCGCGCGTGTAGAGCCGCTGCATGCTATCCAGCACCCGGCTCGATCCGGATTGAGCCGGCAGATGGACGTGATTGCACAGCGCCAGGTTTGCATCGATCGCGTCGATGATCTCTTTCCCGAAGTCGCGCGGATGAGAAGTGGTGAAACGCACCCGCCGGATTCCGTCGACACGCCCTACCTGATCGAGCAGCGTAGCGAAATCCCACCCCGCCGGCGACGGATCGCGATAGCTATTGACGTTCTGCCCCAGCAATTGAATTTCGCTGTAGCCAGCCCGCGCCAGTTCCGCCGTTTCCGCCAGCACCGATGCGCTGGTTCTGCTCCGCTCCGGACCGCGCGTGAACGGGACAACGCAATAGGCGCAGGATTTATCGCAGCCTTCAATGATGGTGATGTAAGCCCGGTGTGGATTGTCGCGGCGGGTCACTGGAGTTTCAAAGGTCAGGTCCGTATCCAGGCTCAGGCCCGTGACGCGCCGGTTGCCGGTTTCCAGTTGCACCAGCAACTCCGGGAGCTTGTTGTAGCTGGCCGATCCGCACACCAGGCTGACGTGCGGGGCCTTCTCGAAAATCTTCTCGCCTTCCTGCTGTGCGACGCATCCCAGAACCGCGAAAGTCTTGCCCTGACCGTGCCTCTTAAATTGATCCAGCCGGTGGAAAACCTTCTGCTCGGCTTTATCGCGAATGCTGCAGGTGTTGTAAAACACCAGTTCCGCTTCCTCTGGAGTGGCCACCTGAGAATAGCCCTCGCTCAGCAGCGTCCCGACCACTTTTTCCGAATCGTGGGCGTTCATCTGGCAGCCGAACGTCTCAATATAGAAGGTCTTCATCGTATTCTCGCCGCGCATCTCAATTGTAACCCGGCCTCGCTCCGGCCCCTCTCCCAGCCCTCCAATCTAAATGTCGAGCTAGGGTGTTCGCCCGATTGCGGCACCCGGGGAAATCCGCTTAGCCTGAGATTGTGAAGCTTTGCGTACTAGTGATGGTGGGCGGGTGCGCTTTTGGTCAATCCGCCTTCGCTCAATCAACGACCACTACGTACACTCCCGATCTGATGAACGGCGGTTTTGTCCCTTTGACTACGTCGGACTCCTCCGATCACACCCAGACGCAGATCGCACAATCCCTCAACGGTCAACTGGTTCCACTCGAGAAACATGAGGAACGGGTCCTCAGTAAAGCTGCCGACGGCACCGTGGTCAGCGAGACCATCGTGCGCAAGTACGATCCCACGGGCGAACTTGCTTCGACGGAGCGCATCGTTACGGAGCAGCACCCCACCGCTGGTGGAGGGTCGCTCGTCAACTCCACCACCTATCGGACCAACATCAATGGCGACATGCAGCCTGTCGAGCGCCGCACCGTGGACACGCGCGTTACCGGAACCACCACGGCTGTCAGTACCGTGGTCGATCGTCCGGGCTTGGACGGTTCGCTGCAAACCCAGGAAAAACGCAGCGAGGTCACCGAAGGCACCAAAGCCAACATGAACACCACGGAATCCGTTTATCGCCGCGACACCAACGGCGGCTTCAGCGAAGCGGAACGGAAGGTGATTACCCAGACGAATTCCCCGAACCAGACCGTCGTGACCACCACACTCTACCAGCCCAACGGCGAAGCAGGCGCTTTGAAGCTTCAGGAGCAACGCGTAGCCACAACCACCGCTGCTTCCGACGGCAGCCAAACTAGTCTTGTCGATGTGTATGCGCCTGCGGTTGATGGCCATGCCGCGGATGCCGACGCGCCGCCGCAGCTCAAGCAGGAGCAGATCATCACCCACGAGAAGCGCCCGGACGGATCCTACGCCGATGTCTTCAGCATCCGCGAGCCCAGCGTCTCCGACGCCACGCGCCTCGGCCCTCCCCGAGTCATCACCGAGACCGTCTGCACGGGTAAGTGCGATGCAGCGCCAGTGCGCGCCCCGGTGCCCGATCCGGCGGCGAAGCCCTAAAGCACCGTTTCCTTTGGTCGCGGCTCAGAGTCGGCGATCTCTTGTCGCAGTTCCGTGCCGAGCCGCGACCGAAGGGAGCGGTTAGTCGCTCCTAAGTAACCGCCTGCAATACGGAGCCTCGGTCGCGGCTACAAGTGGCGCTGTTCCTTTGGGACTTGAGAGCCGCGACCGGCCCTTTGCAGGCTAACTCGCGATCAGCTCAAGAAAGCTTTCGCCGTTCTCGATCCTCGTTCCGAAATTTTCGGCCACCGTCTGACCCAGGTCCGATAACGAACCTCGCACGCCCAGCCCCACGCCGCTCCGAGCCTTCTTGCCATAAGTCAGCACCGGAACATATTCGCGGCTGTGGTCGGTGGACGGCGTGGTTGGGTCGCAGCCATGATCCGCGGTGAGAATCGCAAGGTCGCCGTCACCCATCTTGGCCTCGAGCAATGGCAGCCACGCGTCCACTTCTTCAAGCGCGCCGGCATAGCCCTTGACATCGTTGCGATGCCCGTACAGCATATCGAAATCCACCAAGTTGACAAAGATCAACCCATGCTCCAGGGTGTCCATTGCCTTCAGCGTTTTCGCCATTCCGTCGGCATTGCTCTTGGTCTTCTCCGAATCGCCGATCCCCCGCCCCAGAAAGATATCGAAAATCTTGCCGACCCCCAAAACCTCGATCTTGCGCTCCGCGAGCTTATCGAGCAGCATGCCGCGCGGCGGCGGAACCGCATAGTCATGCCGGTTGGTCGTACGCGTGAAAGCTCCGGGTTCGCCAGTAAACGGCCGCGCGATGACTCGCCCCACTTCATACTTTCCGTGGAGAATTTCGCGAGCCGTTTCGCAGATCTTGTACAGCTCAAACAAGGGGATCACTTCTTCATGAGCCGCCACCTGAAACACGCTATCGGCGGAAGTATACACGATCGGCGAACCGGTGCGAACATGCTCCTCGCCCAATTCCTGGATGATTTCGGTGCCCGATGCTGCCTTATTGCCGAGCGTGCTGCGCCCGATGCGCCTCTCGAATTCGTCCATCACTTCCGGAGGAAATCCGTGCGGGAACAGCGGAAACGGCTTGGCCAGATGGATTCCGGCCATTTCCCAATGTCCGGTGGTGGTGTCCTTGCCCGGCGAGGCCAGAGCGGCTTTGCCGTAAGCTCCCATCGGAGCCGCATCCGGAGCCAGTCCCGTCAGAGGCTTGATGTTTGCCAACCCAAGCCGGCATAGATTCGGCAGATGCAGCGGTCTGCCAATCGCCGAAGCGGCCTTCGCCAGATTGCCCAGCGTGTCGCTGCCTTTGTCGCCGTAAGCCTCGGCATCCGGCATCTCGCCGATGCCCACGCTATCGAGCACAATCCAGATAACCCGCGGAAAACTCACGGCCGCGATCCGCTTGTGTCCGCCAGCGCCGCTTCAATCCGCTCGATCAATTGATCCTTGAACAATTCCGGAGCGAACCCGTTCATGCGGCTGGAAACCTGTCCCTGCTTGTTCAACAGCAGCGTGGTTGGAATCTGCGAGACCCCCAGCACCCTGGTCAATCCGTCGTCGAAATACACGTGCTGGTCCCACATCTGCGACTCGAGAAACGGCTGCACGATGGAGTGGTCTTCATCGGTGGTCAACGGAAGGAAGACCACGTCCGGGCGGTTGGCGTAATGCTTTTTCACTTCCTGGTAAATTGGATATTCCACCCGGCACGGGGCGCACCACGTGGCCCAGAAATCCAGCACCACCACCTTGCCAAGCAGGCTCGACATTTGCAGCTTCTTGCCGTCCAGGCCGCTGATCGTGAACTCGGTGGCGTTCGCCGCCGCGCCATTTGGATCCAGCGCCAGCAGCTTCTTGTGACGTATTTCCACCATCGAATAGCTGCGGTCGTACGCCGCGAGAATCTCGTCGCCAAGCCCTTGCTCTGAGCCTTTATGAGCTTTCGCCCACATCTCGCCCAAGCGCAGCCGGTCGTTTAGCCGGTCGCTCGAAGACGCGCGGGAATCTGGGATCTCGAAGGCTTCCGCCAAGCGGGCGATGGCTTCCTGGTCGCGCCCCAGCCGGATCAAACTCTCGGCCAATGCGCGAGCCGTCTCCTCATCCGGGTACAAGGCGAACGCCCGTTCCGCCATCCTGCGGCTTTCTTCTTTGTCATCCAGGATCGCCTGAGCGCGCGCCTCCGTAACCAACATTCGGGCATGGGCCCGGTCACGCTCCTCTTGAATCTGCGGAGCGTCAGCGCCGGAGGGCACCTGCAACCCGTCGATGATCGCCTCGAAAGCGCGCGCGTACTTCAATGCTTTTTCCGCGTTCTCTTTTCCGCCCAGAGTTACCAGGGACTGCGCCACTCGGTCCAGAGTCGTTACGTCATCCGGTGAGTGCGCCAGCACCCTCTCTCCGTACAACACTACACGCGCGTCGTCCTTGTTCTCGATCGATGCTTTGGTGAGGTTCAGCTCGATATCAGGCCGGTACTGGGTGTCCGGATGCTTCTGAAGGAACGCTTCGAAGACGCGCACCAGATCGAGCGTGGAGTTAGACCCTTCCGAAACCGCGCGCATCAGCTCTTCCTGCTCTGCCTCGGTGGGTCTGGTTTGCTGCGGGGGGTCGGGCTGGGTTTGAATCGGCGGCGCTTGCTGAGCGTGCGCCCATTGAGTCAGCGCAACCGCCGTTGCTGCGATAAAAATCCCCTGTCTCAACTTACTGCGCCGCCTTATTGCCGCTCCAGGCACGCACCGCTTCGGCCAGCTCCGCAGCCCGCTCCCGCGCCAGATGAACGTAGGTGTCGTCGCCGGCCACGCGATCGAACAGAGGAAGGAATTGCGGAGTGCCCACGAGCCGCTCATCCGTCCAAAGATCCGTGATCTTCAGCAGCGCGTCCCAGACGCCCAATTTGTCGTGCCTGACGGTCCGCTTCAGCTCCAGAAATGCTCTCTCGCTCGACGAGACCAGTTCAAAGAAGTCCCATAGATCTTTTGCGTTCTGATCAGTGGAAAAGTTGAACTTGGCCTCGGAGGTCTCGCCCGCGTCTTCCCAGCGGAAGGTCTTCGCGCCCATATTTGCGATGTTCTTCAAGTTGCTCTCCAGCGGCTTCTTGAAGTGATCCAGCTTGTCTGCCAGAGCGAAGACGCGCACCGTAAAATCCGGCTCCAGCTGGAATGTATCCGGGTCATCGTCCGGCGTCTCTTTGTACGACACCAAGCCGTTTCGGTCCACTGTAACGGCGACGTACTCGGGATCGGAACCGGGGAATGTCTTCGTGTACAGGATGCGCGGGGCACTCTGGGCGCACACTACCGCGGCTGCCAGACTTGCGATCAGCGCCAGACGGATCATCGCAATCCTCCTGCTACCCGCGCCGATACGGCGACGGCCCCTGTTGTCACGCTCCGTGAGGCGGTGAAAATCGCGTGGCAAATCGCGACTGCCAAGGCGTCGGACACATCCTCGGTTTCCATTTCCTGCTCCAGTCCGGTCAGAATCCGAACCATTCGACTTACCTGATGCTTCTCCGCGCGGCCATAGCCCACCACGCTGGTCTTGACTTCGAGAGGCGAATACTCGCCCAATGCGACCCGAGCCTCCGCAGCGGCGAGCAGCGCCACTCCCCGCACATGCGCCAGTTTCAGCGCGGTCTTGACGTTTTGCGAAAAGAATACTTCTTCCACCGCAGCCGCGTCCGGTTTGTGCTGTTCCAGAGCCGCCCTAAGCCCTGCCGCGATCTCCCTGAGCCGGATTTCCAACCCGTCGCGAGGCGACGTTCGAATCAAGCCATGCGCCACGACCCGATGGGTGCGCCCGTCGCTCGAAATCACACCCCAGCCGGTGCGCTCCGTTCCGCAGTCGATCCCAAGCACGCGCATCCGGCCCTCCCTAAATGCCCAAACTACCGCAAAGCGTTGCGCTCCGCGCCCTTTGCGCTACTAAGCTAACCGCGCAAAGCGGAGCGCTGCGCGCCCTTTGCGCTTCCTTAGGAAGCCAGGGCTTCCAGTTCCTTCTCGTCGATGTCGAAGTTGGAATACACGTTTTGCACGTCGTCGTGTTCCTCCAAAGCTTCGTTCAACCTCAGCATGCCAGCGGCATTCTTGCCTTCCAGCTTGATTAGATTCTTCGGGACCATGGCGATCTGCGCTTCAACCGTGGGAATCTTCGCCTTCTCAAGCGCCGCCACAACCGCCTCGTGACTTTCGGGTGGGGAGAGCACTTCCCAGTCGCCGCTGTCGTCGCGCAAGTCGTCGGCCCCGGCTTCCAGCGCCACGCTCATCAACTGCTCTTCGTTGGTTTTGTCGCCTTCGATCCGGATCTGGCTCTTGCGCTCGAACATCCAGGCCACGCTGCCTTGTTCGCCCAGGTTGCCGCCGTTTTTTGAAAAGACATGCCGGATATCGGCCACAGTGCGATTGCGATTGTCGGTAGCCACCATCACCAGCACTGCCGCGCCGCCGGGACCATAGCCTTCGAACATGATCTCGTCGATCTGGCCGCCTTCCAGTTCGCCCGTGCCGCGCATGATGGCGCGCTTGATGTTGTCCGCGGGCATGCTGACAGCCTTCGCCGCCACCACCGCCGTGCGCAGACGCGGGTTCATGTCGGGATCGCCGCCGCTTCTTGCGGCGATCATGATTTCCTTGATCACACGGGTGAATATCTTCCCGCGTTTGGCGTCAAGCGCGCCCTTCTTGTGCTTGATTGTCGCCCATTTTGAATGACCGGACATACAGACCTCTCGAGTTCCACAGAGAACTTCGGGAACCTAACTTTTGAGGATATCACGGCGTAACGCCGCTCGCCCTTGGTTCTGAATCACCGGCGAACCCTTCCGGAGCCGCCTTCCTTCAGCAGAACGTTGACCTCGTCCAGGCTCACACGGCAGAAATCGCCGGGCACGGAATGCTTCAGGCAGCTCAGGGCGGTGGCGAACTCCAGCGCTTCCTTGGGCCCTCCCAGGCGCATCAATCCGTAAATCAGGCCGCCTGAAAAGCTGTCCCCGCCCCCGACCCGATCGACGATATGGGTAATGTCATAGGCTCGACTGGCGAGAAACTCCGTGCGATCGTTCCAGCAGGCCGACCAGCCGTTATGCGACGCGTTTTTCGATTCCCGCAGCGTGATCGCAGCCGCGCGAAGGTTAGGGAATGTGTCGAGAACCTTCCCGGTGAGCCGCTCATACTGGCTGAGGTCGAGGTTGCCGGAGTGGACGTCCACTCCAGCCTCGATGCTCAGCGTCATCTGCACGTCTTCTTCGTTGGCGATGACAATGTCCACCAGCCTGACCAGCTCCGGCATCACTTCGCCGGCCTGTTTGCCCCACTTCCACAGATTCTTGCGATAGTTCAGGTCGAGGGAGATCGTCAAACCGGCGGCGCGGGCCTGCCTCAACGCTTCGAGCGACAAATCGGCTGCAGAGGCGCTGAGCGCCGGGGTGATGCCGGTGAGATGAAACCAAGCTGCGCCTTCGAAGACTGCGTCCCAGGCGACCACGCCGGGACCAGCCAGGGCGATTGAACTTGAGTCGCGATCGTAGACCACTTTGGACGGCCGCTGGTTGGCTCCGGCCTCCAGATAATAAATGCCCATGCGCCCTTTGCCGCGCACGATGTGCGAAGTGTCCACGGCGAAGCGGCGGAGTTCCGCGATTGCGGCATCGGCCACCGGGTGCTTGTCCGGCAGGATCGTGACGAAAGCAGCGGGAACTCCCAAGGATGCCAATGCCACCGCGACGTTGGCCTCCCCGCCCCCGAAAGTGGCTACGAATTGAGGCGTTTGTAGAAATCGCTCAAACCCGGGGGGCGCCAGGCGGAGCATAATCTCGCCGAAGGTGACGACGCTTCCGGTCATATACGAGCTTCGCGTATGGCCTCGATGAATCGCCGCGCCAGATGGGTGATCGACTCGAAATCGCCAGTTTTGGCGCCGGCGATGAGATTGCCTCCCACTCCCAGCGCTACCGCTCCAGCCTTGATCCAGGCCGCCACGTTTTCGATGCAGACGCCTCCGGTGGGCATTAACGAGGCCTGGGGCAGGGGAGCCTTCACGGCCTTGATAAAGGCCGGCCCCAGCGTCTCACCCGGAAAAACCTTGATGATGTCCGCGCCGCACTCCATGGCTTCCACCACATCGCGAACTGAACACGCGCCCGGCATGTAGGGGATTTGATAGCGATTCGCCAGGCGAGCGGTCTCGGCATTGACGGAGGGGCTGACCAGAAACTGAGCTCCCGCCAGGATGGCGATGCGAGCGGTTTCCGGATCCAGGACGGTGCCTGCGCCAATTGTGATCTCGTCCGCCTGATACCGCCTCGCCAGATCGGAGATCACTGCCGCAGCGCCGGGAACGGTAAAGGTGACTTCCAGCGCCGCCACTCCGCCCTGCGCGCAGGCGTCGGCGATGCGCGCGGCCTGATCGGACGAATCGGTCCGCACGATCGCCACCAGTCCCGACTCGACTACGCGGCTCAGGACCTTCAACTTGAGGATGGACATGGTTTGCAGTGAAGAACGCCGGAACCAGGAATTATAGCGTGCTACCGTGTTAGCTTGGAAAATTTGGAATGAAGGAACGCCAGGCGCGGAGACGCGCACAACGGGTTGAAGTCGACTCCGAACGTAGCGGCCCCTCAAATACCCCGTCAAGCGGTGCCCCAGTGGCGTTTTCGGTCAGCGGCGCGTGGGTGGTGGCGGGACTCTGTGCACTCAACCTGCTTATCTACTCCGGAGTGATCGCGCATCCGTTTATTGACCTGGACGACGGCGCTTACATTTACCTGAATCCTCATGTGGCCGCCGGGTTGACCTGGGACTCGGCCGTGTGGGCCTTCCGCACCGGCTACCAGGCGAACTGGCATCCTCTGACCTGGTTGTCGCACATGCTCGATGTCCAGCTTTTCGGCATGAACGCCGGTCCTCATCACGCGGTCAACCTCTTGCTGCACACGCTCAACACCATATTGCTTTTCGGTATCCTCGCTCGGATGACCGGAGCGCTGGGTCGAAGCGCATTCGCGGCGGCGCTTTTCGCTGCCCACCCGTTACACGTGGAATCGGTGGCTTGGGTTGCCGAGCGCAAGGATGTGCTCAGCACCTTCTTCTGGATGCTGACCGTGTGCGCATATATTTGGTACGTGCGGCGGCCGCGGCCGGGAAGGTATGCGCTGGTCGCGGCGCTCTTCGCTCTGGGCCTGATGTCGAAGGCGATGCTGGTGACGCTTCCCTTTACCCTGCTGCTGCTTGATTATTGGCCGCTGAGACGGTTCGGAGATGGAGCGGGGCCCAAGACCAAATGGCCGAGGCTGGTGAGCGAAAAGCTTCCGCTTTTCGGGTTGTCGATTGCTTCCAGTGTTGTGACGTTCCTGGTTCAACGGCAGGGTGGGGCCGTGAGCACCCTGGAAACGCTTAGTCCACTGGAGCGCTTTTCGCACGCGATGATTTCCTATGTGGTTTATCTGGCGAAGGCGTTTTGGCCCGCAGACCTAGCCCCGTTTTACCCTTATTCAACTCCGCTGTGGTGGACGACGATCGGCAGTGTGGCCGCGCTGATAGGCATCACGACGCTGGCGATTCGGACCGGACGGGCCCGGCCCTATATTGCCGTGGGTTGGTTTTGGTTCATGGGAACCCTGGTTCCTGTGATCGGGTTCGTGCAGGTGGGACAGCAAGCCTGGGCGGATCGCTACATGTATGTACCGCTGATCGGCCTGGCGATCATCGCCTCGTGGGGAGGATATGAAATGCTGGGATCGAGAGGCAAATCCGTCGCGGCTTCAGCCTTGGCAGCGGCAGTGATCCTGATCCTGAGTGTAGCGGCGCGATTGCAAGCCGGCTATTGGCAGGATAGTGATTCTCTTTGGGCGCATACAGTGGACGTCACCGCCAACAATGCTTTCGCCGAGAATAGGCTGGGGAGCGCGCTTTATTTGCGCGGCCACTTCGATGACGCGATTGTCCATCAGACGCGGGCTCTCCGGATTCAGCCCGATTTTGTGGACGCGCATGTGGATCTTGCTTTGTCTCTGCTACGCCAGGGACGCGCGAGCGAAGCTGTCGCTCAAGACCGGGAAGCCATTGGGCTCAATCCCACCTTCGCGCTGGCGCACTGCAACCTGGGGCTGGCGCTCATTCGCACCGGAGAAACGGATGAGGCGATCCGTGAACTGAACGAGGCCCTGCGGCTGGATCCGGATAATCGCGAGGCAAGAGACGGACTGCTGTACTTGACGAATCGCCGGAAATGAGACGTTGTCCTCAAAAAGTCTCGCCAGCCGCCTGTTGATGTTTTCAGGTTCCTTGAACGGCATCGTTCCGGTCGAATACTCGCGACACCAGCACCCCGGCGCAGATCACTACGATACAGCCCACCACGTTGTACCAGAGGAAGGCGATCTTGGTGAAAAAGAAGGCGGCGAAGATCACCGCTTCGCCCGCCAGTACTCCGTAAAATGCCCCGTTCGGACCCACCTTTTTGAAGAAGAAGGCGAGCATGAACACGCCCAGCATCCCTCCATAAAAAAGCGACCCCACGATGTTCACGGCTTCGATCAAGGCTCCGAAGTTCCGCCCATATTGCGCGAAACCCACCGCGAACAGGCCCCAAAATACGGTGGCCCAGCGCGATGCCCTGAGGTAATGATGGTCGGAAGCGTCCCGGTGAACGTGTCTCTGGTACAGGTCGATCACGGTCACCGCGGCCAAGGAATTGATCTCGCCTGAAGTTGATGACATCGCGGCGGTGAAGATCACCGCGATGATCAGCCCAACCACGCCGACCGGCAAATAGTTGGTCACGAAAGACAGGAAGATGAAGTTGGTGTCGTGGAAGTCCTTACCGACAAGCTGTTCGCCGGCGGAATGGGCGTCGTTCAGTTCACGCTGGGCGTCGGCAAAGCGCGAGCGGCTCGGCTCCTTGGCTTCCTCGGGGGCTTTCAGATAATCTTCGGCGGCTTGTTTGCGCTTGTCGAAAGCTTGGTCATAGCGTTGCTGAACCATGGTGAAGCGAGGGTCGGACCGGACCTTGTTCAACTCCACCGGTTGGAATAGCAGCGGAGGCTTCACGAAAATAAACAGCACGAACACCATCGCGCCAATGAACAGGATGAAGAACTGCATCGGGATTTTGGCCATGGCGTTGAAGATCAGGCTCAGCCGGCTTTGTGCGATGGATTTGCCGGTAAGATACCGCTGCACCTGGCTTTGATCGCAGCCGAAGTACGCCAGGGCCAGGAACATGCCTCCGATCAAGCCGCTCCACAGGTTGTACCGGTCATCCCAATCGAAATGCAGGTTGACTGCGTTGAGCCTTCCCGCCGCGCCCGCCAGCGTGATCGCGTTCGCCCAGGAGATGTTCGCGGGCAGAAGATGCACCGCCATGAATAGAGCCAAAACCAGCGCGCAGGAGATCAACAGCATCTGCTGCACGTCGGCCCAGGTGACTGCCTTGTTCCCGCCCAGCGCCGTGTAAGCCACGATCAGCACGCCCATCAGCACCGTGGTCAAGCGGTCCGGCCAGCCCAGAATTACCGAAAGGACCACCGACGGAGCATACAGCGAAAACCCGGCCGCCAGTCCGCGCTGTATCAGGAAGATGCCGCTCACCAGTGCGCGAGTCTTGGCATCGAAGCGCTGTTCCAGGTATTCGTACGCCGTGTATACGTTGGCCCGATGGAAGATGGGAACCGCGGTCGCGCTCAACACCACCATCGCCAAGGGCAATCCGAAATAAAGCTGGACGAACCGCATTCCATCCGTGTAGCTTTGGCCAGTCGTGGAGATGAAGGTTACCGCGCTGGCCTGCGTGGCCATGATGGAGAGTCCCATCGCGTACCAGGGCATGCTGCGGCCGGCGAGCAGAAAGCTGCTGACGGTGTCGCTGCCGCGCCCGCGATACAGACCGTAGCCGACGATGAACGCCAGCCATGCGAACATCACAACCCAGTCGAGGGGCTTCATGGGGCGTCAGCGTGAACGTTGTGTAGCGCGGCGAGGGCTTTTGGCAACTTTTAAAGCATAACGCTTTTTCCAGGGGGTTCGACCTGATTTACATCGCCGCCTGGGAAGGAGTTAAATTATGAACAGAGGGCAGTCCCGATGATTATCCGCAAACAGCCTGAACTTCGCCATTCCGACGTCACACCTAAGAACGTATATTTAAGCCGGCGGCGCTTCCTCGGCGCATCTACAGCCGCAGCCGCGCTGGGCGCGCTCGCTGGCGCCGATTCAGCTTCCGCCGCGACCAAGCTCAACGCGGTCAAAACCAAAGCGCCCTTCAGCGTCACCGACAAAGAGACGCCTCTCTCAACCGTCTCCGGCTATAACAACTTCTACGAATTTGGAACGGGCAAAGAGGATCCGTCGCATAACGCCCCCAAGTGGCACGTTCCCGACCCCTGGTCGGTGAAGATTGACGGACCCGGGGCGGATAAGCCGCAGACGCTGGATCTGAACGCGATCATGAAGCTCGCTCCACTGGAGGAGCGCATTTACCGCCATCGCTGCGTGGAGCGTTGGTCTATCGTGGTCCCCTGGATCGGCTTTTCTTTAAGCGAATTGTTGAAGCAGGCTGCTCCCACCAGCAAAGCCAAGTTCGTGGCGTTCCAGAGCTACTATGATTCAAAAGTCATGCTCTCCTCAGGCGCGGCTGGCATCCAGTTTCCTTACGTCGAGGGCCTGCGCATGGATGAAGCCATGCATCCTTTGGCGATGCTGGTAGTGGGCGTGTACGGAGAAACGCTGCCCAATCAGAACGGAGCGCCCTTCCGTCTGGTGGTGCCCTGGAAGTACGGCTTCAAGAGCATCAAGTCTATTAACAAAATCAGCCTGGTGGAGAAAATGCCTCCCACCACTTGGAACATCTCCAACGCGCGCGAATACGGTTTCTACTCCAACGTAAATCCCGAAGTGGATCATCCGCGCTGGAGCCAGGCCATGGAGGAACGGCTGGGCGAGTTGACCACCCGCAAGACCATCAAATTTAATGGCTATGGCGACCAGGTGGCCGGCATGTACGCCTTCATGGATCTGCGCAAGAATTACTAAACTGAAGTGAACATGGCGAAGTTTCTGTCCAGTAAGTGGACCAAGGCCGGGTTGTTTCTGCTGTGCGCGATTCCCTTCGTCCGCTTGGCCTTTCCGGTGCTGGTGGCGCTGAACGTTTTTCCAGACTCAGTGGCCAATGCGATCGGGCAGAACAGCTTTTTCGTTACGATCGGCCCGAATCCGGTCGAGTTCATTACTCACTTTACCGGCGATTGGACCCTGCGGCTCCTGCTGATCACCTTGACCGTCACACCTTTGCGCAATCTTCTGAACCGTCCACAACTGACGCGCTTCCGCCGAATGCTGGGGCTATTCGCGTTCTTCTACGCGGTGCTGCATCTGGCGACGTGGGCTTGGCTGGACAAGCAGTTCGATCTATCGGAGATGTGGAAGGATATTTTGAAGCGCTGGTACATCACCGTGGGCATGGCCGCGCTCTTGGGGATGACGCCGCTGGCGATTACGTCCACCGCCGGCTGGGTGCGCCGCCTGGGCTACAAACGCTGGCAGGCCCTGCACCGCACCGTCTACTTCTGCGCGATCGCTGGCGTGATCCATTATTATCTGCTGGTCAAATCCGACATTCGCCTGCCGCTGATGTATGGGGCGATCCTCGCCGTATTGCTGGGGTACCGGGTGATCAAACGGGTCCGCACTCCCCCACGCCGGGTTGTCCCGAAGCCGGCCGCGGCGCCTGTCGGATAGGTTCTTCCGAGGGTCTCGATTGCCGAGCGGTCACTTCGAAGGCAGCTCGCGCCGCCGGTCAATTCCACCCCAGGGAAGCGTCCGATCAGCGGTCTCCAGCATTGAGTCTTGGGCAGTGAGTTGGTACTCCAGGAATCGCGTTTGATGCTTGCCCGGCTCTGTATCGCCATCTACGAATACATCCTGCCTGACCCACCGGTTGCGATTGTAGTGAAAGTTCACGACGGTCAGATAACTCAATAGCGTTCCCAACGGGGATTGCCAGGTGGGATTGGCTTGATATGCCGCTATAGAGAAACTCGCCGGAAAGCCAAAGGCGACCCATGTCTTCATCGAGATGCCCACCCGTGGAGACATATCACCGGTGACATTCAGGAGATCTCCGTGGGCAGGGCTATATGTCGCCACGGCAACGGTTTCGCCTGAAGCTGATCGGAACGCTCGAACGACGCTGATCGCGCTCAATTCATTGGCCGCGGAAGATAGCGACATAGCGATGGTCGCCGGCTCGTGCTGAATTTCACCCCTCGACGGCCTCACTTCGAAGATCATTGAGGCCGGTCCGTATGTCGTATCGTAGCCGTACCGGATTGTGGCGAATACCTGCCCGTTCGGCCAGCTGAAAAGCTCTTGCGTTTTTTCGCGTGATAGAAGCTTTAGATCCGGCGAGAGGTGGAAGAAGCCCAGGCGGGACGCAGCCACACCGTTGTTGGGAGCGATCCTATCAACCATCGTCAAGTCTAATCGGTCGAATCGCTGGAAATAGGACTCCTGGGGCGGTTCGCCGCATGGCTGGGAGTATTGGCCGGAGAACCGCACCATCAGGCTGGCCGGGTCGATGTCCATGCTCCGGAAGTAACGAGGATTGCACTGCCCCATCAAGGGCAGCCCCAAAACAACGAATGAAAGGACGGGGACAGCCGCCGGGTATATCACAGGTCAATTATCGACCCTGCCGGCCAGGCGAAGCCCTACAGCCAAAAACCAGCGAACGCAGCCGCAGTCCACAACAGGTACGCTGCGCTGACCCGAAGCACGAACCCCCACGTCCCGCTGATAGCCGCCAGCACCGCTTTCAATGCCGCATTCGAAGCCAGCGCCAACAGCACCGCGATCTCGGCGGCCCGCACGGCGATCTTTCCCGACATAAGAAGATCCGACGCGGGAGCAATCACCGTCGCCACGTCCACCAGGCCGCCCAATAAACTGGTGCCCAAAAAAGCCTGCTCTCCCGCGCGCGCCGCGGCCGCTTTGCTCACAAACACAACCAGCGTGAACAAAGCCCCAAACTGCAACGCCGGTTCAATCCGAAACGGATTGTCGTGCTTCACACGCGCATCGGCTACGGTCGGATGCTGCGACCGGTTCGCCATCCAGCCCACCGCCAGAGCCATCGCGATTCCCAGCGCCGTCATCAAGGCCAGAGGCCAGGCCAGGGCCGTCGCCAGATCGCGATTCACCAGAATCACGATCAGATACGTGCGCGGGAACTGCACCGTGCTGGCGATCAGGAATCCGCGCATCAATCCCAGCATCTGATTTGGCCGGTCCTTGCTCAAATGCGCCAGGTGCAAGGTTACCGCGGTGGTGGACGCCAAGCCGCCCAGAATGGCCGTGTACACCAGGCCCTTCTCTTCGCCGAGAAATTTCTCCAGAAAATAACCGATGTACGAGATCGACGAAATGAGGATGACGAACATCCATACCTGGCGCGGGGAAAAGAAGTTATACGGACCGAACGCGCGATCCGGCAATAGCGGATAAATCACCAGCACCACGGTGACAAAGGCCAGCGTGGCGTTAAACTCCGGCTCCGTGATGGTCTCGCGCAGCAAATGCTGCAGTCGTTGCTTGGCTTCGAGGAACGCGGCGATCAGGATTGCCGTCGCCAGAGCGACCGGCTCGCCCAGGTGAACCTGCGACGAGCCCGCCAGCAGCGCCAGCACGAAGGTCGCTATTCCCGCCAACTCCGTCGTGATGCCGGCGCGATTCTCGCGGTCTTCGTAGTGGAATACGATCAGCAAGCCAGCGACGGAGAGTAGCGCAGCCGCATCCAGAATCGGGTTGCCCAGGAGCCCGCAGACTCCGCCGGCAAGCGCAATCAGCAGAAAATCGCGTAGTCCTGGATGGTCGCCCGGCGTAGCCTCGCGCTGCGCCCCCACCAGCACGCCGACCAGTAATGCCGCCGCCAGGTGTGCCGCGGTATCGGTCAGCAGGAGGCCTGTGGGCACAATCACTCGATTATAGTCCGCACTTTAAATAAAATTGCACTTTTATACATTTGGAGTTTCAGGCCACTTGTGTTTGGGATAGCGGCGTGACAGTTCCCGCCGGACCTGCGGATAGAGTCGCGTCCAAAATCCCGCCAGATCGCTGGTAACCTGCACGGGCCTTCGATTCGGCGCAAGCAGATGCACCACAACCTGCGTGGAGCCAATGCGCGGAGTCTCACGGACGCCGAAGAAGTCCTGAAGCCGTGATTCGATCCACGGAGGCTTTCCGGTTTCGTAATGCACCTTCACTTGCCGCCCGCCCGGCAACGCGATGCGCTCTGGAGCAAGGCGATCCAGATGCGGCGGACGCAGCGCGTCCAGCAATCTCGCGCCGGCCAGCTCCGCGAAGCTTGATCGGCCTCGGCAAAGCGCCTTCAGCCCAGCCTCGACGTCGAGGGCAATTCCTGCGAACGCCGCTCGCGCCGTGAGTTGGCTCAGATCCTCAGGGTCCACGAACCGGCCAATATCCGCATCCAATGCTTTTTCAGCAAGCAAGGACGCCGTTTCTTCGGTGTCCGGCGCGGGTGCTCGTGTTTCCTCCAGCACGAGCTGATCGTAGAGGAGTGCGGTCACTTTTTCCACCCGTTCCGCTGTGCGATTCCATTCCAGAGTTGTGCGCTCCTTGGCATGTTCCAAGAGCCATTCGGGCTCAACCGGCGCGGCCAGCCGAACCAGGGGCAGGCCTCGCTCACGGCGTTCTTCAACATCGACGGCGATCAAAAACTCGTAGCGGCAGTTGGGCAACACTGCCGAGCCGCCTGTCGACAGTAGCAGCTCACCGTCTCGTCGATGCCGCGCCACACGATCCGGAAACGCTGCCAGCACGGACTGCAGAAGGGCGGAATCATCGCTGCTTTTATCACGTGCGGGGAAAAGCCTCCGCAATTGATCGAACACAAGGCGAGTCTGCGGCTGCCATTCGGATTCGATCAGCGCTAGCAAATCTGCCGGCCCTCGCTCGCCCGCGCTGAGCACTGCCGCGGCCGCGCATCCCCTTGCTGGAACTCCGCGCCGCGCGGCTTCCGTCAGCAGCTTTGCCAGGCGCGGAGGGAGCGGCAAATTGGCCATGTCAGGAGTAACCTCCAACCGGTCTAGCAGAGTGCTTGCAGCAACCATCGCGGCTTCCGGCGGCGGATCGAGCCATTCCAAGTCCCCCACCTTCATCGCCCGCAATTGCAGCGCGATCTGCGAAAGCTCCCTCCGCAAAATCTCCGGCGCATCCGCCTTCGGACGGCGATGGAAATCCTCCGCGGTGTACAGGCGGATCACGCGGCCAGGAGCCGTGCGCCCGGCGCGCCCTGCCCTCTGCGTCGCCGAGGCTTGGCTGATTCGCTGCACGTGCAGCGACGGAATCCCAGTCCATGGCGAATCCGCGGCCACGCGAGCGAGCCCGCTATCGATCACCAACGTCACGCCTTCGATGGTCACGGAGCTTTCCGCGACGTTCGTCGAAAGAATCACCTTGCGTTGTGGGGCAGGAGCAACTGCCCGGTCCTGCTCCGCCGGAGAAAGGTCGCCGTGCAGCGGCAGTACCACCAGCTTGGCGCGCCCGGCAATCGCGGCAATGGCCCGGTTCGCCCGGCGGATTTCCGCCGCGCCCGGAAGGAAGACCAGAACGTCGCCAGTAAGCCCGCTCACAAGCGCTCGCTCCAACGCAGCCGCCGCCTGCGCCTCAAGCGGAGCCGCGGAATGCGCCGTGTATTCGATCGCCAGCGCAAACAGCTTGCCTTCCGAGCGCAGTACCGGACAATCGTCCAAGAACTTTGCCACCGGCCCGGCATCGAGCGTCGCCGACATAACGATTAGCTTCAACTCCGGCCTGCGCGTCGACTGAATCCTTTTGAGCAACGCGAGGGCCAGGTCGGCATCCAGATGGCGCTCATGAAACTCATCCAAGATCACGGCGCCGGCGCCCTTGAGCATCGGATCGGAAAGCAGGCGGCGCGTCAGCACGCCCTCGGTCAGAAAGCGCAGCCGGGTTCGCGGTCCGCCGATGTCCTCGAAGCGAACCTGATAGCCGACGGTTTCGCCGAGGCTCTCGCCTAACTCGCTAGCCACACGGCGCGCGGCCATCCGGGCCGCCAGGCGCCTGGGCTCCAATACCAGGATTTCGCCGCGCACATGCGGCAGAAGCGCAGGAGGCACTCGCGTCGTCTTCCCCGCTCCCGGCGGCGCTTCAATCACCAGATTCGGCCTGGCCGCAAGCGACGCCACAATCTGGGGCAGCAGATCGTCGACGGGAAGCTTCATTCCTCGACGACCGCACGAATCGTTTCGGGAGCATTCCCTTCCAGACGATTGTTAACAAAAATGTAGGAAGTCCGCCGCTCCTCGCGCATCCGGCGAATCCACTCGCGGAGGGCATTGCGTGTCTCCGGATTCTCGTCGCCGATCTTGTTGTAAGGTTGAAAGCGCGCTACCGCGTCTTCGTACGCCCGGCCTGCGCGAAGCAGCGCGCGCACTACGGTAAAATCAGCCGGCGTAGGGAGACTGGCCTGCTCCGCCAGCGGAGGCATTCGCGTCCAAGAGTTCATGACGTGCGCGACCCCTCGGGCGCGCAGCGTTTCGAAGTAGCGCGGCTGGAGATACTCGCGATTCCGCACCTCGACTGCATATCGAAATCCCTCCGGCAGCCGGGCAAGGAATGGCTCGAGCGCGGCCATAAACTCACGGAAGCCTGCTCCACGGGGGCCGAATTCGAAGATCAATACCGACACCCGCGAAGCGTAGGGCCGCAGCGGTTCCAGAAACATCGCCGCCAAAGCATCCGCATTCAGATACGAGTCATTCGGAATCCCCGCACGAGGGCCGTATCGCGCGTGCTTGGGAAAAACCTCGGCGGTCACCTCTTCCGGAACTTTCAACGCAAAGTGCAGGTGCTGCGGCGACGACCCAAACAGCCGCTGCCAGTATTCCGGCGTCGGGAATTGATAAAAAGAGAAATCGCCGCACACGACGGGGAAGGTTTGCGCGTATTCGGCGAGGCACTCCGCTTCAAACGCTTTCTTCGAAAAGCGGCCGCGAGTCTGGTACCGCTCTCGCGTATAGATTTGATCGAGCCAACCTTCGTACTTCCACGAACTGGTCCCGATCCAGATACCTTCGTTGGCTAACGTCCGCAGGCGTGAAGCTAGCGCGCCCCTGTCGAAGTGGGGCGGCGGAGGGTCAAACAGCGGCAGCGTCAAGAGGGGAAGGCCAGCCTAATACGCGTGAGCCGAGCGATTATAAAACGGGTCCGCTCCGGCTTCAATCACGCCGCTGGGCAAGATCTTGATGGCCACTGGAGCCGCGCCGTTGTTGTAGCGCGACATGATGTTCACCTTGTGCCCGCGCAACAACAACTCCTGCGCGACGGATTGCGGAATGCGTTCGTCCAGCATCAGGTCGCCGATATTCCAGGCGTGATTGTCGAAACTCGACACCAGGTGCCGCGTCTGGAATCGCGGAGCCTCCACCGCGTTCTGCGCGTTCATTCCATATTCGAGCGCATTCAGAAGAATCTGCGTCAGCGCCTGCTCCTGGTCGTCGCCCCCCGGAGTAGACAGCGCCATCATCGGCTTGCCGTCGGAAACCCGCGTCACGATGGTGGGGCTCAGCGTCACGCGCGGCCGCTTGCCGCCCGCCAGCTCATTCGGATTCCCAGGCACCAGCACGAACTGCTGCGCGCGCTGCGTCAGTGGAATCCCCGTGTCTCCGGCGATCACGCTGGGCAGCCACGCGCCCGACGGAGTCGCCGAAAACACCATGCCATCCGCGTCGATCGCGTCCACGCAAGTGGTGTCCTTGGCGATCAAAGCGTCGTCGATGTGCACGTGCGCCATATCGACTTCGGCGGGGTGCTGTCCGATTTTCCCGTTAATCTTCCCAGGCAGAAACTGCATGGAAGCGCGAGCGCCGATTTGCGCGCGGCGCTCCGCGGCGTAAGCCTTCGAGAGCAGCACATCCATGGGAATGTGGTTGAACTTGGGATCGCCATAATACGTATCGCGATCCGCGTAAGCCAGCTTCATCGCTTCAACAGCGCGATGAATGTATTCCGCGGAATTGACCTGCGTGTGGTCGTATCCTTCCAGAATGTTCAGGATCTCAATCATCGCCGGACCCTGGCTCCAGAAGCCGGGTTTGTAAACCTGATAGCCGTGATACGTGGTCGAAACCGGCTCCTCCACCTGGAGCTTGAACGCGGCCATGTCCTCATAGCGAATCAGTCCATTATTGGCTTTGCTGAACGCGTCGATCTTGCGCGCGATCTCGCCGCGATAAAAATAATCCCGTACCGCGTCGATGGCCGCCACGCGCGACGCCCCGCCCGCCAGCGCCTTCTTCTCCACCTCCGCCATGGCACGTAGCGTCCGGGCCGTGTCGGGCTGCCGGAAAATATCGCCCACCTGCGGAAGCTTCCCGTTGGGCATGAAGTGCGCCTTCGATGTCGGCCACAAATCAAAGAACGGGCGGCTGCCGGCGATCGTCTGCACGCGCATCTCATCGATGGCGTATCCGTCGGCGTCCTCGATCGCCGGGGCGATCTCTTCCTGGAAGGATTTCGTTCCGTACTCGCGTAGCGCGAGTAAACCCGCGTCCATCATGCCCGGCACCAGTGCTGGCATCAGCCCCCCCACAGGGATCACGCCTTTGAGCCCGGTCTCGCCGTTCTTGCCGCGAACCTCAACCTCGCCATCCTGCAGCGGACGCTTGCGGAACATATCCGCCGAGGCGAGCTTCGGCATCGTCCCCACGCCCGCAATCGCATGGACCTTCCCGTCCTTGGTGCGGATCAGAATAGGAGCCTCGCCGCCCAGGCCGAAGTGCGAAAGCTCGGTGACCGAAGCCGCGAACATTGCCGCCACGCCCACATCCACTGCGTTTCCGCCGCGATAGTAGGTCCGCATCCCTGCTTCAGTGGCGTATTCGCTCCCGGCCGCCACGGCGCCGTGAACGCCGCGCACCGCCTGACGCACTGGACGCTCGCGCGTTTGCGAAAGGCCGATGCTCACGGCCATGATCGCCAGCAGCGTCAATAAAAGGATTCGTGTCTTCATTATTAGTTACTCCGTGCTCCGCGCCATTAGTTACTCCGTGCCTCGCACTTGCAATCATTATAATGGTTCCACAGTGAGCGATCAGGCAGACATATTAGAACGATTTCGGCGCGGCGCGGAGTTGCTGGCGATGGTCACCACCGGCGCCGCCGGGACAGAACTCGATTACAAGCCCTCAGACGATAAATGGAGCGTGCGGCAGATTGTGTGCCACTTGTCTGACTCCGAAGCCGTCCTCGTGATGCGACTCCGCTTGGTTCTGGCGGAAGACAATCCAACTATGAACGCCTTCGATCAGGACGCCTGGGCCAAGAACCTGGATTACGGCCGCCGCAAAATCTCCCAGGCTCTTGAAACCTTCCGCCGTCTGCGGACCGAAAATTATGAGCTGGTGAAGGATCTGCCCGAGCCGGCTTTCGCCCGCACCGGCATGCACGTTGAGCGCGGAATAACTTCGCTGCTCGATCTGATCCGGTACAACGCCGGGCACGTGGAGAACCACGTGAAACAGATCCAGGGCGTCCGCGCCGCCTACCGCGAGCATCGCGCGAAACAGACCGTGTGAGCGCCACCCCGCGGCGCTGGTCCCCGCTCGTTATCTATCGGATTGCGCTTGTCGCCGCCGTGTGTGTCTTTCACCGCCGCGTTTTGTTCGATCGCGATTTCATATTTCCCTGGGATTTCAGAGCCGTTCATGTTCCGCTGGCGACATTGATCGCGGACGCCTTCCGGCGCGGAGAATTTCCCCTATGGGATCCCTACACATATTGCGGGATGCCCATCTTCGCGAACATCCAGGCCGCTCTGTTCTATCCTCCCGTGCTCGCGGCAACCGGAGCCGGGGCTATCGCCGGCGACGCTCTTCTGCCCAAGTTCTTGGCGATCTCCGTTGTGATTCAAATCGCCTTCGCGGGACTCTGCGCGTTTGAACTGATGCGGAAATTGGACGTGCGCCCAGCGGCCGCCTGGATCGGGGCTTCCGTTTTTGAGCTGGGCTGCTTCTTCGCGGCGCAAGCCGAGCACATGGGCGCGATGCAAGGCGCGGTCTGGCTGCCCCTGATCTGGCTCGCCGTTTTGCAATTGCGCGAATTCAGGATAAGGTGGCTCGCGATCCTGGCATTGGCTCTGGCGATGACCGTCTTCGCGGGACTTCCCCAGGTAGCCGTCGCGGCATTCAGCTCCGCAATCTGCCTGGCGATCCTTCTTGCGCTCTTCCGCGCAGCCACCTGGCGCGTCCCCGCCGTCACCTCGCTCGCAGCCTTATCCGCGCTCGCCGCAGCCGCCGTTCAGCTTTTTCCCACCGCCGAGCTGACCTACAACAGCGTGGCCAAGTATCGTTCCGAATGGCTGGGAACCGGAGGCGGAATCCCTCCCGGCGCTTTGCTCTCGCTGATTATTCCGAATTACTGGAACGTCTTCGACCTCTCGAAATTCCACGGGCCCACCGACCTGACATTCCTGTACCTTTACTCCAGTATCCTGGGGCTCGCGCTAGCCATCGGCGCAATCATCTGGAGGCCGGGACCACGGGTTCGAGAAGCATGGTCGCGCGTCTTTGCCGCGATGCTAGTGATCTTTACGTTTGGCATGCTCGGCGATCAAACAACGCTTGGAAGAGTCGCGCTCGCCGCCCTGCCAATCCAACTTCGCATCGGCATCCATCCCGAGTTTCTTTTCTGCGTGTTTTCGCTAGCGCTGGCCGTTCTGGCCGGCCTCGGCGCGGAGCGTCTGCTTCCAAGCTCCCGGCTCCAGATCGCCGCCGGAATCGTGATTGTCTGTGACCTCATCCTCGTCAGCTCCGGCCGTCCGATGAATCAGAACTCGACCAAATTCCAGCCTGGCATCGCGCACGATTCCGTCGACGGCAGTCCCGAGATCATCGCGCGCCTGCGCGAAATCACGGGCCGCGCCGTGCCGCCCTATCGTTTCGACGCCCGCCAGGGGGTCCCGTTTCTGTGGTCGAGCTCTGCCCCGGTCATCGGCATTCCTACCGCCAACGGATGCGATCCTCTCGCGCCCGAACGCACCATTGATGCGCGCCTCGCGTTCGCCTCCGGCCCCCGCTGGGGCACCTGTTATCAGGTCGAAAATCCCAACTCGCCCATGCTCAATCTCATGAACGTGCGGGCTCTGTTATCGCTGACACCCGGCGGATATCAGATCCAAGAGAACACCGCCGCGCTGGAGCGCTTCTTCTTCGTGCCGCATGTTCGACCCGTCAATACTCTGGCGCAAGCCGCCTCCATCGTGCAATCGCCGGAGTTTCGTCCCTCCGAGGATGCCGTCGTAGAAACACCCGGTGAGAAAATAGAAACGTTCGCCCCAGGTGTCGTCCACGTGATCTCCTACACCGCCTCTGCGATCCAACTCACGACGACCGCCTCCGCCCCCGCCTTTCTCATCGCCACCGAATCTTACTATCCCGGTTGGGAAGCAAGCATCGACGGAACGCCCGCGCACATTTATCCCACCGACGCGGCATTCCGCGGCGTAATGATCCCCGCCGGAACACACACCGTCGAATTTCGCTTCGTTCCGCGAACCCTATATCGATCGGCCATTCTCAGCGCCCTCGCGCTGGCCGCTCTTCTGGTATGCCTGGTTTGAATGCGATGATTTATTCTTGGACGCGACAGCCGCCCTCATATCAATCGACGCCTGGAGCAGCTATCTGTCGGTGCAGGCCGAAGCAGCGGCCACGCTCACTGGACTCGTTTTCGTCGCAGTGTCCATCAACCTTTCCAGCATCCTCTCGATCCCGGGCCTGACCGGGCGAGCCGCGGAATCCCTGCTCCAGCTATTCGGCGTTGTTGTGATTTCAACAACCGCTCTCATTCCGCGACAATCGCCCGGAGCCCTCGGGACCGAAGTCCTCGGACTCGGTGCCGCTCTTTGGGTCACGCAAACCGTGCTTCAGGTGCGGTACATCAAGAGCAAGACTGGTCATCCGCGGATGTGGGTGGTGACGCGAATTATCCAGACGCAATTCGCCAACATCCCTTTCTTCATCTCTGGAATCCTGCTGCTGGGCGGTTCGCCGGCAGGACTGTACTGGTTGGCGCCCGGCCTCATTTTCTCGCTGATCGCAGGAGTCGCCAGCGCCTGGGTTTTGTTGGTGGAGATCTTGCGATGAGCCATCGCTGTGATAGCCTGTGGTCCATGTTGCGCCTGATCGCACTCGGGATATTGGCGATTCCGGTTTGCGCGCAGACGGCGACCAATCCTTACGATCTCGCGCGATCCATCGAGGGGCGCAACGTTGACTGGGCATCTTTTTGGAAGAAGTTGGGTGTCGCAAAGCCGCCGGACATGCCGAGATGCGAGGTTGATTGGGCCTGCTCGGCAGACGTGATCACTCTGCTCAATCCTTCCCAGGCGATCGTGGTCGTTTCGGCCATGCCCGAAGACGTCTATCTTCGGTTCCTTGAAGATCGCGCGGGTTGGCGTTACGCCGGAGTTCATATCACCTTCAAGAAGAACTTTGGGAGGCGCTACGAAATCAGTCGCATGCTCGACAAAGCGTTCCTTAGAGTCTCCAGCCAGGGAGCGAGCGGCAGCGACGTGGATAGCGAGGTCGAGTCTTGGTTCGATCTTTCGCTGTTGGATTTCGAGCCGGTTTTCGAATTCACGGTGCAGGGAAGTGAGATTCGTTATGGAGTCGGCGTAAGCCGGTGGGTTCACGCTAACGCTACGCTGGCGGGAGAATCTATCGAAGTGGACCTGGAGGTCCAGTACTCCGAGGCGCTGTATGTCGATTTGGGCCATGCGAGGTATAAGGCCATTTATGCCCGGCAGCCCAACCAAAAGAAATTCTCACTTCGCGAGGTACACCCATTCTTTAGCGACGCCCCGGAAATCTCGAACAAGGATTTTGAGAACCTGGCAAATATCGACGGGGCGGCGATTGATGAGAATCCAAGCAACGAGAAGCTGCTCGTCTACACGTTACCGCGCCTGAAGGAGATCGCATCAGGCACGGAAGCCGAAAATAAGGAGTGGCTTCGCTCCGTGCTCAGCTTCTGCAAAGACACGCCCGAGAAACGAGCCCTCCAAGCCCTCCTCGGCAACAAGCAGTAATGCCCCGCCGCGGAGCGCGTCTCTTCTGCCTTCTCTGCGCGGTCTGGTACTTCCACAAAACGATCTGGAGTGTCATCCCCGAGCTCCCCCATCCCAGCGATTTCACCCTCTACTACCAAGCCGCGCAAAACATAATCGCGGGACGAAGCCCCTTCGTCACTCAAGGCTATATTTATCCTCCGCTACTAGCCGAGTTGCTGGCACCGCTCGCGACGCTCGGCTACCTAGGCGCACGATGGGGCTGGTTCCTCATCTCGCAAATGTGCCTGCTCGCCGCTGCGTGGTTGATCTGGAAATCGGCGGGACGGGACTCAGCCGCGGAGTGCTCGGTCGCATTCGTCTGGGCTTTCGGAGGCGCAGCAGTGGAGAGCCTCGCACTCGGGCAACTCGGTCCACCGCTGGTATTGCTGCTGGCGATCGCATACACCCAACGAGGATGGCGTCCCGCAGCGGCCGCGGGATTTGGCTTAGCGCTCAAATTCATTCCCGGCGTTCTGGCGGCGGCCTTGCTCTTGCGCCGCGACTGGCGTGGCCTCCTGATCTTCGGCGCCGTCGCCCTAAGCCTGCTGGCGATTCCCTGGGCGTTCACGGCCTGCTGCCTGGAGGGTCCGAAATCCCCGGCCGGAACCGACACCTGGACGGGCACGCCCGCAACGCTAAGTTGGTCTCTCCCATCAGTTGCCCTGCGCATTCTTGACCCGCCCACGCCAGGCGCCAGTTCTCTGCCCCGTGACTGGGAAGCCGGCAACGATCTCCCCAATCTGCGGCTGCCCGCAAGCAGGCGATTGCTCTCGCTGGGGGTCGCTCTCGCGACGCTACTCGCAGGCCTGGCGCTACTGGCGTTCGTGACCAAAAGGCGCCTCTCGCCGGAGCAGTCGCCGTACGCAATGGCCGCGCTGACATCGCTCGCCCTAGCCGCGTCCCCAGTCTGCTGGACCCACTACCAAATCATGCAGTATCCCGGCCTCGTACTGTTGCTGAGCTACGCATTGCGAAAGCGCCGCTGGCCCCTGCTCGGCGCAACACTCGCATCCGCAGCACTGCTCTATCCGGTGCCTGTCGCCATCCTCACCGCTTATTACGAAAAGTACGGCAAATGGACCGCTGCATCTCCCCCAACGCTGTACGTCTGGACCTCGGTCACGCCTCTTGCCGCACTGGCTCTTTTCGGACTCCTGCTCCGCGCCGCCGCCAAAGTCTCCCCGATTCCTATAAAACATCCGGAGGCGGTATTGTAGTAGAGGATTCGTAGTAAAGGAGGCGTCCATGGATCAATCGTTCCTTCCCATCGTTGCGATTGTCGTCATCGTCTTCTACCTGGTCTCCAGCATCAAGATTCTGGCGGAGTACGAACGCGCCGTTATCTTCCGTCTGGGCCGGGTGCGCTCTCAGCCGAAAGGCCCCGGAGTCATCCTGGTTTTCATCCCGCTCGATCGCATGGTGCGCGTTTCGCTGCGCGTCGAAGCCTTTGAGGTGCCCGCGCAAGACGTGGTGACTCGCGATAACGTGACCGTCAAAGTCAACGCCGTAATCTATTTCCGCATCGTCGATCCGAACAAGGCCGTCCTTGAGGTCGCCAATTACCTGTACGCCACCTCGCAACTGTCCCAAACCACGCTGCGCAGCGTGCTCGGAGAAGTGGAGCTGGATGAGTTGCTCAGCCAGCGCGAAAAGCTCAATATGAAGCTTCAGACCGCTCTCGATCAGCACACCGGACCCTGGGGCGTGAAGGTTTCCATGGTCGAGGTCAAGCAGGTGGACCTCCCCGATCAGATGATCCGAGCCATCGCCCGTCAGGCCGAAGCCGAGCGTGAGCGCCGCGCGAAAATCATTCATGCCGAAGGCGAGGCCGAGGCCGCGCAAAACCTGGCGCGCGCCGCCGAGACCATGGCTCGCCAGCCCGTCGCCATACAATTGCGCTATCTGCAAACATTGGTCGAAATCGGTTCGGAGAAGAACACAACGGTTGTGTTCCCGCTTCCGATGGATATACTCTCGTCAGTAGGACGATTGCTCGACAAACTCGCCGGGCCTCCGCCGGCCACCCCCCCAGGACAAGTAAGCGAAGGATAATTAAGGTGCCAAAAAACGAAGATGGTGAATTTGAATTGATCCTCGGGAACAAGCAGTTGCTGGGTATGTTCTTTGTAGTGGTTGTGCTGCTTGGCGTGTTCTTCGTCATGGGCTACCTGGTTGGGCGGAATTCCGCGCCCCTCACCGCTTCTGAGCCTTCCACCGCCCATACTTCCGATAGCAAACCGCTGGTGGTCGATTCGCCCGTTCCTAAATCAACCCCGGCGCCCGAAACCTCGACCACTCCGTCGCCCGAGGCATCGAAGCCCTTGGAGACGGCCGTCGAAAAACCCGCCGAACCGAAGCCCGAGCCGCCAAAGCTTGAGCCCACCAAGCCTTCCACGTCCAAGTCTGAACCTGCCATCAAGCGCGACATCGCCAAGGCGGAAAAGCGGTCGACGCCCTTGCCGAGCGGCGCGCCCGCTGCTGGACAGATTTATTTGCAGCTATCCGCCACCACCAAGCATGACGCTGACGGCGTCGTGGAGGTGCTGCGAAAAAATAGTTTCCCTGCCATAGATGTCGAGGTTCCGGAGAAACCGGGCTTGTTCCGCGTGCTGGTGGGGCCGCTGGCGGCCAGCGATCTGAACAAGACCAAAGCCGATCTCCAGGCCAAGGGTTTCCCGGGCAACGTCGCCATCAGAAAAACATTTTAAAGATGTCTGGCCTGATTCAACTCGACCCAGCCGGCCCTCGTCTGCCGGCTTGGCTGAGAAGCAGCGGCAGTCATCCTGAATCCGTCCACAACCTGAAGACCGAGCTTCGCCGCCTGCGCCTGCACACGGTCTGCGAATCCGCGCGCTGCCCCAATCTCCACGAATGCTTCCACCGCGGCGCGGCGACGTTCATGATCCTGGGCAATCTGTGTACTCGCGGGTGCGGATTTTGCTCCGTCCCCAAGAGCCGTCATCCCGGCTCGCTGGACCCGGAGGAGCCGGCCCATGTAGCAAGCATGGCGAAGGCAATGGGCCTGCGCTATGTGGTCATCACCAGCGTCAATCGCGACGATCTCGCTGATGGTGGATCGGGGCATTTCGCGCAAACCGTCCGGGAGGTGAAACGTGCTCTTCCCGAGGCGCGCGTTGAAACCCTCACCCCCGATTTTTGCGGCGACCTCAAAGCCGTCGCCCGAGTCCTCGACGCTTCGCCCGACGTCTTCAACCACAATGTAGAAACCGTGCCGCGCCTGTACCGCACGGTCCGCCCACAAGCCGATTACCGGCAATCCCTGAATGTTCTGCGCTTCGCCGCAGAGCACTCGTGCAGAAAGGGAGCGATCCTCGTAAAATCCGGAGCCATGCTAGGCCTGGGCGAAACCCCCGCCGAAGTCGAGAGCCTGCTGCGCGATCTGCACGGTGCCCAAGTAGACGTAGTCACGCTGGGCCAGTATCTCCAACCCGCCCGCCGCAACCTCCCTGTCGCCGAGTACATCACTCCGGAACGCTTCGACGCCTATCGCGATTTCGGCCTGTCGCTCGGATTCAAGATGGTCTTCAGCGGACCGCTCGTCCGCAGCTCCTATATGGCGGATCTGGTCCGCGAGCAGGCGACTGGATCGTGAATCTCGGTTTATCGGTACTCTCGGCGATCCTCCTGGTCCTGGTCTTCCCGCGTTTCAATCTCACTTGGCTCGCGCCGCTGGCTCTAACGCCAATTCTGATCGCCTGCGCGCGCGAGTCCTCCTGGAAGCGCCGATTCCTCCACGGCTGGGCCGCCGGAATCGTGTTCTGGTTCTGGGTCTGCAACTGGATCCAGGGCGTGTTGCAGTTTCACGGCGGACTCGGCCTGTGGCTGAGCTGGGTAACGTTCGTTCTCTTCGCCGTTCTCAAAGGCCTGCACATGGCCCTCTTCGCGACGTTGGCCGGTTTCGTAATACGGAAACCCTGGGCCGTCCCCGCAGTCGCCGCGCTCTGGACTGGAATCGAGCGCACGCATGGACCCTTCGGCTTCGCCTGGCTCGATCTGGGCAACGCAGGAATCGACATGCCGATCGCCTTGCGCGTGGCCCCCTTCGTCGGAGTCTACGGGCTATCGTTCGTGTTTGCGATGCTCGGCTGCGCCGTCGCGCTGATTATCTTGCGCCGCCCCCGAATGCAGCTCGTTTGGGTGGTCCCGCTGCTTGCGCTCCCGTTGCTGCCCGCGCTCCCTCTGCCCGCGCAAGGGACGGAAAATTTGCGTGTCGTCCAACCCGACGTCGACACTGAAGCCGAGTTCACTCCTGAGTCTCTCGGCGAGTTGGAGCAGCAAATGGCGATTCTCTCGCATGCCCCCGGCGTGCCATTAATCGTCTGGCCCGAATGGCCCGCGCCTTTCGATCTCACTCCCTCCTACCGCGCCTTCGTCGCCGGCGTGGCGCGCGATTCCCACGCGTCTCTGATCTTCAACGGCCTCGCCACCACCGAGCGCGGCGAGCCTCTCAACTCGGCGTTCCTGGTCAATCCTGAAGGCGCGATCGTCGACCGCTACGATCAGATCACGCTTGTTCCCTTCGGCGAATACGTGCCGCCGCCCTTTGGTTGGGTCAACCGCATTACCAAAGAAACCAGCGATTTCGTGCCCGGCAATCGAATCGTGATTTTCCCCGTGGCCGATCACCGCGCAGGCGTGTTCATCTGCTACGAATCGGCGTTCCCGGATCTGGTGCGCCAATCCGCGCGGGATGGGGCGGAGCTGTTAATCAATCTTTCAAATGACGGCTATTTCGCTCATAGCGCGGCGCGCGAGCAGCATCTCGCTTTGGTCCGCATGCGGGCGGCTGAAAACCACCGTTGGATCCTGCGTTCTACCAATGATGGAATCACAGCCATGATCGACCCGGCCGGGCGGATTACAGAGCAGTTACAGCCGTACCGCCAGCTAGCCGCCGACATGCACTTCCAGTACTCGCAAGCCACCACGTACTATACCCGGCACGGAGATTGGTTCTCCTGGGGTTGCTTAGCCGCTGGCTTGATTGCGGTCCTAACGGCTCTGATATAATGACAGTACTTTATGTCTGCTTCGGGTAAGAAGATTATCCTGTTGAGGCCACGAGGGTTTTGCGCCGGAGTTGTGCGAGCCATCGACGTTGTCAAAATAGCCCTTAATCTCTATGGCGCTCCCATTTACGTGCGCAAGGAAATTGTCCACAACCGTCACGTCGTGGATGAGTTGCGAGGCGCCGGCGCTATCTTTATCGAAGAACTGGACGAAGTTCCCACCGGCGCGCGCGTCATCTTCAGCGCCCATGGGGTTGCGCCTTCGGTCCGCAGCGACGCGCGGGGGCGTAGCCTGAAAGTTATAGACGCCACCTGTCCTTTGGTCACTAAGGTCCACCTGGAAGCCGTCAAGTTCGCCCGCAAAGGCTACACCATTATCCTGATCGGACATAAGGATCACGACGAGGTTATCGGCACCCTGGGTGAGGCTCCCGAAGCGACGATTTTGGTCTCCTCTCCCGAGGATGTCGACCGGCTCGTCATCAAGGATCCTGAGCGTATCTCCTTCATTACCCAAACAACTCTCAGTCTGGATGAAACCAGCGAAATCGTTGCACGTCTAAGGACTAGGTTTCCGAAAATTCAAGGGCCGGCGGCGCAGGATATCTGCTATGCCACTGAGAATCGCCAATTGGCGGTAAAAGCGGTGGTGCCGTTGTGCCAGATGCTTCTGGTGGTGGGATCTCAAAACAGTTCGAACTCCAGGCGGCTGGTGGAAGTTTGCCAGAAGATAGGTGTCCCCGCCTATCTCATTGACGACCTGGGTGAGGTCCGTCCGGAGTGGCTCGAAGGCATTGAAACGGTGGCGGTAACGGCCGGAGCATCGGCGCCGGAGAACTTGGTGGAAGACCTGATCGCATCCCTTCGCGAACGGGGCTACTCCGATCTAGAGGAGATGGAAATCAAGGAGGAGGACGTGCGGTTTAACCTGCCGGCGGAGCTCGTCCGTGTTCAAAGCCAGACCAGCGCGCGTGTATGACGCCTAGTCTGCAAATGGGCGAGGCCCTGCTCGATTCGGCCCGGGAAAGCATGCGCCGGGCTGCCGCGCACCTGCTATCTCGCCAGGCGGGAGAGGGCTACTGGTGGGCCGATCTCACTGCCGACACCACGCTCGAAGCCGACTATGTATTGTTGGAGTTGTGGCTCAATCCGCCTCAAAGCGGTAGTTGGAATCCACCATCTAAGGCGCGCATCGCGAAAGCCGCCCGCTCCATTCTCTCCCGCCAATTGCCGGACGGCGGGTTCAACATCTACGCCCACGGGCCTTCGGAAATCAGCGCCACCATCAAGGCTTACACCGCTCTTAAGCTGGCCGGCTTAGCCTTCGACGATCCCAATCTGACGCGAGCCCGGGAGCGCATCCTGGCATTGGGCGGACTCCAGGCCGCGAACAGCTACGTCAAAGTCAATCTCAGCCTGTTCGGTTTGTATCCGCGCGAGCACGCCCCCTCGATCCCGCCGGAGATGATGCTTCTGGGCAATGCCATCTATGAGATGTCTTCCTGGACCCGGGCGATCGTTATCCCGCTATCAGTACTACGCTCTTCAAATGTTCAGCGCCCGGTGCCGGCCGGATTCACCCTTGAAGAGCTTTTCGTTCCCGGAGCATCGCCCAAATTTTCGAACGACGAAGGCTTTTTTAGCTGGCGCAATTTCTTTCTGAAGGCCGACCGCATTCTCAAGCTGTGGGATCGATATTGCCCCCGCAGCATCCGCACCCGCGCCATCCGCCGCGCCGAGCAGTGGGTGCTCCAGCACTCCCGCTATTCCGGCGGTCTGGGCGCCATCTACCCGTCCATGATGTACAACATCATGATGCTGGATCTGCTGGGGTATCCCAAGAACCATCCGGATCGGGTGGAAGCCGAAGCCCAGTTCATGAACCTTCTCGTGGATGACGAGCGCGGCTTCTTCTTCCAACCTTGTTTCTCAGTGGTTTGGGACACGGCGATTGTAGCCTACGCGCTGGGCGAGTCCGGCGAAGCTACTCCGGCGGCCCTCGAACGTACCGCCGATTGGCTGCTGGGTAAGGAGATCCGCCGCAAGGGCGATTGGTCGATCAAGCGCCCCAATGTCGAGCCCTCCGGCTGGTACTTCGAGTTCGCCAATGAATTCTATCCCGATATCGACGACACCGCGCAGGTTTTACTGGCTCTGAACTATTCCCATAGCGGCAATCCCGCCAAGCAGGAAGCTTGCGTCCGCCGCGCCGTGAACTGGCTCATGGCGATGCAGGGTTCCGACGGTGGCTGGGCCGCCTTCGATGTCGATAACAACTGGCATTTCTTGAGCGCGGTGCCGTTCGCCGATCACAACGCCATGCTCGACCCCACCTGTCCGGACATCACCGGCCGGGTTCTCGAAGCATTAATGGCCTGCGGCATCCGCTCCGGCGAACCGGCGATTCGCCGCGCCGTCGAGTACCTCAAGCGCACCCAGGAAGTCGATGGAAGCTGGTACGGGCGCTGGGGCGTGGATTACGTCTACGGGACCTTCCTGGCCCTGCGCGGCCTGCGCGCTGCCGGAGAAGGCGATCGCGAATGGTACATCATTCGCGCCGGTGAATGGCTGCGCTCCATTCAAAACGCCGACGGAGGCTGGGGCGAAAGCTGCGCCAGCTATGACAACCAGACGTTCACTCCGGGCCCCAGCACTCCTTCGCAAACCGCATGGGGTGTCCTGGGATTGCTCGCCAGCGGCGACACCTCTTCCAGCAGCGTGAACCATGGCATCGAATGGTTGATCGAGCATCAGCGGGCCGACGGCGGTTGGGATGAGGATCATTCCACCGGTACCGGCTTCCCGCGCGTGTTCTACTTGAAGTATCACCTGTACCGAAATTCGTTTCCGGTTCTGGCGCTCGCGGCCTACCGGAAAGCCCGCGCCGGCTCAGGCTCGGCCGCGCGTGCCATTGCAGAAGCCAGAGGAGTAGCCAGTACATGAGAGTTCCTTTTTCTCAGGTGGCCGATATGGCCACCTACATCGCCAAGAACAGGCTTCGGCCCAAGCCGGAATGGCAGAAGAATCTGGCTGCGGAGCACGATGAGAACAATCCGTTCCGCATCGTCCATTCGCAGATCCCCGCAATTAAAGGGGAGCGCAAGCAACACCCCATGATCAACAAGCGCTTTCCGCTGGTCATGATGCTGGAGCCGCTGCACGCCTGCAATCTCACCTGCACCGGCTGCGGCCGCATCCGCGAGTACGAATCCAGCATCCGCGAGCGTCTATCGCTTGAGCAGTGCTTCAAGGCTGTCGATGAGTGCGACGCTCCCATGGTCTCCATCTGCGGCGGCGAGCCTCTGCTTTATCCGGAAATCGGCGCGTTGGTTGCGGGAATTCTTTCGCGCGGCAAGTACATCCAGTTCTGCACCAATGGCATGTTCCTGGCCAAGAAGCTGAAGGAATTCAAGCCGCATTCCGGCCTGGTTTTTAACGTCCACCTGGACGGCATGGAAAAGAATCACGATCTGGCGGTGGAGCGCGACGGCGTCTTCAAACTTGCCATCGAAGGCATTCAGGCGGCTAAGGCGGGCGGATTCAAGGTGTTCTCGAACACCACGGTCTATCGCGAGACCGACATGAACGAGATCTGGCAGATGTTCGAGTACCTGGAGCAGTTCAAGCTGGACGGACACTCGATTTCTCCGGCCTATGGCTACTCGTCCGTCAACGACCGCGAGATCTTCATGACCCGCGAGGACGTCCACGAGAAGTTCAAGGATATCGACAAGATGTCCAAGCGCTTCCCTCTGGTGTCGAGCCCGATCTACATGGAGTTCCTCAAGGGAGAACGAGAGTTGCCGTGTACGGCCTGGGGCATGCCCACGTACAATGTCAAAGGTTGGAAGGGCCCGTGCTATCTCATCACCGACGCGCATCACGAAACGTTTGAAGACCTGATGACCAAGACGCCCTGGGACAATTACGGCGCGGGCAACGATCCTCGTTGCGACCAATGCATGGTGCATTGCGGATATGAGCCGTCGGCGGCGTATGGGATTAATTCCAAGATGAGCGATTCGTTCAAGCAGCTTAGCTGGCTCTTGGGCTGATGCGTTGGGCGGATGAGAAGCATCGGTTGATTTAGCAGAGTGAAACCGATTCTTGTCACGGGGGCCACCGGCTTCGTCGGCTGGCACGTGGCGCGCAAACTGATCGACCGGGGCGAGCGGGTCCGCGTCCTGGCAAGAGATCCGGCCCGGCTTCGGGAGTTGGACGGAGTGGAGCCGGTGAGCGGGGATTTAAGGGACCGGGCTTCGCTTGATCGTGCTGTCGAGGGGTGCGGGGTGGTTTACCATGTCGCCGCGGACTACCGTCTGTGGACACGCGAGCCGCAGCAGATGTTTCGTTCGAATGTGGACGGAACCCGCAGCCTGCTGGAGGCGGCCGAGAACGCGGGAGTGGAGAGATTCGTCTATACCAGCACCGTGGGTTGCATCGGCATGCCCGCGGGTGGTGTGGCAGTGGGAAAGTTAGGCGATGAGGACGCGGCCGTGAGCCTGGAGCAAATGGCCGGGCCGTACAAGCGATCAAAGTATTTGGCCGAAAGATTAGCCCTCGATTTTGCCGGAAAAGGGTTTCCCGTGGTCATTGTCAACCCGACGGCGCCGGTGGGGGATCGGGATTTTAAACCCACGCCGACGGGCAAGATCGTGGTCGATTTCGTGGCCGGCAAGATGCCGGCATATCTGGACACCGGTTTGAACGTGGTGGATGTCCGCGACGTAGCGGAAGGCCACTTGGCGGCGTGCGAACGCGGCCGGGTCGGCGAGCGATATATTTTGGGAGCGGAAAATCTTACGCTCCAGCAGATCTTTGTGGCTCTGGGAGAAATCACCGGGAAGCCGGCGCCGAAAATCCGGATCCCCTACGCAGTTGCGTACGTGGCTGGAGCTGTTTCGACGGCGTGGGCCGGCGTGAGCGGACAGCAGCCGAGGGCTCCGCTCGACGGAGTGCGGATGGCTCGCAAGAAGATGTGGGTGCGGCATGACAAAGCCGCTCGGGAATTGGGGTATGCGCCGGGACCGGCGCGTCAGGCGCTGGAGCGGGCTGTGGAATGGTTTCGCGGCAACGGATATTGTTGATTTTGCCAAAACCGGAGAGTCTGAGCCGGATTGTCGAGTGGTGGACGAGAGGCAATGGGTATTCTGAGTGGCTTGGTTGATCGTGGCCGCCGAATCGCGGGAGTTAGTTGGACTTGTAAAGCAGACCGGCGCGGCGAAATGGATCCTGGCGGCCAACGGCCCCGGACCTAAGCTGGCGGCCGAGGCAGTAGATCAGGCATTGCGGGAGCAGAGGATTGTGGACGGCATCGTGAGTACGGGATTCTGCGGCGCGCTTGACCCCACGTTGGGCGTCGGCGATATCGTTGTCTCCGGCGACGGTGTCCTGTCACCGCGATCCTTCGTGCGCGGCGAGATTCTATCCCGCGACCGGGTTGCAGCAACCGCCGCCGAGAAACACGCGCTGCACAATCAGACCGGTGCAATCGCGATCGAAATGGAATCCGCCGCCGTCGCGGCAAAAGCCCGGGAAATGGGCGTTCCGTTCCGCTGCATTAAGGTAGTCTCCGACGCCGCTCTTGAGGACATGCCGCTTGATTTTAATCTGTACCGCGACTCGGCCGGCCGTTTTTCGCGTTCCCGCATCGCGCTGGCGGCTCTCCGCCGCCCTTTCAGCGCCATCCCCGCGCTGCTTCGCCTGGACCGCAACTGCCGCCATGCCGCGGACAAGTTAGGAGAGTTCTTTGCCGACTGCCAACTCTGAAGCGCCGACCAGCCTGGAGGTTTCCAGCGCCGGTATCGCGGCTACAATGCAAGCCGCCGTTTATAAAGGATCGAGTGTTGTGGATGTCGAATCCGTACCGGTTCCCGCAATCGGCGCGGGCGAGATCCTGATTCGCGTGGAAGCCTGCGGCATCTGCCACACCGATCTCAAGAAGATCGCGTACAATCTGCTTCCCGCTCCGCGCATCTACGGACATGAGACTGCGGGCATCGTGGCCGCTGCCGGTACAGGCGTCACGCGCTATTCCGTGGGCGACCGCGTGATCGTGTTCCACCACATCCCCTGCGGCGAATGCTTCTATTGCCGGCGTAAGCTGTACGCGCAATGTCCGGTCTACAAGAAAGTCGGCGTCACCGCGGGTTACGCCCCGGCGGGCGGAGGCTTCGCGCAATACGTCCGCGCCATGGACTGGATTGTCGAACGCGGCGTCGAAAAGATTCCCGCCGGAGTATCCTTCGATCAGGCCTGTTTCGTCGAGCCGGTGAACACCTGCCTCAAGGGCATTAAGCAAGTGGATCCGCAGCCCGAAGACGTGGTTGCGATCCTGGGGCAAGGCCCCATCGGCTTGATTTTCACGATGTTGGCTGCCCGCAGCGGAGCGAAAATCCTGGCTACGGACACCATGCCCGGCCGACGCGAAATGGCCCGGCGTTTCGGCGCGATCGAAGCTTTCGATCCTAAGGAAAATCACTTAGACGCATGCGTCCGGTCCATGACCGACGGCCGCGGCGCAGACTTGGTTATCATTGCGGCCTCCGCGCCCGGCATCGTGGAGCAGGCTGTGGCGTGCTCGCGACCCGGCGCGCGCATCCTCCTGTTCGCGCAAACCTCGCATCAGGAGCGTATCGAAGTTTCCGGCGCATCCATTTGCATGGAGGAGCGTACTTTGTGCGGCGCCTATAGCGCCTCGGTGGATTTGCAGCGGGAATCGGCCGACTTGGTTTTCAGCGGTGCTCTGCGGGTGGCGGAATTGATTTCCCATCGCTACCCATTAAGCCAAATTCATGAAGGGATTGAGCTAGCATTGCATCCAGGTGAAGGATCGTTGAAGATAGTGGTACAGCCTCAGAGGTGATGCTAGAGTGACAGATCAGATGACGGCTGCTGTGCTTTATGGCAAAGAGCAGTTGCGCATTGAGCAGGTGAATGTGCCGAAGCTCGCACCCGGCGACGTACTGGTACGGGTGCGGACGGCGCTGACCTGTGGAACCGACGTGAAGGTGTTTCGCCGTGGCTACCACGCGCGCATGATCCAGCCCCCGTCCCTGTTCGGGCATGAGCTGGCGGGCGATATCGTGGCCATGGGGGACGCAGTGCTCGGCTTTGAAATCGGCGACCGCGTGGTGGCGGCCAATTCAGCCCCATGCGGGGAGTGCTATCACTGCCTCCGCGATCAGGAGAACCTGTGCTCGGATCTCCTGTTCAACAACGGCGCTTACGCGGAGTACATCCGCATTCCCGCCCGCATCGTCCAGAAAAACATGTACCGGATTCCAGAGCATGTCAGCTATCAGGACGCCGCGCTGGTGGAGCCCTTGTCCTGCGTCATTCGCGGCCTGGAGGAAACCGGAGTTCAGCCCGCCGACATTGTCGCGGTGATTGGCCTGGGGCCTATTGGAATGATGTTCGTGCGTCTGGCGACAACGGTGTATAAGGCTCGCGTGATCGCCATCGGACGCCGCCAGCAGCAGTTGGATCGAGCCGTGGGCTTGGGCGCTGCGGAAACCGTCCTCAACGATGAAGGCGCCGATCCTGTCAGCGCGGTGCATAAGCTCACTGGGGGCCGCGGGGCCGACGTAGTGATTGAAGCCGTCGGCTTGCCGGAAGTCTGGCAGCTTGCCGTGAAGCTGTTGCGGCGCGGCGGCGTAGTCAATTTCTTCGGTGGTTGCCCCACCGGCACGCAGGTTGGCGTCGACACGCATCTGTTGCATTATTCCGAGCTGACGCTGAAGGCCAGTTTCCACCATACGCCGGCCTTGGTCCGCAAGGCCGTCGACGCGGTCAGCAGCGGCTATGTTACCGCGCGCGACTTCGTCAATCGCGTGGAGCCTCTGGGTAATCTTCTGGAAGTGATGCAGCACCTGATGAGCCACAACGGGCACTTGAAAACTGCCATCATCCCCTAAGGGCAGGATGCTGACAAACTCGAACACACTGCTTCCTGCGGGCTCATTCGCGTTCATTCACGCTCATTCACGGCCAGGAACGAACCCGCATGTACCTCGCCCCCACTGACTTTCTGGCTGCGCCCGAGGCCATGGAGCGGCCCTGGACCCTCCCGGAGTCGCTCGACTATACGCGCTGGCTGGCCACGCATCATTACGAGAACTTCCATGTGGTCAGCTTCCTGCTGCCGAAACGCCTGCATCAGGATTTCTACAACGTCTACTGCTTCTGCCGCTGGGCCGACGATCTGGGCGATGAAATCGGCGATCCTCAGGAGAGCCTGCGCCTGCTCAAGTGGTGGCGCGGTGAATTGCAGGCCATGTACGCGGGAACCCAGGTCTCCCACCCGGTCTTCGTGGCGCTCCAAGGCACGGCTGCGCGATTCCACCTCCCGCAAATGCTGTTTGACGATCTGATCAAAGCCTTCGAACAGGATCAGACCGTAACCCGCTACCGCAATTTCGAAGAGCTGTTCGAATACTGCCGCTACTCCGCGAATCCCGTGGGCCGGCTGGTGCTGGCTCTGTGCGGATATCAGGATGCGGACCGGCAGGCGCTGTCGGACGCCACCTGCACGGCGCTGCAACTCGCCAATCATTGGCAGGATGTCACTGTGGATCTGCTCAAGGATCGCGTCTATCTGCCGCTCGATGTCATGGAGCGCCACGGTTATCCCCTAGAAGCTCTACTGGCGCGGCGTTTTGACGATCGGTTTAAAGCGGCGATGCGCGATGCGGTGGAAGTCGCGCGCGAGTTGTTCTTGCAAGGCCTGCCGCTGGCCGGGATGGTGGACCGCCGTCTCGCCATCGACCTGGAACTCTTCAGCCGGGGCGGTCTCAAAGTGCTCGAAAAAATCCAGCGGCAGGATTACAATGTTTTGAGCGCGCGTCCGGCAGTCTCCAAAATCGAACGTGTCGGCCTGCTGCTGGGAGCGCTGACGCGGCGCGCGTTTTCCCGCGCAGCATGACTGTTCCGGAATCCTATACTTTCTGCGAAGCCGTAGCCAAGCGCGAGGCCAAGAATTTCTACTATTCCTTCCTGCTGCTCGACGCCGATCGCCGCCGAGCCATGTGCGCCATCTACGCCTTCATGCGCTATTGCGACGACTTGAGCGACGGCGACGGCGTTTCCGTCGACCGGGCCGATGCCATAGCGCGCTGGCGTTGTGACTTGGAAAGTGCGCTGGACGGTCGAATGCCGGAGCATGCCCTCTGGCCCGCATTTATCGATGCGGTCGCGCGCTACCGGATCCCGCGCCAATATTTCTTCGACATGATCGACGGCGTCAGCTCCGATCTGGAGCCGCGCCGCGTCCGCACCTTCGCCGAACTGTACGATTACTGCTACCACGTCGCCAGCGTGGTGGGCCTGACTATCATCCATATTTTCGGTTTCGATTCGCAAGAAGCCCCACCGGAGGCCTTGAAGCTGGCCGAGAAGTGCGGCATTGCCTTCCAGTTGACCAACATCCTGCGGGACGTCCGCGAGGATGCCGAGAACAATCGCGTGTATCTGCCGGAAGAAGATCTTGAAAGATTTCACGTGACAGTAGCGGAGTTAAGCGGGCCTGTGGTCTCGGCCGAGCTGAAAGCGCTCCTGGAATTCGAGGCCGGGCGGGCGCGCCAATATTACCGGGAGGCCGCTCCACTGATCGGGATGATCCACGAAGACAGCCGGGCGTCGCTGCGAGCGCTGATCGGAATCTATGCGCGGCTGCTCGACCGCATCGCGGATTCCGGCTACGACGTTCTGGCGCAGCGGGTTCGCCTGCCCACTTGGGAGAAGGTCTGGATTCTGGCGCGCTCGCGCTGGGGATGAAATTATGCCGAGACGAATCGAATCACTATTGTTGGACGGCCCGGTTGGCCACTTAGAGGCCTTGATCGAAGAGCCTGAGGAAACCGCCCCCAGAGAAGCCGCGCTGGTCTGCCATCCTCATCCGCGGCACGGCGGCACCATGCACAATAAAGTGGTCTACCGCATCGCCCGGGGACTCCGCAGCGCCGGCGCCGTAGTACTCCGTTTCAACTATCGCGGGGTGAACCTGAGCGAGGGCACTTACGATCACGGCGAAGGTGAGTTGGAAGACGCCCGGTGTGCCCTCAACTTGCTGCGGGGGCGTTATCCCGATCTGCCGGTCACGCTGGCTGGGTTCTCCTTCGGATCGCGCATCGCCCTCCGCCTGGCCTGCGGCGGAGAACCGTCCCGGCGTGCCATCGCAGTCGGGTTTCCAACGGTTTACAAAGACCGCGAGTACCTGAACAATTGCGCGGTCCCAAGGATCTTCGTGCAGAGCACCCGTGATCAGTACGGCCCCGCAGTTGATCTTGAAGCTCTGTTCGCAACCCTGCCGGAACCCAAAAAGCTGGTGTTCATCGAGGCGCAAGATCACTTTTTCGCGGGAGCGCTCGAAAAACTGGAAGAGGAGATTGCCGGGCTGGCTTAGGCGTTCGCCAGACGGAGCTGCCGCTCCAGGCGGCGGGTAGCCCGTTCGGCAATGAGATCGGCCACCTTGCCAAGCAGCCCAGGAATGTCTTCCGGCTTGATCAGCATGGAGTTGCGGCTACGTTGCGCCACGCTGGGCTTGGAATTCTGATAGGTGGTGATCAAGGCCATCGCCGGCTTATAATCCATCATGCGGGCGTGCGCCAGAACCTTGAGGCCAGCCTCAGGCGATTCCATTTGTAAATCGCTGAGAACAAGCTCATATTGGCCTTCGTTGAGCTTTCCCACGGCTTCTGCGGCACTGGCGGCCGAGTCGACATTGTAGCCGCCCGCTTCCAGGACCGTCTTCAGGGTCAGACGGGACGCAAGGTCATCATCCACGAGGAGGACCCGCGCCAGCTCGTACTCTACGGTTCGTGCCGAGTGGCTCATCGGTTGCCTAGCTAAAGTTTACCCCAGAAGGCACCGAATTCCATCACAAGATTTTCACCCAACGTTCTTAGTACGGCCTAAAACGCTGTAACGATTATGGTTTTTGAAACACTCTCTTAAAAATCCGATCCACGTTGGCCAGTTGCCGATCCAGCGAAAAAGCCCGCTTTGTGTCTTCAATCTTAAGAAACGAAAGGATTTTAGGATCCGACTCCACGGCAGCCCGAAAATCGCCTTCCGTTTCCCAGGCGCGCATGGCGTGGTTCTGGACGATCCGGTACGCCTCCTCCCGGAGCATCCCCGCAGCCGCCAGGTCCAGCAGGAGCTGGCCTGAGAAGATTAACCCCCGAGTACTGTCCAGATTGCGGCGCATTCGCTCAGGGTACACGCGCATGCCGTCGATGAGCCATGTGGTCTTGGCAAGCAGATAGTCGGAGAGGATGGCGGAATCGGCCAGGATCACGCGCTCAACCGAGGAGTGGGAAATATCGCGTTCATGCCACAGCGCGACGTCTTCGAGAGCCGGCTGGACGTTGGCGCGAACGACCCGCGCCAAGCCGCAGATCTGCTCACTGACGATGGGGTTGCGCTTGTGCGGCATCGACGAGGAGCCTTTTTGACCCTCGCTGAACGGTTCTTCGGCCTCGCGAACCTCGGTGCGCTGCAAGTGACGGATTTCAAGAGCGATCTTCTCCAGCGTGGCGGTTAGGAGTCCCAGCGCGGCCACCCAGGCCGCATGCCGGTCCCGGGAGATGATCTGGCTGGAGATAAGTGCGGGCTTGAGCCCCAGGCGGGCGCAGATCTGTTCCTCGGCTTCCGGGCCAATGTGCCCGAACGTCCCCACCGCGCCGGAGATTTTCCCCACCCGGAGATCCTCGGCCGCAGCTTCCAGACGAGCAATATTGCGCCGCATCTCGTCGAACCAGAAGGCCAGCTTGAGGCCGAACGTAATCGGCTCAGCATGAACTCCGTGGGTGCGGCCGATCTGGGCGGTGTCTTTGAACTCCCAGGCTCGCCGTTCGAGAGACTCGGCCAGGGCCCGGGCGCCATCGAGAAGCAGCGCGGAAGCCCCTTTCAAAACCAGGGCTTGCGCGGTGTCGACGATGTCGTTCGAGGTCAGGCCGTAGTGCAGCCAGCGCGAGGCGTCGGCGTGGCCTGCGGCGGCCAGACGCTCGGAGACGGCTGTCGTGAAGGCGATGATGTCGTGCTTGACCTCGCGCTCGATGGCATGAATGCGCTCGATATCGAAGCTGGCATGGGCGCGAAGCGCCGCCGCGGCCACAGCCGGGACTTCGCCGGTCTCGGCCAGCGCCTCGCTTGCGGCCAGCTCCACGGCAAGCCATTGATCGAAGCGATTCTGGTCGCTGAAAATGCGGCCCATTTCCGGGCGCGTGTATCGGGGAATCATTATTTTAGGATGTTAGTAGACGAACGTTTCGGTGCCCTTACGCGGGTCCGCCAGCACCAGGCGGGTGAAGAGACTGCCATTCAAGGCCTGCGCTGCTGCTTGTTCGACCAGCGCCGGGTGATTATTGCTTTCGCTTATATGACCCAGGATCAGAGTGGAAGTGCTGGTGTCCAGCTCATCGCGGATGAAGGTCGAGGCTGCGTCGTTGGAGAGGTGCCCCATGCGGCTCATCACGCGCTGCTTAATGGCCCACGGATAGGGGCCGACCTTGAGCATTTCAAGATCGTGATTGGATTCGAGCAGCAGCACGTCGGAGCCGCGCAGGTGAACACGCACGGAATCGGGCAAGTAGCCCAGATCGGTGGCGATCGAGACCTTGATGCCCTCAGCGCGAAAGGAATAGCCAACCGGATCGGCGGCGTCGTGAGGGATAGTGAAGCTGGTCACATCAATGTCGCCGATCGTGAAGCTGGCGCCGGCCTGAAAGGTTTCAAGAACGGGCTCGCAATCGCCCCAGGGGACGGCGGGAGCGGTCAGATTCGAGATATAAATCGGAAACTGCACGCCGTTGCGCCTCTTGGCTAAAACGGGCAAACCGCCGATGTGATCAGAGTGCTCATGAGTAATCAGAATGGCGGTGATCGAGTCGGGGTCGACGCCCAGGGTTTTCAGCCGCTCGAAGGTTTCTTTGCGGCTCAAACCTGCGTCGATAAGGAGGCGAGTGCGCCCGGTGGCGACCAGGGCACAGTTTCCGGAACTCGAAGAGGCTAGAACCGTGATGGAGACGATGGCCGGAATCCTTACCTGTGGAACTGAACCTTCTGTACTCTGCCTCTCTGAATGATAACCGATTAGAATAAAGCATGAAGGCTCGCGTCTACGTTTCTTTCAAAACCTCGGTGCTCGATCCCCAGGGCCAGACCATCCAGAACGCGCTCAACGGTCTGGGGCATAAGAGCATTACCGGGGTGCGGCAGGGGAAATTTTTTGAGATCGAATTGAGGCCTGAGTCCGTCAAAGAAGAATCGGCCAGAGAACAAGCGGCCCAGGAAATCGATCAAATCGCCAAGGACGTGCTGGCCAACCCGGTGATGGAGGATTATCGCGTGGAGTTTCTAGACTAATGTGCGGCATAGTTGGGTACATCGGATCGCAGCCGGCGGTGCCGATCATTCTGGACGGTTTGAAGCGCCTGGAGTATCGCGGGTACGATTCCGCGGGCCTGGCGGTTCTTGAAAGCAATAATTGCCTGGGAGTGCGGCGCGCGCAAGGCAAGCTGCGCAACCTGGAAGAAGCTCTGAAGCTGAGTCCCGTGAATGGGAAGTACGGTATTGGGCACACCCGCTGGGCCACGCACGGGCGCCCCACGGAAGAGAACGCGCACCCGCACCGGGATTGTCACGGCGACATCGTGGTGGTGCACAATGGCATCGTCGAAAATTACCTGGCCCTGAAACAGCAACTGGTGGACGAAGGCCACATCTTCGTCACCGAAACCGACACCGAGGTGATCGCGCATTTAGTCGAAAAATACTACGACGGCAATCTGGAAGCCGCGGTGCGCGACGCGGTGAAGCAGTTGACGGGCGTGTTCGCCCTGAGCGTGATCTCGCGCAAGGATCCCAACAAAATTGTGGCCGCGCGGTCGGGACCGCCGGTGGTGGTGGGCTTGGGCGACGGCGAATATTTCGTCGCGTCGGATGTGCCGGCAATTCTGGGCTACACCCGCGACATGTTCTTCCTGGCCGACGGGGACATGGCCATTCTGACGGCGGACGGCGTGCATCTGACGGACTTCAACGGACGCCCGGTAAAGCGCCAGGTCTCGCACATTTTGTGGGACCCGATCATGGCCGAGAAGGGCGGCTACAAGCACTTCATGCTCAAGGAAATCTTTGAGCAGCCGCGGGCGGTGCGGGACACCACGCTCGGAAGAGTGGGACAAGAATCCGGCCGGATTTTCCTGGACGAGATGGACATCACCCAGCGCGAGTTCAAGGAATTCCGCCAGGTGCGTATCGTGGCGTGTGGCACCAGCTGGCATGCGGCCCTGGCCGGGAAGTTCATGATCGAACGGCTGGCGCGCGTTCCGGTGGAAGTGGATTACGGCAGCGAGTTTCGCTACCGCGATCCGTTAGTTGGGCGCGATACTTTGACGATCGTGATTTCGCAATCGGGCGAAACCGCCGACACCTTGGCGGCTCAGCGCGAAGCCAAGCATAAAGGATCGAAGACGCTGGCCATCTGCAACGTAGTGGGATCGATGATCACGCGCGAGGCGGCAGGAACCTTGATTACGCACGCGGGGCCGGAGATCGGCGTGGCCTCGACCAAGGCCTTCACCGGGCAGTTGACCGCGCTCTTCCTGGTGGGGCTGTACCTGGCGCAGGTGCGCGAGGCGGTGAGCGCCGAAACGTCGCTGAAGCTGGTTGAAAAGCTGCTGCACCTGCCGGTGCAGCTTGAAGAAATTTTGCGCCGCGATGCGATTTACGAAGATTTGTCGAAGACGCTGTCCCGGGCCTCCGATTTTCTGTACCTGGGCCGAGGCATTCATTTTCCCATCGCTCTCGAAGGGGCTCTGAAGCTCAAGGAAATCTCCTACATTCACGCGGAAGGCTATCCTGCGGGCGAGATGAAGCACGGACCCAACGCGCTGATCGACGAGAATCTGCCGACTGTGGTGCTGGCGACGCGCGACCCATCGGATGAGATGAGCCGCATTCTCTACGAGAAGACGCTTTCAAATATTCAAGAGGTGAAAGCGCGCGAAGGGATCGTAGTGGCGGTGGCTTGCGACGGCGACGAGGAAGTGGCCAAAGTAGCGGACCACGTGATCCGGATCGGCTCGACGGACGATTTGCTGCTACCGATTCTGGAGGTGGTGCCCTTGCAGCTGCTCGCCTATCACATCGCGGTGAGGCGCGGGTGCGACGTAGACCAGCCCCGGAATCTGGCCAAGAGCGTCACGGTGGAATAAGCCATCGAAGAACAACGATCGGCCGGACGGCGGGCGCGATTGAGTCCCTTCACGAAGCACCTCGAAATTCGCACCCGCGGCAAGGGTTTCTATCCGTTCACTCGCGAGGCGGCGGCTTGGGTATTGTCGACCGGGGCCGAAACTGGATTGCTCACCATATTTATCCAGCACACCTCGGCTTCGCTGGCGATTCAGGAAAACGCCGATCCGGATGTGGCGCTCGACATGGCGGATTTTTTCGAGCGGCTGGTTCCGGAAAACGATCCGCGTTACCGGCACACGCTGGAAGGGCCGGACGATATGCCATCCCACATCCGCGCGGCGCTGACGCAGACGCACCTTTCCATTCCGGTGATCGGCGGGCGCATGGCGCTGGGAACGTGGCAGGGCATCTACCTATTCGAACACCGGGCACTCCCGCAGCGCCGAAGCGTGATCCTGTATTTGTCGGGGTGATCCCGTCACTGGGACAGATCAATGTTGCGCTCAATGGTCGAACCGTCGTGAATTTCGACCGATAGCGGGTGGCGCTCCGAGCCTTTCACGATCTCCACAGTATGCGGGCCAGGCAAAAGCACGAAGGTCGCCGGGGATCTGCGGGCTTGCTCCTGACCGTCAATCACGATGATCAGCCCGGGAGGGTTGGTGGTCACCGTGAGCATGCCCGACATTTTCTCCAGGTTGACGATCAGCCCGGTGTCGTGGGGGATATCGATAATTCTTTGGGCATCGCGATAGCCGGCAAACTGAACGACGAAAGTGTGGCGTCCGGCAGAAAGCGTCAGGGTGCAGGGCGTGACGCATTTGGTGGCTGCGTCTCTATCGAAGATGGCGGTGGCTCCCGCAGGCGTGGCGGAAAGCTGGAAGACTCCATCGGTGGAGGCCGGCAGCCGGGCTGGGGACGGAGCCGGCTTTTCCGGCGGCTCGGCTTTGGTTTCGATGGGCGCGTCCTTGGACGCGGCCGGTTCGGTTGTGGGTGCGGGCGCGGGTTCGGGGGGAGGCGGGGGCTCAGGCTCGGAAGCCGGCGCGGCGGCCGTGACCGGCGGAGTCTCAGGCGCGTGCGTCACGCGGCCGATGCCGTATTGCCGGTACGCCAGAAACAAAACGCCCGCCACCGCCGCGAATGCCAGGAGCGCAAGAATTGTTTTGCGCACCGCGTGGCTGGGCTCGGAATCGGGCAGGCGGCGGCGCGGCTCCCAAACCGGAGGGAGGCTTGAGTCGCCCACACCGAGACCGGGGGCAATTGCAGGGCCGAGCGGAGAAGGCTCCGGCGCGGGAACCTTCGGCGCAGGAAGGGGAGGCGGCTCCGGCGGCGCGGCGATACTTGGCGCAACGGCGTTTGGCGCGGCGGTACTTGGCGCAAGGGCACTTGGCGCAACGGCAGCTGGCGCAATGGCAGTTGGCGCAGCGGCGGCTTCGAGAACGGCGCCGGGGGTTCGCCCCAGGGAAACATCCGCGACGGTCTCGGAAAGTCCCTCTTCCGACCCTCCTGTGGGCATGTTCTGGCTCGCGCCCCTGGGCAACGGAATCCAACCGGGCGTGGAGTTGCACGCGACGGCCAGAGCGGAAATGAACTCGGCGCAGGTTTCGTAGCGATCCGCCGAATTCTTGGCGAGGGCCTTCTTCAGCACCGGCTCCACGGCCTGTCCGAGAGTGGTGTTCAGGCGCTGCGGAGGGATCGGCTCCTCGCGGACAATACGGTAGAGCAGCGTGGGAAGGTATTCGGCGCTGAACGGTTTTTCGCCCGTGAGAACTTCGTAGGCGACGACCGCCAAAGAGAACTGATCGGTGCGGCCGGTGATCGCGCCGCCCTGGATCTGCTCGGGAGACATGTAGCTGGGCGTGCCCATCATGGTGCCCGCCACGGTCATCTGCTGCGAAACGATTTTCGCCACGCCGAAATCGGTGATCTTGGCGGTGCCATCCTCATGAATCATGATGTTGGCGGGTTTGATGTCGCGATGGACGATGCCCTTCTTATGCGCGTAGTCGAGCGCGGCCGCGGTCTGTCGGAAGATGCTGAGCAGCGTCTCCTTGTCGGGAGTCTGCGCCGCCAACAACATTTTTTCGAGCGGCGGCCCGTTCACGAATTCCATGAAGATGTAGGCCATGCCGTTTTCTTCGGCGATGTCGTAAATGGTGACGATGCCGGGATGGGAGAGCATGCCTGCGGATTGCGCTTCGCGGAAGAGGCGTTCGCGCAAGCGTTCGCGCTCGGCGTCCTCGGTGAGCTCGTTCAGGCGGATACTTTTGATCGCGATGGTGCGTCCGATCGCGGGATCCTGGGCGCGATAAACAATCCCCATCGCGCCTCGCCCCAACTCGCCGATGATTTGGTATCGCCCGATTTGTTGCACGGTGGGTGTGTCCACAATTTTAGCGCAGCAATGCTAGAAGAACGGACACACGCACCGCGGGTTTAGTTGAAAGGTGAAAACTGAGAAAGATCGAAGAGACGCCTCTTGCCCGGCGAGTGACGCCTCCGGGAAGCGGCCGCTGAACCTCAACGGCAAAGCTCATTGTGTAACGGTCGCATCGGGGTTGCCCGGGTTGCTCTCCCACGCTAGCGTGACCCGGATGCAATGAGACATCCGAGCTCTTGCCTACAAAGTATCAAGGGACGCTCCCGAGAGACTGTGCGGAAAAGCGCTAAAGGATTGAGTCGAAGACGAATTTAGTTTTTCGGGCCGTGCGTGACCGGCGAAATTTACTTCGCCAACTCCCTGCGCATGGCGATGCGAAGCGCCGGCAAGCCCTTCGAAAAACTTATAGGCATTCACTTGCGAAACTGGAAAGCCAGCCCGAAACTGAGCGTCTTGATACCAGTTTTCGATCCATATCGGGTGGCTTCATCCAGCTAGCCTGCAAAGGGCCAGTCGCGGCCCTCAATTCCCGAAAGTAACATCCCGGCTTGCCGCGACTCGGGCTCCGTTTTGCGGGCTGTTACTTAAGAAGGCTCTAGACCGCCGTAGAAAGAAGGAACCATGCGCCGCTTATTGGCTCTGTTATTCTTTATCCCGTTTTAGGGATTGCGGGTGTCATCGCGACTCGCGCACCGGCAGATCCCCATTGCTTTTGGATCGCCAGTGAGAGCATCGTGGGGAACGTCGTGACCATCAGCCTTTTCCGATTTTTCGCTCTTGGACAGTTGGGCGACGCTGAGTGAAGCCCCGGTAACAGACGGGTTGGGCGGCTTTGCTGCAGCAGTCGTTAGATACGCCGACCTCACTCTTTTAGGCCGGCGCGTCAGGGACTGCCACGGCTGGGGGTAGGCTCAATGAGGAATTTGGGTGTGACGCCAGCGGTGGAAGGCGGCAGCGGCGAGGCCTATCTGCAGGCGAGTTTTTTTGAGCTCAATACCGCGACTGGATTAACCCAGCCTTTCACAGTGGAATTTCAAACACCGGAGCCAGGCTCACCCTAATCAGAGCCGGACGCGCTTACTTCGCCAATTCCCTGCGCATGGCCGCCAGAGAGGCCTGCATCCCCTCGCTGGCGCTGCGGAACGCCTCGCCGTCTGCCTGATGGGTGACCTGGGCGAACAGGGGAACCAGTTCCGGGTCGCGCCAGCCTCTGCGCGCTTCCTCCAGCATCAGCTCCATGGTGTGCTGGTGCGAGAAAGCGGGCTTGTAAGGGCGCGCGGTGGTGAGGGCGTCGTAGATATCGGCCACTTGCAGGATGCGGGCGAGCAAGGGAATATTTTCTCCGCTCAACCCGTCCGGATAGCCGCTGCCATCCCAACGCTCATGATGGCTGCGGATGATCGGCAGCACCGGAGCCAGAGTCTTCATCGGGCGGCAGATCTCCTCGCCGCGAATCGTGTGAAGACGCATGATCTGCCATTCCTGTTCGGTCAGCAGTCCGCGCTTGAACAGGATCGAATCGGGAATCACGATCTTGCCGATATCGTGCAGAAACCCGCCTCGATACAGCGCCAATTGGTCGTGTGCGGGGAGCCCCAACGCCTGCGCCAGCCCAATGCTATAAGCCGCCAGACGCTCGCAGTGGAGCCCCGTAAAGCGGTCCCGATGCTCCACCGATTGCGCCAGCGCGAATAGAATCGACTCGGCTTCATCAAGGGAATCCACCAGCGCCTTATTGCGCAGCATGGAGCGGATGCGGGTGCGGACCAGAGCGGGCCGCAACGGCTTGAGCAGGAATTCGTCGGCGCCCGATTCGAAGCCCGCGACCTCGTTCTCCATACCCTGCAAGCTGGTGGTCATCAGCACCGGGATCAGTTGCGTGCGCCGGTCGTTCTTGATCAGGTGGCAGAACTCCGTGCCGCTCATCTCCGGCATCACCTGGTCCACAATCACCAGGTCGACCTTTTCCTGATCCAGAATCGCCAGAGCCTCGGAGGGCCGCTTCGCCTCCAGGATGTGATAGGCCGCGGTTTTCAGCATGGCCCGCAGCAGGCGGCGGTTCAAATCGATTTCGTCGACGATCAGGAGCGTGGGAGCCTGCGCCTCCTCCGGCACTCCGTGGTGCCATGCGGGAGAGTGCGGCGCCTCACCAAATAGCGTGGGCGTCCTCCCCTGGCCAGATTTTATCTCGATAGCCAAGCGGGCGGTCTCCGGTCTAATCAGCCGTGGAAGCAGAATCCAGGCTTAGATGGCTATCGACAGATATCAGGAAAAGTATTAGGACGAGACTATGGGTTCGGTACTAAGGTGCGGAGGGCCGTCACGCCTTTTTGAGACGACGCATGAATCCCAGAGCCAAGAGTCCGAGTCCCAAGAGCACCAGCGAGGCTGGCTCCGGTGTGACCGACGGCGTTGAAAACTCAAACGCCTGGTAGAAACCCTCGACGTTGGCGGAAGGGATGCCCGTGCTGTCAAGCGCGGCAAATGTTCCGATGCTTGCGCCAAGGTCAGGCAGCGGCCCGGCCGGGACGGGAGCCGAGAAAAAGACGCCCTGTCCGGTCCCTGCTCCGCCAGGGACAGGATTGGATAGGACGGAATAGCCGGGGAAAATGGGAGATGCCGGCGCGATTGCATTGCCCGAGGAATCTAGAAACTCCGCAAATGCACCGACAAAATTAGTCGGCACAGCCAAGTCGAGGCCGGTCTGACCGATGGACCAGCTATCGAAGGTGTCCGGCACCAACTGGGTGCCTGAAGCGGCGGTCTGATAATCGAAGATCAGCCACTCGTCCGATCCGGAGAACACCTCAGAAATTGTCAGATTTAGCGCCCCGCCATCGGGGGACGTAGTCCCAGGCGTCAGGGTCACAGAAGTGGAAAAATCATCGGGCGAGTTGGCGCCGCCATCGGTGAACGTGCTGCCGAGGACGAACAGGTCTGTTCCCTTTGCGGCTGGTTCCAGCCCAAGCAGAAGAAAAGCCGAAGAGGCCAAAATCAAAGTGAGTTTTTTCACGGTTTCTCCCGGCGGACGACCCACCCAGCGGACGCCCGGCCGTTTCGGCAATTGTCCTCGGAAGAAGTATTTTTGTCAACCCTGCCAACAGGACAGCGGCGAAGAAATAGCGTAGGGAATTTAACTCAAATTTCCCTTGCAATCGGCACCTGCGAGCGTTACATTAACTCAAGTGGCCTAATGTGGTCAGAAATGGATCTTAATGGCCGAAGCGGAAGAGAAAAGCGCGATTGTACCCGAACCTCCGCACTCCATCGCCCAGGCCAGCGTAGACGACAAGGGCAGACTGAAGCTTCCCGCGGAGTTTGTTTCGTATCTGAAAGCGGTGGACGGACTTAAGGTTTTCATAACGACCGTAGACTTCAAACAAGTTCGAGTGTACCCGTTGGCGGTGTGGAAACGCAACGAAAATCTCTTCGAGAACGCTTCCGAGGACGCTGCCGCCGCGGAGAGGTTAGAGCGAATCGCGAAGGCCTTTGGGGGCGACGCGGAGGTGGATGCAGCATCCGGAAGGGTGCTGCTCCCCGCGTCTTTGCGCGAGGCGATGGGGCTCGAAAAGCAGGCAGTGATGGTGGACCATCACAAGGGCCGGCTCAACGTGGTTACCAAGAAGGTTCACGACGAGCTGATGCAGGTTTACAGAGCAACGCTGGCCGAGGATCTGGCGGCCATGGTCAAGATCGGGTTCAAGTAGCCGTGAAGTATGCACGTGCCGGTCATGCTCGCCGAGTGTCTGGAGTATCTGGACGTGCGGCCGGATGGCGTGTACCTGGACGTGACGGCTGGATTAGGCGGTCATTCCGGAGCGATCGCGCGGCGGCTGGACACGGGAACGGTGATCGCGAGCGACAGGGATGCCGAGAGCATCGAACTGGCGCGGGCGAACACGGCGGATTGCGCGGATCGCATCCGGTTTCAACAGGCATTGTTTTCGCAGGTGGAAGAGGCGCTAGCAGTATTAAAACTAAAACAACTGGACGGGCTGCTGGCGGATTTAGGTGTTTCGAGACACCAGTTGACGGAAGGCGAGAGGGGATTCTCGCTGATGGCGGACGGTCCTTTGGATATGCGCATGTCGAGAGGCACGCATGCCGGGCAGGAGCAGACCGCTGCCGACATCGTCAACTACGAATCGGAAAAGGAACTCGCCGGACTGATCTTCAATCTGGGCGAGGAAAGGAGGAGCCGAAAGATAGCAAGAGCAATCGTGCGGGCGCGGCCGATTCATACCACCGGTCAGTTGGCCAAGCTGATCGAGGAGGCCGCGCCTCGTACGGGAAAGCTGCATCCGGCTACGCAGACATTCATGGCGCTGCGTCTGGCCGTCAATCGCGAGATGGAGGAATTGGACACACTGCTCGAAGCCATTCCGCGCTTATTGCGGAAGGGCGGAAGGGCGGTGATTCTCACCTTTATGTCGCTTGAAGATCGCAAAGTAAAACGCGCGTTTCAAACCATGGCGAAGGAGGGGCAGGTGAAGTTGCTCACCCGGCATGTCGTGAGGCCCACGGAAGATGAGATCCGGCGGAATCCGCCTTCACGCAGTGCCAAGCTCCGCGCAGTGGAAGTATTGTAGTCCGGGAATTCGAGGGAGCAAAGGAATCAAACGATGGCAACGCTGGCAGATGTATGGAGCAGAATGTTCGCGCAGGGGATGGAACGTGCCGCCGAGGCGGCGCGAGGAGGGGACTCCTCGACACGTGTCCGCGCGTTCGCCGGTGAAGAAGTCATTTTCTACGTCAAGCGGCATGACAACAGGAGCGTGGTGCGGGCGGCCGACACCGCCGCGCGAGGCCGATGCTGGAAGCTGATCGGTTCGGTAGTGGGAGCGGCTGTGCTCCTGATCGGAGTGCTGCTGCCGAATGCCTACGGGCTGATGGCAGGGTTCCAGATTCAATCGCTGCGTCAGGAAGAACGGAAGCTGTCGACTGACCAGGCTTCGCTGGAGCTGCGCGAGGCGCAACTGCTGTCTCCGGCGCGGATCCAGGAGCTGGCCCGCCAGCAGCAATTCGTCGAACCGGCGCCTGCAAAGGTACTGTATCTGGACGGCGCCCAGAACGCGCTGGCGATGAATGAGAAATAGATCCGGGAAGTAGGTTCTTGAACGCCAGAGGGAGCGCGGTGCCCGAAACTCAAGCCAACCGGCGGCTAGCATGGCTCCTGCGCGTGCTGCTGCTGTGGATCGCGGCGATCCTGGGGCGATTGGTATGGCTTCAAGTGATTCGCCACGACGATCTGCTGAAGCAGGCCCGGCAACAACAGCAAAAGCTGCGCGAGATTCCGGCGCAGCGTGGAACCATTTACGATCGCGACCATCGCCCGCTGGCCAAGAGCCTGCCCGCGGAATCGATCTGCGTCAATCCGCAAAAGATTCCAGACGCCAACGTGGCTGCGGATTTGCTTTCCAGGCTCCTCAACCTGGACCGCGCCGATCTCTACGAGCACATCCTCAGCGCCAAGCTTCGCGGTTCCGGATTTCTGTGGATCAAGCGCAAGGTGGAGGCTGACGAAGCCGACCGTATCCGCAGCCTGAAGCTGGATTGGGTGGAGCTGCGCGAAGAGATGCGCCGCTTCTACACGCGCGGCGAGTTGGCCTCGCACGTGGTGGGATCGACCGGCATCGTGGACGGCGAGGTCACCGAGCGCGGCAACGCCGGCATCGAGCTTCAGTTTGACGAGGAGTTGGCCGGACGGTCCGGAGAGGACCGCGTGTACACGGATGTCAAACAGAATGCGTACGACTCGGTGGTGGAGCGCAAGCCCGAACCGGGCGACGACATCACCCTCAGCATCGATTCCAACCTTCAATATGTGGCGGAACGGGAGCTCGACAAAGCCATCGATTCGAGCGGCGCAAAAACGGGCTCGATTGTGGCTGTGAATCCGTATACGGGCGACATCCTGGCCATGGCCAACTATCCGCGGTTCGACCCGAATCTTCCGCCAGGTCCCAACGAGCCGCCCAACGCCCGCAGCAACCTGGCGATTACGACGCCCTTCGAGCCGGGCAGCGTGTTCAAGGTGATCACGCTGTCGGCCGCGCTCGAAACCACACAGCTCCGGCCGGATACGATGATCAACTGCGGCACCAGCATCAAAGTCTACGACCGCACCATCAAGGACGAGCATGGGCACGGGGCCTATAGCATGGCCGATGTGCTGGCGCATTCGAGCAACGTGGGCGCGGCCATGATCGGCCAGAAGGTGGGAAATTCCAATCTTTACAAATACCAGCGCAAGTTCGGCTTCGGCGAAAAAACCGGAATCGATTTGCCGGGTGAATCCGCCGGTCTGCTGCGGCATGTAGAGGATTGGTCGGCGACGTCAGGAGTCTTCCTGTCGATCGGGCATGAGGTTGCCGTGACTTCGCTGCAACTGGCGCTGGCCGGTGCGGTGATCGCCAACGGAGGCATCCTGGTGAAGCCGCGGCTGGTGCTGGCGCGGCAGACGCCGGGGCAACCGGAGGAACGCTTCGCTCCTGAAAAAGGACAGCAAATCATCGACCCCGCCACGACGATTCAAATGCGCCAGATGATGGAAGGCGTGGTGCTGCGCGGGACCGCCAAGGGCTACGCGAATCTGCGAGGGTACACCTCCGGCGGCAAGACCGGGACGGCGCAGATTTTCGACCTGAAGGCGCATGTGTACACGCACAATTACAACGCCAGCTTTCTGGGCTTCGCGCCGCTTCAAAACCCGCAGATTGTGATCATCGTCACGCTCGAGGGCACCAGCGGCGGCACCGCCGGATTCGGCGCTCCCGTAGCCGCGCCGGTGTTTCGCGAGGTGGCCATGGCCGCGTTACGAATGCTGGATGTTCCCAAGGATTTACCCGACGCACCCGTGACCGCTTCCGTCGAGCCCGCGCCCGACGCGGTGGCTCTATCGACACAATCCGCGCCGACACGACTTGCATTGACACGACCTGTATCCTCCGTCACTCAGCCGCCGGTCCAGGCGGATGCTCTGGCAGTCCCTGGATCAGCCGACTCCTCAAAAGGGGGGAACCTGGACCGGCGGCCATTTTTCGCGCCCTCCACGCCGTCGGGCAGCGGCCCGAAGGTCCCGGATTTCCGTGGAATGACATTGCGCGCGGTGTTGGAGGAATCCTCAGCCGAGGGTCTTGCGGTGGAAGTTGCGGGGAACGGAGTGGCGCAGACGCAGGTTCCGCCGCCCGGAGCGGAGTTGCCTCCGAACACGCGGGTTCGGGTTCAGTTTGCAAGATGACGTTGCGCGAGCTGCTGGAAGGCGTCCGGTTCCGCAAGGAACTGCCTTCCGCCGCGGCTGAGCTGCCGGTGACGGGACTCGAATACGATTCCCGCCGGGTGGAAAAGGGAGTCGTGTTTTTTGCGTTCATGGGAACCGCGGTGGATGGAAGGCGCTTTGCTGCGCAGGCGCTGGAAAGCGGCGCGTGTGCGGTGGTGAGCGAGGGGCCGCGCCCGCAGGATTTCGCGGGACCGTGGATCGAGGTCGAAAATGCCCGGCAGGCTCTGGCGATGGCTTCGCGCACGTTCTACCATCGACCGGATGAACGCGTTCCGTTCACGGGGATCACCGGGACGAACGGAAAGACCACCGTATCCTATATTCTCGAAGCCATTTTGCGGGAGGCGGGCAAGGTCACCGGATTGATTGGGACGATTGAATACCGGCTCCCGGGACAAGTGCGGGCGGCGGCCAATACGACTCCCGAATCGCTGGACGTGGTGCGCTTCGCGGCGGAACTGGAACGGCTCGGCGGCACGCACCTGATCTCTGAAGTTTCCTCGCACGCGTTGGCGATGGGGCGAGTGTATGGGTTTCATTTCCGCACCGCGGTTTTTACCAATCTTACGCGCGATCATTTGGACTTTCATGGCTCGATGGCGGACTACGCGGCGGCAAAGAGGCTGCTGTTCGCGCCCGAAAATGGTCCGGGTCCGGAATGGGCGGTGCTGAATGCCGGCGATCCTTTCACCGCATCCGTCCCGCCGGCCGCGAATACCGTGCTCTATGGGATGGATGGTAAAGCCGCTTTGCGTGCGGAAAAGATTCGCTCCGGCTTCGATGGTCTGCACTTCGATCTGATTTGGGAAGGCGCTCGCCAACCTATCGAGTCCGCGTTGGCAGGGCGGATCAACGTGCTGAACATTCTGGCAGCCGCCGGCGCGGCTTTGAGCTACGGAGTGCCTCTCGAAACCATCGCGCGAGGGGTCGCGGCGTGCCGAGCCGTGCCGGGGCGTTTTGAGCGCGTCGACGCCGGCCAGCCCTTTCTCGTGATAGTCGATTACGCGCATACGGACGATGCTCTGCGCAATGTCATTCATATCGCACGTGAACTGGCGAGTGGCCGCGTGATCACTTTGTTCGGCTGCGGCGGCGATCGGGATCGTTCCAAGCGTCCATTGATGGGGATGGCCGCGGCGGAGCTGAGCGACTACGTGGTGCTGACGTCGGATAATCCGCGGTCTGAGGATCCGCTCAGCATCATGAACGACGCGCTGGTGGGGCTGCGGCGCTTCGACACTCCGCATTCGATCGAGCCGGATCGGGCCCGCGCCATCCGCATCGCAATCGAGCAGGCGAATGAAGGCGACGTGGTGCTGCTGGCGGGCAAGGGGCACGAGACCTATCAGATATTCAAGGACCGGACCATTCATTTCGACGATCGGGAAACGGCGCGGGAGGCTTTGAGATCGTTTGGGTATAAGGGATAACAGCAGGCGGAATGAAACTGCCCTTGCGCCAGTTGGCGGAATGGTTAGATCTCGCGGCGGAGTCCGCCGCGACTGTAACGGGATATTCGGTCGATTCGCGTTCGCTTCAAGCGGGCGATCTATTCTTTGCGATAAGGGGGCCAAATCACGATGGGCATGAATACGTCAGGGACGTTTTACAAGCCGGCGCGGCGGCGGTGGTCGTGGATCGCGAGATTCCTGGAAGCCCGCCGGCAGAGAGCCGAATTCTGCGGGTGGAGGACTCGCTTCAAGCACTCCAGCAACTTGCCGCGAGGGCGCGGCAATTCTGGGGTGGCCGCCTGGTGGCGGTGACCGGCAGCGCAGGAAAGACTACAACCAAGGACATTATTGCGGCGATGCTGGCGGAAGGATACAGGACGGCGAAGAACGAGGGCAACCTCAACAATCATGTTGGAATGCCTCTGTCACTCCTGCGCCTGGATGCGACCGCCGAGGTCGCCGTAATCGAGATGGGCATGAATCATGCGGGCGAGATCCGGCGTCTGGCCGAAATCGCCAAGGCCAATACCGCGGTGCTGACCAACGTGGGTCCGGCGCATATCGAGAATTTCGATTCGGTGGACGGGATCGCCGCGGCCAAGCGGGAACTGGTCGAGTCGTTGACTCCGGACGGCGTCGCCGTTTTGAACGCCGACGATGAACGGGTAGCGAAATTTCGCGCTGCGCACGCGGGCCGCTCGGTGATGTACGGCATGTCTCCCGACGCCGACGTTCGTGCCGAAAACGTTCGGACCTCACCCGGCGGGGTCGAGTTCAGGGTGAACGGCGTCCCCTTCGCGAGTTCACTTCCCGGGCGCCATGCTGTATCGAATCTCCTGGCCGGAATCGCCGTCGCGAAAGAGTACGGCATTGCGCCGGAGCGGCTTACCGGAACCGTTCGCAATCTCGCCCCCGGCAAAATGCGCGGCGAGAGCCTGTATCACAACGGCATTTTGATTTTTAACGATTGCTACAACTCCAATCCCGACGCCGTGCGCGCCATGCTGGATGTCCTCCGTGAGGCACCGGCCAAAAAGCGCATCGCGGTTCTGGGGGAGATGCTCGAACTCGGCCGCTGGGCCGAGCCGCTTCATCGCGACGTTGGAAGTTACGCCGCGCGGAGTGGTTTAAATGTGCTCGTTGGGATACGCGGCGCGGCTTGTTACATGTTGGATGCGGCCACGCGTTCCGGCCTTCGGGCCGACGCCGCGTTTTTTTTCGAGGACCCCAGAGACGCCGGCCGGCTGGTGCGTTCGCTCGCATCGCCCGGCGACGCGATTTTGTTCAAAGGCTCGCGCGGAGTTCATGTCGAGCTCGCGCTGGAGGAATTTCTCGGCGGCCCTACGCCCCCTTCGGGAGGCAGCCGCTGACTCATGTTGTATTGGCTGGGGTACGAAAAGCTGTACCATCTCTACACGCCGTTCCGCGTGTTCCAGTACACCACTTTTCGCACGGGCATGGCTTTTTTCACCGCGATGCTGCTGTCGATTTTATTGGGCCCGTGGCTGATTGCCCGTCTGCGGAATTTCCAGATCGGGCAGCACATTCGCGAAGACGGCCCCAAGACGCATCTGAAGAAGGCCGGTACGCCGACCATGGGAGGCGTGCTGATCGGCGCGTCAATCCTAATTCCGGTACTGCTGTGGGCGAATCTGAGAACTCCGGCGGTGTGGGTGGCGCTGGCCGGATTGGTGAGTTTCGGCGCGGTTGGTTTTCTGGACGACTATATGAAAGTGAGCCGGAAGCGCAACCTGGGTCTCACCGCGCGCCAGAAGCTTACGCTGGAACTGCTGGCTTCCCTTTTCGTCGGCGTCCTGCTGCTGTTCATGAATGCGAAGGGATTGTATTCCACCAGCATGAACGTGCCCTTCCTGAAGAATCTACACCCCGATCTGCTGATTCACGCGTGGCTTCGGCACGGGAACACTTATCCCCTGGCGTTCGTTCCCTTCTTCGCTTTCCTGTTTCTGGTTCTGGCGGGCTGCGCCGACTCCGTGAACCTGACGGACGGCCTGGATGGCTTGGCCATCGGCCTGATGGCGATCGCTTCGGCAGCGATGACCAGCCTGGCCTTTCTTTCGGGGCATGCCGACTTCGCGCGCTATCTGGGCCTGTCGCGGACGCCGGGCGCATCGGAGCTGACCATAGTCGGCGGCGCGATGTTCGGAGCGTCGCTCGGCTTCCTCTGGTACAACGCGCATCCAGCGGAAGTCTTCATGGGCGACGTCGGATCGTATGGGCTGGGCGGGCTGCTGGGGACGGTCGCCGTTCTGCTCAAGCAGGAAATTCTATTGCTGTTTATCGGAGGCGTGTTCGTCATCGAGGCCCTCTCTGTGATTCTGCAAGTGGTCAGCTTCAAAACGCGCGGGAAGCGAATTTTCAAAATGGCGCCGCTGCATCATCATTTCGAGCAGCTCGGCTGGGACGAATCGAAAGTGATTGCGCGGTTCTGGATTACGGGTCTGGTGCTGGCGTTGTTCGCGCTGACGACGCTGAAACTCAGATGAAGTTGGACGGCGCGAAGGTGGTTGTGGTGGGGATGGCCCGCAGCGGAATCGCGGCGGTGGAATTATTAATCGGGAAAGGAGCGCGGGTGGTTGCTGTAGACCTTGAGCCGGTGAAGGACGAAAGATTGATCCAGTGGGGTATCGAAGTCCAGCCGATGACCCGGCCGTCCTTCGCCGGCGCCGATTTGATCGTGCTCTCGCCGGGCGTGCCTCCCGATACGCAAGTGATCGGGATGTCCCGCCGCCGGGGCGTCGCTGTAATCGGCGATCTGGAACTGGCAAGCTGGTTCCTCCAGGGCGAGACCATCGGCATCACAGGATCCAACGGCAAGACCACAACAACCGCGATGACCGGGCACATTCTCAAATCGAGCGGCATCCCGGCGCAAACCGGCGGCAATATCGGCACGGCTCCGTGTGCGATGGTGGCCAAGTCGCAGCCCGGACAATGGAATGTGCTGGAGCTTTCCAGCTTTCAGCTTGAGACGATTGACACGTTCCGGGCGCATATTGGCGTGGTCTTGAATGTTACTCCCGATCATCTGGACCGGCATTACACTTTGGAACGGTACGCAGCTGCGAAGGCTCGTGTATTTGAGAATCAGCGGGATGGCGATTTCGCAGTGCTCAACGCCGATGACCCGATCACGCGTGGTTTCGACGCCAATAGGGGCGTCACACATTGGTTCAGTTCGACCGGCTCCGTTGCCCCCGGTGCATGTTTAGACGGGGATCGCATTTTGCTCGATGACGAGCCCCTTATGGAAACGCGCGAAGTTCCTCTCAGAGGTGTGCATAATCTGGAGAACACGATGGCCGCCGCCATCGTAGCGCATCTTTGTGGAGCAACGCACGGGCAGATTCGCGAGGCCGTGATGACGTTTCCTGGTGTCGAGCATCGTCTGGAATTCGTTCGTGAAATTGGGGGCGTGGCGTGGTACAACGATTCCAAAGCCACCAACGTGGACGCAACGCTCAAAGCCTTGGCCGCGTTTCAGGGCGGGCTATGGGTGATTCTTGGCGGCAAGGATAAAGGCGGCGACTATGCTCCGCTGGCCGCTCCTCTCAAGGAAAAGGCGCACGTCGCGCTGTTGATTGGGGCGGCAGCGGAAAAGATCGCGAGCCAGCTGCAAGACTCCGCGCGGCTTCTTCCATGTGGAACGCTGGAGGCCGCGGTCCGCGAAGCTCATGCGCGCGCGGTCAGCGGAGATACTGTTCTGCTGGCTCCGGCTTGCGCCAGCTTCGATCAGTTTCAGAATTTCGAACATCGCGGACGCGAATTCAAACGCCTCGTGCAGGGACTGGTGGAATAGACCATGGCCAGACTCAAGACCGATTGGATTTTATTTCTAACCATCCTGGCGATGACCGGCTTCGGCATCGTCATGGTCTACAGCGCTTCGAGCGCCGCCGCCAAGCCCTTCTACAATGTTGAGCCCTACTACTTCGTGGTGCACCAGATCGGCTTCGCCGCGGTCTCCTTCATCGTGCTGATGTATTTCAAGCGGCTGGATTACCGGGCCATGAATAGCTCCACATGGGCGTTCTCCGCGCTGGGCATCGTGCTTACGATGCTGATCGTGGTGTATTTCGCCGATCCAAAAGCGCACCGCTGGTTTCGAATTCCGGGCGTCGGATCGCTTCAACCGTCCGAGTTCACCAAGCCGGCGCTGATTCTGTTTCTGGCCTACTTCATTTCGCGCCGGTCGCAATCCATCAATCACCGTAAAACATTGCAGCAGGCTTTTGTCGCCGTGGCGATGCTGGCGATGCTGGTGGTGCGGGCGGACCTGGGCACCGCGATGGTGCCGGTGCTTACGGCCCTAATTGTTTTCTGGGTTGCGGGTTTGGAATGGAAGTACATGCGCCGCGTGATTTTGCTGGGCGTATTTCTCTGCGTGATCGCCGTGGTCGCGGTGGGATACCGGCTGGGCCGTGTGATCGCCTACGTCGATCCGGATTATTCAAGAATCGAAATGATCGACTCGCATCACTGGGTGCGGGATTACGTAGGAAGGTCCACATCCATCCGCGACGCCAGTTATCAGCCGCGCCAATCCAAGATCGCAGTCGGCACCGGAGGGATCTTCGGCGTCGGCCTGATGCAGAGCAAGCAAAAGCTGATGTTCCTGCCGGAGGCGCACACCGATTTCATCTACGCCACCGTCGGCGAGGAGTTGGGCCTGTGGGGCTGCACCGCAGTGCTGATCGGCTTCGTCGTGCTGCTGTGGCGCGGAGCCAGATTGTTCCTGCTGGCCAGCGACGATTTCGGAAAATATCTGGCGTTGGGAGTGACGGTATCGATTCTTCTGCAAGCGCTGATGAATATCACGGTGGTGCTGGACATGGCGCCGACCAAAGGATTTCCGCTGCCGATGATCAGCTACGGAGGAAGCTCATTACTGAGCACGCTGGCGTCGCTGGGGATGCTACTGAGTGTGAGCGAACATGAGGGATAGTGAGCACATTTGTGATGGCCGGCGGCGGCAGCGGAGGCCATGTGATCCCTGCCTTAGCTGTAGCTCGCGAGCTTCGGGCGCGCGGGCATTCGGTGCGCTTCATCGGCACGCGCCGGGGAATGGAAGCCAGGCTGGTTCCGGCCGAGGATTTCACCATCGACTGGATCGAGATCGGCGGATTGAAGCGAGTGGGTCCTCGCAAGCTGATCGAGACGCTGGCGCAGCTTCCGCGCAGCGTGTGGCAGGCCTCGCGCATGCTTCGCCGCATTGCTCCGGCCGCGGTGTTTTCGACGGGCGGATATGTGGCGGGTCCGGTATTGGTGGCGGCAATCCGGAATCGCATCCCGGTAGTGGTGATGGAGCCGAACGCCGTGCCCGGATTCACCCATCGGAGGCTGGCACGCTTCGCCGCGCGGGCTATGGTGAGTTTTCCGGAGACCACGCGCTGGTTTCCCAAGGATCGCGTGGAAGTCGCCGGACTGCCTGTGCGGGAAGAGTTCTTCGCGATTCCTGCGATCGATCCTCCTGCGCCTCCTGCGAAGCCGTTCACGATTTTGATTACAGGCGGCAGTCAGGGCTCGCGGACGCTCAATCGCGCTGCCGAGGAGAGTTGGCCGCTGCTCGATCGAAATTCCGTCCGCCTGATCCATCAGACTGGAGCTGCGGCGTTCGAGGATCTGGCTCCGCGTTTTCACGCTTCGGGCATGCCCGGCGAGATGCATGCGTTTCTCAACGACATGCCGTCCGCGTTCGCCCGAGCTCACCTGGTGGTGAGCCGCTCCGGCATGGGCGCAGTCAGCGAGATTGCCGCGGCCGGCAAGCCGTCAATTTTGGTGCCCTTGCCCACGGCCAGCGATCATCATCAATTACGCAATGCCGAGGCGCTAGAACGGGCGGGCGCGGCGCTCTTGATCACAGACCAGAATATGACCGGCGCGCGGCTGGCGCGCGAGATCGCGCGGCTCGCGGCCGATGCGGCGCTGCTCGAAAAAATGGGGACCGCTGCGAGAACCTTCGCGCGTCCTGGAGCCGCCCGGCGCATGGCGGAGATTCTGGAATCCTTCGCGTGACGGGATGGATGAGACCGGCATTGACAGGGGCGGCGAAAGCCGAAACAATATATTAATTAAATGTTTTTTAAGCTCCAACCCGTCCACTTCGTCGGCATCGGCGGCATCGGCATGAGCGGTCTCGCCGAAATCCTGCTGGGGATGGGCTATCCGGTCAGCGGGTCGGACCTGCGAGCCTCCTCCGTGACCGAGGGTCTGGAGCAACGCGGCGCGACTGTATATCTTGGCCATCGGGCCTCGAACCTGGGAGATGCCCGCGCCATCGTCGTGAGCTCGGCCGTCCCTCAAGACAATCCCGAAATCGCCGAGGCGCGCCGTCTGGGCCTGCCCGTCATTCCTCGCGGAGAGTTGCTGGCGGAGCTGATGCGGCTGAAGTTCGGCATCGCCGTGGCGGGCAGCCATGGAAAAACCACGACCACATCGATGATCGCCGCGATCATGACCCATGCCGGCTTCGATCCCACCGTGGTCGTCGGCGGACGCGTGGGCATGATGGGCGGGGCCAATGCCCGTCTGGGCAAGAGCGATTACCTGGTGGTCGAAAGCGACGAGAGTGACGGTTCCTTCCTCAAGCTTGCGCCGATCCTCGCCGTGGTCACCAACATCGATCGCGAGCATCTGGATCACTATGCCGGCATCGATGAGATTCGCGAGGCCTTCACCACTTTCGTCGGGAAGATTCCTTTTTACGGCGCGGCGGTCCTGTGCCTGGACGACGAAAATATCCAGCGCATTCTTCCCGCGGTGAATCGCCGGGCGATTACTTACGGGACCTCGGCGCAGGCCGACTTGCGCGTCACCCACTCCGCCGCTGGACACATGGCCAGCCGGTTTCAGCTCGCGTTTCGCGGCCGCGACCTGGGTTGTTTCAGCCTGCACGTGCCCGGGGCGCACAACGCTTTGAACGCAGCCGCGGCTACTGCCATCGCCCTCGAACTGGAAATTCCCATCGAGCAAATTCGCGAGGCGCTGGAACACTTCACTGGCGTGGAGCGTCGCTTTCAAGTGCGCGGAACCGAAGCCGGAGTGACCGTGATCGATGATTACGGCCATCATCCCACCGAAATTCAGGCCACGCTTGCCGCCGCACGCGCCTGCCGATTCCGGCGCGTTCTGGTCCTGTTCCAGCCGCATCGCTATACCCGAACGCAAGCTCTGCTGGACGATTTCGCCCGCGCCTTTCATCAGGCCGATAGCGTCTTCGTGCTCGATATTTACGGCGCTTCGGAGAAACCGATAGAAGGTGTGAGCTCGCGCGCTCTGGTCGAACGCATTCGCTCCTTCGGCCATCGCGACGCGCACTACGCGGGTGCAATCGAACCTGGTGTCGCTGCTGTGGTCGCGGAAGCGCGCGAGGGCGACGCCATCATCACTCTTGGCGCGGGCAGCATTTCGCAAGCCGGCGGGACGATTCTGGAACAACTGAGGGAGAGGCGAACATAATGGCGCGCGCTCTTCCTACCCCCCGCTGGATCGCCTGGACAGTTGCGTCGGCTCTCGTGTTGGTCGCCGCGCTTTATGCCTTCCATCGCCTCGAACAATTCCTGATCCGTGACGTACGCTTCACATTGAACGAGCCTACACCAGGCTCCGAATCGCTGGAGATCGCGGGCTCCACGCACGCGTCCGCCAAAGCGATTCAAGCCGTTTTCGCCGAGGACTTCGGCCGCAGCGTCTATCTCATTCCCATCAGCGACCGCCGCGATAGCCTGCGCAACGTGGATTGGATCAAAGACGCCAGCGTGGCGCGATTCTGGCCCAATCGCATTGTCGTGGGTGTCAGCGAGCGCAAGCCCGTGGCGTTCGTCACCCTCGAATCCGGACGCCCGGCATTGATCGACGAAGAAGGCGTGATCCTGCCGCCCGCGCAAGATCACTTTACGCTGCCGGTGCTGCTAGGCGTCAATGCATCCGATCCCGTGCCTACCCGCCGCGAACGCGTGCAGCGTCTGCTGAGCCTGATGAAAGATCTGGGAACCGCCGCGCGCTCCATCTCCGAAGTGGATGTGTCCGACCCCGACAATCTGAAGATCAGCGAGCCCATGGACGGCCACAGCATCACTCTGCTGATGGGCGATCGCAACTTCGCTCAGCGGCACCAGAATTTTGTCGGCTATTTCGCCGAGATCCGCAAGAAGGACCCCAATGCCAGCGTTCTCGATATGCGCCTGGAAGACCGGATCACCGTGGTGAAAGAACGAGAAGACCAGAAGAAGGTAGTAAAGTAAATGCGTTCACAAACCCAGATCGCCGCCGGGCTTGACGCCGGAAGTTCTCGCACGCGGTGCGTGCTCTGCGCGCTGGAAGGGGACCGGATCCGGTACCTGTCTCACGGTCTGGCCATCTCGGCTGGATGGAGCAAAGGCCGGGTGGTGGATCAGATGGCGGTCGCCGAATCGATGCGGGCCGCGGTCACTGACGCTGAGCGCGGCGCAGGCGTGTCGGCAGAATCTTTCACTTTGGGAATCGGCGGTCATCATATCCACGGCGCGCAGAGCCGCGGCATGTACGAATTCGGCCGTCCCCGCGAGCTGACTTCCGAAGACCTGACCTACGCCGCGGAGCGGGCCTACGACGTGCTTCTTGAAAGCGACCGCATGCTGCTGCATGTGCTGCCTCAGGATTTCACGCTGGACGGCCATTCCGGCTACCGCAAGCCGCAGAAGAACGTATGCTCACGCCTGGAGGCCAACGTACACATCGTCACCGCGTCGACTCAGGAGCATAAGGCGCTGGTGGCCGCGGCGCACCTGGCGCACCTACCTGTAGAAGAGTCGGTGTTTGAGCCGCTGGCCGCCGCCTACGCCTGCCTGCTGCCGGAGGATCGCGCACGCGGCGTCGCGGTGGTGGATCTCGGCATGCAATCGACGGGCCTGGTAATTTACGATGGCGACGCCGTTCAGATCGCCTCCACGCTTCCGGATTCGGCCGATCACTTCACCCGCGACATCGCCTCCATGTTCAAGGTCACCTACGAAGATGCCGAGTGCCTCAAGCAGCAATACGGCTGCGCGCTGCTGGGGCTGACCGCGGATTCAAGTCTCATCGAAGTGCCTTCGCCCGAAGGCCGGCCCTCGCGCGAAAAGCGCCGCGGGGAGTTGATCGAAATCCTGGAGGCGCGCGCCGAAGAGCTTTTTCTGCATGTGCTGGCCGAAGTCCAGCGGGCGGGGATGGATCGCAATCTGTATGAGGGCGTGGTGCTCACGGGCGGCGGCTCCCTGCTGGCCGGCATGTGCGATATGGCGGAGCGTGTTTTGAATTGCCAGGCTGGAAACGGCCTGGTGAAGGGCATCGGCAATTGGCCGGAGGAGCTGGAAAATCCGCAGTGGACGACCGCCGCCGGCCTGGCGATGTATTCGGCAAAAGTGAAGCTGCATCGCTCGCCCCCGCGGCGCGCCAGCGGCCTATTGGGTCTTGTGATGCGTTAATTCGTGGAGGTAATTGAAATGGCACTCGGTCCATTGAAGTTCGTGATTCAGGAAGAAGCGGCGCCAAAAACCAAGATCCGCGTCTTCGGCGTGGGCGGCGGCGGATGCAATGCCGTGGCGCGCATGCTCAATGAGGGACTCGCGGGCGTCGAGTTCTGCGTGTTGAACACCGACGTGCAGGCGCTCGCCGTCTCGCCCGTGCCTAATCAACTGGCCATCGGCTCGAAGATCACGCATGGGCTGGGCGCAGGTTCGGATCCGGCCGTGGGACGTCAGGCCGCGCTCGAAGATACGGAGCGGATCATCGATCTACTGGAAGGCGCGGACATGGTATTCGTCACCGCCGGCCTGGGCGGAGGCACCGGCACCGGGGCCGCGCCGGTAGTGGCTTCGCTGGCCAAGGAACTGGGGGCGCTTACCGTGGCCGTGGTCACCAAGCCATTCGCATTCGAAGGCCCCAAGCGCCGCAAGCAGGCCGAGGACGGTCTGGCCGAACTGGCCGGCGTCGTCGATACTGTCATCACCATTCCCAACGATCAACTGTTGAGCCTGGTTCCCAAAGGCACCAGTTTTTTTGAGTCGTTCCGCATTGCCGACGATGTTCTGCGCCAGGCCGTGCAAGGCATCAGCGACATCATTACCACTCCCGGCCTGATCAATCGGGACTTCTCCGACATCCGCACCATTATGCTGGGCATGGGCTACGCCATGATGGGAACGGCCATGGCGGCTGGCGAGAACGCGGCGGTGATTGCGGCGCAGAAGGCCATCAGTTGCCCGCTGCTGGATGCGGGAGGCGTCCGGGGCGCGCGCGGCATCCTGATCAACATCACCGGATCCAGCAACCTGGGCTTGCACGAAGTCAACGAAGCCTGCTCCCTGATCCGAGCCGCGGCTGAAAACGAAGACGTGCAGATCAACTTCGGAGTCGTACTCAATGAGTCGGCTGGCGACGAGGTCAAGATCACGGTGATCGCCACCGGCTTTGAGCGGGAATGCCTTCCGGCTATCCATCGCAGGCCTTCCGCCGTGATGTCGGACTCCCCGGCCCGGTCCTCGGTGAGCGGCGCGGGAATCAGTTCCCCTGGCAGTTCGTACGAGGCCCCGCCCCCTCAGCTAACCTTTGCGGAGGCCGCGCCGCGGGTGGCAATTCCAACGGAAGAGGATGTGCAAACCGCGACGGGGCCGGTCTTAGGAGTGCCTGCGGCGCCTGCCGCAACGGAGTATGAAGCGGCCCCGGAGCCCGCGGCCGTTCCGCCGCCGCCCCCGGCTCATCTAAGCAATGGGCATGAGCCGCTGTTCGATGAGCTGGATGTACCGGCGATTCTGCGGCGGCGAATGGTTCAGTAGAGGGTTCTGCAAAGACGGGAACGGCAGGCGAAACCGCCTGCCGGGATTTTTCCGAGCGTGGCCGCAACCCACGAGCGGAGCTGTTCCTTAGGAGCTAGAAGCCCAGTTCGTGATCCAAATGCGCGTCGACGGCGGCGCGATGAACCGCGTTTAGGGCTTCGTCGATATGCTTAAAGGCGGCGTTGCGCCATTCGCGAGCGCGAGGATTATCTTCCTCATGCTCAATGTCCGCCCGGGCGCTGCGCAGCAGATCGACGATCCTGCGAAAGCGGTCCTTGCGCGCCAGATTTGCGTCAATGGGCGGACGGTCGACTAAGTCCTTGCGATCGACCACAGCGGCGTTGTCGATCTCGTGGATCGCGGCTTCGATCTCGCGCGCAGCCGCTTCCAGATTCCTACTGACGTTCGGCTCCTCCCGCACCCTTGCAAGAAGCTGTGCCCGCCGCAAATCGGTGCGCGCGCTGAGATAGTGAGGATGCCGTCGCTGGGCGTACATCGCCGCAGGCGCCACCAGCGCCGCCGCAGCCACAAATGTCATCGCATATGCTTTTAGATTCATTTTCTCTTTTTCCCTTCCTACCCTTCCTGCATAGGTGGATGCCCTTGATTGTAAACCCGTTTCGACAAGCAGCTCGTCCTAAGGCAATTTAATGGTCACCTGACGAGATCGTTCTACATCCGCGTGGTAGTCCTGATCGTTGTTGTCGGTTCAATCAATGCCTACGGCGTGCCAGCCAGGATCGAGGACCACGACAAGGGGCGAAATGTTCCGGAACGGCTCCTGCTAGCCCGCAAACGCCGCCGCGGCCCTCAATTCCCGAAAGGAACTATTCCGCCCCCGGCCGCGCCCCCGGCTCCGCCTAGCGGGCGGTTACTTCGGAGATTGTCGAACGCCCTCAGGTCGGCAGGACCGCTTGCGCATAGTCGTCGATGAACTTCTTGAACTGGTCCTGAATTCTCCCCATGGCCGCGGCGTCACTGTCATTGGTCAGCTCCAGATCGGTGTGGAGCGCAATGAACTTGTCATTGAAAGTGTAATGGCCGCGGAATCGATTTCCGGTTTTGAGCCAGGTGTCGAGTGAGGTTCCCACTGCGACTAGAAGGGAGACGGCTGCCACGTTGCGACTTACAAACTGCAAAGTTTCCTTGGCGGCGACACAGGCGGAAAGGACGATCAGAGTGGTCCTCAGGGAGTAATACGTGGCGCCCCAAACGCGCATCCAGATACGGCTGTAGGTGATGTAGGAGTCGATCTCGCTCTTGAGGCAGTCGTAATGCTCGGCGGTGGTAGTCATACCGTCGATTCTACGGCGATTTCTTCAAGATGGGAGCGAGTGACGGCGTGGCATCAGGGCCTTCTTTCCCCTGCTTTCCCATCGTTATGGGACAAAAGAAAGAGGCTATGCCGTCGCCAGAGCCAGCTGCTGTCTCAACGACTGCCGGATTCTCAGTAAGCGCACGCGGATGCCGGTGGAAGTGATGCCTTCGGCTTGGGCGATTTCCTCCGCCGAATAACCTTCCAGGCTTCGCTCCAGCAATTGCCGGTCGCGGCCGGAACAGCGCTCCAGCAGCCGGCGAAGCTCGATTTCTTCGAGGTTCATCGTGTACGGAGCTTCCACGTCATCCATGGGCGTCATGATGCGGGCTCGAAACCGGGCGCGGTACAGATTACGCGCGATCGAATTGACCCAGAACCCTACCAAGCCGGGATCCCGAAGCTGATCGCGGAATTCCCAACCGCGCACCCAAGCGGCCTGCGCGATTTCTTCGGCTTCCTCGATTGCAGCGCCGCGTGACAGCAGGAATCTTCGAGTCGCTGGAAACCCCGTCTCGAAAGCCTTTGCGTATTCCGTTACCTTCATGCGGGGCTGAGGTGCAACCTGGGGGCCAGACTGCATTTCTTATGGAATCAACCGGTTACGGCAAACACCCGAATTCTGCACAAAGACAAACTTACCGACTCTAATTCCTTGGGAGGCTTTGGCCGATTAAACTAGTGTGAAGCCGCTATTCCTTGTTGTGATCACAGCCGCTTTGGCGACCGCCGAATCCCATCCGAGCTGGTGGATGTATGCTTCTCCCGAGGCTACCGGTCTGGTCGGAATCCAGTGGAATAATCTGCGTCATTCACCCTTCGGCGCAGCCGTCGAAGCCGAGTTTTCCCCAGGTGGCGCGCTCGATTTTCCCGATCTCGATTGCCTCCGGCAAGCTCGCGAAATCGTCATCTCTTCGCCGGCTCTGCTGGCTGCGGAGGCGGGCAGCTTCCCCGCAGCCACCCTCAAGGATCAGGCGCAGCAGCACGGGCTGCGGCGTTTGCTCTATCGCAACGTGAGCCTGTGGCTGCCCGATGCGGCCGATAAACTCGGGGTCGCGCAGATCAGTGAGCAGCTGGTGCTGGTGGGAGATCGAAAGACGCTTCAGGCGGCCATCGATCGCAGCCTGATGGAGACGGGCCGCATGTATTCCCCGTTGCTGCCGCGCGCGGCGCGTTTCTCGCAGACTGGGGATCTGTGGGTGGTTGCCCTGAAACTGCCGGATCCTTTGGCCGACTTGTTTGTTCCCCTGGACGCGGACGCATCGAATTTTCTGGGCCAGGTTTCGGTTCGCGACGGCCTCACGGTGGAGGCGTCTTTCGATGCCAGTTCAGATGCGGCGGCGGCGGAGTTCGCCCGAGGATTACGCCAGAAAGCTCCATCCCTCTCCGAGGTCGCCCGCGGCCTGGAGGCCTCGGCGGATCAGAGCAGAGTCACCATCGGGCTTCAGGTGAGTTCCGAGGTGCTTATGACGGCCCTGCATCCGACGGCGTCTCCGACGCCGGCTCCAGCGCCCGCGCCCAAGCCTGTGCCTGTTCCCATACAAAAGGTCGCCCTGCCTCCTGCCGCCGCTCCCGTCAGGGGCGCGCCAGTCGAGATCGCTGCGGCTACGCATCCGGGGACCGTTGCGGCGCCAGCGCCTCCTGCGCCTCCGGCTCCGGTCAAGTTTGAGGTGACCCATACCGAGGCAACCGAGCCGCAAATCGTGCGCATCTACGGGTTGGACGGGGGCGTCAAGGAGATCGTTCTTCCGCCTTTTTAGCCGCTGAGGGCGCCTCAGCGCACTTTGACTTGCACAGCTTTGTGCCCAGTTCGGAAGGCCGCGATCTGGGCTTCGGGGGCAAGAAAAAGCTTCATCCTGCCGACTTTCCCCTTCCAAGTAACAGCCCGCAAGACGGATCCTGGGTCGCGGCCACGAGCGGAGCTTTTACTTTGGGAATTGAGGGGCACGACCAGCCGTTTGCGGCTCCTAAGTCGGTCACTTCAGAAGTACACTAGCGTATTCCCATGCTTGGCCGTCAGTGCGATGCACCGTCGCCCTGGAGCGCCGCCCACCCAGCCTGGCTGAGAATACGCTACCGTATTTTACGAAATGGTGTACGAAGTAACAGCCCAGCAATGCCGAGGAGATGGTGACGGCGGAGCCGGATCGCTACGTGCTGCTGCCACCGCGCGCCGCCCCCGACAAGCGCCAAAGGCACTCCTGGCGCAGAGCGCGGGCGACGAGCCCCGCCGAGACAATTGGGGCCCCCCTGAAGTAGCGGGCAGACGAGCCTGGGCCGGCTATGAGTGGAGCTTTTGCTTTCGGGAATTGAGGGTCGCAACCGGCCCCTTGCGGGCTAAAAAGAAAAACCCGGCGCAGGGTGGCCGCACCGGGTTGGATTTGAAGCTGTAAAGATCGACTACTTCGTGGCCGGATCGTCAGCCGACGATGCGCCGCTGAACACCTTTTTGCCGTCGTCAAACGCGACGCTGCTGGCGTTCACCAGATTCGAGCCGTCCTTGGCCCGCGAACCGCTGACCGAAACTACCGCGCCGACCTGCAGGGAATTCCGCGTCCAGCCCTGCCGCATCAGGCCGTTCGGGCTGCCCAGCTCGAACTCCCAATTGGTGACCTTTCCGTCGTCGCCCTTCACGTCCAGATAGAAGCGCGCGTGGGGATTCATCCACTCCACTTTGGTAACCGCACCCTTCAACTGAATCGGCTTGCTACGATCATACTCCGCCGAAAACGAATGATGGGCGAGCATTGGCACGGCGGCTAACATTAGACCGCCCGCCATAACAGTGAGCATCTTAGCTCTCATGAGAAAACCTCCAACCAGGAAGAAATTGTAATACGCCGCCGTGTGACGGACTGGATCTATACTACACATGGAGGCTGTAGATGTCAACGGGCTTGCGGACCTCCTACGCATTGGAACTAAACCAGTTTCCCGTTTCGTTCTGCATGCAGAAAAGCGAGGCAAACCTGAATGGATTCCGCCCTTACGGTGGACCGTCTGCATTTCGCTTTCACGGCCACCTTTCATTATCTGTTCCCGCAGTTGACCATGGGTCTGGCGCTGCTGATCGTCTGGTTGAAGACGCTCGCTCTTAAAACCGGCGACGAGCATTACCATCGCGCCGCGCGCTTCTGGACCAAGATTTTCGCCATCAACTTCGCCGTGGGTGTGGTCACCGGCATTCCCATGGAATTCCAGTTCGGCACGAACTGGTCGCGATTCTCTAAGTCCGCAGGAGGCGTGATCGGACAGACTTTGGCCATGGAAGGCGTGTATTCATTCTTCCTCGAATCCAGCTTTCTGGGGTTGTTTATCTATGGAGAAAAAATGCTGGGGCCGGTGGGACACTGGGCCTCGGCGGTATTGGTCTGGCTGGGATCCTGGATGTCGGGATACCTCATCGTCCTCACCGACGCATGGATGCAGCATCCCACTGGCTACATTCGAGGGCCTGGCGGAGAATTCGGGCTCGCCAGTTTCTGGGATTTGCTTTTGAACCCGTGGGGGCTCTGGCAGTACATGCACGTCATGATGGGAGCGGTGGCGACCGGAGCCTTCGTGATGGCTTCCACCGGGGCGTTCTATCTCATTGCCCGGCGTCATGAAGCCTATGGGCGCATCTTCATCACCACGGGCGTTGCCGGCGCCCTGTTCGCGAGCCTGTTCCTGCTGGCTACCGGCGACGGCCAGGGAAGGAACGTAGCGCGCTATCAGCCTGTGACGCTGGCGGCCACCGAAGGGTTGTTCACTACCGCGCGCGGCGCTCCGCTGGCGATCATGGGACAGCCCGACACCGAATCCGGGCGGTTGGATAATCCTCTGCTGTTGCCCAACGTGCTCAGCTTCTTGACCTATCGCCACTGGAGTGCGGAGGTCAAGGGCCTGAGCGAATACCCGCGCGAGCTGTGGCCGGATAACGTGCCTCTGTTGTATTACAGCTTCCACATCATGGTGGGGCTGGGGACGATTTTCATCGTTATCGCCGCGGTCTGCGGAGTGTGGCTGCTGCGCGGACGGCTGTTCGATTCGCAACCTCTGCTGTGGATATTGATGCTCTCCTTTCCCTTCCCCTATATCGCCAACACCGCCGGATGGATGACCGCGGAACTGGGGCGCCAGCCGTGGTTGATTTACGGACTGATGCGTACCGCGGCCGGGGCCTCTCCCGCTGTCTCCGCAGGCAACGCTCTCTTCACCCTGGTGGGGTTCATGGGGATTTATGTGCTGCTGGGGATTCTATGGCTCCTTCTGATTTACCGTGAGCTGGAGCATGGACCCGAAGCCGATACCGCGGAGGCGCACCGATGATTCAAGTGATTTGGTTCTGCCTTGTGGCGGTGACTATCGCTGGATACGTGGTGCTGGACGGCTTCGATCTGGGCGCGGGCGCGATCCACTTGCTAATCGCGAAAACTCCGGCGGAGCGCAAGAGCGTGCTGGCGTCCATCGGCCCTGTGTGGGACGGCAACGAAGTGTGGCTGCTGGCCGGCGGAGGCACTCTGTACTTTGCTTTTCCGGCGCTGTACGCGTCCAGCTTCAGCGGATTCTATCTGCCCCTGATGATGGTGTTGTGGCTGCTGATCCTGCGCGGCGTCTCCATCGAGTTCCGCAATCACCTGGATTCGCCGGTGTGGACTCCTCTTTGGGACGCGGGCTTCTGCGTGTCCAGCTTACTGCTGGCCGTGTTCTATGGAGCGGCGCTGGGCAACGTCATCCGCGGAGTGCCTTTGAATGCGACTGGCGACTTCTTTCTGCCATTGTGGACGAACTTTTCCCCCGGCCCGCAGCCCGGCATTCTGGATTGGTACACGGTGCTGATCGGCGTGCTGGCTCTGGCTGCTCTGGCGATGCATGGCTCATTGTGGGTGCGATACAAAACGTCCGGCGAGCTGAGCGTTCGCGCAGGGGGGGTTGCCCGGGGGATCTGGTGGGCACTCGGGTTTCTTACGCTGGCCAGCACCGCCGCGAGCTTTTCCTTACAACGGCACATCCTGGCTAATTTCCAGGACCATCCATGGGGCACGGTGTTTCCTCTCCTGGCCATCGCCGGATTCGTGGGAATGCGGCTGCACGGCGAACTGGCTGCGTTTTTGTCCGCCTGCGCTTATTTGGTGGGGATGCTTACCAGTGCTGCTTTCGGCGTGTTCCCGTACGTCCTGCCTTCGGTTCCCACTCCCGATTTCGGGCTGACGGTTTACAATGCCGCTCCCGCGGTTTACGGACTCCAAGTGGGACTGGCGTGGTGGATTCCCGGCATGGCGCTGGCTACGGGATATTCGGTGTTTGTGTACCGGCGATTCGCAGGCAAGGTGAGTTAGCGGGCACAATGCGATCTCTCGATTCGTCAAAATGCCCTGCGGAGGTTGCCGGTTGCCGCCGTCATGAAGGCGTCAGCCCCAGTGCAAACCCCTCACGGAACACCGCGAGAGATTGGGCGTTTCCAGAACCCACCGTTGTCACAGCCAAGTCACGAGGCTGGGCAACGGTGCTTTTATGGCTCAAGCCATCCCTGATCGAAGTCCCATCGACTCCGCTGGCTAATCGGCCGCCAGACGCGTCAGTGCGTCCCCTTGGAGCCGGTACGAGTTCCACTCTTCGATGCGGGTGGCTCCTAAGCGGCGGTAAAATTCGATCGCCGGCTGATTCCAATCCAGCACCAGCCATTGCAGCCACCCTTCGCGTTCCTGCGCCAGCTTGGCGGCGGCGGTCAGCAGCGCCCTTCCAAAGCCCTGCCCTCGATAGCGAGGCTCGACGAATAAGTCCTCGAGAAAGATCCCGCGGCGTCCCCGGAAGGTGGAATAGACTTCGAAGTACAGCGCGAACCCGACAGCCTCGCCGTCGGAATATGCCAGCAGCGCTGCGGCGACAGGATGCTCGCCAAACAGCGCATCGCGCAGGTTCTCTTCGGTCGAGACGACTTGCTGGGACATTCGCTCATACTCCGCGAGCTTGCAAATAAAACTCAGGAGCAGCGGAATGTCCGGCTCAGAGGCGCGTCGGATCTCAACCGGCGTGCGGCTCACTGCTTATGGGACAGGGGGGGCTTGAGGAGGAGTTTGCGGATGGGGCGGTTGTGGACCGAAGCCACGGCCAGGGCCGACCCGGCCTCTACGAACGCTCCGCAAAGTGAGCGAAGAAAACGTGCTCCAGGTCGAGCCTTTGGGATCCTTCCGCTCAATCTCTACTAGAAATTGCCACGTTTTTTCCTTGGCGTCCCAAGTCCAGGTTTCCCGCCACGGCCCGGAAGGGTACTGGATGCTGAATTCGAGCTTGTTGTCCCCTTTCTGGAGCCCGTATCCGGGGTATTCCGCGCCGTGCGCGCCGTTGGTATCCAAGCGGAATGCCACAAAGCGCTGGAGGACCGTATCGAATCCGACATGCACCACCGATTCGCTCGGCCCATCAATTTGCTGGCGGTGGATTCTCAAAAACTGGTGTCCCAGCACCCATTCGGCATCGGCACCTTCGTGAACCGGCTGGCCCCGGGTGGTACCTGTTATGGCCCAGAGCCCAACCAACTGATCCAGCAAATCGCTCTGGACAGGGGGCTGCGGCTGATTGGGACCGTTTTGTGCTCCCAGCATGGGAGCCAACACAAGCGCGGCCAAGTAGGTGCGCGAATTCATCCATGTTCAACGTACCACAGTTGTTACGGAGATTGAGGAACTGGCTTCCGCAGCCGGAATTGCCCCCCCTCGTAATCGAGGACGTAATCCATCCCTGCGATCTGTTCGTCCGTCAAATGATCGTGGCTCTGTTGAAAGATTCTCAGGGAGTGATCGTCCCACGCTAAGGCCGCGAGAAAGGTCATGTCGTAGTCGCCATGGAAGGGATCGCTCAGAAAAATAATCCGGCTTCCGGGCTTGGGCTGGAGGCCGAGCTTCTTAAACTGGTCAATCATGTCCGCCGTATATTTTCCCGTGAGCAAGTAGCCGTAGACATCGTAGCGATGCGCAATCCTGGTTTGATAGGCGTACGCGGAGGCGCAGCCGAGCAGGCAGAGCGACATCACGGCCATCCGCGCTGCGCGTCCGATGAACATTTCCCGCACCAGACGCCAGGACACAGCCCGGCACAGCATCGCAACCACCAGCGCCCATCCAGCCGCGACGAGATAAAGGAGTCCCGCGCCGCGTCCCGGCAGAAACACGATCGGCAGCGGAGTCACCAGCACCCAGATCCATAGGAAGAACCAACGCGGGTCGCGGCGCCGCCGCACAAGCCCGGCGATTCCGGCAAAGAGCAGCACGCCCCACATCGTGACGGCGTGTTCCATCGTGAGTCCTTCGGAGTAGAACATCGTGTTGAAGAAGCGAACGGTCGATTCGGAGAAACGGGCCCAGGTGAGCACCGGGCGGTACGCATCGAGGTTGGTGAGGCTTTGCGCACCCAGCGCCTTTCCCAAAATAAAGATGGCCGTGATTGCGCCTGCGGCGAGCGTGGGCCAGAGTTGCTTTACGAAATTAGAGAGGCCGGCGGCGGGCTTCTTGAGCAATAGCTCATACGCCAAAACCACGACCGGCAGGGAGACTGCCATTTCCTTGGAATCGAGCGCGCAAATATATAAGGCTAGAAATACGCAGCCTTGACCCAGGCTAAGATGGGCGCTGGCGCGCCGCCGGCGCATGTAATAAAGGAGCGCGGCGAAATAGAAGGTGGCGCAAAGAGTATCGTAAATGAAGGCTCCGTCGAAGGATAGGTTTCCCAGGTGGGCCTGATACGCGACCGGGAAAGACGCTAGCACAGCCACCCACCAGGACCCCGATATTTCCCGCGCGAGTTTATAAAAAAGCACGGCGTTCAAGGCTAGCAATGCGATCCGGACCCAGGTATATGGAACAGGATTGAGCTTGAATAGGTGAAACAGGGGCAGGTAATAGAGAGCGGCCATGGGGCGAACGAACGTGCCCCAGAAACTTACGTTGGCCAGCAGCACCTTCCAGAGCGGCGGCTGCCAGTAGCCGTAGATGTTCATCATTTCGTCCGGCCCGAAGTGCGACTTCAGCGCTCGCCCTTGAAACGCCCAAAAGAATGCGGCGAGCAATGCGGCGGCCGCGATGCGGGTAAACCTCGGCGGAAGAATCCACTTCTTTGCAGTAAATTTCGGCAATTTACTTTTGGATACCTCGCTTCACAAATGCCACCGCTAGCAGCATGGAGCTCAAGCTGAGCGCGGCTCCGGGAAGAAACCAGCGCGCCCGGTATTGGAACTCTAACAGATGGTCGCCTGGCCCGATTGCGACGCACTGAAACGCTTCGTGGCAATGCTGGATTTCAACCGGGGCGACATCGAGCCTGGCGGTCCAGCCCGGATAAAACTGCTCGGCCAAGCGGAAGATGCCTCCGTTCGGCGACGCGACCCGAAAACCGCGCTTTTCCGGCTGCCATTCGGTGACGGTGACAGAGTGGTCCTGGCCGCTGAGTTCCCAGCCGAAGGGCGGTTGCGGATCGATCAACTCGAAGACTTTGTAATACGAGTCGTCGGGCTGCATCAATCGGTAATCAGGATTTTCACGAAGCTTGGCGTATCCCGGGGATTGCTCCGCTCCGACGACATAGCCTACGCCCAACAAGCGCATCGCGGAAATATTGTCGGGGTCCAAATCGAATAGACGGTTGGTCTGGAAACGGCCGATCTTGTCGATCAACCTCTTGTACTGCGCGGGCAGGTTCGGATCGAAGCCCTGCGGAGTCGTGAAGCCGAAATGCCGGAGATTCACAGGGCCGGGACCAAAATCCTCTAGCGCCCAGCGATACTCGCGATGCTGCTTAAGGACCGCAAAGGTCGCGCTGTTCATGGCCGGGTATGTCTTGCCGATATAGTTGACGAAATATTTCTGAGGACTTCCGTTGAATTGTTTGCTGGTACCGAAGGCCTTGTAATCAGCCGCGGCGAGCAGAATGAGCGCTGCGGCGACGGCCACGCGGAGCGGACTTCCAGACCGCGGGTAGAGATAAATTAGCGCCGCACAAAGAAACGCGGCGCCGGCGGCGTCCCAGGCCGATTTTGCGCCCGAAGCGACTCCCGGCCCATTCCACAATATGAGCAAGCGCACGGACCATGCTAGCGCCAGAGTGATTAACGCGGCAACGGACCACGATGAAACAAACCACGATGACGCTTTCTTTCCCGTTAACGCGAAATCAATTCCGAACGCAGCTAACGCTGCCAGCGCGGCGGAAACTCCCGCGAGAAAATCCCAGTCGACGATCGTCTGCGAAAGAGGCGTTTGCTGAATCACCCATCCCAAGAGTCCCATGGGATTTATCAGAAAGAGCAGGGACGCCAGCAGCACGCTGAGCAGCGGAGCCACGTCACGGAATCTTCTTCGCCAAAACAATAGCCCCAACCCGGTCATACCGGCGCCGCCTAAATATAAATAGTCGCGGAAGGCGGTTGTGGCCGGATCGACGCCCAGATCGAATTTGAAATAATTGGGGATGAAATAAGACAGGTAATATTCGGGGTTCTTGAACCCGCTGGTGATGCTATATTTCAGCTCGGGAATTTTCAGCCGCGCGGCTTCGAGCGCGGGCAGCAGCGCGACTGCTGAAAACAACAACGAACACGCGAGAGCAGCCGAAGTCCATGCGCCCAAGCGCAATCCACCGCCGCGTCCAAATCCGTACGCCGCGGAGCACACAGCGAACACGATCCAGAAGGGAGGATAGCCGCCGAGGAAACACATCGCCGAGGCCAGCGCCAGCTTCCATAGCGAGCGCCAATCGCCCTCTTCCGTCGTTTCGTCGATGCTGAGAAACGCCAGCGGCAGCCAGGCGTAGCCGATGACGAAACCCAGGTGCTGCAACTGACCCATCATGTATCCGCCGAACGCATAGCAGCCAGCGCCAAGAATCGCCGCCAGCCAGTGCAATTTGCGGCGGTCGTGGAGCCACGCGTAACTCAGTAAAAAGGCGAGCCAGACGTGCGCGAGCACCAGGTACTCCAATGCCCCGTAGGACAGTTTCGCGGAACCCCATTTCAAGGCGAACATCGGCCACATGGGCGGATAATAGATTCCCGTCTGGATGTTGTCCGCAAAGCTGAGGCCGGAATAAATGGTTGGATCCCACTGCGGGAAACGGCCTTGTTTGAGCGACTGAAATGCATAATCCGCCAGAGGATAGTGGAACTCCTGCAGGTCATATGGAATTTGCATCCTCGGCAAGACGGGCGTGTATTCAATGAAAAAAAGGGCCGTGAACAGCAAAGACCAGGCGGCCACGAAACGGGTTCGCATCCTTTATGAATCTCGCCCGCGGTCCACTGCGCGAGGCGCCGGCGGACACCGCATTACTTCCCGATGTATCCGAGAGACTTGAGAAGCTCCACAGATTTTTGAGGGAGCTTGATTCCCGAAAGAGCCTGCGCCGGAATGCCGGCGGTCCAAGCCGCCAGCTGGCGCTCCATCTGGTCGCATCGACTGGCGTCAACAAAGCAAATATCGTGCGCCGCCTCCGGATCTGCGGACAAGTCGTAAAGCTCCCGCGCGCCCGTGGCCGAGCCTACGTACTTGAAGTTCCCTGCGTAGAGCGCGCGCTCTGTCAAATTACGTTTCGGATTTCCTTTGGGATGCGAAGTAAAAGACTCGCTAAACAGGACCCTGGCTGGATCGCCTTCGTTTCCCTTCAGGCTGTGACCCTGGATTAATTTGGGCGGCGCGGACGCGGTCAGGTCCAGCACCGTAGGTACTATGTCGACGTGGCCCGCGGGCGAATCCAAGCGCTTTCCTTCGTCTGTGCCGGGATATTTAATCAATAAGGGAACGGACACCACGCTTTGATACACTGTTGCGCCATGCCCATAATAACCCCTCTCTCCAAACGCCTCGCCGTGATCGCCGGTAATGATAATCAGAGTATTGTCATAAAGCCCCAACTCTTTCAAATGCTGAAGGAGCTTTCCGATCTGGTCGTCAATATAGGCGATGCCGCCGTCGTATTGGGAAATCGCCGAGGCGATTTCGAGCGGAGAATGCCCATCCTGGCCTTCACTGTCAAAATCCGCGCGTAGTTGCGAGGAGCCGCCGCCAACGGGGAACAGCGTATTGTACGGGGCCGGAGGCACATAGGGTTGGTGCGCATCCATGTAGTTCAAGAACACGAAGAAGGGTTGGCTTTGTACCGGCTCTCGATCCAGAAATTGGAAAGCCCGCCGGTTGATCTCTGCGGCCCGCAGGAACTGCAAGTCGAACTCCGCGGTGTCGATGAAGCGGTTCAAGACGGCGCGGGCTCCGCTGCGCAGGCAGTAAGCCTTTCCCGGAGGAAGCACCTTCAAAGGGTTCTGGGACTCGAACGTCTGGAATCCGCGGTCGAATCCGAAGGATGGAATCAAGTAAGCGCAGTTGGCGACGAAGGCGGCGGTGGAATAGCCTTGTTTCAGAATCAGCTCGGCCAAAGTTGGGAAGTTCTTGGAGATCGGTATCTGCACCCCATCGTTGGACCGCGCTCCATTCCAACTGGTATAGACGCCCGTGAGAAGAGCGGCGTGCGACGTCAAGGTTCCGTTGCCGGCGGCCACAGGGTGGGAGAACACCGTCGAAGTCTGCGCCAGCTTCGCCAGATTGGGACTTGTGTTGCGGGCATAGCCATAGAGCGAAAGATGGTCCGCCCGAACCGTGTCCATGGTAACCAAAAGCACGTTTGGCCTGGAGGAGTCGCGCGCGGCACCGGAGGCCTTGCCGACAGCTTCATTGCTGCCGGCTCGAATGGGAGCGTCACGGCTGAACCACAGGCCGCATCCGCAAACCAGCAATACGCCGGCGAGGACCAGCGCGCCCTGGATCGCTGCGCTGGGCGAGCGGCGATTCCGGAACCGGCGGCCCCAGCTAGACAGAACTGCAAACGCCGCAGCGACCATCGCGACGATGCCCAGGCGCACGACAATATTGCGCTGAGAGAAACCTTCGTTATCCGCCCAAGCTGTGATCAACAGAAAAGACGCGGCCACCCATGCATTGCCCAGCAGGGCGAAACGGCGGCTGGCGGATTCAGAGACACAGGCCCAGATTAAGACGCCAGCCAGCGCCAGTGCGGCGATCACAGCTGGCCGCAGCCCCCCTGCCACAACCAGGTTTGCCAGAAAGGCCACGACAAGAGTGAGCGTTCCAAGCGTCTGATCGCGCTGACTCCCCTGAAACGGGGGTGCGCTGACACGAACCAGACCGCTGAAAATTCCTCCAGCGGCCAGTCCGGCCACGGAGTAAAAAACAAGAAGTATCAGGCTGAGCTTCCAATACCACGGCTCCAGCGGCATGTGATACCTGGCCTCTGGGGTGATCGTGGCGAAGGCAAATTCCGTCACGGCGTATGCCTGCCACGCGAGCATGCCCCAAACCGCGCCCATCAATGTGGACCGTACGCCGGATCGCAAGGCGTTCGGCGGCCGCCCGTTTATCTCATTGCCGCTCATAAACACCTTTCGGCTGTCTTCCTGGGAACATGAGATGTGGCCGGGCGAACGGTAACAACGCTCAAACGTTTAGTTTAGACCAGCGGCACTTTGCTTTCCAGACTTCGGTCCGAGGTCGTTAACGTGGAGGCGGGCCGTTACCGTTAGAATGAAGGCTTGCAGCGATTCTACGTCAAAACTTTCGGTTGCCGCGCTTCACAGGCCGATGGAGCAGCTCTGGAAGCAGCGCTGGCGGCGAAGGGTTTGTCGCAAACTTCGGGCGCGGGCACGGCCGACCTGGTGGTGCTCAATACCTGCACCGTCACCGCGACCGCCGACGATGAGGTGCGCCAGACCGTGCGCCGCATCCATCGCGAGAGTCCGGATGCGCGCATTCTGGTGACCGGTTGCTACGCCCAGCGCGCTCCGCAGGAGATCGCATCGATGCCCGGAGTTTGGCTGGTGGCCGGCAATTCGCACAAGACGCAGATCCCCGAACTCATTTCTACAACTGCGCCGTATCACGGACAAGTAGAAGTCGGCGACATTTTCGCGCAGCACGATTTTCTCAGCAGTCCGGTGGAGGATGCTCTCGGCGACCGCACTCGTCCGAATCTCAAGATTCAGGATGGCTGCAACAACCGCTGCTCCTTCTGCATTATTCCGTTTGTTCGCGGGCGCAGCCGCAGCGCTCCCGGCGATTCCGTGGTCGAACAGGTTCAGCGGCTCGCCTCGAAGTACAAAGAGGTCGTGCTCAGCGGCATTAACCTGGGCCGGTGGGGACGCGATCTCGATCACAAATTGCGGCTGGTGCATTTGGTGCGCCGGTTATTGGATGAGACGCCGGTCGAGCGTTTGCGCCTGAGTTCCGTCGAGCCGATGGATTTCTCCGATGAACTTCTGACGCTGATGGCGGAGAGCGGACGGATTGCCGCGCATGTGCATGCGCCGCTGCAATCCGGCTGCGACCGGGTCCTGCGGCGCATGCATCGCAAATATCGGCCGCGGCATTATGCCGACAGGATTGCCAAGGCTCGCGCGCGGATGCCCGATTGCGCTGTGGGCGCGGATGTGATGACCGGTTTCCCGGGCGAGACCGAAGAGGAATTTGAAGAATCGCGCGCATTCATCGAGAGCCTGCCGTTCACGTATCTGCACGTATTCACCTATTCGGAAAGGCCGGGAACTCCGGCCGCTGAGGCGACGACGCAGGTCCCGATGGAAGTTCGCAAGCGCAGGACGCACCTTTTGCGCGAACTGAGTGCCAATAAGAACCGCGAGTTCCGGCAGGCGATGACGGGACGCACTCTTTCCGCAGTGACCATTCAAAGTGGGGAGGTCGCGCTCAGCAGCAATTATCTGAAGATTGCGCTGGCCTCGCGGCGCGAGCCGAATCAGATTGTCGATGTGCGCATCGGCGGACCTACGGCCGAGGGTTTGAGCGAGGCGGGGATGCTGCGGGTGCTGTAGCTTACTTCTCGACGCTTATTTTTCTACGACAATCGATGTCGCGCGGAACGAATTGTGTCCCAGGTCGAGACCTATCGCCAGCACAATTGCGCCCTTCTTCAATTTGCCCTGATCGAGATCGAAATCCGTGCGCGAGTCAATCAGCGCCGTCACGTGACCGTGGTCATTGACCACGATGCGGTCCGGGCGCACGGAGACAATCTTGCCCTCGACCTTCGTGACATTGGCCTCCACCTCTTCGGCGATCAGTTCGCGGCCGGGGTAGGCGATCGCGGCCCTTGCGCCGACTTCGTCGCCAATTTTGAGAGCGCCGGTGTCGTGAAGGATCTCTCCGCGCCAGATGTTGGTGTTGGCGTTGATATGGACCACGCATGTCCCTTTGTCGTTTTTCATCGAAAGAGTGTTTTCCGTCATTCCTACCAATCGGCCCATGCAGACCGTGATCTCTCTTAAGTGATGCGGCTCCATTTCGACCTGACTGCCCTCTTCAACCGCGGCCACAACGGAAGCGACGACAGTGCCGTCGCCGGCTCGGGAGCATCTCAGGCTGACATCGTCGCCGGGAACCAACTCTTGGAGACCCTCCACATCCGTTCCCCTCCGCCAGATTTCGGCATCGGGCGCGACGTGAAAGGTCATTGTCTTCTCGTTGAACTTCAGGGTGATGGAATCCGGCTGGATCGAGATCAGCGTGCCACCGAGACATTGCTCCGCCGGCACTTCGGCTTGCGCCGCAAGAGCGCCTACGAAGGCGAGTCCGATGCAGGGAAGGAAAGACGCTCGCATGCCTACATTTCCCGGCGGTTTTCGAGCGACTTCATCATGGTCACTTCGTCGGCGAACTCGAGGTCGCTGCCCACTGGAATGCCCATGGCGATGCGCGTCACCTTCATGCCCAGGGGCTTGAGCAGGCGCGACAAATATACCGCAGTGGCCTCGCCCTCTACCGTCGGATTCGTCGCGAGGATAATTTCTTTAACGTCGCTTTTGGCGATGCGATCGAGCAGTCCCTTGATCTTCAACTGCTCCGGACCAATGCCGCGGAGAGGCGAGATCGAACCATGCAGCACGTGATACAACCCTTCGAAGCTGCGCGTGGTTTCAATGGGCAGGATATTGTGCACCTCTTCGACGACGCAGATGGAGGAGCGGTCGCGATGAGGGTCGCGGCAATACGGGCACAATTCCGCGTCGCTGATGTTGTTGCATTCGGCGCAGATTCCCAGATTGTCTTTGACGTCCAGCAGCGCGTCGGCCAAACGGGCGGCATCTTCGCGCGAGGTCCTCAGCACGAAGAACGCGAGCCGCTGCGCCGACTTCTGCCCAATCCCGGGCAACCTTCGGAACTCAGCGATCAGCCGTTCAAGCGGGGCTGCGAAGTCGGGCATAAGAACGAATTACAGCAGGCCGGGAGGCAAGCCCAGCCCGCCCAGCAGGCCCGCGGTCTTGCGCTGCGTTTCTTCGTCGACCTTTTTTGTGGCTTCGTTGCAGGCGGCCAGAACCAGGTCTTGCAGCATCTCCACATCGCCGGCCACTTCGGGGTCGATCTTCACGGCGGTGACGTTCTTGTGGCCGTCCATTTTGACGGAAACCATTCCCCCGCCGGCGGAGGCTTCCACGCGAATCTGCGCGATCTCCTCCTGCATTTTCTGCTGCATCTGCTGGGCCTTCTGCATCATGGCCTGCATGTTTCCCATGTTTCCTGGCATCTTCATGCTTCGTTCTCCTTCAGATTCCGCACCGCGCGCACCTGGCTGCCGGGGAACAGCTCCTGGAACCGCTGCACTTCGGGATGCCCCAGGGCCCGTTCGGAGGCCTCATTCTGAACCGCCGGGGCAGACATTGGCGCCGCCGGCTGCGCCGCTGCCTGGGTGGTTGCTCCTACCTTGATCGTGATTCGAATCGGCTTGCCCAAGACGCTCCGCACCGCGGCTTCAAACGCCGGATCTTTCAAAAACAAGTGATACATCTTGGGCGTGATGAAGGTCAGCTCGGATTCGGACTCCGTTAGCTCAGTGTGTTCCAACGCATCGGCCAGATTCGCCTGTTTAGCTTCCATCAGCGCCGAGTGCAGTCGCCCTCGCAGGCTGCTTCCGGTGACGGAAATCGGAGCGGCAGCCGGCGCGGTGACCGGAGCCGGCCGGGTGGATTTGGCCGGCGAGGCCGGAGCGGAAGGCGCTTGCGGAGGGGAAGATTTCGTCGAAGGCGGACCGGAAGAGCCTGCCGTGAGCGGTCCCAGCGACGCCAGCGCTTCCTCGATCGGCTGCAATCGTCCCGCGTGCACCAATCGCAATAATCCCATCTCCAGATGCAGCCGAGGTTGCAGCGAGCTCTGCAGATCGCGAAACAGATCCAGAGTCAGCTTCAAATACCGAGTCAAATCCTCTTCGCGAAAGGACGACGCAGTCTGGAGCATGCGCGCCTGTTCGCCTTGCGAGGCGCCCACCAGCCGCGTCTGCCCGGCTTCGATTTTCACCACCAGAAGATTGCGAATGTAGCGCGCCAGTTCCCTTGCGAAGTGCTGCAAGCTGCGCCCGTTGGCTTCGAGTTCGGCCACCACTTCCAGCATCTTGTGCGCGTCGTTGTCGATCAGCGCCTGCGCGACACGCTCCAGGTTCTCGACGCCGAACATGCCCAGCAACGCGCGGACTTCGGCGGCTTGGAGCTTGGTTCCGCAACAGGCGATGGCCTGATCCAGAGCCGAAAGCGAATCGCGAACGCTGCCTTCGCCCGCCTGCGCCAGCACTCCCAGGGTGTCCTTGTCGGCCTCGATGCCTTCGAGTTTTGCGATGTATTCCATGCGCTCGACCAATTCGTTAAAGTCGACCGAACGGAAGCTGAACTGTTGGCAACGCGACGCGATGGTGGAGGGGATTTTGTGCGATTCGGTAGTGCACAGGAGGAAGACGACCCACTCCGGCGGCTCCTCCAAAGTTTTCAGAAGGGCGTTGAAAGCTTCGCTGGTGATCTGGTGCGCTTCGTCGACGATGAAGACTTTATAGCGGTCGCGCGCGGGGCGGAAGCGGACGTTATCGCGCAACTCGCGCATTTCATTGATGCCGCGATTGGAGGCGGCGTCGATCTCGATCACGTCCATGGAAGATCCGGCGGCGATCTCGGTGCAACTGGAGCACACCCCGCACGGGTGCGCCGTGGGTCCTTTTTCGCAATTGAGACATCGCGCCATGATTCGCGCGACGGTGGTTTTACCGGTGCCGCGCTGACCCGAGAAAATGTAGCCGTGCGCGATGCGCCCCTGGGTGATCGCGTTTTCGAGAGTGGTTTTGACGTGCTCCTGGCTGATCAGCTCCGCGAATGTCTGCGGCCGGTATTTGCGGGCGATGACCTGATACATGGGAGGGGGAAGACGAAGACATTATGCCAGACCCCGGGTGATCCGCGGCACACGAGTTAAACCACTACCGTTGCTTCCTTCCGGACCTGGCGGGGTTCGCAGCCGCCCGTTGCACGAAGCCCGGGGCCTGACAATTCACCATGCTAGCAGGTTTCCAGGCGGCTGCCCTCAGGAAGCTGGAGCTACCGCAGCAATTGCACGATTTCGCGCAGTTCCTTGCGAACCATGTCGAGCATCTCTGACGATCCGCCGCCAAATAAATCCGCCTGACCCTTTGCGGACGCGGCGGCAGCTGCTGCCTTCGCAGAGCGGCGTTTCGCCGGCTTGGCCGAACCTGAGCCGTCCGTCTTCGGCCGAGCCTCCAGAAACTTGCGGGCGCCTTCGATCGTGAACCGCTGTTCGTACAGCAGCCGCTTGATCTCCAGCACCATCTCGACATCTTTGCGCCGGTACAGCCGGTGCCCCGTGCCGGATTTGCGCGGGCCAAGTGCCGGAAATTCGGTTTCCCAGAACCGCAGCACGTAGGGTTTGATCCCCGCGAGCCGCGCCACGTCCCCTATCCGAAAGTAAAGTTTATCGGGGATTTCAGTGGCGTCGACGACAGCGCCCAACTCGCCAGCCTGAGCGGCGGCATTTTCCGGCGTGCTCATGAGAGTACCCTTATTCTAATGTCCTTGCTCTCAGGAATCCATCCCGTCCGCGAAGCGCTTCGCGCCGGATTGCCGCTCGACCGCGTGATCATCGCGAAGGGCATGTCCAGCGCCCGGCTTCAGGAATTGGTCGAAATTTGCCGCCAGCGCGGCATTCCGGTTCGCTTCGAGCCCAAGGAACACTTGGATCGCAACGCTGCTGGAGCCCAGCACCAGGGCGTGATCGCTTATGGATCGGCCTCGCGCTTCTCGACGATCGAAAAGACTGCCGCGGACGGCGGGCTGCATGTCGTGTTGGATGGAATCGAGGACCCGCATAATCTCGGGGCGATCATTCGTACCGCCCACGCCGCCGGCGCCGCCGCTGTCGTGATTCCCGAACGGCGTGCCGCCGGGCTGACAGACACCGTTTCCCGCGCCGCTGCCGGAGCCTTGGCGCACGTGCCGGTGGTCCGCGTCGCCAATATTAATCGCGCGCTGGAGCAGCTCAAGAAAATTGGCTATTGGATTTATGGTCTCGACGAGAGGGGTCCTTTGGACTACAGCCAGACTTCCTACGCGGCCCCCACCGCCTTCGTGATCGGCGCGGAAGGCCAGGGCCTCCATGAGCAGACCTCGAAGCACTGTGATTTCCTGGTTCGAATTCCTATGCCCGCCGAGGGCGTTGCCTCGCTCAACGCCAGCGTCGCCGCAGGTGTGGTTCTTTTCGAGTGGCGCAGATCGCAGCCAAAGGTCTAAGGCGCTCGCAGGCACAACGGAGCCCGGGGGCGGCGGGCACGGCGCGTTGTTCCATTCCCGTTTGGGAGGGCACCCCGGCTCTTTGCCGGCTTTTGAGGAACAGCCCGCAAAACGCAGCCTGGGGCACGGCCAAGAGCCGGACTGTTACTGACGGAAATTGAGGGCCGCGACCGGCCCTTTGCGGGCTTCTTAATACAAAAACAGTTCGGCCCCTGTGCCTTTTGACACAGGGGCCGGGTAATTATTTCACAGAGTCAAGCTTCGCCGTGGACTCCTCGCTCGCCTTGGGCGAGGACGACACCATTTCAAAAAACAGCGAAACAATCAGCAATCCTGCAATTCCCGCTCCGATTAACATGCATTCCTCTTTTTTGTTACGTTCCAGCTTCCGGTGATTTACTAGCACGCGAACCACCATCCTCTTTTTAGTGACTCGCCCCGTGTTTTCGTTACGCGTCCTCTCTTTTCGCTACGAAGGTTGGATGCATTCAGATGCGGAGTTAGACTATAAAGTGCATGCCCAAAAATTACCCGGCCCCGCCGCCCGTAACCATCGACCCCAAGAAGAAGTACACCGCGACCTTCAACACCTCCAAGGGTGAAATCGTCTGCGAGCTTCACGCCAAGGATAAACCCATCACCGTCAATAACTTCGTGTTCCTGGCCAAGGACAAGTTTTACGACGGCATCAACTTCCATCGCGTGATTCCCAACTTCATGATCCAGGGCGGTTGCCCGCAAGGTACCGGTACCGGCGGCCCAGGCTACCGCTTCGAGGACGAAATCAAGGGCAAGCCGAATGTTCATACGGTGGGTGCCCTATCCATGGCAAATGCCGGACCTGGCACCAATGGCAGCCAGTTTTTCATCACCCATGTCGAAACCGGCTATCTCGACCCCAAGCACACCGTCTTCGGACAGGTGATCAAGGGTCAAGATGTCGTCAATGCGATCAAGCAAGGTGACAAGATTCTCAGCGTGACCATTACCGAAGCTTAGGCGCCGGAGCCTCAGGCACGGAAGAACAACGTGAAGATTCTGGCCGTAGGGCCCCATCCCGACGACATCGAGTTTGGCTGCGCCCCCGTCTTGATCCAGGAGATCCGGAACGGAAACCAGGCCCGGATTGCGGTGCTTTCCAAGGGCGAGGCCGGAACTCACGGCACTCCGGAGCAGCGCGTCGAGGAAGCGACTGCGGCCGCCAACGTTATGGGCGCCGAAATCGTGTTCTTAGACCACCAGCTCGATCGCGGCGGCGATTGCCACCTTCGCCACAATCCCGAGAACGCCTTCGTGATCGCCGCCGAGATCCGCCGGTTTCAACCGCGAATCGTGCTGGCGCCGCACCCGGATGAAAACCAGCACCCCGACCATGCCGCCGCCGCCCGCCTGGTGCGCGACGCCTCCCGCCTGGCTCGCTATGGAGGCCTGTCGGAACTTCGACACTTACCGCCGCACGCGATCGGCAATCTTTATTTCTATTCCATTACGCAAACTTCCCTGGCAAATCCTGACATCGTAATCGACGTCAGCAGCATCGAATCCGAATGGGAAGCGGCCATCGCTTGCCACGCCTCGCAGATGAAGACCAAAGCCTACCTCAGTCTGGTCCAGACCCGCGCCCGAGCTTTGGGCGCGTCCATCGGAGTCTCCTCGGCCATGGGTTTGTGGGTCAACGATCCGATACGCCTCGGCTCACTGTCGGATCTCACCCTGTCGTCCAGGAACTTCTAATGAAAAAACGCCTTGCGATCGGGATCACCTGCTACCCTTCGGTCGGCGGCAGCGGGATCGTGGCGTCGCAGCTCGGCAGTGAACTGGCGAAGCTGGGCCATCGCATCCATTTCATCAGTTACGAACCGCCCTTTCGTCTCGACGTGGGCCAGGACAACATTCAGTTTCACCCCGTCAAGATTAACGAATACCAGTTATTCAAGTATCCCGATTACACTCTGCCCCTGGCAGTGAAAATGGTGGCGGTGGCGCACACCCACAAGCTGGATCTGCTGCATGTGCACTACGCCGTTCCGCACGCTACGGCCGCGCTGCTGGCCACCGATATCGCCCGCAAGCAGCACCAACGAACGCCTCACGTGGTCACCACCCTGCATGGCACCGATATCACGCTTCTGGGCCGCGATCCCAACCTGGGGCCGATCATCAAGTACTCGATTGAAAGCTCCTGCGGAGTGACCGCGGTTTCCGAAAGCCTGCGGAAAGAGACCGTGCAAGTGCTGCGCACGCGCAAGCCGATTGAGGTGGTGCATAATTTCTACCGTCCCGCCGAGCACAGCATGAGCCGCCTGGAGGTTCGCCGCGCCCTCAAGCTCAAAGACAGCGATTTTGTGCTGATCCACATGTCCAATCTGCGGCCCGTGAAGCGCTTCCCCGATGTCCTGCGAGTCCTCGCCGAGCTGAAAGATTTGAAGCGGCTCAAGCTCCTGGTGCTCGCCGGCGGACCTGCCAACGGCACGGGTCCCTTCGACGAATTCAAGCCGCTGGCCAGGGAATTGGGGGTTTTAGACAAGCTGGTGGTTCGCAACAACGTCGTGGATATCGAAAACTACGTCAATGCGGCCGATGCGGGGCTGTACACATCGGAAAAGGAAAGCTTCGGCATGGGCGTGCTCGAGACCATGAGCTTCGCCAAGCCTGTTGTTGCCACTGGCGTCGGAGGCGTGCCGGAAATTGTCCAGGACGGCAAGACGGGATTCCTGACCAAGCTCGGCGACATCCGCGCCATGGCCCGCGACGTCCGGAAACTGGAAGCCAAGCCCGAGCTTGCGGCGTGCATGGGCCAAGCAGCCCAGTTGCGGGCACAGCAGGAATTTTCAGCAGAAAAAAGTGTCGATCGCTATCTGGCGTATTATCAACATGTTCTGGCAACCTGCCCGTGCTCGCACCAACGCGTGGATTGAGGAATTCCGTCCTCAGTTCTCCGTCGGCATTTTTTCCAAGTGATCGACGACGATGGTCTCCTTGGGAACCTTGCGCTTCTCCAGCTTCAGGCCGGCGGCTTCGATCATGGCTTTGAAGCCTTCTTGTTCAGTATCTTCACGGCTCATCCCTGGAGTCGCCGGAGGTCGATCCTGAACCCAAGTGTAGATTCCGTCCAGTCCCGTTTCATCCACCAATTGAAGCCCGCCGAAGGAATTCATTGTAGGAAACCAGGAGGATACCTTGCCGGTCATGGTCACTCGCATGGTGCCGTCGGGAAGACTGTTGTACCTAGTCGGCGCCTGGGTGCCGTCCGGAAGGCGCGGGAGCTTCATGCCCTCCTTCCCGACCGTCAGCACGTCCATCTGGTACTCGCGAGTCTCGCGGTGGTAGGCGAGCTTGAACCGCTCAGCGAGCATGGCCTGTAGCATTTGCGGAACCTGCTCCGTCGTCGCTCCGGCTGGGAGCGTAGCCTGTATTTCGAAGAACTCCTCGCGAGCGAAATCCGGTGCATCCACCTGAGGGGACTCGACTCGAAAAGCTCTGGTGAAGAAGCTGAATAGCTGGTACACACCCTGAACACGGGCCCCGCTGACGGTGAGCCCGTAAGGCGACCCATCCCCGGGCGTCGGACGGCGGATGGGTTTGATGGCGACCACCTCGAACCGCGGACCTTCGGATTGCGCCGGTGAAGATTGGGCGAAGCTCACGGCAAGAAAAAGGACGGCATACACGACGATTCGAAGTAGCATGGTCCTCATCGAAAGCAACTCGATCCTCAATTCTTCGTCGGCATCTTTTCCAAGTGGTCGACGACGATGGTCTCTTTCGGAACCTTGCGTGTTTCCAGCTTCAGACCGGCGTCCTCGAACATGGCTTTGAAGGAATATTGAAAGGCAGCTTGAGGGGGCATGTCCGGAGTGAACGGGGGGATCATCTGAACCCAAGTATAGATCCCATCTAGTCCCGTCTCGTCCACGATTTGGAGCCCGCCAGAGTACATCGCTGGATACACAGATGCCAGCTTCCCGGTCATGGTCACTCGTGTGGTGCCGTCCGGAAGGGTTTCTCCCGGGTGTTTTGTTGCAACCGGCGTCCCATCCGGGAGTCGTGGAAGCTTCATACCGCTCTTTCCGATGGTCAGAACATTCACGGTGTATTGACGGGTCTCGCGGTGGTAGGCGAGCTTGAACCGTTCAACGAGCATAGTCAGTAGCATTTCCGGAACCTGCTCGGGCGTCGCTCCTGCCGGGAGCGTGGCCTGTATATCGAAAGCCCCGCTGTACGCCGGCGCAACGAGCTGGGTCCAGTCAATTCGGAACGCTCGCGTCAACAGCCCGAACAGCGAGTAATTTCTGATATCTACCCGGGCCGCGTTGACGTTGAAGTGGATTTCGTTCCCAGCCGGCGTGGGCGTCGGTCTGATCGCGACAACCTCGAACCGCGGACCTTCCGATTGTGCAGTGGGGGCTTGAGCTAAACCCACCGCAAGAAAAAGGACCGCATACACGGCGACTCGCAGCAGCATGCTCCTCCTGCTGGATATGACGAACCCTGTTGAACGTGCGTGCAAAGCCAGACAGAGGAAATTCGAGACGCTTACACCAAGGCGTCCATCGCCAAAAACTCCTGGATGTGTGGATGGGTAGATTTATCTAAATCCGCCACCGGGCCGAAGTAGATCGCGCTGCCTTCAAACAGCACCACCACTTTATCGGCCACCCGGCGCATCAGGTCCAGGTCGTGCGTCACCACAACTCCGGTCAGCCGTAATTGGGTCTTCAGGCGCAGCATCAGGCTGGCCAGGTGATCGCCCATGATTGGGTCCACCATGGTGGTGGGCTCGTCATAAAGAATGCACTCCGGCTGGGCCGCCAAAGCCCGCGCAATGGCCACGGCGCGTTTATGCCCGGTCGACAGATCGGCCGGATAGACATCCTTATATTCCGTCAGACCCACCATTTGCAGCAGGCCGTGGACTACATCCTCTTTATTATGCTCGTTGTAATCCGCGCGAAGCTCCAACGAAAACAGGATATTCTCGGCCACGGTGAGCGAATCGAACAGAGCGCCCGACTGGAACACCATGGTCACCTTTTTGCGAATCTTGCGCAGCAGGGTCTCGTCGCCGCCGGTGATATCCAGGTAGGAAACGTAGACTCGCCCCGAATCAGGCTTGATGAAGCCCATGATGTGACCGAGGGTCACGGACTTGCCCACGCCGCTGCGGCCGATGATGGCCAGAGTCTCCCCGGCGTCGACATGAAAACTGACGTCGACTAAAACGGGGCTATCGAACGTCTTACTTACATGGTCGAATTCGATGTAGTGGGACGAGCCGCTGACTTCTTCCGGTGTCATCGCATTGACTCCGCCGCCTGCGACTGGCCCGCCCGCCAAGGGAAATCTCGCATTTTGAGGAATTTGTGATGGAGACCTGTTTCCGCCTCCGCGACCCTGCCTCGCCCCATGAGAAGATGGTAGCAAGCGAAATCTCTACCGGGGGGCTTTCCGTTGCACGGGCCTTGAAATCTAACGGGAGCCTCGCTCTTGAGAACAAAATAGTGTATATTTGTTTCACACTGGCACTGGTGATGCTGGCCGCCTCCCCCATGCGCGCAGCCGAAGCCGAGTCGAGTCCTTCGCCTACGTCTTACAAGACGGTGGTGAAGGTCGATCCGCGCACCGGGAAACTTGTGCGCACTCAGGTGGCGCTGCATCCGCCTACGCCCCCCGCGGCGATCCCGGAACTGGTTGAGAAAACATCCCGGGCGCACAACGTCGACCCTCTGCTGGTCGATTCCGTCATCCGCGTCGAGAGCAATTATAATCCCAACGCTGTTTCTCCCAAAGGCGCCGAAGGCCTGATGCAGTTGATGCCGCCAACCGCGCGGATGCTGGGCGTGAACGACAGCTTCGATCCAGCGGAAAATATCGAGGCCGGGGTTAAATACTTGAAGTATCTGCAAGACCTGTATAAGGACGACCGGCTGGCGCTGGCCGCCTACAACGCTGGCCCGGCCGCCGTCGACCGCTTCAAGCAGGTTCCGCCGTTTCCCGAAACGCAGAAGTATGTGGAGAGCGTCGGAAAGAAGTATGGCGAGGCGCGTAGCGCCGCGGCCCAGAAGATCGCGCAAGGCTCGGCATTGAAACAAACGCTGCAGCAGCCCGCCCAAAACAGCGCGGTGCCGGTTCCCGCGCCGGCTGAAGTACAGGTTAGAGTGATAGAAGAGGAGAAACACCCCAAGCTGGAGCAGTTTGTCGACGCAGATGGCAGGTTGCACCTCAAAACGTCGCAGTAACCTGCGCTCCGGCGCGGCGGTAGCAGCCCTCGTGCTCCTGGCAGGAGTGGTGTCTATCGCGGCAGGTGCGTCCAGTTCCACAAAAACCGGGGCGGCGAAATCCAGTTCGGAAAAAACCGGCTCGACCGCGAGCGGCAAAGTAACCGCCGTGCATTTCTGGTCACTGGGCGACGTAACCCGTATCTCCATCGAAGTTTCCTCGGATTTCAAGTACCGCTGGGAACGGTTGACCGAATCCAACCGCCTGTACTTCGACATTCAAGGCGCGCGTCCGGCGCTGACCGAAAAAGGAACACATCTGATTCCGGTGGGGGACGCTTTGGTGAAGCAGATTCGCATCGCCGAGACGCAGCCGGGGGTGACGCGGATCGTCTTCGATCTGCAAGCCCACAATCCGCCGGTGGCGTTCACGGCCTCGCAGCTTTCCAGTCCGGGGCGCCTGATGGTGGAATTGCGATTGGCTGCGCCTGAAAAGGACAAACCTGGCGCTCCAGTGACGCAAGCCCCCTTGAGCGCGCTCGCGCCCGATCTGGCAGCGGCTCCAGCGGTTGCCGCCGGCGCCCCCCCAATCGAAAACCCCGAGTTGGTCGCGAAACCTGCGCCGCGCCGCTTCCGGCCGCCTCCGGTGGACCTTTCCATTTCCACTCCCAAGCCCGCGCCGCCGGTGGCACAGCCAAGAATAGACATTGTGACGCCGCCCGCCTTGGGTCCGATGGCCTCCGCCAAGCCGCTGCTGGTTCCGCCGCCTAACGCGGTTGTCTTCACTCCGCCGGGTTCGCCCGCTACGCAGCAGGCACCTTCACAAACAGCGCCGCCCGCGCCGTCACTAACGACACCGGCCACGCCTCTGCCATCGCAGACGCAGCAACGGACGCCTTTACCGGCGAAGGCCAATGCGAGTGGGGACCAGTCCCTGACGCGCGCGCTGGGGCTGAAGCTTGGGCGCGTGGTCATCGACGCCGGCCATGGCGGCAATGACGTGGGCACACACGGACCTTCCGGATTACTCGAGAAGGACGTGACGCTGGACGTGGCCTTGAGGCTGGGCGCGCTGCTGCAGGAGCGATTGGGAACCGACGTCGTCTACACCCGCAGCGACGACACTTACGTTGGGCTGCAGCAGCGCACGCAAATCGCCAACGATCATCGCGCCGACTTGTTTCTTTCCATTCACGCCAACTCCTCGCCCTATCGCGAAATTGGCGGCGTAGAGACATATTATCTGAACTTCACCACCACCAATTCCAAGGCGGCTCTGGAACTGGCGGCGAAGGAAAATGCCAGCTCCCAAAGCACCATCTTCGATCTGAAAGAGGTGCTGGCGAAGATCGCCATGAAGGACAAGATCGACGAATCGCGCGAGTTCGCCTCGGCCATACAGACCTCGCTGTTCGCATACTCCAGTAAGAATAATGCTGCGGTGAAGAATCGCGGGATCAAGAAAGCGCCTTTTGTAGTGCTGATCGGGGCGACTATGCCCAGCGTGCTGGCCGAAATCGGGTTCCTGACCAATTCGACCGACGAGGCAATCCTCAAGAAGCCGGAGCAGCGCCAGAAAATTGCCGAGGCTTTGTATAGAGGCGTCGCATCCTACGCGGATAGTCTCAGCCATTTCCAGGTTGCCAAGCGCGATTAATCGCCCTGATTAATTAAGGCCGGTTGTCACCCGGTAATTGCCATGCTATCGTCCAACGAAGGAGATTTTATGGCAGAATTCACCTTGACGTTGTCAGACCAGGAAGGGAACCCCACACCCGAGCACCCTCATCCTGTAATCCAGCAGGCGGGAACGGCGTCGGTGCCCGCCATGGTTATCAACAACGACACAAATCGCGCGGGCGTGATGCTCTACGTTCGCGCATTTCAAAATGAGACCGCCTATACAGACGCGACGTCTACGCTGGCCATGGGTTCAACCAACACGATTGCGGAAGTGGACGGCGCGATCAAGCTTTGGGTTGGGTTCGCCTATGTGGACGCATACGACAGCTCCGCAGAATATTTTAGCGAGCATCCTGTCGACGCCAGCGGCATGCACCACACCGTAGAAATTCCTCAATAGCGTCCGTTTTACTTGCGGCCCGCTATCATGGCCTGATAGCGGCTATCCTTCCGAAGCCCGGCTAATAAAGTGCTACGCTCGATATCCTTTACCGGATAGCCCAGGTCGAGCAATTTGCCGAGCCACTCCAGCGCCTGCTCCCGGAACCCGAGATATTCATACGTCTCGGCGGCATTATACAGAACGTCAGAATCCTTCGGCGCCAGCGCCAAAGCTTTTTGAATGTCGGCCAGAGGCTCGGCGCGCTCATCCGTAAAAGCCTCGTAAGACGCCAGGTCGGAGAGCGTCGCCGCGTCATTCGGATTGGCCTGGATGGCAACGCGGCAGAGCTCGACGGCGCGGCGATAGGCGTCTCGCCCCTGGTTCTGCTGGCCAGGCATACGCGAATAAGCGGCCCCGAGATTTCCCCACACGCGTTGCTGGCTCGGATCGAATTCCAGCGCCTTCTCATAAGCGACGCCGGCCTCAGAGTAGCGTTCCTGCCGTAAATAAAGGTTGCCCAGATTGGAATATGTGGCGAAGGTCGGACCCAATTGCAAGGATCGCTGATAGGCTTTCTCGGCTTCCGGCAAATGCTCGGAGGAGGATAGCGTCATGCCCAGGTTGCTGAAAGCCGCGGCGCTATCGGGCGTCAGCACCGTCACCTGCTGGAATTCGCGCGCCGCTTTGTCGAATTGGTCGTGGCGGAAATAATACAGAGCCAACTGTCGATGGCCGCTCCATGAGGCCGGGTGCAATTCCACGAAATGTTTGAGCGCCGCCTCAGCTTTCTCGGGAAGTCCGATAGTCTCATTGGTGGAAGCCAGCAGGAGGGCCGCGGGTTCGGAACCGGGATCGAGCGCCAGGGCACGCTCGAAGTCCTCCATCGCGCCGCGCGGATCGCCTCGATCGGCCCGGAAAGTTCCTCGCTCAACCAGAGCCGGCGCGAAACTCGGATCGGCTTCCGGAGCGCGCAGGCACGGCGTCTGGGCCGAATCGAGCCACTTGCCATCTTTGGTTTTGTCGAATTTCAGCAGGTACGACTCGCACAATGCCACTTGCACGGGAACGCTATTCGGAACCAATGCCAGCGCCGGTTGAAGCGTGGCGATTGCCTGGTCAATGTTCTTGACATCGTAGGAGCGCTTCAGCAGCCCAGCCCCACGGACATAAGCCTGAAATGCGGGCGGGGATTCGGCCTGAAGACGTTGCAGGGAATCCTGCGGCCGTGCGTTGGGAACGGCGAGAAGGCGGGCTGCCGCGGCGGTCAGCCTGGTGTCGAGTAAAGCGATGTCCTCGGCGGGAGCGGTTACGGTGGCGCTGGATGCGATCTTCTGTTCCGCAGCGTTTATCAGATTCAGGTTTACCCGGATATTCGCCCCTTCGCGCGTGAGCTCGCCGCTCATGACCGCATCCGAGCCCAGCTTCTTCCGCGCCGAAGCTACATCCGTCACGCGTGCGTTCTGCACTTCCGCCGCCGACGACACGCGGGGACCCGAATTCGAATTTACGGCGGAAAGCGAATCGGTCACCAGGGCGGAAACCCCATCCGCCAACTGTTGCAAGGATGGATCGCCCCCCGCTGTCAGCGGCAGGATCGCAACTTGTTTCCGATGACGAATCGAGAAGAAGCTCTCTCGCCAAAGGACACCTGAGATTGCGGCAGCGAGCAAAAGGCCAACCAGGGCGGAGGCGATCCAGAGGCGCCTCGGCGAACGCTTCGGGAGGCGCACGGCTGTGAGGGTCACGGTGGCGTCGCCCTGATCTGGGCTCGAGCCTGGGCGGCCCTGCGCCAGAGCCAAGTCACCGAGCAGCTTGGCGGCGCTAGCATAGCGGTCCCGCGGCGACTTGTTTAAGGCGCACTTGAGAATTCCGGAGACAGACGCCGGAACCCCCTCAAGCGGTGGCGGAATGTCGTACAGGACGGATCGCAGGATAGAGGCGTAGGAATCGCCACTGAAAGGACGGCGTCCGGCGATCATTTCGTAAAGGATGACTCCCAGGGACCAAATATCCGCTTGCGGTCCGACCTCGGCGGTGGATGTCTGTTCAGGCGCCATGTAGGCGGCGGTTCCCAAGGTGGTTCCCGGTGCGGTCAACTCCGGGGCGGCAAGCAGTTTGGCCAGGCCGAAATCGACGATCTTGGCGATTCCCGCCTCGCTGAATAATATGTTGGACGGCTTAATGTCGCGGTGAACAATGCCCTTGGCATGGGCTGCGGCCAAACCGGCGGCTACCTCGGATGCGATATGCAGGGCCTGTGGAAGAGGCAACGCCCCGCGAGCCATTCGCTCCCGCAATGATCCGCCGGAGTAGTACGCCATCACGATGAAAGGTTGGCCCTCCCACTCTTCCATGCTGAAGACGGCGCCAATATTAGGATGATCGAGGGACGACGAAGCAATCGCTTCGCGAAGAAACCGTTCGCGGTCGAGACCGGCCGCGAGTTGCGTTGGCAGGAACTTCAGCGCCACCTTCCGTCGCAGAACCTGGTCCCAAGCGGAATAGACCACCCCCATTCCGCCTGCGCCGATGGAAGCATCCAGCCGATACTTACCCATGAGCGTTCCTGGCGCGAATTGGCGACCGGTTTGGCCCACAGGGGTGATCTTTCGATTTAGTTTACGTCATGTTCGTTTACGTCATGCGAGCCAGGACGGCGCGCAGCATCAGGTATGCGCCCCGGACCGGCGGGAAGGGGGGCCCGCCAGGTTTCCAGGATTACGTTCCTTGCCCAACCCTCTCACCAGCGTTAGAATGAGGGTGCCATAAATGCCGGCCCAATTCGACCTTTCCAAACTGAGTGTCCGTCAGTTCGCAGAGCGCTTCCGCGCTGAAATGATTCCGCTCAGCAATACGTTTTCGTATTTTTGCGCTTCTGTTCCCATGTCCGAAGAGGACTTGAAGGAGTATCTGGAAGAACCTGTCGCGGCTCTTCCGCCCTCGATCGCCGCAGCTCTGCCCAAGATCTCGATTCTCCTGGTGCCGTATCTGGAGCGAGCCAACGGCAAGGAGCCCGGCGCAAAAGAACGCGGCGCCAAGGAGAATGGGAAGGCGGCGGGGGCGAAGCATGGCTCCGGCGGAGAATACGTCTCCATTGAAAAGCCGCCCGAGAGCCGCATCTCCAACGCGACCCAGCTCAAGCTCGGCGATGAGACCGTGCTCGCGTTCGCGCTCAAGGGCCAGGAAGTGGCCGAGTATCACTATCGCTTTTACCATCTGCTGGCAAGCGTGCTGGGCGAGCGCTGGACCGAGGATATCGAAACCCGCTACAGCCGCATTGTGCGAGACGAATTCAGCGCCGACGCACACGGCGAAGTGGATGAGCCTAGCTGGCGGTTGAAGCAGACTCTGCGCCGGTCCAAAAACGGAACCTCCGGAACTCCCACCGGGGCCACCGCGATCAAGACGTTCCGCGCTTATGCGCGCCAGTCTTTTATCGATACGCTCACCTTGTACCTCCACGGAATCTGTTGCGACATCGACGTCGATACAGGTCCGCGCCAGCTCCCCAGCCGGTTTCTGCGCAAGCGGCTAATGGCGCTGGAGGAGTTTTTCCCTCCGCCCGCCGGCTACGCCGTTTTCCCCGAGCAACTCGAACCCTAAACATCGCGAAGGACGCAAGTACCGGAGGAAAGGGTTACTCCTCTCTTTAGATTATTTGCAAAGCACCTGGAATCTTGCTATCCTGGCGTAACAGTCAGCTAAGCCAAATGGCAGGGTGCCATGCATTTTCTGGGAGGAAGGCATCCTTCAGGGGTCTCGAGTAGGGGTGAGAGCGCGCTGTGTGTGGAATTGCGGGGTTTACGCATCGGATCGGCATCGCCGATCCTGCCCAGATCTGGGAAGTCACCCGATCGCTGACACATCGGGGCCCGGACGAGCAAAACGTCTGGGAGTCCGATCAGGTCTCTTTAGGCGCCGTGCGCCTGAAGATCCTCGATCTGGAGCATGGCCAGCAGCCGATGCGCAGCCAGGACGGCGACACCGTACTCGTCTTTAACGGCGAAATCTACAATCATCTGGAATTGCGGCGGGAGTTGATCGCGCGCGGTCGCCGCTTCCAATCGCAATGCGACACGGAAACCTTGCTCGAAGCGTTTCTCGAATGGGACGTGGAGGCGTTTTCAAAGCTGCGCGGAATGTTCGCGGCGGCATTCTGGACGCAATCCAAGCAGCGGCTGGTGCTGGTTCGCGACCGCATGGGGATCAAACCTCTGTATGTCGCGCACAGGAACGGCGAGCTTTATTTCGGATCCGAAGTTAAAACCATCCTGCTGCATCGTGAGCTGCCGCGCTCGCTTGATGCCTCCGGCCTGCACCACTACCTGGCGATGAACTACGTTCCCCGCCCCGCGACACTGGTGGACGGAATCGAGAAACTGGCGCCTGGGCACTGGATGGAATGGCGCGGCGGGCACGCTTCGGTGCGGGCGTACTGGAAGCTGGAATTCGCGCCGGACCATCGCATTAAACTCGAAGACGCCAAGCAGGAGTTGGATGGACTGCTGCGCGATTCCGTGCGGGAGCACTTGGCTGCCGACGTTCCGTTAGGCGTGTGGTCAAGCGGCGGATTGGATTCGTCAACCCTGGTGCATTACGCGGCGCAGCAAGCGCCGGAGCGTTTGAAGACGTTCTCCGTGTCCTTCCCCGGCCGCAAGTTCGATGAGAGCCGGTACTTCCAGTTGATCTCGGATTGTTACGGCACGGAGCATCATGAGTTTGAGATGACTCCTTCGGCTGGCCTGGCGAACGCGATCGAGCAGTTCGCCTACTATTCCGACGAGCCCAGCGCGGACGCAGGCGCTCTGCCGGTGTGGTTCCTTTCGAAGATGACGCGCCGCGAAGTGACGGTAACGCTTTCCGGTGAAGGCGCCGACGAATTGTTCGGCGGCTATTCTACCTATCTGGCGAATGGCTATGCACGGAAGCTGCGGATGCTGCCGATGTGGCTGCGCCGCTGGGCCGGACGCGCCGCGGCGAAGATTCCCGTGTCCGATGAAAAAATCGGGCTGGATTACAAGATCACGCGGATGCTGCAAGGCTCGGTTCTGGACCCCGTGCAGGCGCATCATTTTTGGAACGGCACCTTTTCGCCTGGTTCGCGGCGGATGCTTTTGAATCTGCACGGCCGCCGCCAGATGAAAGCCGGCGAGCCTCTGGAACTGCCGCAGAGCCTGGTTGCGCCGGGCGACGGCATCGGCTACCTGAACCGGTTCCTGTGGCTGGACCAACTATATTATTTGCCGGACGACATTCTGTACAAATCCGACCGTATGAGCATGGCGCACTCTTTGGAGGTGCGCACGCCGTTCCTCGATCACCGGATTGTAGAGTTCGCAGCTCGCCTTCCGGAGAACCTGAAAATTCGCGGCGGACAATTGAAATACGTCCTGCGCGAGCTGATGAGGAACCGCTTGCCGCCGGCTATACTGCATCGCCCCAAAGAAGGCTTCGACATTCCAGCGCACGACTGGCTGCGCACAATCCTGCGCCCTCTGTTGATGGATACTCTCAATGAGCGCACGGTCCGGCAGTCCGGTATTTTCTCCTGGCCGGCCATCGATGCGTCCATCCGCGCGCATATGGAGCGGCGTGCTAACCTCGGGTATCACCTATGGGGACTTCTGGTTCTGTTCCTCTGGATGAGACGCTGGGGCTTCACTCTGGCGGTTCCAGCGGGCAGGGGCGGGGAGCTGGACGGGATCGTTTCCGTCGCGAGCTAATTGTAGTTGCTGTCGCCGCCGCGGTCTTCCTTGGCTGCATCGTCAGCCCTCCTTCCTTGATGGACGATGTCGATGCCGTGCAGGCGCAGATTGCGCGCAATATGCTCGACTCGGGCGATTGGGTGACGGCGCGGCTGGACGGCGTCGCGTACCTGGAAAAATCGCCGCTCAAGTATTGGCTGATCGCGATTTCCTACAAGATTTTCGGAGTGCATGATTGGGTCGCGCGCCTGCCTGTTTCGCTTTCGGCGATCATTTTGTGCTGGCTGGCGTTTCGCATGGGCGCTTGGGCGTTTTCAGCTCGCGCGGGGATGTACGCGGGCCTTTCGCTGGCCACTTGCGTGGGCTTGTTCCTGTTCACGCGATTTCAAATTCCGGAAGCTGCGCTGGCGGCAACAATCGCGCTGGCGATGTGGTCTTTTCTTCGGGCTATCGATCGGGAGGAGCCCCGGCCGGCGCTGTGGGCCGCGATCATGGCGGCCGCAATCGGAACCGGATTGCTGCTGAAGGGGCTGATCGCCGCGGTGTTTCCGGCAGCGGCGGCGCTGATCTTCCTGGCCATTACGCGGCAGATTGGCTCGCGCGAAACCTGGAGGCGTCTGCATCCGTTTCGCGGCATCCTGATTGTCCTGACGATTGCCGCGCCCTGGCACATTCTGGCTACCATTCGAAATCCTCCGTATTTCGATTTCACACTGCATAGTGAGCCGGGGCAGTATCGGGGCTTCTTCTGGTTCTATTTCTTCAACGAACACATTTTGCGATTCCTGAATCTTCGCTATCCGCGCGATTACAATACCGTGCCTCGTGTGTATTTCTGGATCTTCACTCTGCTGTGGCTGTTTCCTTGGAGCGTGTACTTCCCCGCGATCTTCAAACTCTCGTTTCGACCTGTAGATCGGGCGGGTCGAATGCGCCTGCTTTGTCTCTGCTGGGCCGGATTCCTGCTGACGTTCTTCACTTTTTCCTCGACGCAGGAGTATTATTCCTTGCCCTGCTACGCGGCACTTGCGCTGCTGATCGGATCAGTTGTCGCCGATCCGTCCGTGAAGCTTCGGCCATTTCTACGCGGCGGTCGAATCGCCCTCGGCGTCATTGCCTCCGCTTGCGCGCTGGCTATCGGTTGGATTCTGACGCAGGTCTGGAGTATCCCCGCGCCCGGCGATATCTCTCGCGCGTTGATTCAGCAGCCCATCGAGAACTACACTCTGTCGCTGGGCCACATGGGCGACCTGACGCTGGCGAGCTTCGCATATCTGCGCACGCCGCTGGTCCTCGCGGGAGCCGCATTTCTCATCGGCGCGCTGCTAACCCTGCGCGGGCGCGCCGCTGGAGCCGTCATCATGATGGTGCTGTTCGTCCACGCCGCCCGAATGGCGCTGGTGGTGTTCGATCCGTACTTGGCCTCGCGGCCATTGGCGGAGGCGTTAAACCACGCGACGCGCGGGACTTTGATTCTGGACAACCCGTATTATGAGTTTTCCTCGGTGGTGTTTTATGCTGAGGCATATCATGGCAAGCGCGTTCTTATTTTGAATGGGCGAGTGAATAATCTGGAATATGGCTCTTATGCACCGGACGCGCCCCGCGATATTTTCATCGACGACGCCGGTTTTCGGGAACGCTGGCTGTCACCCGATCTTTATTACATTTGCGTCGAGCAGCCCAAGGTGGAAAGTTTGCGAGACTTGGTTGGTGGTGAAACTCTGCACCAGGTAATCGAAAGCGGCGGGAAGTTCGTCTTCGCTAATCGTCCAACGGGATGAGCCGCATCACCATCGACGCATCCTCCACGCTGTTGCGCAGTGCAGGAGTAAAGAATTACACCTACCATTGGATCGCTCATCTGCGCCGGCAGATCGCTCCGGGCGAGGAGATCTCGGCGTATCCTTTCCTTCGCAGCCTGGGGCAACTGAATCACGAAGCCGGGGCTTTTTCGCTTCCAGCCACGGCGCTTCGAGTGGCGCTGCTGCACGCTGTAAATTGGCTGGGGCCAAGCGCGCTTGACGTTGTCACTTCCGGGTCAGATATTTTTCACGCGTCGAATTTGTCGCACCACGCTCCTCGGCGCACACGCCTTACCGCGACGGTGCACGATCTCACGACCCTGCTGATGCCGGAGCTGCACGTGTCCTCCAATATCCGCGCAGACCGCATCTTCGCCGAGCGCATCCTGCGCCGGGCCGACGGGCTGATTGCCGTCTCCGAGAACACCCGGCAGGATGCGATTCGGGTGCTCGGCATTTCACCGGAGCGAGTGATGACGATTTACTCCGGCATCGCGCAAGGATATTTCGATGCGGCGCCGTCGAAGCGCGCGCGGCCGTATGCGTTATACGTCGGCTCCATTGAGCCGCGCAAGAATCTGGAAACGCTTCTCGATGCCTGGCGTCAACTGAGACCGGATCTGCGCGAAGCCTTCGAGCTGGTGATCGCCGGGCCGATGGCTTGGGCTCCTAAGGCCACTCGCGAGCGTATTCGCGCCGAGGCCACTTATCTTGGCTATGTTCCCGAAGCCGATCTGCCGGGTCTGATTGCGGGCGCGGCGGTGTTTGCTTATCCCTCGCTCTACGAAGGCTTCGGATTTCCGGTGGTGCAGGCCATGGCGGCGGGCGCTCCCGTACTGACTTCGAATACCAGTTGCCTTCCGGAAATCACCGGCGATTCCGCATTGCTGGTGGATCCGCGGAGCGCAGCGGAAATCGCCGCAGGACTGGCGCGATTGCTGGAATCACCGACGCTGCGGGCGGAGTTGAGCGAGCGCGGCAAGCAAGGGGCGCTGCGCTACCGCTGGGAAACCTGCGCCGCGCAATCGCTCGAATTTTTTCGCAGAATCGCAGGGTAGCTAGCCCGCAAAGGCTCGGTCGCGGCTCTCAATTCCTCGTAGTAACAGCTCGGCGTGGCCGCGATCCAGCCTGGTGTTACCTGGTGCACCGTATCCACATACCATCTCGCATTCCGCGAAGACCGCTCCCTCCGGGCAGGGCTCAGCCGGGCCTCGGCTATGCCGGATTCTACAAGGGGCCGGGCTCCTCCCCGCCGCGACCGTGAAGGCGTGGCGCCTCTTACCGCCCCGCTGAAGCGCAGGCGCTGTTGATTCGGCCGTTTTGCCGCTGGGGTGCTTTTCATCGCTATTGGGTGGGACGCAGGCCCGTGTTGACTTTCTCACCGTTCGGGGGGCCAGCTTGGCTTTGGAACTGGCGGTTGACGGCCCAGGAGTCGTAAGCAGCGTTTCCGAGCCGTGAACGGAGGGAGCGGTCTCTTCCAGCACGTTTTAGGGGACTTCTGAAACGGCCGACTTAGAATCCCGAGTCACTGGGAAAACAAATTGCCGCGGCCCAGGAGCCATTGCGGATCGAAACGCCGCTTCACCGCGCGCATGGCATCGATGACTTCGGGCCCGTATTGCACCGGCAGAAGGTGCGCCTTGCGTTTCCCGAGTCCGTGCTCGGCCCCGACGGTACCGCCCAGTTCCACAACTGGCTTGGCCAAATCGTCCAGCACGGCTTTCGCCCTTTCGAATTCGGGCTTCGAAGCTGGAAAGGTATTGATGTGCAGATGCGCATCGCCGACATGGCCGTAGATCACGTAAGGCATCCCCAGGTCGCGATCAAGAGCCTTGCGGTAAATCCGAATGATTTCGCGGCCTTGATCGCGAGGCACGGCGTAGTCCGTGCCCAGCTTCATGAAGCCTCCGCGCCGAATCTTTTCGTTGACCCGTTCTCCCAGGGCGTGGCGAAAGCGGCGAAAGCGCTCGCGATCCGATGCCGAGGTACCGAACCACGAATCGTCTTCGAGCGCGCCGGCCATGTCGAGATCGATCTCGCCTTCCTGCTCGACGATCACGGCCGCGCCTTGTGGCTCCTCCATAATTTCGAGCGAACCTCGATCCAGATATTCGAGCATGCGCAATCCAGGCACGGGCCGCCAGCGATCGACGGCATCGAGCGCGGCGTCTTCCGACGGGAAGAAGACCACTCCGCCCATGATCTCTTTGGGCGCTGCCAGCAACTTAAGTTCGGCTTCGGTCACCACTCCGAGCGTGCCTTCACTGCCGATAAACAGATCGGTGAAATCCATGCCGGGCGCGAGGCGGTAGCCGGCCGAATGCTTAGTACTGCGCGGAAGCGGAATCTTGGGAACCTCGAAATCGACGGCCTGGCCGCGGCGATATTCAGCGATGCGGCCATCGACAAGCGCCACACGCACCGCTTGAACCTGCGCCCGCGTGGCTCCATAACGAAAGCTGCGCGAGCCGCTGGCATTCGCGCCGATATTGCCGCCGATGGACGATGTGTTCTCCGTGGTGTCGCACCCGTAGAACTGGCCGGATGCCGCAGCCGCGGCCTGCACGTCGCGGAGCAGCGTTCCTGCGCCCACTCTGGCGCTGCCGGGTGAAATATCCAGACGCCGGAACCGGGTCATGGAGACGCCCCAGCCGCCCTGCGGCGAAGCTCCTCCGGCAAGCCCGGTCATCGCGCCCATGATGGTTACCGGCACGCCTTCGTTCGATGCGCGAGCAAGGATCGCCGCCAGTTCCTCTTCATCGCGCGGCGAAAAGATTTGGTCGGCGTGGCCGGGATACCCGGAAACGTCGGAGATGTCCACGCTGTCAGTCTATCAATAGGCGCTCTTACCTTAGTACGCAACTTTTTCGAGGGCTCTGCGTATAGTTAAGTGAAATGCGCTTCGTTATTCCGATGCTGATACTGGCTGCAGCCGTTTGCGCCGCGGCGCCGGACGCAACTTACGTTAAGATCGCCGGCCGCGATGTTGCCGTTTGGAAGCCTGCCGGGGCGGCGCCAGGTTCTGGCTATCCGCTGATTCTGTTTTCTCACGGCTTCACCGGATGCGCTACGCAATCGGTTTTCCTGATGGAGGCTCTGGCGAGCTCGGGCTACCTGGTGCTGGCTCCGAACCACAAGGATCAGGAATGCAGCGGCTGGGGCCGTGCAAGATCCGAGGGTAAGCTGCTGAGCATTCGTCCCGAAGAACCATTCGGTAAGGTCCAGGAATGGAGCCCCGCAACATATAAAGATCGCGCCGAAGATCTCGAAGCCATTCTGGATGCGGTTTCGCACAGCCCCGTTGTCCCGGGCGCACCAGCTGATATGAACCGCGTCGGTCTGGCCGGCCATTCACTGGGTGGATACACGGCGCTAGGTCTCGCGGGTGCGTGGCCTTCCTGGAAGGATCCGCGCATCAGGGCGGTGTTGGCGCTCTCGCCCTATTGCACTCCTTACCAGCTGAAAGGGGCACTCGGCCAAATGAACGTCCCTGTGATGTATCAGGGCGGAACAGCCGACCTGGAAATCACTCCGACGGTGAAGCGGCCGAACGGAGCGTATCAGCGCTCCTCCGCGCCGAAGTACTTCGTGGAGTTTCAAGGAGCGGGGCACCTCGCGTGGACCAACGTGAACCCCATTTTCCAGGACGTGATCAGCCGTTACAGCATCGCTTTCTTCGACCGCTATTTGAAGGGGCAAGGCCCGGATGCGTTGACGGCGTTGCTCGCGAAGCCCCTGCCGAAGAGGGTCAGCGATGTGCGTAGCGAGGGGAAATAGATCCTTCCAGCGTGGCAGACACATCCCGCCACCTAGAGCGCTATCAACTCGCAGAAAGACGAGAGATCCCCAAGTTCTAGTTCGACGTGATGCTGCAAACGCGCAACAGGCTTTAGTGGAGTCCACACGAACCGGGCCTCCGCTTGATACGCGTATCTGAAATGTTTGGCGAAACGAATATCGTCACACAGCGGCGCCCGCAAGGGATCAACATAGCTCGCAGCTCCGAAGGTGTTTTCCCAGCCTGGCATCACTGCCTCAAATGCCTTAACAATGCGTGCGCCAAAGCTATTTGGATCTCGGATAATCAGGCACGCATCTGCATCGAAATCATCAAACGCCCGGCTCTCGAAACGGGCGGAATACGACGACAGATAATAGTCAGACTCCAGCTTGGTGAAGCGGATCGGCCCGATGGTCTGATCAAAGCGCAGTTCGTTGTCTCGAATCGAGGCTGGCAGGCTTTCATCCTGGTACGAGGATGCTGATCGAACTCGAAGCATCCCGCGCTTTAATGTTGGTTCCAGATATTTGCGCTGCCCAAACTTTAGGCTGTAGGGAGGGTCGGGGCGGATTCGTCTCCAGAGAGCCGCCGCGGCGCGGACCTTCGGATACTTAGGATCTGTCAGTAAATTAGTATTTCAACTCCTTGGCAAGAGCTTATAGTTCCAATCACCATGGAACTTTTCTCGCCGAAGTCGGAGTTCCGCCATCTGCTGATCGGAGACCCTGAGGCCCCGCTCGTAGATATTG
>DASXEY010000044.1:0-47861 GCA_036489835.1 Bryobacteraceae bacterium | reverse complement strand
ACACCATTTCGCAAATACCATCTCGTATTCCGCGAGACCCCTCCAGCGGATCGCGGCTTGGAAAACGCTGCTCACCGAGCCGTGACCACAGGGAGCGGTTTCTCCTGATACGTTAGTGAACTTATGAAACGACTGACTTAGAAGCCCGCACAGGGCCGACTCGGCCCTCCAAACGATGAGAAACTCGCCAACGTTGCGCCGAGTCAGGCTCCGTTGTGCGCGCGAGTTCCTCAAAAGAAGTCCTGAGGAGGGCAGCTCTGGCCCTGCGCTGCTGGGAAGGCGCTCTAACGTCTGTGACTCATCGTTTTCAATGTGGCAAAAGCCGGAGATCTGCTTGAGCCGGTTTTCACGGAGCACCAGGGTAGTTGCGAAACCCTGTCTGCGAGTTCCGATCACGCGAATGATTTACCGAAGCACAGGCTCGTGTCGGGCGATGAGAGGTATTCGCCGAAGAGCGGGATCCGCGAGTACCCCATCGCCTCATACAGCTTTATCGCGGGCGCGAGACGCGTTCCGGTCTCCAGCACAATTCTTGATGCGCCGATCCGCCGCGCCTCGCGCTCGAGAGCCTCGACCAGCGCGCGTCCAAGGCCCCGGCCGCGGACGGCTGGGTCCACATACATGCGCTTAATTTCCGCGGTCGCCTCGTCAAGCCTTCGCACCGCGCCGCAGCCGGCCGCCACGTCATCGAGATAGACGATCAGGAACGCGCCTTCGCCGGCTACGACCTCCCGGTCGCTGAGGGCGAAATGCGTTGCACCGGGCTCGGGAAAAGCCATCGTCAGTTCCGCATTGAGCGCCGCGATCAGCCGCGCCGCGTCGGGCGAGGCTATTGTAGTGCGGCGAATGTCGACGGTTCCCACTTTTCAAAAATCGTAGCGCTTTTCAAAAAATCGTACCATCGCTGAACGGCTGGAGCATTATTGCAGACTGAGCTCGACGGCGAAATCCTGGCCGGACGGCCTGATTTTGACCCAAATCACGAGCCTGCGACCGTCATCTGCGTCGCCCGTTCCCTGTACCCAAGAGCCGAATTTCTCAGGCGCTGCGGCCAAACCTTGCGCGACGCGATAACCATGGGAACTGAGCAAGGTGGCATAGAAATACTGGATGGCTTCCCTGGTGGGCCTCGACACAAAGGAAGTGCTCAGCCGTCCCGGGGATTTTTCGACAAGGAGCCTGGCGCCATCCACGCGGACCAGCCACGACGGCCAAGTGAGCGGGGGCAGGGGCGCTTTGGGCTGAGGATAGACCGGCGTGTCGAATTTCTTCATCCCATCGCCGGCAGCTTGCGCGGCTTTTTCCTGCGCCCGCAGCCGCGCCATTTGATCGTTGGCTGCCAGTCTCGGGGAGCAGGTCACCTTCACCTCCGTATCCGAATCGCGACGCCGGATGGAGATATCGAGGTCGCACTCCGGCGCTGCCGCGCGGAGGAGAAAACCACCTCCAAGGGGGTCTGGCTCGAATGGCAGTCCGGCAGCCGCGAACAGAGTCCGGAAATGCGCCAGGACGTCGTGAGGCGCCACGGCGACCGTGTAGCTGGCTTCGACGGCGTTTAATATTCGCCGGTTCTGCGCTGCGGCACCCGGGTAAGGAACCATCCAGGCAGGCATTGCCGAGGGAACCGGCGTGACAAATTGCGCGCTGGCGCAAACCGCCGCCCCAGCCATCGACAGAAGGGAAATCAGGGCGCGGCGCATCTACTCAGTAACCGCGCTTGGCGATGTACTCATGCGTGGTGAATCGAAGGGAAACGGTGATCGGACCATTCAGCACGGAGCGGTCGAAGCTCACATAGATGGTGCTGTACGCTCCCGGTGCGCCGTCCGGATAATTGTAGCCTTCGACGTATCCTATGGCATTCTGTTGGATGCCGCTCTCCGTGTGTCCCGTGGATATACTGCTCCGCGCCGGATATTCATGCGCGTTGAGCAGATCGCGGTAAAAGCGATAGATTTCGGTCATGGGGACGTTGGTGGTGTATTGCGCCTTCAGCATGGCGTCTTTCTCAAAATTGACGCCGCGCTCGGTCCGAAGTGCTGCCCCGGTGGTTTGCACTAGCCAGGAAGGCCAAACCAGCGGAGGCGCCGGAGCGTCGGGATGCACCCGGTGGAGTCCCATTTCGGCCGCTTTTTGGCGATGTTGCGCCATGATCTCATCGGGAGTCAGAGGGCGAGGCGGCGGAGACTTCGTCGAGGGCGTTTGAGGACGGGTGGGAATCCCGACGTCGTTTGGAACTGCGATCAGCGAGGATTGCGCGGCGGGCTCCGTTTTGGCGGAGCAGTTCACATCGACGAAAGTGCCTGCCTCCCGGGTGCGAATCAGGATGAGCAGATCGCATTCGGACGCCGCGGCTCGAATGGATGTTCCGATGCCGTCGGGATTGGGTTGAAAGGGCAGGCCTGCGGCTTCAAACAACTTGCGGTAATGCTGCAGGATATCCGCCGGCTGCGCGGCGATGGTGTAGCTGGATTCAACCAGGGAGTCGCTCAAACGAACAGCCGGACTCGCGCCCGGGTAGTTTTGGAGCCACGCCGGCAGCGACGAAACTTGTTGGCAGAACGCCGGGGCGAGCGCGAAAATCAGGAAAGCCAGGCATCTTCCGGTCGGATTCGGATGAGGATTGCCGTTCATGACGTCAGGGAGTCCAGAATATCGGAATCGAGAGAGTTTTCCATCGGAGCAATCGCGGCTTTTGCCTCCTTTTTAGCCCTATCGGGCGTTCTGCCGGACGCCGGCTGATTGGGTAAGCTTGGTTCAATCAGGTATATGCACGTTTTTGCACGGTACCGCGGCGAGAAGGCCATCGTGAGGGGAGCGTCGGCGTGAAACTTCCGCGGATTTTCCTCGGAGCCATCACGGCGGCAGGCGCCTGCGCAGGGGCGATCGATCCGGCGCTCGCACCCGGCGTCCCGGAGACCCTGGCGCGGGAGCGGGCGGCGGCCATCTCTTCATTGCGTTATGAGCTTTCCTTTCGCATATCCGACAAGCGCACGGAGGCCATACGCGGCTCAGAGACGGTGCGGTTCTCGCTGCGCTCGCCGCACCGCATCGTGCTGGACTTTGCCCAACCACCCGAGCGCGTCAGCAGCCTGCGGGTAAATGACAAACCCGTCGAAGCCGCTATCGCGGCCGGCCATATTGTAGTTCCGGCGTCCGCGACCAAAGCCGGGGAGAACGCGATCGGGGTAGAATTTCTGGCCGGAGACGAATCCCTCAATCGCAACGACGACTTTCTTTACACGCTGTTTGTTCCGGCGCGTGCGCATCTCGCGTGGCCCTGCTTCGATCAACCGGATTTAAAGGCTCGATTCACCCTCACCCTGGATGCGCCCTCCAGTTGGCAGGTTGTCGCTAACGGCGCGGAGCTGGAGCGCACGGTCTCGGGGGAAACCACAAAGGTCCGTTTCGCCGAGACGCAGCCGATCCCCACCTACCTGTTCGCATTCGCTGCCGGCAAATTCCAGGTGGAAACCGCGCAACGCGACGGACGGGTGTTCCGCATGTTCCATCGCGAGACGGACGCGCAGAAAGTGGCGCGCAATCGCGATGCGATTTTCGATTTGCATGCCCGCGCACTGGCCTGGCTTGAAGAGTACACCGGCATTTCCTATCCGTGGGGCAAATTCGATTTTGTCCTGATTCCGTCCTTTCAGTTCGGCGGCATGGAGCATCCGGGAAGCATCTTCTATAACGCAGCCTCGCTGCTGCTGGACCAATCGGCGACGCAAAACCAATTGCTGGCGCGCGCCAACACTATCTCCCATGAGACCTCGCACATGTGGTTCGGCGATCTGGTGACCATGCGCTGGTTCAACGACGTGTGGATGAAGGAGGTCATGGCCAACTTCATGGCGGCAAAGATCGTGAATCCCTCCTTCCCTGAGATCAATCACGATCTCCGGTTTCTGTTGTCGCACTACCCTTCCGCGTACGGAGTTGACCGGACAGAGGGCGCCAATCCGATCCGGCAGAATCTTTCAAATCTTGACGAGGCGGGTACGCTCTACGGCGCCATTATCTATGACAAGGCGCCTGTAGTCGTCCGTCAGTTAGAAATGATCGTGGGCGAGGAAAAGTTCCGCGAGGGGATGCGGGATTATCTCAAGCGCTACTCGTTCGGGAATGCGACGTGGCTCGATCTGATCCGGCTTCTCGGGACACGCACGCAAGAGAATCTGACGGCGTGGAGCCACGCCTGGGTGGAATTGCGGGGACGCCCGGAGCTAACCACCAGGCTGCAGGCAGCGCCCGATGGCAGCATTTCGAGTCTCACTTTGACGCAGCGCGATCCCTTGGGACGAAGCGTTCTGTGGCCGCAGCGCCTCCAGGTGACCCTCGGCTATGCGGACCATGCTGAGCAGCTTCCGGTCTCCGTCCATGGCGCGGTCACCAACTTGAGCGCCGCCCACGGCAAGAAGCGCCCGCTCTACATCCTTCCAAACGGAGGCGGTTTGGGTTATGGAATGTTCGTTCTGGACGAGGATACGCGGCGCTATCTGGCCGCACACATCGAGGATATTCCGGACGCGCTGACGCGCGGAAGCGCGTGGGTGGATCTGTGGGAGAACATGCTGGAGGCGCCGGCCCGGACGGGACGCGAGTTTCTGGATGTCGCCGCACGCGCCCTTCCGAAAGAGCGCGATGAGCAGAACACGCAGTTGATCCTGTCGTATTTGACGCGCGCATTCTGGCTGGTGCTGCCGCCGCAGGAGCGGATGGCACGGGCTCCCGCGCTGGAGGCCATGCTGCGGGAAGGAATCGCGCAGGCGCGGACCGCGAGTCAAAAATCGGCCTGGTTCAGTGGGTTCCGCGACATGGTGTTGACGGCCGACGGCCTTGGCTGGCTCGAGCGAGTGTGGCGCCGGGAGCAGAAGATCGAAGGCCTAACCTTCGCCGAGCCAGACGAAATCACGATGGCGCTGGAACTGGCGGTTCGAGAAGTTCCGGACTGGCGGCAAATCTTGGCGACGCAGCGCGATCGCACGCAGAATCCCGACCGCAAGGCCCGCTTCGAATTCACGATGCCGGCTCTTTCGGCCGACCCGGCTGTCCGCGAACGGGCGTTCCAGCGCTTTCGAAATCTCGAGAACCGGCGTCGCGAGCCATGGGTTCTAGAATCGCTGCATTATTTGAATCATCCCTTGCGCGAGGAAGCGGCTCTGCAATTTGTCACACCGAGTCTGGAACTGCTGCCCGAGATCCAACGCACCGGCGACATTTTCTTTCCACAGCGATGGATGGACGCATCGCTCGGGGGACACTGTTCGCCTGCCGCGGCCAAGGCTGTGCGGGATTTCCTGGCGCGGCATCCCGATCTTCCCGAGCGCCTGCGATGGACGGTTTTGAGCTCCGCCGACGATCTTTTTCGCGTCGGCCGTTAGGTTGGCCGCGCGTGGCAAGAGTTCCGGCAGGATGCCTGCCCCACGGCCTGGCGCCCGGCCAGCGCAAAGCTCCTAACTACATGCCCGCAAAACGGAGCTTGGGTCGCGGCCACGCGTGGAGCCGTTACTTTCGGGAATTCAGGGCCGGGGCCAAGTAATAGGGGCGCCGTGCTCCGTCTAGATGCGCCGACGGACAAGCATTTCTCGCTGCGCCTGCGATCGGCACATCGCCACCACCGATGCGGACATTCAGGCACCCTGGGATTTGATTGGTTTGGCCGCTCCGCGGTAGCCGCCATCTGATTCCAGACACTTGCCGACGGACGAGCATTTCTCGCCGGAGCCGAACTGCGCGGGAACTTCGCGCTGCGCCTGCGATCGGCACATCGCCACCACCGATGCCGAAATACGGGCGGCCCGGGATTTGCCCCGCGGTAGCGGCCATTAGATGCGCCGACGGACGAGCATTTCTCGCCGGAGCCGAACTGTGTAGGAACTGCGCGCTGCGCCTGCGATCGGCAACATCGCCACCTGGGACTTGTGTAGGAACTGCGCGCTGCGCCTGCGATCGGCAACATCGCCACCTTGGAGTTGATTAGTTCGGCCGCCCTGCGGTAGCGGCCATCAGGTGCTGCTCCAGCGTAAGAATCAGATGCGCCGGTTGAACCGGTTTCGAAATGTATCCGTTCATGCCCGCTTCCAGGCACTTTTCGCGATCTCCGGTCATGGCGTGCGCCGTCATGGCCACTACCGGCAAGTTGGTCCAGCGCGGATCGCGCCGCATCACGCGAGTGGTTTCCAGGCCGTCCAGCACCGGCATCTGCACATCCATCAGAACTAAATCGTAGGGAGGCACGGCGGCTTCCAGCTTCTCCAAAGCTTCGCGCCCGTCGTTTGCGATCTCGATGTTGTAGCCCTTCTTACGCAGCATGGCCAGGACCACTTTCTGGTTCACCAGGTTGTCCTCGACCAGAAGCAGGCGGGCGCTGGACCGATTCGCTGCCGCAACATGCGGCGCGGCCGGGGCGACCGGCTCCGGAAGCGCCGCTGCTTCAAAGATCAGCGTGACGAAGAAGGTGCTGCCCTTGCCCAACTGGCTTTCGACGCGAATATTCCCGCCGTGCATTTCCACCAGACGCCGGGTGATGGCCAGCCCGAGGCCCGTGCCGCCGTATTTGCGGGTGATACTTGAATCCGCCTGCGTGAATTTTTCGAAAACCTCGGCCATCTTTTCGGGCGGGATTCCGGCGCCGGTGTCCTTGACTTCGATGCATGCCTCAAGGAGGCCTGCGCGGGCGGGCGCTGTCGTCAGGCGCACTTCCACCTTTCCGCGCTCCGTGAACTTGACTGCGTTGGAGAGCAGGTTGTTGACGATCTGGCGCACCCGGAGCGGATCGCCTAAAACACCCGGGTTCTGGGCGGCGGAGCAATCCACCCGCATGACGATTCCCTTTTGCGCAGCCTTGAGCGTATGACCCTTCAGGCAGTCTTCCAGCACGCTCCGCAGGTTGAATGGCACCTTCTCCAGCATCATCTTGCCGGCTTCAATTTTGGAAAGATCCAGAATGTCGTTCAGCAGCGCCAATAGAGAATAAGCGCAGCGCTGGGCTGTCTCCAACTGGTCGCGCTGGTCCTTGGCCAGGGGACTATCCAGGGTCAGGTCCATCATGCCCAGCAAACCGTTCATCGGCGTGCGCAGCTCATGCGACATATTGGCCAGAAACTCGCTCTTGGCCTGGCTCGCAGCCAGCGCCGCGTCCTTGGCCACTTCCAGCTCACTGGTGCGCTCATGAATGCGCTGCTCCAACAGTTCCTGGTTCTGGCGGATCTCCTCCCGGGACCCGGCCAGCGCCGAGATCATGCGGTTAAAGCTTTCGCCCAGATACTCGATCTCATCCCCGGTGCGGCTCACCTGGATGGGCTTCAAGCTGCCCAGTCCGACGGAAATAATTCCAGCCTCCAGCAGTTTCAGGGGACGGGCTAAAGCGGTGATCGTGAAGCGGGAGATGAAGACGGCAAGGATGCCCACCAAGCCGCACAGGACCATCCCTTTCCTCCACGTAAAGGTGTTCTGGAGGATGTCCCAATACAGCGTGACCAGCACCACCCACAACAGCAACCCTCCCGTGAAGACCGAGAATTTGGACGCGAGGGAGCGCAGCTTTCGTGGTTTACTTGGTGCCACATCTTATCCTGCATTTTTTCGGCTTAGGGTACCATTCGGCGGATACCTTAGTACGAACCAAGGTTTCCAACTAAGATAGTCTGCTTTGGCTCTTGTGGAACGTGGGTCCCTTGTGTTATAAAGAGATCCCGCAAAGCGCTCTCCAGCCCGCAAACGCTATGCTGGGAGGACAAAGTGCCTTCCCATCAGCCTTCCCGCGTGGCAACGTCCCTTTTCGGCCTAACCTTGAAGACGCCGGTCCTGGCGGCTTCGGGCACGTTCGCCTACGGGGTGGAATTTCGCGAGCACGTCGATCTGGCAGGGCTGGGAGGCGTCATCGTGAAGGGCCTTTCCAGAGAACCCATGGACGGCAACCCTCCGCCGCGCCTGTTTGAAACCCAGGCCGGCATGCTCAATTCCATCGGTCTCCAGAATATCGGCGTGCGCGCCTTCGTCCGCGACAAGCTTCCGGAGCTGCGCAGCCTGGGCGTGACGACCTTCGCCAATATCTTCGGTTACGCAGTGGAGGATTACGTAGAAGTAGGGCGGGTGCTGGAGGACGCCGAAGGGTTAGCTGGCTATGAGTTGAACGTTTCCTGCCCCAACACCAAGCACGGAGGCATTTACTTTTCCAGCGACCCGGTGCTGCTGGGCGAGGTGGTAACCGCGGCTCGAAAGGCGGTGAAGCGGCCTTTGATCGTGAAGCTCTCGCCGAATGTCGCGCGGATTGACGCTCTGGCTCGGGCGGCTGCCGATGCGGGCGCGGATGGAATCTCCCTGACCAATACTTTCGTGGCCTTGGCCATTGACCCGCGGACTCGCAAGCCGCGGCTGGGCGCAGGCATGGGCGGGTTGTCCGGACCCGCCATCAAACCCATTGCGCTGCGGATGGTGTATGAGGCGGCGCGAGCCGTTTCCATTCCGGTGATCGGCCTGGGGGGCATCGCCAGCGGCACGGATGCGGCGGAATTCCTGATCGCCGGAGCGTCGGCAGTGCAAGTGGGGACGGCCAATTTTTGGGATCCTCGCGCTCCGGCACGGATCGCCCGCGAGCTGGATCAGTTTCTGGAGCAGGAAAACATTGCGCGAGCGGCCGATTTGACAGGTACGCTGAAACTATGAAGATTATCTCGACGGAACAAGCGCCCAAGGCAATCGGGCCTTATTCGCAAGCAGTGGTCTCGAATGGATTCGCGTTCTTGAGCGGCCAGATTCCTCTCGATCCCGCGACCGGGCAATTGATCGACGGAGACGTGACGGCGCAGACTGCGCGCGTGCTGGAAAACCTGAAGGCGGTGCTGGAAGCCTGCGGATCGTCGATGGGGCGGGTGGTGAAGACCACCGTGTTCCTTAAAGACATGGGCGAGTTCACGCAGATGAACGCGGTCTACTCAGAATATTTTCCGGAGAATCCGCCGGCGCGTTCGACGGTTGAGGCGGCTCGGCTGCCGCGCGATGTGCGGGTGGAGATCGATTGCATCGCGAGGGTGGATTAGGCGTACATCGGTTGATTCCGGGCGGCGGCTCCCAATGATGATGATGTGAGCGGCGGTGGAGTGGGCGATCTTGTCGCGCCGCTTGCTTTTTTCGTGCAGCCAGATGGCAGGCGACAAGATCGCCTGCCCCACGCGAAAATACGGGCAGCCGTTGCCTTTTCTACTTCTTGGACGGAGTCGGCGAGGGATCCGTGGTGTATTGCGGCTGCGGGGGCAGCAGCTTAATCTCCACGGTTTTGTCGTCTTCGTAGATCTCGTAAGTCTGGCCGAAGGTCTGGTAGTTCCTGGCGTTGATCTGAATCAGGACCTTGCCTTGAGGGATGGACGGGGTGCTCACGGCGCCTTCCTGGGTAGTGCGCAGCTCCCAGGATTCCTTCTTCTTGAACTTGAGAATCCGCGACTCCAGGAATTTGATGATGACTTCGGCGTTGCCGACAGGCTTACCAACATCGTTCACCACGTGGATGTGGATATGTGTGGTGTCACCCGCGGCAAGTGACATCGCGGTCAAACACCACAGCACGGGGACCAATAACTTCCGCATTGGTTTCATTATGACAGAGGCTATGCGGGCAGCAGAAACTTGCGCGGCGCCCCGGCCGCCGAGGTCACTGCTTCCGCGGCCAGATACCCGCTGCGAACAGCGCCTTCCATGGTGGCGGGCCAGCCGGAGCGGGTCCAGTCTCCGGCCAAAAACAGGTTCCCGATCGAAGTGCGGTTCAGCGGGCGATGCGCTTCGAGACCGGGCTTGGCGGAAAACGTGGCTCGGATTTCCTTGACCACGTGGGATTTTTCAAGGCTTGCGCCCGCGACCGCCGGGAAGAATTCCGCAAGTTCGCGAACCGCCAGTGCGATCACGTCTTCGCGCTTGGCCTCTACCAGACTGCGCGAGGCGCTGACGACCAGCTCAATGTAGCGGCCCTGGCTCTTGTTAAACATCCATTGAATGGTCCGGTCCAGCAAAGTGGCATGCGGCAGATCGGTGATCGGGCGATCGAACCAAAGATGAATGCCGGTGATCGGAGAGTTTTCGAATTCGGCTAGGTCGAGACCAAGGTCAGGCACGAGCGCGGCGACGCGGTCGAAGGGAACGGCGCTGACGTAGAAGTCGGCGCGAAGTTCCCCGCCCGCGGTTGCGAGTCCTCGGACCGTTCCGTTTTCGACCAGGATTCTTTGCGCAGGCGTGCGCGGAAGGATTTCAACATTCCCGAGTTTCTTCCAGGCCTCGGCGGCATAAAGATTTGCCAATGGCACCGCGGGAATGCCCATTTGGTAAAACTCCGGGTTGGAGAGGAAACCAAGCAGGAACACCTGGAAACCGTGGATGGCGGCCATGCGATCCAGATCCTCATTGATGGCGCTGACCAGAACCTGACGCCAGAAACGATCGATGGCTCGCGCGGGCTGGCGCTTTTCCTCCAGCCATTGCTGCATGGTGATGTTCTCGAGATCGGTGCGCGTGGCGTGTTCCCGGCGGATGGCCAGCAGAGCTCGCGCGATCGCCAGCTTCTCAGAGAGATTCAGAAAACGCAGGCCGAGGAACGAGGGCAGGCTCCGGCGCATGACGCTGGATCGGCCGCCGGGTTCGAGGAAATAGAATTCGCGATGGAAGACAATGTCGCCGGAGACTCCCAGGCGCGAGTAGAAATCGAGGAGGTTTACGCAGCAGCGCAGCAGGACGTGCTGGCAATTGTCGATGGTTTCGCCGCCGGCCTGATAAGAGGTGGCTCGTCCGCCGAGGAACGGGCGGGCTTCGAGAAGACGAACCCGGTACCCTTCGCCGCCGAGGGTTGCGGCGGCGGCAAGGCCCGCCAATCCGCCGCCGATGACGATTACGTCCAAGAATTAAGCAGACGCGGGCACTCGCTCACGCGAGCGCTTTCCACCGCCGCCGCCGCCGCGCGCAGCTTCCCAGGCAAGCCACAGCACGAAAGCGATGAATAGTACGTCGGAGGGTTGAAGTTCCATTGGCACTTTCAGTATGCCCGAATTGTTCTCGAATCATCAAGCTCTACGCGGCCCAGTACCTGCATGGATATGCCCAAGGACCTTCACCACGTTCTCCATCAGCATCAACCCGCATTGCCCGTCCAGCGTTAGGATGGATTCGGGATGAAATTGGACCGCCTCCATGGGAAGGTCGCGGTGGCGAATGCCCATGATCACGCCGTCATCGCTCTCCGCGGTGACTTCAAGACACGACGGCAGACTCTCTTTGATCGCGTACAAAGAATGATAGCGGCCGACACGGAAAGCCGCCGGCAAGCCCGCAAAAACGCCCTGGCCGATGTGGCGAACCGTGGAAGGCTTGCCGTGCATGGGGTAATCGAGGACGCCCAGCTCGCCGCCGAACGCCTCCACCATGCCTTGCAAACCGAGGCACACGCCGAAGACGGGGACTTCAAGTTTTGCGGCGTAGCGGATGAGATCGGGCACTCCGAAATCGGAGGGACGTCCGGGGCCGGGCGAAACCAGAATGAGCGAGGGCGCCAGCCGCTCAATCATATCCAGTGAGAAACCGGCGCGATAGGTGGTGACCTCGGCTCCGGTCTGGCGGACGTAATTGGCCAGCGTGTGGATAAAGCAATCTTCGTTATCGACCAAGAGCAGATTCACGCCGCGGCCGTCTTCGGATTTTGGAAGATAGGCGGGCGCTTCCGCAACCTCAGCGCGCATGGCGCGGAAAAATGCCGTGGCTTTCAGACGCGTTTCGCGCTCTTCATTCTCAGGAACGGAATCGTAGAGCAGGGTAGCGCCGGCGCTGTAGCGAGCCAGGCCATCGCGCAGAAAAATCGTGCGGATGGTGATGCCGGTATTGATGTCGCCATCGAGCGAGATCATTCCAACCGAGCCTGCGTACCAGCCGCGGGCGTCCTTCTCCAGATCCTCGATGGCTTGCGCAGCCCACTTCTTGGGCGCGCCGATCATGGTGACGGACCACATATGCGTGAGGAATGCATCGAGAGAATCGAAGTTTTCCGCCAGCATGCCTTCGACGTGATCGACGGTGTGGAAGACGCCGGCGTAGGATTCGATTAAACGGCGATCGAGGACGCGGACCGAACCGGGCACGCACACCCGCGATTTGTCGTTGCGATCGACGTCGGTGCACATGGTGAGCTCGGACTCTTCTTTCAGAGAGTTGAGGAGCTCCTTAATATTGTCGGCGTCGCGCATGGCATCACCGGTGCGGCGGATGGTTCCAGAAATGGGGCAACTGCGGACGCGGCGGTCTTCCACGCGCACAAACATTTCGGGCGACGCGCCGATTAACTGTTCATCGCCGAATTGGAGGAAGAATTGATAGGGGCTGGGGCTGGCCTTGCGAATACGCTCGAAGAGCTCGGCGTGGCTCCCGGAGTAAGGCGCGGAGAAGGTCTGACGGAGGACCACCTCGTAATAATCGCCGCGGCGCATGCCTTCGCGCACGGTCTCGACGTTGGCCATGTATTCTTCCGGCTCATGATCGCTGGTGATGGGCGCGGGCGGGAGCTTCCTGGGCGGCTTGACGCGTGCGCCTGTCCGCTTGAGGCTCCGCGTGGTATAGGTCTGGGTGGAATCGGCGTCGCGAGTGAAATCGTATTGATAGCGCTCGATGGTTTCCTTCTTGCGATCCATAAAATAAATGTCGTCGCAGAGGAACAGGCGGATGTCGTGAACGTCGGTGCGCGGGAGACGGAGTTTAATGGGATCGAAGCGGAACAGGAGATCGAAACCGAAGGCTCCCGTGAACGAGAGTTGCTTGGCAAGAGGATGGCGGAACTCGGCGATCAGTGCGCGGATGACGGAGAAAACCGAGGGTTGCTTGCTGCGCTGCTCCTCGGCGAAGAGGGCGGGCAAAGGCTTGAGGATGCCTCGGAGGGTTCCGTTGTCGTTGGCGAAGGAATCCCAATGCGGATGCTCGGCGAGGACCGGCTCCAGGATGCGGTTGATGATTTCGCCGCGGGAATTGAGCGGAGTGAAGACGACTTCACGGTCTCGCGCGGAGAGTTCGAGAGGCGGAGCCAGCGCTGCGATATCCCAACGCGAATAACGCCCCGGAAATTCGTAACCGGAAGAAAGATAGATACCGCGTTGCGAATCGAGTTTGTGGAGCAGCGCATCCAGGCCGCGTTGGAACGGGACCTTGGAATACGTGCGCTCGACGGCAATGCCGGAGGGCGTTGTGTATGTTTCGGGACTCATAAAAGGGGCGCCTCCGGCGCTTTTTGCGGGCGGACCTTCTGACGTTCGATGCCCGATTTAGATTTCGAGGCTGTCAGCGCCTTTGGAGGGTTCTTATTGAGGATATCACGGGGCTTCGTGAAGAGACACTTCGGCCTTGCAGATTGCGCAAAACGGAGCGCTTCGCGCCCTTTGCGTTAGGGCGCCGCCTACGCGATGGGCCTCATTCGCGAACGAGACCCACCGCGGATGGAAAGGTTCCTCCATAAACGATTCCACCGGGGTGTTAAACCGGCGAAACCGTCCAGATTTCCTTCTTCAAGAGAATCGATTCTCCCTCCGGCTTGCTACGTACCGCTCACCGGATTCATCACAGACGACGTTGGCTGGCCAGCCGCGTTAACGTCCTTCTGGCTTCATGATGCGGGCAGGGCGCGCGGATGGCCCCGGAAAAAAGCGTCAAGTGACTGAGCGGAATGCAGAAGAAATTTTTGTCGTTTGCGGTGATCAGGAATGCCTTGCAATCGAACTACACGTATAGTAATCTATTTTTGCAATGTAGTTGGATTGCGATATGGCCTATCCAAAACTATCCAAACTCGAACTCCAAATCATGGAGACGCTGTGGAATCGCGGCGCGTGTTCCATTCGTGAGATTCAGGAAGCCTTCCCGGAGGCGAAGAGGCCGGCGTACACCACGGTGCAAACCACGGTGTACAGGCTGCTGGAGGGAAAGAAGGCCGTTAAGATTGTCCGAAGAATCAGCAACGCGAATATCTTCGAGGCGGCGATCACCCGCGACGACGCGGAACGGAAGTTGATCGACGATTTGCTGGCGCTGTTCGGCGGGCGAACCAAGCCGGTGATGGCGCACCTGGTTGAATCCGGCAAGCTGACGCTCGAAGACGTGAAAGAGGCCGAGCAGGCCATCCGGAAGCTCGCGAAAGCGAAGGCATCAGGCAAGGAGGGGCGGCCATGATAGCGGAGCTTTTTAGTAACAGCCCGCAAAACGGAGCCTGGGTCGCGGCCATGAGGGAGCTGTTCCTTTCGGGAATCGGGGGCCTCGACCGGCCCTTTGCAGGCTGGCTTTTTAGTAACAGCCCGCAAAACGGAGCCTGGGTCGCGGCCACCAGGAAGCTGTTCCTTTCGGGAATCGGGGGCGGCGACCGGCCCTTTGCGGGCTGGCTTTTGAATCACTTGTGGCAATCGACGCTGTTCGCCTGCGTGGTGGGGCTGCTGGCGCTGATGCTGCGAAGAAATCGCGCGGCGGTGCGGCATGGACTGTGGCTGGCCGCGTCGATGAAATTCCTGGCGCCTCTGGCGCTCTTGGTCGCCGCGGGGAATTCCATAAGCTGGCGCAGGGCTCCGGCGGAGGTACCGTTCCGGTTGGCCGCCGTCGAGCAGATTGGCGAACCCTTCGTGTTGCCTGAATCCCCTCCGCTGGTGGCTTCGACGCCCAAGCCGCCCAGTCGCCTTCCCGCAATCTTGATCGGCATCTGGTTGTGCGGATTCGCGGCGAACCTGCTGGCGTGGTGGCGGCGTTGGCGGCGCGTCCGTGCGGCGCTGCGGGCTGCATCGCCCTTGGCTCTGGATTTACCGGTTCCGGTGATGTCCAGCCCGGCGCGGCTTGAGCCGGGTGTCTTCGGGGTCTTCCGGCCTGTGCTGCTTCTCCCGGAGGGGATCGCCCAGCGGCTGACTCCCGCACAATTTCAGGCCGTGATCGCGCACGAATTGTGCCATGCCCGGCGGCGCGACAATCTGGCGGCCGCGATTCACATGGTCGTGGAAGCGTTGTTCTGGTTCCATCCCCTGGTGTGGTGGATCGAGCGCCGGCTGGTGGAAGAACGGGAGCGGGCGTGCGATGAAGAGGTTCTGCGGATGGCGGCCGATCCTCAAGACTATGCCGAGGGGATTGTTAAAGTTTGCAAGTTCTATCTGGAGTCGCCCTTGGTTTGCGTCTCCGGCGTGACGGGTGCGGATCTCAAACGGAGGGTGGAGGCGATCATGTTGAATCGCGCGGCGTCCGAGCTGACGTTTGCCAGAAAACTCTTGCTGACCGGCGCTGGAGTTTTCGCGATTGCGGGACCTTTAGCAATTGGCGTCCTGAACGCGCCGCGACTTCGAGGTCAATCCAAGACCCAGCCGCAGGCGGCTGCGGTTCCGGCTGTGCCGGCGAGCCCGTTGATGGCGCAGGTTGCGGCTCCGACCCGGCAGGCGGCGCCGGCTCCTGCCCCGCTGGCATTCGACACCGCGCCCGTCTTCCAGTCTGTATCCATCAAGGCGGTCGACCCGGCGAGCCGTTTCCCCGGGATAAGTCCGCACCTGACCGATCCGCAGTGGTTTGAATTCAAGGGCTGGGTATCGGAGCTGATCCAGTGGGCCTACGGAGTCCCGAGGGATTTCCAGATCGCCGGAGAACCGGACTGGTTTGGAGTGAGGAACTTTCAAAACGGCGAGTGGGGGCGTGGAGGGGAAGGATTTGAAATTCACGCGACGGCTGCTCGCCCGTCGAGCGAAGCCGAGATGAAGCAGATGGTTCAAGCGTTGCTCGCCGACCGCTTCAAACTGAGGCTGCATCGCGAGACGAGGCAAATCCCCATCTACGCCATCGTGATCGGCCCTGGCGGCCCGCACCTCCCGCCTGAGACCGAGCCGGTACCGTGCCCGCTCCCCTATATGGAGTGCGGCTTTCCCAGTATTGGCGGTGACGAGGGCGGTGTCCACGTGGTCAAAGCCCGCTACGCCACTATGGGGAACTTCTCCGGTCTCCTGACAAACAATATGGATCGCCCGGTCATTGACAAGACCGGACTCACTGCCGGTTATAGTTTCGATCTGGTGTACGAACACTCGGGCCCAGGCTGGTGGATGGGACCGTCCGCGGCTATCCAAGCTGTCCAGACCCTCGGCCTGAGGCTGGAGCCGCAGATGGAGCCGATGGAAATGCTGGTTATCGATTCCGTCGATCGTCCGTAAATCGCGCCGCCCGTTGGACGTGAAGGCGGGGATTTCGTCTATCGCCGGACCAGAGCCGCGACGGCTGAGGGAACGGCTTATAGTAATTGTTGAAATGCTGTAGGCAGGCCGTTGATTTCCCTAGGGCTAGCTTCCAATGGGGGGATTGACCATAAACCAAAGTTCCGGTACTATGTTTGAACACACTTAGTTGAAATCGGCTCAGTGCGAAGCGAACCTAGGATCGGCGTGTTCCCTCGAAGGAGACAAAAATGAAAATAGGATATCTTGCCGCCGCGCTGTTAACGGCTTCTTTCGGTTTTGCGGGGACCATCACTTTTAGCGGATCGGGCGCAACCGGCACGATTGCGCCTTCGGAGGCGTGGACCGATACCTTCAACGCCGACGATGTCGTCTGGGGCGTTCCAGGCTATCTTGACGGCGACGCGACATGGAACGGGTCGTTAGGAATGGTCGGGCTCAGCTTCACGCTTACCGGAAGCAGCTTTCCGAATACTGGGTTCGATCAATCCGGGACTCCGGCCTGCGCCGGAGGCGGTCTGGTACTGTGCGACAACGATACCGCGACTCCCTGGACCACCGTGGTTACGGGGGATACGGTGACGTTCACTGCACCCACCGGCGATGTCGTTGCGCCGGGTGAGGAATTCTTTGTGAACATTCCGATCGGCTTTGCACCCTCAGCCGTGGAAGCCGAGGCTTCGTCCCCCGATGTCGGTGCACTGACTGTGACTTTCAACGGATTCTGGACGACGGTCAGCCCCGGGACCACCACTCCGGAGCCGGGTTCCTTCCTCCTGCTAGGCGGAGGTCTTGCAGGTCTCGGGCTGGCCGCGCGGCGACGTTCGCGCGCCTCCTAAGGAATAGCCCGCAAAAACGGAGCGTGGTGGGACAGCCTGTCGTTTCCGATGCTCGGGACTGCTGCCCATCGTGGCCTGATATCAGCGAGTCCGTTAGCATGCGCCCGACCGCTCCCTGTGGTCGCGGCTCTGTATCGACCGTTGCTCCGAGCCGCGACCGGCCCTTTGCGGGTAGCCTGGCGACCCGCGGTAGACGCCTGGGCATCCGGAATGGCAGGCGCAACCGCCTGCCCCGCCACGCAACATCAAGCCTGTGAAAGCGCTCTAGAAGTGGAAGCCGAGGGTCCCGGTGAAGGATCTGGGCGTCACGTAGTGGGTTCCGCTGAAGGTTGACAGGAAGTTGTAAAGCGCCGTGGTGTCGGTGATGTTGACCACTGAGAGACGGGCGCTCCATTTACGCTTGTCGCCCTTGAACAGGTTGTCGTCGCCGATGGCGATGTCGAAGAGGTTGCGCTGGGCAATGCGCGGGGGATTGTGATCGTCGTTTTCCGTGCCGGGCGCGGGGATCTGGAGCAGAGTGGACCCATACTGCGACGCCGGGCAAAGTCCATTCGCGCTAATGGGAGTGGTCGGGGTAGCGTGGACGCTTCCGCAGTAGAGTCCGGCCTGGAACTGTTGATCCGGCGTTAGGACGGACACATCCACGACGCTATCGGAGCCATTGGGTCCGTTGATGCAATTGCCTCCAGCGCAAGGAGCTTGCCCGGCGACTTGCCCGCTATCGTAACGCCAGTTGAAGCCGAACCAGGCGGCCGCGAACGCTCCCTTCTTCCAGGGCGAATATTGCAGGTGAGTGGTCTGGTTGAACTTCTCGTCATGATCGATGCGGAACACGGTGCTTCCGCTGGGGGTGGCCCCGATGCCGGAAACCTGGGGAGTGAAGAAACGCGCAGCCACGCTGGACATCACCACGAACGCGGTCAGGCCGTGGAAGTCCGGCATGGTGGCGCGGATGGCATAGCCGGGAATCTTGGAACTCGCCCACTCGATGGGGAACGTAACCGGCGTGTTTCCGAAAACGCTGAAGTCATAGGAGCGATGCGTATATTTCCATATGTATTCTGCATCGACCACAAGATACCGTCCGAAGGCTTGCTGCAGACCGACGTGAAACTCATTGCGCCAGCCCGGCGCCAGCGGATTGGTGAGGCACGGGTAATTTTGAATGGTGGACATCAGCGCGTTCACGATCGGATCATTGCAGCCCACGCTTGAAAGAACCAGGTTTTCGTTAAAGGGCGTTTCAAGGGAGCGGGCGTAAGAGGCTCTCAGGACGGTGTGGGTGGGCTTGATGCTGTAGGAAACGCCCAACCGGGGCTCAGCCTGGCTGGCGCTGGTGATGCCTCGATAGACATCCTCGCGGAGACCCAGACTGAAGGTCCAGTTGTTCTTGGTGATGGTGTCCTGGAAGAACAACGCCAGCTCGCGAATATCGGCGTGGCCTCTGAACGTGTAGAAGGCGCTGGTGGAACCGGAGCAGCCGTCCGACACCGGCAGGGGCGCGGTTCGGGTGAGGTCGGCACAAGCCAGCAAGGGATTGAACTTGGGATTCGGCTGAAGCGCGCCGGTGCAGCTTGCGGGATTGGTCAGGAGCGAATTCAGGTCCGGAGTCTGATTGGCGTTCAGGCACACCGCGTTCAGCGCGGGATCGACTACTCCGAAGGTATCGTTCTCGGTAAGAATTGTGTCCTGGTAAGTGACACCGGCTTTAATGTTGTGAATGCCCTTCGCGTAGGAAACGTTGGCGCGAAGGCCCAAATCGGTAAGCCTGCGATTCTGGCCGATGCTCTCCGATTGAAGATCGGGAGTGAAATCGGAAAACGGATCGCGGCTGGGATAGTAATTGAATTGATCCTGCCGCGCGAAGCCGCCGAAGGTCAGGACCGTGGTCGAGCCGAACAAGTGGGTCCAGGTGGGCGCAATGTTGAAGGTCCGGATCTGGGAGCGCTGGTCGGTGGGGCCGACCACCTGCCCATTCGGGCCGAGGCCGTTGCAGGCAGCTGAGAACCCGAGATAGCCGCAGACCGGTCCGGACCATGCCGTGGCGTCCTGCGAGTCAAACGAATTCGGCGTCTGAAACCAGGAACGCGTGTAGCCCAGATTTATGGCGAACGTGTCCAGCATGGAGGGCTTCAGATCGATATGGTCGAACAGGTTCTCCTGGTTCCCTTTGTCGTGCATTGCGGTGAATTCCGGCGAATCCAGAAAGCGGCTGGTGTCCATGCCGCTGAGAGAAATGAAGTTTCCCCAGGACTTGCCGCCATACGACAGATTGAATGCCGAATCCTTGGAGCCGAAGCTTCCGAAAGAAGTGGTGATGTCGCCGTGCGGTGGGTTGACTCCCAGGCCGGAACGGGTGGTGACCACAATCACGACACTGGTTTTGTCGCCATATTCCGCGGGGGGCGCGCCCTCGATCACTTCCATCGATTGCACCGCGTCGACGGGGGTCTGATTGGAGAAGACCTTGCTTTGCTGATCCGAGATAGGCTGTCCATCGAGCGAAAAAGAATTCGAGGCGTGATCGCCCATGCCGTGAAACATGCCGTTTGAATCGGCGCTGACGCCCGGCGTCGCCAGAGTGACCAGGGAACTGAGCGACGACGTCTGGCTCTCCAGCGGGAGCTTGTCGAAAAGCGCGCGATCGACATCGGTGTGCGTGGTGGAATCGGTCTCAACCAAGTCGCCGGCTTCGACTACGTTCACGGTTTCGACAGAGGTTCCGATGGCCAACTTGATGGCGGCGAGCTGGATGGGCACGGCGGACCTCACGTCCACATCCTGCTCACCGGTCTGGAACCCGTTGGCCGTAGCTTTCAGGTGGTAGGAGTTGAAGGGGATATTATCGAACTGAAAATCTCCCTGAGCGTCGGTCTGGGTTTTCTTGTCGAAACCGGAAACGGGATTCTGAATCTCGACCGATGCGCCTTTAATTGCGGCTCCCGAAGGATCGATAATTGAGCCGTGGATGGCTCCTGCGTTCGACCCGGTGGACTGAGCGCAAAGCAACCCAGGCATGGCTACCGCAAGGCACGCAAGCGCAATTTGAGCGCGGATCTTCATTTTCAGATTGTGGGCCTTGGAAGGCAAATCGCCTAACGGAATCCGATGGATGGGCTGGCAATGGCGATGAACGAACTAAATTGCTGAATGAGCGGACATTACCATTTCAGCAGTTCCCGAACGGCGCGGGCCTGCCGCTTGCTGACCACGAACTCCTGATCGTTGTTCAGAGTGATCAGCCACCGCTGGCTGGTGATGGCGCTCATCTTCTTAATGTGATCGGCGTTGACCAGGGCATTGCGATGAATGCGGCGGAAGCTGGTGTTTTGCAAACGCTCCTCCAGAGCCTTCAGCGTCAAGGTGGCTGTATATTTGCGCTTGGCGGCGATGATCCAAACGGTGTCGCCCTCGGCTTGAAACGCGGAGATGTCGCCGGTGCTGAGAAGAAAAAACTCTTCACCGACTTTGCCGACAACCTTTCTCACGGACGGTCCAGAGGCCGAGCCGGCGATCTCCTGGAGGTGCGCCAGCTTTTCGACGGCTTCCTTGCCGCTGACGCGCTTGGCTCGCTCAACGGCCTGGGCCAGCCGCTCCTGGCCGACAGGCTTCAGCAGATAATCGACCGCGCCCGCCTCGAAGGCCTGAATGGCGTAACTGTCGAAGGCGGTGACGATGACGATGACGGGCATGTGCGTCCCGGGCTGTAAATTGCGGACGACATCCAGCCCGCCCATCAAAGGCATTTGCAAATCGAGCAGCACCAGGTCGGGCCGATGCTGCTGAATTTCTTCCAAAGCGGACGCGCCGTTGTCCGCTTCGCCGATGACTTCGACGCCGGGGATGCATTCCAGCTCTTCGCGCAGGATCTGGCGCGCGATGGGCTCGTCGTCGACGATCAAAGTCTTCAAGATCATGCGGGCAACGGTTCTCTATGAGTTTGACCTCTAGAGATACCATGCTCGCATGGATTCGCCGAGCGGTTTCCGGCGACCGGGCTGTGGCTGGCGTTGAGCGAACCTGATCCGCCGGTGGGCGGATTACCTTAACCGGCTTAGATTTTGGCGCGCATAGAGGGGCTCACCGGGGTCGTGGAGGATCAGGCCGACAATCATGGCGTGTTCGATGCGAAACGTCAGCACGGAGTCGCACGGAACACTCACCTGGGAGCCTTCAACCTCCGCGTCCGCGGGGTGATCCACGATCTTGGTAAGCGGGCTATCGGCGCGTTCGGCTTCGACGCGGTCGGCTTCCGACCAGATGCCAAAATGCTGTGTATTCACATCGATATCTTCAATATCGAGGACGAGTTGGTTCCCCTGCTCCGCGCGAACCTTCAGATCCACGGCGGAGCCGCGCGGGATCACGATGTGCCCCTTGGCATCGCGGACGTCCTGGTCCACCATCCCCGGATAGACCCGTTCGTCGCGCGTTTTCACTTTGATGTCTTCCTGGACACGAACGGGGATCGGCGTTCCGGCGTCGATCAGAGCGATTCTGCCTTGCTTAAGATCCTGGGCGTCGCGCTCGGGGTCCTGGGCTGTGGCGGCTGGGACGATGAGCCCTGCGGCCAGCGACGCAATTGCGATGAATCGAAGCATTTTGCATGCCTCCTTCTTGAACTGAAGAGAGGCACGCCTGATGCCATACGCGGAACTCCAATGCTTGCCGTTTATGCGGGTCGCTTTGGAAGGGCAGAATTTCCGCCCTCGGGCAATTGTTCCATGCCGGGGTTACTGGAGATGGGCGAGTTTGAGGGAGACGGATTGAGTACCGCCGCGCTCGACGTCGATTGTTTCGGCGTGGATGAGAACCTGGGATCTTGCGTCGCTATAGGGGAGGCCTCCAAGGTCTTGCGGCAGAGCCGCCACTTGATACTCGCCGGGCGTTAGCCCCGTGAACCGGAACCTTCCCTGGGGATCGGTGTCGGCGCTCATCTCGGCTCTTGAGGATTGTGCGACCTGCGGGACGAGGATGACTCTTGCCCTGGCGGCAGGCTTATCGCCGTCGGTGACCGTGCCGGAAATGGCTCCGGGCTTGTCATCGATGACGATCTCCAATTTGTTGGCAGCGCCGGGACTCAACATGACCGTGTTGTTCGGCGAGGACGCGCCGTTGAACCGAAATTCTTTGACGTAATAATCCTTAGTCAGCCCCTGAACAAGGATTTCGTGTTGCGGAAACTTCAGATTCGTGAAGACGAATTTTCCTTCGGCATCGGGAGACAATGGCATGGGCGGAGTGCTGTAGGACCGGGTGGAGATTTTGATTTTGTCCAAGGGAGGCAGAGTCGCTCCGTCCGCGGCGACGACGCGTCCAACGATCTGAGACTCGCCTTCCAGCGGAAGAATCACCTCGACATTCTTGTTTGAAATGGTCAGGGACGCTTGCGCCCACATTCCCGGAGCCGAGTCCGCGGTCTGAAGCAGGAACGAATACGTCCCCGGACCCAGATTCTTGACCAGAAAGTCACTGGTGCAGGGGATGCTGTGGCGCATCAGAGTAGGATCGGAACGGATCGCGTTGAAAGTCCACTTCTCGCCAGCCTTGCATTCCGCGCGCGGGACCGAAACGTGCACTCGATACGTAGGGATTTGGTGAACTTTGATGGTTCCCGCGTTCGCGCTGCCGCCTGGGCTGACTGGAATCGATGCCGTCGGCCGAGCAGCTCCACCCGGCCAGTAGGTCATTTCGAAATCCTGATCGACCGTGTCGAGATCGTCAGGAGAGAAATGCGGTTCTACTTTTTCCAGTTCACCGGCGCGAGGTATGATCCGCAGCACGTGCGCACCGGGGAGCACATCCATGGCGGTGAAGGTTCCATCCGCCGCGGTGACGGCGTTTGAGTCGGTGGACTGGCGGATGCCTCGTAGCGCCGCGAAGGTGCCGGTCTGTACAATGACCTGCAGACCGGCGACGGGCTGGCCATCTTCGTCTACAACCCGGCCGGTAACCAAGCCTCCCAGGCGGGTGAGTTTGAAATTCGATTGCGCCGTGGAGTGGGTGGCATCCAGCTTTGCCGCGGCTCCGTACTGGGGCGATACGCGGTAGCCTTCATTCTTCATCTCCACCCAATAGTCGCCGGTGTGTTCGGGATGAAACCGGTAGACGCCGGTGGGGTCCGTGTAGGCGGTCGCAACCAGGGAGCGGGTCACGTTCGGCCCCGCGCTTGGTCCAACATGGATGAATTCGATGAGATCCACCTCGATGCCTTCCACCGGGAGACTCGCCTTTCCATCCGAGCCGACTTCGAGGGCGGTGCCTCGGATTTCGAGGGGGTCGGCAGCTTGGGCAGCCAGATGGCCGGCGACAGCGGCGAACAAGAGAAGCAGCGGGGTTCGGTGCATTCTTTCCTGCCTTTTCCTCATAATACGCCGGGTTTTACTTGGAAGGGCCGGTTAGTTTAAGGGAAACGGTTTGGGTGCTGCCGCGCTCGACGGTGATGGTTTCGGCTCGGGCGGCGAGCCGGGTCATGGCGTCGATGTCTTCGGGCGCGCCGGGAAGCAGGGCGACCGCGACAGCCCGGTATTGGCCTGGTGCAACTCCGATGAATTGGAATGTCCCTTGATTGCTTAGGAACGACTCGGCCGGCTGGAGGGATGACGAGAACAGCGTTACGAGCGATCGAGCGGCGGGCTTGTCGCCATCGGTGACCGTGCCGGCGATTGCTCCTGGCTTGTCATCGATTACGATCTCCAATTGCTGAGCAGCGCCGGGATTCACGGTGACAAAGCCGTCGGAAGGTTCGCCGTTGAAGTGATATTCCTTGATGTAGTATTGCCTGGTCAGGCCGGAAACCAGAATCTGGTGTCGTGGGAATTTGAGATTCGTGAGGACGAACTTGCCTTCGGCATCGGGGCGCACAGGCGAGGCGCCTCCGCCAGCGAAGCCGACGATGGCCGGCTTGGTTGAAACTCCGATATTTTCGAGCGGAGGCAGGGTCGCTCCGTCGGCGGCGATGAAGCGGCCGTTGATCTCGGCTTCGGGTTCCATCGTGAGCGCGACATCGAGATTCTTGTTGGATATGTCAACGGAGGCAAGCGCCCATCGGCCCGGATCGGGCTCATCCTTGCGGAGCATGAACCAATAGGCGCCGGGACGCAGGTTGCTTACCAGAAAATCATTGGCGCAAGCGATCTGGGGGAGGCCCCGGGATGAAACACCCATGGCCTCGCCGCCGGAATCGAGCGCCAGGAAAGCCCACATTTCGCCGGGCGCGCATTCGACGCGAGGCACGGAAACGTAGACGCGATAGTAGGAAGCTTCGCGAATCTTGATATCTCCAGCGGAGGCAGAGGCGCCGGGGCTCACCGGAATAGATGCGGACGGCACGGCGGTCCCGCCCGGCCAATAGGCAGTTTCCAGATCCCGATCAATGGTCTTGAGATCATCGGAAGAAAAATGCAGGTCTAGTTTCTCCAGTTCGCCGGCACGGGGCGAGATGCGTACGACGTGAGGACCCGGCAGCAGATTTGAGACCGAGAAGGTTCCATCCGCGGCCGTGACAGCAGCGGTTTCGAGGAACTTCGCCATGCCCGTTGGCCCGGACGGTTGTACCGTGAGGTGGAGGCCGGGGACTGGATTGCCATCTTCGTCAATCACCCGGCCAGTGAGGCCTCCACGGCGCGTTATCGTGAAAGGCATTTGTGTCGAGGGATGGGCCGGGTCCAATTTCACCGAAGCTCCGATGAATTCAGCGGTGCCGGGCGCCACGCCGGAGTAGCCTTCCTTCCTGACCTCGATGTAGTAGTCGCCTAGGTGCAGCGGATGAAATTGATATGCGCCTCGGGGATCGGTGTAGACGGTCGCGGTGACAGCGCGCGTTACCAGATTGTCGACCAGCACGAATTCGGAGAGCGTCACCTCAACGCCGCCGACCGGGAGGCTTGGGGTTCCGTCGAATCCGGGCTCCATTACAACACCGGAGATTTCGAGAGCCTCGGTATTCTGAGCGTGGACGAGGCCCATGACAGGGATGACTGGCGCGAACACGAGAAGCCACGCGGCGCATCGGTGCATTTGGGCGGTTTCCTCCTGTCAGTATGCCAGACAGTGTGGACGGCCGGCGTGTGCAATTGTGCCCTTACTTCTTGATTAATTCCTCGGCTTTGATCAACTCCTCGGCGTAAATGGCTCCGGCGGGGGTTTCCTCGTGTTTGAAGAATGCATAGACATCACGGCCGCTGTCGAGAAGACGGTGGGCTCGCTGGGAGATTTCGGCCCGGTCCTCGGCGGAGTAGTCGGTCTTGCGCAGCCGCACATAGACGAACGACGCGGTCAGCACCTCGGGGACTTCGAAGCGTTCCGATTCGGCCAGACACAGGGCGATGCCGTGCTTCTCCAGGAGCTTATAAACTTCATCGGTGAGCCAGGTTGCGTTGCGGAACTCGAAGGCGCATCGCATGTCGATTGGCAAGGCTGCAAGGAAAGCCGCCAGCGTGGGAACATCCGCCTTAAAGTTCGGCGGCAATTGAAAGAGCACCGGGCCCAGGCGGTGGGTGACGCGCAGGGGATCGATGGCTCGGAAGAAGACCTGGGTGAATTCGGACTCCTTCAGGCGCAGCAGATGGGTGATGCGCATGTGGGCTTTCAAGGCAAAAACGAATCCTTCGGGCGTGGCTTTCATCCAATTTTCTAGCGTCGACGCCGAGGGCAACTGCCGGAAGGTGTAGTTGATCTCGACGGCGTTCAGGCGCGTGGCATAGTGCTTCAGGAAGTCCTTTTGCGGAAGTTTGGCAGGGTAAAAGTCGGGCTTCCAGGCAGGGTAGGCGAAACCGGATGTGCCGGCGTATAGAGATGCCATTAATTAGAAGCTACACTTTAATGAGAGCGCCCGCACAACGGAGTGTCGGCTCGGCCGGCCCTGTGCGGGCAGGAATGAGAGCGCCCGCACAATGGAGTGTCGGCTCGGCCGGCCCTGTGCGGGCAGGAATGAGAGCGCCCGCACAACGGAGTGTCGGCTCGGCCGGCCCTGTGCGGGCAGGAATGAGAGCGCCCGCACAACGGAGTGTCGGCTGGCGCTGTGCGGGGCTAACCAAAACGGATGACACCAGGAATGGGTGGAATGGGACATGGAGACCGGCGCGGGCCGCGCTCGCCGGAGGCGGGGTCTAAGTTGGCCAAACCGAAAGTGAGCCAGTCGGAGCGCTTCCGGGAGCTGTGGCCGGATATCAGGGAAATGATCCTGCCCCGGCGCGGCATCTTCGCGATGGGGTTCCTTCTGATGGTGGTCAACCGGCTGTGTGCGATTGTTTTGCCGCTTTCCACCAAGCCGCTGATCGATAAAGTGATCGGGCATCGTCAGGTGGAATTGCTGACGCCGTTGGTGGGGGCGGTGCTGGGAGCCACCCTGCTGCAGGGTGTAACATCCTTTTCCCTGACGCAACTGCTCTCCAAAGCCGGGCAGAGGTTGATTGCCGAACTTCGCGAAAAGGTTCAGCAGCATGTCGGGCGGCTGCCGGTCGCCTACTACGACGCCAATAAAAGCGGCGTGCTGGTGGCCCGGATCATGAGCGACGTCGAAGGCGTCCGCAACCTGGTGGGCACTGGACTGGTGGATTTCGTCGGCGGCCTGCTGACGGCTCTGTTCGCTCTGGTGGTGCTGCTGCGTATCAGCGCGTTGATGACGGGATTGACAGCCTTCTTCGTGATCGCATTTTCCTTCACGCTGAAGCAGGCGTTCACGAAGATTCGTCCCATCTTCCGCGAGCGCGGCAAAATCAACGCGGAAGTGACCGGGCGCCTGACCGAATCTCTGGGCGGAGTGCGCGTGGTGAAGGGCTATCACGCGGAGGAACGCGAGGCCAACGTCTTCGCGGAGGGTGTGCAGCGCCTGCTGACCAACGTTTTAAAGTCGCTGACGGCGATGTCGCTCATGAGCTTGTCGGCTACGGTGCTGATGGGAATCGTGGGCGCGGTAGTGTGGTTCGTGGGAGCGCATCAGGTGCTTGCGACGCCTCCGAAGATGTCGCTGGGCGATCTGATGACCTTCGTGGCATTTCTGGCGTTCCTGATTGCCCCAGTGATGCAGGTTGTGAACATCGGAACGCAGTTGACGGAAGCCTTCGCCGGGCTGGAGCGGACTCGCGAAGTGCTGCGCGAACGCCCCGAAGACGAAGATCCCAAGCGCGTGGCGGCGATGGGCTCGATTCGCGGCGACGTCGAGTTCACGAACGTAGGATTCTCCTACGAAAAGGGCAAGCAGGTGCTTTTCGACGTGAGCTTCCGCGCCGCCCCCGGAACCGTGACGGCATTGGTGGGGCCTTCGGGCTCCGGCAAATCCACCATCATCAGTCTGGTGTCGGCGTTCCACATTCCCAATGAAGGAGTGGTCTCCGTAGACGGCGTGGATTTATCCACAGTGCGCCTGGATTCTTACCGGACGCAGTTGGGCGTGGTGCTGCAAGACACGTTCCTGTTTGACGGCAGCATTGAACAGAACGTAGGCTTCGCGCGGCCGAATGCCACGCATGAGCAGATTATGGAAGCCTGCCGCATCGCTCGCGTGGACGAGTTCGCGGAGAGCTTCGAAAAAGGCTACGCCACCATCGTCGGCGAGCGCGGCGTGAAACTCTCAGGCGGGCAGCGCCAGAGAGTTTCGATCGCTCGCGCGATCCTGGCCGATCCCAGGATTCTGATCCTGGATGAAGCGACGTCCAGCCTGGATTCGGAATCCGAGGCTCTGATTCAGGAAGGCTTGAAGTACCTGATGAAAGGACGGACGACGTTCGTGATCGCTCACAGGCTGTCGACGATTCGGCGGGCCGATCAGATTCTGGTGGTGGAAGGCGGCAGGATCGTCGAGCGTGGCACGCATGAGCAACTCTATAAGCTGGGCGGGCGGTACTGGGATTTGTACACCCGGCAGCACGGCCTGGAGGCGAACCTGTTTCTCGCGCCTGGCGAAGGGGACTCGGTGGAAGCGGCGAATGGAGCGAAGGGCGAGGCGAAGGAAGCCGCCGCGATGGCTGAGGCGATGCGGTTGCTTCGGGGGTAGCTAAGTTTCTACATTTCTTGATGAGAGTACATCCGCATTTCCACCACGTTCGTAGGGCAGGCGGTTTCGCCTGCCAGGATGCGGTAATGGTCAAGTTTGAAAAATCTTGAGTTTGAACCGCTTAAGCAGGAGTGCCATGCTTGAGGTATGGCAATGAAGGCAAAAAAGGTCGGTCCGGTAAGAGCACGAAAGAAACCAAGATCGACCGATCCAAATCAGCTTATGCACTTGCTGGGGGAGCAATCGACGGTGATGCGAGAAGAAAGCATTCCGTTGCCTTCTGTCTCCCTGGAAATATCGAAGTACATGGCGGCCCTGGGCAGCAAGGGGGGGAAGATTGGCGGAAAGAAACGGCTGGAAACGCTGACGCAGGAACGTCGTAGCCAAATTGCCTTCAAGGCTGCCGAAACCCGTTGGAAGAAAGCCAGGAAAAGTAGTTCTTAGGCTTTTGCGGGTGCAATCGGCATCCCTGGACGAGGCATCTGAGGTGGTCCTGGCATTCTTGGTGGAGCATAAGAAAGCGGCTTCTCATGGAGGCGCGACGGAAAGCAATTAGTTGATCGAACCCATTCTGCGCTTGTTGGGCAAACCCATTTGAGAGCCTCTAGAGTTTCTGCATACATTTTGCCCAGATCCAGTCTTAGAATTGATTCGTGATGGGCAATTCGATTCCGTAGCGTACGAACGCGCTCCAACTGATCAAATATCTCAGAACGTTTCAATGGGGTGGTTGAATCGCTGCCGGTCCTGGCGTCGCGTTTTACCCTTATGGCATGCGGGAACGCTTTGTGCAGGTGCGGAACCCACAAAGTTTTCTCATACCTAGTCGAAACGAGGGATGTCCAGAATCCAAGATTTAGCTCCGAAACGAGTCCTCCTGAGGTGACGACGCGCTGGCTGCGCTCAATTTCAAATTTGGCTTTTTCGATCTTCTCAGACTGAGGTGCCTCTAGCCCCACGACGTCGAACCACATCGAGCCGAACCCGCTAGATAGCACGCGATGTATGGAATTGCGAAGGGCCACCTCCGTAGCCTGGGTAACCCCGTACAGCGCTTCCGATAGGGCCGTGTTGCGCTCATAGATCAAAATAGCTTTCTGCCTGCTGCCTCCAGCCCTGATCAAGTACGGCTTGAGGCGCTCCGGGGAGAGGGCTAACTCTAATGCCGCTATCTCATTAGATGCATATAAGAACGCCTTATCTTGAATCGCCATTTTATACTTGACCCATGGTGGCCTTACGTTGTATCCTTCACCTGTGAGCTTTGGTGTCACCGCTGCCGAAAGGTACGTGCCCACGGCATAGAAATACTAGGTAGCGGGCCGTGACCTCCCTGAGGGCGGCCCGTTATGCTTTTAAGGTCCCTAAGAAACCTGGGCCACCTCCACAAGAGGAAGGCGGTACCCATCGCCAACCTTCTCTAGTTTCCCTTTTTTGCGGAGACGCCCAAACCCCATATTTACAGCTCCCGGATTCGCCCCCAATAATGAGGCCACTATCTCAGCATCTAATGTCCCACCGCCGGTTTGGCCCTCAAACAGTTCTAAGATCCGCTCGTCCAATCCCGCTATCTTTGGTGCTCGCTCCGTAGGGCCTTTAGGCTTGCCCTTCCTTTGCGTCTTTTTCCTGAGCTTCCGCTGACCTCCGCTGGTTTTCTCTGTGACCCTGCTCCTGAAGGATTCTGGATACCATTCAGCCAAGCCCCAACCGTCGTCGAAGCGCAGGACAACCCCATCGTTTTTTAGGCGAAAAAGTCCGCCGGTAACATAGTTATCGAAGTTTCCAGTCGATTCTAAGCCGCCATCCCTAAGGGCTTGGGCGATTTCCTTATTTGTCTGCTTTTTTCGGACAGCCCCAAGATACAACTTGATCGCTTCGGTCGCGGCCTTCCCCAGGAAAGCACCGCGCGGTAGCGAAATGCCAGCCCCGCCGGAGATGGGGCCAAAACCGGGGGTGGAACTAGTGGGAACGTCCGAGAGCGCCCCAAGCGCACCAGAAGCCAACGCTGCCCGAAGGCTGGAGATAGCTCCGCCAAGGGCAGCGTACTTGGCTTCCATATCAGCCAGCATCGCGGCATAATCGAGTGTTTGATGATCGGCACCCATGGCGTTTTTCCTTTCTTTTTGGGCCTAAAACGTGGTATAAACGAAAAGGGACGAGTAGTGTTGTCGGGCCCCTTGCGGGCCCTCCGGTACTCTCATATGTATCACCACCTCGCTTCCCGGCTTAGGGGGGTTCGCAGCTTTTCGAAGGGCTAACGCGAACCTTCCCTAGTTCCCCCTTAGTGTATACCTAACTTATTCTCCGTGCAAATCTTTTCTTCCAATGCTTCTTCCAGCGCATTTCTGTATTGACATGCTAAAGCGGAATTAGTATTACGCATGTATGAACCGGCTCGATTCAAAGACACGCTCCGCAGTGATCTCTGCCTCGTTGAAGGTTGCTCAATTCGCTCCACAGTGCGAATGACTGGGGTTTCAAAGCCAACCGTTCTTAAACTCTTGGTTGAGGCCGGTGCTGTTGCGCTTAGGTTTCAGGATGAGGTGTTCCGAAATCTCAATTGCCAGCGGATACAGGTCGATGAGCTTTGGGCTTTCGTTTACGCCAAGCAGAAGAACGTCACGCCGCGCATGGCAGGGGATCGCACATGTGGTGATGTGTGGCTCTGGACCGCGATTGATGCCGATACCAAGCTGGTGCCGTCCTGGACCCTCGGGCAGCGCGATGCGGCGACGGCGCACGAGTTTATGCAAGACTTGGCGGCTCGCTTGAGCAATCGAGCCCAGTTGACCAGCGATGGCCACAAGCCCTACTTGCGGGCCGTCGATGATGCGTTTGGCAACGATATCGACTACGCCATGCTGATAAAGGTGTACGGAGAGTCCACCGAGCCACAGAAGCGCTACAGCCCGGCTGTGTGCTTGTCGTGCGAGCCCAAGGCGATCACGGGTAACCCCGACCCGAAGCACATCTCAACGAGCTATGTGGAGCGCCAAAATCTCTCGCTCCGCATGGCCACGCGCCGCTACACTCGCCTGACAAACGCTTTCATTAAGAAAATCGAGAATCACGCGGCTGCTGTTGCGCTGTATTACTTCTCGTACAACTTCATCAAGATTCACTCGACGCTCCGCATAACACCCGCGATGGCCGCTGGCGTTACGGATCGGCTGTTTGAGGTCTCGGATTTGGTTGCCCTGCTCGAAGCTGAAGAGCGGAGGCTGGAAAGAGTAGCGGCGTAAACTCAAACAATGAGACTCTTCCAAATCAGCAAAGATCGAGGTTGGATCAACCTTGAACAAATAATCAAAGTCTCCGCTCAGAATTCCATCACCACCGGCGTTGACGTCAGCTTTTCGGACCGTTCCGAGGTGACGCTGCTCGACGAAGATTGGAAACGCTTGTTTCTGGAATTACAGATTTTTCAAACTTGACCACTACCCAGGATGCTCGAATATCGCAGGAGACTGCCCCACCGGCAACCGGACGAGGTACCCCTCTTCATCACCTGGAGTCTCTGGGGATCGCTGCCTGTAGCCAAGCGGGTGACCAGCGAGTTTTCATTACTCACTCCAGGCCAGGCGTTCGCCGCGGTGGATCGCGCTCTGGAACAGGACTCGCGCGGCCCACTTTGGTTGAACGATAGCCGCATCGCACGTTTTGTTGCAGAAACCATTCAAATCGGGATTGAAGAGAGGTGCTGGTATGAACTCTATGCGTGGGCGGTCATGCCCAACCATGTGCACCTTCTCGTGCTTCCAAGAGTGCCGCTACCTGCCCTCACCCGTTGGTTGAAAGGTTCAACCGCCCGACACGCTAACCGTTTGCCGCACCGTACAGGTAAGCCATTCTGGCAGGCCGAATCCTACGATCATTGGGTCCGAAACCAACGAGAACTCCAGCGAATTGTCCGGCACATTGAAGAGAACCCTGTGTCTGCCGGGCTCGTCCCCTCTGCGGAGTTATCGCCTTGGTCCAGCGCGGGTTGGCAGGCGAAACCGCCTGCCCCACGGGATGTTACTCGCCGCTGCTACTCCCCAAGGACGCAGACATCCCGCAAATTGCGGTAATCCTCGGCGAAGTCCAGGCCGTAGCCGACCACGAATTCGTCGGGAATGTGGAAGCCGACGTAATCCACATGCACCGGCCGCTGGCGGTGATCGGGCTTGTCCAGCAATGTGGCGATTCGCAGGGACTTGGGTCGGCGCTGCTGAAACACCTGAATCAGGTAGCTGAGCGTGATGCCGCTATCCACAATATCTTCCACCATGATGACGTCCTGGCCCTCGACAGACACATCCAGATCCTTGGTGAACTTCACTTCGCCGGAGCTGGTTTTTCCACGCCCATAGCTGGAGATGCCGATGAACTCCAAACGCGCCGGAGTCTTCATCGCGCGCGCCAGATCCGCGAGAAAAATGCACGCGCCTTTAAGAATGCCCACCAGGTAGACCGGCCCTTCAGGGTAGTCGGCGTCGATTTGCGCGGCCAGTTCCTGAATGCGGGCTTGAATTTGTTCCGCTGTCAGCAGCACTCGAAGAGAAGACATATTTGCACTGTAGTACGATACCATCAAAGGAGAGCCCAAAAACCTGCCACGCACCAAGAAGCTAGAGCAACCGGAACCGATGTGGAAAGAGGCCGTCAAGGCGGCCGATGCCAAGCAAGCCAAAGATGTCCGAATTCTGGACCTGCGCGACGTCACTTCCTTCGCCGATTATTTCGTGATTTGCAGCGGCACTAATTCCAGGCAATGCCAGGCCATCGCCGACGGAATCCAGATGCACCTCAAAACGCTGGGCGAACAAGCCAATAACATTGAGGGCTATAAGAACGCGGAGTGGGTGCTGATGGATTACGGCGACTACCTGGTTCACGTTTTCTCGGAAAAAGCGCGCGCGTATTACGACCTGGAACGTCTGTGGCGCGACGCCAAGACCGTAACTTCCTGAGTCCGTCGAACTGACGTTATCGGGCTCCGGGCTTTCACGAATCGCTCCCTTGCCGAGGCCATGGCGAACGCGATCCCGGTGACCACGAGCGCGTCCAGCAACAGGTTGAAGAGAAACATATGCTTCACGTTGTCTCTGGCATCGCCGAACGCCGCCGCTAGAAAGGCGAGAACGCCGCAGGATGCCAATAAGCCGGCAAACTCAATCCATCGCCGGTTGGGCGATCGCCGAAGCCGCGGGGTTGGCAGCAACGCGAGCAACGGCGCCGCGATCATCAGAAGCAGCTCGATTACCATCGCTTTCCCCAACACGTGCTCATGAATGGCGCTCCATAAGGAGAACGCGTGGCTTCGCGCCCCTGGCGGATACCCGGCGGACTGCTCGAAGTTTCCGGAGAACTCGGGGCGAAGAGATGCGGCCTGACGCATCAGCAGGTGCACATGCCGCCACAGCCTAGCCGGCCGCTGTAAATAGAATCGAGCTACGCTGACGGGAGTCACCCGTGTGCCGATTACGCCGAGCAATCCGGGTTCATAGAAACCGGTGCCTTCGCTCCAGGTGTGAGTTCCCGAATAGTGGGCGAAGCGAGGGTCCAGGCCGAGCGCTTTGAGATCGGCGGAAGGGTCCTTCGACTCCGGCAGAACTGCATCGAAGATCAGATTGTAAGTAGCGGCAGAGCCCTCGGCCTTTGGGATGGTCGCGACGCTAAGAACTGCGGTTCCGAGAATCGCCGCGGCGCAGAGCCCCCGGCCCGGCTGTCGCCGGCGAAACAGGAAAAGCACCAGCGGCAGGGCCAGCGGAGCGTATTGCGGTTTCGCGCCAATCAGCAGGATCGCCCACAGAGTCCATCGAACATAGACGCTCATGGAAACCTCGCTGCGCCTGCAAATTCGGATAGTCTCGGCGAGCAGAAGAATCAGCGCGATGCATGCCGCAGGCTCGCGGTAGAGCGAGTTCCAGTAGGCGGCGTAGCCGACATCCGTCAGAGCGAGGATGGCGAACGCGCCAAGAATCGCGCCGCCGAAGATACCCTGGATCGCGGAAAGAAAGCTCGCGAAAGCGGCCAGAAACAGCAAGGCATGCGTGAACCCGACGACCTCAATGTTGAGGCTGCCGTCTTTCGAGACCAGGCGATTGAGCAGGATTGCGGCCGCGACGGGCAGGCTTTCTGAGGTGGGCTGCTCCCAGTCCAGCGCACGGTAACCCGAGTCCGGCACATAACGGCGCGGGACGAAATTGTACTTCAGGTTGACGCTGGTTGGCTCCGGACCGTAACCGAAGGGCCGGATCACTCGAATGAAATCGCCTTGATCGGCAAGGCCGACGATGGGGGGAACGAAAAGCTGGTACGCGAGGATCGCGGCCGCCGCGCCAAACAGCCAAAATCGAAAATCGGTTTTGGCTGGCACGGATCGCCCTATTTGAAGTCGATCACCAACTTGCCTGCCGGACCCTGATAGATCATCGAAAGATCCTTGGGCTTCAGCTTGCCGTCCATGGCGAAATAGAGCAGGCCCTCGACGGCATCCTTGATGTCTTTGTCGGGCAGAGCCTTCGCGGCAAGCAGCTTGACCATGGGAGCGTCACCATCCCGGTTTTCGGTGTGCACACTTGGGGCGGTGTTCGAGTTTGTAGAAGACCGCCTGCCGAGACTGACGCCGCCCCAGATTGGCCCGTTGGCGGTGGTGCCGTCTCCGCCAGGCTGATTCGCAGCCGGCTTAACCATCAGCACCGTGCCGCCCCCAGCGATCTGATTGGGCGAGAGCGCGGGGCTGCGCTCGCCATTCTTGCGCGACAGCAGCGTGAAATCGTCGGGGCTGATTCGCAAGGGCGCGCCGGATTTGGGCGTCACCTTCATGCGCACGGCAATGTACTCCGGCGGCAGATCCGGCCCATCCAGAGCCAGCTTGATGTCGTTGCGCACGATCAGGACGGTGCCCTGCAAGTCGATGTCATTATTGCCGGCCTGGTTGGGCAGCGCCTTCAGGTCGCCTGCAAGGGCCGAAGACACACATGTCAGCATCGGGCATATCAGCAGAATCGGAATCATCTTCATAAGCTGAGGTCTCCTGGTTTCTGACGGATCTCCATACAGCCGCGGCCGGTGGGTAAAACCTTCCCTGGGTTAAGACGGCACTGGGGGTCGAAGAGTTTCTTGAAGCGCGCAATCATATCCAGAGTGTCGGAAGAAAACTGGTGCGCCATCATCTCGTTCTTCTCCATTCCGACGCCGTGCTCGCCGGTGATGGAGCCGCCTACCGTGATGCAATATTGCAGGATTTCGTCGCTGGCCTGTTTGACCTTCTCCAGCTGCCCGGGCACGCGGTGATCCCACAGGATCAGAGGGTGCAAGTTGCCGTCGCCGGCGTGAAAAATATTACTAATTACCAGCCCATACCGCTGGCTCACGTCAGCGATGAAGCGCAGCGTGGGGGAGATTTGCGTGCGCGGGACGACTCCGTCCTGCGTGTAGTAATCAGGCGAACAGCGCCCCACAGCGCCAAAGGCGTTCTTGCGGCCTTTCCATAACAGGTCGCGCTCCTGCTGATCCCGAGCCACGCGAAACTCACGCGCGCGGCATGCCATGCAGGCTTGGCGAATCTCTTCCACCTGCTCCTCGACGGCTTCGGTAATGCCTTCGAGTTCGATCAGCAGCACTGCGGCGGCGTCCAGAGGATAGCCGGCGTGGGTGGCATCTTCAACCATGCGCAGCAGCACGCCGTCAAGCATTTCCACCGCCACCGGAGTGATCGCCCGCGCCGTGATCTCCGCCACGGTATTGCCGGCGTCGTCGGTGCTATTAAACACGGCCAGAAGGGTTTTGACGGCTTCGGGCTTGCGCATCAGGCGCACGGTAATCTTGGTGACCAGCGCCATGGTGCCTTCCGATCCCACCAGGAGCCCGGTGAGATCGTAGCCTGGTGCATCGTGCGAATCGCCGGTATTGAGCACCGTGCCGTCGGGCAGAACGACTTCAAGACCCAGTACATGATTCGTCGTGACGCCATAGGCGAGCGTGTGCGGACCACCCGAATTCTCGCTCACGTTTCCGCCGATAGTGCAGGCTCGCTGGCTGGAAGGATCGGGGGCGTAGAAATAGCCGTCGGCTTCGACCGCCAGCGTGAGATCCAGGTTCACCAGGCCGGGCTCGACCACGGCACGCTCATTCGCCAGGTCGATCTCCAGAATCCGGTTCATGCGCGCGAAGGAGATCATCAGGCCGCCTTCGCGAGCGATGGCGCCTCCGCTCAAGCCGGTTCCCGCTCCGCGGCCGGTGACAGGAACTCCCTGTTCGCGAGCCAGTTTCACCAGCGCAACAACCTCGGCGGTGGATTGCGGAAACGCCACCAGATCGGGCTTGGCTTTGTCGACGCTGCCGTCGTATTCGTAGTTGCTCAAATCCGCGGGCTTGTATAAATAACCGCGAGGCCCCAGGATGGCCTCGACGCCGTCGCGCAAGGATGGGGCAATGGAAGTGGTCATGGAGCCCCGGCTTTCGTCATGCTGTTAGAGCATCTTCTGGATATGATCGAGAAACTTGGGGTCCATCCAGTTTTGTTCGTTGATGATCTTTTCGACCACTTTACCGGACGGATCGATGATGTAGGAATCCGGGAACAAGAAGGTCCCGTAGCTGGCGCTGATGTCCGCGTCGGGATCGCGGGCGGTCTCAAAGTGAATTTCGTATTCAGACAGAAATTGCTTGTAGAGCTTCTCATTACGGTCCCCGCTGACGCCCAGAACCACCACGCCTTTGTCGGCGAAGACCTGTGCAAACTGGTTGAGCGAAGGGGTCTCGTCAACGCAGGGCGCGCACCAACTCGCCCAGAAGTTCAGCACCAGCAGCTTACCGCCGAAATTGGATGGCGTGATGGTTTTGCCATCCTCGGTAACCACGCTGAATTTAGGCGCGGTATCGCCGGCATTCACCACGGGGGGCTCCAAAGTACCCGTCACCACCCACACCAGGACGCCGGCCAGAACAGCCAAGGCGCCTGTCAATATCCAATCGCCACGCTTCACGCTATTATTTTAGAGGATCTGAGCCTTCTTTAAAAGCATCCAAAACCTGTCGCCGGTCCGACCAACACATGCTTCTCACCCGAAAAGTTGAATTTTCCGCCGCGCTGGTGTGTTCCAACCCTGACTGGAGCGAGGCTGAGAATCGGCGCGTCTACGGAGGCAACGCCAATCCCAACGGCCATGGGCACAACTTTGTTCTGGAGGTTACGGTGGAAGGCCAGCCCGACGCCGTCACCGGCATGGTATTCGATCTCCGCGAGCTAAAGGAGATCCTGAATCAGGAAGTGGTGGACCCCATGGATCATCGCTTCCTCAACCGGGAAGTGCCGCCCTTCGACCGCGTGATCCCGACCACGGAGAACATCGCGCGGGAGATTTGGACGCGCATCGAGGGGCGAGTAAGCCGGGGAGACGTGCGGCTGCGCAACGTCCGCTTGTATGAAACAGCGGATCTATATGTGGACTATGAAGGCGTCGAGGAAGGCCAATAAAAGTATGGGCGTGACCCATGGAACTCCCGCCCGCACAACGGCGCCCGGCTCGGAGGAAGCTCCCGGCATTCGCGACAATTTGGAACGCCGAGTTGGCCCGGCGCGGGCGCGCGTGACCCGGCGCTATCGTTTTGCGGCGTCGCACCGCCTGGATTCTCCGGCGCTCAGCGCAGAGGCCAATCGCAAGTTGTACGGAAAATGCAATAATCCTTACGGGCATGGACATGATTACTCGCTCGAAATCTCGGTGGAGGGGCCGGTGAACGCGGACGGCCTGGTGGTGGATCGCCGGGAACTCGACAGTCTGGTGGAGGAGCGGGTCTTGCGCGTGCTGGATCACAGGAATCTGAATTGCGACGTCCCGGAGTTTGAAGGCGCGGTTCCCACCACGGAGAATCTTGCCTCGGTCATCTATCGGCGGCTGCGCGAACATTGGAATCTGACGCCGCGCTTGGCGCGAATCCGCATCGCTGAAACGGACCGGAACGCGTTTGAAATGGAGGCTCCCGCAGCTTGAAGAACAGTTTGAAGAGAAATGCAGTGGTGAAAGTGATGACGCCGCACGGACCCTCCGTCGCAGAGCGCATGAAGGAAGTCCTGGCGATGCTGGGCGAAGATCCGTCGCGCGAGGGCTTGCTGCACACTCCTGAGCGCTATGAGAAGGCCATGCGTTACATGATGCGCGGCTACGACGAAAGCCTGGAGCAGATCGTCAACGGCGCGCTGTTTCGCACCGAAATCGACGAAATGGTGATCGTGAAGGATATCGAGTTCTTCAGCCTGTGCGAGCATCACCTGCTGCCGTTTTATGGAAAAATCCACGTGGCCTATCTGCCCAAGGACCGCGTCATCGGGCTCAGCAAAATTCCCCGCATCGTGAATATGTTTGCGCGGCGCCTGCAGTTGCAGGAACGGCTGACCCAGCAGGTGGCCCAGGCTGTCGAGACCGCGATTGCGCCTCGCGGCGTGGCGGTGATGGCCGAGGCCCGGCACTTCTGCATGATGATGCGCGGAGTCCAGAAGCAGCACTCGGGTGCCATTACCAGCACGATGCTGGGGGCCTTCCGCTCAAACAAAGCCACGCGCGATGAGTTCCTCGCGCTGGTTGCCCGGCCGTCGTAGTTTCGGGCGTCGAGCTTCTATTGGTCGTGTGTCGCAGCCGGAGCATTAGTCCCGCTTCCCTTTGGCCGCGGCTTGGAACGCGTTCGATACAGAGCCGTCGGCCGCCAGGGAGAAGATGCACCGGAAAGCGATTCGACCTTCGAGACTGCCGCAGCCGCTCGATACCGCACATACGCCAATGGCTCCCAGCGCCCTTCGAGCACTGCGAACGGACACCCATCCGGACAGGCCGTTGTAGACTAAAGGTCGATGGGTAATCTAGCCCGATTTATACTCTGGGATTTCAAGCGAGCCAGTTGGCAGTACGACGTCATTGTCGCGCTGATCCTTGCGTTCATTTTCCTGACGCCCAACACCGTCTTCCGCGATCAGCCGAAGGCCGCCAACGTGGTAATGCTGCCCGCCGAGCAGGGCACCGGACTATTTTGGATCGCTCCCCAACTGCTCACAGGAGTGCCCGCCGCGGATCGTCTCTCCAAGGCCGCAACCTTGGTGAAGGCCCAATACAAGCGGCGCGCGACGGTGACGCGAGTCGAGCCTTTGAAGGACTCTGAAGACGACATCACCGGCTACATGGCTTACACCCAACCATGAAGAAACGCATTCTGCTGGCTCTGGCAGTCGCGGCCATGGCGCGCCCCGATTCGCTGGACGAAGTTCTGTCGCGCATGGACACCGCGGCGAAGGCGTTTAAATCCTACTCTGCGGATGTGAAGATCAAGGAATACGAAAAGATCATTGACGACACGGTGCTCTCCAGCGGCTCCATGCGGCTCCAGCGCACCAAGGCCGGAGTCTCCGGAATCCTGGATTTCAGCGCGGGCGAGAAGCCTTTCATCGTTCACCTGGATGGTTCCAAGTTCCAGAAATACTTCCCCAAGGCAAATGAAATCCAGCAGGGCAACATGCGCAAGGTCTCGACGACATTCGACCAAATGCTCTTGCTCGGTTTCGCCGTCACTCGCGACGACATGATGAGGGATTACGATGTCAGCCTCGGCGGACCGGAGAAGGTGGGCTCGATCGCGACCACGCGCATCGTCCTGAAACCCAAATCGGCCGATACGCTCAAGACCGTGACCACTATTGAGCTGTGGATTCCGGACGGCAAAGGTTACCCGATCCAGGAGAAGGAAACCGCGCCGAACAAGGACTACCGGCTCGCGACATTTTCCAATTTGCAGTTGAATCCGCCGCTTCCGCCTTCCGCTTTTGAGCTTCCTCCAGAGGCCGCGAAGGCGAAGAAGACCAACCTGAATTAACACCGCTCCCTGTGGTCGCGCTCTGTTGGCGGCTTGGAGGCAGCGTCGACTCGATTACGGAACCGCCACCGGCAGCTTGGTCGTGTTGGCGTTCGTGCTGCCTTGGCTGACCGTCAGGCTCAAGTTGCCGGCCGGCACATTCGCGGGCACGACGAAATTGATCTGATACAGCCCGATCCCTCCCGGCGTCAATCCCGCAAACTGAATCTGCGCGGTCTGATTGTTCACCATCACCACCGGCTGAACCACAGCCGACGCCAGCGTGTCGCCAACGTTGAGCCCCGGCGCCACCGCTCCCGATGCAACCGGCGGATTGGTTGCCCCCATCCCCACCAGATAGATAATGATGGACTCTCCGGGATGCGCCGGGCTGCTGGAGGTGATCAGAGAAAAATCGCTATGTTCGCCTTCCACGCTGCCATCGGAATAAGCGGCGACCCCAGGCGCCGCCGGAACCACGGTCACCTGGACCGGCAATGTCAGCGCGTTATTGACCACGCCCACCGCGGGATACTGCTGCAGAGCCGCAAGTTCCGCCGGAATCTCCACGTTAAGCTGCGCGTTGCTCAGGTAGTACAGCGGCGCCAGCAGCCCTCCGACAACCAACTGAGTATTTTCGAACGCCGTGGGCAGCGGAATGGTGCTGGTCGAAACCGGATTCTGCGAGATCGTGAGGCCCGATCCGAAAGCCGACGCAACCGTCCCCGGCGCGACACCGCCGCCGACCAATGGGTTCAGATTATTCAGAATTCCGTTCGGCACCAAAACCGGAGCCTGGTTCGGCGTCACGAAGCCCGACAACTGCGACGATGCGGGCGTCAGCTTGCCGAAGCTCCCGTTCAACACCACCGTCATGTTGGAGTTGGATTGATTCGAAGGCTGCCATGTCCCCACATAGAGGCCCCCGCTTCCTTGATCGCCCAGCGACAAAGGAGGATCGCCGTTCGAGAAGCTCGCTGTCACCGATCCACCGGTGATCGCGTTCCCGCAATCGTCCGTCATCGTCGTCACCAGATCCGCCGGCCAGCCCGCCGGAACCGAGAAATGGTTCGGAATGCTGCTCTCAGTCAGCGCCAGGGCTGTGGGAGCGCAGCCAGCCACGGAGTCTTTGTGTCCTGGGACTTGTTCGGCCGACCCCGGAGCGCTCGAAATCGTGCCCAGAACCAGCGTGACGTTCACCGACCCGATCGGCGCCGAGCCAACGGTGCTTAAATCGATGGTTCCCGTATAGACTCCCGCGCCCAGTCCGCTGGTGCTCACCCCCACCGTCATCACCGCGGGATTGGCTGCATTGGCGGCGCTGGAATTGGTCACAGCTTGCAGCCAGGATTGACCGGCCGGCACAGTGGCCGTGGCCTGAACGTATTGATACGTCGATGAGCTCCAGTTCACCACGAATTGCTGCTGCGCAATGGTCTGCCCGACGGCTCCGGTAAAGAGCAGCCCTGCCGGAGATATGTTGGGTAGCACGCTGGCCGAGGCCGGCAGCACGTTTAAAATCGCCGTGACGTACTGCGGCGAATTCAATGATCCGGCACTGACCACCTGCACCAATTCGTAATACACGCCCGCGCCCAACGTCGCGGCGTTGCTGTTCAGAGAGAGCGTCACACTGCCCGCAGTGCCTTGCGCCACCGTCCCGCTTCCCGCGCCAAACGACAAAAAGTTTCCATTCGGCACCCCCGAAACCGTGGCTGCGGAAGCCGTCCACGCCACCGTCGAGCCGGCGCTTCCCTGGTTCGAAATCCGGATGGTCTGGGTCGCGCTGGAGCCGGCGCCTTGGACAACATTGAACACCGCCCCAACCGGTCTCGCCCACAAAATCCCACCCGGGTTTGCGGCGAACAGCGTCACGGGAATATCCGCGCTCCCCGACGGCGGCCAAGCAATATGGATCACATCCCGATAGTTCCCCGCGCTGAGCGCCTGCGCGCTCACGGTGACTGTAATCGAGACGGAAGCCCCCGCGGTCACGGTTCCCGAAGCCGGCGAAATGCTCAACCACGGCGAACCGGAAACCACGGAAGCGGTGAAGGCCTCGCTGGCGCTTCCCAAATTTTTCAGTGTGATGCTTTGTTGCTGGGCTGGGCCGGAATCGGCTTGGCCGATGAAACTCACCAGGGAGGGGCTCACCGTCAACGGTCCCGCCGCTGCGGTCACGATATCGAACGTCAGACCGGTGTAAACCGCGGTGAGCGTGTCGGTCATCGTCAGGCTGGATATCTGAGCCAACCCAAATACCATCGGATCGCCGCTGAAGTTAGGGCTGCCGCCGACGAACGCCCCGGTGGTGAAGTCATATTGCGAGAAGCTCGACGCCACCAGCCCGGATTGCGAGAAGGACAAGAATCCAGTGGAGCCCCCATACCAGGACGGCCCCGAAACCGCCGCAAGATAATATTTCCCGTCCTGCTCGATCATCGGGTAAAACGTGTCGATCAACGGCGGCTGACCTGCGGCGGCAGTGTAGTTGATCGAAAGGTTCTTGCTCACCGAGGCGCTGATCGATTGAATCGCGCCCTGGGTACTGGGATTGTAGGTCAATGTTGTATTCAAGACCCCGATTTCGGCAAATGCGGTTGTTCCGCTGTAGACCAGGTTGGAGACGATCTGCAAGCCCCCGCTCGGCTGTGAGACCGAGATCGACGACCCCGAGGTTGTGTAACTGGAGGTTTCGGAATAAGAGTTTCCGCCGCTTAATGTCACATCGGCGTAGGCGGGGACGGCCACGAGCCATCCTGCTAGTGCGAGCAAGCAATGGAAACCTGGCCGTTTCATTCCAGCGTCTCCAGTTTAACTCGTCAGGAAGCTTCGATAGACTACGCCAGGAGCGGCCTTTCGCGGCCGGGAACGGGTTCGAGACAGAGCCGCGACCAAAGGGAGCGTTTGCGCGCAAGCTTAACCAGCCTGCAGAGAGCTGGTCGCGTCCCTCAATCACGAACGGAACCGCTCCGCTCCTGGCGGCGACCCAGGCTCCGTTTTGCCGGCTGTTCTGCGGGCTGTCATTTAGGCATCGCGGGCCAAGAGCACTATTAAACAAGAGCGGTACTGTAAAATGGTTGCGAAGAATGCGGATTCGCACCGCAGCCATTCTGTTGTTGCTGGGCACGCTGGTCTGTGCCCAGAACATATTCACTATCGCGGGAATTCCATATACCCACCGCGACGATGTCGACGGCCAGCCCGCGTTAAGCGCACCGGTTGGGAACGTCTACGGCCTGCTGATCGACAAGAGCACCGGACGTTTGATCTTCAACGATCAACTTCTAACGCTACGCCTGGAGCCGGACGGATCGCTGCTTACGCTGGTGGGATCGGGCACCCAGCAAGAGCCCCTTTCGACCGGCACTCCGCTCGCCAGCGCGCTCTACGTGTCGATCTGGCGCGGCATGGCTCAGGATGCGGCGGGCGCGCTGTATCTCTCCGATGCAGGCGCGGGACTCGTCTATAAGGTGACACCGGATGGAACCGTATCCAGGTTCGCCGGAGGAGGCATCCTCGCGCCTGGATACCAAAGCGACGGCGGTCCGGCCACTTCCGCGATCCTCTATTCGCCGCGCGGCCTGGTGTTCGATTCCAAAGGGAACCTGGATATCGCCGAGGCGCTCTGCGGCTGCATCCGCCGCGTCACGCCCGACGGCATCATTTCGACTGTGTACACGCTCTCGCCGTTGCCCACGCAGAGCCCGTTCCTCAGCATCGAAGGGCTGGCCATCGACGCTCAGGACAATCTTTATTTCACGGAGTGGTTCGGGCATGCGGTGGGGAAAGTTGCCTCGGATGGATCGGGGGCTAAGATCATTGCAGGCACGGGAATTCAAGGATTCAGCGGTGACGGCGGTCCCGCGGCCGCCGCCGAACTCGATGGACCCAGCGGCGTGACGCTCGATTCCAGCGGCAATATCTATATCGCCGATACGGTGAATAACCGCATTCGGAAGGTCACTCCCGACGGAATCATTTCTACCATCGCGGGCAGCGGCGTCGCTGGATTCGAGGGCTGTGGGTTTTCCGGCGATGGCGGACCCGCGCTGATGGCGCGGTTTTGTGAACCGGCAGAAGTCTTGTTCGACGGTTCGGGGAACCTGCTCATCTCCGATTTCGCCAACAGCCGCGTGCGAAAACTTACGCCTGACGGCGCCATCGCAACTATCGTGGGCAGCGGCAAAACGGACCCGGCTTTTGTCTATTCTCTACCGAACGGTAACGGAGGGCCGGAAATCCACGCGGACTTTGCACTGCTCGGCGGCGCAGCGTTTGACGCGGCCGGGAATCTCTACGTCAGCGACTCGTTCGCAAATAACATTCGCAAGATCACGCCTGCTGGCGTCGTGAGCACATTCGCGGGCACGGGCCAAATGGGTTATAGCGGCGACGGAGGTCCAGCCATCCAGGCGCAACTCTCCCGCCCCGGCCCCGTTTCCATTGCGCCGGATGGGTCCGTGTATGTGATTACCGATGCCAGCCGGGTCCGCAGGATCACGCCGGATGGAATCATCCATCTGGTTGCAGGCAACGGACCTCCGGCGTCACTCAGCTCAGCCGCCCAGGGCGACGGCGGGCTGGCGGTGAATGCCACCTTGAACGAACCGGGCGGCGTGGCCTTCGATCAGCACGGAAACATCTATATCGCCGATACGTCCAACGCGCGCGTGCGCAAGGTCGACACCAGCGGCATCATCACAACCGTGGCTGGTCCCGGACAGCCCGGGGTTGACTACTACAATGCCGTGGCGGTGGACCCCAAGGGCAACCTTTACGTTGCATGGACCCACGCATCCCCGCAAGACCAATATGCCACTGTAAATATCGTGGAGCCGAACGGCACGCTGATCCCGGTGGCGGGAAACAGCCAGTCCTGCAATACCGCGCCGAGCCAGTTCACGGGTGACGGAGCCCCGGCGCTGCAGGTTCGCTTATGCGCTGTAGTGGCGATGTCCGTCGATCCGAACGGACTGCTGAATCTCTCGGAAGGGGAGTATTCGCTGGTGCTGCGCCTGAATCCCAATGGAACCATTCAGCGCCTCGCTGGAAATATACCGGCCATGACCCAGGCAGCCACTGATCCTGGCGATGGCGGGCCGGTCCTGCAGGCGAGCCTCGTGGGCGGAGAAGGCTGGTCGCCCGGAGCGGTCGCCTTCGATCCTGCCGCAAACATGTACATTCCGGAACCCGGGCTGAATATTATTCGCGAAGTCACGAACCAGGCGTACTCGCTGGCGTTATCGCCGGATAAAATTGACGTAAGGAATGCGGCCGCCGCCGAGAGCGTCAGCATCGCAACATCGGCAAACTTCGCCGAGCCCTTTCCTTACGCGGTCCAAGTCAGTGCACCGTGGCTGAGCGTGAACCGTACCACGGGGCGAACCGGCGAATCGATCCATGTAAGCGTCAATCCGGCTGGTCTCGCATCCGGCTCCTATACCGGAACCGTCGCAGTGATCGTCTACCTCAGCGGGACTTCGCAGGAAATGGACGTGCCGGTCACCCTGACCGTCCCGTAGCCGCGCGGATTTCAAGCCGGTGAGGCTTACGCAAGCCTTACGTCGTATAATCGTCTAAAGCATTCGCTAGTCTGCCTAGGGCCCCGTACCCTGAGGTCCTTCCACGCGGAAGGCACCACCCGATGGCGTAACTCAAACAGCCGTTCACAAAATCGGAAGGTCAAAATGGAGATCCTGACAAAGTCGCCAATGTTGCGACGTCGCTTTCTCATCATGCTGTGCCTCAGCGCCGCGGGCATCTGGGCTCAGCAGCCGGCCCCGGCGGGAGGCGGAGGACGCGGGCGCGGCGGCCGAGGGGGAACCAATCGCCCCCGGCCCGATTCCGTCGCCACGCCGTTGGTGAAACGCCTTGACCTCGAACGCTATAAGGCTACGATTAAGGGCCTGACGCAGTTTGGCGACCGCCGCCAGGGCACGGATCGCAATCGCGCCGCCATCGATTGGATCGAAGCCCAGCTCAAGAGCTACGGTTGCACCAACACGGAGCGCATTCATTACGAATACCCCACTCCTCCCGGGCAGGCCGTGGCCTCGGACCCGGCAACCGCTGGCGCCAGAGGCATCCGCCGCGGTGTCATCGGGCCGGATAACGTGAATAACGACCCCATGAAGCAGCCCGACGAAAAACTTCGCGCGCTCGATTCGCAACCAACGACGCCCGGCCCGCGCGAAGAAGTCTACTGCACCAAGATCGGCACGACGCATCCCGATGAAATGTACATCGTGGCCGGTCATATGGATGGGATCGGCTATGGCGAAGCGGCCAATGACGACGGCTCCGGCACCGCGCTGGTGATGGAGCTGGCGCGAGTGTTTGCCTCGCCGGACGTGAGGACCGAGCGTTCGATCCGCTTCGTGCTCTGGAACAACGAAGAAACGGGTTTGAACGGCGCCAGGGCCTACGTCGAGCAGCGCGCGCCTCTGCAGGGTCGAGAGTCTCCGCCGGGATCCGGCCAGTATCCGGAGCCCCGCTGGCTCGGGATGATTCAGCACGACATGATGCTGTTCGACCATGGGATGCCGCGGGCGGACGGAACCGTGTCGAAGGACCAGCGGCCGGAGGCCGACGTGAACATCGAGTTTCAATCGCTCTCGAAACAGGCGGACGCCGCCCAAAAACTCGCCTGGGCGTTCTATGCCGCCAACGAGGCGTATGCCACGGATTATCCGGCCGCGGTCGGTCCGCACATGACCAACACCGACAGCACCCCCTTCATGGATCTGGTGCCGGCCATCAGTTTGCGTGAGAACGAGCGCGGCCGGGAGATCGGCGCCGGCTGGGATCCGACCTGGCATCAGCCCAGCGATCTGTACTCGACCTTCGGCGATGCGGACTTCCGCCTCGGCCTCAACGCCGCGCAGACCACGCTCGGTGCGGTCGCGCGGCTGACGGGCGCGACGCTCACGTCCGCCGCGCGCTGACGACGGGCGCTGACGCCGCGACGCCCGCGAGGCTATTTGCCGCCGACGCCCCGCATCGAGGTGTAGTTCGCGTGCACGTAGATGTAGCCGGCGCCCGCGGAGCGCAGGTGGCCGATACCCGGAAACGACAAATGCGCGCCCGCCACCCAGTAGCCGTGCTCAGCCGCCTCCGCGAAGATTTTCTTGCGCTCGGCGATGCCGGCGGCCGGGTCGGCATCGTAGTTGTCGGTGAGCGACGGATCGGGAAACTGCAGGGCGGCGACGTGCATGGTGTCGCCCCAGAAGAGGAGCGTCTGGCCCTGGCTCTCCGCCAGGTACACGGTGTGTCCGGGCGTGTGGCCGGGGGCCGCCACGGCTCGGACCCCGCGGACCAAGGTCGCATTGCCGGCAAAGGGCTTGAACCTTCCGGCCGAGATGTAGGGTTGGAGCGCCGCCATTGCTTGATCGAAATCTTCCCGGGCGTCCTTCGACGCCGCGTCCCGGTTCACCTTGCTCAGCCAGTAATCCGCCTCTTTCTGGCTGGCGCGCACCACGGCCTTCGGGAAGGCGGCCCTGCCGTCGAGGACGAGCCCGCCGATGTGATCGTTGTGCATGTGGGTGATGTAGATTTCATCCACCTGATCCGGGCGGTATCCGGAAGCCTTCAGGCTTGCGAGGAGCTTGCCCGCGATGGGCCCGAAATAGACGCCGGCACCCGTATCGATCAGCACCAGCTTCGATCCCGTGTTGATCAGGAACCCGTTCACTGATTCCTCGATGGTGCCGCTCAGGAAGGAGCGCGCGAGCGCGGCGTCGAGATCCTTCGGCGCGATGCCCGTGATGACCTCGCTCACCTTCAAGGGAAAGGTGCCGTCGCAGAGCGCGGTGATCTCGAAATCGCCGAGCATCATGCGGTAGTAGCCGGGAGCCTGCGATCTCTGCTGAGGCGCGGCGGCGCGGGCGCCGGCGGGCGCGAACGATGCGCCGGCCGCGAGCACCGCCACCGCGTAGAGCGTGAGCATGCGCCTCATCATGATGCTCGTCCCGTCCCGAGCCACGCGGCGAG
>DASXEY010000037.1:0-21734 GCA_036489835.1 Bryobacteraceae bacterium | reverse complement strand
CGGAACGTCGCTTTGTGCGTGAGTTGAGCCAGCGACTGTTTGCCGGAAGCGGGGCGCAGCTAGCGTTACGGGCCCTGGAGATGGAGCCTGCCAGCAAAGAAGAGGTGGCAGAGATTCGTAAGCTGCTGGCGCGGAAAAGACAAGGGGCTGAGCGATGAGTACCTTCAGCTGGGTGCATTCGGGAGAGGTGGTAGCGCTGGGAACCCTGCTGCACTTCTGCCGGCAGAGCACGATGATAGCGCTGGTAGACAGTTGCCTCCTTCGGACGACGACGGCCGTTCGCTATGGGGTTGCGATGGCGATGTTGGGCCCAATGCCTGTCGCGGCGATCGCGACGTTCATCGAGCAAGAGCGGTTGGTGGTGCACTTCGCACAGGGCGCACAACCGGTTGTGGCATCCCAGATAGGAAGCCTGCATGCGAGCGTTGTGAAAGAGGTATTGTTTGCTGCTCCGGCGATGACTGACACTGAGCTTTGGATCGCCGCACATGCAGACCGCCTGATGCCCTGGATTGATGGGATATGGCTTGTGGGCGTCTGTTTGCTGGCACTACGAGCCACGTGCGGATGGTGGCGCCTGCGGTCGCTGCGCCGAAACGCGCAGTTGAAGGTTCCGATTGCGATTCAGAAGAGGTTTGCGAAGATGGTCGCACAACTGCGCCTCGTGCATCCTGTGAGCCTACGAGTTTCGGCGGAGGTGATCTCACCGATGGCGATGGGAATATGGCGTAGTTCGGTGATCCTGCCGTCGAGCGTGGAGATGTCGCTACCCTCTGAGCAATTGGAGGCGGTGCTAGCACACGAACTAGCGCATATACGCCGGTGGGACTACTTCTGCAATCTCGTGCAAACGGCAATTGAGTGTGTGTTCTTCTTCCACCCTGCCGTCTGGTGGATCAGCAGGCGGACACGAGAGCTTCGTGAGATGTGCTGCGATGAGATAGCGGCACGTACCTGCGCGGATCCGGGCATCTATGCCGAGGCACTATTACAGATGGAGGAGCAAAGGCGGAGCACGTACAACTGGCGGTCGCTCTGCACGGAAGGGGCGGCGCGCTATTGCATCGGATACGGAGACTAATGGGAGAGACGACGATGGAACAAAGGTCAATGAGTGGCGTACGGATTGCGGCTGCTGGACTTGTCTTTGCGGGGCTGGCGATTGCACCGCATGTAGCAAACGGGCTCAGGATGGAGCCAACATGGGCACGCCCCGTTTCCTATAGCTACGACTAGAAACGCAAAAAGAGAACAACTGATGAGTGCTGCGAAGAAAGCGGCGTAGCAAACGATACGCAGAGGGCCGACAGTTCACCGCTCTCGCTTCTTTACCCGCAAAATCGCGGGGCGTTAGCGGTACAAATCTCCCAGAGTTCGATGGCTGCTAGATGCTAGGACACACTGCGACGCCTTGCGATGCGTGGTTCTGAGGCCGCAACTCACCCCGAGTGCGGGAGAGAGTTGGGTCAGAGGTCGTGATGAAGTCGCAGCCACCTCAAGCCTTTCCCTCAATGAGGAGCCTTCATCAATTGCGGAGTGATCCGCACCAGTGGCCGCCCCTGAGTCGAAAAGAAGGTATCGATGAGAAATGAGATGAGTCGTTGCGTAAATATGGTGCTGTGGTCTGGCACTACATCGGGATCGATCTCCATGACCCAATAAGGCGTTCCATTGCAACGGTTCGGTCGTTCCTGAACGGCAAAGCACGTCTGTGTGTCATACAGGCGAAATGTGCTGACGATGTTCAGACCCTGCTGGTTCAGGAGATCGCGATTGCATTCGGCGATCGCCCGGGCATCGTGGATCTGAATCAGCTGGCCAGTGGATGACACCCGCATCTGCGATGGCCCAGTCGCTTTCAACATATCGTGGCTCTGCAGTATCTGCATGTGCGGCGTGCTGCTCAGATAGTAGGAACCCTGCGAAAGGCCACCTGCCGCCTTTGTGTCGAGATTCCAATAAGCGTGTTTCTCGTTGTGCGGATCGAAGCACTGCAGGGAGTATCGTTTGCCCGGATCCTGGCTCAGATTGCGGAAACTGCCGGCATTCTTGAAGCCCAGATATGGCAACCCATGACCGATGGGAAGGGCCAACTTCGTGGCAAGATCGGCGGTGGACGTGAGCGACACGATCAAGGGACGGTCAGCGTCCCGATCTGCAGAGGGTGCAGGCGTGACGGTCGCCTGCATTTCGTCACGCGCCAGTCCTGGCTGATAGCGATAGCCGTTGTCTGCGAGAAAATCCAGCATCTGCTTGGATTCGGTCGCCGCACCCGCGGGATTGATGAAGATCACGAGATCAGCCCGCGAGTCCGATGCGAGTTTTGCCGCCACTGTTGTGTCGCGTCTCAGCTGTTCCGCCGCGTCCTTTTCGTGAGCGTCGGTCGAACTTCTCGAAAGCTCCGCCGTCTCCTGCGCCTGTTGCGAGAAGATTGTCTGCTGCGCGATCTGGCTCGCGGTGGTTTCACTCACCGAGCGCTCGAGCAGTAATCCTCCAAAGGAATGGCCGATAAAAACAACCAGGCCGTGCCGGTTTTCATGTGTGCGAGCCGCAATCTGAGCCAGCGCGCTAGATACGGTTACGCCGGGAACGCGGACGGCGGTGGCTTCGCGGTTGTAGTAGGAAAACTGCCGGCTGACCGGAAAATAGCTGCGGATCAGATCGCCGCGCCAACCTATATAGACCCCGACAATCTGACGCGCCTGATTCCTTTCGTAGATCTGCTCCAGCGCACGCATGAATCCCTTCACATTGTCATTGTCATGAGCGGCATTGTTCTTCCAGCCATGGATGAAGGTGATCACAACGGGAGCATTCTCCGGAGGACTGCTCTTGGTTCTGTCATTGGCGCGCCGGATGACGGCAAGTGCTGTGTCGAGTTCTGCTTTATCGAAGAGCTCGCCCATGTCGTCGACTTCAATGAATGCGAGACAGATGGGCGTGCTGGCACTCACGCAGTCTTTCTTCTGTGCCGCATAGCTCACATCAGGCGGCGCCTCGTCTGACGCCATGGGCGGGACCACGATCGCTGGATGATCAAGCCGGTAGGGCTTCAGAGGCACGTGGCAACCCGCAAGAACGGGCAGGAGAACAATTGGCAGAATGCATTTAGCGAGATTCATGGTTGAGCTCCAGAACGCACCTTCGGTTGTCTGCCTTGTCGAACAATGGCGCCCAGGAGGTTCGTGATCTCCGGCTTGTACTCGTTGTAAAAGCTGGAGAGCGCGGCGGTGCCGAAGGCACTGGCGGCGCGTTCGCCAACCTTGGGGAAGGTATTCTCTGCAGCCGGATACCATGGATAGCCCGCGTAGGCGCCCGCGAACTCTCCAGCAAACCGCGAAAGAGCCGGTATGCGGCGGCCGTTTCCATTGGCTGCGGAACGGCGGACGGTAATTGTGTCGAACCATGCATGCCCAAACCGTTGCCACCCGTCGTGCGCTAAAACGGCTCCCGTGTTGCCCATCGACACGGCCTTGTACCGGGCCTCGATCACCTTGGGTTCATCACGGTAAGCAAGAGGCCGCGGGTCGTCTCGAAGTATGCTGCCGACGATGTATTGTGCCGCTCCTTTGCCCACCGCCTGGGTATAACGGGAGCCGACCCGCCTGCCGTATCCATCCCATGTCCGCTTCCATTCCGATGGAGACTCGATGATCTGCGCGCCAAGCCCGAATACCACAGCGCCGACCACAGCCTGATCAGTCACGGAGCCTGACAGGAAATCCACGGTTCGTTCAGCCTGCGTGTAAGCGCAGTCCTTGCCGCTTAGTTGGTTCAGGTTGGTTGGGAAGCCCCCGGGGCATACCGTCACCGGCTTACGCGAAGCAATGGTGATCGCTTGAGAATGTGCTGTTGGCAGCGTCACTGCGGACGCGATAATCAGGGAGATCGCGAAGCGTCTCGGGCTTCGCACATCAGCGAGGATCCAGCTAGGAGAGTAGCGCACGGAAGTAGTCGTTCAGGAGTCGATCGCTGGGATCGAACTGTTTACGCGCGGTTGCGAAGGTTTGCCACTTCGCTCCATAGGCCTTTTGGACCATGGCCGAGGTAAGACCGGGCGTCTGGTTCAGCAGAGGCAGGCCGTTGTGCGCAACGCAGAATTGGTTGTAGGCGTCGAGAAATTCATCCCATCCGGGGTTTGCAGTCGAGACCGGATCGATGGTCATGACGGTGCCATCAAAGGAATATGACAGCAATGCCTTCTGGTCCTGTGCGATTCGATAGCCGACATACAGGAGATTGGATCGGTATCCTTTCTGCGCGTAGTAGTCTTTGCAGAACTTGAAGAAATCGGTAAGCGTTGCAGGATATTCAGCTTCCAAGAAGGCGAACAGGCTGAAGGTATAGCGGCTATCGTTGGATACGGTCGGATATTGAATGATCTGGTCGGGCGGAATTGTGTGGTCGCTGGAGACGAGCGTTTCTAATTGCAGACGCCACCCGGCATTGAAAGTGTCGATAATTCCATAGCGGATCGTGGGGTTGGAGATATTCTGCGTAACATCATGTCCGAACTTGGGTCCGGATGTACCCCAGATGTGATTCCTCAAGGCCCAGGCTGCACGGTTCGGTTCGCCTGTGGCACTGGGATTATCCTTGCGAAATTCAATGGTGACCTTGTTGTCGAAGGGGAAGATGTAGAACATCATTGACTCATTCAGCGCTTTCAGCTCAGGCAGAGCGGCAACGAAGTCTTCGAGACTGTAGGTTTTGTGGCGTACCTGCATCGGTGTCAAAGGCCGGATTTTGTAAGTCACCTCGTAAATAATTCCGAACAATCCGTAGCTGGATCGCACCTTCTGCATCAGTTCCGGCTGCGCGTCCTCAGTGACCTCCAGCAAGTCGCCGCTTGGCAGCACCATTTTCACGCCTGTCACATACGAGCCGACCTGTCCATATTGACCAGCGAAGGACGCGTCCTTGGTTCCCGCACATGCGGCGCTTCCGGCAGATAAGCTGCCGATCTCCGTATTCACGTAGAACTGGAGATTCCTCGCCTCCAGTGCCTTTGCCATATCAAGATGAACTGCATCAGCCTGAACCGTCAGGCTGTCTTGTCCGATGTTGAGGACTTGATTCATCTTCATGCGGATCAAGGTGCCGCTGTCAGCGACGCCACAGGGTGCCGTCGAGTGATTCGAACCGACCGCACGCACTGGCGAAGGATACTTAATAGGGTCCTTCATGATGGCAACGATGTCGCCGACGGAATGGGCGTCGACAATCACGTTCGGGTGCGAAACGATGTTTCCGAACCAATTCGTCACGGTATTGGTGCTCATGGAGTCACTCCTGGCAGACGGGGGCTGGTCCTGAGTTCGGCACGCATCTGGATAGTGTGAAAACCCCGTGCCAGCGTTTCACAGAACGTGAACAAAGTTAGGAGTAGAAGCTCCGCGAAGATAGCGACCCCGCTAACTAGCGGGCAGATGTTATGCCACTTTCTTCTTCAGAGTCAATGACCACCGGGGTAACTCATATGCTATATCTCGTTTTGCATGAAAATTGCTGTTGCGAGTGGATGCTCGAGGTGCTAGTCTCCCGTCGATCTTTCTGCGTTGCCGTCGTGACCGTGAAGTACTTAATTCTGCATACTTCTCCCGTTCTTCCAAAACTTTTGGTGCCCGTTTCCACGAAACGTTCCCGAGATTGGGAACACTAACGTAGATACGAGATTGCTAGGCGGATAGCAGTCCGCGTTGGCATGGGAGAAAAGTATGGTGCATAGCAGTTATGCTCTTCGAATTGTGGCCGCAACTTGCATACTTTTCACGCAAGTCATTGCTACCAGCAGTCAAAGTACTTCGTCGAAGCCCGACAAACAGGAAGAAGCCAAGGCGCTGCTTGCATGTGCCCAGATGGTCGTTGAGCAGATCCGCCTGCTCAAGATTCCGGACGCGCGCGCCCCTCGCTTCCAGGGAAAGGTTCCCGAGGCAACCGCTCTCTGCCGCGGCGGCGACCGCGCCCTGCAGTTTCGCGGCACGCCATGGGTCGATTGGGGCAACTATTGGGGCACCGGTGATCTGATATCGCTGCCAACTGGGTTTATCTCGAAGAAACTTCCAGAGCAGCGTGGAGTTACCGGAGCTTTACTCGATCTGGAACTACAAAGAGTCGAGCTGATTAAGTTCAATCTCTTCGACAATTCCGGAACTTACACTCAATATGTTCAGGGCCGGAACGGAATGAACGGCGCAGTTCTCAAGGTCTGGCCGGAGATGAGGCTCAAACCTGACAATCCCTCATATCAGTTGGTCGGCGGCGATGGAACGCAGGTTTGCAGAGGGGATCTGGTCCGTTGGCGGACAGTTTCCGGCATCTGCAACGACGTCGTGAATCCCGCCATGGGTTCGGCCGGCATGTTGTTTGCGCGAAACGTAGAGTTTGAGACCTCGTTTCCGGACGAAGGACTGAACGAGCTCACTCGAAATCGACATGGCAATCGGTTGTCGTTGCTGGAACCCGATCCGCAAGTGATCAGCCGGCGCTTATTCACCCGCATCCAATCCGACCCGGACAAATGCCAGTCCGGATACGGTCTTCCGGGCGATTCGGTAGCCGCAAACTGCGACTACAAGAAAGCACCATTCTTTAATGTGCTGGCAGCCTACTGGATCCAATTCATGACCCACGACTGGTTCTCGCATCTTCAGGAAGGGCATAACCAGGCCGAGTACATGAAAGTCGGTTGCCAGACCAAGCTCGTCAACAATGTCGAGCAGCCACTCACGCCAGAAGATATCCAGAAACTAGGCTGCCGTCCGGATGACCGGATGGATAAAGGGTATGTCGCTCAGGATTCCGCGCCAGGCACCTTTGTATCAGGCGATCGTAGCTATATCGCTCGCGCCCCCAAGACTATGAGCAATACCAACACGGCATGGTGGGATGCTTCTCAGCTCTATGGATACGATGATATCTCGCGCAAGCGGGTAAAGCGTGACCCAGCCGATCCCTCCAAATTTCTTTTGGTTCCGATAGCCGGCCAGCCAGGCCCGGGATATCTTCCGGTATTCGGACCGAATGACCCAATCAATCCCGAATGGACCGGGCAGGAGGCGGCTGCGTTTCCAGACAATTGGACAGTCGGCCTTAGCTTTTTACACAACCTTTTCGCGCGCGAGCACAATTCCTTTGTCGCCGAGTTCCGCCGAGTCGCAGCCAAGACCCCGGGCACGGATTGTGGCCTGCGCGACCCAGGGCATCCGCACGATGTGATCCGCTATCGCGATGTCACGCCGGACCAACTCTTCGAGATTGGAAGACTCGTCGTCGCGGCCGAGATCGCCAAGATACACACCACCGAGTGGACGCCGCAGTTGCTCTACAACGATCCGCTCTACATAGGTATGAATGGCAACTGGAACGGTCTCCTGGGACCGAATGGCGGCTTGCTGTCGAAAGCACTCAGCGATGTCGTCACCCAGAATTTCGGCAAATCGAAGGATGTCGCCAAATCGTCGCAGTGGTATTCCGTGTTTGCGTCTGGACCAGGGATTTTCGGCCTTGGCAGCAAAGTCGCCGGGTATGACATCACGGACCCGAAATATCTCAATGGGGGCGTCAATCATTTCGGCTCTCCTTTCAATTTCCCTGAAGAGTTTGTCTCCGTATATCGTCTGCACCCACTGGTTCCCGATCTGCTGGAGTACCGCGATCTGAAAAGTGATCCGAACAAGATCGTTAAGCGCGTTTCCGTGGTCGAAACATTCCAGGGGAAGGCGACTCCCTTTACTCAAACCATGGGACTTGAAAATTGGGGATTAACCCTTGGCCGTCAAAGGCTGGGGCTACTTACGCTGCATAACTCCCCGCTGTTTTTGCAAAACTTGAAGATGGGTAGGCTAGATAGTAAGACACAGCAGATCGATGTAGCCGCGCTTGATATCATTCGCGACCGGGAGCACGGTGTTCCGCGCTTCAACGAGTTTAGACGGCAATACGGATTGCGTCAGCTGACCAGCTTTGACGACTTCATGGATCCGGCGGTCGATCCCGGTTCACCGGATCAGCTAGAGCAGTTGGATGCGGTGAAGACGTTGCGCGAGCTCTATGGTCAGCACGTATGCGATGCGTCGAAGGTCATCACCGACGCGCAGGTGAATGACGATGGAACGCCGATCAATGATTGTCTCGGCCACCGTAATGGAACGCTCGTCGACAACATCGAGGACGTCGATACGGCCGTTGGATATCTGGCAGAGTATCGCCGCCCGCACGGCTTTGCCATTTCCGAGACGCAGTTTGTCGTCTTCATCCTCAATGCTTCACGCCGGCTATTTAGCGACCGTTTCTTCACTTCCTCCTTCCGGCCCGAGTTCTACACAACCCTGGGCATCGACTGGGTAAACCACAACGGCGCAGGCCCTGAAGTGATGGAAGCGGGAATGCCCAACGGCCATAAACAGCCTGTCTCCCCGATGAAGCGAGTGCTGCTGCGCAATATTCCGGAACTAAGCCAGGAGCTGCAAGGCGTCGACAATGCATTCGACCCGTGGGCTCGGGATCGAGGTCAGTACTACAGCCTGGCGTGGAAACCTCGCCCTGGAGCTGAATCTGACGATGCGTTCAAGTCCAACTAACCACAAAAACCCGCCGGATGAGTCGAGGCGGTAGCGCAGAGAGGTTGTATGTCAATCGCTGCGGATCGAGGACCATCGAAGGGCAAGCCACCGGGAATCGTCTCGGACGTGCGTGAATTATTCGCCAGTTACGATGAACGTGATACTGCACGTCATTACTGCAGGCGCCTTGCAACCATTGTCCTCCTACCAGGCTACGAAGACACCTTCAGGAACGCTCTGACGTGCTTGGAACGAGGGGAAATCCTCAAAGAGCCGGTGTCGTGGCAGGCGCTAGCCAACCACATGGAGCTAAGTCCGCGGTTGCAGGCGATCGCCGCATCGTGTACCAGCTACACTCCCAGCGTATGGCTTCTGGAACAGGAGTTGGTAGCGCGCGGAAAGCGCGAGCAACTCCTGCTCCGTCCGGAAGACGATACGAGCGCAATGTGTGACGCCACTGCGCAGGACGTATATCGCGTCGCCCGGATGACGAACAGCAGCGGGCTGTGCTTCTCAGGCGGTGGCATACGCAGCGCTACCTTCAACCTTGGGGTACTGCAGGGTTTGGCAAAGCTAGACCTGTTGGATAGGTTCGACTATTTGTCCACGGTCTCAGGCGGCGGATACATTCATCAGTTCCTTGCCGCGTGGCTCTATAACCGGAACTGCGTGGTGAGCGACAGTACCGAGGCCGAGACTCCAGCGCCGGCGCAAAGCTCCTCTGCGGCAACCTCGACGGTACCTCCGCTACAAGAGATTCAGAATCAATTGAAACCGCTCCCTCAGGATTCAGCCGGCGCCAGGAGCGCGATGACGGAACAGCCGGAGCCGATTAGGTGGTTGCGTCGATTCAGCAATTACCTGACACCCAATAAGGGACTCTTCACAACTGACACCTGGGTGATGGTCGCAATCTGGATGCGCAACACCTTTCTCAACCAGCTCACGCTCGTGTCGCTGCTGGGCACTATCCTTCTGGTCCCGCACCTGCTTCGAGGGATCGGTAGCTTTAGCGTGTTGCATCGGTTGTACAGGTGGGCGCCCTGGAACTCTGTCGCGCTTGCTGGCTATCTGCTGCCATCGCTGCTGATCGCTGGACTAGGCGTTGCCGCCTGTTTGCTCGTTGTCTCGTCACTTCACATCGCCCGACAGGGAAGATTCGATCCTGGCACGTCGCCTTGTACTGGAGAGCCGCATCCGTCCCAACCGGAAGCCGGTCCGGATCGCAGCGGTGCTGCCCGATGGATGTGGTTGCTATGCATTTTGACGTGCATCGCTGCAGTTGTCTCGCCGGCTGTCTATGAGGCGTCGTTTGTGGGAGGAAATGCAACGCGGCTCGCTATTCCCAAACGTTCTCAACCGGTCAAGATCAGCCAACCCGTGACGAAACAAAGTGCTGAGGTTGGCGATGGCTTGCCGGATTCCGCGAAACGGCGCGAGTTGGCCAGCTCTGACGTGCCTCTGGGCGCGAGAGTGGAATCCTGGTTCCATCTCTACTCGTATCCCACTTGGTTACAGACAAGCGATCCAGCCTTTCTAGTAGAACTGACGTTCCTGGTGTTTACGTTCGCCTTCTGCTTGTCGGCCGGCCTTGCGTCGCTCGAGCCTAATCCGGGCTTTGGGCGATTCTGGTGCTTGGTGGGAGCGATGGTGGGCACCGCCAGTACGTGGGTGGTCCTCTTTATAGTTCGTATCGATCTATTTCTACTTTGCTTCTGGAAGCCGCTGGAAATACCGCAGGTCGCTCTTGTCATGCTGCCGGTGTGCGTGCTGTCGGCGTTCTTTTTGGCGCTCGTACTGGGTGCCGGAATCGTGGGACGCCGTACGGATGACAGTCTGCGCGAGGCCATGGCGCGATTGCGCGCCTTGGCCTTTCTGCTCTCGTTCGTCTGGGTCGGCATCGGCGGCTTCTCCCTCGTAGGTCCCTCTATCTGCCACTCGCTCGTCGGAGTGTCTAAAGGACATTGGCACTGGAAGCAGTGGACGACGCTTGTTACCTGGGTCGGCGGTACACTGGGTGGCGTCCTGGCGGGGAACAGCGAAAAAAGCTCCGGCAATGGCGATAATAGCGGCCTTGCAAAGACAATCTTGGTGAAGATAGGGCCGCCTATCTTCATAGTCGGTCTTCTCCTCCTCCTGTCACAGGCACTGCAGTTGATCCTGGACGCCTTCGGAGGAGATTGGGCGCGCGGGGCGCTCTTCACATTCCTCGGCTTCCTTGCATCAACTCTCCTATTCGGCTTTCGGCTGGATATCAATGACTTCTCAATGCACGCTTTCTACCGCGACCGCCTGGCACGTTGCTATGCGGGTGCCTCTTACCCTCATCGTCGAGCCAATCGCTTTACCGGCTTCGCACAGAGCGATGGCCAGATTCGCGTCGCCGATCTGTTGCCTGAGAAGTTTCAAAGAGGCGATAGCGCTGGGACCTCTCGGAAATCCGCAACAGACTCTGGAAGACCCGCGACGAAGCCCTATCCCGGTCCTTTTCCCATCTTCTGTACTACCGTCAATCTGACCTTTGGGCAAGACCTGGCTTGGCAGGAGCGCAAGGGTGCCAGTTTCGCTTTCACACCACTGTATTCCGGCTACAGTCCAGGTTGGACCTCTGACTATGGGGTTGCGAGAGAGAACAATCGGCGGAGCTATAACGGTTTCGTGGCCACGAACAAATTTACTTATGAAGGTGGGATCGCCATGCACTCGGCAGTTGCGATTTCGGGCGCTGCCGTAAGCCCCGACATGGGCTACCACTCCGATCCAGCTATGGCGTTTTTGCTTACGATGTTCAATGTCCGGCTTGGCTGGTGGATCAAAAACCCGCGCGTCAGCAGTTCCATCCAACTCTTTAACTCGCCTTCTCCGCAGTTTCCCCTGTGGAATCTGTTCAATGAGCTTCTTGGGCGAGCCACGGATATGTCGCACTACATTTATCTGACCGACGGAGGCCATTTCGATAATATGGGCTTATATGAACTTGTGCGTCGGCGCTGCCGGCGCATCCTGATCTGTGACGCAGAACAGGATGGCTCGAATGTCTTTGAGGGCATTGGTTCGGCTATCCGCAAGTGTCGCGTGGACTTCGGAGTGGAGATTGATCTGGATCTCGGCAAATTGGATCCGGGGCTGGCTACGTCTGATTCAGTCCCCAGACGAGCACCCGCTCCAGCGCATTTTGTCCAAGGCTTCATCACGTATCCCGAAGACGGCGCCATGAAGGATACGAAGAAGGGCGTCGTCATCTACATAAAGGCTCGGGTGACTGGCGACGAGCCGGGAGATATCTTGAACTACAACCGGCAGCATCCGGGTTTTCCCAACGAAACCACGCTCAATCAATGGTTCACGGAATCACAGTTCGAGAGCTACCGCAGGTTGGGATATCACAGTGTGTTGCATGATCCACAACCTGCGGATGCGCCCGTTCCAGTAGAAGTGGCAATACACCCGGGCTCGTCGGCGCCCGGCGGACTCGCGACGGCTACGCTGTCGGTATCATCGTCGGCGCCTGTCCCGGGAGAATCCCTGCGAGACATTCTTCGAAGAATATTTGTCGTTGAGGGAACATGCCCCAAAGAAGAGGGCACCGGCTGCTCAAAGCTATCGATTGACGCAGGGTGCAATGCATCGTAGTCGCGCGGTTCAAAGACGGATCAGCACGCTTCGCCAAATCTGATAGAACGCAAGCAGAAGTAGGGCGGGTACCTCCGCGTGAATTTTTAAGACGGCCCCCGGACCCTGGACGAAACACAATCCGGCACTCTGCACAGGACACAATACAACGTTTCATTGACAGCGGCCGATTATGCGCCATAGAATTCTTGACAAAGTCTGGCTGGTCGGAGGCACCTCCAATCATGGGTGCTACTGATAACACGCGGTCGTCGCAGGAGCAGGCGATTCATCTCGCGGGTCCGGAGAATTCCCGGCTCTTTTTCTCAGGTCCCCCAAGAGCGCTCACCGGCACGATTCCCCTCATCAACTCAGGCGCGGACAAGCAGAAGATTCGATCGGTTGCGGTCAGCACTGGCGATCTGATGGGAGCCGCCGGACTCCCTTTTCGTGAGTTTCCCTTTTATGCAAGGCTTGGCCCCGGCGAGCAAGCAAACATTTCGGGAAAGATGATGCTCGACCGGAAAACGCCGCCGGGGAACTACGATGTCAGGATTACGGTCGGTGCAAGAACGCTCCCGGCAACGGTTTACGTGACCGAGGTTGTCGATCTGCGGGTGCAACCCCGTCAGATCACCATCCTGGCCGGCTCGCACAGCTCCCATACGAGAGAATTCATTTTAGAAAACTTAGGCAACGTTGATTTGCCGATCGGCGCACAGTGCGAGGTTCCGCTATTCGAATCGTTGGACCTGGTCAGCAGCATGGTGACGGGTCTTCACAAAGCGGGGAAGGATTCAGCCGAATCGATGGTGAGAGGACTTCTGCGGGAATGGTCTGAACTTCAGGCAGGTACTCTCGTGATCAAGCGGGATGCGAAGATTCTTCGTGCCGGACAAAAGGCGGCCATCGATGTCGAGTTCCGGCTACCGCCTGAGCTGAAACCGGTCCGCCGGTATCATACGAACCTGCAGCTTTATAACGCGCCTGTGTCGGTAGATATCTACACAACCGCCAAAATTGGATCTTCGCAAAACCGGAAATCCCGATCCCAGTAGTAGAGCCTAGGAGAGGTCCCGAAAGGAGCACCGATGCCCAGCAGCACGGTCAATGTTGATATTCCCAGTGGCAGTCCTCTTCCGCTTGAAATTGGCGGAACGGGAACGCCAATTCAGTCCGACCTGGAATTGGCCATTACCCAACCGATTGTGAGCCAGTCGACCAGTACTGCCAATCTGGATCTTAAGGTCGAACCGCTGGATCTGAAGATCGAGCCGCTGAAGATCGATACCAATTCGACGATCGATGTGAAGCCCCTCACAATCGATACCGATTCGAAGATTGACCTGAAGCCGGTCGCGATCGATACCTGCACGACCATCAAATTAGCTCCACTGCCTCCGATCAAACTGGAGCAGCCCTATTCGCAGCATTTCGGCTTCACTTTCATGGGCATGGAGTTGTTCGGCTTCACGACCACCGGGCGATATGAAACGCTGCTCAACAGTCCGGGTAAGGGCGGATGCTGTAGCAGCCACTCAGGGGAAGCGCATCATCATCACGGGCAGGAAGCGCGGCCAGCCTCTTCGGCGGTCTCCGCAGGCGGCGGGGGTCTCCGGGTTCGGGTCAACAGCAACTGATGGGTGGTGCGCCGCCGCGGCACACCCGGTTAAAGGTTCGAGGAGAGCGATCCATGCACAGCCATCATCACCATCAACCGTCCGGCGAGTCAACGGGTCCGCAGGTCTTTTACGGCTACTGCCATGACAGCGGCAGGATGCGGATGATGAATTATCCCGATTACGTCAACAACGTCCAGACCGGCTACTCCAATCTTTACAACAACCCGACGTCCGCGCTGCAGACGATGATGGGGCTCATGCAGGGCGTCGGCAGTACCGGCACGTCCACGTCTTCCTCACCCGGGTGGCGTGGCGGAGGTGAATGGCATAAGGGGGGAGATTGCAGATGCCACGAACGTGGTGAGCGAGGATGCAATTGCCACGAAGACTGCGGATGCTCCTGTTGTATCCGTTGTGCGGATACCGTGGAGTTTGCTCGCTGCGGCGAAACCCGCAGGATCCCAATCACCTTCGACAACGACTCGCGGCGGGAACGCGCGGTCAAGCTGGAACTGGCGCCTTTCCTTGGGGAAAGTGGGCAGCCGATGAACTGGCAGGCCGCGCTTTCCGAAACTGAGTTCACGCTGGGACCATGCGGCGAGAAGACGGTGCTGCTCACCGTGACCATCGACTGCGGCAAGCTCCAAGGAGCGAATGAGGCAAACGCAAAACAACCTGCGGTTCTGGACGCGTGCAAGGTTGGCTATGCAACTGTCCGAGCCGAAGGCTGCCTAGTTCGGCCGATCGTTGTAGCCGTCGCTGTACTGCCGGACCGATGCGGAGCGCACCGTATCGGGTGCCTGTGCGGGTGCTGCTGCTAGGAGCGAGAACGTTACGAGCGTTCCGCTCGCAGGATGCGGTACTGCCACGCGCCACTCTTCATCTGCTCGTAGACCGGGGACCCCGGAACTGCGAGAAAATTGTCGATCGCAGCATCCTGACCGCCAAAGGCCTGGGCGCGGGTGACCGCAACCTCGTCGCATGATGTCAAAACATTCGCGGTAATCTCGCGTTCAGCCTTGATGGTCAGCCCGAGGGGAGCGAGTAGCGCGCGAACCTCCAGCCAACGCTCTACGGGCAGCAAATCGGTATAAAAGAACTTTCCCTTCTTTCTCAGGACGCGACTAACTTCGGCGAAGAAAGCCCGCAGATTAGGGTAGGTGTGTGAGGATTCAAGATTGGTGACGACTTCGAATGACCGGTTCTTAAAAGGAAGATTCTCTGAATCTCCTACTTCGAAGCGGGTTCCGTGCTGGTGTGTTCTGCGGCAGAAGGCGACAGCCTCCGGAGAGAGGTCCACACCGATGGCTTTGGCGCCGAGCGTTCCGGCCATGAGGGCAACCGTGCCGCCTCGGCCGCAACCCACATCAAGGACGCGGCGGCCCTGGAGTTCGGAGTCGCCGATGAGCTCGAAGGCTAACCGGACCGAGTTGCGGTTGAACACACGCTCTGGAACCTCGTAGCGAGATTCATCATCGCCATTCAAGCTGACATATCCGTAGTTCAGGAAGAAGGAGGCATCGCCGACTCCGGTCTGATCGAGACGCCGGGTGACGTCGTTGTAAAACTCCCTGTAGCTTGCCTTGGTCGCTTTCGCGGCGGTATTTCCCTGCAGTTCGGTTGCGTCCGGGGCGGCAGCGGCAACCGGAAGTCCGACCCGCTCCGGATCGAGTTCGCCGGCCTGGGCTTTCTCGACGACGACGGCAAGTTCGCCGATGCTGGGTACCTGGAAGAGCTTTAGCACGGGTAACTCGATCTGGAAACGATCACATATTTCGGCCGCAACGCGGGCGGCGAGGAGAGAGTGTCCGCCGAGTTCGAAGAAGCGGTCGTGAATGCCGATGCCATTGAGGCCGAGCTGGCGTCCCCAGATCTCGGCCAGGATGCGTTCGGTTTGGGAACGCGGCTCAACGAATGCGGTGGCCAGGTTAGGCCGCGGATGAAGCTCGAGTGCCGCCGGTGCAGTGTCGGGATTCTGATCGTGATGCACCCATGCCTTGAGGCGATCGAAGAGGTTAACGGCAACCAGGACACGCGAGCCAACAGGAGAAGAAAGAAGGCGCAACAGCGCATCGCTTCCTTCCTGGGGAGTGATTGCCAGCGGCATGCTGGCGCTCTGGGCTTCGGCCGCGTTGTCCCACGCATCCCAGCCAATGCTGAGCCAGCGCTCGCCCTGCTGCATGGCAAGGGCGTCAAGCAGGGCGTTCACGCCTGCGTAGGCCGCCAGACCAAGGCCGCCAAGGATAGCGGACACGGACGAATGCAGCACCCAACGTTTTGGCGGGCGGCCGCTGAAGGCGGACATCAAGTGGAAGAGGCCGCGGATCTTGGGAGAGAACTGAGCTTCCATCACCTCGGGGCCCGTATCGGCCGCCGAAGCGAAAGCAGCCGCATCTATGCGGGCCGCCCCGTGGACGGCAAGATCAACCTGGCCGAAGTGGGCGAAGGCATCATCGACGGCGCTCTTGACTTCGTCAGCGCGGTTAAGGTCGGCCTTGAGAACGAGAACTTCGTCGCGTTGGGTGCGCAAAGCCGCCAGCCGTTTCAATATCTCGCGCTGTGCTTCTGAGACAGAGCCGTCTTGGCTGGCGGCCGCCCACTCGGCTGGTTGTGGCAGCGTAGCTCTGCCGACCAGAACAAGACGCGCTCCTATGCTGCGGAACATCGCCTCGGCCAGGTGCAGGCCCATGTGCCCGAGGCCGCCAGTAATCAAGACGACGGGCCTTTCCGGCAGGCCAAGGGCATCCTTCGGCGGACTGGTGGGGAGTGGGACAAAGGTTTCGACAAATCGGCGGGCACCGCGCATGGCGACCGCGGGCTCGGGCAGCGTGGCAGCAAGTTCCGCAACGATCATGGATACAACTGAAGCATCGTTGTCGATGTCGATATGAGCAACTCGGAGGCCCGGATGTTCCTGGGGCAGAACCCTGGCGACCCCGGCCTGCATAGCGCGCGACGGATCGAGGGCGTCCCCCGGGTCGACGCGTGCGGTGCCGCGGGCTACGAAGAGCAAAGGCAAAGGACGAACCGTCTGCTGACTGCTGAGCGCCTGGGCAAAGCGCATGGGTCCGAGGAGTGCGGTCGGTGCGGCATCGTCGAGCATGGTATTTGCTGGCGAAGCGGCGTTCCAGCAGTCGATGACGCCGGCGAGGCGCTCGTCGCCGGAACAGACATCGACCGCGAGATTGCGATAGCCTTCCGGGTCATTGGCATCCAACTCGTACGACGACTCCTTAACCTTGGCAAAGCCGGGCCCCGGGCGCACCACGAGGGCAGTCGCTTCGAGGCTGCGAAGCCGATCGACGATGGCCGATCCCACAGTATCGGAAGCATCAAAGACGACGAATTTGCGTCCGGTCAGTGAAGCGGCGTTGAGTTTCAGCGGACTGGCCGGCGCCCACGCCGATTTGTACATCCATTTGGAGGTGTCGCGAAGTTCGACAGTCGGGGTAACCGCGTCCGGATGGGCACCAATCCAATAACTTTGCCGCTCGAACGGATAAGTCGGCAAACTAACGCGCCGAATTGGAGCCGAACGGTGAAACGCTTGCCAATCAACGGCGACACCTGCCGCCCATAAACTGCCCAGCGACGCGAGCATCTCCTCGCTGCCGGTACGCGAGCCATCCGCAGCTGGGAGGGAACTCAGACATTCGAGTTTTGTACCAATCTCTTTTGCTGTACTCCTGGCAAAGGTGGACAGCGCATTACCGGGACCCACTTCAAGCAGGATGGGACTCTTGCCCGCCGGGGTCTTTCCTTCTGCGAGGAGGCGCAGTCCATCTCCGAAGCGGACGGCATGGCGCAACTGAGCGGTCCAGTACGCGGGTGTGGCAACTTCGTTGCCGGCCATGCTGCCGGTCAGACTAGCGACGAACGGTTGGGCAGGTCGATGCAGGCGGACGCGCGAGAGGACTTCCTCGAACTCCGCGAGGATGGGGTCCATCATCGCCGAATGAAACGCGTGTGAAGTATGCAGCCTGCGGCACAGGATGGATTGGCCGGCCAACGCTTGCTCTGTCAGGTCGATGGCCGGGGTGGGGCCGGAGAGCACGAAGAAGCCAGGAGCATTCATGGCCGCCAGTGAGACCTCGCCAGTTGCAAAGCGCTCGACCTCGTCCGTGTTGCCGAAGACGGCCAGCATCGAGCCGCGCGGGAGGCTCGAAATCAATTGGCCGCGCCGGGAGACAACCGTGAGGGCGTCCTCAAGGGTGAGGACGCCTGCCAGGGTTGCGGCCACATACTCCCCGATACTGTGGCCGATCATGGCGGCAGGCTGGATCCCCCACGATTGCCAGAGCGACGTGAGCGCATAGCTGACAATGAAGAGCGCGGGTTGTGCCCATTTGGTGTCTTTCAGAGTCTCGGCCGCGCTCTTTTGCTTCTTTGCTGTAGGAAAAATGAAGCTGCGAATATCCGCCTGGAGATAGACCTTAAGGATTTGCGCGCAGCGATCAATGATGCTCCTTACTAGGGGTTCAGCGCAGTAGAGATCTTCTGCCATACCCGGATGCTGCGACCCTTGGCCGGGGAACATGAAGACTACGGAGCGTTCCTGTGGCGCAGCATTGGCATCCGCCGCATGCGGCTCCCGCAGAGCCGCGGTGGCGCGCTGGCGATCGTCCGCGGCGACCACGACGGCTCGGCGAAAGCGGAAGGCGCGCCGCCCGACGTGCAGCGTAGCGGCCGCGTCGGATAGGGCAACTTCACGGTGCGTTTCTAGGTGATCCGCGAGGAGTTCGGCCATGCGATTGAGCCCCGCTTCACTGCGCGCGGAGACGGTCAAAAGCTGGAATGAACGAGATGGCTTTGATGGGGCACGGGCGGGAGCTTCTTCCACCACCACGTGAGCATTGGTGCCGCCGACGCCGAAGGAGCTGACCCCGGCGCGGCGGGGCCCTCCATTGCGCTCCCACGGGCTCAGCTTCTTGGTGACGTAGAAGGGGCCGGCAGCCAGGTCGATCGCCGGGTTGGGAGACGTGAAGTGGACGGTTGGCGGGATTGCTCCGTGCTCGAGGGAGAGAATGGTCTTGATCAAACCCGCGACCCCGGCGGCACACGAGAGATGACCGAAGTTGGATTTAACGGAGCCGATGCCGCAGAACCCTCGACGTTTCGTACTGTCGCGGAACACCTCGGTAAGTGCGGAGATTTCGATGGGATCACCTAGGATGGTGCCGGTACCGTGCGCCTCGACATAGCCGATGGAATTCGGCGAGACGCCCGACATGCGGAGCGCGGCGCGGATGGCACCCGATTGGCCACGGCTGCTTGGCGCCGTGTAGCCGACCTTGTCGTTACCGTCGTTGTTGATTCCGGTGCCGAGGATCACCGCGCGGATGTTGTCATGCTCCGCCAGCGCATCGGCAAGCCGGCGAAGCGCAACGATGCCCACCCCGCTCCCTACAATGGTTCCCTGGGCATTCACGTCGAAGGGGCGGCAGTGTCCGTCGGGGGACAGGATGGAGCCGGGCGCGTAATAGTAGCCGCCGCGCTGGGGAACTCGTACCGTAACTCCCCCGGCAAGAGCCAAGTCGCAGCGGTGGTGATGCAGGCTCTCGCAAGCCAGCGAAATCGCCACCAGCGAGGTGGAGCAGGTGGTCTGGACGGCGATGCTCGGGCCTTTCAGGTTGAGCCGGTATGAAACTTGCGTGCAGAGATGATCCTTGTCATTCGTGACCATCAACTGCATGCCGTCGATATAGTTCAGGGCATTCTGATTCTGGTACAGGTGGTACAGATAAGTACTCATCTCCGAGCCGCCGAAGACCCCGATCGGTCCGGGAAAAGTCTCGGGATCATAGCCGGAGTCTTCGAGCACCTCCCATGCCGTCTCGAGGAACAGACGGTGCTGAGGATCAGTGAGCGAGGCATCGCGAGCGGAGAAACCAAAGAACTGAGCATCGAACTGATCGATGCCGTCCAGCATCGGCGATGCGTTGACATAGCCGGGGAGGCGCGAGATATTGTCGGGAATTCCTGAAGCCCGCATCTCCTCCTGGGAAAGGATTGATATCGATTCAACCCCATCGGCCAGATTCTTCCAATAGGTGTCAAGATCATTCGCTCCGGGGAACCGCCCGCGCATGCCAATGACCGCAATTGGCTCGCCCCGTACGGTGGGCGCTTCGATATTTGCAACCTCGGCGCTCCTCATGGTGGACCTCTAAGCTGCAGTTTCGATGACATGGGTCGCCACGATCCGTAACTGCATCTCGACGCGCAGATCGCCGTCACCCGTCACGTAGAGAAAGCCGGTGTAAGGTGTGTCCACTTCGTACCGTTCGGATACGAGTTGCAGTGAGACAGAGATCGTCTGCTCTTCCCCGGGATCGAGTTCCAGCACATCTGGATTGATCGCAATCGCCGGAGCGAAGGCGACGCCCACACCGTCCGACCGGCGAATTTCGGTGACCACATAGTGAATGGGGGTTTTGGCCGAGGTCGAATTGGTCGCGCTGAACGAAGCGAAGGCAAGCCCTCCCAGCGGGCCGGAGAGGGATAGGGTTACAGGGAGGTCCTGCTCCCGGCGCTGAGCCAGGGCGAGAATACCGAAGAAATATTCCTCCTCGTAGCGGGCGCGGATCTCGTTGAGCCGATCGATCATGGCGAAGTACAACTGCCCAACCCGTTGCATCTGATCCGGCAGTTGACGGGACATCTGGTTTAGCACTTTTTGCTGCACTTCCTCCGGCGTCATCTCGCCCATAGCAACACGGTCCAGTTGACTCCGATAAGCTTTGACGGCACGCGCGTTGAGCTGGCCGGCGTAATCGGCATATTGCTCAAACCATCGGGCGGGATTGCCGGGCTCGAAGACCGGCACGGGGATCTCGCCATCGATCTCATCTCGAGTGGCCGAATCGGAGTTGTTCAATTTGGCCAGGCTGCTCAGGAACTCTCCACCCAGCGCAGTCAGGCGCTCAGTGTAGGCGGATCCATTTGCCTTAACGAAGCTGGGATAGTATTCCTCAAAGACGGTGGCGGGAAGCCGTCCCTGGGCAACGCACGCGAGGACTTCCTGATACAGCTGGAGCGTTTTGGAGGCGTGCGCAGCGGTGCGCGCAAGGAACCGCGAGTAGGACGTAGACCAGTCTGAAGGCGCGTCCTCCGTAAAGCTGCGATAAGACCATGCAGGCCCTGCAGTCATACGAATCACCCTCACAACAACGCAGGCCCGGGCGCGAGCAGACGGAACGTTGCTCGCAGAGAGTCCAATTATTTACCCATATTTGAAACATGAAAGTCAATGAAGAGTGGAGGGCGGTAGTGGATCAATTTGTCACGCGCGACCGCTTCGAGCTTCGGCGGTACCCTTATTCCGCGAATCTCCCGATAACGGAATGGCACTCTTCGTCCCTGATTTCCTGAATTGCGGCAAATCTGCGATCGGCGCCCCTCTGTTCCGCTCCATCCAGCGATGTGACCTCACTCGCCTCCTCTGCACACAAGAAGTGGCGGGCAATCTGCTCCAACCGCGCGAACGAACGTATCCGTTCCAAAGTCGATCCCAACCGGGCAATGCGACGAAAACGCCATAGCGGCCAAATCACCCGAATGAGTGATGTTGAACTCGACGCTTCCTTCCTCTTCCAAGAGGGGTTTGCCCCGTGCCTCGGACACGAATCGGATCGCCACCGGGTCTTGTTGCAGGTACTTTCCTAACAGATAGCGCAGCACCCCATGCGACACGATGAAAGAATCGTGATCTTCGCCTCTGCAGAACTGCGCGACGCGATCAAGTTCTTCGCGAACCATAGGGCGTGAGCATGGTTCCAAGTCCACGGCAGAAATCTGCAGAACCCACACGTGAACATTGTCGAAGAATTCAAATGCCCTAATGCCAGAAGATCGGTGAGCATTTTAAGGACGGAACGTTGAAGAAATATTTCCTCGCGGAGTCCCCCAAGCGTTCACAGGTTCGCGGAGAACTTGA
>DASXEY010000035.1:0-54224 GCA_036489835.1 Bryobacteraceae bacterium | reverse complement strand
GACACCAATATCTACGAGCGGGGCCTCAGGGTCTCCGATCAGCAGATGGCGGAACTCCGACTTCGGCGAGAAAAGTTCCATGGTGATTGGAACTATAAGCTCTTGCCAAGGAGTTGAAATACTAATTTACTGACAGATCCTTAGGTAGAGCAACCACGGGCCGATGTCTTCGGTTCAAGCCACCATGCCGGACAATGGCCTGTCTCAGAAAGGACGCACCATGAATCGAAGAGATGCAGTGAAGTTCGTGGCTTCCGGGCTGGTCTTGCAGACCAGCCAAAGCTCCACGCGAGCGGCCGATCCTCCGATGCTCTCCGGCTTCGATGTAAAGACCTTCGGCGCAAAGGGCGACGGCAAGACTCTCGACACGCCCGCGATCAACAAAGCTATCGATGCCGCCGCGGCCATCGGAGGAGGCACCGTCATCCTGCCCGCTGGAACCTACGCCAGCTACTCGATTCATCTCAAGAGCAAGGTTTCGCTTTACCTCGGCCCTGGCGCAACCATTCTCGCCGCCGATCCTCCTCCGCCCACCGGAACCGGCGGCTACGACGACGCCGAGCCGATGGAACTCGACAAGTATCAGGACTACGGCCACAGCCACTTTCATAACAGCCTGATCTGGGGTGAAGGTCTCGAAGATATCGGCATCCTCGGCCCCGGCGTCATCTACGGCAAGGGACTTTCGAAAGGTACCGGCCCGGGTCTGCGCGCCGAAGATCCGCATGTCGGCAACAAGGCCATCAGTCTCAAGAATTGCCGCAATGTGCTTCTGCGCGATTTCGCCATTCTGCAAGGTGGACACTTCGGCATTCTGGCCACGGGCGTCGACAACTTCACCATCGATAATCTGCGCATCGATACCAATCGCGACGGCATGGATATCGACTGCTGCCGCAATGTACGCGTCTCCAATTGCACCGTCAACTCGCCCTGGGACGACGCCATCGTTCTCAAGAGCTCCTTCGGTCTGGGCCACGCGAGGCCCACCGATATGGTCACCATCTCGAATTGCATGGTGAGCGGAAGCTTCGCATTGGGCTCGATGTTGGATGGGACATTTAAGCCGCTGCCTACGGGCGAGCGCATTCCGCGTACCGGCCGCATCAAGTTCGGCACCGAATCGAACGGCGGTTTCAAGAACGTGACCATCACCAATTGTGTTTTCGACGGCTGCCAGGGCCTCGCGCTAGAGTCCGTCGACGGAGCCATCTTTGAAGACGTGGCGATTTCAAACATCACGATGCGCGACATCATCACCGCTCCCATCTTCATGCGCTTGGGGAGCCGCATGCGCGGCCCGGCCGGCGTTCCCGTCGGCGTGATGCGCCGCGTGGTCATCAACAACATCATTTGTTCGAACACCGCCGCCTATCTGGGGTCGATCATTAGCGGCATTCCTGGACACCCCATTGAAAACGTGAAGATCAGCGATGTTTACGTCCAGCACCAGGGCGGCGGAACCAAGGAGAATGCTGCCCTCGCGCCTACCGAGAAAGAAGACGCCTATCCCGAGCCGGGGATGTTCGGGACCATGCCGTCGCACGGCTTCTACATTCGCCACGCCAAAGGCATCGAACTGAGCAATATCCAGATCGAGACGGTGAAACCGGATCTGCGCCCCGTGTTCGTGATGAACGACGTCGAGAACGTTGACCTCTTCCGCATCAAAGCGGCGAAGGTTCCCGACGTTCCCGCCTGCGTGTTGACTAACGTCCGCAACTTCACCGTCTCCGCCAGCAAGCCGTTGATGCCCGACGCCCAAGTCGACCGCGCGGATCAAGCAAGATCTGACCCTTGATATCCGTACCGATACAAGGTACGGTATCCTGATGATTAGGACGTTCCGCCACCGGGGTTTGAAACGCCTCTATGAAGGGGACCCGAGCAAAGTCCAAGGGGGCCAAGTGCGCCGGATAGCGGATGTGTTGGGTCATTTGGATAGGGCCCAACGGCCGTCTGATCTTGATTTGCCGGGCTATCGCCTCCATGCTCTAAAGGGCCACCGTAAAGGCATGTGGAGCGTCACGATTTCCGGCAACTGGCGGATTGTTTTCCGCTGTACTGATGGAGACGCGTTCGACGTTGATTTGGTGGACTACCACTAGAAGGGAACCGAGCATGCCCATGAAGAACCCGCCGCACCCCGGCCACTCGATCAAGGACGCCTGTCTCGATCCCTTGAAGCTAAGCGTGACCGATGGGGCCAAAGTGTTAGGCGTGGCTCGGCATACGCTGTCCCGCGTGATCAATGGCCAAGCCGGCATATCGCCCGAAATGGCAATCCGGCTGGAAAAAGCGGGATGGTCGAACGCGGATCACTGGCTGCGGCTGCAAGCAGCCTACGATCTGGCGCAGGCCAGGCAACATGAGGACGAGATCAAAGTCGCGCGCTACGCTCCGCAAGCCAATCTATAACTAAGCTGGTCACCAACCTGCCTGACTCTTGTTCGGGATCGGTCTTCGGCGTTCTCAGAAGTCATCGTCCTCAATCAATCCTGCCTTTACCTGTTTGTCGATTTCCTGGACCGCGGCGGTCACCGCGGCGATAACACTTTCGACGTCATCTGCTGTGAGCTCGATCAGTCTGCCGGAGTGGTCATTGCCGTTGCGGTGAACAATGTCATGCCTATTCTTCACGGCACGAATCAGCGACCCTCGCATGTTCTGCGGGAAGTCCGCGCAAAACACATTCCTATAGGTCTCGATCGCCTTGGGGATGTCATGGAAGCTGGTTCCGTCGAGGAGTTCGCGGACCTGCATTTTCATCTCACCGTGTTCTTTGAAGATGTTTGCCTTAACGAGCTTGCTCTCCTTAAAATGCGGATGCGACTCGACAAACCTGCGCAATAATGCTTCGCGATTTAGTACGTTCTTTGCCAAAGTGTCAGCGAGTATACCTCCATCGAGGTAATGACGTTCGCGTACACAAGCCGAAGAAGACTTGGATTATCGGGGGAGAGCCGCATGATACTGCGGATTTCGTTAAGGGCGGCTTCAAAAGTGTCGTAACAGGTTGTAAAGGGCCTGATGTATTCATCCAAATCGTCGAAGGCTTTGGTCCAGCCTCCTGCGACCAAATCGGTCACATCCAGGAGGCAGGGTGCGTCGTCCGGTACAATCTCCAGAAAGGCGCGCCCGAAACCGTCTCCGCTTGTACATGGAAAATTCAAGGTCGACGAAGGCCACGCGCCATCAACCTCGTCGAGGCGAGGATCGTAGTTGAGCATTATGTTAAGAACGTCGTCTTTGTAATCGGCCCAATTCCAGCGGTTAAAGACGAGGCCGCGCTTCATTACCTGTCCGAGTTTGTCAAGCCACACCGGAAGACTGGCGTCCTCTAGAGCGTGAACATGGGCTCGGACCTCCCCGTCATTGTATTTTTTGAGTGCATCGAGCCAGCGGTTGACTCCATCGCGGAACTCTTTTTCAAGCGTGGCCTTTGTGCAGCCTGCGAGTTGCAGACGCCGCCTTAAAATCCTGGCGGTACTCACGTACAAGTAACATGTCTCAAGCTCGTCCGCGTCATCTGGACTTGGCGCTCCCCATACCAAGCGGTTCCTCTCGGATTTCTTGCGGCTTACGATTTGTCGTTCGGACTTCTTGAAAAACCAAGGATGGAAATCGTTCCGAGATGTTTCGATCGGGTAGCCGCCAATGGTGATGCACGCCGAACTGCTCACCGGCAGCCCCCGCGGTCGTCGCCGCTCGCATCGGCCTTACGAAGGTCCTTGTATAAATCCCATGAACCAGTGAACATTTTGAGAGCGTGCCAGCCTAGCCTCAGCTTCCCTCAAGGAGCCGGTCTAGATCAATCCCGCTGAAGGCGGGGTCATCCCCGTAGCCTTTGAGCGAGCGCTCAACCTGCTCTCTGTAATTTCGTAGCCTGGAGAAAAGAAGCCTCGTCTCGCGAGCGAGGTCGTACGGGGCCGATGTCACGAGGCCTTGAATGCACTCCCAATCAACAACATCATTCTCGGTGACACGCTCGGCAATTTTTTCCTTGATGTATTCAGCTACAACTTCCGGCCCGAGGAGCTTCTCGGCGACCCTTTTCGAAACAATTCTGGCCTCGCGCTTGTGCGGGACGTCAAACCATCTAAGCCCTAAGGCATTGATGACATCGTTGGGGAGACTTGTGACGAGCGTGCTGGCCGCCCACATCCTCGGCGTCGTTTGTTGCTGAACGAAATGCTGAAGCTCATGCGCGAACGTCATCGTAAGGCTCCCCGCTCTCGAGCAGGTGCTCCCGTGCAAGTAGATAAAACAGTCAAACATGCGCTGGCCTTCGATGAAGAGGCGTTCCTTTAGATAATATGGCGCGACCCGTTGCCAAGCTGTACCTCTCCTGAGGTCTGTGTAGACACCCCGATTCGACGCGCCCATTTCTTCCTTGAGCGCCTTCCAGTCTTCGTCGTCGAAAAAGCAAAATAGACTTGTCTTGGGAAGCCCGTTTCCAAACGCGGCCAGGACACGCTCGGCTGCTGCCTCCCGCCGAGCCGCTTCGGTGGCGTCAGAGGACTTGACCTTCAAGGTGGGCTGCATCGCTGCATCCTACGTACCCGTCACCTTCGCGGCCAACTCCCCGCGAGCCAGCCGTAAACGCACTTCCGACCCCGCCGGAGCTTCCTCCGGCGACTTCACCAGCTTGCCTTCCCTTTCGACAATCGCATATCCCCGCTCCAGAATCTTGAGCGGACTCAACTGTTCCAGATGTGCCTCAAGCGTCGTCAGAGCCGCGCGGGAATGGTTCAGCTCCAGCCGCATCCTCTGCTTGATCAATGACTCGGATGCTTCCAGTCGCCTGCGAGCCTCGGCGAAACGCAAACGAACATCCAGGCGGCCCAATCGCGAAGTCACGAAATCGAGCGAACGTTTGCGCCGCTGCAATGCGATCCGAACCGCGTCGCGCAACTGGTAGTCCAACTCATCCAGGCGCTGCATCCGCCGCCCCATCGCGCGATGCAGTCTGGCCGGGTCCATCGCCCGCTGCCCCAGCCGCCGAGCCAGCAACGCCAGGGTCAGCCGAGCCGCTTGCCGCAGTTTCGATTCGCATCCGCCCAAACGATCCACCAGACTCGCCCGGGTTGCGATCACCATCTCCGCCGCCGCGGAAGGCGTCGGCGCGCGCAGATCCGCGACAAAATCCACGATGGTGAAATCGGTCTCATGTCCCACCGCTGAAATCACGGGAACGGAGCACCCCTTGATAGCCCGCGCCACGCGCTCCTCATTGAACGCCCACAGATCTTCGAGCGACCCTCCGCCCCGCGCCACGATCACCACTTCCGCCCATCCCGAAGCGCTGAAGTAATCCACGCCGGATGCGATCTGCTCCGCCGCGCCCTCGCCTTGAACCTGCGCGGGATACAAGCGGATATGGCGGCCGGGGCAGCGCCGCTCCAGGATTTGCAGGATGTCGCGAACCACAGCGCCCGTAGGCGAGGTCACGATCCCGATGCGTTCCGGCAAAGCCGGCAGTTTTCTTTTGCGGGCCGCATCGAAGAAGCCCTGGGCAGCCAGCTTCTTCTTCAACTGCTCGAATGCGAATTGCAGAGCCCCGTGGCCCTGCGGTTCCAGAGCTTCCACCACCAGTTGCAGCTCGCCGCGAGCATCATATAGATCCAGGCGCCCGCGCGCCAGCACCGCCACGCCGTCCTGCGGCTTGAACTTCAGGTATCGGGCGGTCATCTTGTAGCACACCGAACGGATCTGCGCGGCTTCGTCCTTCAGCGTGAAATAGTAGTGGCCGCTGGCCGCCAGTTTCGTGCCGGAAATCTCCCCGGAAACCCAAATGTCCGTGAAATGTTCCTGGATCAAACACCTTAGTCCGGCAGCCACCTCGCTCACCGTGTAGGTTCGGCGCGCGGGCTCCCAATTCAGAGTGATCTGTTCCATCGCTTTTTGTAACTTATTGTATCCTCAGGGGAAATCTCGTGAAAGGTCGTTTATGTCAATCGGTCTAATAAAAACTATCTATTGGTAAAGCAAATGTAAGGCCTGTATCCTGGAACACAAGCCAAGTCGCTCCAAAAGCTAGCCATGTCGCTGCCCAAAACATAAAAGAGAAGAGGTTTCCATGGCCGAAAACAAAGCACCCGAAATGCAAGCAACCTTGGGCTTGACAGGGCTGACGATGAACGCAATGGCGCTCATCGCACCCGGAGCCTTCCTGTGGCTCACGTTTTATCTTCAGGCGACCGAAGGAGCGACTAACCCGGCAATGTGGGCCGGCATCGTCCTGGCGCTTCTGCTGTGCCTCGCCACCGCCGTTTGCTACGCGGAAATGGCGAAGTTGTACCCCGGAACTGGTAGTTCGTATTACTTCGCGGAGCAGTCTTTCCTCAATCATGAAAAAGCCTGGCCGTATGCCCGGCTGGCAAAGTTTATTGTTGGCTGGGGCTCCCACCTATATTATTGGATATACCCAGGCGTCATGGTGGCCGTAACCGGAGTTTTTTGCGGGTACGTAGTCGGGACGCTGTGGCCCAGCTTCATGAGCGCATCCAATCCCGGGCCGATCTTCATGGCCCTGGTCGCGATCGTATTCTCCTACGCAGTCGCTTACATCGCCTATCGCGGCGTCAACGGGTCAACCGCCGTCAACATTGCAATCAACATCATTCAGATCAGCGCGTTGCTGGTATTTTCGGTGCTGGCGTTCGGCTATCGCATGAACCATCCGGCGGGTTCCGTCGCCTGGCAGTTCGACTCCAGCTCTGGAGAAGCTTATCAGTATCAGTTCGCAATGAAGAAAGATACGGTTGACGGCAAACAGGTCGACGTAATCGACCGCACTGCCGACGGCACGCCCAAGCCCTTGATGGATGCCTCCGGTCAACCGGTTCCGTTCAAGATCGACTATCCGCTTCAAGACGAAAAGATGAACTTCCTCAGCCATCCTGACGGAGCCTCGGTGGTGGGAGTTCACAACATCAGTTGGGTGTTTGTGCAAGCTACCGTGGCCATCCTGATTCTGGTGGGATTCGAATCGGTAACGGCCATGGGCGGTGAGGCCAAGAACGCCAAACGCGATATTCCAAAGGCAGTTATCCTTTCGCTGTTGGTGCAGGGGGCCTTCTGTTACCTGATCGAGTACTTCTGCGCAAACTACTTCTTAAATAGCGGATATACGATGCAAAGCGCCACCGGATCGGCCGCGCCCATCGGCGACATGATGATCGTCGTTGGCGACGCCATCTTCGGCGCCGGGCATGGCCGCTACTTCATGCTGGCGGAGGCGATCACGGTGTTCCTGGCGCTGATCGGCACCACTCTGTCGTGCATGAATACGGCAGCTCGCGTCACCTACGCGATGGGCAAAGACAACGAAGTTCCCGAGCATTTCGGCGTACTTCACAGCGAGAACCTGACGCCTCACCGCGCCATCTGGATTCTGGCAACCATTTCGGCCGTCGTTGGCGTGATCGCGGTTTCGGTAGCATTCGGCGATGGCTCCGCTCCGACAGACGCCTCAATCAAAGCCCTTCCGCAAGGTCTGATGTCGAGCGTTGGCTACATGACCCACGACAAGCTGGCGGCGCTGCCCAACACGCTGCTGATGATCACGCTTGCATCCAACTTCGGAACGTTCCTGCTGTACATGCTGAGCTGCATCACCTGCATCGTGGCGTTCCACAATCATCCGATGTACAACCCTCTCAAGCACCTCTTCATTCCGATCTTCGGACTGCTGGCGAACGTAGGCTGCATGCTGGCTTACCTCGTCCTGCCGTTCCTTGGCTTCGGCACCAAGATGGAGCCGTTCGGCGCTCTGGGGATTGCCTTGATCTGGGCCATCTATGGCGGCGTCTACTTCCTCAGTTCGAGTAAGAAGTCCGGCCGCACAACCCTTGTCGGCAACAAGGGTGCAGTCGCCTAAACTCCTGGGAGTAAACGGTTGGATCTTTAGTTAATTGGTCCCGCGGGCCGGAGCAGCATTTCCCGGCCCGCGCGTTTTTTGGCGGCTTCCTACAGAGCCGCGACCGGAGAGAGCGCAGCCCTTACCAGGGTCGAAACTGCGAAACGAGGGGAGCATGGCGCCGTATCATCGAGAGCCGCCGGCTGCCGCAGCGGCACGCCCAGCCGAGCGTCCTATATCCTCAGGGTTGGATCTTGAATTCGTTGAGATGTCCGACGTGGGCCGCAAGCGCGGGCACAACGAAGACTATCTTGGCCATGCCGCGCCGGAATCTGCTCAGGATATTCAGCAGCGCGGCTGGCTTTTCGCTGTAGCGGATGGAGTCGGCGGGCAGGAGCTTGGCGAGGTCGCTTCCCGCACCGCCGTCGAAACGGTAGTGGCGGGATTCAATGCTGCGTCGCTTGGGGAAGCGCACCCCGCATTGCTTTCCCGCCTGGTGCAGGCCGCCAATATCAAAGTCTACGAGACCGGCCGGAATACCGGTCCCGGAGGCACCGCCATGGCCACGACTCTGGTGACCTGCGCCTTCCGCTACGATCGCGTAACGATAGCCCATGTGGGCGATTCGCGCTGCTATTTGATTCGTCACGGCCATGCGATGGCGCTGACTCGCGATCACACCGTGGTCAACGAGCAGGTACGTCTGGGAGTGATGAGCGCCCGTGAGGCAGCCAAGGCGGAGACGCGGCACATCCTCAGCCGCTCCCTGGGCGTCGATCTGTTTGTCAGCGTCGACACCAGCGAGCATCACGTTCTGGCGGGAGACGTGTTGCTGTTGTGCTCAGATGGGTTGCACGGGGCAGTTTCAGGCGCCGAAATCGCCCGCGCGGCGGCTTCCGGAAACCTGACCGAAGCCGCACGCACGCTCATCGAGCTTGCCAACGACCATGATGGAAGCGATAATGTGAGTGTTCTCCTCATCCGTATCAAGCATGTGGAACGCGTCGGCATGTACCGGGGCCGTCCGTATAAGCTGCGTTGATCCTGTAGGCGCCGTGGTTCTGATCGGCCTCTTGAATGACCCCTGTCAAAATCGGCGAGACCATCGACCATTACCATATTGACAGTGTGGTCGCCCGCAGCGGCATGGCCTCCATTTTCCGCGCCACCGACCTGAACGACGGCAAAACGGTGGCCATCAAGGTTCCCCACCCCGAAATGGAATGCGAGCCGGTGCTGTTCGAGCGCTTCCAGCGCGAAGCCGAGATCGGCAAGATGATGGACCATCCCGGCGTGATGAAAGTCTACGACAGTTCCAAGCGCACCCGGGTTTACATGGTGATGGAGTGGGTGGACGGCAAACTCCTGCGCACCATCATGAGTGAGCAGCGCCCCATGCCGGAGGAGCGAGCCATCCGCATCGCCATCAACATTCTGGGCGCGTTGCAACACATTCACAGCCGCGGTGTAGCCCACCGCGATCTCAAGCCTGAAAACGTCATGGTGGATGAGAACGACAACATTAAGCTGATCGACTTCGGCATTGCGTCCAAATCCGACGCCCGCCGGCTGACCTTCGCGAAGTTGTCGCAGGTGATGGGGACGCCGGATTACATTTCCCCCGAACAGGTGAAAGGGAAACGCGGCGACGCGCGCAGCGATTTATATTCGATGGGTGTGATCCTTTACGAAATGCTCACCGGCAAGGTGCCGTTCAGCGGCCCCAATCCGTTCGCCACCATGAACGAACGGGTGCTGAACAATCCGCCTCCGCCGCGCTCCATCAATTCGCAGATCAGCCCGGAAATGCAGGAAATCATCTATCGCGCGCTAGAACGCGAGCCCACCAATCGCTACAAAACCGCCGACGAATTCGCATGGGATCTGGCACATCCTGAGCAGGTGGGCGTTGCCGAGCGGTTGGAGGAGCTCACCAATTGGAAGAAGCGCCGCGATCCCTGGGCTCGCAGAGCCGCATTTTACGTCGCCATGGCCCTGATCCCCATCGTCGTCCTGGGGCTGCTGTTCTTCGTCGCCAAGCACGTCTGAAGAACTTATTCACGTGCATTCACGTGAATCAATTTGCCGTGGGGGACTTGTCGATGTGATCGACGACAAGGAAATCGGCCGGCGCTTTCCTCGATTCCAACCGCAGGCCGAGCTGATCCCGCACTGCGTCCATAAGCGTTGGGCCGGAATCTGGCGGACTGCTCTCGGGAGCCCAGCATAATGCGACCTCATATCTGCCCTTGAGGCTCGTCATGTCTCGCACGGGCGTCTGCAACTCGGTGACCAGCCGGCTCGCGAAAATGCCCATGTCAACGGCGGGATCGTACATAACCTTCTGACCATTGATATTGCCTGCCAGCGTTCCCGCAGGAATAGCAGGACATCCACTCTTAAACAGCGCCGCAGTCCCATCGGGGCGCAAGCCTGGCGGGGGCGCCGAGACCTCCTTGATCTTCGGACCATTTTTTGCCACGACCAAATCGTATTGCTCGATCTCGCGGGATTCGTGATGCACCTCCAGTTTGAAGCGGTCCTTCAGCAGGTTCTGAAGCATCACGAAAAACTCATCTCTTGTAGTATTCTCTGGAATTTTGGTATTCACATCGAACATCTGACCTTGCATCCACCCGGGAGCGGAGAGGCGATAGGCCGGGACCCGGTAAGCCAGCCCCACCAAAATCGAGAGAGGAGCTCCGATGCAAGAGAACGCCACCGGATCACCCATCTGGGGACCGCCGCGGCATCCCTGCATGTTGGGGCCGCCCTTATACGGCGGAGTGGGCTTGATCGTCGCGGCTTCGAACTGCAGCCGGTCATTGTTTTGAGCGCTTGCGCCCAAGCCCGCGTACAGTCCAAGAACGACGGCGGATCGAATCATGACACCTCCTTGAACAAAAAAGCGCGCCGCGACGAGGCGTAAATCATCGGCCGGGATGACTACTAAGAACTAAGGACGGCTCGGGCTCCTTCAACGTGCAGATCGCACGTCGTCACGGCTGGCGGGCTTTCCCCTTAGCGCCGCCCGTGCTATCCTCGGGGCAGTTGAAGAGTCATGAGTGACATCGCGACAAGATTGAAAGGCTTGGATCTTACTCTCCATCAGCTTATTCAATCTCCCGAGTTAGGCCAGCGTGACAGGACTCTGTTGGAGGAGGCCCAGCACGCCTGCGACGTGGCCACCGACTTGGTGCATACCAAACGGATGATGCAAGCCAAATACGCTTGCTTCTACGCGGAAGCATGCGTCGCCTTGATACAAAGCGATCTGAACAGCGCCGAAAAGCTGCGTAGGCTGCTGCGAGAAGATTTGGAAAGATCCGGGAATATCGAGGCGAGCCGCGCGTCCTAAGTCTTCTTGGCCAGACCAGCCCGCAAAGGGCACGTGGCGAAAGTCAGGGCCGGCAAACCGTTGATGCTCCATGGGGGGCAGGCGGTTCGCCTGTCGTTCCGGATGCATGGGACTTCTGCCAAAGGCTGCTCGATCATTCTCACAACTACGTAGACCGCGGCCCCTGACAAACCGTGTGGCGTCCCTGTCAAACATGGAGAACTGATCGAGAGCAGCGCGGTTGGTTATACCGTTGAATTGAGCCCCGGCGAGAGCGTCGAACTACAGGCCGTCGCGACAATGGTGGTTTTGAGATTCCGTTTTCGAGCGTGGCTCGGGTTTTGGGGTCCAGCATTGGTGACGCGCTTGGTCTGCGCGATCCCGTTTGGGAGGCTGCCTTTTTTCACAACCCGGGCCGTCCTTGCCGAGGCACTGAGGACCCAATGAAGGCAAAACAAAATCGAAATGCGAAGAAAAATTACTCCGGGCGGAGCGGCCGGAAGAAACTGAAGAAAGGCAAGCTGGAGCCGCTTCAGATACGCGAGGACGCAGCCGCCCGGATATAAAAGCGGACGAGTTATTCGTGGCCGTGCCACCCGAGAAGGATCCTGAGCCGATCCGGCGTTTCCACTCGTTCATGGCGGATTCGCATGCGCTGGCCGACTGGATGAGCAAATGCGAGGTGCGAACGGTAGCGATGGAATCGACCGGAGTTCCGGATTCCGGTGTTTCAGATTCAGGAAGAGCGTGGCTTTGAAGTCCGTCTGGTGAACGCTCCGCATCTCAGGAATGTTGCGGGCCGCAAGACGGACGTAGGCGATTGCCAGTGGATTCAACAGGTCCATTCGCTCGGCTTGCTCAATGCATCTTTCCGACGGCGATGGTATGGCCTGTCTCTGAGTAACTATTAGATTCTTAGATCGAAGATTGTAAATAAGGGTATTCAACATTCAGGCAGGTAACATCATGCGGCAGCAAGCAGGGCAATGATATTCTCGATAGCCTTGTCGGCCTTGTGATAGGTAGCTTCCAGTTTGCTGTCCGGACGGTTGGCCGAATCGGGTTGGTGGTGAAAACGACTGTTGGGCAGTGGGCCGCACAGGCGTTTGTGAAAAAACAGGAAGAGCAGGGCCACCTGGGTACCCTTTGCAGTGAGTTGATAAGCATAGCGGCGGCCATTTCGCTGCGGCAGGCCGGCCTTTCAGTTTGCGCAGATCGTAGCGCAATTGGTTCAGGCCGTAGCTTTGGGTAGGAAGCTGGAATGTGGCCAGAACGGCTTCATGGATCTGTTTGGCGGTCCAGCCGCCGACGGTATTGCCGCCGTCGAGCAAAACCTGCGGTGGCCGGATAAATGCGGGTGTCCTGGATTTTGATGCTGGGATAGCGGACCGAGCCGAGGGTGATGGGCAGGGCGATCCGCTGGATGAGCGGAAAGGCCACATGGACGTTTAGGCATTGAGCCTGGAAAGCGGCGAAGCGCTCCGTAACGCTTTTGAACCTCTCGCGGACGGCCTCGAGATGGTCAAGTCCTCTTCTCGTCCATGCAAAACACGTTCAACTTAGTTAACAGCCCTTTCCACCTCTGCTCCCTCGAACCGGACATTTCTATTCGGCATTGACAGGGCGTGGACCTGGCGAGTGCGGAAGTGCTGCGGAACGAACTGAGATCCGGTCCTGCTTCGGCAAGCAACACCTGGATGAACTGGACATCCATCCGGTCCACCTCGGTGAGATGGCTGAAACTCTGTCCCCATCGGGAAATCAGCGGCGGCAAGGTTCTGAAGAGTAAAACGGGAAGAAACGGAAGCCGCACGGCGGAGGCGTTCCGCTTGGCCGCCGCCTCCCTATTGAGGAACGAATCTGCGGCGCCTGCTTCGCCGCCTCCGTGCCAAAGCGATTACTAGCAGGGCAGGTGGCCGTAAGCGAGGCATTCGCCGCAATGGCCCTTGCCGATTCCTGTCCTGGGGAGGGCTGCTCCGGCTCTGCGCCGCCCGTAAAGGCGCCTTTCCCGACAGTTCCGGGCGTACGTTATTGCTCCCTGCGACAAGATCGCCCCCACAGCCGCACCTGTAGTCGGCACGGGCTGGTGGGCGAAACCGTTGAATCGTTCACCAGTTGTGGGATGCGATGTCGCCGTTGAATCCTTCGTAGAAGCCTTCCGGAAGAAAGGGCAGAATCCGCCGCACGTCGCCATTGTCGAAAGCCAACTCAGGTAACTTGGCTGCCTTCTTCCGGACGATAACGCTGATGTTGTAGCCGTAATGGAGGATGCTGACCTCGCGGCAATCGAAGCCCGCCAGAACCAAATGGTAGAGCAGCAGGCCGGCATTCCAGAAGGATACGTGCCCTCCCAGAATTTCCTTCTGCAACGGCGGGACTGTCAGGCAGACCACGCCGCCTTCCTTGGTCACTTCGAAAATCTTGCTCAGGAACATCCCGGGATTGAGCTGATGCTCCAGAACGTGCGATGCCCAGACACAATCGAACTGCTTGTCGAACGGCATCGTGTTGAAGTCGCCGATCAGGCACTGCATCCGGTGCTGATTTTTTTCGAAGTAGATGGATTTGCCATAATCGAGCGCCGTTACCGTTTTGCCGTGCTTCAGGAAGACTTCGCTTTGCTCGCCCGCGCCGCAGCCGATGTCGAGCACGGTATCGAAGCTGAAATCATCGAGGAGCTTTTGCGCCGCCGCTCCAGCGAATGCCAATCCCTTAAACTCCGGCCGCACGGGCACTATGGGACCGTGCCGCACCGGCAGGTAATGAACAATGTCGAAGCCGGCCTTTTGAGCCAGCCCGCGCACGAATCTCTGCGCATTCTTTAACATTTCAGGTCCTCGCGCGACGACGGATATTCCGGCAGATGGCTAACTCGCCGGAATGGCTCAGCTCATACTCAAACTTCGACATCGCTCCGAAAAAAGCTTCGTTGCAATCGGGCCCATGCAGCTCAATGCAAAGATTCCGCACTCGCTCAATCCAGGTATCGGAGCCGCTGTTGAAGATCTCAATCTCGCTACGTTCGATATCTATTTTTAATAGATCCACGGTCTCAAAGCCAGCCATCGAAAGCAGCGTGGGAGGATCCCAGGATTGAACGAAGCCGGGCGAGTCGTCCGTCGGTTCAATTACCGTGACGGCCCACTCGCGTTGATCCCCCACCCGCGTTAACGCAAGTTTGCCGGGACGCGACCAGACTGCGCCGAGGATTGCCCGCGCCCTTGCGCCGTAAGCCGCCACATTCAGCGAGCACATGCGATGGTTCTCAGGATCGGGTTCTACCGCAACCACCTGAGCATTGGGAAAATTGTTGAGAAAAGCGACCGTCGCCATGCCGGTGTTGGCGCCGAGGTCAAGAATTCGCTGCACGTTTGGAATATTGTAAATCGGAAGATATTCCTGTTCGATGAACACCTGCCGGAAGACTGCGGTGTCGCTGCTGGTTCCCCCGCGCAGCGTTACAGGATAGCGAACACCCTTGGGTTGGAGACGGAGGACTCCCGGAGCCGGCTTTCCCAAAAAAATGCGCAACCGGTTCAGATTGTATCGGTACGCCGAAGGAAATCCTATGTTCCTGACAGTGTCTGTCAGAACACGAATCCTGTCAATGATGGTCATGAATGACGAGGTGACTCAGGCACTTCGGTGTTAAACACTTCCGTATCAAACAAGGCGGCCAGCCTCCACACGCAGAAAACTCATCCCGCAGTTGATCGCCAACTCCTGGTCGATGTCCGAGTCTCCCAATAGCAATGAGCGGGATAAATCGACATTCCACTTATCTCTGACAGCATACACCAGTCCCGGCTTGGGCTTCCGGCAGTCGCAGGAATCAAGTGCGTGGGGACAATAGAAGATGTCATCGAGACGCGCGCCGAGCGCAGAGAGCTCGCGGATCATCTTCGCATGAACGGCGGCCAGATCGTCTTCCGTCATGACACCGAGCGCCACGCCGCGCTGATTTGTCACCACCACGACCAGCAAATCGAGTGTATTAAAGATGCGGATCCAATCGGCGATATTGGGGAGCAGGCGGAATTCCGCGGGGGTCCGGATGTACTCGCCTTTGAGCGGCTTTTCGTTGATGACTCCGTCGCGATCGACGAAGACACAGCGGCGGCTCACCAGGGATCGCTCCCGATGTAAACGATTTTGCTGCCTTGGCCATCGAAGGAGAATTTTAGCTCGCGCAGCTCGGCCAATTCCTGGCGGACTTCCTCCTGCTTTTCCGGCTCGCAGTAGAACAGGAGAAATCCTCCGGAGCCGGCGCCGAGAAGTTTGCCGCCTGTCGCACCTGCGCGCAGTCCCCGCGCATAATACTCGTCGATAGCGGGATTGGAAATGGACGATTCCAGGCTCTTCTTCGCCTGCCAGGCTTCGTCGAGGAGGAGCCCGAAATCTCCGAGATCCTGGGTTCCGGTGAGGATGTCGTGGAGCTGGTGCGCGATCCGGCACATGCGGCCCAGCACTTCTTTCTTGTTCCCGGTGTTTTGCTTCTGGCGCGCCAGCACTTCCCGGGCATCGCGAGCTCCGCCGACGAAAAACATCATCAGGCGCTCATTCAATTGGCGCCTGCGTTCGATGGTGCAAACTACCGGATTCACAAAAACCGAGCCGTCCGGATTGAACTGAATCATCTGCAATCCGCCGTACGCGGCGATGTATTGATCCTGTTTGCCGATGGGCTCGCCGAGCTTCTCGATCTCCATCTGACAAGCTTCAGAAGCGAGACGTTCCGGGGTGACCACTTTGCCTTGGTCGGCGTACAAAGCATGCAGCAGACCAACGGTGAAGCTGCTGGACGACCCCAGGCCCGTTCTGGCCGGAAGGTCGGCCATGGAAACGATTTCACATCCACGATCGATGCCGAGCAGCTTCAGACACTCCCGGACCAGCCGGTGTTCGATCTGCTCGACAGTGTCGGCGAATTCGGTTTTCGAATAACTGATGCGGAAATTGGAATCGAAGTGCGGCTTCACGGCCAGGTAGACGTACTTGTCGATAGCGGTGGAGAGCACGATGCCTGGCTCATGCTGGTAGTAAGCGTGGAGGTCGGAGCCGCCCCCCGCGAAACTGACGCGGAGAGGCGTTCTAGTGATGATCATTCGCGAGAAGCCTTTCGATGACTTGAAGACGCTCCGGCGTGCCGATGTCGTAGAAACGCTGGCGCGTGACGTGGGCGATGAGAGCTCGGCGGGCGATGAGCTGGGGAAAAATTTCTTTTTCCAGCGACACCGCTCCACCGGCGGGGATCAAATCCAACGCCGCTCTCCGGAACGCCAGCACTCCCGCTTCGACATAGCGCAGTAGCTCTTTCGAATCCTTTTCATAACGAGTGACCACGCCGGATTCGTCGTCGACTTCCACGTTGTTGGTGACGGAAGTGTCCTCATCGCGATTATCGTAGACCACCAGCAAGCCCTGCGCTGGGGATTGGTCGAGCTGCCGGTAGACGGCGGCATAGTCGATGGGCAGATAGGAATCGCCGTAGATCACCAGAAAGACGTCTTCAAGGAACGCGCGGGCTTCACGCAACGCGCCTCCCGTCCCCAGTGGAACAGGCTCGCGCGAATATTGGAGGCGAAGTCCCAGACGGCTGCCATCCCCGAAATATTCTTCGATTTGTTCTCCCAGATATCCGGTCAGAAGCACGACGTCGCGGATGGACTGGTCGGCCAAGCGGCGCAACTGGTGCTCCAGATATGGCGCGCCGGCGACGGGAACCATCGGCTTGGGTACCGCTTGCGTAACGGGCCAGAGACGCGTGCCCAGACCCCCAGCTAGAATCGCGGTCTGCATGGCAATTGGCGCTCAACCCTGCCGGGCGGGCTGCGTTTGCGCGAGCGAACTGCGAATCGCACTCTGCACCGCCTGGAGCGAGTTGTTACGGGCGGTCCAGCCCAGGGCATTGATCGCGGACACATCCAGACGAAAGCGGGGCACGTCGCCGGGCCAGCCGCCTTCTCCTCCTGTAAATTCGTAGGCGACGTTCTTCAGTTCCATGGCTTCGACTACCAGGTCCGCAATGCGCGTGACCGAGAGCGAATCGTCGCAACCGAGGTTGAACACGCTCAGCGGCGATGGGGCGCGGTCGACGGCGAATAGCATCGCCTCCACACATTCTTCGCTGAGCAAATAGGACTTGGCTTGCTTGCCGTCGCCCAGAATTCTAAGCGTCTGCGGGTTTTCGCGCAGCCTCAGAATAAAATCTCCGATGACGGTGCGGCCCTTCTTGCGCACTTTTGGTCCGACGATGTTGGCGAAGCGGAAAATCCAACAGTGCATGTGAAAGAGATTCTGGAAGGCGGAGATCAAGGCTTCGCAGCCGAGTTTGGTCGCGCCGTAGAGGGAAATCGGAAAGGGGAATGGCGCCGATTCAGGAATGGGCTGCGTGGGGCAGATTCCGTAGACGGCTGAGGTGGAGGCGAACGCCAGCTTCCGGACTCCGTGCCGGCGCATGGCTTCGAGCACGTTGTACGTACACAGCGTATTCTGCTTCAGGTCCTTGTCGGTTGGATCGCCTTCCACGAATTTCACGTCGGGGTTGGCGGCCAGATGCCACACCATGTCGACGCCTTTCACGGCGGAATCGACAACGGCGGGATCTTCCATGTCGCCCTCGATGAATTTAAAGCCGGGAAGGTTCTGCATCGGGGAAATGTGCTCCAGCTTCCCGCTGCTTAAGTTGTCTAAGACGACCACCTGGGCGCCTCGGGCGATGAGAGCTTCGGCCAGATCCGAGCCGATGCAGCCTGCGCCTCCTGTTACCAACATGATCATGAGTTTTTGGGCCTTTCCCACAATAACACTGAGCGTCTCTGGGGCTGCAGGTAAACCTTCGGGCGGAGTACTACTCCATTTCAATGCCAAAGGCTTCGTAATACAATTGGTAGACACGTATGTCGTTCCCCGCCCTGTATCGCGAGCAATTACTTTCGACGCTTGATTCTATCGATATGGACAAAGTCGCGCAGGCGATTGAATGGTTCCGCGAAGCGCGCGCCTCGGGTCACGCGATTTTCGTCGCCGGCAACGGAGGCAGCGCAGCGACTGCCTCACACTTCGTTTGCGACATGGTCAAGGGCGCGAGTTTCGGGAAAACCGCCCGGTTCCGGATGCAGGCTCTGCACGATTCCATGCCGACTCTTACCGCGTATTCGAACGACGCGAGTTACGCCGAGGCTGCGGTGGAAACGCTCAAGAATTTCGCCGAGGCCGGGGATATTTACATGGCCATCAGCGGATCGGGAAATTCGCCCAACGTGATTCGCGCCATGGAATACGCGAATTCGATCGGGTGCCGCACACTGGCGCTCACGGGCCGGGACGGCGGAAAGCTGGCCGGGTTGGCGGAACTGACGATCCATGTTCCCGAGCCGCACATGGGCCGGATCGAAGACGCGCATCATGTGATCTGCCACATGATCGGATATTCGTTCATGGAAACGGACTAGCGGGTTTGCGGAAGAATGGTCCACACGGAACCGCTCCCTATGGTCGCGGCTCCGTAGGTTGGTGTAGATCGGAAGCGAATTCTACAGCCGGGCTGAGCCGCGACTGTGAAGGAGCGGTAACGGCTGCCCGTATCGTAGAGTATCGCTCCCCTGAAAAACCCCGTGGGGCAGGCGATCTTGTCGCCTGCCATCTGGCCGACTGCAAGAAGCCGGGCGGGCGACAAGATCGCCCACCCCACAGCCGCCCACCATGTTTCTCATCGCCATTGGGGCGCAGGCCCAGGAGACGCGCCTTAACAGTCGCAGCTTGGAATGGAGCGTGCGGTCTCTTATCGTTCCGTCCGGCTGATCCGGAGGCCAGCACATGATGCGGGAATACCTCCGCCGAGGCTACCGCGCCGCCATTCCGCTCCTGTACGGACGCTCGCAGTTCAAGCTGCTGCTGGGGTCTCTCAGCGGCTTGGAGCTGAGACTGCATCACCTGGCGTCGTCCGCGGATCTGTTTTCGAACGCGGTCAGCCCCATTCCGATCCAGGCGCCCTTCGGTGATTCCATGCTGATCGTCGCGCCGCATCAGGATGACGAGACCATCGGCTGCGGAGGGGCGCTGGCTCTGCAGGTTCGGTCTGGGCGCGCCGCGCACATTATCGTACTGCAGGACGGCGCGGATGGATACGCCGGGCTCGGGATGACGCGCGAAGCCATGGCCGAAATGCGTAATCAGGAATCGCGGCGGGCGGCTGCAGTGCTGGGCCTCCCATCCCCGCGCTTCCTAAATCACCCGCATCTGGCGGTGGAAGCTCCCAAGGCGGTTGAGGAACTCGCCGCGATGATCGCCGCGGTGCATGCCGACGTCGTGTTCATTCCGTTTCTGCTCGACGGCCATCCGGATCATCGCACCGCGAACTACATTCTGGCGCATGCGCTCAAAACCGTGCGCTGGAACGTGCGCGTGCTGGGCTACGAAGTGTGGGGCTTGGCGATTCCCAACGTGCTGGTGATAATCGACGAGGTCATCGAGCAGAAGCTCAAGATGCTGAACTGCTTTGAGTTTGCGAACCAGGCTGTGGACTATGTACACACCACCAAGGGCTTGAACATGTATCGGTCTCGGCTGCTGGGCGCGGGTGTGTGCCGGTACGCGGAATGCTTCTTTGAGATGCCTCGGGTGGAATATATCGAGCTGGTGGAGCGGATTCACGGCGCGGAACTGGGCGAGCATAAAGAGTCCTGACAGTCGTTACGAAATGGCGGGCTCAGGCGCCGGCTTCGGTTTCCTGAGGCTGGACACGAAATTGACGTAGCGCTGGATCCGTTGGCGGAAGAAACACAGAATAAATCCGATATAGACGGCTCCGCCAGCCGCAACCTGTGCGCCCAGACGGATCGCCAGAGGCCATTCCGCCGGGAGCCTTGTTCTTAGCGCAAGCACCGCCAGACACATTAGCGCCGAGCCGGACAGCGCAGGGATCAGAGACATCGCGTACTCGCGAAGCGGCAGCTTGATGCTGCGCATCAGGATCCACAGCAACGGAAAAACCGTCACCGGCGAGAGCACGATCCAGGCGGCAGCGACGCCGGTTGCGCCCTTCCATCGGGCCGCCACGATGAAGGACAACGGCATGACCACGAAATTCAGAATCGCCATCCGCATGGTCAGTCGCGTCAGCTTCTGAGAGACCAGCACCTGTTCCGCCAGAGTCCCCAGGACGCGCAGGATCATGAACAGGCCCAGCCATCGCAGGGGTCCGGCTGCTGCTGAATATTGCTTGGTCAGAAGCAGCAGGACGGCTTGAGGCGCGACGATCGCCAGGCCTAGCATCAAGGGGATGATCGACAGGCTCAGGAATTCGCCGATGATCAGGTAGTAGCGCCGGGCAAGGGGCAGGTCGTTCATCACGTTGGCGAAAAGGGGGGTCGCCGTGCGCATGATCAGGGCGGCGATCTTATCGGCGGGCGCGCTGGCCAGGTTCATGGCCATGCGGTAGGTTCCCACCGCCCCCGCGCCCATGGTCCTGGCGATCACAATTCCGTCCGCCATGCCATACGCCGAAGCGGCCGCGCGGCTGACGGCGACGTGGCGTCCCATCTCAACGGGCTTGCGTATGTCGTTCCAGCGGGGCCACGCGAAGTGCACCGGTTTCCAGTAGCACAGCACCGCTGTCGCGCAGACTTTCCCCGAAGCGGCGCCGGCGAAAAGCGCCCAATAGCCCCAGCCGAGCAATGCCCCAACTATGGTCATGACTGAACCGGCCGTGGAGCCGAGGGCGTCCATCAAGGCGAGCCTGCGGTAGTCCATGTCGCGCTGCAGCATCCCCAAGGGCACGGCCTGCACACCCGTAAGCAGGAAGCCTGAGGCGGTAACGGCGAAAAACAGCACATGATCGCTATGGAAGAACCACGCGACGGCGGGCGCCAGCAGCACGGATATCCCGAAGAACCCAGTGCATAGCAGCATCGAGAACATGTGGAGCTGGCCCAGCGTTTTACGGTCGAGTCCCGGCATGTGGAGCACGGCGGTTCCAATGCCAAATTCCGCCAGCACGTTGGTGATGTTCACGAACATCCCCGCCATGTCGCCGATGCCGTAATCTTCTTTCGAAAGCAGCCGGGCCACTGCCAGCACAGAAGCCCATGTAAGAGCTTGGGTTGTCCACTTGGCTCCGGCAGTCCACGCGAGGCCTCCCGTGAATTTTACATCCAGGGCGCGGCGGTCTTGAAATTCGTCTGAGGTCATCGTTCCCGGGAGGGCCTTAAGAGCGTGGCGATCAGACAGGAACCGGCGCTTCTGAAAATGGGCGGGAGGAAGAACGAACTCCGCCCCACCCAATGGTAACGGAACCAATGGGTGTCTTGTCCGGCTTTAGCCCGCTATGCCACACTGGGAACGCAGCCCATGACGCTCAATCAGGCGCTTACCATCATTAATTCGAGGCGGGAGAGCGGCGAAGGCGGGATTTACTACCTGGCCTGCGGGTTCGAACCGCTGCATCTGACCACCTTGCTCCGGGCCCATCTGCTCGAAAGCCGCGTCGACCGGAAGAATCTGGATATCCAGCACGGGGTCTATGGAGACCTGCGCGGGAACATCGATTCGGCCGCCCGGTCGGGCGCGATCGCCGCTGCGGTGGTGCTGGAGTGGGGCGACATCGACCCTCGGCTGGGTCTGCGTGCAAGCGGAGGTTGGTCCAGCGAGACGAAAGCGGACATCCTGGCGAGTTGTCCGCAGCGTTACGCGCATTTGGAATCGGCCATCGAGAAATTGGGTGAGCGCATGCCCGTTGCGGTGGCCCCACCCAGCTTGCCGCTGCCTCCCATCGGGAACACAATCCGGGCGCAGAGCAGCGTCCTTGAACTGGAGCTGGAACAGCAGCTTGCCGCATTTTTACTGCGTCTGGCAAGGCTTCCGGGCGTCCGAGTGGTCCAGCGGCAGCGTGCGGAAGCGCTCGATGTCCGGATGGAATTGATGGCTGGGTTCCCGTATCCGGTTCCGTTCGCTGATGCGCTGGCGAACTCGCTGGTTAAGGTGTTGTGCCAGACGCCTCCGAAGAAGGGGCTGATCACCGATCTCGACGATACGCTGTGGTCGGGATTGGTGGGCGAGGTTGGGGTGAAAGGGGTTTCCTGGAGCCAGGAACATCATACCCAGGCTCACGGCTTGTATCAGCAGATGCTGGGGCATCTGGCCAGTTGCGGGGTCCTGCTAGGCGTCTGCTCGAAGAACGAGCTGTCGATTGTGGAAGAGGCGCTGGCTCGGAAAGATCTTTACCTGAGCGCGGAATCGCTGTTCCCGGTGCATGCCAATTGGGGGACGAAGTCGGCTGCCATCGGCCGGATTTTGAAAACCTGGAACATCGCAGCCGACTCGGTTGTGTTCGTCGACGACAATCCCATGGAACTCGAGGAGGTGCGGGTGGCCCATCCGGGGATCACTTGTCTCCTGTTCCCCAAAAAGGACCCGACGGCGGTTTGGGGTCTGCTCGGCGAGCTGCGAGATTGTTTCGGCAAACCGGTTTTGATGGACGAAGACCGGCTGCGGCAAGCCAGCATTCGCGCGTCGGCCCAGATTCAAGAAATGGCGGATGACGCGGCCTCGCCCGAGTTCCTGCGCACGCTGCAGGGTAAAGTGACGCTGGACTGGAGTGCCGATCCTGCCGATAAACGGGCTCTGGAATTGATCAACAAGACGAACCAGTTCAATCTCAACGGCCTTCGAATCGAGGAAGCCGAATGGCGGCGGCACCTGGATGACGAGAGCACGGTGCTGGCCGTGGCATCTTATGAGGATAAATTCGGGCCGCTGGGGAAGGTCGCGGTGCTGCTGGGATCGCAGCGCGCCGGCAAAGTTACCGTGTCGCACTGGGTGATGAGCTGCCGGGCGTTTTCGCGCAGGCTGGAACATCACACTCTGGACGGCCTCTTTCAGCAAGCTGACGCGGGTGAAGTCGAGTTCGCATTTGCGGCCACAGACCGGAACCAACCGCTTCAGGAATTCTTTGAATCACTAGGCATCTCGGCAGGCGCGGACGGATCACACCGGATTTCACGCGCGGGCTTTGAGGAGCAGTGCGGAGTCCTGCCGCACCAAGTGTCAAGCCTGACCAACAAACTTACATCCAAATGAACAACACGAAAGAGCGCGTCGCGCTTTGCTTTACCAACGTATTTCCTGCGATCAAGCAGGATGAGATTCCGAAGGCGAGTGTCACCTCGCTGGCGGCATGGAATTCCATCGCGCATGTGACTCTTCTGTCGTCTCTCGCGGAAGAGTTTGGGGTCGACTTCGAGATCGAGGATTTCGAGACGCTGGTTTCCTATCCGCTGATTGTCGAGCACCTGGAGCAGAAATTCCCGGATGCATGAGCCGCGGCCACTTTCCCTGCATCATGTCGGGTTCGTGGTCGCCTCAATCGTGCCTGCAATGGAAGGTTTCCTGCGTGCGTTAAACGCGACGTGGGATGAAAAGATTTTCGAAGATCCTCTGCAAAGCGTGAAGGTCGCTTTCCTGGCTACGAAGCTGGGCGACGCTCAAATTGAACTTGTGGAACCAGTGGGAGACGGTTCGCCCGTGCGGCGGTTTCTGACCGAGCGCGGCGGCGGGTTGCACCACATGTGTTATGAAATCGACGACCTGGCTGCAGAGTTGAAGGCATTCCGCTCGCGAGGCTCCATGATGGTGCGGCCGCCGGTGCCTGCGGTCGCGTTCGATAGCCGCCGCATCGCATGGGTCATGACTCGCGAAAATCTGCTGGTGGAATTGCTGGAGACGAGTCGCCAGGAGCCCTAGAAACCGTCAAACCAGGAGAAGTCCCAAGCATCCGCGATCGAGAGCTCCGCGGTCAGTTCGGGCGAGGCTTTGAAGTACTGTTGCCAGAACGGCAGCCGATAGCTGTAGGGCCGCAGAGCTTCCGCCGGGGCTCGCTTGGCTGGCGTTCCGGTTGAGAATTTGAGGGCGTCCGCGCCTTCCTCGCGGGCGATTTTGATCGATCCCAGTAGCAGGTTTCTGAAGGTGGCCGGGTCGTCGCCCCGAGCCTGAAGATCCGCCAGATCGTAGAGGTTCATGCCCGTGTCGGTATCTTTGCGGCGCGCCAGGACGGCGTAACCAGATAAGGCCGCGCCTTCTTCCGCGGTAATGATAACCGCGCGGCCACCGCGAAGCTCATTTCGAAATCGCCATTCCAGAAGGGCGCGAGTCCGGACGGCTCGCAGGCGCTTGGGCGCGGTCCGCGTGCTGGCCCAAAGCTCGTCAAAGCGCTCGTCGAATTGCTTTAAGCGGCGGACGGGTGCGGTCAGTTTTCCCCGGCCGCTGCGGAGCCAGACATCTCTTGCGAGCAGCGCCAACCCAGCGGGCCAAGCCGCGAGAGCGGCCCCACGGATCGACCTCCTCTGCAACGCCGCGCGGGCAAATGCGCGAGGCCGCAATGCCCAGAAGCAGGGCGATCCGTAGTCCGGAATTGGGATGCGCTTTAGCTTCATCGCGGTCAGGATTTGCCCAGTCGCGGGGGTTGCGGTGACGTTCAGCCACAGATCGATGCCCGGCTGCCGGAAGAAGGTGGTCATCAGTTGCAGGGCTTTGCCGCGATGCTCGGGGTCAACCAGCCATCCGGCCGCGACCACAGCCTTGATAGGCTTCCCGGCGAGATCGTAAAGCATGTGGATATTGTCGAGACTGCCCACAACACAGCCCGGCTCATTTTCGAGGACCCAGCCGATGGGGATGTTGCGGAATTCCGCCGCGAACGGATGGGTTTCCCAGCACTCGCGCCACGCGATCTGGTCGAGAGCTCCCATCCCATTGCGTTGATTAAGCTGGCTAATGGCGCCGGCATCCTCGAAGGTGGACTCCCTTATCCGGGGCGGCGCGGCGGATGACATGAATAGACTGTATCCATTTTATGTTAGTGCCGATCCATTTTAATGATGGTCGGCGGAGTAGCTTGTACGATAGTGCAACACGACGCCCTTCCGCGAGGTCTGGAGGCGCAGATCGTGGAAGGACCCGTCCTCCAGGTAAGTTTTGGGAACGAAGGTCAGCGAATAGCTTCCGGTTTGGCGCCCTCCGGCGGCTTCGTCCATCGCCTGACGGATCATCGAACCGACGTCGTTGCTGTTGGACAAGGTTCTGCCCCCGGTTTGCTCCGCCATATCCATGGGATCGGGGGTGCTTGAGTCCATCCCTCCCGGGTTCACGAAATAGAGCGTTACGTTGGCTCCGCCCAGTTCGCGAACCGTCTGGACCAGTTCTTTCTGAAGATCTCTCGGCGCAGGAACTCCATTCGATATCCACAGAAGAGTCTTCTTCCCGGGACAACTCTTCGCAAGCTGTGCGATCTGCGCCATGGCTTCGAAAGTGTCAAGAATCCGATTGCGGAAATTCGGGATCAGCGACCCCAACCCGTTCTGCGGGCGCTCCCCTTCATATTTCTTAACGGCGGCGCGGAGCGAGACGTAGTCGGTCGACAAGTCGTGCAGGAGATGCAGATTTTCGCCAAGCGCGAAGATGGCAATACGGCCGCCTGCCGGGGGGTTCTTCAACGTCTCCCTGGTCAACATCTTTGAAACACCGTCACGTCCGAAGATCTGAGCTACCCAGCCGGTATTGAGGCAGTCCAACACGATGATCGAAAGCCGTTGGGGCGGGAGCGCTGCCGCACCTGCAGCCGATGCACCGCCTTGGCCCAGCTTTTCAAAGCTGGCGATGGCCTGTTCCACGCCGTTGTCGAAGAGGCGCAAGTCCTCGGCTCGAAGATCGTTCACCGGCGGGGTCAGCAGGTCGCGGAGCGCGAATTTGTTCAGCTTGTGAGTCGCAATGATCGAGATTTCGACAACGCGCGTGCCCGCGCGGAATTCGAGAGGTGGGGCTTGCGCCTGTGGCGCTTGCGCCGGCAAAAGAACGGCGGCGGCCGCGATCGCCAGCAAGAATAGAACTTTCATGCGGTCAGTTCTCGTCGGGTTTTTCGATATGGTCGATCACGACCACTTCCACCGGTTCGTTCCGATTCTCAAGCTTGAGGCCGAGCTGGTCCTGCAAAGCCGCGGAGACTTCGTCGGCGATATTCAGCGGTCCTCCGCCTGCGGAGGGCGTTACGGCGAAGTCGAAGGAGAATCGATAACGCCCTTCGAGCCCGGTCCTGTCGACGGCCTGGCGCTCAAAGGTGGTGAACCGGAGGAGATATCTGGCGAAATCTTCCATGGACCATCCGTTTTCCGATCCCGCCGCCACTGTTCCGTTCACGATGACTCGTTTGTCCCTGTCGGAATCGAGCACTCTGACAAGCTTTGGCTTGGGCCCGCCTTTGGTTACCACCAGCGCTGCTACACCGAGAGTTCTGGTCTCGCGGTGAACCGCTAACTTGAACCGGTCCGCAAGAAGCGTTTGAAGCATCAGGCGGCACTCGGCTTCCGTCACAGGGGCGGCCGCTTTGCCTTCGATGTCGTAGGCTGTTCGAAGGCTCCCGGCCCAATCCGGCAATCCCACGACGTATTGGGTCGCGACATTCATGTTTTGATACGGACCGGCATTATAGGCCCAACGAATGGAGTACAGAACCGGCGATCTTTCCGCTGCGAATCTTCCCCCAGGAGAGCAGCCAACTTCAGCGGGGCCTCCCTGCGCGGCACCAGCATCAGGTTTGACCGAAGTGACATCGAAAGCGGGCCGGGTCGCTGGCGCCTGCGCGGACGCAATGCAAGAAACGAAAACAACCAGACCTGCGGGGAGAACTGTCCGCGGCATCGAGTCCACTCCTCTTGCATCTGACGACGATGCGAAGGTTCGGTTAGGTTACCGATTGGAAGAGTCCGCTACAATACGAAAAACGCGTATATGGGAAAGCTAGTCAAATCTCCTCGGATCAATCCTCGTTTCGCATGTTACTCGCTGGTCATCAAGCCGTCTGCGATTCATCGCTTCGGCGTGTATGCGGGCCAGCGCATTCCCGCCAACCGGAAGGTGATCGAGTACACCGGAGAGCGCATCAGTAACCGCGAGGCCAACAAGCGCGATTGGGGCAAATATACCTACCTGTTTGGGTTGGATCGCTATTGGACCCTGGATGGGTCGATCGGCGGCAGCGGGGCGGAGATCATCAATCATAGCTGCGAACCGAACCTCATCACCCGCGTGATGAAGGGTCACATCATTTATATGAGCCTGCGCGCGATCAAGGCCGGCGAGGAACTCACGGTTAACTATAATTTCTCGAAAGATGTGGATGTGTCCCCGTGCAAGTGCGGCGCAAAAAGCTGCAAGGGCACGATGATCCGTCAGGATTAGTTTCTACGTCGCCACGCCCGCCAGGCGCGCAATCGCCAAAGCATTGGAGTGGGTGCTGATGCCCGGCTTCAGGATATAGTCGAACGCGAACGGATCGGAAGGATCGCGGCTTTCCATGTGGACGTTCGATCCACCCAGGTGCCGGTCATCGGCGATTTCAGCCAACGCAAGGTCGTGCGTGGAAAGCGCTCCAATTGCTCCTGCATTTATTAGCGCCCGCATAAACGATTCGGCCGCAACCCGGCGGTCGTGCGAATTGGTTCCGCTCAAGATTTCATCGATCAGGAACAGGACCGGCTTGGGACCTGAAGTGGCGGCGCGCAGGGTCTCGCGCAGGCGATCCACTTCGGCCATGAACTTGGATTTGCCTTCGCTCAGGGAATCGACGATTGAAATCGAGGCGCAGACGGCGAAGGAGGATTGGCGGGCTTGGCGCGCTCGGACGGGCGCTCCTGCCGATCCGAGTACGGCGTTGATGCCGATCGAGCGGAGGAAGGTGCTCTTGCCCGCCATGTTGGAACCGCTCACCAGGTAGAACTTGTGCAGAGAGGCGAGGCCGAGATGAACATCGTTGCGCACGCACGCGTTTTCCGGCAGGAGGGGATGGCCCAGGCCAACGGCCTCGAACTCCGGGAGGCTTTCCAGCATGTCTGGAAAAACGTCCTCGGGGTGCTCATGCGCGTAGCAGGCCAGAGCGTTCAGGGCCTCGAACTCGGCCCAGGCGTCGAGCCAATCGCGGAGATCCTTCCCGTGCCTGGACTTCCACCGTTCGATCGCCAAGGCGAGTTGAGTATCCACTAGAAGGGCGGTTGAAGGGCCATAGAACCATTCCTTGTTGCATTGATCCAGGGCCTGAATCAGCCGGTCAAGCTTGCGAACGGTCGCGCCCGCGCTTTTCACGCGTTCCGCCAATTTCTCGAGCTTGGCGGAGCGGAAGGATTGCGCTTCCAGGAGTTTCAGTCCCTGCCAGAAAAGCGCGATCTCATGTCCGATGTTGCGATTCCGGTCCAGCACCGGACGAACTCTGCCGCGAAGCGAGAACGCGACCCCGATTTGCAGGGCGATTAGCGGAAACAGAAACGGAATCACGCGGGGCCACAACCCGGCTCCGGGCGGGGCCAGCCAGGGGATCAGGACCATCAGCGCGAGCGCGCAGCTTATGACTGGCAGAACCAATGGGAGGGCAGCGGTGACCGGAGGCGTATCCAGCCATTCGCGAAACGGCTCCCAATCGCAGCTTTGAAAACTGTATTCGCCAAGAAGGCAGATTTGTTCTCGGAGATCGGACCGGGGTTGAAGTTCCTGCACGGCCTCCTGCCGAGCCAGGGTTTCGTTTCGATCCGGCAGGTCCAGGAGATAAGACGCGAGACGCCGTTGGCCCACTTGCGAACGAGTGGTGCAGAGCAACTCAAACATCGATCCTTCGCCGAACAGATTGAGGTCCCCTTCATAGAGATGGCCCGCTCGACTGAACTCGTCGCCAGAAACGCCTTTGCCGCTCCATCCTCCTTTCAACCGGTCCACGCCGGATTGGTAGAGTCGGCGCAGGCGCAAACACTTTGCGGTTTCGCTACGGGCACGCGAGAGATTACGAAAGGGCAATACCGCCACGGGCAGGACCAAAGGAGGCAGCCAAACCGGCGCCGATCGTCTGGACGAATACGCGCCGAGGCACAGTAGCATGAAAACAATCGTAGCTGCAGCCAGCAGCAGGATCGCGACGGATTGTTTTGCCTGAGCCTGGGCAAGACCCGCGTTCACAGTTTCCAATTTGGTCTGATATTGCAGCAGGACCGTTTCGAAGTTCGGCATCGACCTATCGTACGCCAGACGTAGAAATGAAAGGTCGATGAAAAGAGTTCTGTTATCGTGGAGCAGCGGCAAGGATAGCGCCTGGGCTCTGTATCTGCTGTCGCAGCGGAATGATGTGCGAATCGCGGGGCTGCTGACTACATTCAACAGCGCACCCGGTCGAGTGGCGATGCACGCGGTTCGGCGTTCTCTGGTTACGACGCAAGCGGAGCGAATCGGCGCGCGGCTTTGGTTACATAGTTCAGGATCACCGCGGCCGCATCCGTGTCCGAGACCGCGTCCGGGATTGGAAGGAAATGCTCGGCTTCCCGAATGAGGATACTCCGAGAAGGCCCCGTATGCATTAAGCGCCGCCACGCGCTGGCCCACCTTGAAACCGGTCACGCCTGCGGCCTCCGGTGCGTATCGATACTTTCCGGCCAGCACCAGCAGGTCGGTCGCGCCCACTCCGGCTGCCCGCACCCGCACACGAAAGTTACCCCTGACCCGGCGGCTCAATTGGAAGCTCCGCGATCTGGAGCGCTTCCGGGCCGCCCGCCTTCGTCAACATCAGTGCGCAATACGTCGAGCCCCTTGAGAATGAATCCATAGTGACCTTATCCGCCAACAGAACGGGAAGGACCGGCATCCTCTATCCTCAAGGCATGCTCTTCTCAGGCTTCCCCGGAGTTGCCACGGCAGTGGGGCTGTTTGCGCTGATATGGCTCATCGTGTATTTGAAGTGCAAGGGGCAGCCGGTCCGGTTCGATCCGGAGGGCAAACATGGCGAGTTTGGGAAGAGCCTGCTTCCGATGTACCTGGACATTACGAAGTCCATCCTGGGTCTGGCCGCCGGGTCGATCGTGCTGCTGGTCGGCGCGATGAATTTCAATCCATCGAATGCCCGCTCTCTCAAGTCCTTCGCATCACCCTTGTTTCTGGTGGCGATGAGCATCATCTACGGAGTCTTTTTCATGATCTTGCTGGCGCTCAGCTATGAGCACCATTTGCATCATCCGGGTGAGCCGGACTCCTACACGCTCTTTCAATACACGCGTAACCAGTCGCTGGGCTTCAGCGCGCTGGTTTGCTTCTGTATCAGCTACATTTGGCTGATCGCCGCCGCGACGGCGTGAGGGGCTTCGATACAATCGTGGTCATGACTTATTACGGAGCAAAAGATCTCGCGGCTGCATTTCGCACGGTACGCGACAACACCATCAAAATCGCCGAGGACATCGGCGAAGAAGACTACGGATTCCGCGCCACACCCGAGAACCGCAGCATCGGTGAGACGCTGACGCACATCGCCAACGTCCCTAAAATGGCGTATGAGATTCACGGCAACCGAAAACTCACCACGCTCGTGGGCTTCGACTTCATGGGTTTCTTCGGGCCGATGATCGCCGATGAAAAGGCCGCGCACTCGAAGGCAGAAATAATCGCGGCCCTCGCCAGCGGCCGCGACCAGTTTGGCTCCTGGCTAGAGGGCTTATCCGACGAATTTCTAGGCCAGTCCGTAACCGTGATGGGCCCGAACATGCCAACCAAGACGCGCTTCGAAATGCTACTGGGGGTGAAGGAGCATGAGATGCATCACCGCGGCCAGTTGATGCTGCTGGAGCGGATGGTCGGCGTAGTCCCGCACCTCACTCGCCAGATGCAGACGCGGATTGCCCAAATGCAGGCGCAAAGCCAACAGACGGCGCAGGCATAGCCATCGGCCCGGGACGGCCCAACGTTTCCACTACTGCCAGAAGCTCCGCCGTATTGATGGGCTTGGTGATGCGTCTATTCCTGCAGCCACGCATGGCTCGCGATCTCCTGTCATCGTATGCGCGGTCAACGCTGCGATGGGAGTGCGCGTGAATCCCGACCGTTTCCGTGCGCGAATCGCACGGGTGGTTTCAAGGCCGTCCATGTCCGGCATCTGCACGTCCGTGAGGATCACGTCGAGCGGATGGTCGGCGTAGTGCCGCACCTCACTCGCCAGATGCAGGCGCGGATTGCCCAAATGCAGGCGCAAAGCCAACAGGCGGCGCAGGCATAGCCATCGGCGCGGGGCGGGCCAACGCTTCCACCACAGCCAAAAGCTCCGCGGTATCGATGGGCTTGGTGATGAATGCGTCCATCCCCGCGGCCAGGCATCTCTCGCGATCGCCTGTCATGGTATGTGCGGTCAACGCCGCGATGGGTGTACGCGTGAATCCCGACCGTTCCCGCGCGCGAATCGCCTGGGTGGTTTCAAGGCCGTCCATGTCCGGCATCTGCACGTCCATGAGGATCACGTCGAAGCTTTCGCGCGAGAGGATCTCCAGCGCCTGGCGGCCCGTGCTGGCGGCGACTACGTGGTGCCCGCGGCGTTCCAGTAGTTTGGTGGCCAGCCGCTGATTCACCAGGTTATCCTCAGCCAGCAGAATACGCAGCCCGGATGCGGCCTCGCGGGTCGCGCTCAGTAACTGGCGCAAACTTTCCACTTTTGCGGGTGCACCCGGTTCTTTTGCCGCCGCCAGGGCGAAGCGGATCGTGAAATGAAACGTACTTTCCCGCTCGCCGTCGCTTTCCACCCAGATTCGGCCGCCCATCAGTTCCACCAGCTTGGCGCAGATCGCCAATCCCAGACCTGTCCCGCCGAATCGGCGGGTTGTCGAGCCATCGGCTTGCCGGAAGGATTCGAATATGATGCGCTGCTTTTCGGGGGGAATCCCCATGCCAGTGTCATGGACCGCGAAGTGAATCATCACCTCGTCCGCGCCGGTCATTTCGCGTTCCACGCCCACGTGCACGCCTCCGCGCGAGGTGAATTTGATCGCGTTATTGATCAGATTCAGCAGCACTTGCTGCAACCGGTCCGGATCGCCCACTAAACGGTCCGGCGTCGGATCGCTGACATCCACGCCCAGCGCGAGATGTTTTTCGGCCGCGCTCACCGCGAAAATCTTGACGGTTTGATGCACGCATTGGCGCAGCGAAAACGCGACCGGATTCAGGTCCAGCTTTCCGGCTTCGATCTTGGAGAAGTCCAGGACATCGTTCAGGACCGTCAGCAGAGAATCGGCGGAGATGCGCGCCGTTTCCAGGCAGTCACGTTGTTCCGGCGTCAGTTCGCTTGCCAGAACCAGGTCGGTCATGCCCAGAATTCCGTTCATGGGTGTGCGAATCTCATGGCTCATGTTGGCCAGGAACTCGCTCTTGAAGCGGCTGGCTTGTCGTGCATCCTTTAGCAGGCGCTCGATCTCCTGATTCTGCTGCTGGACTACTGCGTTTTCGTGCTCGGCCCTTGCCTTTTCCTCAATGACGCGCTGCTTTTCGAGCGACAATTCCCGCGTGCGCTCAGCCACCGCGGCCTCCAGCCTTTGCCGCTCTACCTCCAACCGGTGGGTGCGCCGTCTCCATACCAAATGTCCCAGCAGCAGGATCGCCAGTCCGCAACTGACCCGGAACCACCACGACAGGAACCAGGGCGTGAGAATCTCGAAGTGCAGCCGGGCGGGTTCCGTGCTCCAGATTCCCTGGGAATTGCGGGCCATCACTTCCAGGGTGTAGGGGCCCGGCGGAAGCTTAACGTAGTTGAGTTCCCTTTCTCGGGTCTCCGACCAGTTCCGTTGCGAGCCTGTCAACCGATACCGGAACACCACACTCGATTCCTGGAGGAATGTCAGCGCCGCCACCTGCACTTGCAGCGAGTTCTGGCCGTAGGGAACCTCTTTGGCCTTGGCCAGCTCCACTTCCTGGCCGCCCCACCTAACCGAAGTGAATACGACCGGAGGGGGCATCCCTGCAATGGGAGTGGCTCGGGGCTGATAGCGCGAGAGCCCGCGGCTGGTGCCGATCCAAACGTCTCCGTTAGACTCGGCTAGAAAGGCGTTCGTGTTGGTGTCGTCCCAGACCAAGCCATCCGAATGGCCGAAGTGCCGCCAGCGCGCGTGGTCGTAGACGTCCACGCCATGATCCGTCCCCACCCATAACCATCCGCGGCGGTCGCGGCTCAGAAATAGCGTTTTATCAGATTGAAGCCCATTGCTCGCGTTGACCTGCTCAACCCGCGGATGATCATCAGTCCCTGAAAATGTCAAATGCGTCAGGCCGTAAGCGCCGCGATATCCCACCCAAATGGAGCCATCCTCATCCTCAGAGACGTGCGCCACCATGTTGTCCTTCAAGCCGTCTTTGGTGGTGAAGCGAGTCCACCGGCCATCGGCATAACGAGCCAAGCCCATGTCTCCACAGGCCCACATCCGTCCGTGCGAGTCCTCCAAGCTCATCAGGAATGCTTCGGTGGGCGCGCCACCGGCCGTCTCTACTTCCTCGAATCTTGCGATCGCCGCCTTCGGCGAGGCCGCAACGCTCCGGAACAATCCGCCGCGCGTAGCCGCCCAGATTCGGCCCGCCCGATCCACGGTCAGATGCAGAACCGAGTCATTGGTCAATCCCTGCGCCGGCCCGAAGGCCCGCACAGCCCCGGTTCGAGGGTCCAGTTGGCGGAGTCCGTCGCGATTGGTGCCGATCCACACCGTTCCATTTGAATCCGGCGCCAGCGCCCGAACGTCCAACCCCGCCAATTGATGCCGCCAGATCAGGCGGGCATCGTTTTCCTTGGCGCTCTCGGCCATATAGTCGAGACCGAATTGGGTCCCCAGCCACAATCGTCCCGCCGTATCGCGCGAGACCGCCCATACCGACTCGCGGCTCATCCCATCGCGCTCATCCCAGCTCTGCCACTCCCTGTAACCTAGCCATCGCGCCAGTCCCGATCCCAGCATGCCGATCCAGATGGAGCCTTCCCGGTCTTGCAGAACCGCGGAAATGTCGTTGCTGGTCAAGCCCAGATCAGCGCCCACGATCTCCCAAGCGGAACCCTTTTGGCGCGCCAGACCGCGATTAGTGGGAGCCAGCAGGTTGCCGTCGGGATCAAGGGCCAGCACAGGATGGGTATTTGTCGCGGGCGGCAGGGTTCCGGTCCGTAGTTGAAAGCGATGTGTAGCGGGCGATCGCACCGCGAGTTGTTGCTCGCTGCGCACCCAGATATTGCCTTCCAGGTCCTCGACGATCGCTTCCCATCGGTCCGGGGGTAAGTCTTCCGATGCCGAACTCACGGGCCGGCCGCCCTGCAAGCGGCACAGATCCGCCGATCCGCAGCCATACCAGACCAGACCCGTGGAATCGACATGCACCGCGGTCGCGGGCTCGCCGGCCGGATGCCCCGGCGCGGGATCCGCCAACTTGAACGCCCAACCTTGCGAGGCCTTCGTTCCTACCGCTAAGCCTTTTGCTGTAGCCACATACAGATGCCCGCCCGAATCGGACGCGATGGCTTCGCGCCCCGTGACCACTTGATTCGTACCAAATCCCGCGCCCATCTCAACCGGCTCAAACCGGTCGCCTTGCCGACGCGCCAAGCCAAAATCAGTTCCCACCCATAACGTTCCGTCGACCGCTTCATGCAGTGAATCGATTCGGCCCGGAGGCAAACCTTCCGCGCGCCCGAACGGGGTGAAGCGGCTTCCGTCATACCGGAACAGGCCATTCTGCGTGCCCACCCATATGAATCCCGCGCGGTCCTGCAGCACCACCTGCACTACCAGGTTCTGTAAACCCTCCTCTTCGCCATAGAACTTGAAGTTGTAACGCTGCCCCGAAAGCCTCGCTGGAGCGCCTAAAACAACTAATACAACGGCGAAAAGGAACCCTTGGAGTATGCGCATTTCTAGATCGAAGTGGTCCCTTGAAGGTCATATTCGTCCGTTCTTGTTGAAATCATTAGCCCGTGTTAGCCTCTTGGGTGCATGTCCCTACCCCGAGTTGCAGTCGCAGGCGCCGGATCGTTCGGGTGTAATCACCTTAGAATTATTCACTCCACCCAGTACGCGACCTTAGCTGGTGTTTTCGATATCGATTCCGCTCGAGCCGCCGCCGCCGCCCAGCCCTATGGATGCCCCGTTTTTGACACGATTGAAGACTTAGCGCGCGCAGCGGACGCAGTGGTGATCGCCACCCCGACCGTCACGCACTCCGACCTCGGCTGCCGCCTCCTGGAACTGGGCCTGGACGTCCTGGTCGAAAAACCGATTGCCCATCTACCCGGCCCTGCCCGTATGTTAGTGGAAACCGCGAAGCGTACCGGACGCGTCCTCCAAGTGGGTCACCTGGAGCGTTTTAATCCAGTGGTGATCGCTCTAGCCGCAGTGGTGACCCAGCCACTGTTCTTCGAGATTCACCGGCTGAGTGAGTTCACCCCGCGGAGCCTGGATGTGGACGTAGTTCTCGATCTGATGATTCATGACATCGACATCGTGCTGACGCTTACAGGCGAAATGCCCGAGGAAATTCGTGCCGCGGGCATCTCCATTCTCACCCCGACCGTGGACATCGCCAACGCACGACTCCAGTTTCCGGGTGGTTGCGTCGCCAACCTGACCGCCAGCCGCGTGTCCACCGAACGCGTCCGGAAGCTGCGTTTGTTTCAGCCTCACGAATATATTTCGCTCGACTACGCGCGCAAGGACGCAGTCCGGTTCCGCGTCAATCCTCCGATGGCGATCGATTTCAACCCGTTGCCCGTGACAAAAGACGAACCGTTGCGGCTGGAGCTGGAGTCTTTTTTCGATAGCGTGACAACGCGCCGCACACCCTCGGTTACGGGGGAGCAGGGACTCGCGGCCTTAGAGGTCGCCAGCAGCATTCTTGATAGAATTGGGGAGCACTCCCGCCTGGTCGAACAGGCATTGCAGAGAGGGTAAGTGCCCACGCCGTCCGTGCAGTCCGATGACCTGAATCTCCTCCGATCCTGGTCCGAACCAGTGTCGCTGCGGAACCTCGTCCGCGACGCCCTCGGCTCCCTGCTTGTAAACTCCCTGTTTCTCGCGTTTGTGATTTTTGTTCCCGACGTCGCGGAGTACACGCACTCGCCGGGGATTCTTTCCAACTTCAAGGAGCCCACGCGGCTGATCTTGCCGCGATCCCTGGAGCTGACACAGAAGGCTCCCAACGAGGGCAAGGTGTCGAGGCAACTCGACGTTCGCAGCGCAGTGCAGGCGCAGCCGGCGCAAGCACCGCACATCCGCCAGTTCTCTCCGCCTCCGCCGGGACAAGCCGGCGAGCCGGCGCCGATTCTCTCCGCCCCATTGGACGCTCCGCAGATTCAGGCCGGGCCTTTGGCGGCACCGCTTCCTGTGGCCGGCACCGGCGCTGGAATCATGAATCCTCCGCTGGCTCCGCCCCGCCCCGTTCCTGCGGCGCCTCCGAAGGCTCCTCCCGCGCCGCGTCCGCCGGATGTCGTTCGCGCTGCGCTGCCTCCAGGCGGTCGGGGGCCGACCGTTGGAGACATCTCCGAAGACTCACCAAGAATCCAGGGTGTGGCGCAGTCGCCGTGCAACGATTGCAGTGCGCTTCAATTGCTCAGCGATCCTAAGAACGTCGATTTCAAACCTTACCTGCTTCAAGTACTAGCGCTGGTCAAGAAGAACTGGATGGCGGTGATCCCCGATAGCGCGCGCTTAGGCCGCAAGGGAATCGTCGTACTGAGGTTCAGCATTGACCGGAAAGGCGCCGTCCCGAGCTTGGAATTTACCACTCCCGCAGGGAACGATTTCAACCACGCCGCCGTCGCTGGCATCAGCGCGTCGGTACCCTTCCCGCCCTTACCCTCGGACTATCCCGGAGACCAAATTCGCCTGCAAATGGCCTTCGCCTACAACATGGTTTCGCGCTAGGTGAACTAAGCCCTTATGAATCGCCGTTTTGTAGCCGCGATGCTAATGTACGCTGTCCTTGCCGTCGCAGCAACTTTTCGGCTGGATGGCCGTCCGCGCATCGTGGTCTGGCTGGTTCTAGGGTTATTCGTCGTAAGGACGTATCTCGCCTTACTTAAGCAGCGGGCCGACTAGGATTTCGGCATACTTCTTATCGGAGGATTATTAGGCCTCACCTAAGGGTAATCTCCGAGGTACTTAACAGGCGCTTACCTCGTAATCTTCTAATTACCGGTTACTTCTTCGGAGTTGTAAGGACCCAAATCGGGTGCTTACGTTTCACTTCGGGAGCGAAATCGGCTTTGACGGTTTCATTATGGTACGAAGCAGGCAGGGGGTACCTTACCAAGTTGTTCCGCCGGTCTGTCAGGTATCCGAAGCAGCATAGGGTTTCTCACTCATAACACAGGGTTTATCGCTGTAGTGAAGGTTGACAGGCCGGGCCTCTCTTAAGGAGTGGTCTAGGGCGTGCATCTTCAGGTGTCACTCGAATTACTTGAAGGAGATGCGAAATGGTGATGGTGGGCTATAAGAGTGCGGCAGCCGGGTTGAGCGCTCCAGTAACTGTAATGGGCGCTGCCAGCCCCGCGCCGGCAAGATCGGGCAGAAGGAACGCGCGGGGAAGTAGCTTGCCATTGAAGCCGATGGGCATTGCCGCTGCTCCGCATTCCTCGCATCAACACCTGCCCGCAGCCCCGCCCTCCCCCAAGCAGGCGCGACGGGATCGAGTGGTTCTGGAACATCTTCCCCTGGTGAAAGCCATCGCCGTGCGCGTGCACGAGAATCTTCCTGTGCACGTGGACCTGGACGATCTGATCCACGCCGGTATCCTCGGCTTATTCGACGCAGCCAACAAATATAACCCCGAAAAACAGGTGGTTTTTTCGAGCTACGCCAAGCATCGCATTAAGGGAGCAATCCTGGACAGCCTGCGGCAGCTTGACTGGGCATCCCGCGACATGCGCCGCCGGCACAAGCAGGTGGAGGCCGCCACGCGCGATTTAGCGTCCACCTTGCAGCGCGCCCCAACCGAAGCCGAAGTCGCCGAAAAACTGGGCATGGGCGTCGACCGCTGGCGCACCATGATGCTGGATCTGCGCAATGTCGGCCTGATCTCCGCTTCCACCCGCTCGAATGAAGGCGACGATCTTCCGGCGCCAGATTTCCCCAGCAACCCGGAAACACAGCCCGATTCCATCTGCGCCCGGGAGCAGCTCCGCGCCGTGCTGACCGTGGCCATGAAGACGCTCCCGGAGCGCTATCAGAAGGTCGTGGTTCTCTACTACACCAACGAAATGACAATGAAGGAAATCGGCGGCGTCCTGGGCATCAACGAAAGCCGCGTTTCCCAAATTCATAAGTCGGCTCTTGAGAAGATGCAGTCGGCTCTTCACGCCACCGGCATCACCTCCAGCCAAGCATTCTAAAATTCGGGGCCTGAGCACTAGCCTATCTATTTATATCCGGGTATAATTGGGACATGCAAGAAGTCCTTCTCAAACCCTCAATTGCCTTCAGTGGGCATCGGCGCTTGATGTCCGGCCCTCTTCACGAAGTGGCCATTGCCGTTAAGAATGCGACAGATAGCGGCACCGATCCGATTTTCATTTATGACGACGCTACCGGCCGGGTTATCGACATCGATACGCGAGGGACACCCGAGGAGGTCGTCGAACGCCTAGCGGAGCGTATTGGGCCGACGTCGCCCGAACCTCCGCCTTCCGATGAACTCCGTGGCCGAGGCCGTCCGAAGCTCGGCGTCGTCGCCCGCGAAGTGACGCTGCTGCCGCGCCACTGGGACTGGCTGAGCACTCAGCCAGGAGGCGCATCGGTGGCATTGCGCAAATTGGTGGAGCAGGCTCGCAAAACCAGCGGCGACAGCGACCGGAGACGCTTGGCCCAGGAAGCGGCCTATCGTTTCATGTCGTTCATAGCCGGCGATCTGCCCGGCTTCCAGGAAGCCGCACGGGCTCTCTTCGCATACGATCGGCGCCGGTTGGGCGAACTGATCGCGGAATGGCCGGAAGACGTGCGCGACCATGTCGTCAAGCTGGCCTTCGCGGATCTGGAGCCGAACGCCCTTTAGATGGTTTCGCGGTCGTTTTAGAAGTTCGCCAACGTGGGAAAAACCGATCCCTCCGGTCGCGGCTCGGCCGGGCCTCCGGTCTTATCGGATTGGGTTCCAAACCGAGGTTGTGAAGGAGTGGTGTCCCAATGCAGGGGCATCCGTTTACCGCTCCTTTTCATAGTCGCGCCTTAGCCCCGGCTTCGATTTCGCGGGATTTCCGAGGCCGGGACCGGAAGGGAGCGGTTAACTCCAGTGTGTTAGTGAAGCTTTGAAACGACCGACTCCGCTTTAAGGCGACACAGCCAAGGGCAGAATTCGCCAGCCTAGTGGGCGGCGCCCAGGAGAGGAAGCTCCCGGATGGCGACGGACGGATGTGCCGAATGCGCGCGTTGTCATCCACGTCCATAACGAATTCGGAACATGGTTATCGCCTCATCGATCACGATCGACAGTACCCTGGCGCGAGATCTCCCCAGCAATCGCGAAAGACGGCAGCAGAGAATCAGCAGCCATGCTGCGAAGGACGCGGCGAAATGACAAGCGACCGGGCGGCGAGAACGGAGTCTGCCGCGAAACGCGTGCTCTTGTGGTGTCACAAGCTCGCCGGAACATGGGAACTGCACTTACTCCGCTTTGACGCGCGTCGCTAACACCGCCACAGCGAAGTGTTGTAGCGTGTTCATGTCTGCGTTGGGAGATTCCTCGATGTAGAGATCGTCGCGAAAACGGAAGAGCGCCTTCCCGTGCGGCTTCGCCCCCGTTTCCCATTCCTGAAAAGGGCCGAAGGCAGAGCCTTCGTCCATGTTGTAAATAGTCAGGGTGATCGGGGGCGAACCGGCATACTCAGCGCGGCACACCCGTCGCGCGCCGGAGGTCCCCGGCCAGAGCGGGAAATTCGCCGCTGCCGGCTTCGCGCACGTCTTGGAGCCGACAATGCTCCACCCGCCAGCCATTTGCGGAAACACTGGAGCCGGCGGGGTCACGCGCCGCCACACCCGCACGCCGATGACAATCGCCGCGGCCAGGATAACGATCTGCAGGGCGCGCTTCATTTATTCATTCTAAGGCGGCGGGAACAGAATCCCGGCTGCGTCGAAGCGCTGTTTAATCCTGCGGTTCAGTTCGCGGCCGATCAGGTATTGAGCCGAAGGCAGAGTCTTGAGGCGGGCACGGATGGTTGCGCCGTGCTCGCCGAGGCGGTCGACACCCATGACTTCGATCGGCGCCAGAGCTGCAGGTTTGTAGGCCTCCTCAGCGGTTAGTTCGACGCCGGTCTGTTCCAGAATCTCCAGGGCCTTATTGGCGTCCGCCTGATGCGCCAGGATGGTTTCGAAGATGTAATACGAATACTCCCGTGTCAGGTTGGCCAGAACCGTAATCGATCCGTTGGCGATGATATACACCGCGCCGTTTTCCGCGCGGAGTACGGTGGTCCGGAGATTGATCTCGGTCACGACGCCGGAGAAACCGTTGATTGTGGCGGAATCGCCAATGCGAATCTGGTCTTCCAGAAGAAGGAAGAGGCCGCCCAGCCAGTCCTTAATCAACGTCTGCGCACCCAGGCCGAGGGCCAAGCCGGCAACGCCGAGGCTGGCCAGCAAGGGCTCGATCTTAAAGCCCATCTCGATCAGCACCATCACGAGGGCGATCACCCAAATCCCGGACGCAATGGCCATGCGGCACACGGCGACAATCGTGGCGGTGCGCTTCTGCAACTCGGGGTCCGGACCGAAGCCGCGCTGCTCCATCACGGAGGTTGCATAGGCTCGGAGGCGGCCGAGCAAACCGCTCGCGATGCGCGTGATCAACCAGGCGCCGATGACGGTCATCAGCACCCGCAGCCCGCTTTCGAGCCAGGGAACCCACAATTCGGCGTGCTGTAGCTGGTCGTACAGATCCGCAAAAACCCGCATGACTTACATGATGCGATAAAATAAAGACGTGGCGGAAAAAACAGGTTCTGAGGCGTCGGCGGGCAAATGGGTGCCTGCGGTGGCGCTCGCGTGGATCATCCCGGGCGGTGGTCATATGTTGTTGAAGCGGCCGGCGAGGGGCGGCATTATTCTCGCGTGCGTAGCCGGGATGTACCTGCTGGGGCTGATGATGAGGGGAGCGCTGTTCACTCCTAAAGCTGAAGACCTGCTGACCACAGTTATCTACTACGGCGGGTTTCTGGGAAATGTGATGTCCGGCATCCTGTATTTTTTGACGGTGTGGCTGGGTTACGCTCAAGCCGACCTAGCCGGCCATGTGCACGACTACGGCACGAAGTTTCTGGTGGGTGCGGGATTGCTAAATGTGCTCGGCATTGTGGATGCCTACGAAATCGCGACGGGGCAGAAGGACTAGCGAGGATTCCGCATGCCGAAAATGTATCTTGACCACTTTCAAGCTTGCATGTTGTTCGCGCTGTTTACGTCGATCGTTCTCGGCGTCGTGACCAAGCGCACGGACCGCGAGCGCATGCGGTACGCCGCCTATTGTTTCGCTTGGTTCGTGGCTGCCGTCTTCGGATTAAGCTGGCTGATGTACCTTGGTCACGGATAGGCGTCACGGGAAGCTTTGGACCTCGAAAAAACACTCCTGCGAAAGACCGGTGAAGCCGTCGCGCGATTCAAGATGATTCGCGACGGAGACCGAGTCGCCGTGGCGCTTTCCGGCGGCAAAGATTCGCTCACCATGCTGGAGGTGCTGCTGCTGCTGCAGAAGCGGGCTCCCGTGCAATTTACGGTGTGTGCGTTCACGGTGGAGCAGGGCAAATTTCTGGCTCCTTTGGAGCCCATGGCGGAGTATCTTAAATCACGTGGAGTCGATTGGACGTATACTCGCGACAATCCGTCGTTGCGTCTACTGGACGAACAGCCCGAACATGGATGCGACGTGTGCAGCCGCTTCCGGCGCCGCGCGGTGTATGAAATCGTCCGCGGCCTGGGTGCGAACGTGATCGCTTTTGGCCACACCGCCGACGACTTCTGCGAGTCCTTCCTGCGCAACGCAATGTTCACCGGGCGGACCAGCGCTCTGCCGCCGGTCACATGGTCAGCGAAGCGGGATTTCCGGTTGATCCGCCCGCTCGTGTTTGTCACCGAGGATCTGACGAAGCGGTACGCCGAGTCTCTGGGCGCGCCCGTAATTCCGTGCGGCTGCTCACAGAGGTCCGGGACGGTCCGGCGCAGCCTGCGCGGCTGGATTGAGGAATTGGAGAAGGATTTCCCGCGCGTGAAAGAGTCGCTGCTTTCGGCGATGGGGAACCTTCAGCCAAGCCGGCTTCTGGATCCGCGGTATATGGATATAGAAAACGGGACCACTGAGGACAGCGGCGCCGAGGACAGCGGCGAAGCCGAATCCGAACCGCTGACCGTGCTGCGTTAGAATCGTTTCTTGCCATTGCCTCGCGTTACCGTTGCCGTGCCGACTTTGGCCGGCGGCGACGCCCTGGCTGAATGCTTGCGCTCGCTTGAATCTCAGACTTTGACCGATTTCGAAGTGGTGGTGGTGGACAATAGCGGAGACGGCCGGGCGCAGATTTTCGGGAACCGCATGCGCCTGATCGCGAATGCGCGGAACGTGGGATTTGGCGCGGCGGTGAACCAGGCGTTCGATTCTTCCGAAGCGCCGTATCTGGCCGCGCTGAACGACGATGCGGTGGCGCACCCTGAATGGTTGCAGGCTCTGATCAAAGATGCCGAGGCGCACCCGCAAACGGGCATGTTCGCCAGCCAGGTGCGGATGGCGGGCACGTTGGAACTGGATTCGACAGGGATGCTGATCGCGGCGGATGGGTCCAGCCGGCAGCGCGGTCATGGTCAAGCGTTCGAGAATCCTTCGGGCGAAGCGGACGCTCTGTTTCCCAGCTCCACTTTGCTTCCAAGCGGCTCCGCGGCGATGTACAGACGCGAGATGCTGAACCGCACCGGAACCTTCGACGAAAGCTTCTTCCTGTATTGCGAGGATGTGGATCTGGGATTGCGCGCGCGCTGGGCGGGATGGGGCTGCCGTTACGTGAAGGACGCGGTGGTGGAACACCGGTACTCGCACTCGGCGGGCAGGGCTTCGCCGCTGAAGGCGTATTACGTGGAGCGCAACCGGTTGTTTACTGTCATCAAGAATTTTCCCGCAGGCATGGTGCTCCGCGTGCCGTGGGCCGCATTGACGCGATACTTCTGGCACTGCATTTCGATGCTGCACGGACAAGGCAAGGCCGCCGAGTTTCTTCACGGCGGACAATCCGCGGCGATGCTGCCGTTTTTGGTGCTGCGCGCGCACTTGGCCGCTGCGGTGCATCTGCCTCGGCTGCTGCGCGCGCGGCGGCGGATCTTCCGATCTCGGGCCATCACATCGAAACAATTCGAAGAGCTGTTGAAGCGCCACTCGATTTCGGCCCGCCAGGTGGCTGAATTGTGAATAAGCTGCTGATCCTGATTCCCGCCTACAACGAGGAAGGCGCGATCGGCGGTGTCGTCACTGAAGTTCGCGCTGTAATGCCAGGCGTTCCCGTGCTGGTTGTGGACGACTGCTCCGCCGATGCCACGACCTTCCTGGCTCGCAACGCCGGCGCCAGAGTGTTGGCGCTGCCGCATCATCTGGGGTTGGGCGGATGCGTGCAAGCCGGCTATCGCCTGGCGTACGAACTGGGCTATCAATACGTCATCCGCGTGGATGGCGACGGCCAGCACGATCCTCGCGATATCGTCAAAATTCTGGAGGCGCTGGAGCGCGAGGATTGCGAAATGGCGATCGGGTCGCGCTTCGTCAACGGCTCCGGTGAGCATTCCAGCTCGGTCCGCGCGGTCGCAATCGTTTTTTTTCGTGCCGTGCTGCGGCCAATTCTCGGCAAGACCGTGCAGGATCCGACCTCTGGATTCGTGGGAGTGAACCGCACCGCTCTGGGGCTGTTTTCACGCAGCTTCCCGCTGGAGTATCCCGAAATCGAGGCGCTGGTGGTGCTGCAACGCCGGCGCTTCCGATTCGTCGAAGTGCCCTGCCGCTTTCGGCCGCGCAAAACGGGACGAAGCTCCATCACCGCGGTAAAATCTGTGTACTACATGGTGCACGTGCTGCTGGGCGTTTTTGTGAACGTGCTCAAGTTTGAAGGCCGGAGAAAATAGAACATGCATCGCTTGCTCAATGTTCTCGCCGTTTTCAGCCTGGCAATGATTCTGGCGGTGCTGGCTTCGGTTCGCCGCGCGCACATTCGCGTGGAGTATTCGGTGAGCTGGCTGGTGGCGGCTCTGGCGCTGCTGGGGCTGTCACGCTCGGCCGGAACGCTGCGGTGGTTCGGCGAAATTCTGGGCGTTGCGGACCCGCCGCTGGCTCTGCTGATGGTCTCCGGATCGATTTTTATCGTGGTGTTGTTTCGCCTCTCGCTGCGCATCTCCGGATTGAAAGATGCGAACATCGCGCTTGCGCAGCGTATCGCAATTCTGGAATTCCGCTTGGAAACGATCGATGAAAAAGTCAAAACGTCTCCGGCAAGCTGAGCCGGACCGGCAAGGCGCATCCAGTAAAGCCGAGCCGAAGAAGAGCTTCATGTGGTGGCCGTGGGCCGCCGCCGTGGCTTCGCTCTTCCTGGCTTTCGAAATATACTCACCTGCGCTGAACGGCCCCTTTGTTCTGGACGATCTTTATCTCCCTTACGGGGACGTAAAACAACAGGGTCTTTCGTTCCTGCAATGGGTACTCAACACACGGCCCATGCTGATGGCCAGCTTCTGGCTGAATCACCAATGGAGCGGCGAAGATCCTTTCGCCTATCATGTCACCAACGTCATATTGCATTTCTTTGTGTCCCTAATCGTCGCGCTGATCGCGATGCGCTTGTTGGATTGGGCCGGCACGGGAATGAATCAGACAACGCATCGAACCCTCGGGATCTTCGCGGGCGCTCTGTTTCTGGTGCATCCGGTGCAAACCGAATCCGTGGCGTATGTCGCCAGCCGCTCCGAAACGCTGAGCGTTCTGTTCTACTACGGCGCTTTCTGCGTGTTTCTGTATCGGCGCACGGAGTCGATTACATTGCTACGAGCCCTGGCGGTGATGGCGTTGTTCGCGGCGGCGGTCGCAACTAAGCAGCATACGTTAACTCTGCCGCTGCTGCTATTGTTGACCGACTTGTATTGGTCACATGGAGCAAACCATGGAGCAAAGCAGGGCAGCGTGCGGGCCAATCGCCTGTTGTATATTTTCCTGGCGATTGGGGGCGCGGCGGGCGGGTGGTTTGTCTGGACCACAATACGATCCGCCAACACCGCTGGTTTCCACGTGGCAGGCATGAGTCCGGCGACCTACTTCTTCACCGAATGCCGCGTGCTGTGGGCCTACGTGCGCCTCTTCGTGCTGCCCTTTGGATTGAATGCTGACCCGGATGTGACGGTCTCGCATTCGCTGTTCGATTCTGGCGCGATCGTCGGGCTGGTGGCGTGGATCGCCGTCGTGGCCGCAGCGTGGATTTATCGCGAACGCTGGCCGCTGGCATGCTTCGGTGTGTTTGTATATCTGCTGTTAGCCTCACCGACATCTTCCGTGATTCCCATCAGTGAACCGCTTCAGGAACGCCGTTTGTACTTGCCGTTCCTGGGACTGGCGCTGATATGTCTGGAATTTCTGCGCCGGTTGGATTGGAAACAACGGGTGAGGATTGAGGCGCCGGTGCTGCTCATTTTAATGGCGCTGACCTATCAGCGCAGCGCAGTTTGGGGCAGCCCTCTGGCGCTGTGGATGGACACTGTGGCCAAGTCGCCGAACAAGGTGCGCCCGCGCTTCCAACTGGCGCACGCGTACTATGAGCAGAATAAATTCACGGAAGCAGCGGAGAATTACGAAGTGGCTACCCGCCTGGCTCCGCCGGATTATCGGCTGCTGGTGGATTATGGATTGGCGCTGGACCGCGGAGGCCATTACGAGGAAGCTCTCGTCAAGCTCAGGCAGGCATCCGCCATGGAACTCGATCCCGAGGTCTGGACTTTGATCGGCCAAGTTTACGGGCAGCAGCACAAGACGGATGAAGCGTTTCAGGCTCTGGACCGGGCCCAGAACATCGATGCTACGTTCGAAACCACATACGCGATTCGCGGAAATGTCTATGAATTCGACTTGGGGAACAAAGTGAGCGCGGCGGAGCAGTACCGGCGAGCGCTTGAGCTGGATCCTTACAACGATGCCGTCCGTCAAGCGCTCCAACGCGTCGAGCGGCATTAACGAATGGCGCGCATCGGCGTTAACGCGCTGTACTTAATTCCCGGCGGCGTCGGGGGCACCGAGATTTATCTGCGTGAACTGCTCGCGGCTTTGGCTTCGCTGGATATGACCAACGAATATTTTGTCTTCACGAATATGGAGACTGGCCAGGACCTGACTCCACAGCAAGCGAATTTCCACCGCAAGCCGCAGGCCGTGCATGCGACGTCGCGGCCCGCGCGAATTCTTTGGGAGCAAACCGTGCTTCCACTGGAAGCCTGGCGCTTTAGCCTGGACGTAATGTTCAATCCGGGATTCACTGCGCCGCTTGCGGCCCAGTGTCCTTCGGTCACAACCTTTCATGACTTGCAGCACAAGCGCTATCCGGAATACTTTCGAAAGCTCGATTTGCCTTTCTGGAAGTTTATGTTGTGGGCCTCAGCCCATCGCTCGCGGCGCTTGGTTGCGGTGTCGGAGGCGACGCGCGCGGATCTGTTGAACTTCTACAGTCTGCCGGCGGACCGAGTAACGGTGATCCCGCACGGCGTGAATCCCCAATTCTTTACTCTGGATAGGTCCCATATCGAGCCCTATCTGCTATGTGTATCGACGCTGCATCCGCACAAGAATATAGAGCGACTGGTGCGCGTCTACGCCAGCAAGCCTCGCCCGCACAAGCTTGTCCTGGCCGGATTACGCGGATTCCAGACTTCGGCGATCGAGGCGTTAATTGAGGAACTCGGCGTCGGAGGGCGGGTCAGCATCCCAGGCTGGCTACCTCGCGAAGAACTGATCCGGCTGTATGAACGTGCACACGCGTTCGTGTACCCATCTTTATTCGAGGGGTTCGGCATCCCGGTGCTGGAGGCGATGGCGGCGGGCATTCCGACGGCCTGCTCCGATATTCCGGCGCTCCGCGAAGTGGCTGGCGAAGGCACGGATGCGGCGGCATTGTTCTTTGATCCGTTAGATGATGCGGCGCTTGCATCCGCGCTGGATCGCATCGCCACGGACGTCGAGTTACGGCGAACTCTTACGGCGGCGGGACCCGTGCGAGCACGGCCCTTCACCTGGCGCCGCACAGCTGAGAAGACGCTGGCGGCATTGTTGTAGCAGGCAGCGCCTAACTCGCTCCTTTTAACGCGTTCATCAGGGGCTCCAGCAGAGCCGCTTCATACCTTCGCCAGCGCTGAAGCGAACTGCGGAAGATGGGCGCGCGGACCTGGACGGCACTGGCGGTGTTCACCGGCCGGCTGGTCTCATGGAAGCTGATACAGCGATCGTCCCAAGGCAGGCCGCAATAATTGATCAAGCGGCGCGCCTGCCCTTCGAAGTCGTCGACCACCTCCTCGTAACGGACGTCGAGCATGGCGTCCTGCGGAAGAACGGTCCGCCAATGCCGCATCAGCTCGCTATAGCCGCGGAAGTAGCGCCCCAGCTCCGCCAGATCGAAGCTGTAATCGTTCCCAGATGCGAATAGCTTGGAATAGCAGGAGATACAGGTGTCAACCGGGCTTCGCACGGTATGAATAATCCTCGCATTTGGAAGAATGAGGCGTATGAATCCGATATTGAGGAAGTTGCCGGGCGCCTTGTCCGTGATTCTTACCTTTCCGTCCGCAGCCGGAAGACCGGCAAGATAGGAACGGGCAAGCTTACGCAAGCCCTCGCCATCGAGATCGGGGACGCGTTCCGGATACGGAACCGGCCGACCGTCTTCATCTCGTAGGCCGTGGGCGATTCTGTCGAGATCCGCCAGTTCGCCGGCGCCGTGAATGAGCGGATGGCTGGCCAGGATTTGCTCGATAAGAGTACTCCCCGAACGCGGCATTCCAACTACAAAAACCGGCACAGAGGACGAATCGCCCTGTCCCTCCAAGCGCTCGAGCAGGCCCTTGCCAAAAACAGCGGACACACGCTCGAACAGCCTGAGCACATTGGATTCGTCGTAACCGCTTTGCTGGCGCTTCAGAGCATTGCCTTCGCGCATGTATTCGAAAGCTCGAGCGTGATCGCCGCTGTCTTCGAGAGCTTTCGCCGCAGCGAAATTGATGTACATCTTCTGCCTCGCGGACAGGTCCCGCCTGCCGGCCAGTCCTTCAATGGAAGCAATCTCGGACTCCCCCTGCCTGAAGGTCTTCACTTCGGCGCGATTAAAATGAGCTTCGGCATAATCGGGATTGATGGCAATTGCGCATCCGAAGTGCTCCAGTGCATTCTCGAAGCGGCCCTGGCTCTTGAAGATGTTGCCCAGATTATTGTGAGCCTCGGCGCGATCCGGATCGAAAGCCAGCGCCCGTTGGTAGGACGCGACCGCCTCATCGATCCTGCCTTGGGCTGCAAGTGTGAATCCCAGATTGCTATGGGTAACGGCATGCTCCGGATGAAGGAGGAGGCCCTCCCTCAATTGCAAGATAGCCTCGCCGTAACTCCCCTGCGCCGTCAGCGCGAGCGCCAGATTGTTGCGAATCGTTATGTCGATCGGGCGAAGGATAAGAGCTCGCTTAAGGTGCTCCACGGCGGCCTCACGCCTGCCCTGCTCATTGAGAATGAAGCCGAGATTATTGTGAGCCTCGGCATGATCGGGATCGAGCGAGAGCGTCACTTGGTAATGCCCGGCGGCGTCAGTGATTCTGCCCTTCGCCGCAAGGGCGATTCCCAGATTGAAATGAACTGCGGCATTGCCGGGCTGGATCGCGAGGGCCCGTTCGTAGTGTTCGACCGCGTCATCGAATGCGCCCTTCGCCGCCAATGCGAGGCCCAGATTGTAATGGGTTTCGGCGCTTGCGGGGTTAAGCATAAGAGCGCGCTCATACTGGGCCGCGGCTTCATCAATGCTGCCATCGGCCGCGAGCGCGAGGCCGAGATTATTGTGAATGCTCGGGTTATCCGGACTGAGGAGGAGAGCTTGCCGGTAGCGAGCGATCGCCTCGGCAATCCTGCGCTGGGCTACCAGTACAATTCCCAGATTGTTGTGCGCCTCGGCGTACTGCGGCTTTAAGGCGATAACGCGCTTGTAATCGGCCGCGGCTTCCTCAAGCCGTCCTGACTGGTGATGCCGCAGGGCTTGCAGGAACGCTCTTTGAATCATTTTCTGACTCGGCCTTGGCCTGCGATTCGGATGCCTCGCTAGCTGGCGGGGTTTGGGGCTATTGCGCATCGCCATGTCTCTCCGCCAAGGCAGTCGAGGGGCCGAAGCGCACAATTGGGACAACCCGTTGACTTTATGGCCTCCATTCCAAGAATATCGAGCGCCGCAAGACCTCATGTGTCAAAAACCTGACACTCCCCAGCGAAATATGGTGAGAATCGGCGGGGGCCCGATGACGGGAGCGAGAAGATCCGTCCAAGAATAATAATTCTAGACGAATCGGCCGCCCTCGTCGATATGGCCCCTAGCGACCAGTAAGACCGGTCGCCTCCGCGTGCGTCGCGGAGACAAGTCAAAGAGAAAGATGGTCCTCATGGACGTATCGATTTTTAGAATTCGCAGCGGAGGGACCTTCGCTGCGCTGCTCGCATGCACCATCGGCGCGGGAACTGCCCAAGCCGCCAATGTGTTGCAGGCTACCAGTCCCGTCGCCGTTACTTGTAGCGCCGCGGCAGGACCTGGCGCCGCTGCGAGTATTATTGTGAAGCCCGTGACAGCCCTTTCGGGCGCCGCGACGATTGCAGTTACCGTCACCGCACCGGGGAGCGGACTTGTTGTTACCGCTCCCGCCGCGCAAACCCTCAACGCCACAACCGCATTGACGCTGACCTACACAGTCAGCGTAGCTGCGGCTTGCGCGGGCGCCAGCAACGGCGCGGTCACCATCCATTTCAATGCGGCCACCGTCGCGGACGTGACAACTACTGCGAACGTCACGATTACGTCGTCTCTGGTGACCGCGACGCCGGCGATCGCATTGACTTGCGTATTAAGCAGCGGCACATATACTTCCGGCGGTACGGTAACCGAATCGGTCACATCTCCGGTGTCGGGCGGCACCGCATTCACCGTGGATAACACCGGGGGCACCGCACCTCCGGCTTGGGTGACGCTGAGTTCGCTTGCGGGAGGTACGGCCACCGCCACGGCGGTGACGTTCACCGTCGGCCCCAACACCACTTCCACTCCGAAGTGCGGGGGGTTCGCCGCCGGCACCACTCATACGGGAACCATTAATCTCGATAACGCTCCGGCGCTCCAGAAGGCCATAAGCGTGACATTGACGATTGAGGGTCCGAACCCTCTCACCGCGACGCCTGCCACCGCTTCGATCACATATGTGAAAAATTCCGGCGTTGCCGGCTTTGTGAGCGTGGGCATTGCTTCAAACCCCAGCGGGCTCTACTATTCCGTGAATACGGCAACCCTTCCGGAATGGCTGACGGTAAACACCATCTCGGGGACCGCGCCTTCCAGCCTGATCTTCAGTTCCACCAGCATCTGCGACACGCTTGCCCCGGGCACCTACACAGCGGCCGTTCAGATTGCAGTCTCAGGAGACGTGCCGGCCACCGTGAACGTCAGTCTGCTGATTACCAACAAAGCACCCACCCTGTCAGTTTCGGGATCGACGACGCAGAATCTTTTCTGGACTTTAGGAACGGCGATTCCGACGCCTACCATTACCCTGATATCCTCGGATTCACCGATCGCCTACGCCGCGACCGGCGGCGGCATTCTCGCTCCGATCATCCAACCTTCTCAGCAATCGGGTCTGGCTTACAGTTTTGGCACCCAGATCGGCCTAACCTTTAGCCCCCTGCTTTTTCAGTCGGCTGTCCCTGGCAATGTGCTTACCGGTACGGTGACCATTACATCCGGCACTCCGGTTGCGACGATCGTGGTCACACTGAATATCACGGTGCAATCCCCAGGGGCCACCTTGACCAGCTTGATGCCTGCCAGCTTGCCTACCGCGACCGCCGGCCAGACCTTCACCATCGTGCTGAACGGCACGAATTTCGTGACCGGCACCGACCCTACCCAGGTGACAAAGGTCGGAATTGTATCCGGCGGTGTGATTAACACCGACACTAACTTTACCGTCAGCATTGTTAACCCTTCGAACATCGATGTGGTCATCGTTGTGCCTTCGCTCACGGACGGGAGCCTTCCCTTCGCCGCCGGCGGTTCGCTTGTGATTGGAGTTTGCAACCCGACCGGGGGAAGCTGCACCATCCCAACGGGCCAGCAGACCCTGACGATCGCCCCGGGCCCTGTGATTCAGTCGGTCACCAGCGCATCCTCATTCAGCGAAGTGGCGCCGGGCGCGTCCATCACCACGTCCGCCTATGACATCCTCAGCATCTTCGGAGCGAACTTTTGCTCCTCGGGCGGTACCGGATGCAGCAGCGCCCAAATTCTGTCCCAATCGCCAGACCCGGTTACGCAGCGCTATCTGACAACTCTCTCGCCTGACACCGGATCAACACCGCGCAACCTGACGGTGACCTTCTACCTTCATGGAACGGGCGGCGCTCTCATTGCCAGCGCTCCGCTGCTTTTTGCCACCAACAGCCAGATCAACCTGCTGGTCCCCTCCGCGGTCAGCACACACGTTGGAACCGGGACTGTCGATCTGGTGGTGAATTTCGGAACAGTTGCCATGCCCGCCACGGAAACCGCCGCGACCACAGAAGCTATTTATAGACTGAACATCGCGGCCAGTTCGCCGGGAGTTTTCACGGAAGGCGCCGACGGGCAAGGCAACGGCGCGATTCTTAATTCAACGACCTATGCCCCCATCGTTCAGGCCAATCCAGGAGGTATGCATTATACCGGGTCGCACTCCGACATCGTATTGATCTACGTGACCGGGCTGGGCGCGCCCGACAGCACTGCCGCCGATTCCAGCGGAGGAGGCAGTACGGCCCCGGCAGACTGCATCTCACCGGCAAACTATGAAACGGCGTTGCAGTCTGCATCTGGCGTTTCCCCGGCGCTCACCAGCATAGACGGCGCGATCTTCCAGGCTTCTCTGATCGATGCCTCCCGGTATCCGCCCTGCATGGCAACCAGCACCGGGTCTACTCCCACGATTCCTACCGTCACTATCGGCGGCGTTTCCACCCCCGCCGTCAGTTATGCCGGATTCATAGACGGTTCCGTCGCCGGGCTCTATCAGATCAATGTAAAGCTTCCCTCTACGGTCGGGACCTTTACTACCTCAACCGGCGCGACGATCACCAACGTCACCTATCCAGTGCAGTTGCCGGTCGTGGTTACGGGCCGGGGCGTTGCCAGCCAGGCTGGCGTCAATATCTGGGTCTCACCTCAGCTGAAGGTTACTGCCCCAACCGCTTTGACCGGGACTGTCGGTCTGTCCTGGAGCGGCACAGGTAACTCCGTGACGGCGACGGACGGAAACGCCGCCACCGGCGGAACCGGCGCATATACATATGCGCTGGCACTCACCTCCGGCCCGCTGCCCAACGGCCTGACGCTAAGCAGCGCCGGAGCCATCACCGGGATTCCGGCCGCGAACTCGGGCGGATCCTACATTGTGACCGTTACCGCAACCGACTCTTCCGCAATACCGGTGACGGGCAATGCGACCTTCACGATCGTAGTGGCGGCGGATCTGTTCGTGAGTGCATCCCCCGCCGGTCCCTTCACGCCGGGTGCGGCGGCCAGTGGGCCTTACCCAGCAGTCACCACCGTCTCAGCCGCGGGCGGAGTGGTTCCTTACGCCTACACGATCGCCGTTACACCCCCGTCGGGTGGAGCGGCGGGCGATATCACCGTTGACCCGGTGGCCGGCACCGTCAACGTATTAGGAAGCGCGATAACCGGAGTGTACAGTGTTACGGTCACCGCTACCGATGCGACCACCGGCACCGCGTTGACAGGAAGCATCACCTTTACGATTACCCTCAGCTAACGGCCGGACCTGGTTCGCCAGGCCGACTAAAAGTGAGCCCTCGGCGGCGGGAGACCAACTCCCGCCGCATTTTTTTTGACTAGCCCGCAAGGGCCGGTCGCGGCCCTCAATTCCCGAGAGCAACATCCCCGCTCGCCGCGACTCAGGCTCCGTTGTGCGCGCGATTTCCTCAAAAGCCCGCAAAGGGCCGGTCGCGGCCCTCAATTCCCGAAAGTAACATTCCCGCTCGCCGCGACTCAGGCTCCGTTGTGCGCGCGAGTTCCTCAAAAGCCCGCAAAGGGCCGGTCGCGGCCCTTAATTCCCGAGAGTAACATCCCCGCTCGCCGCGACTCAGGCTCCGTTTTGCGGGCTGTTGCTTAGAAGCAAGAGAACCGGTTTATCCGGTACCGTCCGGGGAGGAACTTGGCAATCAGGCGTTACTTGCGGCATCCTGCAATAATCAGTGGCAGAAGTAGGCCGAAGCGTCATTGGTGCTGCAAGCCCCTCTAGAAGCCTGGTCCCAGGTTCCGTGCCCCGTTCATTGGTTACGGGCGGAGTTTGCGCTCCGGCCCGATTCCCATCAAAAGAGTACCGTATTTTTGCGCAACCTGGCTACCTCTGACGACAGAGAGAGGTCAAAAATGTCGAAATCAAAGAAGCGCAAGAAGGGTCTGAGTTTCCAAGACAGGCCCATTGAACAGCCCTGTGCGGCAGGCATAGATATTGGCGCGCGGGAAATGTTTGTAGCGGTCCATCATGACGTCGAGGACCGACCTGTGCGGCGTTTTGGCACGTTCACGGAAGATCTGGAGCAGATGGCGGACTGGCCATCACGTTGCGGCGCCACCACGGTGGCGATGGAATCCACGGGCGTCTACTGGATTCCCTTGTTCGAAATCCTGGATCGCCGGGGACTGAAGCCTTGCGTCGTCAATGCCCGGCACATGAAGTTCCTCAAAAGACGGACCGACAGGCACGAGTGCCAGTGGATTCAGTTTCTGCATTCCGGGGGGGCCTGGGAGTTGTCAAGAGATTTGTGTAAGCGTGTCTCCTTCGTAGGCCGCCAGGCCTGTCTCGGTGCCCGCAGCCGCGCCCAAATCCGGAACGCTGCTCAGCGGGGGATACACAAGGGGGCGGCAGCCCTCTTGTGGGGGGAGCC
>DASXEY010000089.1:0-129895 GCA_036489835.1 Bryobacteraceae bacterium | reverse complement strand
TCGGTCAAAATCGCGGCCCGAACGCTCCCAGCGCAAAATTGGCCGCCACGACCTCCACCAATGGCTGACTCTGGGATTTTCATGCTCCCGAGCACACGCCGCTCAAGCCCTTCCCGTCGTATTTCTCGGACAGGCTCCTAGCCCACGATGATGGGCGGAAGCGTGTTCCTCCGCCCATCTCGCACGCATCAAAAGGATTTGTGAAATTGCGCTCCCTTCATTCTGAAGCCACTGTTGACAAGCATGGTTCGCCAACCGATGATTGCCCTCCCCCCACTCATGTTCTGCCTTTTCTAGCGCTATATCGGGCATGCGGGCCTTCAGTTCATTAAAATGGCCCTTCCAGGCGTCCCGGTCAGATTCCATATCATCGAGTTCCTTCTCCTTGACATCCCGTTCCTTTTCGAGGCGAAGAATGGCGCTGTTCTTGTTATTTAATCTCCCCTTGAACCATTGGAAGGTTCCCAAGAGCGTGACAACATTTGAGAGCAGAGCTACTACGAACCAGGGGTCAGTGAAATCAGCGGTGGCGGAGCGCATATCGATCCATTAAATACCACAGGTGGTCCTTTGGGCGTGCCCAGCCATAGAAACACCGCTTGTATGACCTACTGGGCCAGCCGCTGGCTTTGTGGGGTACGTTATCCTCCAGGCCCTCAAGTCACCGGAACCCGGACCGCGAGGCAACGGCGAAATGCGCGGGGAAGCGATTGAGCGGCTCATGGCCTTTGGCAAGAAACATGGACTCACGCTTGGCGGAATGACAATCCGGGAATTGCGAGACGCGGCGCGGCCTTGAGCTCCATTGAACAAGGGACGGGAAACTACGAGAAGATCAGGGGCGGTGTCGGGATGGAGGTCTGTAAGCGTTGAGAAAAACGTATAGTTTTTAAATCGACAAGGCTGGGATGGTCCGAGTCTACGAGCCGGAATAAGCGGACGTGGTCTCTCCCGGACGTGCCTTATCAAGCACTGAAGGCTTTGTGGCTTGCAAGATGTCGGGTTTTTGAAAAGAGTTTTTCATGCGTCGGCCGAAGACATTGCGCGAGAGGATCGAGACACGGATCGCCCGGAAGCGCGGCGAAGACGTGTTCTTTCCGCGTGAGTTCCGTGATCTCGGCGGCGAGGATCAGGTTCTACGTGTGTTGCGTATCCTCGTCCGTGAAAAGCGGCTCGTGCGGCTTGGCTATGGAGTTTATGGTCGCGCTGTCATTTCGCGTCTTTCCGGCGAAGCGATCCTCTACAGCCGGAATGGACTCCTTGGCGCAGCGCGACAGGCGCTCACGAAGCTCGGCGTCACATGGGAACTGACCGAAGCGCAGCGCGCCTACAACGAAGGCCATTCCACTCAGGTGCCGGTTAATCCAGTGATTCAGGTGAAGGGACGTTTCTCGCGGCGGCTGAGTGATGGCCGACTGGAGGTGGTGACCGTGCGATAGTCCGTTGGGTCGATACCTGTTTCGTTATGCCGAGAACCTCTACACACGGGGCTGAAGGGAAGGGCACGCCTAAGCGCTTAAAAATACTGAGCCTTGCGCTTCTAGCAACCCGCGATATGTCAAGTTTTATAACATAAAAACTTGACATTTAAGAGCTTACCCGCCATACTGCGGCCATGAGGAGTCGTACGCCATCCGATGCCCGAGGGGTCGCCAAACTCGTCCGCCGACGTATCGAACATGGCGGGGAACGGCTGTGGCGACTTGAAGACTTCCGGGATCTATCCTTTGAGGCAGCGGCGCAAGCATTGTCACGGTTGACTCGCCAGGGGGCAATTGAACGGCTGAGCAAAGGCGTTTACTACCGCACTCGGGAAACGAGCCTGGGAAAGAGCCGACCGAATCCCGCCGCCATTCAGAAGCTCGCCTCAACCCGCAAGACCGTCTATCCGGCCGGTGTTGCCGCCGCCAATCTTCTCGGCTTCACGACACAAACCGCCAGGCACGCCGAGGTTGCGACAAGTGCCGGCAGTCTCCCGCGAAAGCTGGTCGGCGACAAGACGATCATTCACACGCGGCGGCCCCAATCCTGGGCGACGCTGACCGAAGCGGACGCGGCGCTGCTGGATTTCCTTCGAGGCGGCGGCAAAGCCAGTGAGTTATCGCCGGAACAAACGATCCGTAGAACCCTGACGTTACTTTCGGAGAAAGGCCGGTTCGAACGTTTGGTCAAAGTCGCGGCGTCCGAACCCCCGCGCGTTCGCGCGATGCTCGGGGCTATCGGTGAGCAGCTTGGCAAGAGCCGGACTTCACTCCAGCGATTGCATGATTCCCTGAATCCGTTCTCCCGGTTCGATTTCGGGTTGCTCGCCGGGCTGTCGCATGCTCACCTGTGGCAAGCTAAAGGGAGCGGCGTTCGTGAGACTGTTTGAGCATCCTGATTTCGAGCAGGCGATACTCCAGGCGGCGGAGCATTTTCGCGAGCAGGGCCTTCGCCCCGCCATTATCGAGAAGGACTACTACGTCACGGAGACGTTGCGGATCATCGCACAGGCGGGCGGCGACAAGATTATCTTCAAGGGTGGCACGAGCCTCCTAAAAGGCTGGGGCCTTATCCAGCGATTCTCGGAGGATATTGACATCTTCCTGGACCCGTTAGGGTTCGAGCCGCCTTTGGGCACAAACGCCATCAATCGGGAGCTCAAGAAGCTCCGAGATGCTGCCAGCGGCCATCCGGCGCTGACCTACATACCGGACGAGAGCGAGACTATCGGAGGGTTCGGACGCAAGGATTATTTCGGCTACGCGCAACGCTTCGGCGGTCCTGGTGAAGTTGCGCCGCGCGTGTTGCTCGAAGCAGGCACGGCCAGCGGCCGCGAACCGACCTCGGTTGTGGAATTGCATTCATACCTCGGGCAATTCCTCCGAGCCCGCGGCGTGTCGCTGGGAGCCGAGGATGAGGGGGCGTTCCCGATGCGTCTTCTGCATTTCAGGCGGACATTTGTCGAGAAGATGTTTGCCATTCACGGCCAATGGGCAACCGCTGGGAACTTACGCCCGCCACTACTACGACCTGTTTCAACTGGCAGCGCAGCCAGAAGTCGTCGCCTTGCTCAATTCAGCCGAATACAATGCGATCAAGGCCGACTATGACCGCGTCAGCCGGGAGCATTTCCCCAGAAGCTATTTCTATCCCGACGAGATGCGCTTCGCCAAGAGCGACGCGCTGTTCCCGCCCCGAAGCGTCGCCAGCGCCATTGCCGCCGAGTACGAGGCGCAATGCCGTCTACTCTGTTACGGACCTTATCCATCCTGGCTGGAAGTAGAGACTCGGTTCCTGGAACTTCGCGATCTCCTGTAGCAGCGCCTAAGAAGTCGGTTAATTGTGGTGCCAAATGTACCCTTCGATTTGCCGCCATACTTCAAGGCGGTAAGCCCGTAGTCCATCAAGCCAACAGAAGTGGCGACCCTCATCGACAGAGTTGGCCAACCTCCGTCGCGGTCCATGATTGAACCCCCTGCAGATTATGCCTTTTCCGGCCGATAGCTAAATGCCGTGAAACGCATTTTCATAGCTTGCGCTATCGTGATTCTTGGCTGCCTAGAAAGTGCGCTCGTAGCGCAGGCGATTGCACCCCGGACGTTCCGGGCCGTCGCTGGTGAATCCCGCACCGCAGCATTGAGCGACGGCGTCCCGCCGATGACGATTATCACGTCTGCACGAACCAGCCCGCCACTGGAATTCCCCATCCGCGTCTTGATGACGGCAGCGCGAGAGCCCCTGGAGCTAAAACTCGTGATACCGCCCGCGACGCCGCCAGGGGATTATACCGTTGAAGTCTCGGGACGCGGCTCGGACGGCCGCAGCATTTCGACGGCGCTTCTGGTCACAGTTGGTGCCGTGACCGTTCAGGCCGCAGCCGTTGCCGCCCGGCCGCCAGTGATCCTGCTGAACGGATTTCAGGCCATCTGCACGGATGACGCAAGCACACTCACGGCTTCGGTCGACACCTTCGGCCAACTCGCCACGCTGCTGCAGGAAGACGGTGCGTCCGTCCTCTACTTCAACAACTGCACCTATAACGACATCCCGATCGAGCAACTGGGTGCGCAACTCGGCGTCTACATCGCGGGCCTGCGCTACACGGACGGGACGCCAGTTCCCCAGGTCGATCTTGTCGCGCACAGCATGGGCGGTCTCATCGCGCGAGCTTATCTCTCAGGGAAATCACAGACCCCCGGTGTATTCTCCGCGCCCATGAATCCCATGGTGCGGAAGCTGGTCACGATAGGGACGCCTCATTTCGGATCGTTTCAGGCGGGCTATATTGGCACGCAGGAATCCGAAATGGCGCTCGGTAACCAGTTCCTCTGGGACCTTGCAACCTGGAACCAAGGCCAGGAAGACTTGCGCGGCGTCGATGCCCTCGCGATCATCGGCAACGCTGGCACTTATGGAACGACGGCCAATGCCTCTGACGGCGTCGTTTCCCTGACCAGCGGTTCGCTCGGTTTCGTTGAAACCGACCAGCGTACGCGCATCGTTCCTTATTGCCATATTCCGCCAAACCTATTTACGAATCTTGGTATCGGCATGAGTTGCTCGAACCCCGAGGGCATCGCGTATATCGACAGTCCCACACATCTCAGCGCGCAGATTGTGCGTTCATTTCTCGCCGGCACAACGGCTTGGCAGTCCATTGGCACTCAGCCCAGCGGGGACCCATTCCTGTCGCACTACGGCGGCGGTCTGGTCGCGCTGAAAGGCACGAACGATGTGTATTTCACGGACCTGACGACCGTGAAGTTCGATAGCGGAGCTGGATCGCTGATAAAGGGCCCGAGCGCCTCGATCGCCAGCATTTTTTACACCGAGTTCGCTGCCGGCGGGTCGCACAATTTTTCGATGACCCATTCCAATAACACTGTGACAACGGGCACCGGCACGTTTGTCGATGGATCGGACCGCCCCTTGCTGTTCAAGTTCGGGCCGATCATCACAGGCGTCCAGTCCGCGACGTCCAGCGGTCTCGGCGGCCTCACCGTCGCTTCGGGATCGACGATCTATGTCTACGGCGGGGGGTTCTCGGGTACGAACCTGCAACTGACGGCTAACGGCGCTGCGCTGTCGATTTCCAGCAGCACCGATCAGCAGATAACAGCCTATCTGCCGGGCGGCTACAACGGCCTGGTCAGGCTGGAGGTCTCGAACAGCAACGGGCAGCACACGGTCAACATCATGACGGCTGCAACCACACCTCCGCCGGCGATATCGCTCTCCGCAACTCAGGCAAGCTTTACATATACTCTCGGCGCAAGCGCGCCTGCGGCGCAATCCGTCATGATCGCGAATTCAGGCGGCGGTACACTCTCATGGTCGGCCTCGTCGAGCGCGGCCTGGCTGAGCGTTTCACCAACCTTCGGCACGGGCTCGGGAACGCTGACACTCGGAATTGCTACCTCCGGCCTCAGCCCGCAGACCTACAACGGCACGATAGCGATTTCTGCTGTAGGGGCCAGCCCGCAAACCATTTTCGTGGTCCTGACGGTCAATGCCACACCCGCTTCCCCCGTGGTGGTGAGTGCCGTCGTGAATGCGGCAAGCTGGACGGGCGGAGCCGTCGCGCCGGGAGAGCTCGTCGTCATCGGTGGCCTGATGCTCGGGCCTTCAGCGGGCGTATCGGGAACAATCAATCCGTCAACTGGGAAAATGGTTTCGCAGCTTGCGGGAACAACGGTCCTGTTCAACGGGATTGCCGCGCCACTACTTTACACTTCGGCAACACAAGTAAATGCCATCGTTCCCTATGAAACTACAGGCTGTACACAGGTGACGTTGCAGGTCGAGTATCAAGGTATCCTCTCCGCGGGCACCACGTTTCCTTGCGCCACCGCCGCACCTGGGGTTTTCACGTTCAATGCGTCGGGCTCTGGACCTGCCGCTGCGGCTAACCAGGATGGCACGTTCAATGGCCCGTCTTCACCCGCCGCTAAAGGATCTTATGTGACGCTGTATTTCACGGGTGGTGGGCAGACGAACCCTGCAGGTGTCACCGGCTCGATAAACGGCGCGTCTACGCTCAAGTGGCTTACTCAAGGAGCCTCCGTCACTGTCGGTGGCGTCGCGGCGACGGTCGCCTTTGACGGTGCGGCACCAACCTTTGTTGACGGCGTCTTGCAGTTGAATATCGAGCTTTCCGCCAGCACGCCGTCAGGCACGGCACTGCCCGTGATCGTCAGCGTCGGCAACGCCTCCAGCCCGTCAACGGCAACTCTGGCCGTACAATAGGCTTAGTTTTTATGGTAGACCTCGAACGGATCGAGTCCCTGGATCAATTCGTGAAAGTCGCTTCAGCACGTGCGCGCAGATGGCAGGAGATGTGGGACCGGCGCACTGAATCAGCCTGGTTGCCGTGGTTCAGGGGCGAGGAAAACGCTGATTGGCCAACGGCGCTGAAGCCGAAGCTCTACCGGACGAAGCACAAGCTGAAGGAGGTACTGCGCCAGGAGCAGGACCTTCGGCTCGAATTCAAGCGGCGGGGATCACAACTCGCCGGGGAAGGTAAGCCATCCGATCATTGGGAACGCTACTTTCTGATGGAACATTACGGTGTCCCGACACGCCTGCTCGACTGGTCTGATGGTCGCGCTGTACTTCGCTCTGAGGCCCGTCAAGGGCGCGCACGATGCGGCTGTGTACATGCTCGATCCGTGGTGGCTGAACAAGCTGGTGTACAGGGAGCTGCCGATCGCCAAGGTCGACCGGTCCGTCGGAACGGCGATGCCGGACTGGGACGAGGCCAAGCCGTACCTATCGGAAGATGAATTCCAGAATGAATATATCGGCCCCAAGTTCCCGCTGGCAATCGATCCATCGCATGTGGCGCGGCGGTTTGCTGCTCAGCGGAGCCGCTTTACGATTTTCGGCCGCAGTGTAGACGGCTTGGCGAGGATATGCGCGAAGGGGAGGGATAGCGATTGCCGTCTGTGCCGGATTCCGATCAAGCGTACAGCCGTCGCCGACATGCGCCGTGAGCTCGCTACATGCGGGATCTCCGAATCAACCATTTTCCCAGACCTAGAGGGATTGGGACGCGAGCTGAACGCGATGTTCGAGGAGCTGTGGGTGGACACGAAGCCGAAGTAAACGCTGACTGCCAATTGATATTATCATTCACGGTCATTTTTGTTTACGCGAATACTTTCTGGGCTTGATGCGACGCCGGTTTGGTCGGCGAGCCACCGCTCAAGAGCCTGATTTACGTATTCCTCCATGCTGGTCGCTTTTGCGCGCTTTGCTGCCTCCCAGATATACGCTGAAGCCCCGCGGGATAACTGAACTGATTGCTTCAAGGTCGGCAAGACTATCGTTATAAGCTCAACCTCATCCGTCATGTTCTCCCCTTGAGGAACGCCCGCTCAAACACGCTCGCTTCCTTGAGAAGCCTGACAAGCCGCCGGCACCGCCGGGGAGGAGTAGACAGCGCGGTCTGGAAGGCCTTCGACTGTTTCGCGGTCAGGCTGAAACGCTGGCGATCGGGCAAGTTCTCCATGGCACGGGCGGCGACACGCTTGATCGCGGTCGTCGTGACCTCCTTAGAGATGCCATCTTCAGGGAGCCAGCAATCGACCGATGAGCCAATACTCTTTTTCTTCATACGTCGCCTCGTGTGTTTTGATCAGAGCTTAGAGATTTTGTAGCACCCGCGTGACAGCGCTTTCAAGCGGGGGCAAATCATCGATGACAGTTCGCCAGATGGAATCCACATCCACATGATCATATTGATGACGCAGCCAGTTGCCTATTCCACGGATGTCGCGCCATGGGAGACCTGGGCAGAGAGTTTCAGCCTGGTCACCAAGGCGGGTCGCCGCTTCGCTGATCACTTGCAGCTTGCGCTCGACGGCCGCGACTGTTTTAACGTCTGAGCAGAATGTCCCGGCGTCCATTCCCAGCGTAAACTGCCTGATAGCGGCGATTGCGTCGGCGATGTCGCGCAAGGAAAGTGACGGTTCTCTAAAAGGCAAGCACGGCCTCGTGTGCGGCCCGGTTTGCGACGGGCTGCTTCAGAGTGTGCGCGGGCGAGAGATCGACGGGCGCGCCGAGGAGGTCGGATAGACGGTTCTCAAGGCCCACCATATCGAGCAGCGACAGATGCCTAGAGGCATCGAAATCGGCGATCAGATCAACGTCGGATGTCGCCGTCGCAGTGCCTCTCGCGAGTGAACCGTGCAGGCGCAGATGGACAATCCCGGCAGCTTTCAACTCCGGCTCGTGTTCACGCAGTCTTGTGATCACGTCATCCCTGTCCATAACTGCAATGTGACACATTCCTGCGCTACAGGCAAGAGACGAGTGCAATTTCAAAGACTTAGCCGACCCCGATCAATACGCCACCTTAAACGTCGGGCTATCCTCCGGCTTGGTCTTGCGGTGATCGTAGATACGCGTCGTTGAAATATTCGCGTGCCCCAGCCACTCCTGGACCTTGGCGATGTCCGCATTGTTATCGAGCGCATTGGTCGCCGCCGTGGCGCGTAAGGCGTGGGCACCAATCTCGAAGCCAAGCAGCGCCGAATACTTCCTTACCAGTTTGTAGATACCGTCCGGCGTGATCGCTTTATGGAGACGACCGGTGCGGTTGTTGCGGACCGGACGGAACAGCGCGCCGGTTTCGTCGGCGCCATGGCCTGCGACCTCCAGATATCCGAGTATTAGGCTGCTGGCGGCTGGATGGAGGGGAACATACCGCGTCTTCTCTCCCTTGCCGGACACCTTCAAATGCGGCACGCCGCGGCGCTCGTGCTTGTAGTCCTTGACCCTGAGCTTGCACAGTTCCTCACGGCGGAGCGCGTGGTAGAGGAGGGTGGCCAGAATGGCGCGATCGCGGATACCCTTGAGGGATTCCCCGTCAGGCTCCACAAGCAGCTTCCGAGCCTGGTGATCGCCAAGAGCAGGGGTCTTGCCTTCATCGCTTTCATTCTTCGGGCGCTTCACGCCCTTGACCGGATTATGGGTCACGGCGTTCTTGTCGCAGAGATACTGAAACAGCGAAGACAGCGCCGCCATGCGGTGCCGGATGGTCGTGCCGCCCAAAATCCGGTCGCCGAGATCATCGCGCCAGGCGATCACATGCGCGCGGGTTACGGTGCGGAATTCTTCCGGCCGCTTGATGCCGGCGTACAGCATGAAATCCTTGATGGCGTGTTCGTAGGCGCGCCGGGTGCTGGCGTTGCGGATATTCGCGAACCATTCGACCTCGGGCGGGACATCGGCCAGGCGCTGGAACTCGGCGGCGGTTAAAAGCCGAGGTTTGACGGTAACGAGTGGCCGAACGCGGTTCATCCTTAGTCGTCTTCGATGATGTATCCGATACGCCGTCTACTGTAGGGCGACGGGTCTTTGCGCTGTTCGGCCTTCCGTCCAAGGGCGGTCGATATCCTCGACCAGCACCTCGATCACTGATGCGGTCCGGTCATGGCTGCGTTCGAGTTTTTCGACGCGGTTGGCGATGTCTTTATTCGTGGCGATAAGTTCGCGGAGACGGACGAATGCCTCCACAACGATGATCCCCATGCGTATTGCACGCGGGCTGTTTAGCACTGAGGACAGCATCACGACACCGTGTTCAGTGAAGACAACTGGTTGATATCTAAGGTTTCTTTTCGATGCGGTCGCAATTTGCGACCGCATAACATTGGCTTCTTCCTGAGTGAGCTGGAACGCAAATCTTGGGGGAAACCGGCCTTGATTGCGCGCTACAGCCTCGTTCAGACGCTTTGTCTCCACGTCGTACAGGCGCGCAAGATCACTGTCGAGCATCACCTTCTGGCCACGAATGAGGTGGATCAGCGTGTCAACTGGTTCTGAAGAAACGATCTTCTTGGTTGATTTGACGTTGGCTTTTCGCATCTTTCCGATGTAGCTGATTTGCTTTGGAGGGTCAATAGAACCTGTTATGAACGGCTTGAAGGTCACAGTTTGTTACCTCCATCCAAGGGCGCATCTTAGTCTTGATAAAATCTGTTGAACTAAGCCGCAAGCGGCAACCTGACGGAGATTCGTTTTGAACGGGAGAGTTGCGAGTACACGATGGCTCCGTTCTTTCGACTACCAACTTCAGAACCGAGGGTAACCGTGTTAGTGTGAATGTCTTTCCTTGATTCTCAAATCAATGAGCGTCTGGATTTCTATGTACCGGCTTTCCGCCTGATCATCGGTTGGGAGTTCTTGCTCTTTGAGTGAAGATTCAGCAAGTTGCGATTTAGCCTTTATCCTCTCAAGATAGAGTACCGCAGCGAGGGCCACTCGAAGATTTTTGTATGTCCCATCCGTGTTGAGAAAGTCCCTCTCGGGGTCAGCGCCGCCTTTTAGCAAAAGAGCAACCATATCTACGTCAGATCTGAATACCGCGATCGAAAGTGCAGAGGGTACACCATCTACAGTTGAATCAGGGTTAAGCCCGGATCTCAATAATGTATTCACTACTGTAATATCACCAGTCGCGACAGCCTTAATAAATGTTTTGATTGATTCCGGCGACGTAGAAGTGTTGTTTTCGATGTGCGCGTTTCGTTCAGGAGCATTTTCAAGCTCGGCATTTGTATAAGGAATACCGTCTTTCATCGCGCTGATGAATCGCACGCTACGTTCAAGGAGTGCTGCTTTAGCATCGGAGGTGTCGTGGGGGTTATTCCTGATCGCCATAACTACGTCCCGGATTAGTCGCAGGAATTGACCCTGTTCCACAGGAGTGAGACCCAGCGCCTCGGGGGGCGTCAATTGATGCTTGTCAAGAGCGGATAGTATGTGGTCGACTTGGGGGATCAATTTGACCATGTCGGAATCGGACGGAGAGTCAAAATACAGAGCACCGACGACCTCTCCAAACATTAGGCCAAATTCATAAGGTCTTAGATATTGCGCGCCGTCAGCCTCAACTAAGCGCTTGATCTTAACTGGCAAGACATTATCAAAGAGCAGCAAAGCTTCAGCTTCACCTAGACCGCTAACGAGCTCAGGAATGTCTGCTTCAACGCCTTCGATGCCAAGAATATGAGCCTCCTGGACAAACACGGTTCGGGACCCTGTGTAGATATCCGGTGCTCGGTATCGGGGTTCGAGCAAAGGCTGGGAAACCGCGATGTACTTTAAAAGAGTTAAGGTGTGACCGAGCGCCAAGTAGCGCCTGGCCCGGATCTGGGTGGTGTTGAATTCATCGCGAGGCGGCGGTACAAAGGACGTCCAAATCCATGTGGCAATGAGCGACGCAACGACGCCTAGTCCGATGATGCCTATGACCTTGTTTTTGAACGCTTCGTCCGCCACAATCGAACAAGTATAACGCGCGTCTCCTGGTAAAATGTGCCGGGAAAAAGCATTGGCTCGGCTACCGGAGTGACCTGTCCTTCAGCGGCCCGCGTTCTGACCGGGCGGCCGTCTCCGGTATTTGGTAGGACGTTCCGTTCCGGGAGGTGTCGGACCGCTTTGAGCGAATCACGGGCGACTCGTACAAAGCTCGGGTTCAGCGACGGTCGGAAAGTTGTTTCTGCGAGATTCGGTCCCGACGGACATGGTAGTGACGATCCGGCAGCTTGTGGACAGTCCGCGAGGACGTGTGGAGAATGGCGACAGTGTTCGCCACCTCCGGGATAGCGCGTCCTCAAGGGAGCGATTCGGAAAGTCGCATAAGATATCATATGACAAATTATGTATGGTATACAGTGTCTTACAAGAGTGTCTGAAAATGTATTATGTTAAATCGACGAACGGGGTGATTAATCGACATCCACAAACCCAAACCGGGTCGAGAAGCTCTCCGACCAACTTGACGAAGAGGTAGTCGTCCATTTGAGTCCAATCCATTTAGTTAATCGTACACCCCCAATTCGGTCAGGTAACACCCTCCGAATCCCGCGCCTGCCTGTGGCAGCATCTGGCAACAACTTCTTGGTCGGTCTTGAAAGACGGCGATTCGTGCGGGAAGGTTTCGGAAATAGGCTTGGTTGGGAGCGTGGGGGTCAGAGGCCTGGCGGGCGCTTCATTAGGTCCAGGAACCGAACAGGATCATGACGGAGCATCGAACGCATTTGTTGTGTGGCTACCATCATGGCAGGATCTGCGCAACGCTCAACGGCATTCGCCAGATGTGAATCACAAGACGCGAGATCACCACCGTATGCTGAGATTAGAGCAAGATGAAGATGCGCTTCCGCGAGCGCCGGACTGAGGCGAATCGATTCGAGCAAGTCCCTGTTGGCATTGACTAGATCATTTGGATCACGGTTTTTCCTGAACCACCTTCGATAGAAAGCCAGTCCGCTGCATTTAAGCAGGCGTCCGGCCCAAAGTGGAGCATCTTTCCGGACAGCGTCTAAACTCCCCTCAACGATTCGAATGACGTCGTCATATTTCCCATAGTTCTCCCCCAGGTCCTGAACAACGAAATACAGGTATTCGTAGTCCTTTGGATCTTGGTCCCGACGAAGCTTTAGGGCCACCTCTGCTTCTTTGAAGTTCCCGCTGAAATGCAGGCGAGCTATGTCGCCCATTTGAATCGCCCTCTCAGGGATTCCGCTTTCTCGAAGCTTGTCGGGATCGAACAGAGTCGCGACGTTCTCGGCGTCGTGAATTCGTCCAAAGGTTGCGCCGACCGATTGCGCACGAGCCGTGAGTGCCTTCACCAACTGGCCATAACCATTTTTATCCCTCAAACCAATTGCTTGCCAACGGTTCAGTCTGGCTGGCAGGGTACACGCCTCCACCTTCACTGGGATTATGAATATCGCCTCTTCCGGCTGCTGGTCGGCAACATCCAGGGCTTCCCGGATCTCCTTTTGGACATAACCGGCTTTTGTGACGGCTTTGGGGGAAAGGCATACGATCACAACGTCGGTCGTTCGGATTGCCTTCCGAATCGCCGGCTCCCATTCTTGTCCAGGCAGCAACGATCGTTCATCCAACCAGGGCTCGGCTCCTTCAACTCGCAAGAGTTCGTACAAAATCCTAACGGCCGATTTATCCGACGACGAATGGCAAAGAAAACACTTAAGACGCCGCTGCCGGCTCGTTGAGTTTGGATCAGTATTCAATTCGAGTGCCAAAGGACCCATTGTAGGCGGTATTGAATTACTTTGGGTTTGAGCCCGAAACCGCTGCCCCCCAGGCCGCCCTCTCGCCGAACTCTTGCGGAGGCCCTTGCTGGCCCTGATAGTTCGGATTGAAACACTATGCGCCATAGTGTTTCAAGCGTGGAAGTCATGAAGCGAAAACAACATGATACACCACTGCGCTCGCGCCGCGTCCGGTCCCCGGCGAAAGTTTTAGTGGAGTTACGCGCTAGTTCTGTCAGACTGCCGCGATGGTTGAAACACTATGGCGCATTCGGTTGCAGCGGGCGAGGTCGGCCCAGGATAGGGGGCGCGCCTGATGCGGCTTTATGACCCTACCGGTCAGCGCAAATATCTGACGCCCGCGGAGCGGCAGCAATTCCTGCGCGCCGCCGAGAACGCCCCGCGGACGGTTCGGACATTCTGCGCGACCCTGGCTCACACCGGTTGCCGCATCTCCGAGGCGTTGGCCCTGACGGCGGCGCGGGTGGACGTGCCGGCGGGTGTTCTCGTCTTTGAAAGTCTCAAAAAGCGCCGCAGGGGAATCTACCGTGCGGTGCCGGTACCGCCGGCTCTCCTGGAAACCCTGGAGGCTGTGCATAATCTCGGCGCGCTGGGCGACGCGCGTCTCTGGGACTGGTCCAGGACGACCGGATGGCGGCGCGTGAGAGAGGTCATGAACGCCGCCGCAATCCGCGGGCTCTGCGCAACCCCTAAAGGCGTTAGGCACGGCTTCGGCATCAAGGCCGTGACTTCCGCGGTTCCGTTGAATATGGCTCAGAAATGGCTCGGTCACTCCCGCCTTGCGACGACCGCAATTTACACCGACGCGTTTGGTCCCGAAGAGCGAAGGATCGCTGAACGAATGTGGGGATGATGGGGTCCCCGCCATTAAGGCTTGCATACTATTGAAGCTCGCCGGTCGTCTTTCAGCGAGGTTCGGAAAGGAGGTTTCCACTTGACTACAAGCGCTGATGTGTACCTTGGCGGTGGCGGTGGCGGTGGTGGTGGCGGGGGTGGCTAGCCTCTTGCCGCTTCACCGTTACCCTCAATTCGCTTGAACAATTCATATCCTACGGGCATAGTCCTGGTAGGATCTCTTGCAAACTCAGCAGCGGGCCACTGGCACCGCGCCCGTGGCTCGCTCCCCCCATGCAGTACCTCCCTCAGACCCTGGCATCCTGGACCGCCCTACTCGCAGCCGTCGCCACGATCCTCGGCCTCATTCAGTCTCGCGGCTGGCTGACCGGCGTTGGCGCGATTCTCGTCTGCATCTCGATGGCTGCTATCCTTTACGCCCGAAGCCAGCGGCTCCGCGTCGATACGGCTTCCATCGAGATCGAGGGCGTGAGCATAGATTCGGTCAACGCCGCGAATTTAAGGCGGCGCGTGAACCGAAGCCTTACGGTCCAGGCGGCAGAACATTTCGCCACAATCGACGGTCCGGATCTCGATATGGTCTGGAGGTACACCGGTTACTGCCGAGCCGCGCGCGAGGCCGTCATGGAATTCAGCGTCGATTCGGCGAACAACGTCCCTTTCGACCAGCTCGATTGCTTCGCCTTCGATCTGAAGAGAGACCCGGAAAAGAAACACAAGATTCAGCCCTTACTGATCGGACCAGACAGCATCTCGAAGAAAATCGCCGTGCCGTTTTTGGAGCCGCTCACTGCTCGACAGCCGTTCGACATCATGCTCCACTGCTGCCTGTCCGGTATCTACAAACCGGGAATCGCCTACTACACCTCTACTCTTTCTTTCGATCAGGACAAGGTTGCCCGGTGCACGGTTCACCTGACTTTCCGTGGGCAGAAGCCGGATTGGGTGCGCGTCTATGACGTTGATGGTCTCGGCCGCGCAAGGCTGCTCAAGAACCTTCACCCGGTGCGAAATGATCAGGAAACCACTGAATACCGGGATGTCAGCGAGAATCTGGCCGCCCAGTCAGCAAGAGTATACCTGTTTCGCCAAGTCGGGGCATGAAACGCGCCTAGAAACGCGCCTAGATCCTGCTCTCGTGCGCCAATCGCCTAACTGATGATAGTTTCACGCAATCGCCGGCTGTGGCCCTCCAGCAATCACCACAAGGGGATCATTTTCAAACCGTTGCGGAGCGCATTTCGGGACGTTTCAGACGAGCGATGGGTCCACGGATCGACGATGTCGGGTCACAACTCGGCGGCCGGGTCCTGAACTTCCATGCGCCGTCGCGTGCAGCACTCGTAGATTTGCCCTCCGCGGCGGGCGGCGATCATTGGGAACCGAGAGCTCTGCCCTTGGCTCGAGTAGCTCTGATGGCAGCGGTGCCGGAAGGAGCAGAACTGGATCAGGAGAGTCTTTAACCGTTACCGGCGCGGCGCTTGGTATGGGAAAGTTCTCCAGATTCGCCTGGCCCGGAAAACCGCAGACGACCGCAAGAGCGCGTTCGTAGGCGGTTGGGTGGGGGTCGGAGGCCGTTGCAAGAGGTATCTGGTTGTTTTCAGGAAAAGCCCGCGCCAAGTTCCGCAACATGTCGACCACTCGCTGAGGACTGGTGACCAGGGCGGCGAAAGAATCCGCCGCCGCCTCTTTGTTGCCGGCTACGGTAATCAATCCGAGATCGATGGCTCTGTGACCAAACTCATGAGCCAGGACAACCTCCGCATCCATCTGAGCGTTCCGGAGATTTGATAAGCTGTACCAAATGAAGTTCGTGCCCGGAGGTTGGTTCGCCAGAATATCCTCGGAGATAAACCTGACGGTCTCCATAGGGCGTGGACTTCCTCGCTGAAGGAAATACTCGGTCAAGGTTTTCACATCGTTCGCGGAAAGATGATCGGGGTCGGCGAGATCGACATAGCGCATATCGTCAGCGAGCCTATTGAGCGTAGCGCGTCCTAAGCGCGTCACGTCCTTCTTGAGGAGCGATATCAGCGTGGCGTTTTGCGTGTCGGCCTGGTCCATTCTGCCCTGGCGAACCAATAGAGCCCGTGCGTTGGCTTTGGAAACATCGTACGCTAACAGGCCTAAGACTTCGTTAATGTCCGTAGACCAGGCCACCGCTGACCTCCTGAGACAGTGCGGAGCGGGTCAGCCTTCAATATTTGCAAACCGTATCTGGAGGCAGTTGTGGCAGTGGCGGTGGATTAGCCGGCTCGACGAAATGCGTACCGATCAACCGCAGCAATTCAGTTATGCGTTGAACGTTTCCATCGAGCTTTCTGAGACTGTCACTATTAACAGTCGCGCATTTGCCTTCTTTATTCGGAATGACATCCTGATCGGCATCCGGCGCTACCGTCCTTAAAGAGGGCAAGTCCCCAGGTACATAAATCGTAAAAAGCGTGTTCTTCTGATAGAGGCCGATGTGGACTTCGTTCAGACCATTGCTGCATTGGGGGGATGATGCCAAGCGGCACCGCGCCGTAAGCTGCAGGAGTTCCATCAACTTGATCCGATCGGCGCTCGGCTTCTGCGCGACCAGCGCCTGGGCCTTCGCTAGAAGCGTGTCGAACTCGTCGGATGAATAGAAAGTGATGGTGGTCTTCGTAAGCTGGTCGTTGATGGTCGGCGTATCGTCAGGGACTCGTGCGATAGCGCCTGTCTTCAGTGCGCGAATGGATGTCAGTTTCGCGAAGAGCATTTCGCGGTTACGCGCCGTCACTTCGCAGCCTCCGTCTTCGGTGCAAAACAGCCTCCCAGAGGCCACCACAGGTTCGTCCTGCGCGAACGCCGCCAGCGCCTGTCCGAAGTCAGACTCCAGTGGAATCCATCCACGGCTGATGGCGAGGTCCTGGTCACGAGGAACGTAGCCGTCCCGGTAGTCGATGGGATCTCGATGCCGAAAAGAGTCAGGTGGATTTCCGAAAGACAAGTGACACCCGTATTCGATCAAGCCTCCAAGCCTTTCGGGATCAGGCTTGCAGCGATTTGGCTGGTAGCTCCAGGTGGTGAAATCCCTCCCAGCGCCAGAGTAATAATCCGTCCAGATGCAGGGGAATTCGACCCGAAGCACCACAAGTTTCACACGCCTCTCCTGATACTCATCAAACCACTCGTTAAGGTCCATGTGAAGTACGCCTGTCCAGTTTTGAAACGATCCATCACCCAAGACCGCAGTTTGCGCTAGGTGGAAATCTCTTGCGAAGGGCGGCTCCTTTTTCTTTGCGTTGTCAATTGCGATCGGATTGCCTCGGAGCGATGCAATGGACTGCTCATAAGCCTTATGTCGGGTCTCGTCCTCCCGGTACGCGGCACAAAACTGCCTTTGTTGCGCCGGTATGGGCAACTCCGACGGAGTGGGGCGTGCACCTTGCTTAGCGGGTGGCGCCTTCGTTTGTGAAGCGGGGGCCTGGGCGTGTACCGCTGAAATCGCCACGGCGATGCAGGCAACGGCAGCGAATGGACGGGCCGATCGTCGAAGATGCATAGGCTCCTCTCCTGCTTACGTGTAATGACCATTTTAATATCGTCATCGGGGCGCAGCGCAACCGAGGAGCCGCGCTGCCTTCGGAATCCCCCGAACCTGTTATCATGAGCCTACTTCAGTATGGTGAGGCGAATATCCCGAGAGGAATTCGGTCGACGGATGACCGCTGCCCAAGAAGCTTTTTTGAAGGATCTACAGGCTGCTGGCGGCGAGAGCGAAAAGGTATCCCTGGCGAACAATAGACTCCGATGGGCTGAAGAAGCAGCTAAGGAGGCCTTCCTTCACCAGAGCATGCTCTACAAGTTCTTCGAAAGCATACCAGTTGCCGGAAAGCCCATCGCCATCATTCTGGACATAATGGAGAAAGCGATCGCCGAGCACGGGATTATCCTGGGTGGCGCAAAGGGTCTTCTCATTGGAATCATTATTGCCGCGCTGCTGATCGTCGCCTCGGAGGCGGTGCTGGCAGGTTTTGAAGTCGTGAGGCAGGGCGTCACGTTGGAGTGGACCGCGCCGATGGGCGCGGAACAGAGGACGCACGCGGTGGAGCAGAACCTCGTATTGGAGCAGCAAAGAATGTTTCATCGAGGCCAGCCCGCCAAGACTCAAGGGGCCTTGGCCTATTATGCGTTCGACGATATGAAGGCAAACGCACATATTGTTGATGGCAGCTCCCTGACCGCGGAAGAACTCGAAGCGCTCGACCCCGGTGTTTTGCACCGCGCTTCGCACATTGTGGACTCCGGCGTGGTGCTTTCTCCGTTTTTTCACTACTTTGAAACATCGAATGTTTATCTGCTTGATATCAAAACCCCAATTGTCAAAGCTGCTCACCATGATGTCGCCACCATCACCGATCCCGAGACAGGGACGCAATATGTCGTGGCGGCTGGGCCAGACGATTTGCTGATTCTCGTCGCGTTGGGCGATTACCAAGCGGCGCACCTGCCGATGCACGAAGACATCGAATGATCGGCTCCCACTTGAGATGACGCACGTTAGTTCTCGACTCTTAAAAGGCAGTGTATCCGTTGCCTGGTTATTGACCTCGGGTGTTCTCTCCGTCGTGTGGGCGATCGATTACTATAACTTTTCGGTGGAGGAATCCGCGGTCGGCGACTTCCTTCGCTTTGGACCATTGTCCCTCTCACTAAATACGTTCGCTCATTGGGGCTGGATCTTTGTCCTTTCGCTTTTGGGCTGGGCATTTCGTAGCGGCGAGAATCTACATCGAAGCCGTCGACAAAAACAATTGACGGCTGCTTCAGTCACAAGCGGGTCGCTCGGCCATGCCGGTTTCGCCTCAACAGGTGACCTGCTTCAGGCTGAGCTGATCGGCCCCAAATCGAAATTCGGCGCTGGCATCCGGCTCGGGTTCGATAAGGAAAGTGGCAAGGTGCTCCGCTATAGGGGCGAAGCCCACGGTATTATCGTCGCACCCGCCCGTTCCGGCAAATTCAGAGACGTCATCGCCGCGCTGACGCTGGAGTGGAAACACTCCATGGTCATCGTCGACCCGAAAGGCCAGATCGCAGCCGTTACGAAGAAGCAACGCGAAAAAGTCGGGCGCGTATTCGTACTCAACCCTTTTAATGTCTGGCCCGAATACCTGGGGCCTTCGGCCTGCTACAACCCTATGTCGGCCCTGAACCCTCATTCAAACGAATTTGACGCTGAATGTGACGCTCTCGCCGATGCAATCGTGGTTCACGAAGGCGCCGGAGACTCTCATTGGAGCGACAGCGCCCGACTTCTGGTAGGCGGAGGGATCATGGCATCTGGCCTCCAAATGGGAGCCGCCGGAAGAGCGGACCCTGGGAAATCTGCGCGACATCATCTGCACATCAAGGCTGACCAGCTTTTGCAAGTCCGCGATAGCGATCGGCGACGAATTCACTCGGCAAAAACTCTCGGATTTCGCCGAAGTCGACGCGGACAACAAAGGCGAGCTGCGCTCGATCGTCAATAACGCCAAGACGCAAACTGGCTTCGTTACCAAAGCAATCGCCGCGAACCTGGCACGATCGGATTTTCAGTTCCGTGACCTCAAAAAGGAGCCGATTACGGTCTACGTCGTCCTTCCTACGCGAATGTTCGCAACGGCGGGGAAATGGTTCCGGCTGATTGTTGCCTCGGCCCTCAGTGAGTTGATGCGAGAAGAACGCGGTCTGCCGGTGCTCGCCCTTCTGGATGAGTTCGCTCAGCTCGGCCACCTTAAAGCCATGCGTGATGCCATGGGACAATCGGCCGGCATGGGCCTCCAAGTTCTCCCGATCCTGCAGGATTTGAACCAGCTCAAGACGCACTACAAAGATGGATGGGAGACTTTTCTCGCGAACACCGAGTTCCGCATGTTTTTCAAATCGAACGATGTCTTTACACAAGACTATGTTTCGAAATTGAGTGGTCTCCAAACCGTCAAAGTTCCCAATAGTGGATTCGGTGAGTCAAGCGGCGGCGGAAGCAATTCTTCCAGCGCGAATGTTGGCCTTGGCGAGCAGTCGCAACCTGTCCTCCAGCCTTACGAGGTTGGCCGGATCGGCCCTGACGAATTCGTAATGTTCGCGCACGGCGTCGAAAACACAATCCGCGGTGTTCGTGCGCCGTACTTTGACAAGGAACGTTGCCCCGAGCTACAGGGCTTGTATAGCCCGGACCCTTATCACCTACCGAAATAGCCAGGCTCCATCTCATGGCTCGCGGTCGCGTTGCGCAGTCGCTTGCCGCCGCTGCGTTTGCTGCTGGGCTTTCTCCCGTTCGTCAACTTGGGCACGATATTCCTTGTCTTGCGCGTAGCGCTGCCAGTCGGGTTCCGCCTCTTGAGCTTCCTGAAGTCTTTGTGATGGAGATTGAAGGGTGCCATCCTGCCGTTGTTGCTGGCGGTCTTGTCGCCTTTCTTCCACCCCCTGCTCAATCAGCCCGTTCATCCGCTGGTGGTAGTCAGAGTCTGTCGAATAGCGCTTAGGGTCGACTTCTTTTCGCCTAATTTCTTCGCGGTCGAACTGTCCGTAGAGCGCATCGCGCGCCGCATCCAAAGCGCGGCCCGAACCGACCGATTCAATATAAGCTTCGCGTGCTTTTTGGATCGCAGTAACGTCCCTGGAGTTCGGACTGCTGTTATCAAACCGGTTTTCTCGATGCTGCCTTTCAACGGCGTCATCTTTGAAGTGATCAGCTAGATATTCGAAGTAGACCTTCCTTACGGCTTCCTCAGCGTCATCAATGTCCATAAGGACATTGGATCAGATTTCCGCGGCGGAATCCGGCAATCCACTGTCCACCTGCCGAACGTCCAGCGGGTTTGTCTCCGCCGGCACGCCCCTCCCCCCAATAATGCGGTACAGGCTCTCAATGTCATTTGCCAGATGCGGGAAGACGGAGACCTCGAGTCCTTTGATGCGCTCGAACGAATGCTCGAACCGTTCTGCAGTGGCGGCGCGATCGTCTATGAAATTTTGGGACAGTCTGGCAAGATGATAGCCAAACCGCTTCACTTTCTTTTCGAGGACTGCAAGCCTGTGCACAACCTCTTTTGGCGCGCCGGTTTCGGTACGCGCGGCTTGTTGCGCAAGCTGGGTTTCAAGCCGAGCAATCCTCTCCAATAACTGCGGGATTGTCGTATTTGGGTCGCCGCCTTCCATCTGCACACCCTACACGAATCCAGGGTGAAAATCCATGAAATTCATGGTTAACAGAACCGCCGATGATCGCGGCTACCTCATAGCGTGAATACGATACCTCGGGGTCGGGATCAGCGGACACCCTCCTCCATAGGCCGCTCTGGTTGTGCTTCCGGCTCCGGGGGTATTACGCCGACCGGCCATAAATAAAGGTGCCCTGTGAATCCACCCGTTGGCAAGCGGTTCAGAAAAATGCGGTGCGGGGCCCCGGCGCTTTCGATCCAGCAATTGCCGATCTCGATCCAATAGGCTTTGACGCGGCGTTCCCGTCTAAAGGGATCGGCGGGATTTTCGCGCTGGAGCGCGTAGGCGATGTGCGTTGCTGGCTTCTCCGTCATGCAAGAGCTATAGCACGGCTATAGGTCGAGTGAAAGATGCTGCGTGCTCGCGTCGGCGTTTATTTCTTCAACCATCTCATAGGTATCGTTTCGCTCCCACAGCTGAAGCCATGTCAGCGTGTCCCAAGAGCAGATGCCGTCTTCCAGGATGCTTCGGACGGGTGCGCGTCGGGTAAGTTTAACCTTCGCTAGCGCAAAATCTCGGGCCCCCTCCCCGCTCCGTCGCCGCTTTGACTGCGGAGCGGGAAGCGAAAGGTTGTAGCCGATATGCTTGGCAATCCGCCGGAATTGGTCCCGGAGCATACCTGCACGCCTCTGCCTTCCGTCCTCTGGGGTGCCGCCTTCTGGTTCTCGCCGGGGGCATCGGCTAGACCCCCAGCTTAAGATCGTTCCAAGCCGCGGCCTCGATCTCGCTGCGTTGGCCAATGCTGCGCTGCTGGCTGGGCGTCAATCACATTGCGATAGCCACGGTCAACGGCGTACCGCGCCCAGTCGATTCCCTCTTCTGCGCCCCTTTGCTGATCCGGATCACGGCTGACGGGCCGGTCCGCTTCGCGGAAATGCGATGCCGCCCGACGGTCGTCGACCCGGCTCATCTGAGCGGCGAGTTCCTTCATGTCGGCAGCCGTGTCACGTGCGACAAACAACTGCGTCTGGTGGCTATGCCGGGTCAACGCCACGTAGCTGGTTGCTGCCCGCCAGTGCTCGCTATGGAACAGGTACGTTTGGTCGATGGTGCGCCCCTGCCCCTTGTAGATTGTGCCGGCGTAACCGTGCCGGAAATCCTGAAATTCCCGCGCGTCAAACGTCACAGCCCGCTTGCGCTTGCCGTCGAGCATCACGGTGACGCTGGCACCCTCAATGCTCTGCACTGTCCCGACCTGGCCGTTGTAAATGCCGCGACGCTTATCGGTTCCGGTGAACTGAATACGATCATGCTTGGCAAAATCTGCAGGTCCGTGTTTCGTCTCGAAACGAGTGGACGGTCCCAGTTCGCCGCGTTCGGCGCGCATCGCGCGAAGAGCGCCATTGAGCTCGCTGACATCGTGATTTGTATAGGCAAAGACGAAGCGCGATCTTGCCGGATCGGTCGCGTGGTCCTTTGCCCACTGTTTGATAAGCGCGTCAGCAGCTTCGCTCTGATTTGCGGTCCAGGTGATCCCGTCCCGCTCTCCGTGAGACGCCAGAGCATCACGGAAATTTCCTTTGGCCATCAACTCAGCGGCGCGGCGGTCCTCGGCCGCGCGCTGCCTGCGAACCTCGATCAGCTCTGCGGCTCCGTAGCGGTCTTTGAGGACGCTGAACATACCGCCGCGCTCGATGCTCGCAAGCTGTCTGTCGTCGCCGATCAATATCATTTTGGCCCCGGCGTCGCGCGCGTGAACGGTCAGCCTTCCGAGGTTCCGGGTATCGATCATCGCGGCCTCGTCGACCATGACGACGGAATTCCGATCCCACTGCGAGCGGCCGTTGTCGAGCGCGAATAATTCGCTATGAAGGGTCCGGGCCTGGGCGAAGCCCTCTTCCTTCATGTTCTGGGCGACGGCATTGGTGGGAGCCAGGCCTATCACCCTCCTGCCCTGTGATTCATACACTTCCCGGATCGCCGAGATGACATAGCTCTTGCCGGTTCCCGCCTGGCCGTCGATCAACGCCAAACCCTCCGCTCCGGTCGCGTGCCGCAGGGCGCGGACCTGTTCGCGCGAGATGCTCTCGTATTTTGCTTGCTTCAGAATGGAGGCGCGGCCGGCAATCGACATTTCGTGATGGCTGCTGCGCCCGAGCTCCTCCGCCGCGCGCACAACCTCGCGCTCACTTTCAAGAACGGTGGTGGTCGTATAGCGGGGCATGGGACCCTCGCCCACCAGGCTGATAATCTCTGGCCTGCTCAGTATCTGAGCAGCGAATTCCGCCCGTTCCAACGGACTTTCAATGCGCTGCACGAGGGTCCAGTCAAGATCGCGCGCGGTGAAAGTGGCGCGCTGCTTGGTCATGGACTCAAGCAGCGCGCCGGGATCGCGATCGTCGATCGCCGCGGCCCGTGTGAGCTTGTCAAGGTCCGCCGCGCGCGTCGGGCACCCGAGCTGCGTTCGCACCTGTTCGACGGACGGCAATTTTTGAAGGTCAAGATCGGCAAGTCGGACGCGAACCTCCGCGGCCGTGTGCCCAAGAATACGTTTACCGAGGGCATGCATCCCACCCGCGCTGTCGATGACGATGAAGGCTCGCCGTTCGCCGCGGGCAAGGATGAGTTTCTGGTCAGCCAGGGCGGCGGCAAAACTGCGCCCGCTGTCTGAGTGCTCCCAGCAGTTTCGGATCGAGGTGCGGATTTCGTGAATGTCGATGCCGAGGCGCCGGGCTTGCTCGTATTCGTCGCGATGTGGCGACATGGCCGGCCCGCGTCTATCGTTCGTGACACGCGTCAAGCCCAGTTCGTTTTCGAGCTCGCGGCAGACTTCTTTCAGCCGGAGCTTGAAGAACGACAACGGACGCGCGGTCATGGTTTCGTCGTCGATCCGGCTCCAGGCGACGTGCATGTGCTCATGTCCGCTCTTTTCGTCGAAGTGGAAGGCGATCGCCCGCGGCTGATCCGTAAGCCCCAGCTTCGATTCGATGCGATCGGCCACGCGCTCCCACTGTTCGCACGTGAGGTTTTCGCCGTTGGGTGTCCTGACCTGGACGTGGAAGAACGGCTGCTCGGAGCGTGTGGCTTCGGCCATGACGTGGACCGAGCGGAAAGCTTCGCGGATGTCGTCGGATGCGAAACCCCGCAATTGCCAGAGCGTCGCCCGCTCATTGTCCTTTCCGGTCGTAAGGTATTCCGCGAGCTTGGCGCCGTTGTTGTGCGGCGTGCCCTTGGCGATCATAAGCGGTCCTTGCGCCCTACTACGTCGAGAATCTGGACTACCGCGGCGCGGGTGTCGGCAAGCGCATCAACAGCTTCTTTGCTTCCTACCGCCCTGCCCGCGTTCAGAATGCGCGCGATCTGATTCAGATTGCTGCCGGCCTTGTTCAACTGCGCGACGGCGTGCGCCAACAGCTCCGCATTCAGGGGCGGGCTGCGGCGCGCACGCGGGCCGGGCCCACCGAGCAGCACGGCGCGTCCATAGCTGGACGGCGAGAGGCCTGCCGCCGCCGCGCGCTCGCGCATGACGACGAACTCTTCGGGCGTCAAGGCGATCTGCAGAGACTTGACGCGCTGGCGCTTCTGGCTTCCGCTGCGCGCGGGCAATGGCGCAACCATGGCCGCATCAGGCATGGTTCTGCGCCTCGCCCGCGCGACACGGGGGGATGCAACGGGGGGCAATGCCACCCTTGCAAGTTGAGCTACCGGTGAGCAACCTCGGATTGCTACCGGTAGCGTGGCGCGTCAATGACGCGCACAACTTGCTGTCTGTTTTATTGCAGCGAATCACACATGAACTGAATCGGAAAATTACGGACACCGCAAGCCGGATGTGTGTTTCGTCAACGGAATGATTCAGCTTCGAAACGACGTGGAAAACGCGGAACACAGGGTGTTCCGCGTTTTCCATTTCCAGGGCAACAGGAAGACAAGAATTCCGATGCCCGTCGGAACACCCTGCTGCAAATGCAGGAACCGCCTGCCGAGGCCGAAGCCCCGGCAGGCGGCCCGGACCCTTACCCGTCCGACGGCTGCAGGTCGTCCTCGGACTGCTGGCCTTCGCGGTCAGTGCCCCGGAGTTTGTATATCTCGCTGTGGGCCTGCTCGGCGACCTTCGCCAGCAGTAGGAGATCACCCAGGCCGAAGCTTTCGGAGTTCCTCCACTTGCCCTTCTCGTCCTTGTAGCTTCGCTGGAAGCTGACGGAGTAGAAGGAGCGGCCGTCTTTCTCGTTGTGCCAGATGGCCGCCGTGATCGGGAACATGGTGATCTTCGCTGCTGGTCTGAAAGTGTTCGACATGGTCTTTCCTTTCCTTGTTGATAGGCCGCATGATCGCGGCCGATGCGATTCCCCGAACGCGTCATCGAAGGCGGGCAGGTCAAAAGCGCGCAGCGGTAGCGCAGGCGGTTTGTCTGCGTTTTGGGTAGGGACCCAAAACGCAACAAACCTCCGAGCAACCACCTTTGGACCGGCACGCCGGACGCGTTAGGGTTCGCATCAGCTCGCGCTGCGATCTTGCGGATGTGCAAACGGAAAGGCAACGACACCGTTCGACGAAGGGACGGACAGCGGGAAAGAACGCGGTTGGCCGCACGGAAAACCATAGGCACAACCTGACTACTGAAGACGGCTGCTCTGTATGGGCGCGGAGTCGAGGCCGGCGGAGGGCAAGAGAACTCCGCGGATGCGGCCAAGGCTGCGCTCGATGAGTTGCTCACCGGTATTCGGAGATCCCTGCGCGACGCGGGCCATCACCTGATGAACAAGATCGAACGGCTCCTGGCCGGCCAGCAGGTCATCCAGGTCGCGCTGGCGTTCGACAGCGGGGCTCTTTCGAAGCTGATCCCCGCAGTGGTCGAGCACATAACCGTGAGGATGCAGAGCAGCCGCGATAAGAGCGTAGCGCCTGGCCTTTCGGAAATCGCCCCCGTCCTGCACGATGACCTTGCTAAGAACGCAGAAGGTCGGCCCCAGAGCGCGCGCGTCGGCAAAGTACGTAAGCTTCTCTTTTGCGTCCCAGAGTAAATCGGCGGCCTTGGCGAGCCGGTTCTTCTGCCAACGAATGATACCCTGTTCGCGCACCAGGCATGCCTCGCCGGGACTTCCAGAGGCCAACCGTTCGCGGCTCGCCGAAAGAAGGCTCTCGACGTCCCTGACTTGCGAGCGGTCCTGCGCGCTCAAAGCGACCGCTTTCCACCGAAAGTCATGACCGAGTTCCGGGATCTGCAGGCGCTCGTCGAGCCGGAGGCTCTGCCGGAATGCTTCCCGAGCCTCAGGGAGCCATGTGAATTCGAGGTGATGAACGATCCTGACCGCGAGAACCTTGCTGTGCACGCGCAGAGCTCGGCTGAGGACGTAGGCGGCTTTCCCGCACGCGCCGCTCGGAGTAAGCGAAGTGTTAACCGCGTCAATAATCTGATCCGCGTTCAAACCCAGGTAGGCTTCGAGCAAACCGACGCTCACACCGGCCCAGCGCCGCGCATCCCTGAACTGCTCAAGCTCCCCGTGGAACCATGCGAGCCGCCCCGCGGCGTCCGCCTGGAGCAGTTTATCGGTGCCCGGTGCGGAGGTGTCGAACACGTTCCTGAACTCCCGGTAGGCTTCAGAAAATTGTGCGCGACTCATGAGGACCAGGCCGCGTTGAAGCTGCGGATGAGCAGATAGGCGTCCATCGAGCAAGACCCGATCACATTCGCCGGCGGCGGCCGATCCGGCCGGAAGGAACCGAGACTGCACCTCCGGTCCGAAGCCGAGCGCGTGCATGATGGCCGCGCGATCCTGTCTCCCGCAGGGTCGCTTGCCGTGCAAGACGCCGGACAGGGTTCCTCGATTGACGCCGGACAGACTTTCAAGAGCGCGCAAGCCAAGGCTGCGTTCGGCCAGAGTTGCGAGAACCGCGCCTCGAAAATCGGCGTTTGGGTATTCGTCTCTGGGGCGTCCTCGCTTCATCCTGATATCTCCTATCAGGACGATTTTAGGTCCCATTTGGTTTCCGACAGCACCAGATGGTTGCAGAATTCGCTGTTTTGTCGTTGCCGCGAATGACCCTCCTTAGGATGGATTTACGACGAAGCCGACCGGCGACTGTTCAAGGCGGCGTGCGGCTTTCGCGGAGGAGGCGCTTTGAGAGGCAGCAAAGGTGGGGACAAGGTCGACGCGCTACGCCAGCGCGCCAATGAAATCAAGGCGCGCTGGAGGCGGTACAGGCCAAACAGCGCCAGCAGGAGAAGGCCGACGACCGGCAGGTGAAGGCGCTGATCGGTGCCGCTATGGTCGCGGATGTGGAGGGCGCGGATAAGGACGAGCGGACGAAAAAGAAGGCTTATATCGGCGAGGTCCTCGCCCGAAATACCGTCTCCGAGCCGGCCCGCGCCTTCCTGAAGGTTAAGGGCTGGCTGTAGGCCCCTGCCTCGCGCCCGATCTGCACCAACTATCCGGTTTCGCAGGCTTTCCAAAGCGGCCTCGATCCTCTAGGCTATGGCCGCCGGACAGGAGGAAAAGAAAATGTTTGATCCCGAATTGGAATCTTTCAAAACCTCGATTGATCTGCGGGCTTACGCCGTCGGCCAGGGCTACGCGCTCGACCGGAAAGAGAGCTGGCGTGGATCGGCCGTGATGCGCCATGCGAACGGCGACAAGATCATCATTTCACGGAAGCCCGACGGACACTACACTTTCTTTTCCGTCAGATCCGACGGGGATGCTGGCACGATCATCGACTTCATTCAAAAGCGGAAGAGTCTGACCCTCGGCGCCATTCGGAAGGAGCTGCGCGTGTGGCTGGGGATGCCCGCGGCTGAGCTGCCGCACATGCCGGAGCTCCCCAAAACGTCAAAGGACCGTGACGCGGTGCAGGCGCGCTACGCCTCGATGATGATTGCTCAGCGCCATCCCTATTTGGAGCGCGAGCGCGGCATTCCGGCAATGGCGCTCCAATACTGGCGCTTCAAGGGCAGGATCAAGATCGACCGGCGCGGGAACGCCGTTTTTCCGCACTTCGACAAGGACGGCCTGTGCGGCTATGAACTGCGGAACAGGGACTTCAAAGGCTTCGCCAGTGGCGGCACGAAGGGCTTGTGGCTCTCGAAAACCAGCCCCGCAGACCGACGGCTGGTCATCTGCGAATCGGCCATCGACGCGCTTTCGTTCGCGGTGCTGTTCCCGGACGGGCACGCTCGCTACGGTTCGATCGGCGGCAAGCTGAATCCGGTCCAGCCGGAACTGCTTAGCGCGCAGATAAAACTATTGCCTCAAGGCGGTGAGGCCGTTGCGGCGATGGACGCTGACGGCCCCGGCCGGGATCTCTCCGAGGTTGTCCGGAAGGCGTTTGAGTCCGCCGGCCGGCCCGATCTTGTATTCCGTCGTCAAGAGCCTGTACGTTCCAAAGACTGGAATGAGCAACTCTGTGCGGAAAAAACGCCGGAGATTGCGCGGATGAGCCTTATGGAGGCACGGCCTTAAAGAGGCCAGGACAAATATGGATGCGACAGTAGCGGTCTTGGCAAAAGCGCTGGCGACGGAAATCGCAGGCATGGTGAAGGCGGAACTGGAGCAGTTGGTCAGTCACGATGTCCAGCCCGTGCTGCTCACGGTCAAGCAGGCGGCCGTTTACCTTGGCCGGAGTGAGCAATCGGTCCAGCACCTCGTCTTTCAAAAGGATCTGCCTGTGGTCCGCGTCGGACGCCGAGTGCATCTCGACCGGCGCGATCTTGACGGCTGGATCGAAAAAAACAAGTATTGACCCGATGACGCGCAAGAGTGACGGCTCGGGAACGATCTATCGCCGGGGGAACATCTGGTGGGTGAAAGTCCACATCGATGGAAACCCGGTCTACGAGTCCAGTCACTCCACCAAGAAGACGGACGCCGTCAAGCTGCGCAACAAGCTGTTGGCCAGGAAGGAACGGGGTGAGATTTCGGGCGGATCGCCGGACAAGGTTTTGATCGGCGAACTGCTGGATGACCTGGTCCGGTCTGACGTGAAGGAATCCACGCGGTACATATATAAGAAGGTTATCGAGAAAAACATCCGACCTTCCTTCGGCGCGATCCGGGCGCAACGCCTGACTACCGACATGATGGAGCGTTACCGGCAGAAGCGAAAAACCGAAGGGGCCAAGGACTCCACGGTTAATCGAGAGCTCTCGGTTCTGCGGAGCGCACTGTATAAAGGAAAGCGAAGGTCACCTCCGAAAGTGAATCAGATCCCATATTTCCCTCTGGTCGCCGAAAACAACATCCGCCGGGGTTTCCTCACGGACGAGCAATACGAGAGGCTGCGAGACGAACTGCCGGACGAGTTGAAGGCGCTTTTCGTGACCGCGTACATCACCGGAATGCGGAGGAGCGAGCTGATTTCAATCCGGTGGCCCCAAGTGGACTTTGAAGCCGGCTTCATCGTGCTGCAGACCGGAGAGACAAAGAATGGTGATGGCCGCGGCGCCCCGATAGTCAAGGGCGACATGCTCGACTTGTTGAACGCCGCCAAGAAAGAGCATGATGCAAAGTGGCCGAACAGCCCTTGGGTATTCTCCAGGCAAGGGCAGCAGATACTTGATTTCCGCGCAACCTGGCAGGAGGCCTGTAAGCGTGCGGGGGTTCCGGATTTGCATCTGCACGACCTACGCCGGACGGCAGTAAGAAACATGAGGCGTGCCGGCATCCCTCAGGTTGTCCGCATGAAGATTTCAGGGCATCGAACCGACTCGATGGAGAGGCGCTACAACATCATCGACGCGGACGACTTGAGCGTTGCGAAAGAGCTTTTGGAACGGCGGATGAATCCGTCTTCGAGAGATGCAACGAATTCTGCAAGGATGGCGCTACAACCGGCGAAGCCCAAGGATATCGGCCCGAAGTAGAATTAGCGAGGTGAACTGCCGGTATAGCGGGTCCACGCGTTTGTGACTGATGCGCCGGCCTGCGCGCACCAACTCCGCTCCCAGCCGTCAGTATCCGAACCACGGGAAGGTTCCGGCCTGCTGGTAGGAGGCCAGAGGTAGGCCTGGAGGGATCGGCCAATGGGGGCTAAGATAATCCCTTATCATACGTTAGGCATAACTCGTCGAGATCGGTCAAAGCTGTTTCCCACAGGATTGTCAGTCTATTGGAACATCTGCCAACCCTCTACAACCTGCCAACCGCCCTGTTTCTGCCTTCTTTCGGTGGTCCCTGGAGAACTTCATCCTCTCTAATTCTTCCGTTCGTTAACGGATTTTATAGATATCAGTTTTTGGGAAATGTCGGGTATCCTCGACTCCGCCGAAGCCGCCTGTTGGGTTCGCCGCCAGCCCACCTCAAGCACGACTCCTCCCAAATCATATAGACTATATCGAACGACAATGGCCAAGAAGCCCTTTCGCATCCTGAACCTTTCTGACCTTCATTTCGGAGAATGTTCATATTGGGCGGCGGACCTGGGGCGACCATTAGATCCTCCTCTCGAATGCGCCAGGAATTTATTGGACAGAATCCAGTCTGGACTGGCCACGGCCAATTTTCTAAAGGGCGGCGTGGCTTTTGACGCTGTTGTCTTGAGTGGCGACTTTACCTGCAAGTGCGATCCGAGGGGGTTTATGATCGCCAGGCACTTCATCGAACAATTGACCCACAAGCGGGGGTGGGCGGCGATGAGCTCGGTCCTCCTGATTCCTGGGAACCACGACATGTTCCATGGGCCAAGGACGGAAACTAAATTGGGCCTCGATGAATGGCCGACACAATGGGCCGTCCCTCGGCTAGAGGAGCGCCAGAAAGAGTATCTGAAGTTTACGGAGGACCTGCAAAAGGCGCCAGTAAGTGCACACGCCAGGCAGTGTTTCGGAGGGGTCACTCTTTTTCCTGCGGAGAAGATTGCCCTGCTGGGTATTGATTCATGCCGGATCGAGAGCGGGAATCAACCCGGGATCGGTTATGCGGGAATGGACCAAGTTTCCTCACTCATCAAGCTCATTGAGGAACGTGAGCGCGATGGCGCGCCGTGGCGAAAACTTGTGTTTCTTCACCACCATCCAGAACAGGTGGGTGAACCTCCACTGGCAAACATCTTATTGCACAGGATCAGCTATCTGGTGGATGGGGAGCGTCTGCTCAATTGGCTTCGGTTCTTTTACGTGGATTTTGTAGTTCACGGTCATTGCCACGCCCCCCGTGTGAGAGCGAGCCAAAACGCAGTGCGGCAGTACGGCCGTATTCTGTCGGTTGGCAGCGCGGGAGTGCGCCGCGAAGAGTGCGAGAAACAGACCCACCACTTCTTCGTCTACGAGCTCATGCCTGAAACACTGCGCGTTATCGAGTTCGCATGTTCGGACGGCACCGGATTTGAGGCGAAAGGCCCGTCCCCTGAGTTTCCGCTAGACCCGCCAAGGGTCACACCAGCCGATGACGAAAAAAGCAAGGCCGGCTGGGCTGAAGTATGCGAGGAAGCAAGTTGGCGGATCGCTCTGATGAACGAATGGCCGTTTGTGCTTGAATTTTTTTGTCAGGACCCCGACAGAAGAAGGCAGTCCTGGAGATACTTCGAGTGGGAGTTGCGTGATGCCGTGGAGGCTAGCTGGGGTATTCAAGTCGATCACGCAAGGTTCCGCGGCATCTTCACCTCGTTGGCGATAGATCTACTTACAGATAAGAAGAGGGCCTTGTTTGCGTTCAAGAAAATCCTCGATGGGGACGATAGGGTGCAATTCACCATGTTCCTCTACGGCCAACTCATGCGGCGATACCCTACCTGTCGCGAGTTGTTTGACAGGCCCGTGAGTTAGCAGTCGTAGTAATTTGAGGGCCGAATCTCCCAATGGCTGACCTAAACCTAAAACAGTGCTCGGATGAAGAGTTGATAGAACAATGTCTCCGGCGATTGGAAAATCCCGGAGCATCTGAACAGGCATGGGAGGAGTTGATCCTGAGATTTGGAGCCGTGATCAGACGGCAGATATCGTTACTCACGTGGGACGGAAACCTCGATCAGAAAGATCTCTATCAGATCGTGTGCACTCGTCTACACGAGACGGCGCTAAGGCAGTTTGACCAACGAAGGGGGACCTTCGCCCAGTACCTAAGTCGAGTGACCAAGAACGTAGTGCTGGACGAGTGGAAAAAGGTGCAGCGGAGTGTAAAACGCCAACTGCCGTTTAACGAACAGATCCGCGCCATGGCCATTGACACTTCGGATCTAGATGAAACGTTGTTGCGTGCTGCCATCCAGGAAGCCTTGCGCCAATCAGTCCACGATGCAGACGACTTTAACCTAATGAACGCTATAGTACATGGCGAGCCGAAGGCAAGTGTTCTTCAAATGCACAATGTGAGCGAACCGACGTACTACAGGAGGTTGTCGGACCTTAGGTCCATTCTAGGTCCAGTACTGGGGCCGAAGAGGAAAAATCGCCCAGATGAGAAGAAAGCCGGCTCAAGTTCTTAGAAGATAAATGAGAACGGCGGCTGATTAGGCCATGTAGGATGGCGGGAGGGGGCGTATCCTTATGTTTCTAAAGGAGAAGTAGGCGATCCAGTAGCGAACGGAAGTAGTTCATTGTAGGCGTTCGGGTCGAAAAAGGGTGAGCTTCGACCTGTTCACCGGATCTGACAGTGCCTGTTTAGGCCCTACATGATTGCAATCAGATGCTTACAAAACATTGGAGAGTAAGAACATGGGAAACGAAGAAAACGAGAATGAACCAGGGTCGGCTTTGGGTTCGGAGGAAGGCCGATCTAGAGTCCTCGGAAGGGGATCGAATCAACGTGAAATAGGCGATTTCTACGCTGCGTCAGTCTGTGGAAAAAGCTTGAGTACCGAGACACTGCGGACGCATCTCTATGCGGTCCAAGCTGGCAATAAGGGAAAGGAGGAAGTTGCTGCACATCTCGCTGAAAGCAACTGCCTCTGGTGTAAGGAGAGGGTAGAAGCGCTTCGAGCTACGGAACCTTTCCTCCGCGGTAAGAGAACAGCGAACGTGGAGGTTCACGCCACCGTTGTTGAGGATACCGGGAAACAGATTCAGGCGACTGTAGAGACGGAGCGCGAGCGTGCCTTGGAGGCGCTCACAGAAGCCTTGATAGCCGTCATCCTGGGCCGAGAAGATCTCTCTCAACAGGTTGATCAGCTGGAAAGGCAATTCTTCGAGAAGCCGCCGGGCATCTTGCGAGAGGAAGTATCGTTCAAGTGTCGAGCGAAGCACAGGAGCATTCCCAAAGCAATGCAACGAAAGGTGCAAGGCTACTGGTCGTCCGTCGTGGATGGCGTAGCTTCAGGAGAACCAACAATCCTAGTCCGAGGACTGAGCAATCAGGAAGCAGCGGCCTTTCGCATGTGGGCGCTCGGAGAGAGTTGGATGTTGGCAGCTCAGGGTGTTCCGTGGTCTGTAGAGCAAGAGAAGGAGGATATCTTCAGGTTACTCATTCAACGGAAGGCTGTGATTGAAGCAGTCGAAACCGCGAAAGACCTCCGACCTAGCGAGATTGCGTTATAGCAAAGGGTGACTGGATGATTGAACATCCGTGGCTGGCAATCTGTGGTGGCCGTCTTGATCGGGCGATTGCCGGAGTTGTAATACTCTGGCAATCGCTCTGGAACATTGGACCCAATGCGAATGAGGAGGCGCTTAAATTAGAGATCGCTGCCGAGCAGCGTCGGGTGAAACTACTGTCCTTTACCGACGCTGATAACCCGTCGCTCCCGGAGTTTATTACGTCGTACTCTCTTCTGGACTTGGTTCGTTCCCTGCTGGCCGACACAGTGCCAAGCACGGACCTTGAATATCTTGCGCTTCGAGCCTTGCGCCAAATAAACGGTGTCACTTGCCGTCCCGATGCTGCGCACTGGATCTACCGTTGCACAGAGAAGTTGTCAGAAATGATAGATCGGGATGATCCGACGAGCCCGTTTCTTCCGACGCTTTTGATTGAAGCAATCGATAGCACCCTCTGGCCTGATGCCCGAAAGCTTAGCGAGCGCGACGCACTCACGGCCTCCACCTACCTCAGTTTCCTAAAAGCAGTCGGTTGCGTGGTTCCCTGCGATGCTCCCGGAGAAATAAAAGTCGATCATCTCCCGTTTCCAGATTGGCTCTTGGGGAAGCTTTTTGGAATGCCCACACAGATACCCGGTTTCGACGCCTTGTTTGCCGGAACAGGTCTGAAGCTGGTTGACGCGGTTCCCGGCCTCGAATTTCCCAACTCTGGAATCGGTGGTCGAACAACGTTGGTTTGTGGGCCATTTGGAAGCGGAAAATCTACCCTGACTCTTGAGATTGCGCTCGAAGTCGCGCGGAAAGGGGGCATGGCTCTAATTGTCGCTATGGAACAAAGCGTGGAGGAATGTTTGTTTTCGCTGGAAGCGCTCGGGGTGTCTACTCGCTCGCCCTGGTTTGACATTGTAGAAGATCCCAGCGGCGCAATTCCTCTGGTAGTGGGGCCCTACGAAGGGAAAGGGGCCGTCGTCTTTACCCGAATCCAGAGCAGGCCACCACACTCCCAGAGCAGAACACACCATGCCGACCCGCCACAGCCGCAGGATGAACCGCAACATTTGACTGATCTGCTTTCCAAGCGCTTCGCGTGGATGCAACAGTACCCACTGCGCTTGCTCATGATCGACCCTGTCGATGCATTTGGCGGAGAGTTGACGAACGGCCACAGAACTCAGCGGACACATCTTTTCGAGGAGGCAAAGGCCAGAGGAATTAACCTGTGGTTTACTGAGGAGCGCCACCCCGAGCGTCGCGCGGATACACACTTTACGGAGAATCTTGCGGATACCGTCATCGAAATTGGTGTTCACCGAACCACACAGGGGAGTCGACGGCGTACGATCGAGGTAACAAAAAGTCGACTACAGCGGGAGCAGCCAGGGCAACATGCTCTAATTGTCCAGCCTGGTCGTGGGGTCAGGATATATCCTTCGTCTCAGTCGCTAAGTCACGGACCGGTCGAAGTTAGAAAAGACAAGCCGCAGTGGATAGAGTTCGGCGCCGGCCTTGACAAAATCCTCGGACCGCATTCATTGCAGCGCGGTGATATGATCGCATTGCAAGGGGCTGCTGGCGCTGCAAGAACTTTTATAGGAATCCAGTTTCTGCTTGGTGAAGATTCGGGTTGGTCTAGTTTTCATGGCAGCAGTTCTTTGCTCATCTCCGACGCGCATCAGGGGAAGATGCGGTCGGTGGTAGGCCTAACTATATCGCAAATGGCTGCTGATCTGCGAGTAAAGGACGCGGAATCAATTCACTTTCTATCACTCGCGCCCGGCTGGCCTGAGCCCGGCCAAGTGCTTGAAGAGGTCGCTACACGTATTGAGTCCGCCTCACGGACTCGGCCGATCGATCGTGCCCTTATCACTAACATAGCTCGTTGGGAGGCCACGATGCCATTGATGGCGGGAGACGCGGCGTTCGCGGCCTCGCTTATCAATATCTTCCGAAGATACGAGGTTACCTGTGTCTTTATCATCCCGCGAATCGGACGGGCAGCTTCATCGGCCCTTACAGAGCAGATACGAAGTAACGCGGATTGTCTCATTGAGTTTGATAACGCTGAATTTAGAGGCGAACAGAGGCGCTTCTTGCGGATCACTCAGACGCACGATATGGGGCACCGAAAGGGCTCTTTTGAGGTAATTTATGGTGAACACGGAGTCCATATACAATCATCCCAGGCCCTCATCAGGCATGATCCGGCAGGGACGATCACGCCGGTTCCGATCCGCCTTTTTCTTCACTCTGAGACGGAGCGTCAGGTCGCTTATAATGATAGATTTGTTCAGTCGATTCGGGCGACTCTTTCGGCATCGACGATTCATAACAAAATCAGTAATTATGCTCCTGAATTACTCGGCCTTTCAGATGTATCTGCGATAGATGAATTGCATATCGTTCAGCTCGACGAGTTTCAGGTTCCCAGGACCGAAGAGGAGGCCCGCATGTGGGATGTGTCCCCAAGCCGGCTTTCTATGAACAGGGTCGCACGCTTGGCGCGTCGCGTTGGGCAGGGACGGAAGGGGGCACATATTGCTGTGCCATTCTATGAAAACATCAGTCTTCTTGCTTGGGACAGTAATAGAGTAACTGACTTTCCGAGTGAGAGAGACCTCAATGGATGGAGTACCTTGGCCGACATGGTGGACGAGTGGGAACAAGAGCATACCAATGGGCAGAGCTTCTTCGCGTGCCCGCCATCTTACCCTGGAGAGAGAGAGAGTTATAACTGCTTGTTCTTTGAGATCTTGATGGCCCTGCAAGGTGGACCGAAAGGGACAATGCAGGATTGGTTGGTCGGCGAAGGTGTCGTTGAAGCGGCCCTTCTATTTCGCCGTCTGTGCTATCGATTTCATCGATTGACTTGTGGAGGCGTGAATTCTAAATTCGGGGCTGATGATGGCCCGGCAGTTTGGCACGTCTGGTACAACGAACTTGTTGAGTTCCTCAGGGAATGTACCCCAGCACGGCGAACACATTTCAAAGTGCAGGCGCTTTTTGGCCCGATGACGATTGCTGGTGAATGGTATCTAGCCATTCCCCGTTACTCTGCGGCGGAAGAAATTGGCTGGCAGGTCATCGACTTGATGACCTCGCAGCAGGCGGAGATCTCACGAATGTGTGATGGGGTCGGACTTCCCACCCATGCTGCTTTTTACGGTGGCGAAGGAGCCGCGACCGTAATGCCCTTCTTCGGCCTGAGCGGAAGGCAAGTCGCCGATTTGGTAGCAAACGCTTTTGAGCGGTCGGCTCTCCCTGATTACCGAAGGCTTTCTCCCGTGCTAGATACAATGCTTCGCAGGATGCTTGACATACCGGCGGAGACAAGCAAAGACAAGTTGCACACTGAACGGCAACGGGTGTCCACCGTGGTCGATGATTTGCGATCAAGCTTACGGATATTGGCAAGTCCCGATCCTAGCTGAATCGCGTCTGTTCGGCGGCTCTTGCTTTAGGCCATCTGATACTAGCGGGCTAGAGTAAGAGGGGAAATTGTTTAATTCCACCTACCGCATTGCAGAATAGAGCTGACCTGCGACGGGCCGACAATTGCCGTTCGCAGAGGAGGCTCGCCGCCTCGCTGATGCTGCGAAGGCTGGGCAGCTACGGGACGACTAACACCACAGGTGCTAGTCAGATTCGTTATCGGGAAGAAACACCTTGTTCTCGATCAATTTTCCAAAGGGTATTCACGCGCTATACCATTGCCACAGTGCTCGCCCCCCCCGCAATGCTCTGGAGTTGCATTGCGGGGGGATTTCGGTTAATATGTGATTATGCGGCGAGGCGCTGTCCACGCTTCCGGTCGCCGTCGGTTGGTTGGGTCAAGCGGCCCAACAAGGTCAAGGAATGATTTCGGCCTCCCCTGGAGCGAACCCGAAGAATCATCCAAACCAACAGCCCGCCAATCACTGATACCCCGAAGAAAACTGCTATCCGGCTTTCAATACGCATCACCTCCTTCCACTCTCTTCTACGACTTTCGAGTTAAAGAATCCTCACTGCACTTCTACAAATGTTCTGCCTCTACCCCATATCGTTCTTCGGGAATCCTTGCCACCGACTTGCGGTGGCCCTGAGCTGAGACAAACGGTTAAGACACTATTCGCCGTTGCCGGATGGACGTGGCTAGGCGCAGAATTTCATCCCAATGGGTGCGGATGTGTGTTGATGTTGACCTTGCCACCCATGAGCGACGCCGGTGCCGGGTACACCGTTTTGTTTCCCTGCAATAAATAGGCGCTTGTCGCCAAGTCGCGGATGCGCGGCGCGAATCGGAAGCCGAGCAGGTGCATCAGAGCGAGCACATGATCCGTGAAGCCTGCCGTGTCGATGTTGTTCCTCGATGCGAAGATCTGACTCATGGCACAGAAGGCCATCGAGCACGCAGGTCGCAAACCTACCTAATGTAAAACCTGAAAAGCTGCGCGGGGACAGCGAAGGACCTGAAACTTCTGATCGGCTCTTTATTTTGATTTAAAGGTTTACAGACTACGCGAGAGCGCGGCTTTCACCCTCTGAAAAACACGTGCTGGGGCAAACGGAGTTTCGCTGGCAAGGGGCGCATCACGCCTCGAAGAAGAAGGATTATCCATACGCCAGCGTTCCTGCTCGACCGCCGCTTCTGCACGGCGATGCGATAACGTTAAGGCGACGCGATACGACGCTTCGTCAATCGCAACCGCCTGCTCGGCGGACACCTCAGTGTTCGACAGTTTCTTACTGTTATCGCCCATTTACTTCCCCGGTGTTCTGGTCGGGAGCTTATAGCAACCTTTCGGTCGTGGGGAAAGAGTGTAACTGCTAGCATCGTTAAAGGGCTATTCCAGCCGGTGAAAAACCGCGGCACTAGGTCCTGTCAGATTCGAAATCGCGTTGCGACCCTTTGCCGGCTGGAAGAGAGTGCGGACGAGGGGGCAAGTGCAGCGGCGGGGCGAGGTCGAACTCCCCGGCAAGTTCGAGGGCTCGGGTGAGCTCGACGTCGAGGTTCGTAATCGCGAGCACGCGGCCTCATTATTGAGCCGCATTCCGGTCCGAACTCGAACAATTCAGGTCCATCACCTCGCGATGCTACGACTGTCACCACGCAGGACCATCTCGCGACATCCTCATCCGCCACAGTGATATCGGTCACGTCTGGGATTTCTCCGACGACGACATCCCGGCAATGGAGGCCTACGGAGAAGGCCTCATCACCCTCGTTCCCTGCCCAAACGGATCGCAAACGTTGACTTAATTCAAGTCCAATAAATCTTGGGTGATGTTCACAGGGCCGGGACACGTCAAACCGGTACGGCTTGTGTCTGGCGATGCCGCAGAATCTGTCGCCCCCGCTGTCGGCTAGAGACAATGCGATTGAGAGGGCCTTATAATATCATCGACGGCGAGGATTTGAGCGTCTCGAAGGAACCGGTGGAACGGCGCATGAGCCCTCCCGGACTGTAACGAGCACTGTAACGAGGGAGCGAAAACCGGCGAAACCAGGCGATACGGCTCGGCCGTAGAATCATCTATTTAGGGCCTGGGGATACTTCGCAATACAGTCAGGCTTGGTTTCAGGTTCTAGTTCTCGCAAGGGAGTGGAGGTTCAAGTCCTCTCATCCGCACCAAATTCTAGAAGACTTCTCTGGTTGTGCCCGGCTGCATTCCAGGCAGCCGGTTGGGGACTGTAGTCATCCCAGCGCGACAGACAGCTCCCGGTCTGCACTCACAGAAAACCATGCGGTTAGCGGTCTCGACCGGCGCTTTGCGGGCTAGCTTAGTCAGTCGTTTCATAAGTTCACTAACGTATCAGGAGAAACCGCTCCCTGTGGTCACGGCTCGGTGAGCAGCGTTTTCCAAGCCGCGATCCGCTGGAGGGGTCTCGCGGAGTACGAGATGGTATTTGCGAAATGGTGTACTTAGCACCGTTCGTCCTCCTGCCTCCTTCTTCGCGCAAATCTGCCCCCAAACACCTGCTCGAATGGGGGCCAGCGCGCGCACGACTCGGTTCTTTTTGGCGGAGTGAGCGCATAAATTACAGGAAGCCGCCTTCTGCATCCACCGGGAATTTGTCGTGCCGCTATCGAGTGCGATGCTCCGTCGTGTGTTCGCGGGAGTTAATGAAGACGATAGTCACGGTAAACTAGCCGCCGGGCCGAGGCGTGGAAGCTCGTGGGCAAGGATTGCGATATCGGGGAATGGTTAGGCGAGACCGAACTTCTCTACACCTATGTACCTGCGGGACGCCGCACTGCCCGCTAATCTACACGTTGATGTGGGACAACTCGTCACTGGCCGACGATGCAGCCAAGCGTTCCAGGCAGAACGCCGCCGTCACCGCTGGCTCAGGGCAGTGGCAAGGGAAACGGACCAGGGAATAACTACTGCCCACAACGGGCCGATCGCGTCCCTGAATTCCCGAAAGTAGCAGTTCGGCTCGTGGCCGCGATCCAGGCGCCGTTGTGCGGACTGTTGGTTAGGATCTGGGCGCTAGCGGATGGCTTCGGTGGGGGATTTGTGCTCGGGCGTGTTCAGGTGAGCCTGCCGAACGATGACTCCGCCATGAACCAGCTCGATATCTTCCGACGCGAAGGTCAATTTTCCGGAAGCGATATCGGCATAGTCGTCCTGCGTCCATTGGGCCTTCATGATTCCTGTTGCTGAATGCCGGCCCGTGCCTTCCAGGATGTGCACGATCTCGTGGGCGAGGACGTATGCGAGCAGGTGCGGCTCGTGTGCCGGACTGACCATTGCCTGAACGCGATCGTAGAGGACGCGGATATCGTCGCGGGCCGCCGGCTGGCAGAACGCGAGCGCCCCAGGCAGCAAGTTGTCGGGGGTCTGGACGGTTAGATGGACTAGGATCGCGCCGCTGCTTTGACAGGCGCTGCCATGGATCCATTCAACATGGACCGCAGCGCGGGCAAGGAGCCTCGATGCTTCCGATTGCGCTAAATAAGTAGTGCTAGTGTTGGCCTGCGCGATACGCTCCAGGCAGACAAGGACTTCCGGCGCGGGGGTTGGCGGAGGAGACGGCCGGCCGGCGGCCCCGAGGATTTGCGCAAATGAAAGAACTGCAAGGATCTTCACTTGTTATTCACCCAATTGTCTCATGATCGTCACTAAATCGTCACCGGGGATCGGGCGAATCGTGACGGTTTTCAAGATCGGCCTTGTCGAGTACGGCGCATGAGGCGGCTGTTCTTGGTCAGCCGAAACTTGTTCTCAGAATCGCGAAATCCGCTTAAGACGGGTAATGAGTGCATCCAGGACGCGGGTTATTTTCCCAACTCGTGCTGGTTCGCAGAATCAGCCGGGATTGGCTGTGAAACATCGCCTCGACTCCGCCCTGTCGTCGCCCGGCGAACCGATGCGGTGACACGACTTTGAAAACTGCCCGGGAAGGGTCCGGGACGGGCCCGGCGCTGAAGCCCGTGATGGACTTCGTCATCAGCAGGTCCTGTCCTGCGATTCAGGTGAATCTATTTGGCCTGATTCACGCTGTTGGAACTGTCTTTGTTTATCGTAAGAATGATGCAAGCCTCACCCATGAGCCGGCGGGAGTTCCTTGCTTCGGGTGCGATCCTTCTATCCACGCCCGCCTTGGCCCAGCGATTGCCGCAACGCGTCGTCGTGGTGATGTGCGATGGGTTTGGGGTCGAGTATCTGGACCAAAGCCACATGCCCGTACTGGCGCAGTGGCGGGAACGCGGTCTCTTCCGTCGCGTCAAGGCCACGATGCCCTCGGTTACCAATGCCAACAATGCGTCGATATGTTGCGGCGTCCTCCCCGATCAGCACGGCATCACCGGCAATTCCTACTTCGACGAACGCTCAGGGCGGGAAGAGTACATGGAGACCGCCGATCTCCTGCTTTCGCCGACCCTGTTTCAGCGAGCAAAGAAGCAAGGCGTGAAGTCCGCTCTGTTGTCGTCCAAAAAGAAAACAACCACGCTGCTGCCGCATGGCGCCGATCTGATTCTATCGGCGGAAATCCCCACGCAGGATTGGGTAAAGCGGCTGGGGCCCGCCCCGGACATCTACAGCCGCGAAATCAACTACTGGCTCATGACGGCCGCCATCGACCTGCTCAAGAACCGTCGCGATCTCGGCTGCCTGTACATCCACACGACGGATTACCCGATGCACACCTGGCCTCCCGAAGCGAAAGAGTCCAAGGAACATCTTGCGCGATTGGACCAACTGTTCGGCGAAGCCGCTGCTGCCGCTCCCGACGCGGCGTTCCTGCTCACCGCGGATCACGGGATGAACTATAAGACGCACTGCTGGGATTTGGAGAAAGCCTGTGCCCGGCGTGGCACTCCGATTCGGATCGCGATTTCCGTCGAGCGGGACAGGTACCCAAAGCACCATCGCGGCCACGGCGGCGTTGCGTGGGTCTACTGCAACCATCCGAACGACATCGAACCGGTTTCGCAGACGCTATCCGGGCTTAAAGGCGTGGAAGCGATCCTAACCAGAAGCGAGGCTTCGAAACGCTATCATTTGATGGCCTCACGAATCGGGGATTTGGTAGTGCTTGGCGACCGCGATACCGCTTTCGGCCAACTGGAAGGCGAGTCCGAACCGCTTCCGCCGGAATATCGTACCCACGGCTCCCTTTATGAGATGGAGGTCCCGTTGATCGTCCACAACACACAGGCGCGGCTTTCTGCGGAGGACTTTCAGTACAATTGGCACCTTGCTCGTTGGCTATTTAAGTAACCGCGCCGGGCAGCGTCCAACCGGAACCTGTCAGCGGGTTGGTGGGACCAGCACCCGCAAGCCTGCATCGCGTCGGTGACGTGATAAAGCGACCCGATGCGGCTTCGACCCGCATCCGTGGGGTGGCTACCCGTTTCCCTATTTATGGAATGACGTTCGATAACTGCCTGTGGACGCCAACGAAGGAATCACCATGAAGACTTCCATCTCGATCATCCGAGCGACGGTCTACGAAGCGGAAGTCTCGGCCAACGCGCGAGCGCAGGGCGACATGATCGAGATCATGCTCGATATCCACGTAAACAACGGATCACATCGAGTGCAGCTCCGGATTCACGCATAAAACGCGGCAGTCTCGCCGAAATCAGCGGCCTCTCTTCCACGATCCGGCTTGCGCGCGGCAAAACTGGAGATTGCGACGCGCACTCGCGCAGGCCAGTGGGCGGTACGCTAGTGTAGTTGATCGGAAACAGGAGGCAAATTTGACTCTTCGGAAACACGCCACCACAGGTCTTTTGACAATTGGATTTCTCGTCACCCTCGCAGCCAGTTTAAAGGGCGGCGATATGGCCTATCTGCTGGGAACAGCGGCGCTGGGGGTTCAGAATCCGCTCGGGATCGTCGACCTCAACACCGGCGTGTTTACTTTGATCGGGAACATGGGATCCGGCGGATACGACGGCCTTGCGGTTGCGAACGGCACTCTGTACACCGAGCAGAACGGACTGCTCTACTCGGTCAACACGACCAACGCACATCTCACCCTCATCGGAGGGCTGAACGGCAACAATCTCGCCACTTTCGGCTCAACCACCACTGGACTGTACGGCTTGGCCGGCGCGGGTTCTTTTAATGTCGCTACTCTATTTTCGATAAACCCCGAAACCGGCGCCATCACGGCGATTGGGCCGCTCGGCGCCGGCGCCGTACCCAACGGTCAAGGCTACTATGCGAGGCTCTCCGTAGGTTCCGGCGCGCTGTACATGGAGTTCAACAGCAATCTTTACATCATCAATACGACAACCGGCGCGGCCACGCAGGTGGGAACTACCGACAGTAACGGCTATTTAACCTCCGTGCCGCTTTTCGAAAACGGCACTTACTACGCCGGCACTGGTTCCGGATTCGGCACGATCAACGTCGCCAACGGCCAGATCACGCCCGGCCCCGCGATTTCCGGAGGACCGGGTTCGACGGTCGGCCTTGCGCCCGATCCTCTACCCGCGGGCACTCCTCCGGTCATGCTGACGGCGAATGCCTATATGCTCGCCACAGCGGCACAGGGGGTCCAGAATCCGTTCGGGATCGTCGACCTCAACTCGGGCGCATTTACCTTGATCGGCAATATGGGATCCGGCGGATACGACGGCCTAGCGGTTGCGAACGGCACTCTGTACACCGAGCAGAACGGACTGCTGTATTCGGTCAACACGGCCAACGCAAACCTCACCCTCATAGGAGGAGTGACCGGCACCCCCAATCTCGCTACCTTCGGCTCAAACACCACTGGACTTTACGGCTTGGCCGGTACAGGTTCTCTTCAGGCGGCTACTCTCATGTCGATAAATCCCAAGACCGGCGCCATCACGGCGATTGGGCCAATCGGCGCCAGCGTCATACCGAATGGTCAGGGTACTTATGCGAGGCTTTCCGTCGGGTCCAGCACGCTGTACATGGAATTCCAAAGCAATCTTTACACCATCAACACGACCACCGGCGCGGCCACGCAGGTGGGAACGACCGACGATAACGATTATCTAACCTCCGTGCTGCTTCTCGAATACGGCACCTATTATGTCGGCGCTGGAGACGGCATTGCCACGATCAATGTCGCGACCGGCCAGATCGATCCCCACTCCTCGATTTTCGGCGCAGCAGGGTCCCCCGTCGGTCTTGCGCCCGATCCTCTGACCACAGCCGTCCCGGCGGTCACTCTGGTAGCGAATGCGGAGGGTGGTGTTGCTACAATCGCGCCGAACTCGTGGGTGGAGATCAAAGGTTCCAATCTTGGTCCGGCCGGCGATATGCGCATCTGGGCCGGCTCGGATTTTGTGAATAACCAGTTGCCCACCAGCCTGGATGGAGTCAGCGTCACGGTGAACGGCGTGCCTGCCTACGTTTACTACATCAGCCCCACGCAGGTGAACATACTCACGCCTCCGAATGCCATTTCCGGATCGGTACCCGTGCAGATCTCCGACAATGGAGTGACTAGCGCAAATTTTATGGTGCAGGCGCAGGCGGAATCTCCCTCGTTCTTCGTCTTCGGCGCCGGACCTTATATTGCGGCTATCCACGTCAACGGAGGTTACTTGGGCCCAACCAGTCTGTATCCCGGTTTAACCACTCCCGCCCAGCCCGGCGAGACAATCACGATGTACGCCAACGGTTTTGGATCCACCTCGATACCGGTGGTGAGCGGGTCTGAGACGCAGTCGGGAACGTTATCGCCCCTGCCGGTGATCACCATCGGCGGCGTGACCGCGACGGTAACCTTCGCCGGCCTGGTTGCTCCCGGCGAGTTTCAGTTCAACGTGGTGGTGCCGCCCTCGCTCGCCAATGGCGACCAGCCCACGGTAGCAACCTACAACGGCTCGACGACGCAGGCGGGAACGCTAATCACGGTGCAGCAATAGCAGAGCTTCATTTCCCGCCAGGCGTTTGATAAGAGGCGGCCGCGCGGTGAAGCAGGGTATTCCTCCAGCCTGCGCTGGTCTCGGTGTACTCATCGGTGAACCTGGGTCACATGCTTTGCATACTCACGTGAGCAGGCTGGTCAACTGAGACACCTTCTTCACCTGGTCGAAGTCATGAATCAGTTTCAAGGCTTCCTCAATGCGGCTTAGCGGCAGCCGGGATTGCGGCATTAAAACGCGGAACTTGCCTTCGATATCGACCCACTCAATGCCGCGCGGCGCCGAACCCTTGGGAGCGTCGACTGTGCTCGTGTACCTTTCTCCGGATTTGGTGACGATCGTTACCGTGGCGCCCCAGCCCCACTCATAGCGTGCCTGACTTGGGGACGGGTCCTGCTCGATCAGCCCGATCAGCCGGACGATAGCGGGACGCTGGATCATCTCCAGGGCCGCGTGCACCCAGGAGAAGTCCTTGTCGGCCACGGCGGAAGCGATGAAGTAAGACAGGCTGTGGATGGCCTCGATCATGTCTGTGGGAGCCTTGCCTGCCACCAATCCGCTCTGTGGGCCGGCGACCAGGATTTTCGCTACGTCGTCCGGCCGTGTCCGGGCTTCCCGCGCCGCATTGACCGCCGCTTCCACTGCGGAATGCAGCGCATGGGCGCCTGGAACCAGCTTGATCGCAAGGTACCGCATAATCTGATAATCCTTGTTGATTTCGAGAGCCAGCCTGCTTGTGTCTGGTTTTCCTCCACTGAAAACGGCCAGAAATCCGCCCGCCGCCTCCAGCATGTCCCGGTTCACCGTATAGCCACGGGCGGCGGCTAACGCGGCGTTTACCGCGCTGAGTGCAGCATTGCCTGCGTGATACTCGCGCGCCCAACTGTTCGTGCCGATCGCGAGCCCGCCCACCGTCGTGGCCGTGAGACCGATCGCGTTGGCCATCTGCTCATCCGTCAGACGAAGGAGCTTCGCCGCGGTTACAGTTCCCCCAAACGCGACGATTGAAGACGCATGGAACCCGCGGCCGACGCTGCCGCTAACCGCTCCGGTGGCTTGGTCTAGCCCGCCGGAACTTGCTGCCAGAGCTTGGCCCACGCGGCCCGCGGCCTCGTATCCAGCGACCATCGCGCTGAGCATGTCTTGTCCGGTAGCTCCCACCCGCTCTCCTATCGCCAGCCCCACGGAGGTGAGGCACGTACCGGTGTGCGCCACATTGCGCAAATCGCTGTCGTCGGACGCGGCAGAGTCGCTAAGCATCGCGTTGACCCGCGCGGCCTCAGTTACCGGAAGTCTGGCGCCGTCGAACCATACGGGGGCTTCCCGCCTGCCACCCTGCTCCTTCGACAGGTCGCGAACGATGCGAGCCGATTCTATTAGCGATCCTGACGCGGCGCTGGCAAGCGTACTGGCAAGGATCATCTTGGCGTGCTTGATGGCTGCCTCAGGCAGGTCGCCGAAGGTCACCCTATTGAGGACGCCAGCTAACATCAGCGCGCCGGCTGGAGACTTCCCCTGAGCTGGGGCTGCCACAGGCCAACCCGTTGCCATGCCGGTGATCCCCGTGAAAGAGCTCTGCAAGAGCCGCCGCCGGTTGAGGCGAAAACTGTTCCCGGCCGGCAGACTCGCATCTCGATTTCGGTTTTGCCCCATGATTGCTTCTCCGATAACGGCCCGCAGTCTTATCTCTATTGGATCGAGTTTACCGCGTAAGAGCCGCGAACTCAGGGAAGGAATGGGGGAGCAAACGCCGCAGTTGACTGAGCGCTGGCGGACTTGATCGAACGCAGCTCACTGGAAAGCAATGCCCATGCCCTCTTCTTTGGTGGCGAGAAGGCCCCAAAGACCTGCTCCGCATTCTTCAGCCTCCGACGCCGTTCAACTGGCGTCGCGGCTCTTATTCGCTGCAAGGCGGTGCGCGGGAAGGTTGTCCTGGTCAACTTCTGGACGTATTCGTGTAACAACAGTCTGCGAGGCGCCTCCGGTTTGACTTGAAGATTGCGTACCCGCTGCCGATCGATCGCCACCATTCGATCTGCCACGGGGACTACTTCATCGATGCAAAGAGACGAGAGCCTGCGCCGCGAACGAAGCTGGCGATCATCCGCAACTTACCTCCATACGGCGACGATCATGGATCCGATTCTGCCGCAGACCGGACGAGCGAGATTCGACGGCTGCGGACGTATCAGCTTGTCCGGCAGAAGGGGCCGATCGAGGGATGTGATCCTTTGAGATTGAATTCCCCGATTCCGGCGTCGAGGTCCTTTCGCTGACTTTCGGCTGAGCGCGGTCACTCAGCTTCACGGTGTAGCATCATGGAAGCTAGGCAATCATGCCAATCATCAAACGCATCCTTTTCCCCTTTGACTTCTCCGAGCAAGGTTCTCATGCCGCGCCTTTTGTAAGCGCCATCGCAAATCGCTTTGGAGCCACCGTAACTTTGCTGAGTGTGCTCCCGCCCGTCTGGGACTTCCCCACTTTGGGAATGCCCGTGGTGACCAGCGGCGATCAAACCATGGAGGGCGAGCTCAAATCCCGCCTGGATGCGGCGCCGATGAAAGAACTGGACGGCATTGCCGTCGATCGCGTGACCACCTCGGGCGATCCGGCGTTTCGGATTGCGGATTTCGCGGACGCGAATAGCGTGGACCTGATCATGATGGCGACGCACGGGACAGGGTTGTTCCGGAGCCTATTGATCGGATCGGTTACCGCCAAGGTCCTGCACGATGCAAAATGCCCGGTCTGGACCGCGACCCACGCGGAGGAGCAACGATCGCCGGCGACGCCGCGTACGATTCTGTGTGCGGTGGATGGAACCTCCGATACGCCTGCCCTGATCCGATGGGCGATCGAGTTTGCTCAGCGGATGGGAGCGGGGTTGAAACTGCTCCACGTGGTTCCTCCGTTGAGCGACTGGCTGACATTGCCGAGCGAACGGGAACTTCAGGAACAAGTCCGGGAAGAGGCGCGGGCCAAAATCAACTCCCTGGCGCGATCCGCGGGTTTCGAGGGGACGGTGCGCGTCGCGGTCGGCCAGATTGCGGATACGGTGACGGAGGAGGCCAGGCAGGAAGGGGCCGACCTGATTGTAATTGGCCGCGGAACGCTCCCGTCCGCCTTGGGACGAGTGCGCTCCCATACTTACGGGATCATTCAACAGTCGCCGTGCCCGGTTTTGAGTATTTAGCCCGCACGGCCCTCAATTCCCGAAAGGAACACCTCCCCCTACCGATCCGGTGGATTCCTTGAGGCCACAGCGGTAAAGTCTCACTCCTTCCGCTGGCGCGGGATTTCCCGGGACCGCCACCCTCGCGCGATCTGGAATTCGATGAGACTGCCGAGCGCTTGTCTACAAGGTAGAGCGCTGAGCCGCAAAGGTCCGGTCGTCGGCCCTCAATTCCCGAAAGGAACAGTTTCCCTCGTGGCCGCGACCCAGCCTCCGTTTTGCGGTCTGTTCGCGGAAGTAATTATTGCTCCGCGGCCGTAACCAACTTTTCACGCGCCGGTATGAACCGTTAGACGATCTTCAGCGTCTATGTTTGTAGGGCGGTGGCCCGGAAAAGGAATCTCCGATGGCTGTAGCATCCAAGTTTGATGAGCTGCGTCTTAAGACAGACAGGCAATTAATAGGATTGGCGAATACCGAGCTGGACCTCGGAATTCGCGACGCCCACCAGGCTTTGGAGTCTGCTGAAAACTGGGCATCGGCTGAACGTCACTACCTGATGGCGGAAAGAGCATACTCACAGGCGGCCCGCTTGATTCACCTCACCAGCGATATCGGTGCGGATGAAATTCGCGCCGTGGAGTCAAGGCTCGATCATCTGCGGGAAATGCTGAACGCTCTGTCGGCGATTGGCTCGGCTCCAAAGGAAGACGAGATCTCTGCGCTCGCACGGGCTTTGTGGAAGGCCCGGGGCTGCCCGCAGGGTTTGCCTGAGGAGGATTGGTTCCGGGCGGAGCGGGCGCTAAAAGTGCACGCCGGGAAGCTGCACGCCTGCGTATTGAACTGAACGCGCCGCGCCGGGCTCATTCCAACGGCTTGGCCTCAAACTCAATCACGTCGCCGTCTTCGACGGCGTAGGTCACTTCGATCGGATGACAGCATACCTCGCAGTCCTCGACGTAGGTTTGGCTTCGCACCGAGGTGTCCAACACCATTGAAATTTCTTCCCAACAGTAGGGGCACGAGAAAAAGTACTCCACGGTCTATTGTGACGGTGTTCCGAGGCCGTAGTTGGAAGTTGATACTGAGTATCTTCGGAATTGATAGGATCTCCAACAAGACAGTAGTAGTATTGCCTCAAGAGGCTCTGTCTCTCGCCTTAGCGAATCGGTCACAATATATTGGTGGCTGCTCTCCCGGCCGATGGGAGAACGGAAGGTCAGAAGATGCTCCGAAAACTGTTTCAGGTTTTGGCGCCGGCCCGGGACCGACAAGCCAACGCGGCCCGCGCGAGTAACCGTCCGGCCGAGAGGCTGATCGCGGATTGCCAGGAACTGATGTCGGAAAGGGGCGAGGTTTCCGGAACTCGCATCGCCACCAAAGTGCTATCCGGGTATCAAGCGCTGGATGCAGCCAGCCGCGACTGCTTTTTCGATCTCCTCATCCGCAGCTTCTCTCCCGACCCTGAGGAAGTAGGGAAAGCCGGAGACGACTATCGCAAGGATCCTTCGCCTCTGACGCTGGCGAAGCTGCAGCGCGTGGTGGAGCCTCCGCGGCAGGAACTGTTCCGCAGACTCAACATCGCTCCCGGCGGTACCAGAGTTCTGGTGGAAATGCGGGCCCACTTGCTTCGGGAAGGGCAATCGAGCCGAACCCCAATTGCAGCGGATTTGGAACATTTGCTCACGTCTTGGTTCAATCGTGGATTCCTGGTGCTGCAGAGAATTGACTGGCGAACTCCCGCGAGCGTTCTCGAAAAGCTGATCGCGTATGAAGCCGTGCATCAGATCGAAGGGTGGAACGATCTCCGCCGCAGGCTGGCGGCAGACAGGCGCTGCTACGCTTTCTTCCATCCCGCCCTGCCCGACGAACCGATTATCTTCGTTGAAGCCGCGCTCACGCGGGGAATGAGCGATTCGGTGCAGCCGCTGCTCGATCCGGAAGCTGCCGTGGCTGGCTTGGGCACGGCCGATTGCGCGCTGTTCTATTCGATCACGAACTGCCAAAAAGGTCTGCGCGGCGTGCCCTTCGGCAGTTTCCTCATAAAACAGGTCGTGGAAGACCTGGGGCGCGAGCTTCCAGGGATCCGCCGCTTTGCGACACTGTCGCCGATACCAGGTTTTCGCGCCTGGCTCGATCGGAACAAGAGCACCCTCGGACTGGGCAGCTTTCTTGAGACGCTCGCCAATCCTGAATGGAATCGGAATGAGCAGACCGCCGCGGAGCTTAAGCCTCATCTCCTGCACCTATGCGCGCGCTACCTGCTGCGGGAAAAGAACGGCAAAGAACCACTCGATCCGGTAGCGAGATTTCATTTGAGGAATGGCGCGCGGCTGGAACGCATCAACTGGCTCAGCGATACGACGGCCACTGGATTGGAGCGCTCGGCCGGCCTCACTGTCAATTATGTCTACCGCCTCTCCGATCTGGAGCGAAATCACGAGCTCTACACCAGGGAATCGAAAATTTCTGCCTCGTCGGAAGTGGAAGCGCTGGCGGCGAAACCGCCCAGGGTAGCGGATCTCAAACTCGCGTAGGAGGCACCTGAGCGGAGTCGGCGCAGCTCATTGCGCTGCTTCAAAGACGTGCGCGCGATCGAGATCGGCGATCAGCCCCGGCTGCATCGTTGGGCGCCATCCCAGCCATTCTTGCGTCAGCGCACTGGAAGCCGGACAGTCAGCGCCCACGAAGAATCCAAGGAAGCCAAAATGCCGCCCTGCTTCCTCGGGGGACATGGCGACGACCGGCGCCTTCAGCCCCCGGCCGATTGCCTCAGCGATCTCTCGCAAAGGCACGCCCTCTTCTGCAACCGCGTGATACCGGGCTCCGGCCGATTCCTTTGTCGTGGCCGTCTTCTCCAACACCAGCCTGTAGAGATGGGCTGCATCGAGCAAGGGCACCGCGGGCCAGCGGTTGAGCCCATCGCCGACAAATGCCGAGACACCTTTTTCGCGGGCTGCCGCGATCATATAGCTGACCAGGCCTTGCTTGAGCCGGTTATGGACCTGCGGCAGACGCACCACCGAAGCACGCACACCACGCGCTGCGAGCGAAGCTGCTGTCTGTTCGGAGACTCGAGGAACCGAGGTGGAACCGGAGGAGGGCACATCGTCTTCGGTCGCGAGGCGCCCTGGCGCGATGAGCCCGGTCCCGGAGGTGACTACCAGGGGCCGGTCAGAGCCAACGAGCGCGGAGCCCAGCGCCTCGATGGCGAGCCTGTCCATCTCGCAGTTCGCCGCGAATTTCGAGAAATCGTGGTTAAAGGCGAGATGAATCACGCCATCCGCCATGGCCGCTCCACTCCGCAAGCTTTCCAGATCTTCAAGGTCGCCTCGATGCACCTGCGCACCCGCGTCAAGAAGAGACTTGGCGCCCGCATCCGTGCGTGTCAGACCCAGCACCTGATGACCCGCGTTGATTAGCTCCGGAACAACGGCAGAACCGATAAAGCCTGTCGCGCCGGTTACGAAAACTTGCATATTCTCACCTTTCTGGGCTGGCCATCTTCGAGCGGCCGTTTTAGGCCGCCGGCATTGACCAGCCGTTCCGAATTTGATAAAACGGAGATAGTCTCCGTATAGGTAGATTACCGGAGAGTGTCTCCGGTTGCAAGCTTTTTCAAATGGCTACGAAGCGTCCCCTCCCCATCCAACGAAAACCGCGCGCGGATGCGGAACGGAATCGCGACCGCGTACTGGAGGTCGCGAAGGAAGCGTTCACCCGGTCGGGTGCAGAAGCAAGCCTGGATGACATTGCCAAACAGGCGGGGGTCGGGGCCGGAACCCTCTATCGCCATTTTCCCTCCCGCGAGGCCCTCATCGAGGCAGTTTACCGGACAGAGGTCGAAAAGCTGGCCGCCGCGGAACGGAACTTTTCCGGGACGATGGCCCCGATTGAGGCGTTGCGATCGTGGATGCTGTTGTTTGTCGACTACATAGCGACGAAGAAGATCATCGCGCCGGCGCTGAATACGCTGGTCGGGGGTCACTCGAAGATTGTGGAAGCTTCTTACAGTCAGATCTGGGAAGCGATCCGCTCGCTGGTAAAGCGCGCCATCAAGAGCGGCGACATACGCAAAGACCTCGACCCCATCGATCTGCTTCGCGCCCTGATCGGGGTGTCGAATGTCGCGTCAAGTCCAGACTGGCAGCAAAGCGCCCGGCGACTGGTGGATATTCTTATCACAGGGTCGAGGCCGGTGAAATAGATCCACGGCGAATCCCTCGATTGCCGGAGGAGCGCCGGAATATCCGCGGGCCGGCCGGTTTCTTTTGCGGCTCAAATCGGTCATACTTCACTGAGGTAAACAAAATCGTGACTGTTTCTAAAACCAAGGCCGTTTTGGCCGCCGGCGCCATCGCCACTCTTTCTTTTGTTTTCACGGCCACCGCCCAGCAGCCGCGCGCGGTGGACGCCAAAGTTCTCAACACCTCCGGAACGGCCAAAGACGCCATGCCCGGGACATGGCTCACCTACGGCCACAGCCAGACGGAACAGCGCTACAGTCTGTTGAAGCAAATCGACGAGAACAACGTCGGGAAACTGGGCTTGGCTTGGTCGGCGCCGGTCAGCATGCCGGGGGGCCGCGGAGGCACCGAGGGCACGCCTCTGATGTGGAACAACACCATCTACCAGCCGATGGACAACGGCTTTGTCTATGCGTTAGACGCGCGCACTGGCGAACAGAAGTGGATGTACGATGCCAAGAATGACCCGATCACTGCGAGGCATCTGTGCTGCGGCGCGCACACCAGGGGGCTGGCGATCTCCGACGGCAAGCTCATCCTGACCACCAACGATGCCCGCCTGGTCGCGCTGGACGCCGTCAGCGGCAAAGAGGTGTGGTCCACCAAGGTCGCCGACATCAACGATTACTATTCCATGACCATCGCGCCGCGCATCGCGGGCGACAAGGTGGTGATCGGCGTGGCTGGAGGCGAGTACTTCATTCGCGGCTTCTTCGCGGCCTATAACGTCAGCGATGGAAAACTCGCATGGAAATTCCACACGGTTCCGCCGGCCCCGGGCCAGCCCTTCGAGGACAAGGATCAGGAAAAGGCATCCAAGACCTGGGTCGGCGACTGGGCCAAATACGGCGGCGGCGCTTCTGTATGGGACGGCTTGGTGTACGACCCGGATTTGAACCTGGTGATTGCCGGGACGGGTAATCCTGAGCCGTGGCCGGAGGAAATGCGCGGCATCCCGAAATCGGACTTCGGAAAGTGGGACAACCTGTATACCTGCTCGATCGTGGCCGTGGATGCGAAGACCGGCAAGCTGAAATGGTATTACCAGACGGTGCCCGGCGACGCGTGGGACTTGGACTCCGTGGGCGGCTTCATCATGGCCGATATTCAGATCGGGGGCCAGACCCGCAAGGTGATCATGCAGGCTCCCAAGAGCGGCGTGTTCTACATCCTCGACCGCACCAATGGACAATTCATCTCCGCCGAGCCGTTCGTCCCGGTGAACTGGGTGACAGGCTTCGATAAGAAGAACAATGGCCGGCCGATCATCAATCAAACCGCATACTACGATCAGACGAATTCGGTGGTGATCTATCCGGGCGGCGGCGGCGCGCACAACTGGGCGCCCATGTCCTACAACCCGAACGCTGGCTTGGTCTATCTTCCTTACAGCGCCGGCAGCTACAACTTCAACGCTGCTAAGGAACCCGACCCCAAGGCGGGCGGCGGCGCACATGGGCTGGGCCGCGGCGGCCAGGATATGAAATCGACCCCGATGCCGATTTGGGGTCCCGACAACGTCGGCCGCGGCGGCTTGCAGGCGCGCGATCCCAAGACGAACACGATCAAGTGGGTCAAGCCAGGCCGGGGAACCGGGTCGACTGGCGGCACGCTGACCACGGCCAGCAACCTGGTGTTTCAGACTGCAGGCACTACGCTGTATGCCTACAAGGCGGATACCGGCGACGAACTGCTGGCGCTGCCGTACAACCTCCCCGGGGGCGCTCCTCCCATCACCTACACGGTCGATGGCACGCAGTACATCGGGTTCTCGACCAGCACCCAGTTCATGGCGCTGAAGGTCGGAGGAACCGCGAAAATGCCGGATGCTCCCCCGCCCGGACCCGGGCGCGGCAGGGGTGGCCCGGGCGGCGCTCCCAAGGGTCCGCCTCCGCCGGCTCCGGCGGATGCCGGCAAGGACCTGCACGGCCAAGACAAGAAATAAAGTAACGGCGAAGTAGGGCGGGATTGGAGCTGTAGCTGCGAGCACCGGCGGGAGTCGGCCGCGGCCTCGTGATCGAAGCCACGAAGCTTAGTCGCGCCCGATAATCGCAGCATTGACCTGGGGTGAGCGGCGGAGACGCAGCACCAGCATTCCGCCGTTGCCATTCCGGTTCACTAACGTACTAGCAGAAGCCGCTTCCCTGAAAACCCGGCGGGCGACAAGATCACCCACCCCACAACTGCCCAGATGTTTTTCATCACCTTGGTGAGCCGCAGGCCATGAGACACTCCTTCCGGTCACGGGCCGAAAACGTGCGCTTAGAAAGCCTCGTCTGAGCATCCACCCTTGCTCCTGGGCCCGAATGAGGCTAAATTAGGGAGAATCCGTGACGAAGCGACTAGCCTCCGTTTTCTTCTTTGTGCTGGCGGGCGTGCTACCCGGCGCGGTTTCACCCGCGCTGGACGCATATCTCGCCGGCCTGGACGCCTTAAGGCAAGGCCAGTATACGGAGGCCTCGGCCTCCCTTGGCCGCGCGATCGGGCTGCAGCAGGATCCAGCGTTCTTTCTGGCCCGCGGAGTGGCGCTGTGCCTCGGCGGCAAAGGGCAAGACGCCGTCGCCGATTTGCAGCGCGCCAGACAAGCCCGCGAATTGGGCCGCGAGCCCGAACTGTGGATCTACGTTACCGAGACCCTGTACAGTTTCTCGACCCCGGACCATCGCTTCGGCGGTCCGCGAGCCCCAGCAACCGCCGCGGTGAGCATGCCGGGCAATATGATGCAGGGCGGCAATGATTACTCCAGCGATTACGCGTCGTTCGTGTATCAGGAAATGGCTCGACCCGTGCAAATCGCGCGCGAGCGCCGCACCCCGGCCCCCACCCAAGCCGAGTTCAATCGCCTCAGCCTGCAGGCGGGCGCCTGGTTCGCGAATCGCGCGGCGACTCGCAAGGATTTGGCCGAAGTGCATCTTGCGCGCGCCTTCACGCAGCACGACGCCGGCAAGTACGCCGACGTCCTCCAGACGGCGCAATTCATTCGTCCGGTGTATCCGGACAATCCGCAAATCCAGTATCTGGTGGGAGACTCCTGGGCCGCATTGGGGCGGCCGGCGACGGCGCGGAAGCAGCTCACGCTGGCCCTGACCAACGCCCCGGCGTACCCCGAAGCGTATGTGGCGCGTGCCTTCGCCGCGGCGCGAGTGGGCGATGAACGCCGCGCCCGTGCCGATCTCGACGTGCTGCAAAAGCTGAAGCCGGATTACGCCTCTAAATACCGGCCTCAAGTGGAGAAGGAAATCGCCGCCAATAAAGCCGCCGGGGATTGGCATCAACTTTACGACACTCTGGTGAAGGAGGCGCGAGGCGGCGCGCAGATGGAACCGCTGGTCCAGCGCGCGATGGAGTTGCTCCGGGCCGCGAATAACGGCCGCAGACGTTATGACGAGTGGTATCAGGATCAATGGCGGCAGCTCGACGCGGCAGCGGCGGCGGCTCCCAAGGATCCTGGGCCGCTGGCCAAAGCGGCGCGATTCCTGGTGGATGAATCCGATCTCATTAAGCGCGGGGAGGAAGTGGAGCCGCGGCACGGACTGGTGCCGTTCCGCACGCAGATTTCGCGGCGGCAGGAAATTCAGAAGGCCATCGCGCTGTGCGATGCCGCTTTGCAGCTGAATCAGAATCACGTGGCCAGCCTGATGACTAAAGCGATGGCGCTCGAAAGACTCGGGCAGGATCAGCAGGCCGAACAGATCGTGAATTACACCCTGCAAGTGGCCCCGCGCGATCCGGAGGCGCTGAGCATGCGCGCGCAATTTCTGATCGGCCATGCCGGCAGCATGTACGCGCAGGCGAAGGCGTTGCGCACTCCCAGAACAACGTCAAGCTCGCACCAGGAGACCAGAAGCGACGGAGTCTGGAACGTGACGGTCACCACATACATTCCGCCGACGCCGCAGATGCTGGAGCAGGCGAGTGAATTGGAAGCGCAGGCGCAGGAGTACCTGCGGCGCTCGGAGGCTGCAATCCAGGCGGCGCTCGCGGTGACCAAGGGGACGTTCGCAGGCGTCCTGCTGCAGGCGCAGTGGGACATGGAAAGCGAACGGTTCGATGCGGCCAAGGCCGGACTGACCGAGGCGATCAGGCAGCAGCCATATTCGCTCGATGCCAACTTTGCGCTCGCGGACCTGTACAGCCGCACTGGTCAAACCGATCTCAAGGAACAGCAACTCAACGCGACCATGAATCTGGTGGAGATGTCCTGCGGCTGGATGCTGCACCAGGCTTGGCGCGCCATCAACGCCGGGAACGCGCAGGCAGCCGGGAAAGCTCTGGATGTCGCCCGCCTTTACGATCCGACGGATGGACGTGTCGCGGCCTACACCGCCCGGTTCGCTCAGATGACGAACAACAACGCGGAGGTGCAGCCGCAATTGCGCGTCGCCCTGGCGGTCGAGGAAGCTAAGCTGCGTCTGGATCAAACCAGCCAAGCCGGAGCGAATCAACCCCGGGACATGGCGCAACTGGCGCTGAATTTGCGGCTGCGCGACATCCTGGGAAGGCCGCTGGTGGCGTCCAACCCGAACGCGGCGGTCGCTCTTCTGGAACCCGGCGCGGTGTGGGCCCAGCGTACGCCGAGGGTTGGCCGGGAGGCGCAGATGTTCGAAGCCATGCTACCGCGAGCGAACGCTCCCGCGATTCCGGTGCCCGCCCCCGAGAACGCGGCGACGGTGATGGGCGAAGTGGCGCTGGATTATGGCAAGGCTCTGAAGGCCGTAGGCCGAACTGATGACGCGCTGGCGCAGTTTCTGCGCGTGGTCGATTTTGGCTTTAAGAAGGACGTCGCGAACATCGGCAACGGAAACGGCCAGACGAACTACGCTGGCATAGCGGTGAATCGCGTCACGGGTGACGCTCGCGCACAGGCCGGGAAGATTCTGATGGATCGGCACGATTGCCAGGGCGCGCTCAATGTGGTCGAGACCGGTGGCGCACTCGGTCCGCTAAATCCGGAGACGAATGAAACCCAGGAAGTGGCGCGGGAACGCAACACCGTTTTCGCGCAAGCAATGGCCTGCAAAGGACAAGCTGATGGGGAACGTGACCGCGGCATCCGGAGTCGACGGACTGGGGTAGTCATAACGGCAAGCTCATTCGCAAGCCGAACCGAAGAAAGGAGATGGACTACTATTCGCTGATCCGCCACGTGCGCGAGTCGAAAAGACCCAGCGCCACGGGTCAGGACTCCTGAGGAAACAAGCCGAAAAGATCGAGAGCGCTCACGTCCGGGAGACAGCCAAATGCCTTCCACGCCGGAGGGTAAACAGCCGTCGCACCAGTTGCTCGACCTGCTGCGACTACGCGTCGGCAACCGCGTTCTCTTCGATGACGCCGTGGATGCGATTACGGTTCGGTCGCGTCCGCAAATTGCAATCCAGCTATCTGTGTTACACCGAATGCACTGTTCCACCGGATTCAACTCGCCGTGGAGCCGGCATGTCGCGGACTGAGGACCCTCCCGATCAAAACGGCATATCGTCCAGCGTCCGGCGTGACCTCGACGCAGCCGCAAGCTGCGGGAACCGCTGGCGCGGCGATGCCGAATGGCTGAAGCGCTGTCCGTGGGGCTAGAGGTTCTCAACCCGACCCGTTTTTTCGCGAGCTTCTCGCCCGCCCTTGACGATCAATAAGGTCGTATTTCGTCGGCGCTGGAGGCGATGCAGAAGCACTTCAACTCGTTTTCGCAGCTGGCTCTCGATGACGTCCACGACCGGTACCTCCATCGGTTCTTTCGTCCACTAGTTTCAGCCCCAACTGCCGTTCGATCACGGCGAAGCAATTTGGGCCGTCGGCGATGTCGCCGACCAACCGGTGGTCCTGGTCCGTCATCAACCATGCAATCGAGATTGAAATCGTACTTGCCGGTCAACCCATTTTATTTTCGACAATCCGAGCATCGGCGACGATGCATTTTCGGCGACGTTCTCGGCGATCGCACCGACACCACCATCGGGATGATGCTGCACGCCGGAAGGCAACCGGTTCCGGGGGAATCCGTGTCTCGAAGGCGGGTTACTCGCCAGAGGCATACGCGATGGGTCATCATGGCCCGCAAGGCGGTGACGAACGTGGCATGGTACTCCTGGTCCGCCCACTCGCGAATCCACAGCCAGTCGTGTTTAAATCAAAAGCATGTCCAAGATGAGACTCTTCGCTTTGACAGTTCTGTGCGCGGCGTCTGTATGGGCCCAACCTGGCCAAGGGAAGGGCCCGGTCCCGGCAGGCGCGAGAGCGCCGATCCCGCCTCAGGACGTCACGAGCGCAGCGATTCCCGGTGTGATAGAGGCCGGCCAGAAGTGGAAGATGGCATGGCAGGGCGAAGCGACCGCAGATGGCATGGTCGGCACCGACGATGGCGGGTTGATCTTCGCGCAGGAACAATCGAACCGGATCATCAAGATCGACGAGAAGGACAACGTTACCATTCTCATTGCGCGTTCGCATGGACCCGGCGCATTGTCGATAGGGCCGAGCGGTTCCATCTACGCCGTGGAGCGCAGTTGCACCGATCCCGATGCCGTGACGCGCGCGGCATGTACCGAGGCGACGGATATCGCGGTGCTAACTCCGGAGCGCAAGGTGCTGGCCGACAAGATGGCTGAGAATGGCGCCGGGCTGGGACGCATCAACGACCTCACCGTCGCCAAGACGGGTTGGGTGTACGTTACGGGAACTGGCGCGCTCGCGATGGACCCCTCGGGCAAGGTCACTCGGATTGATCAGAATCTGCGGACTAACGGCATTATTCTCAGCGCCGATGAGAGGCAGTTATACGTGACCAATGGCGGCACGATCGCGGTGTTCGACATTGGCGCGGACGGGAAGGCAACGAATCAGCGCGAGTTCGGCAAGCTGGAAGGGCAGGGCGCGAATGCCGATGGAATGACGATCGATGCGGAAGGCCGCCTGTATATAACCGTTACCAGTGGTTCGATGCAGGGCGTGCAGGTGCTTGACAAGACCGGCAAATACTTGGGGCTGATTCCGACGCCCCGGCAGCCGATTACGGTGGCATTCGCTGGGCCGGACAAGAAGATGTTGTACATCGGAGGCATGGGCGCAACCAGCCTTGGCGGGGAGCAGGTCCAGTTCGGCCAGGGTGTGCGTGCGACATCCATGACCGTGTATAAGATTTCTATGCAGGCGCAGGGATTCAAAGGACGCGCGAAATAGGTCGATGGTTAGTGGCGGATCGGTAGCGCGGCGTAGGAGTACATCAACGAGACGGCGGAGACGGAGCAGGTAGAGTTGCCGACGCTCGGCGATTGCCTTGCGCGAGTCGTAGTGACGCGAGCTCAGGCGGACAAGGTGGGTTCGGTCGACTCGCAAGAAGTTTGCCTTCCAGGTTGGCCCGATGATAGCCAGCTCTTTTTGAAAAGTCCAACTCCACTTTCAGTTGGCGATCTGTTTGCACAGCTTGTCTTTCTCCTGGTCCGGCTTCTGGCACATTTGGTCGCGGCCTTTGCCGAAGATGTCGGGCAAGCCCGCCAGCGCCTGTTTCTTCCAGCCTCGGACGTGGGTCGGATGGACCCCTCGAACATCTGTGCGATCTGGGCCGCCGTCTTGTGCGCCTTGAAGGCCTCCAGGGCCACGTTGCAAGGACCACTTCACTAGAAGCATCTCGGCCTTCAGCAACTGCCGCCTCCCGCTTTGTGACATTTAACGAAAAGAGAGTAGCTACCCTGCAGAATCTCTCGCGGAAGCGTTTCACGATCTGAACGGTTAGGTGTCTGAGCACGCGTACGACGACGTCGGGCGCTACCCGCCACGACTCCAGTCTTCGCCGCTGGCGGTCCAGAGCCGGTCGGTGTCGCTGCTTCTTTTAAGCCATTCGGATCTTTAGGGAGCAGGAAGTTCACGTGCCAGCGACTGGGTTGCGCGGGCTGTGTCGCCATGGAGTCTCGGACAGATTCGGAGAAAGCGTCAGCACGAGACGCCATAAGCGGGGGCATTTTTTTCATTCAGCCTGCGGAGGCTTCCTAAATCTGCGTGCGCTTCGGTAATCGGGACGCTGGTGAGCACGTGTCATGATTCCGCCAAGATCGGTTGATCTTTTACCAACCTCCTCCGCGATTCGCGTAACGTTCATCTTTCGGCCCCGATCTAATCCATCGTGAGGGGCAAGGGGTTCCCTCAATGCCTCCCGAGCAAAATCGGAGCAGGAGCCATTTTTTCGGAATCGCTAGAGTGCAGCGCTGCCTGCAAGCTTGGAGAGAGATTTTCAGGATGCTCAACCAGATGAGTTCGTGGCGAACAACACGCCGTAACGCGAGTTTGAAGGCGAGAGTCTATGTGGGATACGGGTTAAGCGGCTCGGCCGGGAATCCTCATGTGCGCCGGAGACCTCGATGAGAAGCAGACTGTCCTCGCCTGTCCTCGCTGGGATTCGCGTCTTTGCTTTCGCTGTGTTGGTTTCCCCGGCGTGGTGCGCAACCACCGTATTATTCAACCCGGCTTCACAAGAGGTGGGGCCGTTTCCAAGTAATGCGCTGACGGTTGCCACTTCCAGCCAGAAAACTGGGCTTCAAATTAACCTGCCGTCGCCTTCGGGATGCACGCCGCTCTCGACGGCGACGCAATGCGTGAACGTCGAGTTGCTGAACCAGTTGGACGGGTTCAGCGTGAACCCGAGAATTACGGTGTGCTTTTCGGCGGCCGTAAACGTGTCGACGTTGACTAACGGGATCTTTTTTGTGCCCGTGAGCGAGTTCGGGTTGCCGATCGGCATTAATCAGGTGATTTTCGATCCGTCGGGGTTGTGTGCGTACGCGAAGCCGAACCAAGTGCTGGATCAAGACACGGAGTATCTGCTGGTGGTGACGCCGGCGGTGCTGGACGCAAACGGGAAGAGCGTAGAGCCAAGCTCGCAGTACACGAGCTGCGTGATGTGGAAGACAACGCCGTACTGCCAACAATTGGCGCAAGCGATGAATCCGCTGCTGACGATCGTCAGCGACTTGCGAGGAATTGCAGCAGCTTCGGTGTTCACGACTCTGAGCGCGACGAATTGGATGGAGCGGGCCAGGACCGCGGTGGATTCCGGGGCGATTCCCGGGGTGGGAACACTGGCCAGCCCGATGGTCACATTCAACATGGCGGATGTGACGTCGATCACGTGGATACCGGATCCGGGCGTGGGAGTTACCGGAGTGAACCTGAACCAGACGATTCCTTTAAATGACTTGACGGGCGTTGCGAAGATTTCGATGGGCGCGTTTTTATCACCGCTGTACATCAACACGAGCGGGCCGCTGGCTGGGACCATCAGCGTGACGCCGACGAACATGGCGATTCCGGTTCCGGGCGCCGTCGTGCCGGTCTCGTTTCACGTGTTCCTGCCGGCATCCACCAACCAGGCGCGCGGCGGGAACGTTCCCGTGATCCTATTCGGACACGGGCTGGGCGATTTCCAGTGGGGCGCAGCGACATATGCGGCGTCGAGGTGGGCACAAAAGGGCTACGCCACCATTGCCTTCGAGATTCTGGGTCATGGTTATGGGCCGAACGGCATCACGCAGTTTGTGACGACCAACGAAGGAACGGTAAACGTTCCGACGCCGGGGCGAGGGGTGCAGTTCGTACCCGGGCAGCCGATCGCATCCACGGATGGCTGCATCGCGGCGGGGGCTGCGGCGACAAGAGATTGTTCACGCGAGAGCGCGGTGGATTTGTGCGCGCTGGTGCAGGCTATCCGCAAAACGAACGGGCTGGGGTTGAATCTCGATTCGACGCGGATTTATTTTACCGGGCAATCCTTCGGATCGTTTTACGGGACGCTGTTTGAGGCGGTGAACCCGTACGTCGAGGCGGCGGCGTTGAACGTGGGCGGGGGGACGCAAATAGATGTAGGGAGGCTGAGCCCGATTGCAAGAGTTCTGGGAGCGGAGTATCTGGCGGGTTTCACGCCGTCGCTGCTGAACGTTCCGCCGGCTCCGCCGGAGCCATACTTCAACGACTCCTTCAACGATCAATATGTGTATCGCGGACAGGCGGTGACAGCGAGCGTCCCTGGGGCTCTGGCGATTCAGGCGGGCTTTGAGCAAGCGGATTGGCTGGAGATGATCGGAGATCCGCTGGGGTTTGCTGCACACCTGATGCTGGAGCCATTGAGCGGAGTGCCGCCGAAATCTATTCTGATACAGTTCGGGCTGGGGGACCTGGAGGTGCCGAATCCGGCTGAGTCCGCGCTGGTGCGCGCGGCGGGACTGAATGGGCAGACGTGGATGCTGGAGACAAACGTTGCGGTCCAGATGGAACCGGCGTTGCTGAGTCTGACGCAGCCGGGGCTGGGGTACCCGATTTATCCGCACCGGTTCCTGGCGAACCCGACATTCTTCCTGAGCTCAAGTCCGCCGCTGGAGACCGCAGTGGGGACTGCGGCGCAGAGCCAGATTGCGGATTTCTTCACAACCGGGCGGATTCCGAATCCGAATCAATATTTCACGGGCCAATTTGCAGGGGTGAATTTATTCGAGATTCCGTTTCCGCTTCCCGATATGTTGAATTTCCTGCAAATCGCACCATAGTGTGTGGGAGGGCCGCTCCGCTGGGCGGCCGCGGCGGCTCCAGCCTCTATTAAAAAGTGCGCCGCCGGTACAATGAATGCGTGTTGGTAGTTTGAAACACAGCGTCTTAAAACCATCGCCACTCTGCCGGACATCAAAAGTTACATCAGAATCAGGAATACGCGGCCTGTAGCCGCAGTCCTGCCCGAGGCCGAAAACCTCGTGGCGGTCGCAACCTCTCGACACGGCACATCTCGGCGACCGCCGCGACGAGCGGCTGTAAATTGCCTTCTTCGGTGAACTCCCGCCGATAGTGGCGGATTAGGTGTCAACAGGCTTCACATTGCAACCCGCGCCTCCTCCACCGGGCGGATGGAAGATGGCTGGGCTCGCGCCGAGTTAGCGCGGGGTCCGGCCATTTTCTTTCATTGTCCGGCATTTCCCTGTGCCCATACCGCACAGTCCAGGAGGCACCCCACAATGTTGCCGAACTTGCTCGATCCGAGCAGGGGCCGTCATGCTTTGCGAGAACACCGCCGGAATTTAATTATGATTCGCCATGCTGGCTGCTGGCTTCGATCCTTCTGACTCCCGAACGGATCGTGTTCAAACAAATCGAGGTGTCGGAATGATTTCGATAGCTGACCAGGTCCAGTGACTGATTGGGTCACGCAGCCGGATCATGGGCCTCTGTTCCTTTGGAGCGTTCAGCATCGGGAAGGTCCGCGGGCGTCAGGGAGACAAACAGCCGCCCTTTCTCGAGAAACGTGATGTGCTGCGTGAAGAGCGAAAGCATTTGCACCGAGGGCCAGTCCGGCTCCTCGGGTGAAATTAGACGGCCCGCAGCCAACGGGAGCGGCGCCGCGACGAAACGGCTGCGCCCGTCAAACACCCTGAATATGCCGTTTCCGAGGTTGCTCCAGCCGCAGGGGGTTGGTCAAAGGGAGGCAATCGCATGTAACACAGTCGCGCGGACGGTATCTACTGCCTAGGAACGCAAGCTTTATTTCCGGTGGAGAAAACTAATGGCGGATAAAAATGCTTGAGGTGGATCTGGCTGGCGTGGCTGAATCGGTGCACCCTCCCGGTGAGCAACCGATTTGTTCCTGGACCGAAGGCTCCCGGCAGTTCGCCATTCATCTTCGCCCCGACGTCATCGGGCGCCTTGGAATCGAAGCCTGGATGGCATTTAAGAAGGTGCCGCGGCGTGGACTTGAAATCGGGGGAGTTTTGCTTGGCCGCGTGAATGCCGCCGAGGAGACCACTACCTTCTGGGTGGAAGGATTTCAACCGGTGGAATCCGAGCACCGCTCCGGTCCCTCTTATCTCTTGTCCGAATCCGATCTGTCGGATCTCCGCCAGGAAGTCGAAAGAAGCGAGTTGAAAAGTATAGCAATCTTTCGCAGCCACACTCGCTCCGAGCAAGTGGGCGCCACACAGGCGGACGCAGAAATGTTTGAGCGCTGCTTCGACGCCAAAAGTGCGCTCTTTCTCCTGCTTGGCCCGGCTCCCGGTTTAGCGGCTTTCTTCGTTCGGACGGACGGGAACTTCCGGCGCGTTCATGAGCTTGCTTTGGCGTCGTCGCTCGCAGCGATCATGAAGCTCCAGCAAGGGCGCCCTTTCGCCAAGGGCAAACCGGCGGCGGCGTCACCCCAAATAACTCCGAGTGCACTGTCGGCGCCGAGCGTTGTCAGCCCGCTGGATCCATCGGATACAGGTCACTCCCTCACTGCTTGCGAGCAATCGATGGATCGCCAGCGGGCCGATCGCCAACAGCGATTCATACCCGAGCAAGAGAGAGTGGTCTCCAGTGCGAGATGGGGATGGTGGGTCACCACTGCGATCACGTTTCTTGTTGCCGGAGCCACGGCGAGCAGCTTTTCCTATTCATTTCGCCGTTCCGCTGCGCCAAACCCGCAGGCTCCACAAGCCCTGCACCTGAGCGTTCAGCCAGCCGGGATGTCCCTCCGTCTGCAATGGGACCCGAATGCTTCGGCGGTGCGAGGCGCGGCTCGCGCGATTCTTCATGTCCAAGACGGAGACTTGCAGAGCGACAGAGATCTCGCCTCCCAGGAATTCGCTGCGGGAAGCCTTGCGTATCAACCAAAGAATGCTGACGTGACATTCCGATTGGATGTCTATTCGGCTGAGCCGAACGCTACTGGTTTCATTCAGGTGATGAATATTCCGCTCCAGCACCCAATTCCTCTCGCCGCGTCGAGCGGGCCCCCATCGGTCAAGCCCTTCCTTCCGCCGGTTGAAGCAGCGGCCTTCGGCAAGTCTGTGCAACCCGCGCCGGTTGTTAGCGCCGGGCAGACGCAGGACGACCCCGGGGATTATCGCTCGGTTTCTGGGCTGGCGGCCCGGATCCCTCCGCTCCATTAGCGCTAAGCACGACGCGGGGCAGCGCCTCCTGGATCTTGATCTTGGAGAGGGAGTGGAAAGACAACTTACTGTGATCAAGGCGACGTTGAAGGCGATTCCATCAAGGTGAACCGTGATACTCATTGGACGCCTTGCATAGAATGTGAAAGGCTGTGGGATGCATTTATCGAATGTGTCGTCAAGCTGGATGAGACGTCCCCCTCGTGGAGGGAAGCTACCGAAGCGCAGCGGCGGTCGTGCGAAGACGCCTTGGAGACGTTGAGTCGACACAAGAGAACGCATGACTCGTCGAGCGCCGCCTGATCCCTCCAGCTTGGGGACCCGGAAAACCTCTCGATCCGCCACGAGCTTTTTCAGGGGCGCTGGCCCTTTCGTGCGAGCCCGTGGCGGTTGTCCGGCGTCGACTATTTCTTTTGGCCGCGATGATCACGAACAGATTGCCATGCGGTCCACCGCGATCCGGCCGCCCTCGCTTGCTCCGAGCGGCGAATTGGCTAAGCGCGGGCATTGGGCCCGAACATAATTTTGGCTCCCGTGATCCCGGTAAGGTCGTTGTTGAGCGCCGCGCTCCCGATCACCACGTCGCCATCCATCGCGTTCAGGATTCTGAAACCACTCCCCTACCAATCAGTTAGTCTGAAGGCGGTAAAATGGTCGTAACCTTGGCTTCCAAAGAGCATGCATAAATTCCTCGTCAGACCCGCCTTCTTAGCTATCGTGTTCGTCTCCCTGTCCGGAACGACGTGGGCCCAGTGGCTTAAGTATCCAACGGCAGGAGTTCCCAGAACGGCTGACGGAAAACCCAACCTCTCCGCGCCTGCGCCACGGACTGCAGATGGCAAACCGGACTTCTCGGGTATCTGGCTCACCAATAACAGCTTCTGCCAGAATAAAGATCCAGAGAAACTGGTCTGCGGCTCAGAACTGCCTATGGGTAGGGAAGGCATCAATATAGGTGCGAGCCTGAACGGCGGCCTTCCTTATCAGCCATGGCTGGCGGCGCTCGTAAAGACAAGGACGGCCGACATGGGAAAGGACGACCCGCATATCAAGTGCATGCCGGACATGTTTCTGCGTGCGTACAGCTTGCCTCACCTGCTGAAGTTCGTGCAGGCTCCCGGCCTGCTGGTGATGTTAGATGAGTTGAATGCCAGCTATCGGCAAATCTTTACGGATGGCCGCCCGCTTCCCGAAGACCCCAATCCCTCCTGGCAGGGCTACTCCTCCGCCAAATTTGATGGGGATACCCTCGTTGTGAACTCGATCGGGTTTCGCGACGATCTGTGGATCGACACCAACGGCAGCATGATCACGTCAGCCGCCAAAATCGAGGAGCGAATCCGGCGCCTCGACTACGGGCACCTCGACGTCGCAGTAACCGTGGACGACCCGAAAGCCTACACGCGCCCATGGACGGTCACGCTGCACCAGCGAATCGCTCTCGATACGGACCTCGTAGATGAGATCTGCCTGGAGAACGAGAAGGACACGAGCCACCTCAAGTAAGATGAGTCCTTGGAACCTACATCTTCGGAGTACTGCCTCCAATTGAAATATTCAACATACAGGCAGGTAAATCATGCGGCAGCAAGCAGGGCAATGATATTCTTGTCGGCCTTGTGATAGGCGGCTTGCGGTTTGCTGTCCGGACGGTTGACCGAATCGGGTTGGTGGTGAAAACGGCGCAATCGGTTCAGACCGTAGCTTTGGGTAGGAAGCTGGAATGTGGCCAGAACGGCTTCATGGATCTGTTTGGCGGTCCAGCCGCCGACGGTATTGCCGCCGTGGAGCAAAACCTGCGGTAGCCGGAGAATGCGAATGTCCTGGATTTTGATCGGGATAGCGGACCGAGCCGAGGGTGACGGGCAGGGCGATCCTCTGGATGAGCGGAGAATCCACTTGGACGTTTAGGCGTGAGCCTGGAAAGCGGCGAAGCGGTCCGTAACGCTTTTGAACCTCTCGCGGACGGCCCCTTAGATCGTTAAGTCCTTTCTTCAGGCCAAAATCGCGCAGATTGTTGGAACAGAGCTCATTGCGCAAGTAGCGGCCGTGCTTCAATCTGGTCGATGACGGTGGCGAGCTTTCCATTCAGCCTCTTGTGAAGGCGGACCCCGAAGATCTCGCTGATGCGATTGGCCGTCAGACGCCACAGTCCGATCTCACAACTGCGTTCGAAGATTTTGTGAATGGGGAAGTGATGTTTGAAGATGAAATTCCGGCAGGATTCGATCTGGGCGAGGGAGTAGAAGCGCGACAGGCCCATTTGGCTGCGTTCCTTCTTTGAGAACTTCGGCCCCAGCAGATGAGTCCAGTAGTAGAGTTGGCGTGGAACGGAAAAAACGATGCCACGCGTATGACCACCGGCAGCACCTCGTTCGGGAGGTAGAAGGAGAAATGGATGAAACGGCTGCGCCGGTGTGCCAGGATGCGGTGGGCGGCGTCTTGGTCGGAACTTCGGTACGCGGATGCGAAAGGTCCGGCCCGCTCCGGAGGATGAAATAGACGCCGAAAGAGTTTCTCTTTTCCATGCGCCTCAGCGCAGGCAGGACGTAATCTTCTTTGCGGACGCCGTTCTCCGCCCACTCCACAGGGATCGAGTGATTGCGGGCAACGCTTCCACCCAGGCTTTGTATTCCTCCGTCCTCTTGCCGAGAACTTCCTTGGTGACAATCGGAATTCCGGGAACCTGCCGGAAGAAATAAACTACCTGCTCGGGTCGCGACAGATTGCTCAGACATCCGTTAATGACGAAAACAGTGGTATACAAAAACGAGAAGATCGCCGAACAGCCGGTTGAACACGTCCATGGCTATACACACTGCGGCCATCCATGTGCGAAACACCCGCTCTGAAGACCGTTTGCGGGCTTTACCTAGACTAGGGAGGTGCTCCGCAGGTTCCCTGAAGGCGCGGGTTCAATCCCGCCTATGCCGGACAGCATTCTCGTAGGATACGCAGCCAGTGAAGTCCGGATCAGGTGCCCAGCGAAGTTGATTCGAGGCAGGTGGCAGGATGCTGAAGATTGTCGCCCAGAGTGTTAGCTAAATGGACGCGAAGAACCGAGCGAGTGGAGAGGTCCGCACGGACGGCTTGAGAAACAGGATGCCCAGGACGCCGACGGACAGTTTGGCGCACTGGCGCTGGCGGGCAATCGCCGAGGCAGGAGGCCGGAAGAAGTGGCTCGAATGGCCCAGATTTGCTGCTGCTGGTATCTTCAGGCATCCCGTTCAAAATCGTCGCATACTGACGCTTCGCCCGCCTTTGGAGTTTCATGGGTACGCTAGTCGTATGCCCACGCTTCCACAAATTATCGCGGCCAATCCGACGACAACCGATGAGTTCGCTGACATTGTCGGTCTTCTGAGGCAGATCGGGACTCTAACGGTCACGCCGACCGTGAGTGAAGTCGAAGCTTTTTTTACGGAGGCACAAGCGAGGGCCATACGGTACAGCCCCGCGGCGATCTCAGCGGCGAAGGCGGCTGCCTTGGACGAGATTGTCGGCCCCGGTTTCGTGGGCGGCTTTCTACACCGCAACGCTCCTCTCAAGTTCGTCAACTTCGCTCGCACTACGATCGCCACACAGTTGATTGTCAGGGTCATTCGACCCACGCTCCTGGGCCAAGGCGACCACCCGCTCTGCGGGCCTCACGTCGTGGTGCAGGACATGGCGGAACGAGCCCCGCTGGCGTATGCTCTCTACGTCATCGGCCTCGCCGAAGACGGCGCGGGAGATATAACAGTGAACGCTCGCAGCACCAAGACGGTTCAAGTTGATAAGCACTCCAACATACTCGATAAACACGACCACGTCGGCAACGCCTCCAGGATCAAACAGGCGGATTACATTGCTCTGGCGTCGCTCCGGAACGACGCTTCCTGGCTGCCGTATCGTTGCGCTCTAACGAATCGCACTCTTCAAGGCGCCACCGGCAGCGGCCAAGTTGCGGAATGGCTCAAGCAGGCCGGCTACCAGGACGTCCGGGACAAAACATTTCAAACGCTAAGCCGCATGGCGATGATCACCAAGCCCGCCGTGGTGAGAGACGCGCTATACCGCGGCCCGATGCAGGATAGCCTTACAGCCGCGCGAAATTTCCTTTCTCTAGGCTATTCCGTAATCTTGTGCGGAACCGGAAATCTCGCCAATTTCACCCTTGGATTGGACACGGACGACTCCGCCGTGATGTTGATGTTTGGCGGGCACTGGATGAGGGCCAAAGAGATCGCCGTAAAGACCGATGGCATCGATCTGAAGATTTGCACGTGGACCCTGGGTAACCTTGTCAAGACAGCGATCCCTTGGAGTAAAGTCGAAAGCTGGTATCGCGGATTCATCTGCGGGGATCCGAACTAGACTAGGTGACGAAAAGGCGTTGGGCGGCGGCTGGGCTGACGATCCTGAGGTGTCTGTGCGTATTGTGATGGCAACGCACAAGGCCGCAAAATCGCGATCCTTTGAGATGAGGGACCAATGGAGCGTGGCGAGTCTGTCGGCTAACGGCAGACGAGCGATTGAGGGCGGATTCCGCCTTCTGGAGTGCACCCGACACACCGCTGGCCGATGTTAAGGCGATGCGGTACGCTTTCGGCGGCGTTGCCAAAAGCGCTGCTTGAGGTTGGGATACTGACAGAACGGATTTTCATGATCGAGATTCCGCGACCAGTGAGGGATTCAGCGATCGCCGCCGGGTGCTGGTTTCTCCGTACGAGGACTGAGATGTTTCGGTATGAGACATTACTGGGTTTTGTTGGAGGAAGGCAGGGATTGGCGCCTGTTCCCCTGCGAGGTCCAAGAGCGGTGAGCCCGGTAGGTGGACGCTCCAGTCGGCGTCCCCGTGAGGGAGAGCCCTGAGCAACCCGGGGCCATGTTGAGGCTCCCCTCCACTGCCAGACCCACGGCTTCGTGAGTAGCTAGACCCCAAGGGGCCGGTCGCGGCCCTTAATTCCCGAAAGTAACAACTGCGCTCGTGGCCGCGATCTGGTCCGTTCTTGCGGGCTGTTCCTTAAGAGTAAACTTCTGAAATGACCGGGATAAGCCGCTACTCTAAATCCGGAGTATCCGGACTCTTGCCGAGATAATCCGGCCAAGTCACAAGCCGGGGGATGCTCGGATCGTACTCGCCGCGGCGGATACGCTCGATTCTCTTGCGATAGATCCGCATCAGTCCGAAGTCGGCCCCCTTGAGCCCTCGAGTCATATTTCCCGAGTGCCGCCTATAATACAGCGTTACGCAATCCACCAACACTCTCGCAATATCGCGCTCCCAGCAGCGCATGAAGAAATCCTGATCCTCGCCTAAGCGCAATTCTTCGTCGAACAGGCCGACCGTGTCGAGAACGCTGCGCCGCCACAGCCCGGAGCCAAGATTGATAAAGCGATAAGGCTTGGTGTAGAGATTGATCGAACCATCCGGCCTGCCTGCAAAATTCTGGATGCATCCCTGCGCGAAGCCGGCCTCCGGCGCAGCGACGAGGGCCTCCAGCGAAGCCCGTAGCGCGGAAGGTCCCAGCAAATCATCCGCGTCAAGAAAGATCAGCAGATCGGATTCCGAAGACCGGATACCCACATTACGCGCCGCAGCCGGTCCGATGCCTCCGGGCGTCTCAAGCACGCGGCATCCGGAGCGCCGAGCCAGTTCGCTGGACCCATCGGTCGATCCATCGTCCACGACAATCATTTCCAATGCCGGGTAGTGTTCCGCCATGACGCAGTTGATCGCGTCTTGAAGATACGGCATCCCGTTACGGACGGGTGTGATTACCGCGATTGTTGGGGGCGGCATCTTCAGCGCAGCGCGCTACGCACTACGTCCGCAATCTGAGTAAGGTCAGAACCGAGGTGCAGGATGAAAGCGGGAACGTTCGACACCAGCGTAACCATGCGGTCCATGTCGGCCTGGCCGGAGTTCGGCAATTGGGCAACCGTGCTGGGAGCCATCGCAGCCAGGGCGGCGGCCGGACCGCACGGTGTCAAGTAGGTACCCGTCTGCTTGGTAACTCGGGGAATCAGGAGAGCCCGCAGCGGGAAACCCAAACTCATGCGCTCCCGCGCCAGATCCGTCAGAAAGAAGGTTGCTTTGTCTTGGCTGTTCTCGACCAGGGACTGCGGATTCCAGACTCGCGTCCGCAGTTCAGGAAAACGATCCAGATCCCGCGGCAACAGCTTAGCGGTGTTGTACAGGCTGTGAACGTAGACTGGTGCGTCGCAGTTTACCGCGCAGTAATCGTCACCAGCGTAGAGCATACCGGCGTTCAGGCAAAGCAGGGTTGTTGTGGATTTCCCCGAGCCGCCGCTTCCAACCAGCAGCACTCCTGCGTCGTTTTCACCAACCGCGCCTCCGTGGACAAACTGAATTCCGTCCGCCGATAGCCACGTGTGAAGAATCGCGAGAAATGGCGAACCCGCTTCCCAATAGGGCAGAGGAGAAGCGTCCCTCTTGAAGAAGAATGCGTTCTTGCCGGCTACGTCGATCAGGTTCAGCACATCGGGCCCCGGCATGTAGAACGAGGGCAGGCCAGGCGAATGGAAGCCCTTCAATTCCCCTCGCGACCCGCAGCATCCTGTCCAATCGCGATAGAGACTTTGAAGGTAGTTTGAAAGCAGTGAGTTGGAAGGAGGGCCGGCCACCTCGCCATCCCAAACATGGATTGTAAGATCGCCGTCTCCACCAAAATCATGCCGTAAATGCGAGAGCGCCAGACACAGATGACGGCTGTGAATGCTGTCAATGCATCGGACCCGCAAAGGACGCCCTGCTACCAGCAGCTTGATTTCCGTTACCTGCGCTCGGGAGCTTGCTTCTTCGAAATATTCTTCGAGAACGGCCGAAAGCTGGCGGCCGCGAGAAGCGGGCTCAGAGGGCATCGGCTTGCCGCCCGGATAAAGACAGAACTTTTCCCGCAAATCATGCCGCATTTCCACCGAAAATGGCTCAAACGGAACGCGCCGGCGTGCCGTTTCGGCTGTTACCGCCGCGATGGGCGCTTCCTGGCTGACTGGAGCCGCAGACGCCACTCCGATAGCTATAAAGTTTCGCAACAGCACGATCACGGAAGCGATAAGATCGGGCCTGCGCACTTCGTAGTCACGTTCAAGCGCCGCGACGATTTCGTTTGCCGTCGGTTCCTGCTCCAGCATTCCGAGGACTCGGGCAGCGGTTGCATTCAAAACAAAATAGACGCCGCGGATCAGATGCACCGCGATGGCTCCGTCGGCCACATAAGCGACGATCGTCTCCTCCCGGTTTAATCGGAACTTCCTCTTCCCCGATAAGAGAGACGAATCCAGCTCGCTGCCGCCGCCTTCGATCGCTACTGCGGGAGCATCCCGAAACATATCGATTTCCGGAGCCTCGAAAGCCACGCCCTCGGCTGGTTTAGCCAACGCCAGGACCCGGTATTCGGCCCCGCCCTCGATCTGCTCAACAAGTACGAGGTCGACCTGCACCAGGCGAGCCAGAAAATGATCCACGGCTTCGGACAACTGCGCCGCGGATGCGATGTACTTGGTCGCCAGCGCCATCACGATCTCCGCCGGGACGGGAGCTTCGTACAAAAGAAGCAGAATGTCCTCCGCCGGACCCGAGAAGCTGAAATATGCGCCAGTGTTGAGATTAAGGGCGATGGTGGCTTCATCGAACTGTTCGAACAAACATCGTTCCGATGCGAAGCGATATCGCATGGGCGTTCCGGCGGCGGGCTCAGCCGGCGCCTTCTGTTGAGGCCAGCCCGCTTCGCCGGTCTCATGAATAGGATCGACGAGGAAGAGATTCTCCAGATCGCGATGGGCATGCACCATCGGAGTCATATAGGGAAGGCGCAGCTCTGACGGCGCAGCGGGCGCTTCGATGCTGTGAGCCTTGGCCCGTCGCTCTTCGATGATCAACGATTCGTCTTTGAGCTGAGTTACAAACGCGCGAAGGTCGTCTGCAATCTGCTGCGCCGGCGCGTCATATTTGGCCGAAAGCGCGTCCGCCAGCTCCGGAACCGTGGGCGTTCCGGAAAAAAGAAGGAATGTCTCGCCAGCCACGCCGGGGAGACTGTAATAGCGGCCAGTCCCTAAGTGGATCGCCACAACCTCCTCACCGAAACGCTCGAAAATGACGTTCGCCTCGTTGTGGCCCAGCCGCGTATCGGCTTCCATCAAAGCATTCCCCGCGATAACAACATAGCCTTATGATAAAGCGCTGCTCAGTCGATTTGCGAACGTAGGGCAACTCGATTGGGTACACTAAGCTGAACTCAATCCCCCTTCTAAGAGCGATCTGCCTTGCCCTTAATTCCTGCGCGGCGTGGATTTAATCTCACCGAGTTGGTTTCCGGCAGCCGTCCGGCGCGCTTTTTTGAATCCGACTTCGAGTGGATGGCCGAATGGGGATTCGACTTCGCGCGCCTCCCGCTCTCGTACTGGTATTGGACGAAGCCCGCCGGCGATTGGCTTGCGATCGAGCCCGCACAGTTCGCGCCAGTGGACGAAGCAATCCGGTGGGGACGGCGCTATGGCGTCCACGTCAATCTCTGTTTGCATCGCATTCCCGGATACTGTATCAACGAAGGTCCGGGGGAACCGTTCCAGTTGTTCTCCGGACCAACGGATGGGCGGAAGAAAGCGCTCGAAGCCGCCGTTCACCATTGGGGATACATAGCAGAGCGCTACAAGGAGCATCCAAGCAGCGAGCTTAGCTTCGATCTCCTGAATGAGCCGCCGAGGATGAAGGACCGCTCCCAGTACGTGGAAGTGATTCGGGCACTGGTGGCCGCGATTCGTGAGAAGGATTCGGATCGCGTCATTTATGTCGATGGCGCGGACCTCGGGCAAACTCCCTTGCCCGAAGTAGTGGATCTCGATGTGGTTCAGAGCACGCGTGGATATTTGCCTAAGAGCGTCTCACACCATACGGCCGCTTGGGTTCCCAAAGACGAGTTCGAGACCTTCGGCCCGTTGACCTGGCCGTTGATCGATGACTTCGGGCGGCTCTGGAACCGGGATCTCCTGCACGATGAGTTGATCCAGAAGTGGAAGCGGATTTCAGACGCTGGAGTCAGTATCCACGTAGGAGAATGGGGCTGCCACAACGCTGCCCCTCACTGGATCGCTCTGGCGTGGATGAGCGACTTGCTCGCCTTGTGGAACGAAGCCGGCTGGGGATGGGCCCTGTGGAATCTGCGCGGCTCTTTCGGTGTGGTCGACAGCGGCCGTGCGGATGTACGTTATGCGCCATTCCGAGGGCACCAGCTCGATCGGAGCATGCTGGATCTTCTCCGGGAGAATCTGTCTGACTCCACACGAAGAAGTACGATGTGAGGCGGGGCTCCCGCATCCAAAATGAAATTTGTACGCCAACAAGTGAACGCTACCCGAACATCGCCGTGTGCCGGCTTTACTGTGGTCGTCGATGCGAGTCACGTTTTGGCGGGTTCGCATTGGCCCTTCCGCAATCGACATCCGGCCGCTTCGCGGTGTCGGAAGCGGCAACTCGCCAATGTGACCCAGATGGAACGAAAGCCCGGTCAGATTGAGATTGCCTTCTAAGGATGGCACGTAACGAACCGTCCAACCACCCCTTCGATCGTCGGAAACCTTGACCTGTGGTCGGTTAGCCCGCAAAGGGCCGGTCGCGGCCGCCGATCCAGCTCCGTTTTGCGGGCTGTTAGTTAAGAGATTCAAGCTCGCAGGCCTCGAAACTAAGCGCCCGCCGCTTATTTCTTCTCTGGCAGCGCGAACACGTACAGTGCGTTTCCGTTCGCGGGATAGTGCACTTCCGGCGCGAGCACGCTCGGCACCAGGCGCGGACTCCCGCCGCCGAGGCCCGTCGGAACCGCGATGAACTGCCGTCCGCCTACACTGAACGTCAGCGGGAATCCCTGCACTGAAGTTCCCAGCCGGGTCTCCCACAGCACTTTGCCAGTCTTCACGTCCACCGCGCGGAAGACGCGGTCCATATCGCCCACGAAGGCGATCCCTCCTGCCGTCGAAAGCACCGACGTCATGAACGGCGACCGCTGCGTGATCTTCCAGTTCTCCTTCAGCGTGCGCACATCATACGCGGCGAACTTGCCGACGTTGCCGCCTGAGCCCGGCGATTCAAAAAAGCGCCGGGCAGCGCCGCCCGCGCTGCCGCCGCCTTCTTTCAGATCCACCTTCTGCGCGTTCATTTCCTGGCAGCTCTCCGCCACCGGAATCAATAACTGATTGGTCGGCTGGTGATAACTCATGGCGTGCCAGTTGTGCCCGCCTTCCGAAGTCGGGCAGCTTTGGACCCACTGGCCCACCTCATTCTCCACGATATCGTTGCGGAAATGCGGCTCGCCCGTCACCGGATCGAAGGAATCGTAAACGTTTTGGAACACCGTTTCCTTATGACCCAGATACTTTCCGGTGGCGCGATCGTTCTTCCACAGGATTCCGTCTTTCCCCGCGCTGAACACCAGCTTCTGGCCGTTGTCGTCCACCAGAACACGCTCGAACACTTCATCCAGATCCAGCGTTTCGCCGGGAGCGTGATTGTAGTACCACTTCAGCTTGCCGGTATCCACGTCCAGCGCCACGGTGGAATTCGCGTAAGCCGTCCCGCCGTTGCCGGATTGCCGGCTCGCCCGCATCCACGGTTTCGCCTGCGCGACGCCCCAATAGGTCAGGTTGAGATCCGGATCGTAGCTGCCCGTAATCCACGTATCGCCGCCTGCGCGGAACAGGTCCGCCAAGGTTCCCCATGTTTCTCCCGGTGCGGGTCCAGGCCCCTTAATCTCCGGGCCAGGATCGCTCTTCTTGGCGATGGTGTAGAACTTCCATTTTAGTTTGCCAGTCTGCGCGTCATATGCGCTGATGAAGCATTTCTCTTCGCGGTATTGATCGCACAACCCTCCGCCCAGGCCTTGAATGACCATGCCCTTGGCCAGCAGCGGACCACTGGACGTACTGTAATTGCCGTCCGTGCGATCGCCAATTACCGTGTCCCAGACGTTCTTTCCGGTTTTTGCATCCAGAGCGTAAATGTGCGCGTCGCCAGTGGTGATGTACACCTTATCGCTGTAAATCGCGATGCCTCGCTGCGAATTGCCGGTGGCATTCTGGCCGATCCGATTCTCCCAGATCAGCTCGCCCGTCTTGGCGTCCAGGGCCTGCACGATATTGGTCGGATTATTGATGAAAAGAACCCCGTCGTGCACCACTGGGGACGCCTGATTGGTTCCGTCCGCCATCGACCACACCCATTGCAGTTGCAGATCCTTTACGTTCGCCGTGGTGATCTGATTCAGAGTGCTGTAGTTGTTGGCGCGATAGTCATGGCGCAAAATCAGCCAGTCGCTGGGATCGGGATTCTTCATCATCGTATCGGTGATCGGCGTATAGCTCTTCACCGTTCCCGCAACGGTCAGGCCCCTGGCAGCCGGCGCCGCTCCTCGTCCGCCTGCCGCCGGTGCGCCGCCCTTCGCCGCTCCCCCGCCGCCGCCCTTGCCCTGTCCCCGGCCGCCTCCGCCCGCTTGCGCCAAAACGCCTGTCGCAATGGAGCCGATCCGCACATCCGTCGCCGCGGTCAGCGCCTGGTTGCCCGCGCGCGATCCGTTCGTTTGAAGAATAAACGCGGTGATGTCGAGATAAGTCTCTTCGGTCAGGGCGCCAGGGTTATTCGGAGGCATTGCGCCTTGCATAAAGCCCAGCAGGTCTTTGGGGGTGCGGGTGTTCCAGCTGCCCATGAACAGGCTTCCCGCCAATGGAGCTGCGTTTCCACTGCCGCTCAAATCGGCGTTGTGGCAACTGGCGCAATTCGCCTGATATGCCGCACGTCCCGCGTCCGCCTGCGCTGCCGTGAACGGTCCCGGCGCGGGGGCTTGACCAGCGAGTCTCACTACTCCATACGCGCCCGCCAAAGCCAATACCAGTGCGAATGTCTTCTTCATGATGTCTTTCTCCTAACGTTGCAGCCAGCCCCACAGCGTGCCATCTGTGGGTTTCTCAGTGTAAATCTGTACATACAAACCGCCCTTTTTCAGATGCGCGACCTGCTCAGCGGTCAAGTCGATGGAGCCTGTTATCGTGCCCTTCATCGCCTTGGTGATCGTCAAATCCCCGATCGCGGGACCGCGCACACCCGCCATCACTCCGTTGCGCAGTTCCGCCTTGGTGGCGTTTGTCTTCAGCCCTTCAAACGATGCGTTGACGGTGAGCTTTGCGCCCGCCAGCGTCGCCGTCGCCGTTCCCGTTCCCGCCAAATCTTTCACCGTCTTGGCATCCGCCGGCAGCGCCGACAACCGGGTCTTGTAGGTTTCCGAGCCCTGCGCAATCAGCCCTATCGCCGCGCCAATCAATCCCGCGGCGATCATGGCCACCGAGCCAATTCGCGTCAATCTATGTTGCATAACGAAAATACCCTCTCTGCCTAGCTAAGAACAACTGATCAGGATAGTCCATCGCGTATAATACACGATCCGCAACCTAAACACATTGGGTACGCATCCGTGTCAGCCGCCGGCAACTCTGACTCGGTCACGTTCTGCTGCGTAGCAGCGCGCAAAACGGAGCCTGAGTCGCGGCTCACGGCATCCGTCGTCGACCGACTTCTGCCCCGGACGGCCGCCCACCCAGATGCCCCGCCACCATCTTCAATTTCGGAAAGTGACCGACCGCACCGGCGAGCAGGATCCGCAAAATCCGCACACCTGTTTCCGCTGACAAACCTCTGCACCATCACCCGCGGCAGCTCGGCCGGATTCTGATAAATGGGGACGCTCACGATTGCCAGAACTTCGGGTGAATCAGATATTCGCCAGCTTGTGGAGCCATTTCTCCCTTGTGGGACCAGTTCCAAAGGAACGCTCCATTGCAAACGCGGTGGGAATTGCCGTGCGGTGCCGTCAGATGTTCGGCGGCGCCGAGGCGCTCTACTCCAGGCTGCCGGCGCAGCGTACGCTAGCCGGAGTGGTGAAGGCTTTTTCTGTGGCGCCGGTACCCGCTCATTTCGTTCCCGCTAATTCCGCCGCTTGCCGAAGGGCCTCCAGCATACTGCGCTCGTCCGCGCGGCCCGTTCCCGCGATGTCGAACGCGGTCCCGTGATCCACGGACGTGCGAATCACCGGTAAGCCCACCGTGATATTCACCCCCGCCTCCAGCCCCAGCACCTTCACGGGACCATGGCCCTGATCGTGATACATAGCGACAACCATGTCGAAATCCCCGCGCGCCGCGCGATAGAACAACGTGTCGGCCGGCAGAGGCCCTTCCGCGTCGATGCCCTTCGCACGGCACGCTGCAATCGCAGGAGCGATCTTCGATTCTTCCTCGCCGCGCCCGAAGAGGCCGTTCTCTCCCGCGTGCGGATTAATGCCGCACACACCGATCTTCAGCCGGGTCAGTCCCGCCCGCCTTAGAACTCCGTGACCGCGCGTGATCGTCCGTTCCACCAGCCCCGGTTCGATTCTCGCGATCGCATCCAGAAGTCCCATGTGCGCGGTTACATGAATCACGCGAAGATGCGCGCCCAAGTGACTCGGAGCTGTCAGCATCATCGAAACCTCCGGCGTCCCCGTCAACGCCGCCAGCAGTTCCGTGTGCCCAGGATAGAAATGTCCCCCTGCATGCAGCGCCTCTTTGTTTAAGGGAGCCGTGCAGATCGCATCCACGCGACCTTCCATCGCTAGCTTCGTCGCCAACTTCACGAAATGGAAGGCTGCGTCTCCCGCCTCCGCGGAGAGCCGGCCCCAAGCTAAATCCTTCGGGATCAGCTTTAGATCGACGCATTCGATGTCACCCGGAACCTTCAATATGCTCCCGCAAATCCGCCCGGCTTCCCGCAGCCGTTCCGCGTCGCCGATGACGAGCGGCTTGCAGACCTCATAAACTTCCGCGTGCGCCAGGCTCTTCATCACGATCTCCGGGCCCACGCCGGCGGCGTCTCCCATCGTGATCGCAATTCGGGGAAGGTTCGGCATGGCCCCTTGATTCTATCGAATGGTGTTCGACGCGCCACCTGATATCATGACCGTGAATCTACAGTTTGCCCGCCTTTCAATTCATATGCCAAATGTGACCCATCTGGAATGCAGTTTGTGTGGACTCCGATTCGAAGCCGGCAAGGTCCATAATCTTTGCTCGTGTGGCGGCGCCTTGCTGGTGCGCTACGATTTGGACTCGGTTCGCAGGACCTGGAAACCCGAGTCTCTTTCAGCGGAGCGACCAACGTTGTGGCGCTATCTTCCCATGCTCCCAGTCCAAAAGCGCGAATCGATCGTATCGCTGGGCGAGGGCATGACTCCTCTTATCCGCGCCAAACGTCTCGGAGAGTCGCTTGGCGCCGGACAACTGTGGGTCAAAGATGAGGGACTCAATCCCACGGGATCATTCAAGGCTCGGGGACTTTCGGCGGCGATCTCGATGGCGCTGGAATTAGGCATCAGGAAAATCGCGATTCCGTCGGCGGGCAACGCGGCCAGCGCCGCGGCGGCATATGGGGCTGCCGCCGGAATCGAGGTGCATATCTTCATGCCCATGGATGTTCCGAAATCGAATTACATCGAGTGCAAGGCGCTGGGCGCCCGCGTGACTTTGGTGGATGGGCTAATTAGCGACTGCGCCCGCATCGTGACGGAGCGCAAAGAACAAGAAGCCTGGTTCGATATGAGCACCCTGAAAGAACCATACCGGATCGAAGGCAAGAAAACCATGGGATACGAAGTCGCCGAGCAGTTCGGTTGGGACCTCCCCGATGCGATCCTCTATCCCACCGGAGGAGGCGTCGGGCTGATTGGAATGTGGAAAGCGTTTGATGAGCTGGAACAACTGGGATGGATCGGAAGCCGCCGGCCGAAGATGATTGCGGTTCAGGCGGAGGGCTGCCAGCCCGTGGTTCGGGCCTACAAGCAGGGAGAGTCGCGCACCGAGTTTTGGCAAGCCGCGTCGACAGTTGCCGCCGGTTTGCGCGTCCCCAAGCCGCTCGGCGACGTGCTTATCCTCGATGCCATTCGGGCGAGCGGAGGCACGGCCATCGCGGTGGCGGACTCGGAGACTCTGCATGCCGGAATGGAATTGGCATCGCTCGAAGGGATTTTCGCGGCTCCGGAAGGGGCGGCTTGCGTTGCTGCTGTTAGAAAGCTGCTCGCGTCGGGATTTCTGTCGCCGACTGAACGCACGGTGATCTATAACACAGGCTCAGGGTTGAAGTACCTGGAGGCGTATTCCAGCGGCACTCTCACCTAAAGACACTATTCCCGATCAAACTACTTGACAATTGAGGTGCCAGATCATACTATTGTTCCTATCGGAACAGTAGGGTATGTCTACAACACTTTTATATAAGCACTTCCTCTCCATGACCATGTGTCGAACCCTGGTTTCTCTATTGGTGTGATCCGATCGAAGTCCAGAAAAATCTCAAAATCAGGGAGCAAGGAAAGAATGTCAGATCGAGAACTGTGGTTAGGGCTGGTCCTGGGAGTGGCTATGAGCTCGAACCTCGCGTGGGCGCAGACGCCGACGCCACAGACCACCGACCAAACGGTCCAACAGCTCCAGCAAAAGGTGGACCAACTGGAGAAGGAAGTCAAGGCGGATGAGGCCAGCGACAGCGGCCAGAACGCCGCAGTGGCGACGGCCGACTATGCCAGCGGCTTCACCATCCGCTCCAAGGACAGCAACTTTGTGCTGCACATTGGGGCCGATCTTCAAGTCGACAATCACACCTTCTTTGGCTCAGGCTCTTCCGCCGATATCGACAACATTGTGCTGCGCCGCGTTCGCCCAACGGTTTTCGGCACGGTTTACAAATACGTCGATTTCTTCATTCGACCCGATTTCGGGCTGGGCACCACTGCCGTCTACGACGCCTACATCCAGCTCAACTACATCCCCTGGTTCCAGGTCCGGGTGGGAAAGTTCAAGCCTCCCGTGGGACTGGAGCGTTTGCAAGGCGACGACGACACCAGTTTTGTCGAGCGCGGATTGCCGACACTCCTGGTTCCGCAGCGCGATATCGGCTACCAGATTGGAGCTGACCTGTTCCATCGCCGGCTTTCCTATCAGGTAGGGGTCTTCAACGGTGTGCCCGACAGTTCCATCGGGACCGACACAGCGGTCAGCAATCATCGCGACTACGCAGCACGCGTTTTCCTCACACCGTTTCAGCCAGACGAGAACAATCCGCTGCGCGGACTTGGCCTGGGCTTTGCGGCATCAGGCGGAAACACCGACGGAGAAGCCCTGCCCTCCTTCAAAACCTTCGGCCAAAATGGCTTCCTGACGTTCGCCTCGGGCGTGACGGCGGCGGGGCATCGAACGCGGCTGGAGCCTCAAGCCTACTATTACCTAGGCGGTTTCGGCCTACTTTCCGATTATGGCCTCAACGAGGAAGGCTTCCAGAAAGGGACCGTCCGTAGGGAGATTGCATTTCGGGCCTACCAGGTTGAGCTCAGCTACATTCTCACAGGTGAGAAGAAGAGCTTCGGGAGTCCCACGCCGAAGCGGCCCTTCGATCCGCTCCATCACGGCGGTTGGGGTGCGGTGGAGCTGGCCGCCCGCGTGGGCGACTGGGAAGCCGAGAACGGACTCTACACTTATGGCCTAGCAAGTTCGGCGACAACTCCGCGCCACCTGCATGAGTACGTCGGAGGCGTCAACTGGTATTTGAACCGCCTGGTCCGGATCACCGCCGACTACGGCAATACGACCTTCGGAGGAGGCGGGACAGCGGCGACGCACGGCAACCGGCCCGTCGAGAAAGTGTTCACTTTGCGATTCCAAATCAACTTCGGCGTGATCTAATGCCTGTGCCGGGAGGGTCTTGCGCATCGCGAACGACAACGCGAAACCCGCCGTCTCACCGCGCATTGGCGGCAGCTTGCAGTCCGGGCAGTTCGGCTCTCGTGACTTTGCCACGGGCGAATCTTGCCGCCGGAGTGCGGGGCCCGAGCTTGCCTCCAAAGAGCGGTAGCCTTCCCAATTTGACGCGATTCCCCAGCCGCCTTGCTTCGACGAGAAATAGGTTAGATGATCTATAGTGGCATTGCGGGGATTCGAATGAACCCGTTCCAAGGGAGGTGCCATGGTTTCCGCGCGTACACTTCAAGGCCTCTGCCTGAGTGCAGGCCTTTTGGCCTTCATCCAAGTTGCAACGGCAGACTACTACACGCTTATCGTGGAGGGAAACGTAGTGATGCCGGATGGTTCGCCTCCACCGAAGACGGTGGGGATCGAACGTGTATGCAGCGACGTTCAGGCGTCGGCGCCCGGCCCCATCGCCGATAAGAAGGGCCACTACACCTGGAAGATGGACCTCGACCCGGAGAATACCCGGGTGTGCTTCCTCCGCGCGACGCTTCCGGGGTTCTCCTCTACTCGAGTCGACCTCGACAAGATAAATCTCAATGACTTCCAACAGAACAAACTCCTGAAGGTCCAGGATTTGATTCTCCAGCCGCGCGATACCGGGGAGGCCAACCGAACCGTGATGATTCCCGAGGACGAAGCTCCGGGCAAAGCGCGGGCCCCCTACAAGGCGGCGATGAAGGCTCTAGACGCCAACAATATCGATGAGAGCGTCAAACAGCTTCTGCTTGCTGTCAAGGCCGTTCCGAAATTCGCGGACGGCTGGAACATTCTCGGCGCTCTCTATGAGCAGCAGCGGATGCTCATGGAAGCGAAGGATGCACTCCAGCATGCAATCGAAGCCAATCCCAAGCTGGCATCGCCATATTTGAGGCTCGCGCGGGTTTCCAACAAGCTCGGCGAATGGGATGAGGCGGCCAAGAATGAAGACGCGCTGCTCAAGATCGAGACTCGCTTTTATCCTGAGATTTATCTTCATCAGGCCATCACCCGCTTTGAGATGAAGAACCTCGCGGGCGCCGAGGAGAGTTTGAAGACCGCGCAGGCCATGGATGCGGCGCACAAGCAATATAGAATCGAATATGTACTCGGGATGGTAGCCCTGGCAAAAGGCGACGTGAGCGGCGCCAAGCAACACATTGCGAACTACATGAAGTTGGATCCCACGACTCCGGATATTGAGAAAATCCAGGTTCAGCTCGACACACTGGGGCAGCCGGATATGCCAAAGCTGGGGATTTCGCTAGAGCGTCCTTAGATCCGCTCCGACGAAGATAGACTCTGACCGGGCCACTTTTTCAGTTCCAACCGTAGTTTTTCTACCCACATAAGCGCGCATTTCATATTTTTTGATATCCGCCCGCCGGAACTCTTGATCCTTCCGCATCTCCAGCGGAAGCACCTCACCGCGGCTTGACCCGAGCTAGTTTCTGTTTTTCATATTTTTCGATTCCATTCTTTTTGTATTGACGTCCGAAAACGACTCAGAGTATACTTGCATGCAGTTTTCAGGCAGGCGCTGGGTTTTTCGTTTTAGGGGGTTTTCGCCTGCCCGTGCAGCTAAAGGGGGGATTCATGCGATCCTTGTCGATTTCGTGCAGTCTTTTGCTGTGTGGCCTCTCTGCGATGGCCCAAAGCACCACCGGAACAATAACCGGGACAGTTTCTGATCCTGCTAAAGCCGTTGTCCCTGGCGCGCCCGTCGAGGCCAAAAATACCGGCACTGGCTCGGTCTATAAAGCCGCGACGTCCGCCACCGGCAATTACACGATCACGGAGCTGCCCACTGGCACGTACGAGATTTCCGTCTTAGCTCCCGGCTTCAAGAAGGAGGTCAGGGGAAACGTCCAAGTGGAGGCGTTGACAACGTTTCGCGTGGACTTCGCGCTGCAAGTGGGAACTGCCTCGGAGTCAGTCACGATTACGGCGGAAGCGCCAGAGCTTAAAACCGAGAGCGGAGAGTTGAGCCACAATGTGACCACTGCCAGCCTGGATACTCTGCCCATTCTTACCATAGGCAGCACCGGCGCCGGCGTTCGCAATCCCTTGCAGGCGCTCCAATTGCTGCCGGGCGCGACTTTCGCGAACGATGCCACCCTCGAAATCAATGGGATGCCCTCCAGCTCACAGACCATCCGCATCGAGGGCCAGGATGCCACCAGCGGTTTCTGGAAAGAGATTAATTCTCAAAACCAGACCGGCGTCGATGCGATTCAGGAAGTAGTGGTGGAGACCTCCAACTTCGCCGCGGAGTACGGGCAGGCGGGCGGCGGCTACATCAATTACACGATGAAATCCGGCACCAACAAGTACCACGGCACGGGTTTCGACTACTTCAAAAACGAAGCTTTGAATGCTGGTACGCCTTTTACCGACGCCGGCTTGACGAACTCCCTGAGGGACAATCAGTTAGTGCGCAATCGACTTCGTCAAAACGATTTCGGCGGCACTTTCGGCGGTCCCGTGAATCTTGGCAAGTTGTATCACGGAGCCAACCGGACCTTCTTCTTTTTCAGTTATGAGCAGTACGCAAATAATATTTCGGTCAGCAACGGCCTGGGGACGGTGCCCACGCCGGCCTTTTTGCAAGGCAACCTCAATCTCCCTGCGGTGGATACTCCCGCGCTTACAATAGGCGGCGTGGCCCAGGTCGATCCGCTCGGCACCGCCCTGAAGGCAAATCAGATTTTCGATCCCCTCACCCAGACCACCGTCAACGGACTGGTGGTCCGGCAGCCGTTTCAGAACCAAACCATTCCGTTGTCGCGCTTCGATCCGGCTTCGGCCGCAATCCTGGCTCTGATACCGCAGGCGACCAACCAGACCGCTCTGGTTAACAACTACAATGTTCCGCTGTATACCAACTACACTCACACCGAACTCCCGACGTTGAAGCTCGACCACAATTTGAGCCCGACCATGAAAATTTCGGCGTTCTATTCGGCCAATCGTGAGTATTCTCCGGCGAATAACGGCTACCCGCAGGCTTTTACCGGCGCGGAACCAACCAACAGCCTGTCGCAGACCACGCGAATCAATTTCGACATGACCATCACCCCCACCCTGCTGATGCACGTGGGCGCTGGCCTGCTTCAGACTACGGTGTATACGCTGCCGCAGCAGACTTATAACCAAAGCAACCTATTCGGAAACAATACGTTTTACATCCCTTATTTCCCGGACGTTTTCGGCGCCTCCTCCGGCAGTCTGGGGGGCTTAGGCATCGGCTTGGGGGCGGGCTTCGCGGCGCTGTGGCAGAAGGACACCAAGCCCACCTTCACCAACAGCTTCACTTGGGTGAAGGGAAACCACACCTACAAGTTCGGCGGCGAATTGATCTTTGAAGGCTTGCCAATTGCAAACGGATCGCGCTCCGACGGTGAGTTTGGGTTCGCCCAGGCGGAAACGGCCGACCCATTCTCGACTGGCAACACATACGCGAATGGCGCGAGCGGTTTTGCATACGCCAGCTTCTTGCTGGGCTTGTACAACAACCTGGCGGTTTCGCCGCAGGATACTCTCCGTCTTGGCAACCACAGCTTCGGCTTATACGCGCAGGACTCCTGGAAGGTCACCCATAAGCTGACCATCGACTACGGTCTGCGCTACGACTTCGCGACCCTCCTTTCCGAGGAGCACGGCCGCATGCAGGACGCTTCGTTTAGTTTGCCGGACCCCGCCATCAACAATCGGCTGGGTACCGTGATCTACGGCGGAGATTACAAGGGCGCGTTGAACAGTAATTACCCATTCGCCCTCGGCCCGCGCCTTGGAATCGCTTATTCGCTTGATTCAAACACCGTAATCCGCCTGGGCGCCGGTATAACCTACGGCACTTCGCCCAACAATGCGTATCTGTCATACAGCGTGCCGGACTTCTATACCTACCAGGATCAACCTGCGGCGGGTGTCCCGGCCGGTGAGCCGTTCCACTACGGCAATCCTTTCGCGCCCGGCAATCCGTTCGGGAACGCTCCGCTGGTCTGGCCGAATTTCACGCCCCTCTACCCGTTCCAGACAGCTCCCGGCTACACTCCTCCCGAGTCGCCGTTTATCTCCATTGACCGCAACGCTGGACGGCTTCCGCGCCAGATCCAGTGGAGTCTTGGGGTCCAGCGCTCACTTGCGAGAGGCTTGGTGGTGGACATCGCCTATGTCGGCAACCGCGGCGTGTGGTGGACCGCACCCTTACTCGATATTCCGAACTACAATGCGTTGACTCCGCAGCAGGTGAGCGCGGCGGGTTTGAATCTTAACAGCGCCAGCAGCTTGTCGTTGCTCAACCAGCCAATCACCTCCTCGTTGGTGCAGCAGGCATTCCCGAATTTGCAGATTGTGACGTTGCCCAACCATTTGCAGGTTGTGCCCTCGGTTTATCCTGGCTTCCCGGCCTCCCAGACACTGGGCCAAGCCCTGCGTGCCTATCCGCAGTGGGACGGCGTTCCTCCGTTCCTCGGACCGCCGCTCGGCGCCACCTGGTATGACTCACTACAGATGAAAGTAACCAAGCGTTTCCAGAAGGGCTTCACAGCCAATTACGCCTTCACCTGGCAAAAGGGGTTAGACCTGGGCGCTGGAGCTGACACTTCTTATCTGACGCCGGATGCGCCCCGCATCAACGATGTTTATAACTATTCTCAAAACAAGCAGTTGAATGGTTTAGTCTACCCGCTCATCAGCATCATCTCGTTTACCTACCAGACCCCCAAGCTGCCTGGCGACAGCAAGGGCCTGAAGGCTGCGTCGTGGATTACCAAGGATTGGACGCTTGCTGGATTGTTCCGCTATCAGAGCGGCGCTTTGATTCCAACGCCTAATTCCAACAACAACTTCCTGAGTGAGTTGCAACGCGGAACGGCCAACAACCCGGCAACTTGGGGCGGCGCGACTGGATTCCAAAACTTGGTTCCCGGCCAGAAACTGTTCCTGCAAAATCCAAATTGCGGATGCTTCGATCCCACCAAGACCCTGGTGCTGAACCCTGCGGCTTGGACCGACACCCCCGCAGGTCAGTTCGGGACCGCGCCAGCGTATTTGAATGGCTACCGCTGGCAGCGCCAGCCTGCCGAATCGGCGAGCATCGGCAGGATCTTCCCACTTTCCAAGGAAAGCAGGGTCAACCTGCAAATCCGCATGGAGTTCACGGCGAATCTTTTCAACCGCCTGTACCTGTCTTCTCCGTCGGCCAGCAATCCAACTGCGACGGTGCTCACCACGAATAACTTTATGAACGGAACGCCCGGTGCGCTTTCAAGCGGCTTTGGCTTCGTGAATTCGGTGAACGGAGCAGGCACGCAACCGCGCCAGGCCCAGCTGGTCGCTCGATTCACGTTCTAAACATTGGCGCAGCTGAACTTGCCGCCGCCGGCGCTCCCAGTAAGGGCTACGGCGGCGGTCCGGCTTTCGTGGCGGCCCATTCTATTAGGCTAGGAAAGACGTGGCAAAGCACCAGAGTGCCGTCCGCGAACCCTCGCCGGCCAAGATTCAAACCAGCCGGGCTCCGTCGCGGTACAACCTTCTTCCGCTTCTGCCGCTCTTGGCCGGAAGCGGCTGCGCAGCGCTGATTTACGAGATCGTCTGGTTCCAGCTGTTGCAGTTGGTGATCGGATCCTCGGCGGTGTCCCTGGGATTGCTGTTGGCATTCTATATGGGCGGGTTGTGCCTGGGCAGCGTGTTGTTCGGACGTCTGGCGCCCTTTTATGGAAAGGGACGACTCCACGCGCGCCGCATTTACGGCTTTCTCGAACTAGGAATCGCTGCATTTGGCATCATTGCTCTTTACGGGGTTCCGCTCATCGGACGCTTGTATCTCGCGGGGCCGACAAATGGTTTGGCTGGATTGGTATTCAGGGGAGTGGTCGCGGGCCTGTGCCTGGCGCCGCCGACGCTCCTCATGGGCTGTACTTTTCCGGCCGCAGCGCGCTGGATAGAGATGCGGCGGGACGGAGTCTCCTGGCTGGGGCTGCTTTATAGCGCGAATACCAGCGGGGCAGTGGCCGGATGTGTTCTGGCCGGATTCTACCTGCTGAGAGTTCACAATCTCGCCGTTGCGACGTACGCGGCAGCGGCGATGAATGTGGCCGTCGCACTAACGGCTTTCCTGCTTCCATCTGCGGCCGGCGCCTGGGATGCTGAAACGCTGCCTGCCGCGCCGCCGCAGCGCGCACGGGGCACTCTCTGGATCTATGCGAGCATCGGATTGTCAGGACTCACCGCGCTTGGCGCTGAGGTTGTGTGGACGCGCTTGCTGTCGCTTCTCCTGGGCGCGACTGTCTACACCTTTTCGATTATCCTGGCGGTTTTTCTTGTGGGCTTGTGGGCCGGCAGCACGGGAGGATCGCTGGCAATCAGGCAGTTCAGCGATCCTCGCCTCGCTCTGGCCGGCTGTCAGGTTCTCATTGGGCTCGCGTGCGCCTGGACGGCGTACACCTTGGCTTATGGCTTGCCGTATTGGCCTGTGGATCCCTGGCTTTCGATTAATCCATGGATGAATTTCGAGATCGATGTGCTTCGATGCGCGTGGGCGATCCTGCCGGCGGCGCTGCTGTGGGGCGCGAGTTTTCCGTTGGCCCTCGCTTGTGCGGCGGGGGAGGACGAAGATCCGGCGCGCCTGACCGGGGAAGTTTACGCAGCGAATACAGCCGGTGCAATCGCAGGCGCGCTGCTGTTCAGTCTGGTCCTGATTCCGTCAATGGGAACCGCGGGATCGCAACAGATCTTGGTTTGGGTTGCGGCCCTCAGCGCAGCCGCCGCCCTGGCTCCCTTGGGCCTGATGCGCCTGGCTTGGGGCTGCGCGGTTGCGGTGGTGCTGGCGTGGATTGCGAGCTCCACGATCTCCGAGGTTCCTTGGCAAATGATCGCGTATGGCCGCCGCGTGGCCCCGGCTCTGCGGGCGGCCCACTTGGGGACTGAGGCAAACGCTCAGGTGCCTCTGTTCGTGGGGGAAGGAATCAACTCCTCCGTGGTAATTGCGCAACGTGGGGATGAGCGACTGAAGGACCGTGTCTTTTACGTCAGCGGTAAGGCCGAGGCATCCTCCGAGCCCGTCGACATGCGCTTGCAGCGCATGATGGGGCATCTGCCGGCGCTGATCCATCCCGATCCCGGCTCCGTGCTGGTGGTTGGATTTGGAGCCGGGGTGACGGCTGGCTCGTTTGTTCCCTATCCCGAAGTGCAGCGCATCGTGATTTGCGAGCTGGAGCCTTTGATTCCGGCCGCCTCCGGAAACTTTTTCGCGCAACAGAACAATAACGTGCTGCTTGATTCCCGAACCAGCGTGGTTTACGACGACGCCCGGCATTCCATCCTCACCAACCCGGATAAGTTCGACATCATCACCACCGATCCAATCCACCCGTGGGTAAAAGGCACTTCGACTCTTTATTCAAGGGAGTTTTATGAGCTGGAAAAGCGTCGCCTGAATCCGGGCGGAGTGGTGGCGCAATGGCTCCCGCTCTATGAGAGCGACGAGGACACAGTCCGAACCGAGCTGGCGACATTCTTCAGCGTTTTCCCCGGAGGCACCGTCTGGAGCAATTATAAGGATGGAGACGGATACGACCTGGTGCTGCTGGGGCGCGCGGAGGAATCCGCGATTGATGTCGATGCCATGGACCGGCGCTTGAAGACCGCCGCATATGCCCGCGTCTCCGCGTCTCTTGCCGAGGTTGGTCTGCCATCCGCCGTGGATTTGCTGGCAACCTACGTTGGCCGGGCTCCGGATTTACAACCCATGCTGGCCGGCGCGCAAATCAATGACGACCTTTCGATGCGCCTGCAATACCTGGCTGGATTGGGCTTGAATTCCGCGGAATCGGCTCGTCTGTATCACGAGATTCTTTCGTATCGCAAGTTCCCCGAAGCATTGCTGACGGGCTCGGGTGAGCGAATCGCGGCGCTACGCGAATCGCTCCAACGCGCGGCGCTCACGTTTTGAGAATATGCTGATTCAAATATGAAAAGCCGTAGATTTCGTATTATGGCAGTCGCGGCGATCGTTGTGTTTCCATCGGCCGCTTCCGCCGAAATCATTTGTGCGCTGGGAACAGGGACATCGGCGTATAAGCCATCCGCCGACGAACGTCCTAGCGCGGACACAATGCAAATCGTGCGCCGCGTGGATGCGGCATATCAATCCTTTTGTCTTCCGAAATGTCCCGAGGTTCCCATGCTTCGTAATTCGACGGCGGCGAACGTGATGCTTATCGCCACAAAAGAAGACGCGAAACTTGTGTACGCGCCGCAGTTCTTCGCAGGGGTCTACGGGAAATACGGCGAGAGCGGGATCATGGCACTTGTCGCCCATGTATACGGACACGCCATTGACGAGACAACACCATCCACCTGGCTTCCTTCGAATTGGAATCCAGAACAACGGGCGGACGCCTGGGCCGGCTGTGTGCTCGCGAAAACCGGGTTGACGCCTAGTGGAATTACTTCCGCGCTTGCCGCGATGGCAGCGTCTCCGCCGTCCTCCCAAACCGCATGGAGCACCCGGGGCCCCGCGGCGCGGCTCGGCTTTATTCACTGTGGCGGCGCGGCGGCCAAGTTCGATTCCGCGGGCAGCTTAAAAGACAAATAGGTGATACAATTCCCGCCATGAGTGCAAAGGCTTCGGCGAGAACTCGACGCGGGCCGTTCATAAAACCTGCCTTCGCGGCGATTGTTTTGACGGGGGTTTCGCTCCACGCGCAGTGGCTCAATTTCAAAACACCCGGCGTTCCGCGCACCGCGGACGGGAAACCGAATCTCTCCGCGCCTGCTCCCAAGATGCCCGACGGCAAGCCTGACCTCTCCGGCCTCTGGAATGCCGATCGCGGTTATCTGGTGAATATCGCGGTGAACCTCAAGGAGGTTCCCATGCGGCCCGCCGGGCTGGAACTGTTCAATCAACGCAAGGACGGCGCGCTGGCCAAAGAGGAACCGGACGCGAACTGCCTGCCGCAGGGCGTACCCAAGATCGATGCGGCGCCGGTTCCCTGGAAGCTGATTCAAGGTCGAGGGGAGGTGACGATTCTCTACGAAGCCTTCTCGCAGTTCCGCGAAATCTTTACAGATGGCCGCGAGCTGCCAAAGGATCCCAATCCAACGTGGCTGGGCTATTCGGTGGGGCACTGGGAAGGCGACACTCTGGTGGTTGAGAGCAGCGGCTTCAACGGCAAGACGTGGCTGGATCAGATGGGCCATCCCGCCAGCGACGCTCTGCACGTAACAGAGCGGTTTCGGCGCAAAGATTTCGGGCATCTGGAGCTCGAAATCACCATCGACGATCCGAAAATGTACACCAAGCCTTGGACCGTGAAAGAGAATCCGAGCCTGCTGCTGGATAGCGAACTACTGGAGTTCAATTGCAATGAGAACGAACGCGACATCAGGCACATGGTTCCTTAGTTCCGCGATCCTTCTGTGTGCCGCGGCGCTCCTTTTCTCAGTCGCAACGCTACAGGGACAATGGTTGGGCTATCCAACCGCTAACGTTCCGAGAACACCTAGCGGAACGCCGAACCTGGGCGCGCCCGCCCCTCGAACGGCGGACGGTCATCCAGATTTTTCGGGAATGTGGGAAGCGGAGAATCGCCCGTGTCCGAAAGAAGGCTGTGCGGACATGCGCACCAGTGAACAGTTCTTCGATATCGGCGCGAGGCTGAAGGGCGGCCTTCCGTATCAGCCCTGGGCCCGCGCGCTGATGGAGCAGCGCAAAGCCGCCGACGGAAAGGACGATCTCACAAGCCGCTGTCGGCCGCCGGGTGTGCCGCGCATCCACACCCTCACTTGGCCCCGCAAATACCTTCAAACCCCGGAGCTGCTCGTCATTCTGGATGAGAGTACCAACGGATTCAGGCAGATCTTTTTGGATGGGCGGGCGCTACCAAAAAATCCGCAACCTGCGTGGAACGGTTACTCAGTTGGGAAATGGGACGGCGATACGTTGGTGGTGGAAACCATCGGACTGGTGGACGGGCTGTGGCTGGACCGGAACGGCAGTCCGATGACCGACGCCGCGAAAGTGACGGAGCGTTTCCATCGGCTGAACTACGGCAACATGCAGATCGAGGTCACGGTGGACGATCCGAAGGCGTACACTGCGCCTTGGACCGTGACGCTAAACCAATACATCATGATCAACACGGAACTGCTCGAAGACATTTGTCTGGACAATGAAAAGGATCTGCCGCATCTCAATGCGCTGGGGAAATAGAGCGATGAACAATGTCAACTTTTTAACAATTGCGCTCGCGCTGGCCGCGCCGCTTTCGGCCCAGTGGATCAAATATCCGACTGCCGGAATTCCTCGGACCTCGGATGGTAAGCCGGACCTTACCGCGCCCGCGCCTCGGACCGCGGACGGCAAGCCGGATCTCTCGGGCTTGTGGCATCAGCCGAATGGCGTGAAGTACACCGTCAACCTCGCGGCGGACTTGAAGCCCGAGGACATTCCTTACCAGCCTTGGGCCCGCGCGCTCTACCAGGAGCGGCAGGACAGCATCAGTAAGGACGATCCCGTCGGGCATTGCAATTTCCCAGGCATTCCGCAGATGGAGGCCGTGCCTTATCCGTACAAGATCATGAACGCTCCGGGCATGATCGTGATTCTGTATGAGGCATTTCACACCTACCGCCAGATCTTCATGGACGGACGAGAGCTGCCCAAGGATCCCAATCCGACATGGATGGGATATTCGGTGGGGCGGTGGGATGGCGACACGCTGGTGGTAGATTCGGCTGGTTTTAACGATAAGACCTGGCTCGATACCGGCGGACGGCCGCATAGCGAAGCTCTGCATGTCACGCAGCGGTTCACGCGGCGAGACTTCGGCCACATCAACCTTCAGACCACGATCGACGATCCCAAGGCCTATACGAAGCCATGGACGGTTAGCTACGGGCTCGCGCTCATGCCCGATACGGAGATGCTCGAATACGTCTGCAATGAAAACAACAAAGACCTGCAGCACCTTGTCGGGAAGTGACGCTTAGTTCGTTAACAGCTTGCGGATCGCTTTCAATTCCCGCCGCCGCTTCGCAGTGGGCTTTGGATAGGCCAGGTTAAGGCCCTGAAGCGTATCCAGAACGATTTGAGAAACCATCAACCGGGCGTTTTCCTTGTCATCGGCGGGAACGATGTACCAGGGGGCGTGATGGGTGCTGGTCTCTTCCAGGCAAGCTTCATACGCCTTCATGTACTGCTTCCAATATTCCCTCTCGCGAATATCCGCGAGGCTGAATTTCCAGTTCTTCTCCGGCTCATCAATGCGTTCGAGGAAGCGCTTTCGCTGTTCCTCGTGAGAAAGATGGAGGAATATCTTGACGGTTCGGGTTGCGTTCCGATACAGGTGGCTTTCAAGTTGACGATGGAGCGATAGCGCGATTCCCAGATGTCTTCGGCGTTTTTTCCGTGGCCCAGCTGTTCCGCAAGGCCCTCTCCGCGGAGCAACTCCGGATGCACCCGAAGAATCAGGACGTCCTCGTAATAGGAACGATTGAAGATGCCGATCTCCCCACGCTGAGGAAGCCTTTGTGTAGAGCGCCAAAGAAAATCATGCTCCAGCTCGCTAGCGCTCGGTTCTTTGAAACTGGAAACTTGGCACCCTTGCGGATTCACTCCGGACATGACGTGCCGGATGGCCCCGTCCTTTCCGGCCGCGTCCATCCCTTGAAATATCAGCAGCAGGGCATACCGATTGCAGGCGTAGTAAAGACGTTGCAGAGCACTCAGCTCTGCAACGTGTTCACCTAGGAGCTGTTGATACTCCCCCTTAGTTTTGCAGATGGGCTTGACCTTGGTTGGCCAATTCTTGAGGTTAACCTTCTGGCCGGGACGCACCCGGAAGTCCTTCGAATCGATGCCGATCTTCATCCCCTACTAGGATTTCATATCGCTCCGCGCCGGCCAGTCACCAAGTTGAATACCAGAACCACCAACGCCACCACCAGCAGCAAGTGGATCAGACTCCCGCCAATACTCAGGCTGAATCCAAGAAGCCACAAAATCAACAACACCACGAAAATTGTCCAAAGCATGATTATTTTCTCCCGGTTTCTGTTCTAAAATTCAATAGCACTTCAGGCCGCCAATTCCAGCGATGCGTCGAACTCGCCAGCGGGCGCTTTTTCCTCGCGGTCCGCGGCTTCCTGGCATGCGATACAACACGAAGCCCATGGAATCGCGGCCAAGCGCTGGGGCTTGATCTCATCCTCGCAGCCGACGCAGATTCCAAACGCGCCTGCATTCATGCGCGCCAGCGCGGCCCGCACCTCGCGCACCAGCGTGGCATTGCGGTCCAGAACTCCGATCGCCAACTCGCGCTCCTGGCTATGCTGAATCCGGTCCAGCTCATCCGGACTTGTGTCGATAGCCAGAGCCTCGCGGTTCCTATTTCCGATCGCCAACTCTTTCTGCTTACTCTCCAAGGCGGCCCGGAACACCTTTAATTCGGTCGTTGTCATTTCAGGATCCCTAGTTCGAAGAACTGGCCTTTTGCCTCTTGACCTGAAGCTCATTCACCACTTGCTGCACATTGAGAACCGCTGTCGCGACATTCTGGGCTCGCGCACGCTTCCCTTGCGAGTCTACTTCGCCGGTCAGCGTGACGACCTGATTCTTTACCGAGTAGCTGACGCCATCATGGAGCTTGTTCTCGATGAGGGCTGCATCCAGATTATGCTCGATGCCCTTATCGAGGTCTGAGTTGACATCCTTAGCCTCATGCTCCGCGCCTGGGGGAAGCACCTCGATCTGGTCCGATACAACCTCGGGTGCCGCAAGCGACTTGGCGATCGATTCGGCCTGAGCCTTGTCGCCCTCCGCCGGCACATGACCACCCAAGGTCACAACGCCCTTGTCGCGATCCTGACTTACGCTGACGTCTTTGAAGCCGGCCTGATCGAGGGAGGTGCGGAGGCTATTCGAAACATCGGGCGCTTTTGTGGAATTCGTTGAACATCCCGCCATTGCTCCGACGACGGCCACGCTCAACACAGTGAGGGTTAATTTAAGAGCTTTCATCATTCATCTCCGGGGATGTCCAGAGCACGGGAAGCGCCAAAGCCCATTGCGCCTCGTCAGCACAATTTTTCAACGACTATAAAAGTGATGTCGTCGGTTTGCGGCGTGCCTTGAGTAAATTCTTCAATCGACTGCAAGAACCTCGGCACCAACGCATGACTTCCCGACGGAGCCTCCTGCCGGATCAGATTCAGCAGGCGCGTTTCGCCGAACATCTCTTCCAGTGGATTTTCCGCGTCGGTGAGACCGTCGGAATACACGACGAGAATGTCGCCCTTCAAAAGCTGGAGCGGGCTCGATTGATATGTGGCGAAATCGAACATGCCCAAGAAATACAGGTCGGAGACCAGCCTTTCTATCCTTCCCGTCGCGGCACGGAACAGATACGAAGGATTATGCCCGGCGCTGATGAATTGACCCGCGCCATCCGGGGCCAATCGGAAGAGAAACAGAGTGACAAACTGAAGGTCCAGCGATTTCTCGCAGAGGAGCTGATTTACCCGATTCAAGGCTTCGGATGGTTCTGACCCGGACCGGAATTCCATGCTGAGAGCGCCCAACACCATCGAACTCAGCAGGGCGGCGGGCATCCCTTTGCCGGAGACATCCGCCAGCACGCCCATCCATGCTCCTGAATCGGGCTCGGCGCATAATCGCCGAAAATCGTAAAAATCGCCGCCCACATAACGCGTCGGCTGGTTGAACGCGTGAATGCGGAAATTTTCAAACTGCGGCACGACTCGGGGAAGCAGGCTTTGCTGAGTGTCCTGCGCCAGCGCTAACTCCTGCTCCCTCTTCTTCTGCTCCTCCAAGGTCTTCAGCCGGATCACTTCGCGGCTGGCCTCCAGCTCCCGCACCGTCTCCTTCAGCTCGCGATGCAGCAAACGCACTTCCAGGATGTTGTGGACGCGCGCCCGCAGCTCGGCCAGATCGAACGGCTTGCTTACGAAGTCCTTGGCTCCGGCTTCGAGGGCGCGCAGTTTGTGATTCGGCTGCGCGGTGATCACCAGCACCGGCAAGTATCCGTCCGCTTCGATTTCCTTCAGGCCTTCCATGACTTCAAAGCCGTCCATCCCCGGCATTTGCAGGTCGAGCAGGATGAGGTCGTAGCGATTCTTGCAATGCAGTTCGCACACCTGTTTCGGATCGGTGGTTGACTCAACGGAAGTGTAGCCGGCGATGCGCAGCATGCCTTCCAGCAGCCGGAGGTTGGCTTCCTTGTCGTCAACGACCAGGATTTTGGCGCTCAGAATATCGGTTGAGGTGACCATCAGATCAGGACATTTCCCGGCTCCGGAGCTACTTGCTCAGAACGGCCCCTTGCGCCGCGAATTCCAACGCTTCTGCCAGCGTTTCCATGAATTCGTTAATCTTGATGGGCTTGGTGAGATAGCGGAAGAATCCGGCTTGCAGTCCTCGCTCAATGTCGCGAGGCATTGCATTGGCGCTGAGGGCGACCACCGGGATGTGTGTCGTCGCCGGATCTGCGCGAAGGATTCTGAGGGCTTCAATTCCGCTGATGCCGGGAAGATTGATGTCCATCAGGATCACATCGGGCTGATGGGCGAGGGCAAGCTGAATCCCCAGGCTTCCGTCTCTTGCGCTCAGCAAGCGGATATCGCGGCGGCGCGCGATCAACTGTTCGATCAGCTTAAGATTCGCCGGATTGTCTTCGACATAGAGTAGGGTCCGCTGAGGCGCGCCGTGCTGAACCTCGGTCTGCGTCGTCACTGGCGGCAGTGCTGCTTCCACAAGATGTGGTTCCACGGCAGCGTTCAACTCGAACCAGAACACGCTTCCCGACCCGACGGTGCTCTCCACGCCGATTCGCCCTCCCATCAACTCAACCAGACGCTTGCTCATCACCAGTCCGATGCCAGTGCCTTCTTCGGTACTGCGCTCCTGGCCAAGACGGTTGAACGGCTGAAACAACTGCTGCAGCATGTCCGGAGGCAATCCCGCGCCACTGTCCCTCACGCTGACCCGAATATGTTCGGGGCTGCTCGAAGTGCAGTCCACAACCACCGTTCCATTTGCCTGGTTATATTTAATTGCGTTGGCCAGAAGATTGATCAGGACCTGCTTTAACCGGGTGCGATCGGCATCAACGAACTGCAGCATGGCCACCGGGGGGAAGGTCATGGTGATGCCGCGCTTCTGCGCTTGTGGCTCAATCATAGCCTCACATTCGAGCATGACCTCGGCCAGCGACGTCGGCTCCCGTGACAGCGCCAGCTTGCCGGATTCGATCTGCGCCAGATCCAGGATTTCGTTGATCAGATCCAGCAGATACCATCCGGCGTGGAGAATCTGATCGATGCTGGCCGTTTGTGAGGGAGTGGGCGGCGGAGCGTCCGAACTGATGAGCTGCGCGAAACCGAGGATTGCATTCAGCGGCGAACGCAGCTCATGGCTCATGCTGGACAGAAAATCCGATTTCGCCAGATTCGCTTTTTCCGCGGCCGCCTTGGCGCGTTCCAGTTCGACGTTGTTTTCCTGCTGAATTTGTTCAAAGCGCTTGCGCTCTGTGACGTCGCGCGCCGCCGCGAATACTCCCTGAAGCTTGCGGTCGCGATCGTGGAACGTGGTCGCGTTGTAGGACACTACTGTTTCTTTGCCATCCCGGGCACGCGCGGTCAGCTCATAATCGGTGACCCTGCTTCCGCTGAGAACCAGTTTGATGCCCGCCTCGGCTCGATCGGGATCGGTAAAGCAACTCTTGAACGGCGCGCCGATCAACTCATCGCGCGTGCATCCGGTCAGCGATTCCATCTGCTGGTTGACGTCGGTGATGATGCCGCGCGGATCCGTGGTCATCAGCGCGTCGATGCTGGACTCGATGAGCGAACGCGTATAGAACTGCTGATCGCGCAACCGCTGATCGAGGAGCATCTGTTCGGCCTCCACCTGCTTGCGCGCGGTGTTGTCGGTGCCGATCAGCAGGTAGCCGATGATTCCGCCCAGGTCGTCGCGCAGAGCCGTGACCGACACCACCGCTGGAAAGCGGCTGCCGTCCTTGCGGATATAAGTCAGCTCATAAATATCTTCGATGCCGCGCGAGGCTTTGAACGCCAGCGCGCCGAAGCCGGGCGTGATCGGAGTCGCAAGTTCCAGACTCAGCGCCTTTGCCCGCGCGATGACTTCCTGAGGATCGGAAATGTCCGCGGGCGTGATCCTATCCACAACCTCGATGGCCGTGTAGCCCAGCATACGCTCCGCGCCGACGTTGAAAAGTTGAATGACGCCCTTCTCATCGGTGGCGATGCTGGAGAAATTCTCGCTGTTGAAAATCGCGTTTTGCAGCGCTCCCGCTTTCAGCAGCGCCTGCTCCGCTTGCTTGCGCGCGGTGTTGTCCGTGCCGATCAACAGGTAGCCAATGATTCCATCATGATCCGCTCGCAGAGCCGTCACCGACACCACCGCTGGAAAACGGCTGCCATCCTTGCGAATGTACGTCAGCTCATAAATATCTTCAATGCCGCGCGAGGCCTTGAAAACCAGCGCCTCGAACCCGGGCGTGATGGGAGTCGCCAACTCCAGGCTCAGCGCCTTCGCGCGTGCGATCACTTCCTGTGGATCGGAAATGTCGGCGGGCGTGATCTTGTCCACAACCTCGATGGCCGTATAACCCAGCATGCGCTCCGCGCCGACGTTGAAAAGTTGGATGACACCCTTTTCGTCGGTGGCGATGCTCGAAAAGTTGGCGCTGTTGAAGATGGCGTCTTGCAGCGCTCCGGTCTTGAGCAGGGCTGCTTCGCGCCGGACTTCAGTGACGACGTCCACGGGGCCTGCGGCATCTTCCGAAGGGATCGCATCGCGGTATTTCGTAAACATGGCCTTCCTGGTAGTGCACGAATCGCGCCAACTTTTCTCCGCCGTTGGGGCATGGGCGTCAGCCGCCGATGACCGCCCGAGGTCATTCGGCGAAGTATGGTCAGAGCGAATCATCAGGGTCCAGCTACCATAGTCACGAGACTTCTATGAGCCCGCTCGAATCTGTCCAGTCGCCTTTACCGCGTGCATCCAGCAAGCAGTTGCTGCCTTGGCTGGTCGCGGTCGCGTTTTTTATGGAGTCACTGGACACCACGATTCTGAATACCGCAGTCCCCGCCATCGCAGCGGCGCTGAAGGTTGCCCCGCTGAGCATGAAGTCGGTGCTGGCCAGCTACACGCTAAGTCTCGCGGTTTTCATTCCGATCAGCGGATGGATGGCGGACCGGTTCGGAACGCGCCGCGTATTTGCGTCCGCGATCGGACTCTTTACGCTGGGGTCATTGCTCTGCGGAATTTCGAGCGACCTCCATCTGCTGGTCGCCTGCCGCATCCTGCAAGGCTGTGGCGGAGCCATGATGGTACCCGTCGGCCGTCTCACCCTGGTGCGGACGTTCGCAAAATCCGAACTCATACGCGCCATGAGCTTCGTCGCCATCCCCGGCCTGATTGGCCCAATGTTGGGACCCATCGCCGGCGGCCTGATCGTGGGGTACCTTCACTGGAGGGTTATTTTCTTCGTGAACCTTCCGATCGGCCTCGCCGGTCTGTGCCTGGTCTATCTGCACCTGCCCGACTATCGCGAGGAGCACACCCATCCGCTCGACACCATCGGACTCATCCTGTTCGGTTCCGGTGTCGCGCTGTTGTCGTATGTGCTGGAGGTGTTCGGGGAACACTCGCTCAGCGCGGGAGAAATTCTAGGCCTGTTGGCGATTTCGATCGTCTTGCTGACAGGTTACGGGCTGCATGCGTCCAAGGCTGAGTTCCCGCTGCTTGAGCTCACGCTATTTCGCATTCGCACGTTTCGCGCGGCTGTGGCCGGGAGCTTCTTCACGCGCTTGGGCATCGGCGGAATCCCGTTCCTGTTTCCGCTCCTGTACCAGGTGGGTCTTGGATTCACGCCTATTCAATCCGGCATGCTGATGATGCCCCAAGCGATCGCCGCCATGAGTCTGAAGTTGACCATGCCGCGAATCCTGAAGCGCGTGGGCTTCCGCGGAGTCCTGGTCTCCAATACCGTCATCCTCGGGGTACAGATTCTATTTTTCGCCACGATCGGAGTGGGGACTCCGATTTGGCTCATCGTGGCGCAGGCGTTCTCTTACGGCTTTTTCCAGTCGCTTCAATACACGACCATGAACACATTGGTTTATGCCGATGTCACCGAGGAAGAAACAAGTGGCGCAAGCTCTATGGCCAGTACAGGCCAGCAAATGTCGATCAGCTTCGGGGTGGCGTCGGCGTCTCTCGCTACAGCGTTCTTCATTCCCGATCGCTTTCACTCCGACGCTCCGCAAATGATTCACGGCGTCCATCATGCGTTTCTGGTTCTGGGGGGATTGACCATTTTGTCGACGATCGTGTTCCGCGAATTGAGAAGCGGGGACGGTGACGCGGTGAGCCAGCAGAAGGTCCTCCGACCCGCGGGCTGAGGGGCACCCCCGGCTACTTTCCTTCTAATAAGAAGGTCGGAGCCAGACCGGTGAGGGTGGAGAAAGACGCGGGACCGGCAATGTCGAGCCAACTGGAGCAGCCCTGCACCGTACCCAGGAAGGCATGGGGTTGAACGCTGATCAGCATCTCCTTCATCATGAGGCTGCCGTATTGCAGCATGGGGAAGACGGCGCGCGTTGGCTCGGTCGCTTCCTGCACCACGAAGGGCGTGCGCATGGCTTGGCGCAACGCCTTTTCCCAATTCAGATCGTTGACCTCGGAGCCCCGCACCGGATGCACCTCCCCGGAATTATCATTGGGCCGCAGCAGCAGTTTGGCGCGATGCTTCATGACGAATTCCGGAAGGTCCACGGTGTGGCCCTTGTGCGTAGTCTTGGCGGCTTGAACCACGCGAGTCCAGGGGACGAAATCCTTGATTGCCTTGCGCTCGGCTGCGGGGAACTTCGCGGTGACGGCGTCGTCGGTAAGTAAATCGAAAATTGCCTGCTTCGACGCCAGTTCCGTGCGGAAGCTATTGATCATGCAGACCGCGCGATCCTTATATGCGCGCACTAAGGCATGGTTCAGATCGTAACGCACTAGGAATTCCTGGAGCGTGATATTCCGGTAGACCACGTCAATGGCGAATTCGCCGCGGCGCAGTACATTATTGCGGTACTCGAGCTGGTCCGGAGAAATGATCTCCGTGGGGCAGCCTTCGCGGGAAAAGAACTCGGCCAGAAGGGTGCTTTCGGGCGAGGCGTGCGGCTGGCGAACTTCAACGATGGCAATGTTAGGACGTTTGTTCTTCCCGCCGGATTCCTTATAGGCCTTGAGCACCGCGCCAAAGAGGGGCTTGATCCCCGAAAGCTTTTTGAGCTTGAATTTTTTGCGCAATTCCCTAACGGGTGGAGCATCGTAATAGATATCGCCGAGCGCGTCACTGTAGATAGCGCCCGACGGCGCCACAGCGCCGTGGCCGCTTATGCGAAGTGAGCCATCGTTCATCTGGGCGCTCAAAGTGCCGGCTACGCTGAATGCGCTATAGCCGGGCTCTACCGAGGCCAGCATGCGCTCCGCGGGCAGAAGCTGGATTCTGGCGAGCAGCGAGGGTGTTGCGAGCGCCAGCCGCTCCACCCGCTCAATCGCGGAGAGCAAAGCTTCCGAAGCCTTGGTGAGCGCCAGGTAATCCCGGCTCGCTAGGAAATGCGGACGCAGAACCGGCGATAGCGGACCGTCCTCCAGCTTGAGGGCCTTCTTGCGTTCTTGCAAGGCCTGGGCCCAGGCCAGATCGATGTACGGTTCACTTTCGATTAATTTGTGATAACGGGCTATCGCCTCGGCGGCAAGAGTCATGCGTCGTAATGACGAATAGTATCGCACGCCGGGTTTGACTTTGAAAAGTCCCGGAATGTGGCAAATGCAGCTTAAGTCGCTGATACACATGGAGTTAAAATAAAACAAAAACACTTGCCGCTGATTCCAGCGAAGAAGACTTTCCTGGTGGAACCGGCTCACTTACGGGTCTACCCTCCACAAGGGATTTGTTCTCAAGCCAAAACAATTGTTATGATCGGTGTCGTATGCCTACCGACCATATTGTCGCGCTTCTCATAGCTGAACGCGACAAACTCAATTCAGCCATTGCAGCCCTCCAAGGCGCCGTTAAGCGCCGGGGGCGCCCTCCTAAGAACGCGGCCGCCGTTGCCCCGGATGGCTTGCCTGCCCCGATAGCGAAAAGCGGCATGTCCGCCGCGCGGCGCAAGGCACAAGGAGAGCGAATGAAGGCTTACTGGGCCAAGCGAAAGAAAGAAGAAGCCAAAAAAAGCTAGACCCCGGGCTGTTTGATACGCCTTACCCACGTTTCGAAGTACTTCGATGGGAAAAAGCGAGTTGTCGCGCTGGAAGATGTCAGTCTTGAGGTGACTCGCGGAGAGATGGTTTCCATCGTCGGCCCATCCGGCTCAGGTAAGTCTACTTTACTCAACCTGATCGGTGGGCTCGACCAACCCAGCTCCGGGGAGATCCACATCGATGGCCAGAGTATCGGCCGGATGAAGGACGATGCGCTGACCCACCTGCGGCGGGACAAGATCGGGTTCATCTTTCAGTTCTTCAATTTGATGCCGAGCCTTACCTGCATGGAGAATGTGGCCTTACCGCTGCATCTGCGCGGGTGGCCGGGCAGAAAGGTTCGTGAGCGCTCGCGCGAATTGCTTGACCTGGTCCAGCTCAGTCACCGTCTGGACCATCTGCCCGACGAGCTCTCCGGGGGCGAACGGCAGCGGGTGGCCATTGCGCGCGCGCTGGCGGCGTCGCCGCCCATTCTGCTGGCCGACGAACCCACCGGGAATCTCGATTCCCACAGCGGCGCTGAGATTCTGGCTCTAATCCGTGCTCTGCACAAGAAGCTCGACGCTACGATTTTGATCGTGACCCACGACTCCAGCATCGCGCGCAGTTGCGCCCGCACCATCGCTCTTTCAGACGCGCGCTCCGTGGGCGATTTTCGGAACAACGATGATCCGCCGGCCTGAGTCTTAAGAAGCCGCTCCGCGCGAACTTGGCGCAGTCCCTAATCAACTGGTTTTCGACGGCGGCTCCGCAATGGCGGATAAACTTTCGAACGTCCGGAATATCCTATTCAGGATTACAGCCGACGAACTATCGGGCCTGGGCACTGCATCCCGGGTGGGGATTATGGAGTATTCCTGCGAAGAGGATAATAAGGATTCCACGGATGGCACATCAAGGCTCGGGTTCCTTCATTGCCCGGGGATGAGAAGCCGTGAGAATTCCAGGCGTGCGTCGACACTCTCGAACCATGAAGCCTGTTCCCGCAAATCCGTCAAAGCCCGAAGTCGACATAGCCATGATCGAATCAGAGCGTTCGAAGCGTCCCTGGATAACACCCAGCTTTGCGCGTCTGGATCTTGCCGGAGCGCGGGCACCTGGCCCCCATCACGAGCTCATAGATGAAGCAAGCTTTTTTAGCTAACAGCCTGTGGCGGCCCGGCAAACTATTGGTGTTCCGTGGCGGGGCCAGCGGTTTGGCCAAGCTCAAAAAGCTTCTATGCATGCCCGGTGCCCGCCACTTCTTTGTCTAGCATAGGCTTCTAAACGTCGCCGGAAGACGCCCTTTCCAGGAAGCGCCGTATGAACCGCCCCGCGCTTAGAACCATCAGCAGCCGCCGATAGGAGAAGGTCTCGCGCGCATCACGCAACCGCGCCGGCCATGTATCGAGCAGAAATCGCAGAAGCGGAATATCGATTAGCGATTCGATTCGGGGAGTTCCGGCGAGACGCTCAACTTCCGCCCGAAGCGCGTCGCGCGATCTCCCGGCCGCATCGAACCAATTCGCCGCCTGGCGCCCTCGGCCCCGATGGGTTTGCGTGACCAGTTCCGTGGGGAGTGTCGCTTGCATCGCTCGCCGCACCAGCCACTTGGTCTGACCCTGAAAGAGAAACTGCCTTTCAGGGATAGCGGCACGAAATGCCATCAGCCTCCGGTCGCCCAACGGATCCCGCGTTTCCACGTCGAAGGCCGCCAATGTCCCGCTCCAAATGAGGCTGACGTCGGGTGTTTGTGTGCAATACCATCGCATCATCCGGTCATCGACCCGATGAGCGTTTACGGGCGTGAGCCGAGCGAGGCGAGCAGCCTGCTGCAGCCGCTGCTCAGTGAGTGCGAGAGGATGAATACAACTGCGCATTTGCGCAATAGGCTTTGGCATGCCTAACATCTGGCGGATCAAGCTCCATCCCGCCTCTGGAACATAAGGCCCAAACGTGAGAGCGCTCAAATGTTTGAGGGAGTACGTCCCGCGGCGCAATGCCAGCCACTCCCGCCCGAGCGCCGCCAAGCTTCCCTGGCGGAGCAAATAAGGCAACAAAGTCAGGCCGTCATAGCTAATGGTGCGATTCCCCATCCCCCCGCTCAGCATCACCCGAATTCCACGGCTTCTCGCATCGCAGTAAAGCGACTCCAGCCAGCCGATATTGTTGACTGTTTTTAGGGGATACTCGTTCGCATCGGCACGCCGATCCAGCGCCATCAAGTCCAGGCCGCCCGTTGCCCGGATCAGGACATGCTCGATATTGGGGAAGTTTCGCGCAACCGCAGTCGCGATCGGACCCTCGTCCGTCACGCCCTCTGGCTTCAAAGCCTCGTTTTTCCACGATGCCGGCGGCACGGCGGTGTAGGCGGTAAGACGGCCGCCTGCCTTCATGAGTAAAGCCGCTGTGGCGGTCACGGTGGAGCTGTCCCAGCCGCTACTCAGATGACTACCGACGGGATGAATAGACCGCAACCGGCACGCGACGGCTGCGGTCAAGATGCTTCGAAATTCGTCCACATAGTCTTCGTCGCGCTGGTAATGGCGAGGCGGAATGGATTCGGGGCGCCAATGGCGCAGATTGACTGAGGCGCCTTCGGTGATGCGCACCGCATGTCCGATGGACACCCGTTCAATATTGCGATAAAGCGTTTCGCCCGGCTGTAACGGAACCATGGCCAGATCCAGAACAAACCGCTCGTCATCGATATCGCGTGGCACTCGGGAATTTGTAAATAGCGCGGATGGGCGCGACGCAAACATCACGAAATTCCCGCCTCGATGAAGATAGAGCGGACGCTGGCCGGCGTGATCTCGAGCCAGAAACAGACGCCGCGTCCGGGCGTCCCAGAGGGCGAAGGAAAAGGCGCCGATCAACTTCTCCATACACTCCTCGCCCCATTTTTCGAAAGCGGCCAGCACATACGCACTGTCCGGCCACTGGTGCGATTCAGACGGCAGCGCGAGCGTCCGCGCCAACTCCTCGCGATTGTCGATGCGCCCGTCCAGTACCAGCCGGAAGTTTCCATCTGCTCCGGCAAGCGGTTGCTTGTCGACGAAGTCCTCGGTGTGCAGAATTGTCTGCCTCCAACCCAGCGCCGCGCTGCCGCCGTCCCAGAGACCTTGGCCATCGCGTCCGTGCAGCGCCAGTGCATCGAGCGCCCGCTGCACAACCGCGCCAGCCGGGCCGCCTTGCCAGTCGATCATTCCCGCGATGCCACTCATGAGGCTGCTTCTCCAAACCGTGGACCCAAAACATGAAGCTTGGATCAGGGAGACGAAGCGGCGTGAACGGGAACCCCAATGCCTGCGGGGAGTGGCACCCCGAGCGTTGACTCCTCAAGCATATCATCCGCGGCAGATTCGGACTTTATTGATTGCCTCAGCGTGGCGGAATAATTTCCACGTCGACCGGCTCGGCGACCTTCGTTTCCACTGCGATCGTGACGGACGTCTTGCCGGCACGAAGTCCAGCCGGTAGCACAGCGTTGACCTGCCGCAAGCCTTTGGAATCGGATTCGGAAACGAAAACGCTCGGCATATCATTCCCGTCCAATCGAACGATCACGTCGCGAGCCGCGCACGCAGACGGCAAGCCTCGAACCCACAGAGAAATACTTGCGCCGGGCCGTATTTGGACCCGATTGGGCTCCCAGGTCTTTCCGTCCACAAGGCTCTCGATCTTGACTGTGCTTTCCCCTATCGGGAAGCCCTGCGAACGCCATTCCGCCTCGGGAACGCCAACCCCGATACGCACGATATTGCTGTAGGAGCTGTTGCGAGTCCGGAGTTTGACCTCGTGCCATCCCGCGGACAATCCGGGCGGAAGCTTTACAATGGCATGCCAACCGTCGCCCCCCGTATTCGCGACCACCGCCGGGCGCGCCCCGTACCCGCCAATCTCTGGAAACACATCGGAGTCTCCCAGTTTCCGGTGGGAAGACTTGAACCACAGCGACACATACTCATCGCGATTTGCGGCGAAGACTTGATTATGCGAAACGCTGTTTTCCACGCTGACGATCTGTGGCGCCTGCTCATGACCCGCCGGCCGTTCCCACTTCCGGAAACAGGTTACATGGGCGCGATTATGAAGCACGCTTTCAAGCGACGACCGGGCAAAGCCGGCAGCGCGGCAGAAAGACAGTAAGCATGCGGCATTCGGTCCCACCCAATTGTCGAATTGGCCGCCGAGCTCCGTTGTCTCGTAGAATTCCATGCTCGGTTTTCGATTGGTCTTTTTTCCGTCGTCCGTCACGTAAGATTCGACGCACACCAGATCGGTCGCAAGGGCGCAAACTTTCTCCAGCGCCAGCAGAGGATGCTTGAGGTGGTAGAGAACGCCGAGAAACAGGATCACATCGAAATGTCCCAGCTCCGCCGGGTTTAGATCGTAGACATCCGACAATACGAATTCGACCTTTGAGCCGAGAAGATCGCGAGCCTCAAGAAACCTCTCGCTTTGGACGGCGTCAGCCGCGACCACGGACGCCCCCCTTTTCTCCAGTTCAAAACTGAACCACCCATCCCAAGCTCCAATGTCGAGGACGCGCTTGCCGCGTAGATCCTGAGGTACCGGAAACTGGCTGAGCCTGGTGCGTAACTGGTCGAGAGTCTGGATCCCGGGAATCACCCTGCCGCCGGGAAGCTCAATACTGTGATACCACCCCAGGGTTTGCAGCCGGGCGATTTCGCTTTCCACCTTCCTTGAATAAGCGGAGTTCCAGGCCTTCATGGCTGCTGTCCCTCGCTGCGAGCGATGGTTGGCGGGCACCCCGGCGTCATGATTCATCCATTATGCTTCATGCCCTCCCTCATGGAGAAAACGGTTCAAGGACTATAGGAATCCCGGCAAAAGAGCGAATACTCTATTGCGTCCTGAAGGTCGCACGCCTCAGGGCTGTTTCGGCGGGAATTGCGTCTTATCAACGTATGGGTTTCTTACCCCAGGGGTTTTTCAAAACCGGGAAGGACTGAGCTAGAATGAGCCAACGGCGGTGCTGGGTTGGTTGCGAGAGGCTACTTTGCCCGTGGATGTCGCCGCACCCTTGGGCCTAGATTATGGATTCTGCGGGCGAGGTGCTGAACCGACTCAATGAAAAGCCGGGCGCCTGTGCGATGATCCCGAACTCTGCCCGTATACTGATGTTGTCCATCGTGAACCCGGAAACGGAGCGCAATGGAGCGGCGACCGTGACGCGAGGGTTGCTGAAGCTCTTGGAAAAGCCCCCCCTCCGCGCGCAGGTGGATTGTATTCCGGTGCGGCCGGATCCGCGCAAGTATCATCGTCTGGCTCAAGTAGGCAGCCTGATCGGTTCCTTGGCCTCGGATCTTCCCGCCAAGGCGGTTTTCCTTCACTCGCGCCAATTCGAGAACAAGGTGCAAGCGCGTCTGCGAACCCAGCGCTACGACCTGGTGATTCTGAACGGCTCGGACCTGCTCGGGATGTCCAAGTGCTTTCCATCCTCGATGCCGCAAATTGTCGTAGCCCACAATATCGAGCATGTTCTATTCAACTCGCAGATCCAGAACCTCGGGTGGCCGCATCGATCTTTAAAGGCGCTGCTTCGGCGTGACTGTAAACGATTAGAGGATTTTGAGTGGAACGGCATGCGCCGGTCCGAAAATGTGATCTTCTTGTCCCATCAGGAAGCTGCATACACGGCTCGATTTTGCGAGGGATTGCGCTCGGCCACCATTCCACCTTTATTTGATTACAAGCCTTGCCGCCAGCGGAACCGGAAAGCTGGCGCGACCCTCCAGCTCGGCTACCTTGGCAATTTCGGATGGTGGCCGAACCAGCTGGGTCTGCGATGGTTCGCCACCCAGGTTCTGCCACATGTAAAATCCCCCATTCGGCTCAATCTGTTCGGGCACGGCAGCGCCAGGGCCTGGAAGGGCGACCCGCGCATCGTCGGTCATGGCGTGTTTGAAGAAATGGAGCGGGTGTGGGACAACTGTGATTTCCTGATCTGCCCCTCGTTTTCAAGCGCGGGCGTTTGCGTAAAGATGGCAGAGGCTATTTACAACGGAATTCCGGTGCTGGCTACGAGAGACGCGGCGCGAGGACTCCCTCTGAGTAGCGATCCGGCTCTGATCCTTCTCGACAAACCTGAAGAATGGGTGGGATTCCTGGACTCCATTGCCGCCAGGGATCTGGCCGGACGAGAGGTTTCAGAGAAGATCGCCGACCGGTTCTCCATCGACGCCCACAAGGACGCGCTGCAGCAGTTCGTCACGGATGTGATTGCGCGTGCGGCGAGCCGCGGTGTTGCGGAATGAATCACCGAGAGTGTTCTTCGAACCATGCCAAATACCAAAATTCTTGAAGTAGTCTCGGCGATCCACAAGTCGGTTCGGGAGCAGGAGGCGTCTTACAAAACGCCCGAGATCCTGGAGGATTGGTCGAACGACCTGGCGAAGCTGAATAGCGCCTACAACGCCGCGTACTCGGCCCGTAATCTGGTGGGCAATGTTCCTCAATTGCCGAATACTTTTCTTGGGGTCGTGGCGGGATGGGCCACCTGGATTTCACAGCGGCTGCTGTTCTGGTACACCCCGCAAATCCGGCAGTTCAACGAAGCGGCCACCGCCGTCCTCGGCCGAATCTGTTCGCTTGAAGAACGAAAGTATCGCACCTTCCTGGCCATGGCGGATCGAGTGGAGAAACTCGAGCGAGAGACAGGTTTGCTGAAAGCGGCTCGCGCCCCGCAAGCTCTTTCAACAGTGCCAGCCGCATCGCCCGCGCCGAACGAGGGCGTGAAGGCGCCCGAGCCTCCAGCCAACGGCTCATATACTCGATCCCCCCTCGACACGAATAACTTCCTCTTTGAGCTTCAGGGGCGGTTCCAGTCGAGCGTACAAGCGGACACAGACCGTTTGGAAATGTACCGGTCGGTTATCGGGAACCTCGACGCCAAGGCGCCTCCCGGAACATGGCTGGATATTGGGTGCGGCCGTGGAAAATGGCTGCGGCTATCGCGGGAAGGCGGCTACAATGCCGCCGGTGTCGATTCCAACCCGACCGCGATCGAGCAGTGCCGCAAGGAGGGGTTCGACGTAACCGAAGGCGACGCTTTGGAGTTCCTGCGATCTAAGGACGACATGTCTTTTAGCGTGATCAGCGCGTTTCACGTGCTCGAACATGTTCCGTTCGAATACTGCTTGAACCTGGTCTATCAGATTGCCCGGACCCTGAAACCCGAAGGCGTTCTTTTGATCGAGACTCCCCACCCCGGCAATCTGCTGATGGCTGCCGAGCAGTTCTGGATGGACCCGACCCATCAGCGCCCGATCCCATTGCCGCTGATGGAATTTCTATTCGAATATTGCGGCTTGAATGTAGTGCATCGCTTCGAAGTAAACCCCCGGCCGGAGTCCGAACACCTGCCCATGCGCGAACTGGATCTGGTGAACCGGCTCGACCGCCTCTTCTTCGGACCCCAGGACTATGCATTGATGGGACAGCGTCGGGCGTGAGTTTGAAGAGATGAGTTTGAAGAAGCCACGCGTAGCTCTCTTCACGCCGCTGCCGCCGGCCATGACCGGAACCGCCGACTACGGAGCGTCTCTGGCGGCGGAGATGGAGAAGCTGGTCTCGCTGACAGTTTACGAGAAGCCTCCTCTGGCCTTTGATCCCGAGAGATTTGACCACATCGTCTACCAGATTGGCAACAATCCTTATCATGCCGGTATTTATGAGCTAGCGCTTCAGCACCCGGGCGTAGTCGTGCTTCACGAAGCCAGCGTTCACTACCTGATCAAATCCCTTACGCTCAGCCGGGGAAAGTTGCCGGAATATGTTCGCGAAGTGACGTACGAAATGTTCGGCGAAGATGTCGGTAATTTTACTTCGAAGCATCTTCCCATCGAAGTGCCGCAGCCGCATGAGTTCCTGATGCTGCGGCGGTTGCTGGACAAAAGCAAGGCGTGCATTGTTCATAGTCACTATGCGGAACGCCTGGTTCGCTTGAAGGGGTTCCGCGGTCCCATTGGGGTGGTTCCGCATGGGGTTGCTCTGCGTGACATCGATCCGCAGACGTACCGGCAGAAGCTTAACCTTGATGCCGCCACGCCGCTGATCGGCGTTTTCGGCTACCAGCGCCCCGACAAACAAATCTGGGACAGTCTGCTGATGTATAAGCAATTGGTGGACGCCTTACCTGACGCCCGCCTGCTGATTCTAGGGCAGCCACACCCCCAGGTGCCTCTGGAAGAAGGAATCAAGCATCTTGGATTAGGAGATCGCGTCCTGGTGAAGGGACATCAAACCCTGGACGATTTCGATGGCTACCTCAGCGCCTGCAATGTTGTTCTCAATCTTCGGCAAACCACATTTGGCGAGACCTCTGGAACGATGATGCGCGCGTTTACGTTCGCGCGGCCAGTGATCGTCTCCGGAGTTGGCGGAGCCCTGGAGCTGCCGGACGGCGTCTGTATCAAAATCCCGCGAGACCGGCATGAGGTGCAGGTGACGATCGGCTGCCTGAAGTGGCTTTTGTCGAATCCTTCCGAGGCGACCGACATTGGTGTCCAAGCCAAACAATGGGTGGAAGCAGAATGCACGTGGACCAGCGTCGCGCAAAGCTATGTTGCCTTTCTTCAGCGGGCGAAAGCGCAAAAGGCTGGTGAAGGCGAAGCCGCCAGCCAACCCCCTGCCCTTTCGGAAGGGGCGATTCGATCCTATGTGTCCCGATGGATCGATGCCGGATCGTCGGCGGGCACGTATTTTGCCGCTCACGCGACTCGGTTGATCCGGACGCTTCAGTTAATTCCGCGCGGCGGCCCGGATAGCCGGATCTTGGAGCTGGGATGTTACATGCAGATCACGCCGGCGCTGCGAGGTCTGCTGGGCTATAGCGAAGTGAGGGGCGGCTACGCCGGCAGCGCCGGAGGCTGGCACTTTTCGACGGTCAAAGCCAACGACGGCGAAGAGTTTACTTGCGCCATCGATCTATTTAATTGTGAAGTCGATCGCTTCCCGTATCCCGACGAGTACTTTGACACCATCATTTGCTGCGAACTACTTGAGCATCTGGAGAAGGATCCGATGCACATGATGAGCGAGATTCATCGTGTCCTCAAGCAGCACGGCACGCTTGTGCTCACCACGCCCAATGCGGTGTCGATACGGGCGATCAGGAACATGCTGATCGGAATTCATCCGCACCTGTTCACCAAGTACGTAATGCCCGTTCTTTTGCCGGAGACCAGACACGCCAGAGAATACACGCCAAAGGAACTCCTTCGCTTATTTGCGGATTCGGGCTTCTCAATTCAATACGTAGACACGGCAAACTACGGAGAAAGGCCGGGTGTTTACAAATGGATTACCAAGGCGATGCGCTCAATTCGGCCCTTCACAAGGCTAAGAGAGGACTGCGTCTATCTTGTCGGCCAGAAGACCAATCCCGTTGCCACTCGCTATCCATCGTGGCTCTACGAGCAGTAGTCGCGTGCCTATCTTCGTGCCCGGACGAAGCTCTGTAGAGCCTGATACACGCGGCTTGAGTGTAGCCTGTTCCGCCACCAAAACCGTTTCGGCGCAACCACGATCTCAAAGGCGCCAAGGTTGCGGGAACCGAGCCGGAATTCCAACTGCCTGCTCCCCGCGGAGCCTCCGGACGGAAGCTGGAAACAGATTTCGAAGCGTGGAATATCCGGTATCGTGCAAACCTGGGATATCCGCTGTGCCGGTTTTCCGTCCAGGGTCACCCGCAGGTCTTCCGGACTCCGCGCAGCGTCCAAAGACACCCGAATGGTCTGGGTGGAAATCGTTCTACCGGATGCGACGTACATGCCGTCAGTCACGGACACAATCCGGGGCACTTCCGGACCGGGAGGAACAAGTCGAAGAAAGCCTTCCCGGCCCAACGGCGCTTCCGCCCATACAAGCCGAACGGGCTGAATGCTGGCGCTGAGACCTTGAGGCAGCATTCCGGACACCTGCTGGACACCGTCCGGCTGCCGCGGACCGACGTAAGTCAGTCTCGCTTCCCCATCGCCAATACAAATCCGCAACGTGTTCAAATCGGCGCTCGACGGCAATCCCTCGGCCCACAGCGCAAACGACGCGTACGGCCCGTGTGCCGGTACGATCGTGGCGGCGCCATCCGCATTCGCCACGCGCCGGATCGTGGCTGGGGCCGCTTCGCCCTCCGCTTTCTCAATGGAGTTGAACCATCCAGCGGATCGCTTCAAGAAGGTGGCCCACATGTACTGCGTCTTGACTCCTTCGAGCGCGAGCAATTGCAGATCGTGGGTCCTGGCAAAGTCGGCGATCTCGCCTGCGGTGAAACGAACACCGCTCCAGGTATCGCGTTTCCCGGGTTCGTCCGCGAGGCCGTTGAACTGCATTCGTGCGACCCCGCCCGTCTTAAGTACACGGCGCGTTTCCTCGAGATAGTTCAAGACGACATCGCGGCTCGGGATATGTTGAAATACGGCATACGAATAAACGAAGTCAAAGAATTCGTCGTTGAATTGCGGCAAGCGGGTGCCGTCCGCCGCGTGAACGTGAGCGTGAGGAACGCTCGCGAGATTCACTCGCGCCAACCGCACCATTTCATCAGAAACATCCACGCCATGGATCTCGCCGAAGTGGCGGCTTAGTGGGAGCATTAACCGGCCCGGTCCGCACCCGATCTCCAATGCGCGCCATCTTTCGCGATTGCCCGGGCTGGGAAGCCTTCCAAGTTCCTTCTCGAATGCGGATACAAGATCCTGCCCACCGCTAACGAAATCCTGCCAAGACTGCTCCGGATTTCCCAAGGCAACATAGTAAAGGGGAGCCGACCGCGCCCGCCGGTTCCAATCGCTGCTCATCCTGCGCGAGACGCTTTTCATGGAAATGCCCATGCCCTCGGTTATTCTAGCCGAGTTAGGCCTGGGGCTCCGGCCGATCGCGTATATACTGGTGCCTTACCTTCGCTTTTCCGTGGCAGAAACTCAATCATCCCCCACGCCCCCTCAACTCTCGGTCATTATTCCCATCCATGCATCGGAACACGAGGCCGTGGGTTCGCTCGCGCTTGTCCTACGGAGCTTAAAGGCTTCTTTATTCCAGAATTTTGAGGTCATCGTCGCGGATGACGGCTCGCTCATGGGCGATGAGGTCCGCGCGGTTGTAAGAGAGGCTGGCGCGAAGTCGCTGCGACTAAACCGCAGAGGTGGGCCCGCTGCAGCCATAAACGCTGCCGCAGCCGAAGCCAAGGCCGGAATCCTAGTCTTCCTTGATGCGGAGTCTTCTCCCCGTCCGGACACCTTGGACCGCTTCGCGCGGAAATTCGACGGAGATCGCGACCTGGATGCAGTTGCCGGCTCGTATGATCAAAATCCGGCACGGCCAGGCCTGATAAGCCGCTTCCACAACCTCCTGCATAGTTTTGTAAGGCAGCGCACGAGTACGTTCTGGGCTGGCTGCGGCGCTGTCCGGAGGGCCCGGTTCCAGGCATTGGGCGGCTTCGACGAAAACCTCCCCAAGCCGTCCGCAGACGATGTCGAATTTGGCATACGTCTCTGTGAAGTGGGCGGAAGAATTGATTTCGATCGCGAGATTCAGGTCACCAGCCACAGAGCGTGGTCGCTACCATCCATGGTCCAGACCGACTTTGTCGAGCGCGCCGCCTCCGCAGCTCTCGGCCGACGGTTCAAAATCAGCGGCAGCATCAGCGCAACCTTGACAGTCTCCACTTTGCCGCTCATCGTCCTCGCGCTTCTTCACGGAGGTCCATGGCGGCTGCTGCCGCCGATCAGTCTTGCCGCGATTGCGCTGCTGAACCGGCCGCTGCTCCGCTTCCTGGCGCTTGCGGGAAATTGGCATGAAACGCTTCTCTGCTTCCCCCTGTTGCTTGTCTACTTTGCCAGTTGCGCCGCCGGGGCGCTCGGAGGGCTCGCCTTGGCAGCGCACCGCCGGGACCGCTTCTTCTGGCCCTCAGTCGCCGGGGTTGCGCTGGCGCTCCTGGCGATCCAGATTGCGAGCGGAGCGTACCAAGCGGAGTTCACCGGATATCCCGATGAACCGGCGCATTTTGTTTCAGGGCTGATGGTCTATGACTACCTCACGACCTTGCCGCGGGGCAGCCCTATCGCATGGGCAGGCCAGTATTATCTGCACTATCCTAAGGTTGCGATCGGGCACTGGCCTCCCGGATATTACGCGCTGGAAGCAGTGTGGTGGCTCTTCCTGGGCCCTTCAAGGACCACTTCGATGCTGCTTCAGTGGGCCATCGGCGTGGCTGCGCTCACTGCGCTTTACCGTCTTTCACGAGCTTCCCTCTCGTTTCCGATAACAGCCGTCATCCTCGCCTGCACCATCGCCACGCCGGTATTCCAGCAGAGCCTCGATCAAACCATGGCCGATCTCTGTTGCTTACTTTGGAGTGTCCTCCTCATGCTGGCCCTGGTTCGTCTTCTGGAGCAACAGGATCGGACCGCCGCGGTCTGGGTCGCGATATGGCTTGTAGCTGCGGCGATGACGAAAGGGACGGTTGTATGTTTGCTGCCCGTCCCGGTCTTGGCGCTGCTCGCCACCCGCCCGCGTATCCGCGTTCCGCTGAGGTGGGTGGCCGTTGCAGCAGTAATCGTCCTCATGCCCGCCGCCTGGTATCTTTGGATCGGTGGCATAAAGGCGTGGGGAGGAATGTATGCCACCGTGCCTTGGTCTGGTGCGTTAGCCGGGAATCTGGCCGGTTGGGGCTGCGTTGTCCTGGCAGTCTTGGGACTTCAGCAGAAGCCTTTGGCAATCGTGGCGGAAAGTGTCATGATTTCGACGCTCGGTGTTTCCTTCGTCGTGCGCGCGGTACATGAGGAGCGGCACTGGATCATCGCGCTTCCCGCGATTCTGCTGCTCGCTGGTATGGGGATCAGCCGCTTCCGCAGCCCGCTGGCCGTGGGGGCGCTTGCGGCGATGGCGGCCATGCTCTTCCCCTTCAGTTGGTACCGCGAGTCATCAACCGGTTATGCCGATCTGGTGCGGCAGCTCCACCGGCCAGCCAGGATGCTGGTCTCATCGACGTCCATCGGAGAGGGACCCTGGATCGCCGAAACCAGCCTCGCGGAGAAACGCCCCTCCAGCTTTGTCGTCAGGGCCTCCAAGGTGCTGGCCGAGGAGGGTTGGAGCGGCGAGGGGTACCGCCTCCTCACTGGGTCTCGCGATGCTGTTCTCCAGCGCTTGGATGAACTAGCCCTGGACACGGTCATTCTCGATTCGGCTCCTAATCCCTTTCCCCCGCCCCACCATGCCCTCCTCACGGATGCGATGAGAGACAACCCTGGTTGGCAGCCTTGCGGAAGCTTCCGTTATTTGATCGCATATTGCCGGGTCCGCCCCCCGGAATTTCCCCGCCAGCCCCTGCATCTGAACATCTATGGCTGGAACTTCGAAGAAGACATCCGGCCTTAACCGCGAAAGGATGCAGGTCATCGCCGTCATGGATGCCTTCCGCGATTACCGTGACCTGGCGGGCAAGTGAGACCTCATCTCCGTTAATTAACCCGTCGTCGCGTCCGCTGGTGCGGCTACGCAGCGCCGAACAAGGCCACCGGGAAAGCTTCCGCGGCGCTTCGGAGAACACAGCGAGTCGGTTCGCATGCGCCGAACCTTAACCGTTCGCGCCAAGTCGGCGACAACCCGCGCAATCCCAGGACATGATCAAGTTCCGAGGGAAATGCTTGTCAAAAAGCCATTTCGTAATCCAGCCACAATCGCCTCCGGAAACCCTCTCATCCGGTTCAACACGCCCGAAGGGGGAAGCTCGTGAGCCCATCCAACGATCGAGCTCGCGAGCGACGGTCAATAAATTGGGCAGCCTGTCAAACGGGGTTAATTCAAGTCAACGCCGGCGTAGGGCTTAGGGCTCCCAAACGACGAGCCCCTAGCAGAATTTGCGGACTCCCCGTGCCGCATGCCGGGTCAGGCACGCCATGCTTCGATCAACTCATCCGCGGCGATGGAATGCAATCGCGGGTGGCGCGACCGCACCCTTCGGTCGTCCCAGGAAACGCCCGATAGCCACCGGGTGGGGACGAGGACCTTATGCTCGTTTAACGAGGATTGCGCGTCGACCACCAGATCGAGGATTTCCCAACCGTCGTCATCGATGATAAAGTCCGCGATTGTTCCAAGCGGTCCGTCCTCCGCGTCGACCTGATAGTTGGCGACTTCTCTGGCGCTTCGAAGATGGGGATCGCCGCTCTCGCCGGCTTCTGTTTGCGGAAAGCCTGGTTCCGCGTCCATATACCCCGGCCAGCGGTAATGCCGAATCATCGCAAGCTCCTGCTGGCGCGACACAGGCTGATCGGCGTCAATGTCCGGGCTGCTTTGAACCTGTTCTCTGGTCAAGCGCACCGCAATTGTCCTCTCGGTCCAGTTCGGGCGCGCCAGCACCGCGGGCGAAAGTAATACCTTACGGCGCGTCAACCAGGAGCCGGTTTCGACTACCAAATAGCGAACCGCCCATGATCGATCGTCGAAGAGAACATTGAAAACCTTGCCGATCTCACCGTCGATAGCGACGATCGATGAGCCGAGCATCGAGTCCAGGCTGCGTAGCATTCTTGACTCTCCTTTCTCTTCCTACCTGTTGGACGCTTGCATGCGGTATGCCGATCGATCTTTCACCCATCGAGCCGCATCTATTGAATAGGAGATCGGAAAAGCTCCAGGAGTAGTTTTATGTTTCACTTAATTCCAATCCCAAAAGCGAAGCGGATGGAGCCCTTGCGCTTGCCGCTCGCCTTCTTAGGGCAGTTTATAGTGGTGGCGATTGTGATCCTAATGTTCGTCGCATATGTTGCGGGCACGCGGGTTCCCTAAAGGGTTTGAGATCTCACGCCAGGAGTCCGGCGCCGCGACCTATTTGATTATTGGAGCCGGCCCCTCTGTCACCTGAACCAGGTCATGAACCCGGAGCCACTTTACGAATGCAGCCTTCACGTCTGTGGCTGTCAACCGGAGGTAGTGTCGCGCGGCCCGCGTGGGCTCGTCTAGTGGAAGGTCCTCGGTAGTCCTCGAAATCAGCCCGGCAGCAATGCGGTCCATGCTCGACTCCGAAAGAGGAATCTCCCGTAAAAGCATTGACTTAGCCTGCCGTAGTTCTTGAGTCGTCACGGGCGTTCGCTGCATTTCCCGCAAATCCCGCTCTACCAGAGCTCTCGCTTGACTTACGTTCTGAGGGTCGCAAGCATAGTGAACAACATAAAGCCCGCGACTCTTGTCGATGTCAAATGAAGAGGAGACGTTGTATACCAGCCCGCCGTTTTCACGCAGATCCCTGTACAGCCGGGTGGCGTAGAATCCACCACCCAGAACATGGTCGCCCAATTCGAGGGCGTAGTAATCGGGATTCGACCGGTTGAGGCCGAGGGTTTCCGCAAGGATCACCAAGTCCTGCACGCGGCTGGCATCCGGCACCAGAGTGAAGGAATTTTTGTTCAATGGAACGGGCGGTAACGTCGTAGGGGGTTTTGACCCCGCCGCCGCCCACCCGCCAAAATATTTTTGGACGACTTCCCGGGCGTTCTCGGGAGTAATGTCCCCCATCACCACGATGGTTGTCAGGTCCGGCCTGAAGACGAGGTGATAGTAATTCTGCACATTCTGGATCGAAAGCCCTGAAAGGGTAGAAGGGGTGGACTGGCGTAGCGTGGGATCGCCTTGCGGAAATAATAACTTGTGCAGCGCTCGATCCGTTAAATAGCCTGGGCTGTCCAACCGGCCTTTGACTTCCGCGGCGAGTTGCCCTCTCACCGTATCAAAGGCATGCTCTGGCAGGGCTGGATGTAATTCATTGTCCGCCAGCAGTTGCACTCCCCTGTCGAATTGAGCGGCAAGGACCTGCAATGAAAAATCGGTTCCGGCGGATTCGCTGGCTCCAATGTCATCCAGGGCTTTCTGGAACGCTGAACGGTCAAGCCCCGCCGTGCCATAGGAAAAGAGTTGGTCGAGCACGTCCGATACACCTTCCTGATCGGCTGGCGCTTCCAGGTCCGAGTTGTTTCTGATATGACCGGAGACGGTAACCGTGTGGCTTACCGTCTCGGGCTGCACGATCAGCTTGATCCCGTTCGGTAGAGTGCTCACCGAGGGGTTCACGGTCGAGGCCGGCACCGAAAGCTGGTTCAAGGTTTTCTCTGCCCATCCGGGCAGCGCCACAGCGGTGATCTCTTTTGGAGCTAGTGATTCGGGACCGCCAACGGGCGCGGAAGAGACCGGTTCGCCGGACGGCTTCGGCGTCAGAATTGTGACAACCGCGTTGTCCAAGTCTAGATACTTTCGAGCGACGCGATTCACATCCGCCGCCGTGACCTGTTGAATGGCCTTCAGGTCATCGTCGGGAGAACTCCTTCCCTCGATCGCGACAGCCTGGGACCACTCCATTGCAAGCCCGGCCACCGAGTTCTTCTGAAGCTCCGCCGAGGTGATCTCCTGCCGCTTGGCGGCTTCCACCAGCTCCGCCGGGAAACCGTTTTTGAGATAGGCGGCTAGGACTGTTCGCACCTGTTGTTCAAGCGACGTGCCTTCCTCGCCCTTCGGAAATGCCGCCATCGCATAGGCCAGGCTGGACTTGGGCAAACTGCTCAACGCAAAGTCCGCGGAAAGAGCCTTACCGGCGGGCACCAACCCATACAGATCGCCGCGCTCGCTGCTCAATACGTCGGCGAGCACTTGCGCCGTCGCGAAGTCAGCGCCATCGGAGCCGGGCATTCGGAAGGACATCACAGCGAGCCCGTAGGCCAAGTCTGAGTCCAGGCCGAAGATCTCGGGCATGACCGGTTGCAGCCGGAACTCGGGCCGGGGCGGGAGATTCCGCGACGGGAGACCGCCGAACAGATCCTTGACCTTGGCAAGCGCCTGCGGCGGCTGAACGTCTCCCACCACAACCAGAATGGCGTTATTGGGCGCATACCAGGTATCGTAAAACTTCTTCAGCATCGCGCCTGTGGTCTTGTCGAACGACGGACGCGTGCCCAACGCGTCATGGGCGTAGGGCGTGCCCTTGAAAAGAGAAGCCAAAAGATGCGAGTAAAACAAGTACTGCGGATTCGAGAGGTCTTGAGCCACTTCCTGTTCGATGGCGCCCCTTTCTTGATCCCACAGTTGCTCAGTGTCGAGGACGCCCTGCATTCGAAGAGACTCGATGTGCAGAGCCAGATCAAGATCTTCAGAGGGGACTGTAAAGAAATACTGCGTGACGCTTTGCTGAGTGTCCGCGTCGAAGTCGCCCCCCATTCCGGCGGCGATCTCGGCCAACTGTCCGGCCGAAAGGCCCGGACTCCCGCGGAACATCATATGCTCCTGGGCGTGAGCCATTCCCGGAAATCCGTCGGGGGCCTCGTCCGATCCGACGAGGTAATTCATCACCGTGGTGACTACGGGAGCCAGCCGGTTGCGCACGATTACGACCCGCAGGCCGTTGCTTAGCGTTTCTCGGAGCACATTGCCGGTTTGCCCGGAAACGTTACCGGGCCACACGACGAGCAGACCCGAGAAGAGTGCCGCCAGATTGCGGACCGTGACCATGTTCTGGAAGGGGCGCTTGGTGTTCATGACCGATGCTTGAGAAGCGGCACAACAACGATGCCGGTGAAGTCCTGAAGAAAATGCATGACGATGGGCGCCACTAAGCTTTTCCGCGAGAGATACGCAAATGCAAAGAACAAGCCCATGAAGCCGACGACGATCACGCCGGCCGTACCTTCGTAGCCGTGGCCCAGCGAGAAAATAATCGCTGACAGAGTCGCAGCGAACAGGGTGCTGCCCGTGATTGTCCGCAAACGCAGAATTAAATAGCCACGGAAGATGATTTCCTCGGCGATCGCTACAACGATGACCAGGACACCTGCCAGGACGAACTCTGCCGGGTTTCCAGCGGTAAGGGAGTGCGGAAGGGGCGTCGCGGGAGCGGTGAATCCGGCGTCTTTGAGAATTTTTTCCAGGGCGGCCGTCGCGTAGCTCATCAGCATGAAAAGCACGATGCCAAGCATGGCGTCTCGCCATCCGTTTGCAAAGGTCCAGCCGATCCGCTCCATAGGCTCTCGATTGCGCCAGAGGAAGAAGACAATCAAACCAACCAGCCCGAGATCGCGCAGAATGGTCGCGGAAGCGGTGAGTTGAAAAGAAAGCGTCCCCTGGCGAATCGCGAAAAATGATAGACCCATTGACGGCGCAATTAGGAAAAGAAACACCAGCACTTCACGAAGCTGCTCTGCCCGGCTGGCGCCGGCGTCGAGACTTACGGGAGCCCAAGACATGTTCACGGCGCAACTTGTAGATGGTCGGTTAGCGATACAACTCCAGGCACCCCGCTGGCCTGGGAAAAGAACTGCGTCTTATCCATTGCGTTGTCGACCACCCCCTCTAACGTCACGTTTCCGTTGGTCGCGATAATGTGGACTGGCGCGATGGCTCGCATGGCGTATTGATTCAGGTCCAGGTTCCCGTATGTCGCCACGTACACGGCCAACCGGAGCCGGGCGTCCGAGGGCGACGCCGGCAAAAGCGCGATATGATCGACCACGCTTCGGACTCCTTCGATCTGTTTAACTGCCGCCTCCGCCGCAGTCTTAAGCTCCGGGTGCGTGACTTCACCCGAAAGCGTGACGGCACTCCCCTCCACGCGATAGGTCAAGTAGTCAAATACCTCGTAGTAGGGCAGCGTGAGCAATTCGTGTCGCACTTCCCGGGCAATTTGATCGGTCGCATGCTTTTCCGGCGGCTGCGCCCGGATGCCGGAGCCTGCAAGAAGGCAGGCGGCGGCGGTTAAGAGCCATCTTTTCATCCGCTTTAACTGTACGGTGTGGGGGCTTAAAGCAGCGTAAGGAAAGCATTATGTTTTCCTTTATGGTGCGGCTTCTGCGGCGCGAGCGTCATGCAAGGCGTGTTCTCCGGCAAGCCCGGAAAGGCCAGTCGCGGACCTCAACTCCCGAAAGAAATAGCTTCGCTCGATGGCCGCGACCCTGGCTCCGTTTTGCGGGCTGTTAGGCGATCCATGGCTGGGAACTCTTCATCCCCGTGATGGGGGTTCTTTATCAGCCTGTAATCGCGCTTCCAGTACCCGCGCGCCTGTTGAGGGTCTCCATTTCAATCTCAATGCCTTGTAGAGATGGACATGAATCGGACGCTCCTTTCAGAGCTTTAGCGCGGATTCGATTCGCGCCAGCAATTCGTCGATCGAAAACGGCTTGGCTAAATAGTCCGTCGCGCCGGCCGCCAGTGCAATTTCCCGGGAATTCGATCGATTTCCCGAGGACATAATGACGGGGGCCGGGGAAAGGGCTCGCAAGGCGCGGCATGTTTCGATTCCATCTATCTCAGGCAGGTGCCAATCCAGCAGAATCAGGTCCGGCGTTTTGATCGCGACCAAGGCCAGCGCCTCCATCGCCCCCGCCGCGTCATCGACTTTGTACCCGCGTGCGCCGAGCGCCAAGTGAAGCGCCCTGCGGAAGCGCGGGTCATCGTCGACAATCAGGATTCGAAACGCCGCAACGGTCATCCGAGAATTTGAGAATACAGGCAGGTTACAAAGACAAGATAAGGAACTTATTATGATTTTCCTGACGTCTTGGCGTCTGGAGTGAAGCGATAGCCGGAGGACGGCTCGGTTAGAATGTACCGCGGATGGGAAGGATCGGGTTCAATCTTTTTGCGTAGCTGGTTGATGAAGACCCGGAGGTACTCGACTTCATTGCCGTAATCCGGCCCCCAGACGGCTTGCAACAGCCGGCGGTGCGAAACCACTTTCCCAGCGTTTTGGAGGAAGTAGTGTAGGAGCCGGAACTCCTTGGATGTCAAATGGGCGACGCTGTCGCCGCGCTTCACTTCGTGACTTTCCAGATCGATCTCCGCGCCGTCCAGGCGCACAATCCGGGAGTGGGCGCCGAAGGACGGTCGTCTCGTGACGGCATGGATGCGGGCGACCAACTCCTCGATGCCGAGCGGTTTGGTGACGTAGTCGTCCGCGCCACTCTCCAACGCTTCGACCTTTTCTTTTTCTGTTTTTCTCGCAGACACGATCACGATCGGAATCTCGGAACACTCGCGGATTTGGCGGCATGTCTCTAACCCGCCGATGCCGGGCATCTTCAAGTCGAGCAGGATCACCTCCGGAGTCTCGCGCCGGAGACTCTCCAGCGCCTCCTCGCCGCTTCGGGCGTCCGTTACTTCGAAGCCATGCGCGATGAGAGCCATTCTTAACACCCGTCGCGCCTGAGGTTCATCATCGACGACTAAGACTTTGGTAGCGCCCAATCGATCCCTCCCCCAGCACAAGGCTCGCGATTCAGACCGGTAGCGAAATGTGGAAGGCGGCCCCGCCGCCCCGCGGGCTTGTCAGCCAGATCTCTCCCCCGTGAGCCCGCACGATCGACCGCGCGCTTGCCAGCCCCAAACCCGAGCCGGTCGTGCGCCGGCGCGCGGCGCGGCCACGATAATGCTTTTCGAAAATGCGCTCCCGTTCGTCCTCGTTGACGCCGGGGCCGCGATCCACCACGTCAATAACGACCGTCTCTCCCGTGAACTCCGCCGACACGGTAAGCGGCGAATCCTCCGGTGAATACTTCAGGGCATTGCTTACAAGTTGCTTTAGAACTCGCCCGATCATATTGCCATCGCATTCCGCCGGAGGCAGAGATTCCGGCACGAATACCTGGATGGGACGCTGGCCGGCCACCAGGCGCATTTCTTCAATTGCTTCGGGAATCAGCCGAGCCAAATCGTGCGCCTCTTTCCTCAAGGAGAGATCTTTCGCTTCTCCGCGAGCCAGGCGCACTTCCTCTTCAAGCAAGCGGTCCATCCGCGTTGCTTCCTCATCGATGATCGTGAGCATCTCCAGCCTATCGAGTTCACTTCCCGCATACTCCGAGAGCAGCGTCGTGGCGGCGATCTTGATGGAGTTCAGCGGATTCCTGATCTCGTGCGCCATTGCGTCGAGAACTGCTGATTTCAACTCCTCCGTCCGGCGGACGACTTCAGCTTCGGTGGCCTTTTCGGCTGCGTCGAGCCTCGCCATCGCCAGTTCCACCCGCTCTGCGATTGCGCGCAGGAGTGTATCTGACACGTTCGCACCATTCATCGATATGCTTCCACCTAGTTTCCCTCCTCGTCGAATCGGAGCGAAAAAACAATGTGGATTTCCAAACGGGAGATCGCCGGTTGCCGCCTGATAAAGAGCATCGTCGGAGAGGGCGCCGGAGTGCAGCCCAGAGCGTACGATCTGGCCGGAAAGCATATCGTAGAGGGCCACACCTTCCGCTTCAAAAATTCCCACCAACCGGTCGGCTAGTTGCGCCAATGAGAGTTCGGACTCGCCGCGGCTCAGCATGGCGTGGGTGAGCCGATTCAGTTTCTCCGCCTCATCCTGCTGCTTCAGTGCCCGCAGCCGCAAGCGCCGTAGCTGTGCCACAACTTGACCGGTTACGATGGCCGTGACAAGGAATGCCATTAGGTCGACCAAGTCCTCGAAGGTATCGACCTGGAATCCGCGAGGCGGCAGGAAGTAGTAGACAAAACCGACGCCCGCGACCAACGCGGCCAATAGAGCTTCCGCCGCCCCAAAGACCGTAGCTGTTCCGACGATGATGAGGACCAGCGTCAGCGCCACCGTCGCCCTGTGAAGGCTAGGCAGCCGCAAGCACACCGCTAAGACCAGCCCGACAAGGCTGATAGAAATCGCAAGGCGCCAAAGCAACGTTTGCACCTTCTGTCCTTTCGCTCGCCAGAGGGCGGAAGAGCGCTCCTATGTGCGATTGTACTCCCCGTCGGAGTCCAGTACTACTCCTCTAAGGACTGTAGATCCATTATCTTGGCGCGTTCGGTTTCGCAGGTGCACCAATCGCCGAGGAATAACTTGGGCCGAGTCGTGCCCATCGCCTCCGCCACGAGCGGTAGCTCAGGATCGGAAAATTCAAGAAGCTGGCACAAGCGGAGGCTGTTGCGTGTACAATAGCGACATACGAGAGCCAAAACGGAAATTCCAGGGAAAATACTACCGTTGGGCGTGCGACGATTCATCTTTGCTTTGCTTCTCTTTGCGTGCCCTGGGTTGTTTGCCGGGCCCCCTTCTGCCGCCTCCGTACCTCCGCTCATCTGCGCCTCCGGCGGGGCGATCGCCACTGTCGACCTGGAGGTAAGTTCCCCTTCCAAGCAGCACGCAAACCAGCCCCTCCCTCTGCGCACGATGAACCTGATCGAGGAGGGCGATACCATCCGCTACAAGCCCATTCTCCGGCTCCACGAAGTGCGCAAAGGCGACGTCACGCTCGTGCTGATTCCCGCCAACAAAAAGACAGCGCGGGAGAATCTCAAAATCTTCGACCCTCGCCCCGCCGCCGAAACCACCGAGTGGACCGTGCCCTGGCGCACCTCCCTGGTGGCTTTCGTGTACGGACCCTCCGGCTTGAATGTCAAGAAGGTGGAAGCGTTCCTCGACAAAGACGACCAGCTCGTCGGCGAACTCGCCGATTACGCCGACAAAACCGAAAAAGCCGAGGCGCTCATCGCCGCCTTGACCACCCCGGATAATTCCACCGCAGCCGTCAACGCCGCCTTGCAGGGTTTTTCCTCCAAATTCGGAACCAACGTGCAACTCCCCAAGGACAGCTCCCTCAATCAACAGGCATCGGTCGTGTTCCAAACGTTGAACCCCAGCCTCGGGGCATTCGATCCCCTCGCCGCGCAAGGCGCACAGCCCGTCGGGCAGGCTGCCGGCATGGCGACCCTGGTTGCGGAGACGTTCTTCGGCAGCCCCGTAGGCCTCGCGGCCGGCGGCACCGCCATGCTGCTGGATCTGGGTGCGCTCGCCTTTCCGCGCTCCGAATTCCGCTCCGCATTTTCCCAAGTCATGCCGAATGATGCCCTTGGCCTGTGCGGGAGGGTCGGCGCATCCGCCGCGCACACCCGCGTGGCTTACATCTGGGCCGATCGTATTCCCAACGCCGCGCAGCCCCGCCTCGCCATCGGCAAAGACAATTCGCTGCCTGCCGCCGTCAAATCGCCGCTCCCGCTCACCGCGCCCGAAGGGCCCGCCGCCAGACCCGCGCTGCTGCTCACCTCTGCGGATTCGCGCGGCGCCAGAGCGCCCCAGCCGATCGCCTCCTCTGGCGACGATTGGAAATATCTGAACCGCGCGAGTAAATGGATGCTCCAGCCCAGCCAGGGCAAGCCAGTTCCCGTCAAAGTCCAGGTGCTCGCCAACACCAAAAGCGTCGAGCTCGATCTCGGCAAGGACGTCAAGCCCGGCCGCTACAGCCTGCTCGCCAACTGGGATTGGGATCAGTTCACCGTCGCCGGCCAGCTCGATGTGCGCCAGCTCGCAGACTTCGCCTCCGCCAAGCTGACCTCCTCAGCCCAAGACAGGCTGGTAACCAATACCGGCAAGCTGCCGCTCACCATCCAAGGCGCGGACTTCGAGTTTGTCACCAAGGTCGAAATGAAGAAGCTCAACGACGAATTTGCCTCCGCCAGCGCGATCCCGTTCGTCCTGCCCAAAGGCGTTCGCGCCGGGGAGCAGGATCGCATGGACATTCAAATCGACACCGGCGGTCTCGACGCTGGCGCGTACAACCTGATCGTCTCGCAGCTCGACGGCAAACCGCACAACCTGCCGGTGAAGGTTCTGCCTCCGCTCCCCGTCATCTCAAATCTTCCGGTGACTGTGAACCAGGGGGTCTCCTCGGTCACGGTCGACTTAAAAGGAACCGGCCTCCAATTGCTCAAGAATTTGAAGTTGTCGAAAGGCGCCGCGACCCTCGACGCCGCTTCCTCAGACGGCACGCTCCGCACGGCGCATTTCCAACTTCCTTCCAGCACGGCCGCCGGCGTGGATCTCTCGCTCGAAGCCGCCGTCGCAGACCGCTACGCCCCGCTCGACATTGACGATGCGTTGCGCGTGGTCGCCCCGCGGCCCGTGATCACGGACGTTGCGATCTCAGAGCTGCCCGCCCAACCCGTGCACCTCGATCAGGGCGAACTGCCCGGTGGACTCACGTTGAGCGCACTCTTGCGCGTCGCCAACCTTCCCGCTGAAAGCGGCGTCCGTCTCCAGTGCGAACAAAGCGCTTCCGGAGCAGTCACCCTGCACGCCGGCCAGCAGGCCGGAGGCGCGAAATTGGAGCAATTGTCGCCCGATCAGTTATTCCTCACCTTCGACACCAGCGCCTGGAATAACGGCTGCGGCGTCGACGCCACCGTCACCAGCGGCTTCGGCGATTCCGCGCCGCGCCGCATCGCCCGCGTGGTGAACATTCCCGCCGTCGATGAGTTCAATCTCACTCCCGACGCCGCGGTCGTTGGCGCGCTGCGCGCCACGCTGATCGGCCGGAACCTGGAAACCATTGAAAAAACCGGCTGGAGCCCGCAGCAGGGAATTGCCGTCTCGGATCTGCCCCAGCCCCTCGACGGCGGCCGCCGCCAGAAGCTGCAGGTCCGCCTCCTTGCCCCGCCCTCGCCCGACGCCGTGCTCTATATCTGGCTTCGCGGCGACTCCAAGCCCCGCCTCACCACCGTTCACTCTACTGCTTACTAACCGCGATTTCCCCCACACGCGGCTGGTGATCCTTTGTAAAGTCCTCCGGCGTCGGGACCCTCGCCGTGCAAGCGGCACCGCTCGTCTACGAAATCTGCCGGTTGAGACGATTCAGCCCAGACATCCCCCAGGCAGCGCCGCAATATTTTTCGGCGTCGAGTGGCCACAATAGAGCTATGGCACCTGGACCTCCGTCCGCGTGGAGGCGATGGTTGTTTCGGGACGAAGCCATCGAGCCGCTTGAGGTCTACAAGCACGGCACTCATCCGTGGTATTTGGTCATGTGGTTAACCGGTGTGGACTATTTCTCCAGTCTCGGATATCAGCCTGGAATCGCCTTACTCGCGGCCGGCGCGATCTCTCCGCTCGCAACTGCGGCTCTGGTAGGAGTGACGCTGCTGTGCGCCCTCCCTGTTTATGCTCAGGTCGCGGGGCGTTCTTATGCGGGACTGGGTTCCATCGCCCTGCTGGAACATCTGCTACCCGGTTGGTGGAGCAAACTGATGGTCCTGGTGTTGTTGGGATTCGCATCGACGGATTTCGTCATTACCATGACTTTGTCGGCTTCCGATGCAGCCCTGCACGCCACCCAGAATCCATATCTGCATCCGTTTCTGGGCAATGCAAACCTGCGCGTGACCATGGTTCTGCTGGTCCTTCTGGCAGCCGTATTTCTGAAGGGCTTCCGGGAAGCGATTGGGCTGGCAACTGCGGTGTGCGTCCCCTACCTGCTGTTGAACGCCGTGGTGCTGGTCCGCGCGCTTTACGAAGTGGCCTCCCATCCCATCGTTTTGCCGCACTGGCGGGACGCCTTGAAAGTACACGGCGATTGGCGCCAGCTCGCCATCGCGGCGGCGATTTTGTTCCCTCGGCTGGCCCTGGGATTGAGTGGCTTTGAAACCGGTGTTTCCGTGATGCCGTTGATTGCAGGCTCGCCGGACGACGGAACCACCCGCACGCCTCGCGGGCGCATCCGCAATACGCGCAAGCTGCTGGTGACTGCGGCGCTGATCATGAGCGTACTGCTTTTGGTCTCCAGTTTCGTTTCGGCTCTGCTGATTCCGCCGGAGGCCTATCGGGAAGGCGGTCCGGCGAGCGGCCGCGCGATCGCCTATATGGCGCATCGGTATCTGGGAAATGTGTTTGGCTCGATCTATGACATTTCCACCATTCTGATTCTGTGGTTCGCAGGCGCCTCGGCCATGGCCGGGCTGCTGTATCTGGTGCCGCGATACCTGCCGCGCGTCGGATTAGCGCCGGAATGGGTGGCCTCCGCGCGTCCTCTGGTGTTGTTGCTGTTCGGCATCAATGCCCTGGTGACGCTGATCTTCGGCGCGAATGTCGACGCCCAGGGCGGAGCGTATGGCACGGGCGTTCTGGTGCTGATGTTTTCCGCCGCCTGCGCAGCGGCGGTCTCCCTTTGGAAGGAACGCTCCTATGCGCTCAGCGCCTATTCTTGGGGAGTGGTCTTGGTATTCGCCTATACCACCCTCACAAATATCAGGGAACGTCCGGATGGGATCGTCATCGCTAGCTGCTTCATCGCGTTCATCCTGACCGTGAGTGGCGTCAGCCGCTATTGGCGCTTACGGGAGCTGCGGGTTGGAGGACGCAATTTCGCCGACGCCGAATCGGAGCGGCTCTGGACGCAGATCGCCGCGCTGAAGGTGAACCTGATGCCGGTTCCCAGCCTCGATCCGGAGCTCCGGGCCAGCCGCGCCGCCAAGGTTCGCCAGCATTACCACATGGAAGGCCCTCTGGTGTTCGTTCACGTCACTCTGCTGGACAATCGCAGCGAATTCCTGTCGCCGCTGCTGATCTCGGTGCGCCAGGAGGAACGCCAATTTCTGGTGGAGGCTTCTCAAGCGGTGGCTACCGCGAACGCCATCGCCTATATCAGCCAGGAACTGCATCCGCGTGCGATCTATCTTGGATTGAGCCGGCAGAACCTGATGCGGCAGTCGTTCCGCTATTTTCTATTGGGAGAGGGGGAAACCGGTCTGATGGTCTACACCATCCTGCAACGTCTTTGGGAGTCGTCGAAAGAGCCCCGGGAGCGCCCCGGGCTTTTCCTCATGTGCGATTGATCTGCCGGTGGAGCGAAAGGCCCTGCGCTCGCCTGTAGCCTATCTGGGGGGCGCAATCTAACCGACGTAAGCTATTGGGAGGAACGAGAGATAGTCCTACCCTGAGGATGGAGGTTCGTTCCATGCCACCCAGAAATGGCCATCCCGCAATCAGAACCGAGGAGCCTGCGCCGGTGAACCGCATGTGTCCCAAATGCAGCTCTGAAACTGAGCCTATCGAGGTCGCTGCAGAGGGACTGCCCTTCGAAGAGTTGCAACTCTGCCCGGCCTGCTACCTGGTGACATGGCGCGATGAAGCGGGATTTCACGTTCGTCAAGGTTTGCCGGTGAAACTTGGCTCCGGTTATGCCCCTGAACCAGAGGGCTCATTTTACGATCAGCCGAAGCGGCCTCACTCCTGCTGAGCGGCGCCCAGGAAACGCATCAGGCGCCCTACCTTCCTTCGCGAACTGGCTTGCGTGTCTCACGGCGAGTTCCTCAAAAGCCGGCACAGGGCCGGGGCGGGCCTCCATACGGGAAGGGAACGCGCCAGGTCCGCCGCCCCAAGGCTCCGTTGTGCCGGCGAGTTCCTCAGAAGCCGGCACAGGGCCGGGGCGGCCCTCCCAACTGGAAAGGAACGCGCCAGGCCCGCCGCCCCAAGGCTCCGTTGTGCGGGCGAGTTCCTCAGAAGCCGGCACAGGGCCGGGGCGGCCCTCCCAACGGGAAAGGAACGCGCCAAGTCCGCCGCCCCAAGGCTCCGTTGTGCCGGCAAGTTCCTCAGAAGCCGGCACAGGGCCGGGCTGCCCTCCCAACGGGAAGGGAACGCGCCAGGTCCGCCGCCCCAAGGCTCCGTTGTGCCGGCGAGTTCCTCAGAAGCAAGAGAACCGGTTTATCCGGTACCGTCCGGGGAGGAACTTGGCAATCAGGCCTTACTTGCGGCATCCTGCAAGAGTCAGTGGCAGAAGTAGGCCGAAGCGTCATTGGTGCTGCAAGCCCCTGTA
>DASXEY010000079.1:0-23526 GCA_036489835.1 Bryobacteraceae bacterium | reverse complement strand
CGCCCGCATCTGCTCCAGGCTGATCGGTTTGGTTTCGTCCATGCGGAGAATCAATCCCCAGCATCCCGACTTTTTCCTTTAGGCTCATCTTGTGTGAGAATCCACAGCCCGCTTCAGGCTCTTCTTGTATGAGACAAGACTAACTGAGCGCCGGCTGCATGCGAGTGTCGTACAATAACCGCGGTATGTTTATTCCGCTTACGCCGCTTCGCTGCCTGCATCGCGCCATGGACCTCTTCGGTTCCAAGACCGGGGTGGTTTCGGGAGACCGGCAGTTCACCTACGCGCAGTTCGGCGAGCGAGCGGAGCGCTTGGCCGGCGGCTTGACGCAGCTGGGAATCCAACCCGGCGACCGGGTCGCGTACCTGAGCTTCAACAATCATCAGTTGCTCGAAGGGTACTTCGGCATAGTGCAGGCGCGAGCGATCGTCATGCCGCTGAACGTGCGTCTGGCAGAAAGCGAGTTGGGCACGATCCTGGAACACTCCGGCGCCAGAGCCGTGATCTTTGAAACCGACTTCGCTCCGGTGGCGGAACGCTTGAGCAAGAGCCTCCCCGATGTCAAGCGATGGATCGCCATCGCAGACCAGGGCGCCGAAAAGGTTGGCCCCGCCGATCTGCTCTACGAAGAAGTGATCGATCAGGGACGCGCTCAGCGAGCCGATATTCTTTCCTGCGACGAGATGTCCGTCGCGGAGCTGTTTTACACCAGCGGCAGCACCGGGACGCCCAAGGGCGTAATGCTCTCGCACCGAACCTTGTATATGCACGCGCTCGCGGTGGCGATGTCGTGCCACCGCCCGGAAGTCATCGTGGATCTGCACACCATTCCGCTGTTCCACGCCAACGGCTGGGGCCGTCCGCAGGCGTCGACGCTGCTGGGCAACAAACAGGTGATGGTGCGGCGCTTCGAACCCACGGCTGTCTTTCAACTGATCGAAGACCACAAGGCTACCGACATGAGCCTGGTGCCCACTATGGCGAACGCGCTGTTGAATGCGCCCAATCGCGAGAAGTGGGATCTTTCCAGTTTGCGGCGTATGATGACCGGCGGAGCCGCTAGTTCTCCCGCATTAGTGGAGCGTTGGGAAAAGGCGTTTCCAGGCTGCGAGTGCGTGGCCGGCTACGGACTGACCGAGACTTCGCCCGTGATTACGACAGCGATGCGGGATGGCGAGCCTTACAATTCCGATCGGGAACGCTGGACGCGCCAGGCCATGACCGGCCGGGCCGTTCCCGGCGCGGAAATTCGTGTGGTCGATTCCAGCATGTCCGACGTGCCTAGAGATGGCGCCACCATGGGCGAGATCGTCGTCCGGGGCGATCAGGTGATGGACGGGTACTTCCGCGATCCTGAAGGTACCGCCGCAGTCATCGAAGGCGCGTGGCTGCACACCGGCGACATGGCGGTCTGGGATGAGGAAAACTATGTCAACATCGTCGATCGCAAGAAGGAGATCATCATCTCGGGGGGAGAAAATATTTCCTCGATCGAGGTCGAGTCCGCGGTAGGAGCCCATCCGGCTGTGGCGGAGTGCGCTGTCGTGGCGGCTCCGGATGAGACCTGGGGCGAGGTGCCGGCGGCGATCGTCGTATTGAAGGCAGGGGCGCAGCTCGACGAGGTCGAGTTGAGGGAATTCTTGCGAGAGCGGCTCGGACGCTATAAACTCCCCCGGCTTTTCGAATTCCGAAGTGAGCCGCTGCCGAAGACCGGAACAGGCAAGATCCGCAAGATGGTTTTGAAAGAAAAGTTCTGGAGCGGCAAGGACAAGAGGGTCCAAGGTTGATGTTTTCAGTTCACGTAGATGCTGACCCCGGAGCGTTCGACAATTTGATCGCCTCGCTTTGGGAAGCCGGGACCTTGGGCATCTCCGAAGGCGACGGATATGTGACGGCGTTCTTCGAGGATGAAGCCGTCGCCGCCAGATTTGGGCACCCGGTCCTCGAACCCGATGTGGATTGGGTCCTGCGCACTGAAGACGCTTGGCCTCCGTGCCTGGTGGGTAAGCGATTCTTTCTGACGGCTCCGTGGCGCAAGGAGCCGACACCGCCGGGTCGCATCCGTCTGGAGATCATTCCTGGTTTGCAGTGCGGAACCGGCCAGCATCCTTGCACGCGGCTGTGTCTGGAGGCAATGGAACGTGCGATCCGCCCGGGCGATTCGGTGCTCGACGTGGGCAGCGGCTCGGCGATTCTTTCTCTTGCGGCCAAGCTTCTGGGCGCGGGACGCGTGGTCGCCTGCGACATCGACGAGGAAGCGGCTCCAGCGGCTCAATCGTTTAGCGTTCCATTCTTCGTGGGAAGTATTGACGCGGTGCGGAGCGGCGCGTTCGATGTGGTGATGGCCAATATCAATGAGGACGTGATTGGAGCTCTGCGGCCGGAGTTTGAACGAGTCGCGCTGCGGCGCATTCTATCGGGGTTTCAGGATGAGCAGGGTGAGTGGACTTGCTTGGAGTGCTGAACGCGGCGCGTTCGCTTCGCCACGCCAGCGCCAACGGCAGCACAATGGTCGCCGCTGCGATGGCCCACAGCGCGCCTCCGCTGGGAAGCGAAAGAACGGCTCCGGTCCGGAACGCGATCAGCCACGCCAGCGTAAAAACACAGCCCGTAATCAACGCGGCTAGCCGCCATTTGTTTGCTGATTTAAGAACGGCGGATTGAATGCTTAACGCGAGCGGAATCGCCACCATTAAATCCGCCAGATAGTGTTCCCCGGAACCGAGCGTCGCCAGCGCCGTGAGCACTAAGAAGATCGCAGCCAAGGGCCCCAGAATTCTGCGCGATCGAAGATTCCAAAACAGCAGGAAAGTCCATCCCACATGCAACGAAGGCATGCCGTTCCTGGGCGAGGTCGGGAGCGGAGCTGGTCCGGCATTCGAGATCGCGGGAACGTGAGCGGGAAAGTCTTGAGGGAACAGATAAACCGGCCCGCTCGCCGGGCAGATCTGATACAGCGCGAATCCGGCCACGCCCAGCGCCATCAGCGCGACTCCCAGGTCCACGGGAAAGCGCTTGGCTTTTTCGCGCCACTGCAAAGCCAGGCACGCCGATAGAGCCAGGGGCAGGCTATTGTAAACATGCCCGCACAACAGATAGAGCCCCAGATGATTCCGGAAGAGAGTCCCGATTTTCCAACTCGGGGCGACTGGATCCAGATGCAGGTCGAACGCGTAGATCACCTGATCGTAGGTGACCGGGGTCAAGTACGCGGCCAAGCCGACGGCGATCATGGAGCCCATGCACAGAAGCGGGATCAGCGCGCCGCGGAGCAGGTTCGTGAGCGCCGTCCGCTTTGCCGCCGCAGGGGCCCAGATCCATCGGATCGCCAAAAGCTGAACGGCGCCCATTCCTAGGAAGGCTCCAGGCGCTGCGATCTCGCTGCCGAAATAGGAACCGGTCGCCCCGTGACTCAAGTGATAGACTCCGGCGAAGGCGAGTCCCAAGGCCCCTGAAATCAATGCGTCTCGCCAAAGCTGTTGATCATGCCTGGTACGACAGGCGGCTTCGCCAGTCGTGCAGGATGCCCCGCGCTGCGTGACAAATATCAGGAAACTGCCGCAGAACGCGAAGGCTATATAGGCCGCAACGCCGATTTTGAGGATGCCAACCGCCAGGACCAGCAGCAGCGCGATGGCCAGCGCCTGCAGCGATTTATATGCGATATCCGAACGCATAACTTAAAGCGCAGCTTCGTCTGAAGCCGGGACCAGCCGGGCGGACGCGGATTGCACCGGCACTCGAACCACAGACTCGCTCTGCCACACCAAGGCCAATGGCAGCAGAATCGTCGCCGCCACGATCGCCCATAAAGGGCCGCCGCTGGGAAGGGACAGTGCGATGCCCGTCCGGAACGCGATCAGCCATCCGAGCGTAATGAGGCCTCCCGCGGCGAGCGCGGCCAATCGCCATTCGCTCCTCGACTTGAGAACCGCGGCTTGAACGGTTAACGCCAGCGGAATCGCCACGATCAGGTCGGCCAGGTAGTGCTCCCCGAAACCCATCGTCGCCAGCGCGGTCAGTGTCAGGAAGATTGCCGCCAGCGGCCCCAGGATGCGGCGTGTGCGGAGATTCCACAACACCAGGAACGTCCACCCGACATGCAGCGAGGGCATGCCATTCCTGGGAAAGACGGGCAGTGGAGCAGGCCCCGGATTTGTGATCGTGGGAAGATGCGCGGGATAGTCGTGAGGGAACAGATAGGAGGGCCCGCAGACGGGACAGATCTGATACAACCCGAATCCGATCACCCCAAGAGTCAGAAAAGTGATCCCGAGGTCCACCGGAAAGCGATTGACTTTTTCACCCCACTGCAGCTCGCGCCACTGCAGCGCAAGGCAAGCCGAAAGGGCCAGCGGCAAGCTGTTGTAGACGTGCCCGCACAAATAATAAAACCAGAAATGGGCCCGGAAGAATGTCCCCAATTTCCAACTCGGCGCGGCAGGGTCCAGATGCAGGTCGAACGCAAAAACCACCCGGTCGTAAGTGACCGGCGTCACATAGGCGGCCAGGCCAACCGCAATCATGGAGCCCATGCAGAGCAGCGGGATCAGCGCGCAGTGAAGCATGTTCGTCAACTCAAAGCGCTTTTGGGCGGCCCGAGACCAGATCCAGCGGACGGCAGAAAGCTGAACCGCGCCCATTCCGAGGAAGGCCCCCGGAATCGCGATCTTGCCGCCGAAAAAGTACGTGATCGAGCCATGGCTGAAATGGTAGACTGCGGCGAAGCCAAGCGCGAGAGCCGCGCAGATCAGGAGCTCGGTCTTGAGTGGCCGGCCGGTCGCTCCGGAGGCAGCAAAAACGAGGAAACTACCGCTGAACGCGAACGCGATATACGGTCCGCCGCCGATCTGGAGGATGCCGGCAGCCAGCATCAGCAGCAGGGCGATGGCCACCGTCTGCAGGACTTTGTATCCCGTCTCCGAACGGTCCCGAGCCATAAATATCTATCGGAAAGCCAGCTACATCGCAGTAGTGGGAAGGGAGGGGATTGAATTGGACACAATCCTGTGTATAATACCTTAAACCGGAAATTTCGATGAAGGCCATCCTGCTAGGACTGTATCTTTTCGGCACGACTGCGTTTGCGGCGGATCAAACGCCGGATAAGTCGTCCGTGGATAGGCCGTCGGTGGATAAGTCGTCAAAGATACCGGACTGCTTCAAAGTAAACAGGCTGTTGAAGATAGACGCGACGTTCTACTGGGCGGAGTGGACCAACGCCTGCCCGTTCACGGTAGAAACCGTGTATGTGATGGTCACGTTCGTGGACCATTCCGGAAAGGAACTGGGCGCGGGCGTGTGGCCCATGTATTTCATCCAGCCGGGTGTCCATCGTGTGACACGCTTCACGGCTCCGGTCGGCGTCTCCGTTTACGAGACTCTGCGCGTAACGAAGATTACCACTGACTCGGCCATTGCATTAATACGAGATCAGCGCGCCGTCGATGCAGCCGTGCACCAAACCAGCGCGCCCGGAAAAGTACGCGACTTGGGCCTCGGGCCAGTGACCCATATTTCCGCCAAGCCATCGCCGTAAAATTGGCAACTTCCCTAAGAAATAGCCCGCAAAAACGAGCCTGGGTAGCGGCGCTGAGCGCCTCTGTTCCTCTCGGAGTTGAGGGCCGCGACCGGCCCTTTGCGGGGTAACTAAATAAAAATCTGGACCTGCCGGACTGTAAGCCGGTTTCTGTATCCCCGAATAAACGAGGCGGCGATCATTCCTCTAGGCCGGAAATTGCTCCCCGGCTCCAGCAACCTACCCGGAAGTCGTAACGGAGCGAGCCGCTCCTCCTCCCCTATTTGGTCTTGCTCCGCATGGGGTTTGCCCTGCCAGCGTCCGTTACCGGAGCCGCGGTGCGCTCTTACCGCACCTTTTCACCCTTACCTTGCCGGAATTGCTCCCAACCTGGCGGTATTGTTTTCTGTGGCACTATCCGTAAAATTCACTTTATGCGAATCCTCCCGGCCGTTAGCCGGCATGCTGCTCTATGGAGACCGGACTTTCCTCCCGCCCCTGGCTTTGGGCCGGAAACGGGCGACCGCCCGTCCGGCAGGTCCAATATACATATTGCCAGAAACGGGGGATCTGTGTCATGTATCAATAAGTCGATATCTTCCCAGGAGAAATCCGCCGGAAGGGTTTGAGGTAGTCCAAGGGCAAGCGGTGGACACGTCCCGCATAAACCAGTTACTGTAGAAACGTTGTATCGAGTCAGGGGAGGGTGAATCGAATGTTGCGTAAGAGCGCTGCGCTACTGATGTTTCTGACGTTTGTTGCGGGTGTGTGGGGGCAAGGCCTGAACCTTCCTCCCGGCGTTACCAAGGACGACTGGGAAGAAATCAACTTCGAATTCAATTCATCGGTTCTGGTGGATGGATTCCCCAGCTTGCTGCGCTTGGCTGAGCTGCTGCAGATGAACCCGGGCTACAAGGTCCAGGTCAACGGCCACACCGACGTCATCGGCGGAACTCAATACAACGACCGTCTGGGTCTGGCGCGCGCCAACGCTGTGCGCGACTTCCTGATCAAATACGGGGCGCAGCCCGGCCAGGTTACGACCACCTCCGAAGGCAAAGCCAATCCCCGGTATCCAGGCCAGAAGGACGTCTACGAGAAAACCGACGAAGCCCGCTACATGAACCGGCGCGTTTCGCTGACTGTCACAGGGGAAGACGGCCGCACCATTGGAGCGACCAACGGCAGCGCCGGCGAAGCGATTCGCGCGCTGGCGCCCACCGCCCCCGGACCTGCCGCGGGCGTGGCGGATTGTTGCAGCGAAGTGCTCAAAAAGCTGGATAAGCTGGACGACATCGCCAAAATGCTCAAGGATCTGGGCGATCAAAATTCCGACCTGAAGAAGCAACTGAACGATCTGAAAGCGGCGCAACAGGTTCTGGAATCCAAGGTGAACCAGCCTCCGCCGGTGGTTCCGCCTCCTCCCACCACCAACGAAATTGGCAAGGAAGTGGCCAAGCAGATCGAGGCCAATAAAGAGCCCAAGTTCCAGATGCTGGGCATGAACGTCGGCATGGACGACACCGGAAATACGACTTTCAGCGGCAAAGGCCGTTACTTCTCGCCCTTTGGCGAACATTTCGCATTGCAGGCCCAAGCCGAGTATTTGTATTTCAAGACCGACCGGGAAGGCCAGTTCGACCTTGGAATGGTGGATCGCCTCGGTCACTTCCAGGCCGGCTTGTTCGCCAGCTTTAAGCATGCCACTCTGACGCAGTACCAGAACGGCGGGACGCTGGGTCAAGGCGCGATTACCCTCGACTACATTTTCAAGCGAGGGAAACTCGGGCTCTTCGGCACGAAAGGCTTCATGAGCAACGCGCTGGTGAACGTCGCCAACGCCACCGACCCGGTGACCGGAGCCCTGCTGAACCACTTGTTCAACTACAGCTACCTGAGCGTCGTGGATCAGGCCGGCGTGAACGCGACCATTGCACTGTTGGGCAACACCTACCTGGAAGGCAACGTCGGCTATCTACACGGCCAGCTTGCCGGCAACCGGGTGGGCATGACGGCCCGCTTTGTGTTCCCGCTGAATTCCCACTTGGCCTTCACGGTGGAAGGCGGCCTCAACGAAACTCTGCTTGAGCCCAAGAACAGCGGCCGCGCCGTCGTCGGTATGGAATTCGGCAACATGCTGCGGCCCAAGGAACTGCTGGCGGCTGACCATGCCGTCCCGGCGGATGTTCCCAGAGTGCGGTATGAGGTGATCACTAAGCAGGTCCGCAATGGCGACGATCCTCCCGTGGCCGACGCCGGCCCGAACCAGATCAACGTGCCTGCGGGCTTGATTACATTGAACGGCTCCGGTTCGTACTCTCCGGACGGGAACCCGATCACCTTCCAATGGGTGGAATCGGTTGGTCCTGCCGTGACCCTCTCTGCGCCGACCTCGGCGATCACGACGTTCACCGCTGTGGCGGGCCAGCTGTACACCTTCCGTCTGTTGGTGAAGGATAACTTCGGCGCGCAGAGCTTTGCCTACGTCACGATCTCCACCAAGGCCACGCCGACCCCGACGATCAACTTCTTCACGGCCACACCGGCCTCAATCACCAGCGGCCAGAGTTCCACGCTGTCCTGGAGCGTGACTGGCGCCAACACAGTGACGATCACCGGGAATTCGTCCACCAACCTCGGCTTGACGGGATCTCTCCCGGTGAGTCCGACGGTGACGACAACCTATACCTTGACGGCGACAAATTCCTACGGATCGACCACGTCACAGGTCACGGTTGTAGTGGGCTCGTCCACGGTGTCCCTGCTCTACTGCTACGCCACGCCGACCAATATCATGGCCGGTGAATCGGCCACGTTGAACTGGTCGGCTCCGCTGGCAACTGCGGTGACTATCTCGCCGACGGTCGGCTCCGTGCCGCCCACCGGCACATTCGCGGTGAGCCCGACGGCGACCACGAACTACACCGTTATGGCCACCGGCCCGAACAACACCTCGGCTTCGTGCACCATCGCCGTCACGGTGACACCCGGACAACTGCCGCGCATCATCCAGTTCTCCGCGACTCCGCCCAACATCATGAGCGGTCAGTCCTCCACACTGAACTGGGTGGTGGATAACGCTACTGCGGTAAGCATCAACAACGGAGTGGGCACGGTCGCATTGACCGGAACGCAAAGCGTTTCGCCGACGGCGACCACCGCTTACACGCTGACCGCCACCAACGCGTATGGATCGGTAACGGCCATGGCCACGGTGACTGTGACTGTGGTTCCGCCTCCCACCATCACTTCCTTCACCGCCAGTCCGTCGCCCTCGACGGGGGCGGGCGCTAAGGTGACGCTGACCTGCGACACCATGAACGCAACCAACGTCAACATCGCGGGCGGCATGTTCTTCGGCGCCAACGACAGCTTGGTGGTGTTCCCGAATACCACCACGACGTATACTTGCATCGCCACCAACCAGCTTGGCCAAGCCGTGCAGGCCAGCGTAACGGTGGTGGTGCCGCCTTCAACGGCGCCCACCGGGCCTCCGCCGACAGTCGTCATTAGCGGCGGGACCACAATCACCACAACCAACCGTACGCTGACGCTGAATGCTTCCGGGTCCTCCAGCCCGGCCGGCAACACGCCTCTGACGTACTACTGGTCGATCGCCTCCGGAAACGGAGCCGGAATCGTCGGCGCCAACACCGCGACACCCACGGTCACCCTCGGGGTACCCGACGGCGAGTATGACTTCCAGTTGGTCGTCACCGATAGCAAGGGCAACTCGGCATCCGCTGTAGTCCGCGTGATGCTGGTGTCGACAGCTACGACCAATTAAACCAGCGCAGCCGCCGGGCTCCCTTTTCGGGTTCCCGGCGGCTTACTCAATTTCTTACGCTGCACATCTTCGGCCGGCGCGTGATGCGATAAGCTGATTCGATGACGCCGCCGCGCGTTTTTCAAGCCGGTTCGGAGAGCGCGCCATGACTCAACCGCCGTTGCGCGTGACCGTTCTCATGCCGCTTCGCGACGATTGGTCATCCGCCGCGGAGCTGATCCGGCGGATCGGCAAGACCATTTCTTCCGGCGCCTTCGCCCTGGAAATTGTCCTGGTCGACGATGGCTCCGTTCAAACGCACGATCGCGACAAATTCCAGTTTTCCCACTCTTCAGTACGTTCCATCGGGATCCTGCGCCTCCGCCGCAATCTGGGCCACCAGCGGGCAATCGCTATCGGCTTGGTGTACGTTCAACAAAAGCTTCACTGCGATGCCGTGGTGGTGATGGATGCCGATGGCGAGGATACGCCGGAAGGCTTGGCCCAACTCCTCGCCGCCTATATCGGCAAACATGGCGCAAAGGCTGTTTTTGCCGAGCGCAGCCGCCGCTCGGAGTCTTTGATATTTCGAGCCTTCTATGATGTCTACAAAATCCTGCACCGAATCCTTACAGGGATCGCCGTGCGGGTGGGAAACTTCAGCATCTTGCCCGCCCGGTATTTGAATACGCTGGTGGTGCAGAGCGAGCTCTGGAATCATTACGCCGCCGCGGTGTTTCGTAGTAATCTTCCCTTTACGATGATCCCGATCCCCCGCGGAACCCGCATCGCCGGAACTTCCAAGATGAACTTTGTCGCGTTGGTTTCGCACGGCCTCAGCGCAATGTCGGTATTCGGAGACATTGTTGGCGTGCGCCTTCTGATCGGCTCGTTAGCCGGCTCTTTCCTGGCTGGGGCGGGAATCCTTCTGGTGGCGATGATCCGGCTCTTTACCGACCGGGCCATACCGGAATGGGCGACGTATGCAACCGGCACCTTTGCAATCATCACCATTCAATTAATCACGATTGCAACCAGTTTTACATTCTTCATGCTTTTCAACAGGGCCAACCTCGGTTTTGTTCCTCTCCGGGATTACTCATGGTTTGTGGAAGAGATCATAAACGTTTATGAATCATGAGTGAACTCAGGTATGTCGGCTCCGAACTGGACCTGTTTGCATCCGCCCGGACCTGGAAAGAATACTGGTCCCGGCAGATGGAGCCGTTTCTGGGAGGCGATATTCTCGAGGTGGGAGCAGGGATTGGATCGAACACCAGCTTTCTAGATCCTGGCGGCGCGGGACGTTGGGTATGCCTGGAGCGCGATCCCGAGTTGCACGCCCAGTTACCCACGAATCTCAGAGAAACGGCATCCGGGCGCACCTATGAAACTGTCTGCGGAACATTGGAATCGCTGGCAGGCCAGCAGTTCGATACAGTCATTTACATCGACGTCCTGGAGCACATCGACAATGACCGCGAAGAGATGAACCGAGCGGCATCGCACCTCCGGCCCGATGGCCGACTCATCGTGTTATCGCCCGCGCACCAAAGCCTTTTTTCTCCCTTCGATTCCGCCATTGGGCACTTCCGCCGTTACAATCGCGCGATGCTGCGAGAGATATCGCCAGCCAGCCTGCAATTCGAACGAATCCGGTATTTGGACTGTGCCGGACTTATTTTGTCGGCAGGAAACAAGCTTTTGCTCCGGCAATCCATGCCTACCCAATCTCAAATTCGATTCTGGGATCGTTGGATGGTCCCAATCTCCCGGGTTCTCGACAAGCTGCTTCTCTATTCCGTTGGCAAAACGATCCTTGCCGTTTGGCGCAAGCCGTGAAGGGCCGCGGCGAAAGCGCCATCGTACTCTGCGATTCCTGATCAGATCAAATCGTAACCGGTTTGCTGCGGGAATGGGTCAGCAGATTGATTGCCCCTTAGCAACCTTCCACCGACCAAAAAGCGGCAAGCCACTACAGACACCACGATGTTCTGCTTACACCGGGCGCACAACACGAGCGATCGTAAAACAAATTCGCGAGGCCGAACGTCGGCGCATGCAGCAGTTAAATTCTATGCCGGCAGAGATAAGATCGACGCGAAAAGCAAGCATGAGCCGCATTCGGCAATACCATCAGGATCGCCGTATATGCTAAAAGACACACCAAGGAACGGCGCACGACGAAAGACAGTCTCGAAATACCTTTGAAAGACTCGTGCTGCTTTAATTGAGACACTCTGAACAACGACGATTTTTAACGGCTGCATTCTCGGAATTATATGATATGCTCGCTCCAAGCCTGGAGCGGAAATGGAAGTTCGCGGTAAATCACTCCTAAGCCGAGATCTGGAAGCGCCGATCGCACGCGCAACCCTTGCGGCCGGCGGAGCAGCGGATTCAAAAGATACTCCGCGCAATCCAGACTTGTCCCTCCGTCTAGGCGTCGTGCTCGCCGCAACTGTCTTTCTCTGCGGAGTTGCAGTCAGAGCCGGACTCGCCTATGCATCTCGCGGGTATTTGAGCCATGATGATCTGCTTTCAATCTTCGAAGGTCAGGCTTCACAGTCCCAAATGCTCGATTTTGACACCATGCCTCCGCTGCATGCCTCGATTCTTTTCGCCTGGAGCAAATTGTTTGGTATTGGAGTTTTGCAGGCGCGGCTGCTTTCAGTGGTTTTCAGCGTGCTTGCTCTCGCGGTTATCTGCCGCATGGCCAACTACCTCTTCAACCGGCGCGTGGCATTGTTGGCCTTGCTGCTGCTGTCGGTATCTCAGGCCTCAATATTCTTCGGGCAGATGATTCGCGCCTATGCCATATTCCAGTTCTTGGCATTGCTTTCTTCCTATCTCTTCATCAGAGCTCTCCGGGAAAAGCGGCTGCCTTTGTGGACGGCCTTCGTCATCTCCAGTATTTTCATGGAATACACCCATTACTATGGCGTTTTCGTGATTGCCGCTCTAGTTGTTTGCGCTTTCATCTATCGAAAACGCTACCCGATTCCACGATCTTGGATTGTAGGAGGCGCTGCCGTCGCGTTGGTTTCCTACCTGCCATGGCTGGTCGAATTGCGCCCCGGAGGCCCAACCGATCTGCGGAGGTACTACGCCGAGACTTCCGGGCTCGCATCGTACTTCGTGGTTCACTGGACCACTTTCTTTAAGACTCTGGATGAGTTCAATAACGGAGTTTCATTCCGATGGTGGACTCTCGCCGCGGGCGGCCTCCTCCTCAGCCTTCCAGCAGCTTTGGCTATGGGGCGAGCCTTCTCCCGGGACGCCAGCGACGAAGGCACCCAACGGCGGAACGCGGAAGGCGCCACGATCCTTGCCGTTTTATGGCTGTTTCCTTTTCTAGTGCTCCTCGGACTTGGAGTGCTGGGCGTTCCTTTCACCTTGCGCTATGTCTTATTTTGCGCGGCCCCCTACTACATTCTTGTGGCTTTTGGAATATCAACATTGAAGATCGCACCGCTACGCCTCAGCCTGATCGCGCTCATCGTGGCATATAGCGGTTATTCGATAGCCGATACCTTCAGTCAGCGGTCCGATTCCGCCCATGTGGTTATGGCGCATATCCATGCGAATCTCAGAACGGGAGACTGCGGCAGCATCGTCTGGATCATGACTGCGCCGCCGTCCTGGCTGGCGCTTTGGGACACGCCTGCGCCCGGTCCGCCCTTAGCGCCGATCCCGATTGCACGGGCAGACCGCCTTTCCGCCAGAATCATTCCTCGATCCAGCCTGCCCGCGGAGGTTACTTCCTGCAGCCGGCTTTGGATCATCAAGGCCGGCGAAGAGGACTTTGGGCCAATCCCTGAACAAATGAAGCGCCTTGACCAGGAAGAAATGCAGATGCTAGGCCCAAGTCATTCCATGGTCGACGAATTTGTAGACCACGAATTGGCGGTAGACCTCTACGCACGGAACGGGGATTAGTCGCCCCGCTTTCAGCAACTAGGCGCTATTCCAAATACCCGTACGCCACCAGCGTCAAAAATTCCGGAAACTCCGCGCTGGTCATCATCTGTTCGAAGATGCGGCCCGCATCCTCAAATCGTCCCGCGCCCCGAGCCTTCAGTTTCTCCAACTGCTCCTCGGTCGCCTTGCGAACCATCTCCGCCGTCACCACCCGGCCATCGTCGAGCTTCGCCCCGTGCTTCACCCACTGCCACACCTGCGCGCGGCAGATTTCGGCAGTGGCCGCGTCTTCCATCAGGTTATAAATCGGAACGCACCCGATGCCGCGCAGCCACGCTTCCAGATACTGCAACCCCACGTCAATATTCCAGCGCAGGCCCGCTTCCGTGATCGTCCCACTCGGAACCTGAAGCAGATCCGCCGCGGTGACATGCACATCCTCGCGCTTGCGATCGATCTGGTTGGGGCCCTTCATATGCTCATCGAAGATTTCTTTGGCGATCGCAACCAGCCCAGGATGCGCCACCCAAGTTCCGTCATGTCCCGCCAGCACTTCGCGCAGCTTATCGGCGCGAACCTTCTCTAGAGCCTGCTGATTCGCCGCCGGATCGTTCTTGATCGGAACCTGCGCCGCCATGCCTCCCATCGCATGAATGTTGCGCCGATGGCACGTCTTGATCAGAAGCTCCGAATACGATTTCAGGAAATGCCGCTCCATCGTCACTTCGCTCCGATTCGGCAGCATGAAGCTGGGATGATTGCGGAACTTCTTGATGAAGCTGAACATGTAATCCCAGCGTCCGCAGTTGAGCCCGCTCGAATGGTCGCGAAGCTCATACAGGATCTCGTCCATCTCGAACGCGCCGAAAATCGTCTCGATCAGCACCGTCGCTCGAATGGTCCCGCGAGGCACGCCCAGCGCATCCTGCGCGAAATTGAAAACGTCGTTCCACAACCGCGCTTCCAGATGGCTCTCCATCTTCGGCAGATAGAAATACGGGCCGGTTCCCCGGGCAAGCTGGTTCTTGGCGTTGTGGAAGAAGAACAAACCGAAGTCGAACAGCGACCCGGACATCGGCCGCCCGCCCATCACCGCGTGCTTTTCTTCCAGGTGCCAGCCGCGAGGCCGCACCAGCAGCGTCGCGGTCTTCTCGTTCAGCTTGTAAGCCTTGCCCTCGGGACTTGTAAAATCGATGGCCCCATTCACCGCGTCCCGCAGATTGTACTGGCCGTCGACGTTATTCCACCACATGGGGGAATTCGCGTCTTCCAGATCCGCCATGAACATGTTCGCGCCCGAATTCAGCGCATTGATGATCATTTTGCGATCCACCGGTCCGGTGATCTCCACCCGCCTGTCGAGAAGATCGGCGGGGATTGGAGCGACGGTCCAATCCGCCGCGCGAATCTCCGCCGTCTCCGGAAGGAAATCGGGAAACTTGCCCGCGTCGATCTCAGCTTGGCGAACTTCCCGTTTCGCGAGCAGTTGCAAACGCCGCGCGTCGAACTCCCCCGCCAGACTGGTCAAAAACCGCAGAGCTTCCGGTGTCAGAATCTCCGCTTGAGTATCGTTTACCTGCGCCTTGATTTCAATCCCCGAAGCGCCGGTTTGCATGCCGGTAGACATAGCAACAGTATACCGGGAATTCTATTTTTTAACGAATTTCTGCACGGCGCGATTCACGGAATCGGCAACGTAGATGTCGCCCTTGGGGCTCACCGCGACAAAGTGCGCTTCGCCGAACTCGCCCACGCCGTTCCCGGGTTTGCCGACGGCGGCCAGAACCTTGCCATCCAGATCCAGCCTCAGAAGCTGACCCGTGAAACCGTTCACCATATAGATGTACTGTTTCCCGATGTCCAGCGCGCAAGGCAACCCGGCGTACTTGATTTCGCGAATGTATTTCCCGTCCTGATCGAAGATCTGAATGCGCTGATTCTCGCGGTCCGTCACCCACAGCAGACCCTTGGCGTCGATCGCCAGCCCATGCGCCACGTCGAACTTGCCCGGCTCGGTTCCCTTGCCCCCCCAGCTCTTGATGAACTTCCCGTCTTTGTCGAACTTCAGCACCCGAGGATCGCCCTTCCCCGCCCCCGGCGAATGCCCCTGCGTGATGAAGATGTCTCCGTTGGCGGCAATCGCGATATCGTTCGGCTCATTGAACAGCCTCGTCCCCGCGGCCTCATCCCACGCGCCGGCTTTGCCCTTTGTGCCCAGCGTCAGCAGAACCTCGCCCTTCGGACTCAGCTTCATCACCGTGTTGGCGGTGACGTCGGTGGTCCAAAGATTGCCGTCCTTATCGATCCGCAATCCATGGCTCCGCACGAACAGCCCTTCGCCGAAAGCTCGAATGAACTTCCCGTTCTCGTCGAATTCGGTAATCGCCGCCGCTCCCCGGCTCAGGACGAATAAATGCCCTTTGGAATCGAATGCCACACTGGAGGAAGCTCCCGTGACCACGCCATCGGGAACCGGCAGAGGATTTGGCACCGCCACATAATCCAATAGCGGAGCCTCCTGCGGAATCAGTAGCGCTGGATTGGTCGGCCGCTGTGCAACAGCGCACGTGCATGCCCACAACGCAGTGAACAAAATTGCGGATTTTTTCATGGAAAGCACCTTTTAAAGAACCGCCGCTTTACGCATCACGGCCTCGCACTTCGTACGAATCTGCGTAGCTACTTCAAACGGATCGCCCCGCTGCAACTCCGGCAAGAACAACTCCACCGAAAGCGCGCCATCATAGCCCTTCTCCGCCAGCTTCCGCAGAATCCGATCCAGTGGAGCAATCCCGTCACCCGGAATCAGCCGCGTCGTCTGCGCGAACAACTCCCGCGGAATATCCGGTGTGTCCTGGAAATGCACATGCGACAGCTCTCCCGGCTTCAGCATATCCAGATCCTCGAATTTCCCCAGCCCCGACCAGAAGTGGTAACAATCCAGCATCGGGTGCACGCTGGGATGCGCGGCTTCCCGAATCATTTTGAGCGAAGTCGTTAGCGTCGCGATCAGAGTCGAGCTTCGTGCGAACTCAATCATCGCCGTCAGGTTGAACTGCTTCGCGACGTCGCCGCCTTGCCGGATCGCGTCCGGCACCGTCTTGTAATCGTCCTCCGTGATGCGCCGGCTGGTGGTGCTGGGGCAATAAATCCTGGGGCTTCCGAGCGAAGCGAACTGTTCGCAGCGTTTCTTCCAAATCTCCAGTTGCGCCGGAAAACCCGCATTCACGTTCCAGAAATCCTGCAACACCGACGCGCACGAGACCACCGTCAATCCGTTATCGGTGATCACGCGCTTCGCCGCCGCAATGTCGTTGGTCTTCAGAAAATCATCTAAACCCCGGTCCGTGATCTCGACATTCTTGATCCCGGCCTTGGCCCAGCCTTCCAGCGCTTTCTGGTAGCCCGCGCCCTGCGACGTGGTCATGTGAATGCTTAGAGACATTTTTCCGGGAGCGGCCTCAGCCTTGGGAACCAGCCCCGCCAGGGGCGCGGCGAGGGGAGCGAGAAGTGCGGTGCGTCGAGAGAGCATGAGCTATACTATATCGCCATTCGGGACCCGCTTCCAGGCAGGATCCCGCCATGACATCGGCACAGGGCCGGAGCGGCCTCTTCAGGACCGGAATCGGGGCCGCCCCGCCGCGACAGGCTCTGTTCCACTGTTTCTGGAGAGCCCGCGCCAGGGCCGGCTCGCCCTCCAAACAATCAACCCCGCAAGCATCCGCCGAGCCAAGCTCCGTTGCGCGGGCGAGTTCTTCCAAAGGATAGAATTGTCTTTCGGTGTCCCCCACTGCGATCGTAACCAGTCGAGTCCTTCTCATCGAAGACGAAGAAGCCCTGCGCCTCTTCGTCGGCGACAGCCTGCGCAACGAAGGCTACCTGGTTGACTATGCCTGCGACGGTCAGGAGGGCCTTGAAAAAGCGATGCAGCTCCCCGTCGACCTGATCATTCTCGACCTCATGTTGCCGCGCAAGGACGGCTTTGAAGTCTGTCAGGCCATCCGCGCAGCCGGCCGAGCCGCGCCGATTCTCATGCTCACCGCCCGCAGCCGGATTGAGGATACCGTCAAGGGTTTGAAGATCGGCGCGGACGACTATGTCACCAAGCCGTTCAACATGACGGAATTGATGGCCCGGGTCGGCGCGCTGCTTCGCCGCGCTGCCGCTAGCGCCGCGGCTCAGCCCGGTATTTTCGAATTCGGAACCATCCGCGTCGACCTGCGCGGCACCGAAGTCACGCGCAATGGAGAGGTCGTGGGTCTTTCCGCCCGCGAGTTTCAGCTGCTTCGATTTCTGATCGAGCATCGCGGAGAAACGCTTTCCCGCGACCTGCTGCTGCGCGATGTGTGGGGCTACGGAGCCAAGATGTATACGCGCACCGTGGACATGCGCATCGCCAACCTGCGCCAGCAACTCGAAGACGATCCCAAGCAGCCCAAATTCATCCTGACCGTGCAAGGCTTGGGCTACAAGTTCAGGCCCGAAGGCCAATGAAAGCACCTTTCTTCAAGGAACGCAGCATCTCCACCCTGATCGTCGTCCCCAGCGCGATCATCGTGGCCGCGCTGGCCCTGCTGCAGTATCGATGGAGCACCCGCATCAGTGAAGCCACCGCGGTTCGCCTCGCCGACAGCCTGCAAATGTCGATGATGAATTGGCAGAAGGATTTCTTTCGCTACTTCTCGGAAATCGGCTTGGCCCTGCGCATTGATCCCGTCGAGGACGCTCCTGCCGACGCCGGCCAAATCACCCGCCGCTTCGCCGAATGGAAAGCCGTCGCCAAATACCCGAATCTGGTTTCGAACGTCTATTTGCTGAAATCTGATCCCAGGGAACGTCCGCAGGCGATGCGGCTGAATCTGCCGGCGCGGCAGTTTGAACCCGATGCCTGGCCCGCGCAGTTCGAACATCTGCGGCCGGTCTTAGGCAAAGTTTCTGCGGAATTTATCCGCACCCAGTCCTCGCAGGAATCGCATGAGCTCTTCGATATGAAGGGCTGGCGCTTTGACCCCGCGCTTCCAGCGCTCTTCCATCCCGTCGTCTTGGCCGGATCAGTGGATTGGCTCGCAATCGAACTAAGCCGTCAGGAAATCCAGTCCAGAATTCTCGCGGATTTATCTCGCAATTATTTTCAAGGCACCGACGGGCTCGATTATCTGATCGCCGTCGTCTCCGGAAAAACGCCCGTGCAAGTGCTCTATTCCTCCGATGCGGGCTTTGGCGATCCTCTGCCAGCCGACGCCGACGGAACCATCGACCTGTTCGGCCGCATTCAAGACAAATCCCTCGGCTCCTCCGTCCACGTTTTTCACGCGCCTTCTAACGACAAAGGCCCTGACCCGAACGTGAGAATCTCCTGGTTTCCGCTCCTGCGGGAAACGCCGGAGGATCTGGATTGGCGCTTGGTCGTCCGCCACCGCCGCGGAGGTCCCTTGGGAGCATTCGTCGGCGAAGTTCGCCGCCGCGATCTGGCCACCGGCTTCGGCGTCCTGCTGGTGCTGGTGATCAATATGGCGATGCTGATCGTCACCAGTCACCGCGCGCAGAGGCTGGCTCAGCTTCAGATGGATTTTGTGACCGCCGTCTCGCATGAGCTGCGCACGCCGCTCACCGTGATCATCTCCGGCGCCGACAACATTTGCAATGGAGTGGTCGAGACCGGCCGCCAGATGGTGCAGTACGGATCGGTAATCGGCACCCAGGCCCGCCAGCTCTTTGGCTTGGTGGAGCGCATCCTTCTTTTCGCCGCCACTCGCCAAGGCGGCCTGCGTTTCAATCTGCGTCCGCTCCACGTCCAGGAAGTGATTGACGCGGCCCTTGCCAGCACCTCCGGGCTGATTGAAGCCGGCCATTTCACGGTGGAGTGCGACATCGAAGACGGCCTCCCGCAGATCGCCGGCGACGCCTCTGCGCTCTCCCAGTGCCTCCAGAATCTGATCACCAACGCGTTGAAATACGGTAACCAGGAACGTTGGCTGGGCATCCGAGCCAGCACCGTCGAACACGGAGCCCATGGGCCCGAAGTCCGCATCGACGTCTCCGACCGAGGCATCGGAATCAGTGACGCCGACCTGCCGCATATCTTTGAGCCGTTCTTCCGCAGTCCCTCCGTCAAAGCCGCGCAGATTCACGGCACCGGCCTCGGCCTGCCCTTGTCCCAAAGCATCGCGGAAGCCATGAAAGGACGCCTGGCAGTCACCAGCACTCTGGGTCAAGGCAGCACGTTCACTCTATACGTCCCGTGTGCCGAGCGCTAGACCACCAGTGCCCCACCGGGCTTGCGAACTGTCGATGGTGCATCGTGGGGCAGGCGGTTTCGCCTGCCGTCCGGATGTCACTTCGTTACTGAGCCGCGCACGTAAGTAAGCGGCAACGAAACGCCGGCAGCCTGCGTTATTTCAACTTCGGCCACTCGTCAATCTTGATCCGGCCCACCAGCTTCGCTCCGCCCTTCCCATCCGCTCCATATACCAGAGCCTCGCCATCCGCGACATCCGTCAATTCCGGAAACGCCCCTCGAATATTCGGGAAATGCGTAATCAAAATCGTATTGGTCCCGGCCTTGAACTGAGTAACCGCCTTCCGCAGCCAAGCCGCCTGAGCCTCCGTCCCGCCCTGCATACTCTGCCCGTTGTCGCCCAGCGCATCCACGGGCTGAGCCTTACCTAACTGGGCATACTTGACGGTTTCAAGAGCCCGATACGTAGGGCTCGTAAACACCTCACCAATCGGAATTTTCAAATCGTGCACAGCCTTGCCCATGGCCGTAGCAGTGGTCCGGCCCTCCTGGTCCAATTGCCGCTCCGGCTTGGTATTGTCGGGATTCGCAGTTTTTTTATCCGGCACCTCGCGAGGAGAACTCGCATGCCGCATCACGATGACGTATCCGCCCTGCCGCAGCGCACGCACCAAAGCGTCGCCTTGCAGCGTTTGCGCATAAGCGGAGCAAGCCAATAAAATCGCAGCCACACCCGTCAAAGTCTTCATAAGGCCTCCCACTGTATTATGAGCAAGGAGGTTTGCATTGTGCGAGCACTCGTCCTCTTCGCGCTTTGCCTCGTTGCTCTTGGCCAGGATACAAACACAAAGTTCGAGGTCGCATCGATAAGACCGTCGACCCTGCCAAACTCAACCCCGGTTCCCGCAAGGATGAGCGGCGGTCCCGGAACTGCCGATCCCGAACGGTTTACCTATACCAACCCGACCGTGAGAACCCTCTTGTTGAGGGCGTACCAGCTGCAGAGCTACGAGCTTACCGGCCCCGATTGGCTTAGCTCGACGCGGTTCGACATCGTCGCCAAGGTCCCGCCCGGCGCAACCGAGCAGCAGCTCAATCAAATGCTGCGGAATTTGCTCGCGGAGCGATTCAACCTGACCATTCACCATGAGACCAAAGAGATGGCGGTGTATGAGCTTTCCGTTGACAAGAGCGGACTGAAGCTGAAGGAATCTGATCTCAGCGCTCCGCCGCCCGTGAACGACCGCCCCGGGCAACCCCTCGTCGTCGGTAGGCCAGACCAGCAGGGCTTTCCCCAAATTCCGCCAGGCATGAAGTTGACGTTGGGCAAGATAACCAATGGGATCATGCGCTGGACGGGCAGGCAAGTGATTCTTTCAGAATTGGGGACCCTCCTGACAGGCGAGTTGCAACGCCCCGTTTTGGATAAAACTGGATTAACTGGAAAGTATGACCTCGCCCTTGCGTATTCGCTGGACGGACTAAGAGCAAGAGGGCCGGCAGCCGCGCTCACTGCAACTTCAGGCGACCCCAGCGGCGGCCCGACCCTTTTCAAAGCCGTCCAAGACCAACTCGGCCTGAAACTCGAATCCGCCAAGGACCCAATCGACATCCTGGTCATCGATCACATCGACAAAACACCCACGGACAACTGACCGTTCCCTCGATCACCAGACATTCCAAATTTTCTTTTCTGAGTCTCTTCAAACACTTGCCGCTTCGCGAAGCCGCCTTTCCCACACACCGCCCGCATCATGGAGCCAGAAGGACGTTAACGCGGCTGGCCAGCCAACGTCGTCTGTGATGAATCCGGTGAGCGGTACGTAGCAAGCCGGAGAGAGAATCGGTTCTCTTGACGAAGGAAATCGTGGCGGTTTCATCGGTCTAACAAGCCGGTGGAATCGTTTTTCGAGGAACCTTTCCATCCGCGGTGGGTCTCGTTCGCGAATGAGGCCCATCGCGTAGACGGCGCACACCCGAAGTGTTTTCTGACGTCCCGCCACAGGCGTAGGATGGAAGCATGGAAGCAACCAAGCCCATCCTGGTCACTTTACTCGCCGCGGCCGCTCTCCTGCTGACACCCGGCCGCGCCGCCGAACCCGATCCCAAAGCCGTCGCCGTCACTGTCCCGGACAAAATCGAATGGAGAAAGGGCGCAAGCTCCGACACCGCCAACCTGCAAGGCGACCCTTCCAAACCCGGCCTCTACATTCAGCTCATCAAGTGGCATCCCCACAACATGAGCCGTCCCCATTTCCACTCCACCGAACGCTACATCACAGTGCTCTCAGGCACCTGGTGGATCGGAACAGGAACAAAGTACGATCCCGACAGCACCTACCCAGTCAACGCTGGAACCTACGTGGTCGATCTCGCAAAACAGATCCATTACGACGGAGCTAAAGACACCGAATGCGTTCTTGAGATCGTCGGCATGGGCCCTGTGACCACCACCCAAGCCGAAACGAAATAGGCGAGTTTACTCCGCGCAGCGGAAGCCGACACTGTCGTCCAGGTCGGTAGTTTCAATCCTGACCCGGTATGACGCGCGAACCAGATCCGGCTTGTCCCACCATCCGCCGCCGCGCAGTTCCTTGTACTCCGCACTGGAGGGGCCCTTGGGGTTGATGTCTTCCGTATTGAGCTGAACCCAGTACCACGTGTCGGTCCATTCGACAACGTTCCCCAGCATGTCGTACAAACCGAACGCATTCGGTTTCTTTTGAGCCACCGGATGAACGGAGAAGTTGCTGTTGTCTCCATACCAGGCGATGTCGTCGAGCTTCGCGTACCGGGCTCCGCTGGTTCCCGCTCTGGCCGCATACTCCCATTCCGCCGCAGTCGGCAGCCGGCCTCCGATCCTCGTGCAATACGCGTTCGCCTCTTCCCAGGTGACCGAGTCCACGGGGAAGTTCGATCCGTCAAAAACGCTGGGATTGTAACCGATGATCTTCTGGAACGCGGCTTGCGTCACTTCCGTTTGGCCCAGCCAGAATCCTCGCGTGAGCGTGACGTGGCGTTGAGGATATTCGTCCTTGTAACACTCCGTGTCTCCCAAGGAGCAGCCAGAGACGAAATTGCCGGCCGGTATCCAGACGTAGCGAAGCCCGTCTTTTGGATTTACCTTCGAGTCTCCAGCCTTGGGACCGGGACCGCTGCCAGCCTGGAAAGCGATCACCCCGGACGGCAACGCGGCCGCCACCACGAGGCAGGCGAAAAACAAAGCCCCCTGGTTAGACCCGCGCCGATTCACTTTGCCGAGAATGGACACGTCGACCTCCACGTGCCAATCTACCACAGGATTCAGGCCCGTTCGATACTGCCCTCAAGCTAGCCCGCAAAGGATGCGGCGGCGAGCTCATTTTGACCGACTAACCCCGTAGTTACTCAAAAGCCAGCAAAGGGCCGGGTCGCAGCCCCCCTCCGAAGCGGCAGTTCCGCTCGTGACCGCGACCCAAGCTCCGTTTTGCGGGCCTGTTACTCAGAAGTCGGCAAAGGGCCGAGTCGGCCCTCCAAACGATGAGAAACTCGCCACCGTTCCGGCGAGTCAGGCTCCGTTGTGCGCGCGAGTTCCTCAAAAGCCCGCACAGGGCCCGGTCGCAGCCCCCCCCTCCGAAAGCGATAGTTCCGCTCGTGACCGCGACCCAGGCTCCGTTTTGCGGGCCTGTTACTCAGAAGCGCGCACAGGGCCGAGTCGGCCCTCCAAACGATGAGAAACTCGCCACCGCTCCGGCGAGTCAGGCTCCGTTGTGCGCGCGAGTTCCTCAAAAGCCCCCAAAGGGCCCGGTCGCGGCCCCCCTCCGAAAGCGATAGTTCCGCTCGTGACCGCGACCCAAGCTCCGTTTTGCGGGCTGTTACTCAGAAGCGCGCACAGGGCCGAGTCGGCCCTCCAAACGATGAGAAATTCGCCACCGTTCCGGCGAGTCAGGCTCCGTTGTGCGCGCGAGTTCCTCAGAAGCAAGAGAACCGGTTTATCCGGTACCGTCCGGGGAGGAACTTGGCAATCAGGCCTTACTTGCGGCATCCTGCAAGAGTCAGTGGCAGAAGTAGGCCGAAGCGTCATTGGTGCTGCAAGCCCCTGTA
>DASXEY010000026.1:0-104535 GCA_036489835.1 Bryobacteraceae bacterium | reverse complement strand
TTGGAGGGCAGCACTGCCTCTCGAAAAAGAACAGCGCTGTCCGACGGAGCCAGCTAACCTCAATCTCCTCACACTCTCAAAGGATTCGAATCCTTCTCCTGTCCCGCTCCCTCCGGTTCGACGGAAGCGGCAAGCCCACGTTGAGCGCGGGCGCGGAATCACCAGTACAACGATCTGCTCGGCCGAGCAATGTACTTACGAGTCCAAGGTAGCCGGAGCCGTTCGCGGTAAGACGGAGATGGTGCGCGAAGTGGCTGTGGGGATTGGAGAAAAAAAATGTTCGATTGGCGCTATTCGTGGCGGAGGGCTACTACGGGGTCGACTCGCATGGCTCGGCGGGCTGGGATCAGGCAGCCTAGCGCGCCGGAGACAATCAGGGCGGCGGAGGCGACGATCAGGGTGATCGGGTCGGAGGGTGAGACTTGGACGAGCATGGATTCGAGGAGTCGATTGACGGCCAACGAGGCGGCGAGCCCGATGCACAGACCGAATGCCAAGGGGATCATTCCTTGCACGAACACGAGCTTGAGAATATCGCTTGCGGTTGCTCCGATGGCCATGCGGATGCCGAGCTCCTGAGTGCGCTGGCTGAGCGAATGCGCGATGACGGTGTAGAGGCCGATGGATGCGAGCAGAAGCGCGATCGCGGCAAAGATCAGGAAGAGGGCTCCGTAGAAGCGGCTGTCCCAATACCCCTCCAGGCTTTCCGTCAGCGCGAAGGGACCGTACATGGGGAGATCGGGATCGAGGGATTGGACCTCACGGCGGAATGCCGTTGCGAGGCCAGCTGGCGGGATGCGAGTTTGCACCAAAACCGCCATGCCTTCGCCGGGATTCTGACGATAGGGCAGGTAGAGCATGGGATCGAATCTCTGGCGGTTCCTGTCGTTCTGGACGATATTCGAGACCACGCCTACGACGGTAATCCACGGCCCTGGCGACCTTTCTTGGGAGGGCCCGAGGTCGTTAAAGAGGCGGAGGCGTTTTCCGACGGCGTCTTCGTCCGGCCAATATTCGCCGGCGAAGCGCTGGTTCACCAGGGCGACGGCGGGCGCGGAGGGTCCGTCGGCGTCGGCGAATTCGCGGCCGGAGAGGAGCGTCGCGCCTAGAGTGCGGAAATAGGACGGGCTGATTTTCAAGGCTCGAAGAATGGGGCGGGCGCCGAAGTCTGCGGGCGGAGCGCCGTCCAGCTCGTAGGGATAGCTGGGCGCACCTCTGGAAGGAAGCTGTTCGGCAAGCGCTGTCGATTCCACGCCGGGCGTGGCTTCGAGACTGGTGGTGAGACGGTCAAAGAAGTTGATGCGCTGCTCCGGGGTCGGGTATCTGGCGGCGGGGAGATCGATGGGACCTACCAGGATATTTTCAGTTTTGACGCCCATATCGGCGTTGTGGATTTTCAGGAAGCTGCGGATCATCACTCCGGCGCCTGCGAGGAGGACGACGGCCAGCGCCATTTCTCCGGTAACGAGCACGCCTGAGAAATGCTTCCCGCGCGCTCCTCCGGTCGAGCCTCGGCTTCCATCCTTCAGCGCGGAATTGACGTCGAGCTTGGAGAGACGGAGCGCCGGCGCAAGTCCGAAGAGGATTCCGGTTGCGATGGAGATCGCGATCAAATAGCCGAGAACGCGATGGTCCATGGTGTAATCGATGATCAGCCAGGACGACTTGCGCGCCATGGCGAGCTCATAAGTCCGCACGCCCCATTTCGCAAGCCACCAGCCGAAGGCTCCCCCCAGGCTGGAGAGCATGACGCTCTCAATGAGGAGTTGGCGGATGATTCGCCAGCGTCCTGCGCCAAGCGCGATGCGAACGGAAATCTCGCGAGAGCGGCCCATGGCGCGGGCAAGCATCAGGTTCGCTAGATTGGCGCAGGCGATCAAAAGCACGAAGCCAACGGCACCCCACATGGAGCCGTAAATCAGGGCCGCGTTCGAGCCGATGAAGAACTCGTCGAATTTTTGGACCACTGGGGGATGTTCGGCATCCGTGGCCGGGTAGGCGAGAGCGAGGCGCTTCCCGATAATGTCCATTTCGGCGCGGGCATTCTCAATGGTGACGCCGGGGGCGAGGCGGCCGAAGGCCATCCAGGTATCGCGATTTTCGCGGTTCATCACGCGTTCAGTCTGGACCAGAGGAACCCACGAATCGACTTTCTGCGGGAAGGTGTAGCCTTCGGGCATGACTCCGATGATGGTGGTGGGCGTGCCGTTCATGCGCACGGTGCGGCCGACGATGGCGGGATCTTTGGCGTAGCGGCGTTCCCAGAAACCGTAGCTCAGCATGGCCACGGGCGCGGCTCCGGCGACTTCATCGGAGGGAGTGAAATCGCGGCCCAGGATCGGCTTCTGGCCCGTGACCTTGAAAGTGCCGGCGCTGACTTCGGTTACTTCGATGTGTTCAGGAAAGCCGGTTTGATCGCTGACGACTCGCGCGATGCCGTGAACGACCGCCATGCCGTCGAAGGATTTGGCTTGAGCGCGGTAGTCGAGAAAATCGGGATAGGAGACGCAGCAGTTGGAACCCTTTGGCGTGATGTAGAGGAGCCGGTCGTTGTTGTCGACGAACGGAAATCCTTTGAAGAGCACGGCGTTGGTCACGGTGAAGACGGTGGCATTGACGCCGATGCCGACGGCGAGCATGGCGAGGGCGGTGAGCGTGAAGCCGGGGCTGCGGCGCAGGGCTCGGAGGGCGTAGCTCAGATCCTGGGCGATGCCGTCGAGCCAGGGCCGTCCGCTGGTGGTCACGGATGCTGCTCCTTATGCGCGGCCGGCGAAGCTTCGATTTTCGGTGGAGACTTTTACTTTTTCGCCTTCTTTGATAAAGAGGGGGACGCGGATTTCGAGGCCGGTTTCCAGCTTGGCGGCCTTGGTGACGCTGCCGCTGGAGGAATCGCCTTTGACGCCGGGCTCGGTATTGGTGACCTCCATCTCGACGAAGGTGGGAAGCTCAAGGCCGATGGGATTGCCGTTGTATTTGAGCAGTTCGACGATGATGCCTTCGATCAGGAAGTCCAGCGCGTCTCCGATGACTTCCTCAGAAAGGGTGAGCGTGTCGAAGTTGTCCTGATCGAGGAAATGATAGCCGTTGCCGTCCGTGTAGAGATAGGATGCGGGAACCAACTGAAGATCCGGTTCCTTGAATTTGTCGCCCGCCTTGAAGGTCTTCTCGAAAACAGCGTTGGTGAGAAGATTGCGAACCTTCAGACGCACCAGGGTCTGGCCGCCGCGCGCGGTGGGAGTGTTGACTTCCGCCTCCAGACAGGAGAAGGGGGTGTTGTCAAACTCGAACAAAGTTCTTCGCTTTACGTTAATCGCCTCGATCAGAACGGGCATAGGTCCTCAAGGGCAAGTATAAAACAGGGATGCCTGGAGCTTTGCGGGCGCCTTGCGGAAATGGACAGGATGAAGCCAGGTTTGCATTCTGCGTCAGCCCGCGGTAGCGAGCTCGGTCTCGAAAAAGGCGTCCACCTTGTCGAGGATTTCGCGGGCTTCGTGGGCGTGGTAGATGTCGACTCGAAGCTTGGAGCCGTTGCGGACGCCGTGCGTAAAATAGGTTGCGAACTGCTTCATTTTGCCGACGACGTCGGTGGCTTGGTGATCCACCAGCATGGTGTAGTAGCGCTTCATCAGCTCATAGCGGGCGTGCTCCGGCGGAATTTCGTATTGGCCGGTGCGGACGTAATCGGCGATCTGGCGGAAGATCCAGGGATTGGATGATGCGGCTCGGCCGACCATGACGGCATCGCAATGGGTTTCGCGGACCATGCGCTCGGCGTCTTCGGGTCGCAGGATGTCGCCGTTACCGATGACGGGAATCTTGACCGCGGCTTTGACTTCGGCGATGCGGGACCAATCGGCGTGGCCGCTGTAGCCCTGCTCCCGCGTGCGCGGATGCAGAGCGATGGCTTGCAAGCCGCAATCTTCGGCCAGGCGAGCCATCTTCACGGCGACTAAATCGTGATCGTTCCAACCGGCCCTGAACTTCATGGTGAGAGGAATCGTGATTGCCGCGCGGACGGATCGCAGGATGCGCTCGACCAATGGCAGATCGCGCAGCAAGCCCGAGCCTCCGTTGCAGGTCACCACTTTCTTCACCGGGCAGCCGAAGTTGATGTCGACGATATCGAAGCCCATGTCCTGGCAATGCGCGGCGGCTCCGGCCATGACTTCGGGGTCGGCGCCGAAGAGCTGGGCGGAGATGGGATGCTCGTCGGGCTCGAAATAAAGGTAGCGGAAGGCACGGGTGGGTTTGGGCGAGCGCGCGGCGGCGACCACTCCGTGGGAACTGGTGAACTCGGTCATAATGAGGCCGCAGCCGCCCTGGGAGCGGATCAGGCGGCGGAAGACCGTGTCGGTGACGCCGGCCATCGGCGCCAGGACGGTGGCCGGGCGGATGGGGATGTCTCCGATATTGAAGCTTGCGGGAACCATCTCAACCTATTCTAACTGGAGGAAACTGATCCGCACCGTGGCGCGTTTAATGATGCAGGGGGACGAGGTTAGCGCGGCGGGAGTGGTTGCAGAGTAGCCACCGAGGGAAGCCCGCCGCGCTGATGCGTCGCGTTCGTGTCGGGTTCTCCGAGATCCCCTGTATAATCGCAGCATGTGGCTGACGGCCAAATCTTTTGCATGAGCCTTGGTGTGCCCACTTGAACCAGGACGGCCAATTTATCGAAAATGACGCCAGACCTTCGGAGTTTTCGGTTTTGCTCTTTTATGTGCAAGTCTTTATAGGGCCGTTACTGATTGGCATCTGCACATTTGTAGCAGTGCTGCTCGCGCAGGTCTTTCTTCAGGGGTGGGTCAACGACGATGTGACTGCGTACGGCGCTTCGATTCTCGAGGGTTTCTCACTCGGCTATCTGGTCCGGAGTCAGAGCCCCCGAGCGATGAGATCCGGCGGTGCGTGGATCTGGGCATTGCCGGCGTGTCTTCTTATCTCGGGGTGCATTTATGACATGCTCGTTCTACCTGGCGAACTTCCGAAGCTGTTCTACGGGTCGAACCGGGTTTGGGGTATCTTTTTCGGCACCGTCACTCTGCCTACTATCGCGTGCTGCTTTTATACGGTCGGAATGGTCGTCGAAAGTCGGCGTTCTCGTTCAAAGGTGTTACGAGATCTGCGTTGACGCAGGTTCCTACATTGATTTATTGTATTCGCTCCCAGTCCGCGGCCTCTCCGAATTTCGATCCTGTCAATGAGGGGTCGATGTTGCGGAGCAGGCCGGTGAGCACTCCGCCCGCGCCGACCTCGATGAACCGGGTGACGCCGGCTTGGGCTAGGGCTCGGATGGAATCGGCCCAACGGACGGGATTCGGCACTTGTTGATACAAGCCCTCGCGAGCCTCGGCGCCGGTGCGGATTTCGCGCGCCTCCCAGTTGTTGATCAGGGGAACGCTGAGATCGCGAAAGGCGGTTGCGTCGAGATCGGCTTTCAGCCGCTCCTGGGCGGGTTTCATCAGCGGGCAATGGAAGGGGGCGCTTACGGGAAGCAGCACGGCTCGGCGAGCTCCGGCGGCTTTGGCGAGATCCATCGCGCGTTCGACTGCGGCGGTGTTGCCGGCGATCACGATCTGGTCCGGCGAATTGAGATTGGCCGCGGTCACGATTTCGCCCTGAGCGGCTTCGGCAAGGACTCCGGGCAATTTTTCTTCGGGCATTTTGAGGAGCGCGGCCATCGCGCCGACTCCGGCTGGAACCGCCTGCTGCATGTACTGACCGCGCTTGCGGACCAGACGGAGGGCGTCGGCGAAGTCGAGCGATCCGGCGGCCACCAACGCCGAATATTCGCCCAGGCTATGGCCAGCAACGTAATCCACGGCGATGCCTTTGGCTCGCAGAATCGAATGTGCGGCGATAGAAACCGCAAGGAGGGCTGGCTGCGTGTTTTCGGTGAGCTTAAGCTGATCCTCCGGTCCTTCGAAGCAGAGGGTAGAAAGGGCGAAACCCAAGGCGGCGTCGGAGGCATGGAAGACTTGAGCGGCTTCGGGGTAGGCTTCGGCCAGGGATTTCCCCATTCCGGCGTACTGCGAGCCTTGGCCCGGGAACAAAAATGCGGTTTTGGACATGCGAATCAACGATTGTAGTACATACGCCTGGCGAAACCCTGTTATATTGGGATCGTGAAACGGAAACGACCGCAGCCGCCAGTGGCGACGCCCCTCGGGGAGCCGATCGTTCCCGAAGTCCTTCTGGAGCAAGCTCGGCTGGCGATCGAATCGGATCGCTTCAAGAAACCGAGGCGTTGCGTGGTGTGCGCCGGCGAGTGCGCCCCCAACTCGAACGAAGGTCTGTGCTGGGTGTGCCGGCGCCTGAAGCTGAGCGCCTGGCGCGATAGCGACACTCAGATCCCCGCGCAGGAATAGGGGCCCACAAAGGGCAGTCGCGGCCGTCGACTCCCGAAAGAACCAGCTCCGCTTGCGGCCCACGCTCGGTTTTGCGGGCTGTTCCTTAGGAGGTCGACAGCCCTTATTCCCAACGGCATCGCACGGCCCTATTGCCAGAACGCTCGCGCAGTTTTATACTGGCTTTTTTCGATGCCTGCAGTACTGTTCGAAGAAATCGATCCCATGGCGCCGCAGCGCGAGGCGGCACTTTTCTACGGGTTGTTCCTGCGAGGCCACTCGGCCGACGCTCTGCGCAAGGACATTGACGTACCTAAACGCCTGTTCGATAAGCTGATCCGGCGGCATCGCAATGAGCTGCGAGTGCAGGCTCGGCTGCAGCGCGCCTATTATTACCGCAAACAAGTGCTGGCGATTTTCGATGAGCTGGTGACCAGGGAACGCATCACGCGGGTTCGCACGGAACGGATTCATTAACGGGCTGCACGCCGCGCTGGTCCCGCGCGTCTAAGATATAGGTATGGTACGCAATCGACGCCGTCAAGCCCGCGCAGGCTTTACCCTTATCGAACTTCTGATCGTGATGGCCATCATCCTGGTGATCGCGGCCATCGCCGTTCCGCAAATGGGCAAACAGCTCATGGCGGCGCATGAGAACGCGGCGATCCAGCAGATCCGCTATTTGTATCAGGCAGAGATCCAGTATTACTCGCAATTCGGGCAATACGCTACCAGCCTGACCCAATTGGGTCCTCCGGCGAGCGGCGCGGCGGGACCGGCGGCGGCCGAGATCATTCCTAAGAATCTGGCGGACGGCCACATGAGCGGGTACATCTTTACGATCACCGGGACGCCGAGTGGATTCGCGATCAACGCCAATCCGGAAACGTTCGGGAACTCGGGCGGGCGGACGTTCTATGCGGATCAGACCGGAGTGACGCGGAATAATTACACTCAGGAGCCCGCGACGGTGAATAGCCCGGCTATCGGATCGCCGATCACCACGGCGGCTCCGGGGGCGACTCCCGCGGCTCCGGCAGCTACGAAGTAGCGGAGCTTCTGACCGCCCCTTTGGCCGCGGCTCTCTAATCTAAGTGAATTGGGATTTGATTCCGGCGCCCGCCGGATTCGGGATCGATGACAATCCGAGACATTCGGCACACTTGGGCGGGCGAAGGCTCATGCGATTACCGCGGCTGCTACGAAGTAGCAGAGCGCACCTTCGATTTAGTTCACGGATGGTTCTTCGATGTGGTCGACGGTGAGCAGTTCGACCGGAACTTTCTGCCGGCTTAGCTCCAGCCCTAGCTGTTCGCGCAGAGCCGTGAAAAGGGATGGCCCGTCTGGATTCGGAGGCGGCTCGTGTCCATCTTTGGCGCCTGGCCCCACTCGCTCCGGCGTATATTCCAGGGTGAAATCGTAGCTGCCGGTGAGCCCGGTCTTGTTTACCACGGTATCGTCGACATCCCTGGCTCCCGCCAAAATATTCGCGAACAGGGACATAGGAAAGTTTCGATAGCTCTCGCGGCCGACGCCGGAATTGCGGGCTTCGAGAATCGCTCCGTCTTTGTTCTCATTCAGCTTCGGACCGCCCTTGGCCACCGTCAGCACGTACACGTTGAGATCCTTCGTTTCCCGATGAAGGCTCAGATGGAAGCGATCCTCCAGCAGAGTCTGAAGCATTCGCATCATCTGCTGGCGGGTCGCGAGTTGGGCGCAGGTGGCTTCGATATCGTACTGCTTGGAACTGAGCGGGGCAGGCAGGCCGGAGACCTGGCGGATGGAAGTGTCGTACGCCGAAGCGATCAGCCAAAGCAAAGGCATGTGCGCCGTGAACCGCTTGCCGCCGGGAGCGGGGCCCATGGAGGACTTGCGGGTTGCGTCCGTACCCGGTCTGACCGAAGCTACCTCAAATGCCTGGCCGCAGGCGTTGACGACTGCAAGAATCGCCACGGCTGGTATTGTAATCCGAACCATTTTTATTGCTCCCTTAGGAAGCAGGACGAGCGAGTACAGCGATTCGTGCAGATTCAACATAACAGGTAAACTTGCAAGTTTGCCTGTTCTGTTGGTACGATGGAATTGCGATGGCGCGTAAGACCCTGGAGATCGATGTCGTCGACTTTACCCAGGCGATCGGGCTGCTGGTGCGGCGCGTGCGTGCGGCGGCCGCCTCGCATGAACTCTCCCTGACAGAGGCTGCGGTGATGTCGCGCCTCTCCAAAGACGGGCCTGCGACGACGGCTGACCTGGCTCGGGCGGAAGGCGTCAAACCGCAGTCGATGGGAGCGACCGTCGCGGCGCTCGAGGAAATGGGCATCGTGGAGCGCAAGCCTCATCCGACCGACGGCCGCCAGGTGAATATCGAGCTGACCGCCAAAGGCGCAGCCGTGCGGAAGAGCGCCGGCGATGCAAAACGAACCTGGCTGGCGCAGGCGCTGCTCCAGCTCAACGAAGACGAACGGGAAACGCTGTTCGAGGCCGGCAGGATCATCAAGCGTCTGGCGGAAAAGTGATGTCACACGCATGGCGGGCACTGCGGCATCGCAACTTCAAGCTGTTCTTTTTTGGACAGAGCATCTCCGTGATCGGCACCTGGATGACGCGGCTGGCCACCACCTGGCTGGTCTATCACCTGACTCATTCGGCGCTGCTGCTGGGCATCGTGAGCTTTGCGGGGCAGATTGTTTCGTTTGCGCTGGGTCCATTCGCGGGCGTTTGGGTGGAGCGTCTGAATCGCCGCCAACTGCTGGTGTGGACGCAGGCCGGCGGGGCCGTCCAGTCGCTGGCGATGGCCGCTCTCACGCTGGCGCATGTCATCACCCTTGGCGAAATCATCGCACTGACAGCCTTGCAGGGGTTGATCAACGCCTTCGACATGCCTGCGCGCCAATCCTTTCTGGTGAAAATGGTCGAGGATCCGAATGACCTGAGTAACGCCATTGCGATCAACTCCTCAATGGCAAATGGCGCGCGGCTGGTGGGTCCGGCCATTGCGGGATTAATCGTCGGAGCTTTCGGCGAAGGCTGGTGCTTCCTGATCGACGGCATCAGTTACTTTGCAGTGATCGCGTCGCTCCTGCTGATGCACATCAAACCTGTGGATAGCCGCCGGAATACGGCCAGCATGCTGGAACAAATGCGCGAGGGTTGGGATTACGTGCGCACATTTCGGCCCATCCGCACCATCCTGCTTCTGTTTGCGCTGGTCAGCCTGATGGGTTATTCCTATTCGGTTCTGCTGCCGTTGTTTGCCGCTCAGGTGCTGCACGGCGGCGCGGCCACGCTCGGGTGGTTGACGGGGGCCTCGGGAGTAGGCGCGCTGACGTCGGCGCTTTCGCTTGCGGTCCGAAGGTCGGTGGTGGGACTAACGCGCATGCTTCAGATCGCCGCCGCAATGCTGGGAGGGGCGCTGATTCTCTTCGGCTTGTCGCATACGCTGTGGCTGTCGCTGGCGCTGATGGTGTTCGTGGGCTTCGGGTTGATGCAGTGCGCATCCGCGAGCAACACGATCATCCAGTCGCTGGTGCCGGAAGACAAACGCGCTCGCGCGATGAGCTATTACACGATGGCTTTCTTCGGCGCTGCTCCGTTCGGCAGCCTGATGGCGGGCGCGATGGCTGAGCGGATAGGAGCGCCCTACACCGTCATCTTTACCGGCGCGTTCTGCATCGCCGGCGCCCTCTGGTTCACGTTCGATCTGCCGAAAATCAACTCTGTGATGCGGCCGATCTATCAGGAGATGGGCCTGATGGGCAGTCAGGAGTTCGAGGATGAAAAGGAGTCCCACAGTGAACTGGTATAACTATGTCGCGTGTTTCTTCGCGGGAGCGTTTCTGGCGAATGTCGTGCCCCATTTTGTGCATGGCATTTCCGGCGACCCCTTCCCGACGCCATTCGCTCACCCGCCTGGAAAGGGATTGTCATCGCCGATGGTAAATGTTGTCTGGGCGCTGGTGAATCTTGTCGCCGGTTACATGCTGAGTCGAGCTGGAAATGTTATGGGCGGAGGCGACTCAGCACTGGTTGTTTTCTTCGCCGGCATTGCAGTCATCAGCACGATGGCCAGCGTTCAATTTGCAAAGAAACAAGCGAGATGAATACTATGCCCCTCACAAAACTCGAGAGCACCGCGGCCTTGATCGTTATTGACTTGCAAAAAGGTCTGCTCGGCTTGCCCACTGTGCATCCGATGGCGGGAATCATCGAAAGGAGCGCTCAACTGGCGCGGGCGTTCCGCGAGCGAGGCCTGCCGGTGGTTCTTGTCAATGTCACCGGCGTGGCTCCGGGCCGGACGGACGCCGGGCCTCGGGATCTGTCGTCGTTGCCTTCCAATTGGACGGAGCTGGTTCCTGAATTGGAGCAGCAGACCGGCGATCACCTGGTCAGCAAGCAACGGGTGGGCGCGTTTATTGGCACCTCACTTCACGATGTACTGCAGCAGCGCGGCGTGACCCAGGTGGTGGTGACGGGGGTTGCAACGAGCGCCGGCGTGGAATCGACGGTGCGCAGCGCCTACGATCATGGCTATAACGTGGTGGTTGCGGTGGATGCGATGACGGACAGGGATGCAGACGCGCATCGTCACAGCGTTGAGAAAACTTTCCCCAGGATGGCCGAGACGGCCACTACCGAAGAGGTGTTGAGGCAATTGTGAGGTGTCTCTGTGTGCCTAATTTTCCTTGATTCTCTTTACATCTTTCGGCAGGGATAGCTGGAAGTCCGAATCCGGAAGAGGGGGATTTAGACGCAGATCTGAGAAGGTTGCCATCCTGTAGTTTCCCTTGGGCTGGTTCAGCCTTTGCCTGATGGCGTTGCCTTTGCCGTCAGGAATCCACAGCTCGATCGATACGACATATTTCAAGGCTTCAGCGGACTTCGGCGTGAGCACGAGGCGCGCCGCCGGCGTCGAATTCACAGTCTCCATGCCATCCAGCTTGATCTCGTAATCCCTCTTCATCTCGTCGCGTGTGACGCTGAAACCCAGCAGCAGCATCTGATCCAGCATCGATGCGAACTGGCCGGCCTTGTAGATCTCCACCGTTGAAGCTTTGGGCAGGTAGACCTCGACAGTGGAACCGTTGAGATGAATGACGGTCCGGTCCGGACCCGACGTCAAGTCGAGGATTCCCTCGACGCCGTTCTTGCCGCGTTTAAAGCGCATGAATCCGTTGGACTCGTAGGTATCATGCACAGCTTTGGTATATTCCTGCTGCTTGACTGCCGCCGAGTATGATTTGAATTGCCGGGCCGCGCCGTCCATCCGCGCCAGCACATCCTCGATCGAATCGGCGGCGGACAGGAGCGGGCACAACATCAAAGAAGCGACTGCCCGCGTGATATTGCGGCGATTCAGCGTATGACAACGAACGGTGGATTGACCGATCCGGACCGGGCGCATTTCTGTTTTACCCAATTTCATTCCTTCCGGTTGTGATTCTATCGCTTCTGCCAAACTTGGTTTCGCCGATGTTCTGGTTGGCGTGGAATTGCTTGCGAGGGTTGTGTGCTGTGGATGACTTTGATGTTGCACGAGTCAGCGTCCAGAGTACCTTGCTCGCGGGACTGGAGTGTGTCGTTGACTCGCTCGCGGCGAGTCGGCAAAAGGCATGGCGATGGGCGCTTCCGCTGGCATCCGCCGGATCACTGGAGGAGACCGCCGCCGGCGCTCCGACCCGGGAACTGCTTCGTCTGGAATTCCCGCCGTCATACTCAGGAAACGCCGAAGCTTGCACGCCGTCTTCGGGAGCGGCTGTTCCTCAGTGATTGGAATCGCTGCATTGATTCACTTTCGGGTGCGGCGGCCACCGCCTCTTACGATCACAGCGAGTAGCGCCGCAATGTCAGTGCTGGTTAAAATAGGCCGTTTACGATTCGAAAGAGGGTGAAATGGGCCGCGCTCATTCTACGGTTCTTCTTATTTGTGGTCTTGCTGTCTCGGCCTTCGACGTACAAGCGACTGGCGTGACTTTGGTCTCGTCTGCAAATCCCGCTGTATTTGGCGCCGCGATAACGCTTACGGCGACTGTAAATCCGCCTTCCGCCACTGGCAAGGTAACGTTTTACGATGGCGTCACCGTTCTTGGAACGGCGGCTCTATCGGGAGGAAAGGGCGCGCTTCCCGTAGAGTTGAACGTCACGGGCAATCGTTCCCTGGTTGCGCGTTATCTTGGCGATGGGCTGAACGCTCCTGCCGCCTCTTCTCCTGTCCCGTTAACGGTAACCTCCGTGCCGGCATCGGGTTTTGTTACTTCCAATATCGTCATGGGAATTGCCGTCGGTGACGCCGCCGCGGCCGATTTTAACAATGATGGTAAGCCGGACATTGTGGCAGTGGGCCCTGCGAACTTCGTCGAGGTTGCGCTCGGCAATGGGGATGGGACCTTTGGCGCGCCCATCCCCTCGTTTCCGTCTTTGGGCTCCGGCTCCTTCGGTTTGGTGGCGATCGGGGATTTTAATCAAGATGCCAATCAGGACATAGCCTTCTCAAACCTGCTGGAGAACAAAGTCGTCGTATTCTTTGGCAACGGTGACGGCACCTTCAGCGGGGCCACCGTCTTGCCCACGGCCGCGGGCCAGATTATCGTCGCAGACTTCAATGCCGATGGCTTTCCCGATCTCGCAGTTTTGCACGCCCAACCCAGCGGGGCGGCGACCGGCGTTAACACAGCCGGCATTCTCCTGGGCGCAGGCAATGGAACCTTCGGGCCGCCCACTGAGTATCTTCTGGCGCCGCATTTGTACAACGGCGTGTACAACATGATCGCAGGGGATGTGAATAACGACGGCAGCGTGGATTTGCTGACCGTGGTTTCGCCGGATGGCGGGGACGATCGCGAGATCCTGGTTTTATTGGGCAACGGCGCCGGAGGATTCGCAGCGCCGATCAGTGGCTTGAGTTTTGATTTTATATACAATTACGGGGATTCTTACGCATTACAGGATATGAATGGGGATGGCAGGCCAGATCTCGTGTTTGCGCCGGGCTATGGATACCAGGTCGGCATATTGCCAGGACACGGCGATGGCACTTTCGGAGAGCCGGCTTTTTTCGCGATTGCGAGTAGTCAGCCGCAATACGTGGGGGAGAGCGGAGGCGTTTCCGTGGCCGACTTCGACGGAGATGGGATCTTGGATGTCCTGGCCGAGTATAGTGGGGCCATAAATAGTCAGAGTGCGCATTTCTTAGATCTCTACGCAGGGAACGGCGATGGAACCGTGCAGTCCATCGGCGTTTCCTCCGCTTCCTTGTACGCCGCCAATTCTTTTGGCACAAGAACGTCCCTGATTCTTGCCGACTTCAATCGCGACGGGAGAATCGACATCGCGAATGTCGTGAGCACCGATACCGGAGCGATTGAGATCCTGTCGGGAGCGGCTCTCCCCCTGCCCCAAGTGAGCGTGACTCATACCGGATACTTTACACCGGGCCAGGCGGGAGCAACGTTCACGCTGAGCGTCAACAATGTGCGGGGCTTAGCGGCCACCAGCGGTCCCGTTACTGTCAGCGGCGCGGCGGGCGCGGATCTGGCCTTCGTTTCTTTAGGTGGTTCGGGCTGGACATGCTCCTCAACGACATGTTCCAGGTCTGACCCGCTCTCTCCGGGCGCAAGCTACCCGCCTCTTATCCAGACCGTGAATGTAGATATCGATCTTTCCTTCCCTCAAGTCAACGTAATCGCGATGGTTTCCGGCGGCGGCGCTTCCGTGGTCGACGGGAACATGGACAATGCGAGTGTGCAGGCGACAGAGCCGCCGCCCGTTCCAACTTCGCCTTTCCCGGCCAATGGCTCTACCGGAGTTTCTTTGCCCCTCTACAATCTGGGCTGGAATTCCTCCACCGGACCGAATGGGGCGACTTCTTACGACGTCTACTTCGGCACGTCGCCGACGCCGCCGTTTGTCGCGAACGTGAGTTGGAGGTTTACTGGATTTGCCCCGGGAACGTTGAGTTTGAACACAACCTACTATTGGCGGATTGTGGGTAAGAATTCCTGGGGCGATACCAGTTCCGCCACGTGGTCGTTCACGATCACGACCGGCATACCATGCAACCCGACGCTGAGCTCGTCGAGCGCGGTTTCGACCCCGCCCGGCGGAATCTTCTCTACGGGGGTGACCGACGGGGACGGGTGTGCGTGGACCGCAACCAGCAGCGCGGCATGGATCTCCGTTACTTCGGGCACTTCGGGCAGCGGAAATGGGGTCGTGACTTTTTCGGTCGCAGCGAATACCGGATCGGCTCGAGAGGGAAACTTGACAGTTGCGGGGCTGACTTTCAGCGTGAGTCAGAATGGCGCGGTGGTAGCTCCCATGGGAGTCAGCCCAGGTGCGGGAAACGGGACAACGCAGACGTTCACTTTCAGCTTTGTGGACCCGGCGGGATATGGGGATCTCGGCGTTCTGGACATCCTGATTAACAATTACCTGGATGGGATTGGTGCATGCTATTTCGCTCTTGTGCCAGCCAGTTCCTCAGCCGGCTATTTATACCTGGTCGACGACGCCGGAGATGGCGGCTACGTGGCTGGAACGCCGATGCTGTTGCCATCGAGCGCCAGCCTGATGAACAGCCAGTGTTCGATCAATGGAAGCGGCAGCTCAATTTCAGCCAGTGGCAACACGCTCACGGTGACGCTGCACATCACGTTTGCCTCCGGCTTTGCTGGGAACAAGATATTGTACATGGCGGCGCGTTCCACGACGCAAAACTCGGGTTGGCAGGCTTTGGGGACGTGGGAAGTTCCCGGAGCTTCGATCGTGGGACCGGGAGTGGGATCAGTGACCCCCGGGCACAGCGTGTCTACGGGACAGACCTATTCGTTCACATTCACCGATACGAGCGGCTATGCGGACCTGGCGGTACTGGATGTATTGACCAACAGCTTCCTGGATGGGATCAGCGCGTGTTACTTGGCCTACGTTCCCACGGGCGCGTCTAACGGTTACTTGTATCTGGTGGACGATGCGGGGGATGGCGGATACTCGGCCGGATCGCCCATTCTGCTGTCGTCGGGCGGCACGCTGCAAAACAGCCAATGTACGATCGACACGTCTGAAAGTTCGGCGTCTGCGAGCGGCAGCACGTTGACTCTGAATCTGGCGATCGGGTTCAGCCCGAGCTTCGCGGGCAATCAGGTGTTTTATCTTGCGTCGCGGAACAGCGCTACCGGGAACTCGGGCTGGCAGGCGGCGGGCTCTGTGACGGTCCCCTGACGATTCTATCGGCCTGACACGTATCGGCACTGACTCTGAGGGAGTGGCCTAATCTCTAGCTTCGATTCGGCGGAGCACGCGAACGCGCCTGCGGACTATCTCTCCCCACGCTTCATTTGCCTGTGGCAAGCTAGTCTCGTGTGCCCGTCCCCGGCGCAGAGTTGCTTGCGCGGAATGCCGATCTCAGTCGTCTGATCGATATATGAAGGAGGTTCGAATGAAGACTCAAGGGAACGGCACATGAGCAGCTTTCTTCAAGACCTCCGCCTCGCCCTGCGGACATTGGGCAAGAATCCAGGCTTCACCGCCGCCGTAGTGCTGACTCTGGCGCTGGGGATCGGGGCGAATTCCGCGATGTTCACCGTTATACACGCGGTGCTGCTCAAGCCGCTGGCCTATCGCAATCCCGATCGGGTAGTGCAGCTCTCCGGAGGCGCGACCATCGCGCATTTCGAAGAAACGAAGGCGGCACAGCAATCGTACAGCGATATCGGCGCGAGTTTCTGCTGCCCTTCCACCACCACCTTATCCGGGCGGGAGGGCCCGGAAGCGTTGAAGGAAGCTCCGGTTTCCGCGAATTTCTTGAAGATCCTGGGCGTGGAGCCGCTGGTCGGGCGCGCCTTCCTGCCCGAAGAAGACTCGCCCGGCGCCGCGAACGTCGCCATGATCAGCGACGAGCTGTGGCAAACACGATTCCAGGGCGACCCGAAAATCGCCGGCAAATCCGCGACGATCGGAGCCGCGCCTTACACCATTGTGGGCGTTTTGCCCTACGGCTTTGACTTTCCAACTCACGGAATCGATATCTGGGTCACGCGACCGGAACAGTACATGAACTCGACCAGTCCGATGCTTCAGCCCTTCGCGCGGCTCAAGCCGGGAGCGACCCTGGCTCAGGCCAGCGCGGAACTGGCCGTGCTGAACCAACGCTACCGCGCGGCGCACCCCGCGATGCTGGACGCAAAGCTACCCACGACGCCTGAGCGGGTTGTGCCGCTCAAAGACACGCTGGTGGACAGCATTCGCTCGACTCTATGGATGCTGGCGGGAGCGGTGGGACTGGTGTTGCTGATCGCTTGCGCCAACGTCGCGGGGCTGCTGCTGGCGCGGGCTGCCTCACGCTCGCGCGAATTTGCGGTGCGCGCGGCTCTGGGCGCTTCGCGCTCACGATTGATCCGTCAAGTGCTGGCGGAAAGCGCGCTGCTGGCTGGCGCGGGCGGGTTGCTCGGCATCCTGGTCGGCTACTGCGGACTGCTCGCCATTCTCCGGACGCCCGGTTTCGACCTGCCCCGTGCCAGCGAAATTCAACTCGACGCTATCGTGCTTGCGTTTACCGGGGCGATATCGATTGCGTCCGGTTTCGCCTTCGGTTTGATCCCCTCACTCGGTGCATCCCGGCCGGATCTGGCGGGTGTGCTGCGAGCCAGCGGTGAGGCGGCGAACATATCCGGCAGGAGACACATCGCACTCGGATTGAGCGCGCGCAGCGGCCTGGTGATCGCGCAGGTGGCGCTCTCGATGGTTCTGCTTATCGGGGCGGCGCTGCTGATCCAGACCATCGTGCGCCTGCGCGCTGTAAGTCCAGGCTTCGAGACCAGGAACATCCTGACCATGCGAATCGCCCTGCCCCCGGCGCGGTACGACAACGCCGCCAAGGAAATGGCGTTCTACAACGATCTGGTGCAGCGAGTGGAAGCGTTGCCGGGAGTCCGCAGCGCAGCGCTTACCTTTTCAGCGCCCTTCAGCGTCTTCGGTCAGACGCCGATTCGTCCCATTGAGCAAGGAGATATCCCTTTGAACCAGCGTCCGCTCGCGATGTTTCAGAACGTCACGCCTGACTATTTCGAGACGTTGGGCATTCCGCTACGCCGCGGCCGCGAGTTCACTTTGCATGATGACGCGGCGGCCCCGCTCACAGCGATTATCAACGAAGCTCTGGCGCGGAAGCTTTGGCCCGGCTATCCCAATGATCCCAATCCGGTGGGACAGAGTATTTGGATCGGCGCGAGCGCAGCTCCCGTAGAGATTGCCGGCATCGTGGGAGACGTACGTCAGAAACTGGGAGGCGAGCCTACACCTGCGATGTATCGACCGCTGGCACAGTTCACCAGTGCGGGCGCATTCCTGGTGCGTACCAACACGGATCCTCTCAGTTTCGCCAACGCCGTTCGCGCGCAGGTCCAAGCCATCGACCGCGATCAAGCGGTGTCTTCGGTCGAAAGCCTGGAGGATTTGGAGGACGCCGCGTTCGGTCAGATGCGTTTGATCGTGCCGCTATTGAGCGCTTTCGCCTTCATTGCCGCGCTGCTGGCTTTAACCGGAATCTACGGTGTGATCGCGTATTCAGTTGCGCAACGAACCAAGGAGCTTGGAATCCGGCGCGCCCTGGGAGCCCAGTATGCCGATATCTTGGGCATGGTCCTGAGACAGGGTTTGATGCTGGCGATCGTTGGCATCGTCCTGGGCGCGGCGGGAGCGCTGGCGCTGACGCGATTCCTGAAAAGCCTGCTGTTCGGGATCAGCCCCTCGGACTCGGCTACGTTCGCCGGGGTCGCGATTCTATTCCTCGCGGTCGCCGTTGCGGCGAGTTATATTCCGGCACGCCGGGCTACCCGCATCGACCCAATGCAGGCGATTCGTTAGCAGCTTTCGATCACGCGCCGCTAATGAATACCAGCGCGACGCAGGCTCCGTCTTGCAGCGATGCCGCACCCGGGATTGCTGGCCGATAAAGGTCGCGTCTCCTAGGTAATAGCCCGCACAACGGAGCCTGGGTCGCGGCCAACAAGCGGCTGCTACCTTCGGGAATTGAGGGCCGCGACCGGCCCTTTGCGGGCTCCGAAGGGAACAGCCCGCATAACGGAGCCTGGGTCGCGGCCAACAAGCCGAGCTGCTACCTTCGGGGCTTGAGGGGCGCGACCGGCCCTTTGCGGGCTCCGAAGGAACAACCCGCATAACGGAGCCTGGGTCGCGGCCACAAGCCGAGCTGCTACCTTCGGGAATCAAGGGGCGCGAACGGCCCTTTGCGGGCTCCGGAGGGAACAGCCCGCATAACGGAGCCTGAGTCGCGGCCACAAGCCGAGCTGCTACCTTCGGGAATTAAGGGGCGCGAACGGCCCTTTGCGGGCTCCGAAGGAACAACCCGCATAACGGAGCCTGGGTCGCGGCCCACAAGCCGAGCTGCTACCTTCGGGAATTGAGGGCCGCGACCTCCCTTTGCGGGCTCCGGAGGGAACAGCCCGCATAACGGAGCCTGGGTCGCGGCCACTAGCCGAGCTGCTATTTTCGGGACTTGAGGCCGCCGCCGGCCCTTTGCGGGCTCCGAAGGAACAACCCGCACAACGGAGCCTGGGTCGCGGCCACAAGCCGAGCTGCTATTTTCGGGAATTGAGGGGCGCGAACGGCCCTTTTGCGGGCTCCGAAGGGAACAGCCCGCATAACGGAGCCTGCGTCGCGGCCCACAAGCCGAGCTGCTATTTTCGGGAATTGAGGCTGCCACCGGCGCTTTTGCGGGCTAGCGAATCGGCCCGACCTGCGGCCACCGCCTGCGGCATCTTGACACCGTCAGGTTTCGAGCCGGAGCGCAAGACGAATGCCCCTTTGCGGCGGCGCATCGGCATCCGTAAGATCGGCTCATGGGCTATCGCGAACAGAGTCTTGGAACTGCCGTCGTCTTTCTTCTCCCTTCTCTGAAACTGAAAGAGCCGTCATCGAGCGGACCGTCCGTCGAGAATCGACTCCATACGTTCCTAATGGACAACTTCGGCGGCTACACTGCCCAAGCCGGCAATATCTTTGGGTACTGGCGGGACAACCGCGGCCGCGATTCCTATGGCGAGCACCGTGAATTCAGCGTAGCCTTCGTCGAAGATTCGAGACTTCCCACTCTCAAACAATTTGTGGCGAAGATGGCCCAGGAACTCGCGGAGGAGTGCATCTACATGCGCGCCGGAAATACAGCATCTTTGATTTATCCGGCGCCGTAGCGTCAAGGGCAATCCCAGGCCCAACCACCTGCCCATGTCGGTTTCAGGCTGCGTGTGTGAATCGAAGTAGCGACCAGCTAAGGATGCTGGAGTCTGGAGTACGTCCGCACGGCACGGAATTCGTGCATGGAGGCATGGAGGATTGCGTCCCTGGCCGGAGACGTAGAGATAGAACTACGGCCGCCCTGCGCCGCGGCATCATTTGCGCCGATTTGAATCGTCGGGGGACGGCGCCACCTCCGCCAGCCGTCCCTCGATAAGATGCTATCCGCTTTCCGCACCTTGGTGGCAGGCGGAAGTGGCTGGGTCCACGCTGGTTTTTCGCCGAGGTTGAAACCCCTGCGCCGATTCCTAGGACGTGAGGCGCATCTATTGCCGCTCCGTCGCCACCCTTCGCCATCGCCGATTGGCCCAGATCTATTTCGCTACGCCGCTTATAATGTGATCTTGAACACTTTGCAAGGTTGCAGCGGAGGTGGGTCGAATGAGGGTTTCGGCCACTTGCCAAACTAACGGGCGCCTCCGATGAGCCCTGCCGTCCCTTCCACAACCCGCCTTCGCGGTCATCTCGGACGACCCGCCGTCCGCGACTGCGCCGTGCTGGCTGCCACTGTAATCGCCACTTCCGCGGCAAGTGTTTCCAGGCTGGGATTCTACAGCGATGACTGGGGAGCTCTTGGAATCTTCACGACGAGTCCTGATAAATCCCTTTTCGGTCTGATTCGTGAATTCCTGGAAAAGACACCGGGCAGGCCCATTCAGGCGGTCAACCAGGCAGTCCTATTCTGGCTTTTCGGCCTGAAACCCTTGCTTTACCACCTGGAGAACACCCTCGTTTTTATCTGCGCAATTCTGCTGTTCTACCTGTGCCTGACTCGTATCGGGCTTCCGCGCATCCTCACATTCACTTGGCCTTTGGTTTTCGCATTACTCCCACACTACGTCACGGACCGGCTGTGGTACGCGGCATTTCAAGCGAATCTATCCGTGGCTCTCTATTTCCTCAGCCTCTATTCCGGGCTTAGGTCTATATCCACTTCAGGGGCGCGCCGGGCGGTTTGGGGAGCGGTCGCGATGGCGAGTATGCTTTGCAGTCTGCTGGCGTACGAGGTTGTCGCGCCTTTTTTCCTGTTAAATCTTCCGGTGCTTTGGTATTGCGGGCGCCGCTCCGCTTCAAAGCCGGAAGCTACATCGCGGATATACTACCTGTTTTCAATTTTCCTTCCCACCGTGCTCGCGCTGGGACTGGGATTCACCTATAAGGTTCTTTTTACGGACCGCACCGGCGTTTCAGGGGATTACAAGGCGTGGGTTACTTGGCTGGCGCGAGAGTGTTATTTTTTTCACTATGTTACTTTTGGTCTCGAACTTCCCGCGAAGGTGAACCATGTGCTGGATACTTACTTCAACCCTGGTCTGGCGATCGGTGCGGTCGCGATGGGAATCGCGCTGGCGATGTACCTGTTTCCGATCACCGGAGGTTCGGCCCTCGCATCCATTCGCCGGGTGGACTGGATCAAGACGATCGCTGTCGGATTCTTGCTGACGGGGCTGGGCACTTCGGTTTTTCTCTATACCGAAAATATCGGTTTCAGCGAAACCGGCATCAGCACTCGAATGGCGATCGCCGCGAGCGTGGGAACGGCGCTGGCGTTTCTGGGAATCATCGGCTTGACCAGTTCCCTGCTCCATTGGGCTGCGCCGGTGCGGATTGCCTTTTGTATTGCGATCGCGGCGCTGTGCGCCTCCGGATTCCTGATCATCAATACGGTCGCCCACTTCTGGGTGGAAGCGGCGGAGCGTCAAGCCGAAGTCATTTCCGCAGTTCGCCAGGATTTTCCTTCTCTCCCTCCAAAAACCACCTTGATCCTCGATGGAGTATGCCGATACATTGGGCCTGGCATCGTCTTCGAGACATACTGGGACGTCAAAGGCATGCTTCGGGTGTATTACTCCGACAGGACTCTGGATGCAGACGTGTTCACCAACACGACAGAGGTAAAGGAAGACGGCATCCATACGAAGATGTACGACGAGGTGACGGTTCATTCCTATGAAGAGAATCTAACCGTGTATAACGTGCGTCGAAGGCATAGCGAGCGGATCCGAAACATGGATGAGGGCAAACGCTATGTTGACACGTTTGGTTCGGATATCCACGATTGTCAACCTGGCAGAGAGGGAGCCCAGGCGAAGATTTTCTAAAGTCTGCACGCGACGCGAGCGCTGCAAGTCCCGGGCTATTCTTCAAAAATGCGCGGAGGATATTGTTAACTCGGGTGCAATCATGTTGTAGCCCGTCGCGGGATCGAAGATCGAGCGGTTATTGCGGTCGAGGCTGTTTAGAGGCAACGCGTAAGCGGGCTGCGACGATAAGGACGGTGCGGGGTCTGGAATAAGCAGGGCTGCCGAAACCTCTCCGGGGATCAGTGTTCGAGGAAGCTTGAACTTGAAATGAAATGTCTTCGGCGTGTTTCGTTGTAACACCCGCAGGTCCAAGGTTTTGGCCGGTATTGGAATTTTAGCGACGGTTTGACCATTCCGAGTTAGAATCAACGTCACCGGACGCTCCCGGATAACACGGCCATAGCCGGCGTTGACCATAGTCAATGCCAGAGACAATGATCCTCCTGGAATTGGGTCGCCGCGAATCACTGTCTGCTGCAGCACAATCCGGGTCCCGACCTGATCGAAGAAGGATGAGGCACAGCCTTCCCTTTGCAACTCGGTTCCCACTTCAGGAGGATAGGGGAAGAGAGAGATCGATTGCGGATGAAACCGCCTGGAATATGCATCTAGCGCGGGACAGTTCTGCAACGTTTCGTAGACCGCTCCGAACTCTCCCGCGTACACGGTCTTAGCGGAGACCGCAGCGGCGTATGACATCATCCGGCTTCGAGTGTAGCCCTTGAAGCAATACCCCAGAGAAGAAGCGCAAGGCCTCCACGTGCCACCATCATCGGCACTGGACGCGTAGTAATCGTTGTGAAGCCCCAGATTCGGTGGGGGCGCGGACGAGCCGGTGTACAGAAGCAAATCGCCTGGGTACCGTATCAAAATCGGAAATACACCCGAGAAATAGGAGAGTTCCTGATCCAATAATGCCTTGTGCGCATCAGCCGAATCATTTCCGTTGGTGGAGTGGTGCCATTCACCCCAGGTTCCGATAAAGCTGGCTTCTAGAGCGAAAATAAGATCTTTATTCGCCAGCAGAGCAGGCGCAAGTTGGTTAAGATGTGTCAGGATTACGTTGAGCGGCGCATCCATCGCCGCGGGACCGATCGGGCCATAATTGTATACAAAGCGTATGATGAGCCGGATTCCGGTTCCAGCAAACGCGGCGATCCCGGTGTTTATCCGATTCACCATGGCTTGGGAAAGGGGACCGGTCACCGCCGGCTGCTGTGAGCAGGTGCCCACGGAGACTTCGCCGCTGAGACAAATGTACAGACGAACCACCTTGGTTGGCCCGTAGCCGAAATTGGACTCGTTATTGCAGTCGGCTGGTCCTTTCACCCAGAAATCACAATCGCCATACGGCGCGCCCTCGCTGGTGGAGATAGTCTTAGAGTTCGGGGAAAATACAGTCCTCATCACGGGCTGGGCATTCCCAGAGCTTGAGGATGCCGCACCCGCAAACAGACAGGCGAAGGCGTACGCCACCATCGTTTTCCATGAAGTGTTCACTCTCCGACCAGAGCCGCCCTCGGTATCTTCATGAAACGCTCTTGATTATAACGAACGCTGCGGCTACTAATGGCATCGACGGCCCGCAACGCGATCTTTATGCCTCGCCACCATCCTTATTTTTCGCCGCCATCTGGGAGTTCGGCATTCGCACAAACGAGCCGGCGAGTACAGGAAGAAGGACTCATCTTTGCACACCCTAATCAAAAGCCCACGGGGGCGCGCATTCATTTTACTTTTACTTCGACGGCGTCTGATCTCGGCGCGGCGCTGACGCCGGTCAAGCCGGATAACGACTGCGCCTGACTCACTGGCTCAGCTGAAAAAGCAGGTTTCCAAAGCAATCGTCGGAGCAGGTCAAAAGGGAGCATAGCGAGGGCAGCTATGAACGGCACGATCGCAGAGTTGAACCGGGGGTTGAAATATTCAACGCAAGCCCCAGCCAGCAGATACCCCACCGGAATCCACGCGATCGCCAGGGCCAGGGGACGTTGACGGCTCCAAAAGGCCAGCAACCCGCCGGCAACGGCAATCCAACATAAAATCGGCCAGATGCGGACATTTAGACTATCGAGGTCCCAGTGCCAATCAAGGTCGGACGCGGTAAAGGCCAGCAGCGGCGGATTTTCCAAACGCGGCATGGCGCTCATGGTCAGCGACCAGTCGGGAATCCACTGCGTGGGGACGATCAGCGTGCGCCAAGCAAGACCAGGCGAGTACAGCAGGAAGCGCGCGGGATACTTCGATATTCCTTCCAGCGATACCTTCCGCATCAGATGTTCAGCTTGTTCGTAGTCCAGGCCCGCTTCCTGGATAACTATCCAATGGGCGTTCCGCAAATCCTTCCCCGCCAGCAATGCCTCTAGTCTGCGCGTCGAGGGTCCGTCCTCATTCACCAGCTTCTGTTCGTCGATGACACGATTATAAAGATGTAACCCTGTAGAGTCGGTAAGGCCCGGGTAGCCGGATTTATATCCACACCAGGCTATCGGAAGCAGAACGATTGCCAGCGCTGCGATCGCTGAGATGCCAAGCCGACGGAGGCCGTTCCGGGATAGGGGTGACAGATAAACCAGGCAAATCGCCGGAGATAGAGCCACTAGCGGAACTACGCGCAAGATCACCCCCCATCCCATTAAGGCGCCGGCGAGAACCGTGAAGATGATTTTCCCAGTCTCGGTAGCGCGTACCGCGAAGTACAAGGCGCCGGCCATGGCAAAGCAAGTGGCCGTCTCTGATAAGACCGACTGAGAGAGCGTCAAAGTCGGGCCCAGGCTCCCCGCCAGAATGCCCCCCACGAGAGCCAGTCCTTCGGATACGACCCGGCGAAGAAGAAGGTATAGCCACACTGCTGCAAGAATCGCCATACCGTGTTGGATCAGAGTGACCGCGCTTCCCAGGTGTCCTCCCGCAAGACTTCCGACCAGGGCAAGAAAAACCGGGTAGCCGGGTGGGAAGTAGGCCGGGGTGCCACTTGAGAAGAGAGTCGATATCGCGTCGAGGTAGCCCTCCGAATCGTTATTGGTCGCGACCGGTTGGGTAGCCCAATAGAGGAGGTGGAGAGCCGTCAGGAAGAATACCAGCCATGGAAGGCTCCTCCGGCCCCTGCTCCATGGGCCAAACCGCCACGCACAGGCGGCGAAGAGGATCAGGGCGCCCACAAACACAGCGCCGGACCGGGGCGCTCCTGGATCGTCAACAGCGATTGGGCTCCAGACGTCCGAGCGCGGCACCGTTCTTTCCTGCACCAGTCTGCCGTCTCGTATCACTCGCATCACTCCAGACCAACGAACAGAACGTATAACGGCAACAAACCGCCTGGCCTGGAAGGTAAGGGTCGCGCTTCCAGGATGCGTATCGAACAGGTGGGGAACGGGCTGCCCTTCGGTATCCTGAAGCTCCCACTCGTTCGTATAGTGTGTAGAATCCCATCTCAGCAGCTTGCCATCGGCGATCACCGCGTCCACTGCCAAGCCGTCTTGGGGATCAGCGGCACTCGCCGCCTGATCCTTAGTAACCTCGATGGTCACCTGCCCAGGGGCCGCGGGAGTGAGCAGGAAGCTCAATGTAGACTCGGAAATAAACGCCAGATAAAGCACGGTAGCCAAAGTGATGCATAGGCGTAGCGTATCGATGGGCTGCTTCATTGCTTATCTCCCTTATTGTTTGTCGCCTTCACCTGACACACGCCACCTCATCAAGGTTTTTGGAGGACCAGGTAGAGGGACCTCCGCGTGAAAGCACGATGAGCCTGGACTCCGAATTGTTTAAAAACTGTTTGCAGTATTGTATCGATTTCACTGACTGGAACTATGTTCGTGATCTCCGGCTCATACCCGTCCAGCACCACGAATTGATGAACGTCTTGGCCTATGCCCAATTCGAACTCATGATAGGAAATGCCTGAGCCCCATCGAGTCATAGCCTCCAGCGCCTTCTCGTGCCCTTCGCGGCCAGCTTCGGCAATCGCCCACCGAAAATCGTCTCGCGGCGATCGGGCCGCGTATCGCACTTGTATTTCCCGGGGTAATTGCGAAAAGAACGGAAGCAGTGAAGTATGTTCGTCAACGAAACTGAAGCGGTTGGGAGTCTCGGCGATAACGAGGATACCCCCGCGCCGCAGGATTCGCCACGAAAGCGCGAGGATTGCAAGACACTCTTCGTGAGTCATGTGCTCAAGTGCCGCGTACAGCATAATCGCCGTGGCAGTCCCGCCGCTCTGAACCAACTCGCACTTTTCATCAAACAATGTCGAGTGGAAGTGGACGTTCGTGATGCCCCAAAAATCCAGACGCTCACGAGCCACGGCAGTCGCATACTGATTCAGTTCATAACACTCGACAGATCTCGCGACCTGTGCCAAAGCGAGAGTGGAACTGCCGGTCCCCGAGCCGATTTCGATCACTGTTCTCTCGGAAAGGTCGAATTTTCGATGCAGCCAAGGCATGACCTGATCCGCGGCGATCTGATAGCGCCCGGCGGTGTGGTCGGCGAGACTGTTCTTCCCCTCTTCTGTATCGAGGTACCCGTCGAGCACACCGACGAAATAATTCTTCTCCAGTGCCTGCCTCATGCGGGCCCTATACTCAACATTATTCGTATCGATCAATCAGGACACTCCTGTCTTCAAAGTCGATCTCGCCGGGTTTAAGTCAGAAATCGCTTCCGCTCGTGATTCTATAGTGTGATCGAAAGGGCTCATTACCTTTTTGCTTTAGCTCCCGCCGATCGTTCAACAAGACCCTGGTAAAACTCCGCCGACTGCCGGGCCACGCAATCGTCTGTGAACTTCTGCTGGACGGTTCGCCGGGCAGCGTCGCCCAGCCGGCGGCGCAGCTCTCGATTCCCGATGAGAACCCGGAGTTGCTGAATAAACGACTCCGGATCCTCCGGGGTGGCGAGCAGTCCGTTAACGCCGTTCTCAATCAGTTCCGGTACGCCTCCCTGGCTGGAAGCGACAATGGCCCGGCCGGCAGCCATTGCTTCCAGACAGGAATAAGGGAGGTTCTCCCACAAACTGGGCAGCAGGAAGATGTCGGACATCGCGACCGAGGAGCGGACTTCGGAAAGATTCAGTTTTCCGACGTAGTGGATGGAACCCTTCAACTGCTGATTCTTGAGCGACGGCAACAAAGTGTCGGACATATACCCGAACAGGTCCTCACCGGCGAAGACAAACGCCACGTCGTAGTCGCGGAGAATCGACGCCGCGATCGCGCCGCACAAGTGGATGCCTTTGCGGCGTTCCATCCGCCCGGCAAAGAAGATGGTTTCTTTCCCCTTGGGCAGGCCATATTTCTCAGCGACATCCAGGGTCTTCTGTCCGTCGAAAAGTTCCAGGTCGATTCCATTGGGAATCACGCTGATGGGGGCGCGAACGTCCATCTTGGCGCGCACTTCCCCCGCCAGGAAGCTGGAGCAGGAAGTAAGAGCGGTGGCTCCCCGGATGGCCCGCTCTTCCAGCCAGGAACACATGCTCCTGTCCCCATCGCGCACATCGTAGAACGGCATGATGAGGCGGGCGGGTGAGTGAAAGCGAACCACGCTGGGGACGTCCATCAGGGAATTGATCAACAACCCCTCGGCGCCGCATTCCGGCATCTCCAGCACGTCGAAGCGATAGCGGCGTCGAAGCGCTTTGAGAGCCCGGTACATGCTCCATCCGTTCTCCAGCCGCTGTTGCGTCCACCAAAACTTCTTCCGCCCGAGAGCTCCGAAGGCCCGCATGGCGGACCCTCCGGTGCGATAGCGATGCACGGTTATGCTCTTTTCCTCGCGCGTGCACAATGGGCTCTCCTGCCGCGACCCGGCCAGCACATGGACTTCATGGCCCAGCCTGGCCAGCGCCCGCGCCTGATACCAGGTGTAGGTGCCGATGCCGCCAAAGCCGGTTTCCGGAGGATATTCAAACGAAAGAAGTCCAATATTCATAGCTAGCGGGTAATTGGAGAGACGCCTTGAAAAATGCGGTTGGCATAGGAGTTAAATCGCAGATCGATGGTGGAGACAGGCTGAATCTCGCCATCCAGATGATAGACGTCGACCCGGTCCGCCTTCGGGGGATTGATCGGAAAGGAACTCTCCAGAGTAAACGGCGGTCCGGCGACAGCTCTCCGAAGCACTCGTTGGCCCTCGGCATCCTCGGAGTGAGGACCCACCTCGATGGCGATCCAGGTGCAGCCTGAGTGGGAGCGCAAAATATCCACGACGTCCTGGCTGGTGGTTGCTTTTAAGGTTTCCACCCAATTAAAGTCGCCCCCGGGCCCAAAATGATAGAACAGCTGCTGACCCAGGACCAGCCTCCGCTGGTAGCGTGGATCGAAGGCGCGGAAGTAAAACCCGAATAAGCCGTCGTTGTAGCCATCGTACAAGACAGTTCCGTTGGGGGCGTGCTCGGTCAAATAAGAAGCAACCGCCGGGAAGCCTGCCTCTTTCGGGATCTGAAGCCGCGACGCCTGCCAGCCTGACAGGGCCAATCCGGCCAACAGAAGCGCGGCTTGCCCTTGCGGCGCAATCATGGAAAGCGGCCGCCACAAGCAAGCGGCTCCCATCGCCGCGGCCAGAACAAACGCCGGTGCAACAATCAGAATATAACGTGGATCCCGGGCCGGCAGAAAAGCGAAGACAGCGATCGCCGTGACGATCCAGGCTGCGATCATCTGGGCTTCCTTGCGCCACCTGGCGTTCAGTAGTCCGAGCGTTAGTCCGATCAATCCCAGCGCCAGCAGAATGGGACCGACCAAACCCGGCAGGCTGGCAGGGTAGAAGGTCCATGTTTTGAAGTTCTTCAATACCTTAACGGCAGGCAGATGGCGGGCCACCAGCAGCGGCGCCCTTTCGGCGAAAACCGCAACGGAAACAGCGACTGCCACCGCTGTTGCGGCCAACGCCAGGCGTATATGCCGGTTGAACCGGCCTCCCTGCTGCGAGAGAAGCGCCCAGCCTAGACCAATGATTATGGCAATCCCCGCCTGGTAATACGTCGACACCGCTGCGACAGCGAAGCATATGGAAATCAAGAGTTGCTTCCATCCCCCGGAAACCAGCCATCGCCGCCAATGGTAGAGACATGCCAAATCGAGGGCCAACGCGGGAATGTTCAGCATGACGGCGTTGGACCAGATCACAATCCCGGGGACGAAAGCGAGAAATGCCCCAGCCCAGCCGGCGCCGGGTCCCAACCACCGCCGGGCCCAGGCCATGGTGTACAAACCAGCCATCGCCGCCAGAGCCAGAATCAGAACTTTGGCCACATAGGGCGAAGGACCAAAGACTCGAAATGCAAGTCCCTCAAATATATAGAAGAGGGGCGGGTATAGGATCGGATTTATGATCGGGTAGCGGGCGTAGTATCGCAGGGTGAAGTCAGCCAGATGGGCCGCTCTCGCGGCGATCACGTCCCACCAGAACAATCCGTTGGCGGCGTGACGCGGAGAGTCGCCTTGGAACCAAAGCCCGTCATTGTCCATATGAAGGGCGGCAATAAACAGAAACGACAGGATGAGGAGGACGGTTTGCCAAACCGGAGAACGCAGCCACGCCGCTAAGCCTGTTGGAGGACGGCTTTCCGGAACGTGGGTCCGATAAATCCGATCGTAAGGAATCAGCGGCTTGGGAATAGCGCCTCCGAGACTCATTCCCGGGACCATCGTCTGAGACGACTGCCTGTCGCCAAAACGAAGACGCTTCGCGAAGACCAGAAGCACGTACGGGAGGACCCGGAACAACAAGCCGGAGCGCCAGGCCCGGAGCGCCCAGGCGCATGACCGGAGATATTCCCCGGATCGAAACAGAACCCCGGCGATATAAAGAGCGAACTGATCGTTCGATTGCTGCAAGACGTCTGGATTCACATTCGGCTCGCGCTCCCGCAGACCGGCGATCAGGAGTTGCTGCGACTTCCACATGACCTCGCAGTGCGATGACATGCTGTTCGGCAGGCGGCGATACCCGACCAGTAACTGCGGCACAACGGTAACTTCATAACGCCCCGCAACCTTGAGCGCCACGTCCCAGTCTTCACAGCCGCGCCCGCCTTGCTTCTCGAGGTTCTCGTCGTAGCCGCCTACCGCTTCCAGACAATGGCGGCGATACAAGGGAACGCTGGCGCTCCCCGTAAAGTTAACCTGGAGCAACATTTCGAGGGTATGGCCCTCGAACTCCCAACCAGGGGAGCGATCGAGCACTTCTCCCCGTTCATCGATCCAGACCCACCAGCAGTAGGCCATGCCGGCTTGATCGCCGGCATCCAGCATGCGGCGGACCTGGCACTCGATCTTGGCTGGGTCCCAAAGGTCGTCCGCGTCCAGCGGCGCAACAAATTCGCCGCGCGCCTCCGCCAGACCGCGGTTGCGCGCGCGAGCTACGCCGCTATTCTGCTGAAGAATGACGCGGATTCTGGAATCGGCCGCGGCTAACGACTGGATGACAGCGTGGGTGCGGTCGGTGGACCCATCGTCGACAATAATAATCTCCAGGTTGCGATAGGTCTGGCGAAGAGCGGATTCGATGGTCTGCCCAACGAATCCTTCCGCGTTGTAGACGGGTACAATCACGGAAACGAGGGGCATCTCTCCGGCCGTTGCGCTCAACGGGCCCTCGTCGCAGCGGAGCGCAAGTGCCAGGCCAGCCATTGGGCCGTGCGTTTCGGTTCCTTGAAAACCCGGCCGACACACCTAGCCTTCTCATTCCAGGGCGCAGCCAGGAACCAGTTCAGGGAGAGCCGAGCCGACCCGCGCACCGCCAGGGTCATACCCGAGTAACGTTTCCTGTGCCCGGCCCCCCCTTCGGCGCTCCGGCGCAAGCTTGAAGTCACCGATGCTAAGATGTCCGGGTAAGTCAATGCCGTCCAGGTGGCACTCACATCTCCCTGAGACTGCAAGACTTCGGCCCGCAGGACTACGCACGGCAGCCTTTCCACATCACCGAGAGTCCAATGGCCGCCCGGGCCGGGAGCCGCGCCCAAATCATCCGGGGTGCGCTCATATCGAAGAAAAGACGAGACTAAGCCGACTCCGGGATGGCGTTCCAGTACGGATTCCGATAGCTTCAGGAATTCAGGCTCAAGCCGGACGGCTTCATTGAGGAAGACGACTCCGCGCAGCAGGGCCACGGTCCCAGGCGCGGCACCCCACCCCGCTAAGGCCGCCAGATCGCTGACGGTCGAGCCCGCCGGGGCCTCCAGAAACTTGATCGCCGGAGTGGACGAGGCCGCAGGCAGTTGTGTTTTGACCCCAGCCACATTTTTGATTCCAGCTACAAGCACGACGCTGGCGGGCTGGGTTTGCCCATGGATGCTTTTCAAGCAGTCCACCAAGGAACCCGAATCGCCGCCATAATTTACGACGACTCCCATGCCTTCACGCCGGTTGTCGGGCAGTTGAGGGGTCGCCGGAGCTGGAACCTGGGTTGAGCGAGAGGTACCGGCTTGCACCAGTCGCTCACGCAACTCGATCTGGCGGCGGACGACGGTTTCGTTGGAACAGATGCGCCGCGCGGCGGCTTCGGCGGCCATCCCCATCCCGGCGCGGCGTTCGGGCGGAGTATCCAGAACCCGGCGCAGGGCCGAGGCCAACCCGCCAGCGGTCGCATCCGGCGCAATCCACCCGCTTTCTGCGTCCGTGATTAGCTCGGTCATCCCTCCCGCCGGCGAGACCAGCACGGGTAGGCCGGTGCACATGGCTTCGATGCAACTGTAGGGGAGGTTTTCCCATCGCGAGGGCACCACGGCCACTGGGGCTTTCGCCAATGCTTTCAACAACTCCCGGCGCGGAATGCTCCCGTGAAAGTGGAAGCGGTCCCTGAGCGAGCGGGGGATGCGATCGTCGAGGTAGCCGCGGACAGAGCGGCCTGGGCCGCCGTCAAGGGACGTATCGCCGCCGATGAAATCGAACTCGACCCGCGGGTGGGATTGCGCCACTTCAACTGCAGCGTCCACCCATTCCACTACACCTTTACGGAGTTCCAGCCGTCCCGTGTAACAAATGGAATCCCGCCGCCACACGTCCAGATCGCGCTCAATCCGCGGAGTATCTCCCAGAGGATAAGGAATGACTTGAACTTCGTCCCGCATCAGGTTGAAAATACGCTCACACTGCCGGGCCAAATAGCGGCTCGGGCAGAGGACCTTGTCGGCGGCCCGAACGGTGAACTCCTCCGCACGGCGGAGCGGTTCGTAATCGGACAGAGTCAGATCCCAATCGTTGTGGCGGAAGATCAGTTCCGCGGGCGAGTGGAGGTGCACCAGGCATGGGGGTTTACGCGGCGGGCCCAGGCCGAGCGCCCTCCGTAACTGAAAGTAATAGAGGGGAGCCTCCCACTCCGAGCCTTCGATGAGATCGATGCCTTCCGTCTGAACCAGCCTTTCGATTACGTGTGCCACTTGCCAGGAAAACGCCCGGGACGGACAGTCCAAACCCGCCAACCCCTGCAAAAGCCTCTCCTCGCGAGCTTTGCGTCCCCCGTCCTGGACCAGATCGTCCAGCGAAACTCGATGAACCACCAGTTTCCCGCCGCACGATTCAGTTACTTTGGACGGAGCGCCTTCCCACCGCTGCGCGATGACATGAACGGTTTCGCCGGACTCTGCCAGCAGACGGGCCAGATGCCCCGCGTAAGTACCGATTCCGCCGGGCGGGTCGGGAGCAGGACGGTACTCCCGGCATATAATGACATGCTTCATGGATGGCACATCTTACCGCTCGAAGATAGACACCTGTTGTGCACTTTCGCTGCCAAAGGGGCATACGCTACAAGTTGTTGCGAAGGATCGATCTCGCGTCAAGAAAATCGTACTAATTACGAATTGTTGGGGGATTTCCAGAGCATTCCAGGTTAAGGGAGGAGAAAGTTTAGTCTGGCAGGCGAATTGCACAACTGCACTGCGCAAAAGCGCTAAATCCTTGGTTTCGGGGCTCCTGCAAAGGAGGAGTCCGCGCTTGTACGGACTTCAGATATTGGCACATAAGCTTGTCCTAAGCGAAGATTTCCCGTGAGTGTTTCCGTCATCATTCCCGCGTACAATGCTGCGACAACGATCGCCGAGGCGATTGAGTCCGTCCTGACCCAGAGCTCTCGCGACTGGGAGGCAATTGTGGTGAACGATGGATCCACCGATGCCACCCTGGAGATCGCCGGGGAGTTCGCGGCTGTGGACCCCCGCGTCCGGGTCATCAGCCGGCCGAACGGGGGGGAGAGTGCGGCGCGCAACACGGGACTAGCCGAAGCCCGCCACGATTGGCTCGTATTTCTAGATGCGGACGACTGGATACTGCCTGCCTACATCGAGCGCCTGACGCTGCAGCTGACCGATGATCCCAGCCTGGATGCGGTGCATTGCGGATGGGCCAGGGTGGCGCAGGATGGCACGCAGGTAATCGATGGCTACCGGCCTCCCGTCGGTGATCTGTTTCCGACCTTGGCACGGAGGGCTGCCTTTCCCGTCCACACCTGCATGGTCCGGAGATCGCTGGTGAACCAGGTGGGGTGGTTTGATACCGCCTTAAGAAAGTCGCCGGATTGGGATCTGTGGCAGCGAATCGCGAGAGCGGGAGCGAACTTCGGTAGCGTCCCCGAGATCCTGGCCTACTATCGGATGGGGTTGAATTCGGCTTCGCTGGACGCGGAGCAGATGCTGTGCGATGGCCTTAAGGTATTGAAAAGGGGCCACCTTCCGGATCCGCGTGTTCCAAATCCGCGGCCGGAATACGTCAACGGGCTGCCCGGGTCAACAGTGGAGAGCCAGGAATTTTACTTGTTGTGCTGGAGCGCAGGTTTATTGCTCGGTACCGGCCGGGACGCGCGCCATTTGCTACAAGCCGTGGGTGACGATTCGTATCCCGGACTCTATGCCAACGCCATCGCCCAATGTATCTTCGAAGCGGCGACACTGCCTTTGTGTCAGCCACGGCACGCGTGGGAGGAACTCTGGCCGAAGATCAAAGATTTGGCCGAGGAGTTTCTGGTTGCGCTCGAGTCTCAGTCGCAGTCGCCCGGTCTGGCTCGCGCTGCGTTCGTCGAATTGAAGAAGCTGGTGCTAAAGTCTTCACTCACGTGGGGGCCAGTGATCGCGCAAGAAGAACAGTCGGCCGCGGAGCTGCGGGAAACGATTGATCGATTTGTGGACGGTTCCGCACAGATCGAGGCGGCTCGAGACCGGTGGCGGGAGCGTGCGGAGACCGGCGAGGCGCGGTTGAGCGAAGCTCGCCGCAGTGTGGAGACGTTAACTGGGGAAAACGCGGCGCTCACGTCTGGGCTGAGCGAGCTGGGCGGTCGGATCACCACACTGTTGGGCGAGAGGGCTGGGTTGGAATCGGCCCTCGCTGAGTCTCGCGAACGCGCTGAAGCGCTGGAACGAGAGAAGAGTTCGCTGTTGGGCGAGAGGGCTGGGTTGGAATCGGCCCTGGCTGAGTCTCGCGAACGCGCCGAAGCGCTGGAACGAGAGAAGAGTTCGCTGTTGGGCGAGAGGGCTGGGTTGGAATCGGCCCTGGCTGAGTCTCGCGAACGCGCTGAAACGCTGGAACGAGAGAAGAGTTCGCTGTTGGGCGAGAGGGCTGGGTTGGAATCAGCCCTGGCCGCGGAGCGTGGGAGGATCGCGGAGCTGAAGGGGGAAAAAGAGGCAGTTGAACGGGACGCGGCGTATTTTTCCCAGGAGTTGGAAAAATGGCGTCTGGCAGCCGACGAGCGGGGCCTGCTGATTGAGGATATCCAACAAGAACCCTGGATTCGGGCAGGGCAAGCCCTGCGACTGCTGAAACGGCGTGAAAGCGCGCCTGCGACTCTGGAAATGAGCCCCCGTCCCAACTCGCTGGGGCCCCCTGCGCCTGGCGATGGCGAACTGGCCGCACCGAACTGGGAATTTCGGGTCGCCCCGGGCAGCGAAGCGCATCTGATCTACCCGCGACAAGACGCGGAGATGGTTAGGATCGGAATCACCAAGGCTTCGCGCACGAAGTGGGACATCCAGGTGAATCGTCCCGGCCTCAAGATAACATCCGGCCAGCGCTACGAAGTGGCATTCCGGGCCCGCGCCAGGAAGTCTCGCGAGATCACGGTCGGATTCGCACAGGCATACGACCCGTGGTCGACATTGGGGCTCTACAAAACGCTTCGTCTGACCCAGGAGTGGCAAACCTTTCACGAGGAGTTCGTGGCGCCGGCAGACGACGACAATGCTCGAATCCATTTCGATCTGGGGGGGAAAGCGATCGGGGTCGATCTGACTTCGGTCGTTTTGCAGAGAGTCGCGAACGTCTCTGCACCGCCGCCGAAAGGGCAATCGGCATGATCGAAGAAATCCTCGATAGGCTTCAGAACAATCCGCCGAAGCGCGGGCCGTTCGGGGGTTGGGGTGAAGAGGAAGCGGCACGCCGCTTTCAGCGTTTTCAGCACCTTCGACTGGGTGTTGACCAACTGAGCTCGCGGGCGCTAAGTCTCGGGAAGCGTGTTCGCGTAGCGTCCACGGCCTGCTGGGAATTCCCGATCTACTCGCAGACCTTCGTGTATCAGGAACTGGCGGAACTAGCACGCCACGGCTTCGACGTGCGTTTTCTGTATTCGAAATTGAACCCGCGCAGCTACCTGCCGCCGCAGTTCTCGCGATTGTGGCGCGCCAAGCGAAAGCTGGTGCTGCATTATGCGGTTTGCGACCGGGATTACGCTTACTATTGCGAGCGGATGCCGGACAAAGTCGAACGACTTGTGCAACTTGTGTGTGCCGCGTCGGGCATGCCGCCGGAGGAACTGCGGAGCCACTACCACTTCAAGCAGGCTTTTGCGTTCGCCCGCACGGTAGAAGCCTGCCGTCCTGACTACCTGCATTCTTATTTCTTCTACGAAGGCACATTCTTTACGCTGGTCGCCTCCTACCTGCTGGATATTCCCAGAGGCGTGAGTTGTTATGCCGATCACATGCTCGATGACTACGCGCTGAAGCTGGTGCCCCTGCACCTGCAACAGTGCAGTTTGGTTATCGCGACTTCTAAACGTATTAAGAGGGAACTGATCGCGATCGCTCCGGCGGTTGATCCGGACCGTATCCTGGTGAAGCCTAACGCGATCGATTCCAAGCGTTTTCCACCGGCGCCGCGTGCAGAGCCGCGTGCGGGACAACCCTACCTCCTTACGTGCGTGAGCCGCATTGAACCCAAGAAAGGGATCCTCCACTTGGTGGAAGCGGTGCGCCTTCTGCTCGACCGGAACCTCAATGTCTCAGTGCATGTGCTGGGCGGCGTCGACGACAACGACAGTGGCAGGAACTACGCTCAATCGGTCGAGACGCGCATCCGGGAACTTGAAGTCGGTCATGCGGTCCATCTGGAAGGCCGGCGTGCGGGACCGGAAATCCGGCAATTTCTTGAGAAGTCGCATCTATTCGTCGCCCCGTTTGTCGAAACCGAGAGCGGAGATAAGGACGGAATTCCCACCGCGCTGCTGGAAGCCATGGCCTCAGGATTGCCGGCCGTGGCGACAGACGCGGGTTCGATCACGGAAGTGATCGACGACGGCCAGGATGGCGCGCTGGTTCCACAGCGCGATGCCAGCGCCTTGAGTGAGGCGATCGCGGCGCTGCTGGCCGATCCAGAGCGGCGGCAGCGGATGGGGGGCGAAGCGGCGGCCAAGGTCCGGCGATGTTTCGATGTTCAGGTGTGCGAGAAGGCATTCCACGAGCGCATCCGAATGGTGACGCGTATCAAGGGATTATGACGCCCGTGCAAGACAAGACGCGCAAAGGTCCGCTCGTTTCAGCGATCATGCCATTCTTGAATGCCGAGCGATTCATGGAAGAATCGATCGAGAGCCTGCTCGCCCAAACGTATTCGAACTGGGAGTTGGTGCTGGTAGATGACGGCTCGACCGATTCGAGCACCCGGATCGCGCTCAAGTATGTAGAGAAGTATCCCGGCCGCGTCTCCTACGTGGAGCACGATGGCCACCTCAATCGGGGGATCTCCGCGTCGCGCAATGCCGGCGTCCGGCAGGCCAAGGGAAAATATGTGGCGTTCCTGGACGCGGATGACCTCTGGCTGCCGCACAAATTGCAGAGGCAGGTGGAGATTCTGGAGGCTGAGCCGCGCGCCGCCATGTTATACGGCCGGACTCTGTATTGGTCGAGCTGGACTGGACGCCCCGAAGACCTCAAGCGCGACTTTATCCCCGATCATGGGATCCCGGCTGAAACGCTCTACGATCCGCCCAGTTTACTTTTGGTGCATTATCCGCTCGGGCAAGCGATTTCGCCATCCATGTCAAACCTGATGCTACGGCGGGAGCTGCTCGAAAAAACCGGAGGGTTTGAAGAAGACTTTCGCGGCATGTATGAGGACCACGCTTTTACCACCAAGGCGTACCTGAAGGGGTCGGTGTTCGTTTCGGGCGAGCAGTGGGATCAGTATCGCCTGCATCCCGAATCTTGCTGTTCGACATCCGCCCAGAACGGCCAGGACGCCGCCATACGCCGGGGATTCCTGACTTGGTTCGATAGGTATACACGCCAGCAGGGAATTCACAATGAATCGATCGGAAATGCGATCCAAAAGGCTTTTCGAGCCGGTTCGGTCAAACCAGAAGTGTATTATGACGGCTGGGTGTTCCGGGTTGCAGGAACGAGCGAAGCGCGCCTCGTGGTGCGCGAGGATGAACCCGGGAACCTGAGAGTCGCGATCGATAAGTTCGACAACTCGAAGCCGTATGACATTCAATTGAATCGGCCCAACTTCCGGCTTAAGGCGGACCAGACCTACAGGGTTGTCTTCCGTGCTCGATGCGCCGCAACACGTCAGGTATCGCTGGGAGTGTCCATGGCCCATCCTCCGTGGGGCGGCCTTGGAATGTACCGGCATCCTGAGCTGACATCCGAATGGCAGAGTTTCGACGAAGAGTTCGTCGCGACCGCCGATGAAGACAATGCCCGAGTGCACTTTGACCTGGGAAGCAGCGATGTTGCGGTTGAAATCGGGTCCATCGATTTGCTGACAGCGGCGGGCGCCCCGGCTTCGGGAAGCGTCCAGTTCGGCGCATTGCGGCGGGTAACGCCCATCAGCAGGATGTGGGGCTACGATCGGGGCCTCCCCGTCGACCGATACTATATTGAAAAGTTTCTTCGGCGGCAGGCCGGGGATATCCGGGGACGAGTGGTGGAGGTTTCGGAAGACACATACACTCGCAGGTATGGCGCGAACCGCGTGATTCGAGGCGACGTGCTGGATATCGACCCGGACAATCCCCACGCGACGATCATCGCGGACCTGACGAACGCTCCGCACATTCCATCCAACACTTTCCACTGTATTGTGTTCACTCAAACGCTGCATCTTATTTATGATGTAAGGGCTGCGATTCAGACGCTCTACAGAATCCTCAAACCCGACGGAATTCTTTTGGCTACGTTCCCAGGCATTAGCAAGAATAACGATTGCAGCTGGAGTAGCGAATGGCACTGGGGCTTCACCCCTCTTGCAGCGAAGAAGCTTTTTGGAGAGGCTTTTGGGGAATCAAACATCACTGTGGAGCATTTCGGGAATGTTTTGGCGGTGACATCGCTCCTGCATGGATTGCCGGCCGACGAATTGACGGGTGAGGAGCTTGACTACACCGAGAGCGGATACGAAGTTACCATTGGCCTCAGGGCTGTGAAAGGGGTTATAGAGGACCGCTAACAGCCTGTGGCAGAAAATCCCGCGCGTCCGGAACGACAGGCGAAACCGCACTGCGCCACCGCGGAACACGAAAAGTTTGCCGGCCCGGACTTTTGCCACGGATTGTTAAAGCGGAGTACTGCAAATGTCGATTGAAGCGAGGCATGGCTGATGTTTATGCGCGAAGCTCGGGCAGCCTCACGGTGAGGGGTAGCGATCATCATGTCTAACGCAGGAGTTACGAGCCCAAGCCCGCTTGTTTCGGCGGTGATGCCGTTCTTGAATGCCGAACGATTTATCAAGGAGTCCATTGAGAGCATCCTCGCCCAGACGTATTCGAACTGGGAGCTGGTGCTGGTGGATGACGGCTCTACGGACCCGAGCACAAGAATTGCACTCAATTATGTCGAGAAATACCCGGGCCGTATCAGTTATGTAGAACATGATGGTCACGCAAATCGAGGGATATCGGCCTCGCGCAATTTGGGCGCCCGGCACTCCAAGGGGAACTATATTGCATTCCTGGATGCGGATGACCTCTGGCTGCCGCATAAGTTGCAGAATCAGGTAGCGATTCTGGAGTCTCAGCCGCGAGCCGCGATGTTGTATGGGCGTACTCTCTATTGGTCGAGTTGGACCGGGCGCGCCGAAGACCTCAAGCGCGATTTCATTCCCGACCACGGGATCGCCGGAGAGGCGCTTTACGACCCGCCAGCTCTGCTCCTGGCGCTCTATCCGCTTGGGCAAGCCACCGCTCCGTCCATGTCGAACCTGATGTTGCGCCGCGAATTGCTCGAAAAGACCGGCGGATTTGAGGAAGGCTTTCCCGGGATGTTTGAGGACCAGGCGTTTCTGGTCAAGGCGTACCTTAACGGATCCGTGTTCGTGTCAAACGAGCAGTGGGACATGTACCGACAACACCTCGATTCCTGCTGCTCCGCTGCAACCCAGAATGGTCGGGAACACACCATACGGCTCGCATTTCTCCACTGGTTCGGAAGCTATCTAACGGAAAAAGAGATTCATGACCCGGCGATCGAGAGCGCCCACCAGAAAGCCCTTCAAGCGGGGGCCGCCAGAGGAGATATTCATTATGAGAATTGGGTGTTCCGGGTAGCGGGAAGCAGCGAAGCGCGCCTTGTCGTGCGGGAGGATCAGCCCGAGACCTTGCGAATTGTAATCGATAGGGACGATAACTCGCAGTCTTACGATATTCAGCTCAATCGCCCCAATTATAAGGTTAAGGTGAACCAGGGCTACCGGGTTGTATTTCGAGCGCGGGCCGATCGTCCGCGTCACGTGTCTTACGGAGTGGCTTTGGCCCATGCTCCCTGGGACGGCCTTGGACTGTATCGGAGGCCGGAACTAACGCCGGAATGGCAGAGTTTCGATGAAGAGTTTATCGCATCCGCGGATGAAGACAACGCGCGTGTGCATTTCGATTTGGGAGGCAGCGACATCTCCGTTGAATTGGCGTCGGTCAATTTGCTTTCCGCGGATGGGATGCCGGCTTCCGCAACGGTCCAATTCGGGGCGCTGCGGCGGGTGACACCTTTAAGCGAGATGTGGGGTTACGATCGGGGGCTGCCTGTCGACCGTTACTACATCGAGAACTTTCTGCGGCGGCAGGCCGGCGATATCCGCGGCCGCGTAATGGAGATCCAGGAGAATGCGTATACTCGCAGGTTTGGCGCGAACCGTGTTACCCGAAGCGACGTCCTGGATATCGTTGCGGGAAACCCGCAGGCGACAATGATTGCGGATCTGACGAACGCGCCTCAAATTCCTTCAAACAGTTTCGATTGCATCGTACTTACTCAAACGCTGCAACACATTTACGAGGTACAAGCGGCTATCCACACCCTCTATCGAATCCTGAAGCCGGGGGGGGCCCTCTTGGTAACCGTTCCGTGTATTAGCAAAACTAAGGATCAGGTCAGCGACTGGTATTGGCTGTTTACTACCGCGCTGGCGAAGAGGCTTTTCGAGGAGGCTTTCGCGGAACCCGATATAACAATTGAACATTTCGGAAACGTGCTGTCAGCGACTTCTTTTCTGTATGGGATTTCCGCGGGCGAATTGACTCACCAGGAACTGGATTACGCGGAAAAGGGCTACGAGGTGACGATCTGCGTTAGAGCGGTGAAAGGCGGAACTCCATAATGGGCGATGCGACATCTGAGCCGCTGCGAAACGCCAATGAACCAGGGGAGCCGAGCGCATTAATCCTCATGTATCATCGCGTAACGCACGTCGGCGCCGATCCGTTCTCTTTGAACGTGACGCCGGAGCATTTCGCGGAACAGCTTGATGTCTTGAGGGAGTACTCTCAACCTGTGGCGTTGAGTGAATTGGCGGCGGGCCTGCGAACAGGGATTGTGCGGCCCAAGTCCATAGCGATCACGTTCGATGACGGGTACCTGGACAATTTGCTGAACGCCAAGCCGGCGCTGGAACGCGCGGGCATTCCTGCGACGGTCTTCATAACCACCGGACCTTTGGAACAGGAATACGAGTTCTGGTGGGACGAGTTGGAGCGGATTTTCCTTGAACCTGGCCGTTTGCCTGCGAAGCTCGAGGTGACGATTGGGGGCCGCGCCCATAAGTGGGAGCTCGGTGGCGCAATTCAATACAGTGAAGAGGAATATCTGCATTATCGTGCGGCACGGGCGGAAGACCCGCCTCCGACGCTCCGGCACGCTCTACACTTTTCGATCTGGCAATTACTTCAGCCTCTCTCAGATCCAGAGCGAAGAACCGTCCTTGACGAAATCGCCGCATGGGCTGGCGTTCCCACCAAGCGTCGCAGCGGCTATCGCACCGTAACCGCGGAGGAACTCAGAATTCTGGCCCAAGGGCGATTGATTGAAATTGGCGGTCATACGATTACTCATCCAGTCCTTCCGGACTTGCCGGCGCAGGCGCAGGCGCAGGAGATTCGCGAAAGTCGAACCTGCCTGGAACAGATCCTGGGGCGCCCCGTCACCGGTTTCGCTTATCCCTATGGAATGTTGTCCGACAATGCGGTGGATGTGGTCAGGGATGCGGGGTTCAGCTACGCCTGTTCTACAGTTCCCGCGACCGTCCAGGTAGGGGCGGACCTCTTTCAATTACCCAGGTTTCAGGTGGATGATTGGGACGGAGAGGAGTTTAGCCGGCGGTTGACGCGATGGTTTGAATCCAGGGGCAATACCTCCCCAGCGAGCGCCGAAGGCTCGCGCCGCCTTGGAAAATGGCAATTCCGTACGGCAGGCGGATGCGCCGCGCGGATCACCGTGCCATCCGACGACCCCGAGGGCATTCGCATCGCCATTGAGAAGCCATCCCTTCAGGCTAATTACGACATTCAGTTGAACCTGCCGCGATTGCAAACCATCTCGAACTACAGGTATGCGGTTTCTTTCCGGGCTCGCGCCGACCAAACACGGGGCTTCTCGGTGGGTTTTTCGCGCGCACATGAGCCCTGGAGTAACCTTGGCTTGTACCAGAGGATCGAAGTAACGTCAGAATGGAAAAACTTTGAGGAAGTTTTCGTCGCCACTGCCGACGAAGAAAACGGGCGAATTCATTTCGATGTCGCCGAAAGCGCCATTCCCATCGAACTATCCCGCGTGAGCCTCCGCGCCTTGCAGGAGGGGGATACGAAAGCAGAGGATCAAACCCCCACGAGTATATAGCCAGTGCGTCGGCACGGCTGGTTTTTCCTATGGACGTGTCCGACAGGGACAGACAATTAGCCAACTTTAGAATGAATAATCCGTGTACGCAGAACCAGAGAGACCGGAGTTTGATTGAGGTGACGCATTAATTCCATGAGCAGAGATTCAGAAAGCCTAGTTTTCCCTCCTGTGGGGCATGTGATCCACCTGGATCGCAAGACCGAATGGGATAGCGGAATCAGCCCGGTTGACCGGCCGGTGTTCGTGGTTGGCTCGGGCCGCTCCGGAACGACCTTGCTACAACGACTTTTCAATTCGAGTCCTGAGTTTTTGATCTGGGGAGAGCATGCTGGCATTCTCAAGCAGATCGCGTCCCTTTACGAGACCTCGAGGTGGTCGTACTTGGCCGAACGGCTGCGCGTGCAGCCGGATGATTTTGCCTCGCGGGAGGTAGCGCTGCGCGATATGGGGCGTTGGCCGGGGTGGGACAATGCTCTGAGCGAGCAGGACTTTCGCAAGTTGTGCCGGGATTTTGTGCTGTCGCTTTTTACCAGCCCTGGTCGCGAGCCGGTGCGCTGGGGCTTCAAGGAACCTCGGTACGGGATAGGCGCTTCTGCTAAGACCCTGCCATTCCTGCATCAAATGTTTCCAGCCGCTCGCACCGTCATCGTTATCCGGGATCCGTTTACCACGGTCAACAGCATGGTCGTCGCCTGGTACCATCAAATGAATTCTCATGCGGAAATCGATCGCTGGATTCTTAAAACGGCGCGATGGTGGACGCAGATTTATGAGCGGTTATTTCTTTTTCATCATGAATTTCCCGCCGCCTCACTTATCCTGAAATACGAGGATATCCATTCTCCCGATTCGCGCTCGCGTTTGGAAGCCTTTCTTGGGGTGGAGCATCCGCTCCATAAGTGGGATGAGATTCTAACCGTCGTTCAGGACGAAAGCGACAAGGAGGGCGAGTTTAGCCAGCGCGTGCGGGAGCGATTAAAGGAGCATTGGGGCCCGGTTCTTCGTATGACCAACCAAGTTCGTACTTTGTACGGCTACCAGGCTCCGCACTGAGCCGAGCTCGGACCTCGGCCTCGAACGCCGACGGTACCTTGACGCGTCCGCGCCTCCTTGTTGAACAGCCTCGATGGCAGCAACCGTTCGATCTTCGACCCAGCCACGGGCGACAAACTCAATTGTCCCCGCGTTGACGACGTCCGCCGCGCGCAGGGGGCCGCTTTGGCGGTCAAATTTCCAGGCGATTCTGACACGGTCCATTCCTACGGCGACTCAGGGCCTCGCGTTCGGGTGCATAGTTTTTAAGTCGTGGATTCTTCCCTCCCCAAACGCAGCCGATCCGATTTCGATCTCTGCCGTTGGCGCGGCAAACATCGCTCTGGACCTCCCAAGGGCGAAACAGTCGAGTGTGGGAAAGGTGAAACGCCCGCTGCTCTTGCTCCAGCCTCATCTTGCTATGAGGCACGACTTCTGGGAGCAGTCCGCGACGGCCATGCTGTATAATTGTCAACAAGCTATGTCTGCAGCGTTGGGGCCTCCTGTCAGTTTCGCGTAGCCATTTTGAGCGCATCGACTGGGGAGGCTGTGGCCAGTGCGCATGCTCGGCGAAGCCCAGTAGCCATGGAAGAGATCGGAACATACGGATGCTCCTAATCCAGGCACTGAGAGTGGGACGGCGAGGAAATTGCTCATTACCTGGATGGTTCGAAGGTACTGCATAGCCGGGAAAAGGTAGCAATCGGTGAATCGCCATCACAATTCGGTGGGAATGAGAAGATGGACCTACATGCGCGACGTCCTGCGGGTTCTCGTTGCGCGGGATTTCAAATTACGATATAAGCGCTCTATCTTGGGAATCGCATGGTCCCTGCTAGTCCCTCTCGCCCAACTAGCCGTGCTCTACCTCGTATTCAATAGAATTGTGCCGCTAAACATCCCTCACTTTACAGCGTTTCTATTTACTGGGATCCTGCCGTGGACTTGGCTCCAATCGTCGCTGATGCTGGCGGCGATGGCCGTGGTTGAGAATCGGGATTTAGTCAAACAAGTTGGTTTTCCCGTAGCCCTTTTGCCGGCGATTCCCGTATTTTCTCAACTGATCCATTTCCTGCTCTCGCTTCCAATTCTGGCGGTGTTTCTGATCGGAGATGGATACCATTCCAGCCCCTCGCTGATGGCAGTTCTGTGGGTGATCCTGATTCAATTTGCCTTGACTCTGAGCATGGCCTACATTGTCGCAACCTTGCAAGTCAGGTTCAGAGATACGCAATACCTGGTAGGCATCGTTCTCTTTCTATTCTTTTATCTGACGCCCGTCTTCTGGGACGATTCGAGAATTCCAGAGCCATACCATTCCTTTATGCAGTGGAATCCTGTCGCGCTGCTGCTGAATGCATATCGATCCATTCTGGTCCATGGGGTTTGGCCGGACCCTCTGCCGCTTATCAAGGTAGCGGCGGGTTCGGTGGTGGTTCTGGCGCTAGGGTACACTATGTTTTCCATGATGGCCAACCAATTCGTGGAGGAATTGTAGTGAGCGCCGTGCTGGTGGCCAGAAATGTTGGAAAACGGTTTCAGCGCTATCATGTGGATGCTCCCGGAACCATCCACGAAGCGCTTTTGCGAGGCTTTCGAAAACTTATGCCGGCGGAGCGCTTTTGGGTCCTGCGGGATGTGAGTTTCGGACTTGATCGAGGGTGCACGCTCGGAGTGGTGGGCCGGAACGGCGCGGGTAAGTCCACGCTGCTGCGCATGATCGGTGCTTTAGGGCGGCCGGATGAAGGCAGCATCCGGGTAGCGGGCCGGGTAGCTCTGCTCAATCTGGGGGCGGGTTTCCATCCGGAACTGACCGGCCGCGAGAACGTACTTGTGAACGGGATAATCGGGGGATTGACGCGGCGCGAGGTGTTGGACCGGTTCGATTCGATTATCGCATTCTCCGAATTAGATGAATACGTGGATAGTCCCTTGCGCGCTTATTCCACAGGCATGCAGATGCGTCTTGCTTTCTCGATCGCAATACACTCGGCCCCAGACGTTCTCTTGATCGACGAGGTGTTGGCCGTGGGTGACCTGGCATTCCAACGCAAATGCCTCGACCGTATTGCGGAATTAAAAGCGGCTGGCTGCGCCATTGTTCTCGTAAGTCACGATGCCACGGTGGTGCAAGGAATGTGCGAGGAGACATTATGGCTCCGCGCTGGAAACGTAGCCGGATACGGTCCATCTGCTACGGTGATCCCACAATACGTCGCCGAAGCGAATATGCTTTCACTTAGCCACTTGCCTATCGGAAACACCTCGGGCTAGCTTGAAGTATGAAACCGAAATACATGGCTGCTGCACGAGCTCAGCCTTCGCAGAAAGACCCTTCAAGCGTGGCGGCATCGGAGGCCGAAGCGCCGCGATCCTTCGCATGTGGGGGTGAGCAGCGCGGTCCACTGTGGAGGCTCCGCTGTTATTCATCCGTCGTACTCCTGCTCGCAGTGTTCGCTACTTGCTCGGCTTGCGGAAGGCATAAGCCGGCGGATCAAGAGAGCATGGCGGAGTTGCAGGAGGATCTCGCGAACCAGAAAGACGATAAAGCCGGGCTCGCCGCCGTGCACCAATTGGGGTTAAGCAAGGACCCGGCGGCGCTAGGCGTGCTGGTCGACGCACTTCAGAATCGGTCCGACCGTATCCGGATCGACGCGGCGACAGCACTCGGAACGTCGAAGGATCCCCGGGCGACGGACGCCCTGCTGAACACGATTCAAGATCTGACCCAAGATCAGACCGTCCAATTTGCCGCTGCCCGCGCACTTGCCAACCTACGCGACCCTCGCGCCGCGGCGCCTCTCCTCAAAGCGATGCGCCTTCATGAGCAGGATGCGTCCGAATCCCTACTGGCGCTTGGCGCTCTCGCGGTTCCCGCGTTGATCGATGGCCTGCGGGAGGCCGAAACGAACGCAGCAGCTTCGAAGCTGCTGATAAAAATGGGGAGTACGGGGGTCGACGCGTTGACTGAGTTGCTGCAGCATCATGATGAAGTCCCGTACGCGAGAACGGCTGCAGCAAGTACGTTGGCCGAGATCGAAGACCCGCGTGCTGATGAGGCTTTGAAGCAGGCTTTGAAATCGGGTGACCTCTTGCTTACCGCAGCCGCATACCGCTTTCTCATTCGGAAGGGAGATGCCGGAACCGAGCCGCAGCTGATTAAGGCTCTGAATGCTTATGGCAACCTCGCGATGGCGGAGGATTTCGTGGTATCGGGCAACGCCACCCTGAAGGCCGCTGCAGACGACTGGGTCCGAAGAAATCATCTTATTCTCCAGGGGAGAACCTCGGAGTCGGACATAGTTTACTGGGCGGGAAGAGATCCCTCGGTAAAGCGGTTGGCCTTATTTCACTTTGATAATTCCCTGACGAGTGCGTCGGGAATCGCCCCGGTCCAATCCACCGGGATGGCGTTCGTTCCTGGCAAATGGGGATCGGCGTTGTCCGTAGGACAAGGAGGCGTAGTCAAATACCCGTTGCCAAACAACCTGAGTTTTCTGAATGGCACAATCGAGATGTGGATTTCTCCAAAGCTCGACGGGACCGACCCGAGCTATACGAAACACAATCATCCGTTGCTGCTCTACATCTCCCCTGCCAAGGATCAGTTCGTGGTTTCGGAGAGCACTTCTGGCGAATTCTATGCGGGTACCGTGGTCAAGAATCAATTTAAGGGGACGGGGGGAGGGAGCATTCGTGACTGGAAGGCCGGGACGTGGCATCACATCGCTTTTACTTACTCTTCGGGCCCCGAACATCAGCGTCTCTATGTCGACGGGAGGCTGGTTGCCGAAAGCAAAGGCCCTATGCCCGCGCCGGACTCTGGCGCCGGCAGTTTTGACGTCGGCACTTATCCCAATGCCGACTATCTCCCGGGCTTCGTCGTGGACGAGCTTCAGATTTCGAGCGGCGAGAAGTCGCCAAGCGCGATTCGCGGCAGCGCTTTACGGGCGGACCCATTCGCGGATCGTCCCTAGTACATAGAAAGCTCCCGCCCGAGTACGGGGCCGCTCCAATGGCTGGCCCCCCCTGAAGTCTCGCGCGCGAACTCTTCAAGCCACGTCTCCCCGGGCGCCTTTACCGATGGCTTGCAGGATTTAGCGGCCGGATAAAAGGAGAACAAGGCGCTGCGCGTTCAGTGGGAACCCATAACGGCGGCCATCAGAGCCAGAACGGACCTCGGTTCAGGTAGCGCCATCGAAGAGGCCTCCGTGCCAATTGAATAGACAGTTCCATGGCCACGATTACAGAAGCGGCGCGGCAGGAGCATAATCGTAACCGAATCTAGATCACGTTTTCTTTGGAGCCAGTTCGCCTGGACCGCGGGTGGCGGCAAAAGGCATCGCGGTGGAGGATGAGTTCGCGCAATTACTGCCATTTCCCGCCGTGCAAAGCATTACGGAGAGGGGATGAAGAGAACAAGGATTTCATCGCTGCCTGGAACTCCAACGCCAAGCCGTTCCTAAAATGTTCTCGATCGATGAATGCGAAGGCTTCCATCCCAGCGTTGCGAAAGCACGCTGCGGAGCCGCCACTAGGCGCGGAGGATCACCGGGGCGCCGGGGTTGCCGGACGATGGGAATGGGACGGCCAATGACGCCTTCCGCAGCCGCCAGGATCTGGTTCACCGAATACCCGTCGCCGGTGCCTAGATTTAAGGAGGCGCTGGCGCCGCCAGCCTCCAAGTACCGAAGCGCTCGGATATGCGCGTCGGCCAAGTCGGTCACATGGATGTAATCGCGAATGCAGGTTCCATCCGGGGTGGGGTAATCGCCGCCGAAGATCGGGCAGGCTGGACGGCGGCCCAGCGCGGCGTTGAGTAGCGAGGGAATCAGGTGCGACTCGGGCTCGTGCGATTCGCCGATTTCACCCTCAGCGTCGCAACCTGCGGCATTGAAGTAGCGCAGCGCCACCCATTGCAAACCATGACAGACTCCCTCCCAATGCAGCATTCGCTCCACCATCAGCTTGGATTCACCGTAAGGATTCGAAGGCGCTTTGGGATTGTCTTCTGTAATGGGCACGGTTTCGGGCGCTCCGTACACGGCGCAGGTGGAGGAGAAGACGATGCGACGGATACCGGTCGCGCGCATGGCGTCGATCAGGCTCAAGCTGCCTTCGACGTTGTTCCGGAAATAAAGTTCCGGCTTCTGCATGGATTCACCAACCTCCGCGAAGGCGGCGAAATGCAGCACGGCGTCGATGCGTTGTTCGACGAGGACACGGCGGAGACGGCTTTGATCGAGCAGGTCGCCCTCCTCGAATGGTCCCCAACGCGCCGCCGAGCGATGGCCGCGGCTCAGGTTATCGTACACCACGACGCGATAGCCCTCGCGGCGGGCGAGTTCCTTGGCGGTGTGCGAGCCAATGTAGCCGGCGCCGCCGGTGACGAGAATGGTCCCTTGTGAACTCATGCGAATCTCCTAGCTTAACGCGCCTTCGGCGCTTGCCTTTGGCTCAGCGCAGCGTTACAGCAGTGCCTTCGAGCATCATGAGCAGTTGCCCGGCTAGGGTTCTTAGCCCTGCCTCAACCAAAATGCCCGCAGCGTTCGCGGCCGATATGACGATCACGTCCATTGGTACGGGCCGCAGCTTGGGGTACTCAGCCAGAAACCGGCTGCTCAAGGTGTTAGCGCCGGAATAAAATGACGCCACTTTAGCCGCTTTTGGCGCTGCCAACACCGGCCCCGGCGGCCGTCGAGCACACAACAGCGCCAGCCGCCGGCGAGCGGTGCCGGCGGCCTCGGGACCGAGTTTATTCCCTGCCGTGAGGCGATCAAGCCATATGTGCTCCTCCCGCGCCGTCAGCAGGAACAGGAACTGTGGAACATCGGCTGTGCTTGGTATCCGGCTTGATAGACTCGACAACCAGGTACAGTTTGTCGGCGCTGTTGACCTTCCCCGAAACGCAGTAATATCGGCCCGGTGTGGGTGCGTGGGATTTGGTGAAGTCATGCAGCCGATAGACGCGGCGTGTAGAGTCATCCCTCATGAGCAGGACGGTACAGGAGCGGTATTCCATCCGTGAGAGCAGGAGCAGGTGATTGGCGCTGAAGTTGAACATCGGGGAGGGGACCTGAGAGCGGGAGCCGAAGCTCCCGCGCCCATTGGCAGCGCCGCGGCCGAGCGTTGTGCGGCGGCCATTTGCGCATAGAGTTCTTTCTGGAAGCGTTCGGCGCCAAAGGTCTGACCGCGTTCCCAACATCGTGCGTAGCAGACGATCTCGTGCGTCTGGTCGTAGATCGGGACGGAGGAGGAGTCGGCTTTGACGGTGAGCTTGTGGCCCACATAGCGTGGCGGGACGCAGTAGCGGTTGCCATCGAAAGCCAGGCGGAGATCTTTGTGTACCAAGGCCTCGGTGCTGTCGCGATAATCCGGGGTGAGGATCGGTAACGGCCGCAGTACTTCGGGCTGGAACCGCTCGTCGGGCGCCTGACCGGTCTCGCGATGCTTACGCTGGTTGGCAATCTCCTGGAGCCAGCGACGCGCCTGCGAGTTCACGTCGCTCAGATCGGCGAATGAGCGCAGCGGCCAGAAGTTCTGGCGCACATATCCGATGGCGCGTTCGACTTTGCCCTTTTCCCAGGCCGCGGCAACATGACAGGCTCGCGGGATGAAGCCGCATTCACGAGCAAAGGCGAGAAAGCGCGGATTGAACCGAACCAGGTTACCTTCGTGTTCCGCTACTGCGGTCGCGAGGTTATCGAACCACAACTCGCGAGCGCAGCCACCAAGCGCTGCGAAAGCGTGGATGTGGCATCGCACGAAGGTTTCGAAAGTCTGGCTGTGGGTGAACTCCAGGTACATTTTGCGGCTGTGGCATTCCACCAGGCAGAAGGCATACAGCTTGCGCGGTGTTCCGTTGTAGAGCAAGGCGCCGAAGTGCCCCCAATCGATGTCGAAGCGCTCGCCCGCCGATGGCTCCATCCGCACGTACGCTCGGCGCAGCACGGCATTCTTGCGCACTGCCAGCAAGTAATCCTTGAGGATCGTGATGCCACCGTCATAACCGAGAGTCTGCAATCGCTGAAGCAGCACCGGCGCCGGCGCTTGTGGATCCTTTTCGAGCAACTCCGCCAGGGCCGGCTTGAACGCATCAAGCTTGCTGACTCGGTCGCGACGGCTCGGCGGCGGGGCGGGATTGTCCAGATACTTTGCCAAGGTGTGCCGCCCGATATGGAGGTGCCGCGCGATCCGGCGCTGGGGCCACTTCTCGACCAGGTGCAAGCGGTGAATCTCGTTGATCTGTTCCGGACTAAGCATCGCTAGCTCATTTGTAAGCGCGGTTGCTACAAAAGACCATGAGGATGTTCTTTTCAAGACGCCGCTGTTGACGGGCCGGCCGCGGGTCGGGATTGGAGAATCAGAAGCTTGGAAGGAACCAGGGTGTTCTTTACAAGATCCGCCGCCAAGGGGCCGGCCAGCCAGACCTCGGCGGCTGAACGTTTTAGGTCGAAAACCACGGTGTTCTTTACAAGAATGCCGACACGCCGCTTCTGGTCGCGTTGACGCTGCTGTTGGCGGTTGCGAGCGGCAGCCTCGGGATGGTTTTGCCAGTAATTCTTTTGATAATCGGGATGGGCTTCACGCCACTTTCGGCGGCTGTCGCGCACCACCTCGGCATACTCAGGATCGGTTCGGCGTTTACGGCGGCGGTAGTCGCGGCGACGCCGCGCCTGGCACACCGGCCGGCTGCACACCACTTGGTCGGGACGCCGTCGGGACGGCTGAAAAGCCTGCTGGCAAAACGGGCAGCAGCGCGGCGGGAAAACCATTTCCTCCGAGGTTCGTTTCGGGTCCAACCTTGAGGAAACCAGATCTTTAGCTGGGAATCGATATGGGGTAGCGTAGATGGAATAGACGAAATCGCGCGTTGCGGCGTCTTTCTTACGGGCGTCTTGCAGGCCGCCCGGGATTCGACCGAGGAGTCGTTGTGTTTCGGAAACCGCCGAAAGGATATGCAGCGTCGCATGGAGGTGGCTGGTGGAAATGGTTAGCCAAGACCGTCCAGGTCAACATGGAATTGATTTGGGTTGTGTTCTTTGTTGAGGTCTATTTGGCATTTTCAAGTGGCTTCTCCCGATCGACACTCTGGTTGCTTATCGTAACGGTCCTGCCCGCCGCAATAGCTGTTGCCGGAGTACATCGGTGGGAGAGTAAGCCGCGGCAAACGCCGCCAGACCCGGGTCGTTAGGCTGCTATAGATCCTGATATAGAGTTCCTACCGCGTCCTCGCCAATGGGCGCCCACTGCACCGGCGCCGTTGGCACCGTCCAAAACCGGCTGAAATGGCGCCGGTTCTCGCCGGCCCTAACAGCTCAAGGCTTCTGGCGAATCGCCGGCGGCGGAAGGGCCGCCGCAGTTTCGTCCGAAAGTGCGTGCTTCATCGAATATACGGATTGCTTGGTTGCACCCGAGGCCCTGGCGGTCACTGGACTCAAGCGCTCTGTCGTGAATCGGAGAAGACTGTAACACCGAGACGATCGTGTTACAGTCGGGCGTGACAGGTAGCATATCGCCGCCATATAACGCCAAACAAAGCCTAAACAGAGCCGGCTGTCAGCCCCGAAAGTGTCACAACCCTCTCAACCTCCGGTTCCGTGGCTCTCTATCAGTTCAATAAGTTCCATGTCTGGCATGGGAGTTGCCGGTCCAATTCCCTGGACAGTGTGCTTTTCGCTGCTGGCGCGGACCGACCGACAAGCAAGCCCGCAAAGGGCCGGTCGCGGCCCTCACTTCCCGAAAGTAACAGCTCGGCTCGTGGCCGCGACCCAGGCTCCGTTTTGCGGGCTGTTACTTAGAAGCTGGAGGAGACCCCACGACGATGGGAGCAGCCGCCGAGCGGGTTTCGGTTGATAGAGACGGCCCATCCCATATTCCTGAGGCTCGGGTATCCCGTAGCACGCCTGCCAACGCCGAACCGGCCCTCGACCCCGATGTAGAGAGAATCTTCGGCGGCGGCTCACCAAACCCTCCTGACACAGTGGCCGAATCGCTAGCAGTGCCCCGGCTCCGGGTACCGGTTTTGCTCCGCGCTCAGAGGCTGTACGGGAATCGTGCCTCGCAGCAAATCGTGGCGCAATCCCGTCTATTACAGCGGCAAGCCGTTCAACGGCACGGGTCAAGCGGTGTCGCACCCGAGTTTCACGGAATCCCCTCCAGCCATGGAGAACCACTGGGCCACGAAACACGCAAGTCGCTCGAGGGGCATTTCGCAACCGATCTTTCGAGCGTCCGTATTCACACGGGCTCTGCCGCAGCAGAATCGGCGGAGAGTCTGGACGCGCTTGCGTATACGACGGGCCGGGACATCTACTTCGCGCCAGGCATGTACGCTCCGCACAGTACAGACGGCCAACGCCTCCTGGCGCACGAAGTTGCGCATGTGGTGCAGCAGGGTTCCGGGAAGGAACCCACATTAGCGACGAAATCGGCGCACGGGGTGAGAATCGGCGCGCCAGACGATGAATTGGAGACCGAGGCTGACCGTGCCGCTGAGGAATTCGCCGGGCGCGGGCAGCCTCCGGAAGAAGAGGACCAGCGCAAGCGTCAATTGGAGGCGGCGGCTCCAACAGTCGTGCAACGGCAACCCGCCACGGGAGCCGGTTCCGCCCCCGGTTCGGCCCAAGGACCGGCGGACAAAGGCACGGCCCCCGCGGATCCTTCCGCTGAGCCGAAGGATGCCGGATTGCCTGGTGGCGTCCCGAATCCTCCGCCTCCGCCCCCGCCGAGCGCTGCCTCTCAAGTAAGCGCCGCCGCAGTCAACGCTGCCCAAACTGAGGTTGTCGAGCTGAAGGGTACTCCCACATTCCAGCCCTCGGCCCCGCTAATGGAGATGATCGATTTTCTCTCGCCCGCATCTCTTGCGGTGCGCGTCCGATTCGGAAGTCTCGCTGACGGCCAGATCTACGTCCGGCGAAAGGGGGGCACTGCCGGCAACCAGCCTGGCCCTGGGACGTATGAGACCACCGATCTGATGGCTAGGATCAAACTCCACCATCCGTCATTCCCTGGCGGCAGCACCGCGCCAACTCTCTTCGTACAAATCCGAGATAACGTTGTCACGGGACGAATCGGGTTCATGTATGCGGGATTCGGGACACCCTGGTTTGAGGATATCCTCAATTGGCGCGGCCTTTCCAGCGTCGAGCCGATGGGAGTGGTAAATGAGTTGAAAGACGGTGTTCTGCGGTTTGAGCTAACCGACTTCGCGTTCACGCTGGAGGACGCCTTTGAAGGCACTGGGAATTTCAGCGTGGTGGATGGGACCGAAAAGTTCTCCGCAGACGCCCTGGTCCGCGCCGAGGGAGTTGCCGATACCACGATTCCGCTCCACCATACGCCGGGCGCATCGGTGTTCGGAACCCAGCCCATTTCACTAACGCTGGCTCCAAAGGATGCCTTCGGTGGGACGATTTCCGGATCGCTGACAGCCAATTTGGCGAACGGCGTGATGGACGTAGTCGGCACGGGGCGCTATACTTCGCGGCGCCTGAACGGCTCATTCAGCATCGTACTCGCACCGCGGCCGCGTGCCTGGATGTACGTGATTCAACAACTCCCCGCCGGCGGCGCTCGCAACATCAGTACGGGAGACGCAACCGCGAAGGGTCTCGTGGTGGTGGGGTGGGGAACGCTCAGTTTCAACATCAACGAATGGCTTACCGGTAACGCTTCTGTGGTTGTCGATCCGGACGGCTATATCACTTCGCACGGAATGATACGGCCGGCGAAAACCTTTGAATTCCTGACGGATAAGGAGAAATACAGTGACCAGAAGAAGATAGGCGAGATCCCTGAGAAGGATGTGACCCTCTACCCAATCTTGATAGGAGAGGTGGGAGGACACGCCGGCGCTGAACTTTGGGCTCATGGTCGTGTCGGTCCCGCCAGTATTTATGGCCTGGAAGTGGAAGGCCAATTCTCAACCCGTCCTGGCGCCGTGTTCGAGGGCCGCATCACCGGACGAGCAAACCTGTCAGCCAATGCCAGCCTGGAGGCGAAGATCTACGCTGGGCTCCATGTCAGTGTCATCCGCGGAGGGCACGTGAAAGTGGCGAAGATCGTCGTAACGGTGGTGGGCAAAGCGACCGTGCGCGCCTATGTTGAACTGCAGCCGACGTTCTCGCGCGAGGCAGGTTCCAAACCAGATGAGGCCCAATACCGTATTACCTCCACGTTGACCGCAGCAGCAGCCGTGACCCTTGGACTTTCGGGAACGGTCAATTTTTCCATTCTCAATGTCGGGCCTACCATTAATGTGGGCAAGTTCGAGTATCCGGTCGGCAGTTTAGGCATTAGCGGCACCATCAGCCATGTGCTCGGCTCGCACGCGCCAATCGAAGTGGAGTGGGGCGCGGCAGAATTTGAGCCCGAGCGATTCAAAGGGTTTCTGACCCAGCTGCTCGATAAGGACGCGCCAAAGGACGAAGGCAATCATAAAGGCGTGAACCTGCCGCAAAGCGGAAAACCCGACGATCCGCCCAAAACCCCAACGGTCCTGAACTCAACTTTCAGCATGAGCGGAGCGCCGCACAGGCTCTGGTTGGAGTACTCTCCCGGGCCGGTCGTGAAAATGGCCAGTCCTGGAGAAGGCAGGCTGGTTGACAAACTGGGGAGCGAGATCGCCGCCGTTGAAGGGCAGAAGCAGCAGCAACAGGGCGAGGAAGGGGAACTCATGGCCCAAGAGGCGTCCAACGCGCGCGCCCTGTTGCAGCGCGCCGTCACGGTGGAACAGTCCTTGGCGAGTCTCGAATCGGATTCACGGCCAAATCCCGACGCGGCGGGGTTCCAGGAACTGGCGGGCGGCCTGTCCGAATATGGCGCTCAGTACCAGAAGACTGACTTGGGCGAGACGCCGTCGCCTGCCTCCCCGCAAGCCACTCCGGGCTCCTCGCCGTTGGCCGAAGGTTCGTGGATCATCCTGAAGTCCGGCTCCTATGAACAGGTAACTACTGCTGGAAATGTTAGGAAGAGAGGTTCTTCCACACCTGAAAAGTTTCAATCAATCACACCGGAGGGACGGACAAATACCCATTCCTATAAAGATGAAGGTGTCGAATGGGACCGCACCATCTTCGTGCACGGTTCCAAGCATGCAGTTCCAGTGGGCGGTGGCAGGTTTGAATTGAAGCCGAAGGAACAGGGCAGCGAATTCATTCGGCCGGTCTTCTACGGCGATACCCGCAATAGCCGCGAAAAGATAAAACAGGCGAAGTTACCTTCCCTGTTAAATCCAGCGAATAAAAACGAGTTCTTCAGTGAGGCCAATCCATCGTTGGAGCAGGCGCAAGGCTTCAAGATTGATTCGAGCACGGGAAAGGCTCTTGTCCCGGTATGGAAGGCTTCGCCCGATCACGAGCCATCCATCGCGTCACACTGGGGGCTCGACGGAGGGAATGATACCGTGCAGGCGAGTCGAGAGAGTTGGAACAGGAGCCTGGCAACTTACCAGCTTATTTCGTTGCCGCTAAACCTCAGTCTGGGCGGTAAAGATGTTGACAAATACACGCACTCGGTCGGCATTAACTTCAGGGGCCCGGGTGAGTAAGATTCGAGCCGCTTTTGGCGGTGACCGCGTTTTACTCACCGAGACAGTGGCATCGTCGCGGGTGATCCCAGTACCCGGGTTGAGCCGCGCGCTGGACCTGAGAAGCCTCACCACAGCCGGGCTGAGGTTTGCGCGTTATCCAGGACGATAACGAAAAAGGACATGCCGGCGTCACGTCAGCCACGCCGCGCGGCCTCGATGGCGGCGATGTCGATCTTCTTCATCGTCATCATCGCGTCAAAGATGCGTTTTGCCGCACCGCCGCCAGTAGCAAGCGCATCGCTTAGCGCGCGCGGGGTAATCTGCCAGGAGATGCCCCAGCGGTCTTTGCACCAGCCACACTGGCTTTCCCTGCCGCCATTGCCGACCACCGCGTTCCAGTAACGGTCCGTTTCTTCCTGATTCTCTGTCGCGACCTGGAAGGAAAAGGCTTCGGTGTGTCTGAACGCCGGTCCGCCGTTGAGACCGAGACAGGGAATGCCCAGGACCGTAAACTCCACCGTCAGCACATCGCCTTTCTTGCCGCCCGGATAGTCACCGGGAGCCTCATGAACGGCGGTTACTTTACTATCCGGAAAGGTGTCGGCGTAGAAACGCGCCGCGTCATGCGCGTCCTTGTCGAACCAGAGGCAGATTGTGTTCTTTGGTTTCATGTTCGTCTGTTCCTTGTCCTCGATCCGGGCGCTTCCTGCTCTTGTAAATCATAGCGCGGGCCGGGATCGACTTCTAGATCCAGATGATCCAGGTCCGTCCCTGGATAGATCGCGTAAATCGGAGTTGCCCATTGCCAGGATGGCCGGCACTTCGGACGCAATCCTGGATCGGCGCCGGAAACGCGGGGATGTACCAAGTCGCTATCCGATTTCCCGCTTCGCTCACGAACGGCGATTATGCCTTGGTCGCAACGGTATCAGGCGCGATAAGCGGCGTCGACGGCCTCGTTGTCAATGCCGGTTTGAAGCTAGCGCTCAGGCGGCGGCCGCGGCCGTTGGCCAGCCGCAATGGAGCTGTCGAGGGTTCATGGCGCGTCTCTCCCGGGCCCGTTAGCCCTTATGTTCGGTTGGCTGGAGGGGTGACGGGGCCGAGTTCAAACAGTTCCTGCAGGCGAGTTTTTCGGCGAGGGTCCGCGAGCATGTCCGCTAGCGTATGCCGGTTCAACTCGGCGAAAAAAGAATCAAGCGCACGCTTCAAGCAGGCCCTCAATCCACATACGGAAATGATCGGGCAGGTGTTAGTTTCCTCATCAAAGCACTCCACCAGGCGCAGGTTCGGTTCGGCATGATGCACCACGTCCCCCAGGCGGATGCGTTGCGGGTCCTTGGCGAGGCGGACTCCACCAGACCTTCCGGGCAGGACTTGCAGGTATCCGTGCTCACCCAGAGTTTGCACCACGCGCACCAGATGATTCTTGGAAATTCCATAAGCAGCGCTGATCCGCTGCGTGGAAATCGTCTCATCGGGATGCGCGCCAAGATAAATCAGAACGCGTAACGCATAGTCGGCGTGCAGGCTCAGTTGCATTCTGCCTCGATTAAAGCACGGCCGGCGGTTTCATGCAGCCGACGGCAGGAACGCATCGGCATAAATGTCTCGCATGGCGATGCCGGATAAGAAAAGCTGCTTCTTGAGGGACTGCACCAGGGCGGGATCGCCGCACACGAAGCCGCGCCAGCCGTCCAGGTCTGGAAAACGCGTCGCGACGATGCGGCCGATCGGACCTACCTCAAAGGATCCCGGCTCGTCTGCCTCTAAGACCGACGGAGCGTAGACGAAATTGCCGTGTGCCACGGCCATCGCTGCAAGCTCATTCTTCAGATAGAGTCCGGCGGGCCGCGCTGCGCCGTGACAAAGGTAGAGGGGGCCGCGATGTCCGGTTCTGAGCGCATCCTTTGCGATGCCATAGAGCGGCGCGAGTCCGGTGCCCGTACCGATGAACAGCATCGGCTGATCTTCCCGCCCAGGCACATAAAAACATTCACCCGAAGGACCTTGAAGATATACTCGCGCGCCAGGTTGCGCCTCTTCGTACAACCATCCGCTCATGCGGCCGTTTGGGACCCTTCGCACATGCAGTTCAATCTCGCCGTCGTCGGGCAGACTGGCGATCGAATAGCTGCGGGCCAATCCGCGATCGAGGACCAGTGTGACGTACTGGCCAGGGTGAAAATCGAAGGGAGCTTCACAAGTCAAACGGACTCGCAAAACGTCACGGGCCAAGGGTTCGAGTGCGGCAATGACCGCCGCGACGCGCGCGTCGCTTCCCACGGCCTCGGCGGTCAGATCGACGTCCGGATGGCAAACACAGGCCAGGAAATATCCACGCGCTCTCCAGGAATCCTTCATTCCCGCTTGCGCGCGCGCCGGAATCTGGCCCTCTACCGCTCGCAACAAACAAGAGCCGCAACTGCCAGCTTTGCAAGAGTGAGCTACCGGCAGCCCCCGCCGCAGCAATCCGTCCAATACGCTTTCGCCCGCGTCGAGTTCGCAGGTGTGATGCCCGTAACGAACCGCCGCCATTAACGGTTCAGGACGTCGGCGCGCGTGGATTCGGCGATGGCCGCCACCTGCTGGATTAAGTTCTCTTCCACGCCCATTTCCCGGAGAGTGCCTCCCAGCAGTTCGATGATGGCATCGACGTGCGAGTCATTCAGGCCCTTCGCTACAAGATCGGCGTGGCCGGTCCGCAAATCTTTTCCGGAATAGTGATGCGGGCCGCCAAAGGCCATGGTGAGGAATGCTTTCTGCTTCGCGCGTTGACGGTCCATGTCTACAGTTTCAAAGAAGCCGGAGACACGGTCGTCTTTCAATACCTTGCGGTAAAAGTTGTCCACAGCGGCTTCAACGGCGTCAGGGCCGCCCAGTTGACTGAAAAGGCTAGAATTGTCAGAAGACATAAGATGCATCAAGGATGCATCATTACCGCGCCGGCGTCAAGAGCGATTTTATGAAACGAAGCCTCCAGCACCGAAATCGCTGACGCTCTCCAGCACATTCCGCTTTTACTGAACCGGACCTCACTACTGGAAGACGGTCGAAATCAACCGCCTGATGCGGATCCTGCCGGGTGAGAGCCTTCTGTAACTGGGTAACTGGCCAAGAACGTAAGTCTTCCGCCGACCGGCTTAAGCACGATCCTGTCCAGATCGAGATGCGCGGCTTGCAGGATGGACCAGGAATCCGGACCGCCGCATTCTTGGCCGACTTTTGAAGCGCGCCGGCTACCAACCCGTGCGAGCCGTATGCTGCACGTCCTGCTTCGGAACCTTGGTCTGAATCCAAGTGTTGATCACATCGAACACTTGCTTCCGATTCGTCTCCAGCATCATGAAATGACCGTTGCCCAGTACGCCTTTCCCCTTGAGAGAAAGATCCGTGGCATCGCATCCAGCCTGCTTCAGGAACGCCGTCACCGGCTCTCCGCGGCGCCCCGACCTCTCCGCCGTCACATAGGCAATCGGAATTCCCTGGAAGTTTTTCAACTTCCGCGCCGGCTCCTTCTGCATCTTGTAGGCAGGAATTCCATCCGCCGCCGCAACATCCACCGTGATAAGCTCCGACGCATCCTTCACCGGAGGATCGTAAGCCAGCGGAAGCTCCGACAGTCCATAATTCGCGCCCTGCATGAACGGAGTCGCACCCGCGCCCTCCACATTCACGATGCCCTTCACCAACTGCGGCCGCTCATTCATCACCAGCCAACTGAACGGCCCGCCCGCTGAATGCACCACGATAATCGACGGCCCAATCCAGTCCAGCATCTCCGCCCCCCGTTTGGCCCACAGCTTATGCATCGCCACATTATCCGTCGGCGTCGAGTTCTGCCCCGCCTGAAATTGATCGATATGAGGGTCGCCCACGTCGCCCGTTCCCATCCATCGCCGATTCGGATCCTGAGCGCCGCGCATGAAGTCGCCGGTCACGCTTGCATACGTGAAGACCGGCCCAATCGGTCCCAGCGAATCCTGGAACCACGGTGGACGCCCTTGGCCGGGACGATCAACAATATACGTCTTGAAACCAGCCTGCGCGAAGTAGTGGGCCCATCCCGCCTCGCCGTCGCCGCGACCGAAATAATGCGTGCCTTGTCCCCCTCCGCCATGCACCAGCACGATATTCCAGCCATATTTCACCGTCTGCGGAATCAAATATTGGTAGTACATCGGACCAACCAGGATCGTCCCGTAGTCCATCTTCTTCATTTCCATCCCGACCCAGCGATAGCCCTGATCGTACAGCTTCAGCGACGTCGTCTCCGCGCCCTTCGCCACCGGCTTCGGCTGTTTGATCGCGGCCTTGTTCGGAATCGTGACGTTCTTGTTGAGCCAATCCAGAATCGGCTGCAGCACCTCGCGATTATTTTTCTCCAGCATCATCGCGTGGCCGTTGCCGTGGATGCCGTGGTCCGCCAGCCGGATCTCTTCCGCGCTCACGCCGGCTTGCTTCAGATACGCCACCGCGCCGGGATTTGGCAGCACAAACGACGCTTCCGAAGTCACGATGCTGATGGGGCAATCCCGCCAGTTCTTCAACTTCCTGGCTGGCTCCTCCTGAATGTTATAGGCCTGAATCCCGAGCTTCGCATCTTCCGGCGTCGGCTGTACTTGCTTCGTCTTGATCTCCGACGGATCTTTCACCGGCGGCTCGTATTCCACCGGCAAATTGATCAAGCCCCAACTGCCTCGACCCTGAAACGCGCTGCCGCTCGCGCCTTCCACCACCACGATTCCCTTGACCAGCTTCGGCCGAGCCTCCAGCGCATAAAACCCGAACGGCCCGCCCGCCGAATGCGTCATGAACACCGCGGGTCCGATTTTATCCAATAATTCAGCGGCATTCTTCTGCCACACCAGCACCTGCGACTCTTTGATCACGCCCATGCCGTTGCCGAACGATCCGCCTTGCGATGCTACCAACTGGAACAGCTCCGGCGAGCCGACTTCGCCCGTCCCCGGCCATTGGTTATGCAGCTTGGCGTTCGCAGCCGGGGGCGCGCCCCCTCGTCCCGGAGTCTTCGCCCGCTGCGGTGTGAACATGCTAGAAATGCTTTCCAGCGTCTGGCCGCGAGGAATGCCTCCATGTAAATCCGGATGATAGGGCGAGCGTCCGTGGCCCGGCCGATCGACCACATAAACCCGATAGCCTTCTTCCAGCAGCATCGTAGACCAGCCCCTGCGGCCATCCACCGTGCCCATCCAATCCAGGCCCGAGCCTCCGCCGCCGTGAATCAGCACGATCGGAAACGGATGTTTCACCTTGGCGGGGACCTGATATTCGATGTACATCTGCTTGCCGGAAACCACCGGCGAAGTGCCGCCGGCGAGCGTCACGCGCTCGACCCCAACCCAGAAGAAGCTCCACTCGGCGATATCGAGCGGCTTCGGAGCCGCCGTCGTCGCCGAGGCCGCCACCTTAGCTAACGACGCCGATCCGCCCAGCAGGACTCCGCCGGCAGTAAGACCGCCAAACTCCCGGCGGCTGATCTTTTTTGAGGGCATTAGGATGTTGCTCCTTAGAATAAGCAGTGGGTTCGTCCGTTATTGTTATCACCTCCAGCCTGAAAAGTCCAGATGCAGGCGGCCGGGATGATATTTTCAAATAGGCTCTTCTATGAACACCTCAGAAGCCGAAGCGCTTTTCGATCGAACGCTGCTCGGCGACTACGACGCAGAGGATGCCTGGGAGGCCGTCGCCGCGCTGCGCAGAGACGGGAGCAGCGAAATATTTGAACATGCCGCGGCGTGGTGCGTCGCCGACGATCCTTTAAAAAGAGCCCGAGGAATCGACATCTTGTGCCAGCTTCGTAGGCACTCGTCCTCGCTTCCAGGGGAGCCAATGTTCCCTGACCAGTCGTTTGTGCTCATCACGAAGATGATGGAGACCGAGCAAGCGCCGGTTGTACTGAACTCCGCCCTCTTTGCACTGGGTCATTTGCATAACGCCGAAGCCGCCCCTCTGATCCTGCCCTATCAAGATCATTCCGATGCAGACATCCGCTTCGCAGTGGCCTTCGCTCTCGGGTCTTTCCCGAACGACCCACACTCGGTTCGCGGATTGTTGAAACTCACATCGGACCCGGACGGGGATGTCCGCGACTGGGCCGTCTTCGGCCTCGGAGTTCAGGGCGACGCCGACTCGCCCGAGATCCGCGAAGCTCTTCTCAAATGTCTGGACGATTCAAATAAAGAAGTCCGCGAGGAAGCCGCGATGGGCCTGGGAAAACGCCAGGATCAGCGCCTCTTGCCGAAGCTCCTGGAGATGCTCGATGAACCCGGCTTCACAATTCGTGTGGCCGAAGCCGCGTCGGCTCTTATGGGCTTGGATCACGATCCGCCAGAATGGACCGCGGCTGATTACAAGCCTGCCCTAAAAAGGAAATTCCAGATCCCCGGCTAAACTACCCGATATTCTACAGCGCCCGCGCCAGACCGAATGGCCGGCCAATTCATCCTGGGTGCCAAGGCCGGGCAAAGTAGGGCGAACGCCCGATCCTCCAACGGCCTAATGACGGCGATAGAACAGTGATGCTCGGGATCGGCATGCCGGACGCCGTTGCTTTAGGAAAACCCGACCGCCAAGGAGTCGGAAAATGAGATCAATTCCATTACTTTTGCTGGCCTCCGCCGCAGCAGTCGCCACCGGACAAGTGACCTATACCTACACCGGAAACGCCTTCAATTCGGTGGCTTCATGGCCGGGGAGTTATCCTTCCGCCGGAACGCACGTAACCGCGACAATCACGCTGCCTGTGGCACTGCCCAAGGGAAGCACAACCTGTATCGCATCGCTTGCTCCCGTATGCTCGAATCCTGTCATGGCTTTGAACGGATTTTCCTGGCAAATCAGCGACGGCCTCAATACCATCGTCAATACATTTCCAAAGGGAATCAGCAATGCCATCCTGGATAACCTCACCTTCACCACCGACGCCAGCGGCAACATTATCAACTGGAATGTGGATGCTTCTGATTCCAGCTATTCGGTGCTGGGGACGAACGCTTTGGAAGTACTCGAGATACGTACGGTCAACCAGCCTTCGCAAGGCTTTGAAAGCTCTGAAAACGACAGCGACGTTTCTTCCGTTGGCGCCAACCTTCAGAGCATTTCGGCCAAACCGGGCTCATGGAAAATAAGCGACCCGGCCGGTCAGGTAGTGATCGGCGGCGCAGGATATGGGTCGATTGCGGCCGGTGGTCTCGCGACGATTTATGGGAACTTCGCAGGTTTCGCCACGGAGTCAGGTCTGGCAACGTCAATCGCGGGCGTTCAAGTAACCTTTCCTGGAGCCGTTAGCGGAGTTGCGCCGCTGCTTTATGTCTCGCCCACACAGGTTACCTTTCAAGTTCCGTGGGAGCTTCAAGGAGTAGCCGGGTCTCGCCAGAATCCGCTATCCGTCACCTTAAACGGACAGCCTGTCGCGAGCCTGCTGCTTTCCCCTTTGCCGGCTGCGGCTCCCGGAATCTTCGAGATGAACGCACAACATCAGGCAGCTGTTTTGGACGCTTCCTGGCGCCTGGCCGGACCGGATAATCCCGCTTCTCCTGGTTCGGTGGTTTCGATCTATTGCACCGGTCTTGGGCCCGTCAACGTGCAGCAAACGGATGGCGTGTCCGCGCCGCTCGATCAGCTAATCTATACCGATTCCGTGCCGGAGGTCATGATCGGCGGGAAGGCGGCAGAGGTCTTGTTCTCCGGCTTAGCCCCGGGATCCGCCGGTCTCTATCAAATTGACGTGGTGGTCCCGAATATCGCAGCCGGTGGTACCCAGCCTCTGACAGTTACTCTGTGGAACGTCGCGTCCAACACTACCACCCTGGCTGTGCAATAGCGGATGTGTCAAAATTCTTCCTCGAGTCATGTGCCGGAATCCCGAACAAATCTTGCCCTTCATCGGCCACCGGTCCACTCCTGCACGCCATTCGCCTCGCGTCGTCTCGACGGCATGCGGTCCTGGTCCTCGGACCGGCAATCGGTGAGGAAGCGCGCTAGCTTTTCCGCCGCACCCCCGCATCTTGCCGAGCCAAATCCAGGCTCTGAGATCCATCCACGTCAAGGCCGCAGCGGAAAGACACGGCGGATCGCGAAACCCTTCTCGACTCTCTAGTCCGCAAGGGTCGCGGCCCTCAATTCCCGAAAGTAAGCTCGTGGCCGCGACCAGCTCCATCCTGCAGGCTGTTACTTAGGAGTTCGATAATCCTCGAAATTGGAAGCCGCAGGTTTTAGGCGCAGGGCGCCAACCGGCGAAGAAATCGAAAGGCTTACATGTTGGCGTCGTTCAGGAGCCAGCGCGGAGCTAAAAGCTCCTTCATCGTTTCCGAATCGACCCCGAGCCCGAAATATCCTGGTGGACCCGAGGGTCGCCGATGTATTCGACCGTGCCCGACCCGCTTATCGTGGCGTTCAGAGTTTCGCTGGATGCAACCACAGCGCTGCCGCTTCCGGAAATGTCGATTCTGGTTCGTTTGCTTTTCAAGCCATCCCCACGAAACCGGCCCGAGCCGGAAACGTTAATGTCGAGATCGTCGGCGGCGCCCTCGGCGTCAACCTCTCCGGAGCCGCTGAGGTCGATTTTCATTTTGGGGTTCTGGAGCCTTTTGGCCTGCGCAAGCCCGCTCCCGGAAACACCGAGACTGTCGAGATTCCTCAGTATCACCTTGAAAACGATATCGCTGGATGGACTCAGGCTGACGCCGCTCTTTTCGCCAAGCACAAGTGTGCCCCCGCTGACCTCGGTTTCAAGGTAAGGCAGGATATTGTCGTCGCCGGTCACCGTCAACGAGTTCACGCCACCCTGCTCGATAAGCAAACGGCTACTGCCTTCCAAAGAAACACCGGAGAAGCCGCTCACATTTCTCGTTTCGGTAATCACGCGTCCCGACCCGCGGACCGTTGGGCCTACACACCCGTTCACGATCACACTGAACAAGATCACAACGGCAGCGGATAAACGGTTCATCCTTCATCCTCCCAATTTCCTGGAATCCGAGATCTCGCATTGTACCGCTTACGACGCGGACGATTGCACAGCTTGTGTGGTCGCGTTCCGCATCGCTCTCGTAGATCGCCTTCCACGGCGGCAAGACGAACACCTTCGGAACGTACCGATACTTCGAAAGCCACGTGAAGAACAAAATAGCCGCGAGCCCGCAGACCCTCCAGAAGCGTGGTTTTCCCGGAGCCGGAGCGCCTGTGATCACGATTCGCGACATGCGGACTTGCCTTTGCCGGTGTTTGCGACGCTGATCAAAAGATCAGGCGATCGGCGGGGGTTGACTCATGGTACACTCGGCCCATTCAACCGCATGAACCCCAAAGTAAACTGGTTCTTCGACAAGCACACGCCCTGGAAAGAATCCTACGAAAAGCTTCGCATGATTGTTCTTGATTGCGGGCTCACCGAGGAGCTGAAGTGGGGCTGCCCGTGCTATACGATCGACCAGAAGAACGTGGTATTGATCCATGGCTTCAAAGACTATTGCGCGCTGCTATTTCACAAAGGCGCTCTGCTAAAGGACAAAGCCGGCATCCTGATTCAGCAGACGGAGAACGTGCAGTCGGCGCGGCAGATCCGCTTCAGGGGTGTGCACGAGATTGTCAAGCTGGAACGCGTGCTCAAAACCTACATCCGCGAGGCTGTGGAAGTGGAGAAGGCCGGCCTGAAGGTAGAGCTGAAGAAGACATCGAAATTCGAGATGCCAGAGGAATTCGCGCTGAAGTTGAAGGCGTCGCCGGCCCTGAAGAAGGCGTTCCAGGCATTGACCCCTGGGCGGCAGCGAGGCTACCTGCTCCACTTTTCTTCGGCCAAACAAAGCCAGACGCGGGAAGCAAGGATCGCGAAGAACCTAGACCGGATTATGGCCGGCAAAGGCCTGGAAGATTAGTCGCGGGAGAGACGGTTCGTCTGACGGCGAAGGGCACAGCAGCGCCGCCCAACTCCCGAATGGTCGGCCACTTTCGTTGTCCCGAGCGCCGGAGTTGGCCCAACCGCTGTCGTAACGAGAGTTCCCGCCCCTTGCGGCTTCTCGATAGGAATCGCGCGCGACCGCCGCAGGCCGCGGTTTCGGTTCGGCGCTGCGCTTCCGCGTGTGTGCTCGCTCCTGGACTACCGGATACTGGCCGACTTGTCGGCACTAATACGGCGCTGCCTCCCGCGAATGCGGCTCCGCCCTTTGTCTGGAGCTCTCGCCGCAGCCCTTGGGCAGCTTGGAAGTGCCCCAAACCATTTCATGCGGCTGGGGGCTAGCCCGGATTTATGGCTTCTTGCCAGGAGACGCGCTCCTCTTCGCCGATCAACTCGGGCAGCATCGGAGAGGGCGTCGCGGAGTCGCGGCAATTCGCTCGGCACTCGGCCAGATCTTTTGAGAACACCAGGCGCTCATCTGTGGGGAACAGATGCGTGTCCGTACGATAACTCACGTTCTGTCCCATCGTACTGGAATACCTTATCCAACGCCGCTAGAAGCCCCCAAGCGTGGGGCGCGCTCACATTTTGGTTCTGTTGGCTAGAATTAGAGAAACCCCAATGACTCCCGAGCGCTGGCGGCAACTGGAGGCCCTGCACGATGCGGTGAAGGACCTCTCTCCCGCGGAACGTAGCGCGCGTCTGAGAGACGCTGATCCAGATCTACGTGCCGCCGTGGAGGCAATCTTCGCCCAGGGTGGATCTGTCATGGAACGCCCAGCCTGGGAGAATCACGGCAGCCTGCTTCAGACCGCCACGGTGTTTTCGATTGGAATGCTGATCGGGCCCTACCGGATCGAAACGCAAATCGGCGCTGGGGGAATGGGTGAAGTGTACCGGGCTACCGATACGCGTCTGGCCAGGCAGGTTGCCATCAAGACGTGCCGTCAGGAATTTGGCGAGCGATTCCAAAGGGAGGCTCGCGCGATCGCTTCATTGAATCATCCCCACATCTGTTCGGTCTACGATGTCGGACCCGACTACCTGGTAATGGAGCTGCTTGAAGGTGAGACGTTAGCGGCGAAGCTCAAACGGGGTCTGCTTCCCTTGGAACTAACCCTGCGCTATGGCGGGGAAATCGCCGATGCGCTGGCCGCGGCTCACGCCAAGGGTGTGGTTCATCGCGACATCAAGCCGGGAAACATCATGCTCACAAGCGCGGGCGTGAAGGTGCTGGATTTCGGGTTGGCCAAGTCTCCCGAGGACATGACGCTCACCCGGGCGAATGTCGTGATGGGCACGCCGGCTTACATGGCGCCCGAGCAACGCGAAGGCCGCCGTTGCGACACCCGCACGGATATTTACGCGCTCGGATTGACCCTCTATGAGATGGCTACCGGGAAGCGCTCTTCGACGGAAGAGCCGGCGTCCTTCGATCGGCTTCCGGAGAAATTGGGGCACGTGATCGAAAGATGCCTGGCGCTTCAACCCGAAGACCGGTGGCAGTCCGTGTCCGACGTGCGGAACGAGTTGTTGTGGGCGGCGAAGATGCGAGCTCTTTCACCGCCCAGTGTGGCCTCTGCGGCCTCCGGACAGAGTCCTTCTAGAAGGAACTGGTGGCCCATCGCGACCGTGCTTGCAATAGCGGCCCTCGCTGCCGGAGGCTGGGCCTTAGGGCGTTTCCGTCCCGCGCCGCCCATGACGCCGGTGTTGCGTTATCAGATCGTGCCGCCTCAAAACGGGCAACTCGCTTTGGGAACGAACCCCAGCGCAGGCGGCATCGCGATCTCGCCGGATGCCGCAACCCTTGCAATGGTGGCGACGGTGGATGGAAAAACCAGCGTATGGTTGAGCCCTTTGGATGGCTCGCCCGCGCGGCAGCTTGCAGGAACAGAGAACCCGGACTTTCCTTTTTGGTCGCCGGACAGTAAATCCCTCGGATTTTTCTCGGGCGGAGCGTTACGAAAGGTCGACTTGGCCACCGGAGCCGTGATCGAAATCTGCCGGACGCCTGGTTTCGGAGTGGGCGGGACCTGGTTGGATGACGGCACGATTCTGTTCGGTGAACTCGCGTCGGGTTTGATGCGCGTGCCCGCCTCCGGCGGGTCGCCCACTTTATTTACCCATTTGAACACCAAGGAGGGTGAGCGGGACCACCTTGCGCCGCAGGCTTTGCCCGGCGGCCGCTTTATGTATCTGGCGCAGCATCAGGCGCGGGAAAACAATACCGTCGAAACCGCCAAGCTGGAGGATCCCGACAAGCGCACCCGGCTGGTGAGCAGCGGTTTTAGCGCGCTGTATGCAGCAGGATACCTGTTGTTCCAGCGCGGAAGCACACTGATGGCGCAGGCGTTCGATCCCGCAGCGAGCCGGCTTTCCGGCGAGCCCGCTCCGCTGGCCGAAACATTCACCGGCCTGATCCCCGTCGTGAACGCCTCGGTTTCGGCGAATGGGATATTGGTTTACGATACGGCTGGCCCCAAGAGCCAGCTTATGTGGACAGACCGGCATGGCCAGCGGTTGCATTCCATTGGCGAAGCGGGCAATTACGGACCCGCACGCGTCTCTTTCGACGGACACTCCGTAGTGACACAGAAGTTAGAACCTGGCGGTGGCGCAGACCTGTGGATTATCAACGCCGAAACCGGTCTTCCGCGCCGCCTCACATCCGACGCCAGACTAGACAGCACTCCCATCTGGTCTCCCGAGGGCCGCACTGTGGTTTTCAGCGACACCCGGGACTTGTTCCGGGTGTCGGTCACGGGGGCTGGCGGGGAAGCGCCGCTCTTGTCCGGAACAAACCTCCGGATTGACACCGATTGGTCGCGAGACGGCTCCACTATCTTTTACTACGAGAGGTTCTCTGCGACCAAGAGCGATCTGGGTACGCTGTCGGTGACCGCGGACGGCAAGTTGAAGGAGGGTGCACAACCGAGGCCGTATTTGTCTACGCAAGCCGATGAGACTTTACCTCGGTTTTCACCGGAACCGAACCCACGCTGGGCTGCTTACCAATCCGACGAGTCTGGAAAATTTGAGGTCTACATCGATACTTTCCCTGAACGCAGCGCCGTCGTGCGCGTCTCCACCGGAGGAGGGACATATCCCCAGTGGGGGCCGATATCGGGCGACCGAAGCGAGTTATTCTACGTTTCCGGGAGCAGCAAATTAATGGCGTCCGATCTGAGGCTGGTGCAGGGGCGAGTGGAGGCTTCCCCGCCGCACGAGTTGTTTCCGTTGGCGCCCGCGGAGGCGCAAGCCGGATCGAGCCCCTTCGACACCGCGCCCGACGGCCAACGTTTTCTGGTCCGGACACCGGCGGACACAGTTCGTGCTTTGACCGTTGTGGCGAACTGGCCAACACTCATGAAGTAGACCCTGAATGCCGGCTGGGTTCGCCGCCGGCTACCTTTCAGCGGTTGTCCCCTTTCGGCAATCGCATGTGTGTTCTCCTTGCCGGCTTGCTTAAACACGGGATGCCTCCTGAGCCGGGAGCTGCGGCCCCGGAGACTGGTTGAGAAGAAGTGCGAACCGGAGCGCGGCGCGGGCCGTTTTTGTGGCTGGCCCGAGCCGCGCCCTTGCGCTTAGCGCGGCTGCACGGCCCGGAAATGGTTTCGCGTCACTTGGCTGGCCACTGACTGCCCGAGTTGCCTACCGGCTTCGAGCGAATGATAAAAGTGGAAACCGGCGTAGATCCGGGCCCAGAAGACCTCATCCATCAAGTCCCGCGTGTCTGTAAATGTGTGTGTGTGGAGACCGTCCGTGAATGCCTTGCTGTCGACGGCAACCGTGACCCGGGTGGTCCCGAAGAAGTCCGCGATCAAACTTGAGACTGCGCCCGTAATACAGCCATGAGCGGCGGGATACTCGGGGTGTGACGGTGTGGCGCCGCCCGAGGGCGACCAGGTTATGTCGGCGGGAAAGTCGACTTGCGCGCCGGGCGCAAGAGTGACGTCGCTTCCGGCCGGGATAGCCGTTACCGGGCGCCAGAACCCAAACTTGTATTTGGCGTTGAAGCACCCGATGGCTGCGTCGGCGTAGCCGGTCCACAACATCGCCATCATCCTGGCGGAATCCGCTATGCCGAGATTGTTGGCAGTCGCCAGCGTGTTGAACATGCGGGCGTACTGCTGGCCGGTGTTCTCAGTATAGAAAACGCCGATCTCGGTTTCGGCCGCAGAGCGAATGGTGCTGTCCGTGCCGCCGTAAATGCGGGTCAGGTTATAGTCGCGCTTCCAGTCTTCACTGGTCAAGGAAGTAGGTCCGTCCGGCAGAAAGTCGGCGGCTGCCTTCAGGACGAAAGGCCGCATCTGGCCGAGCCATGGCACCGCCGGCGCTGCGAAGGCCGGCGGGGTGGGAATCCACGCCCCCGGACCCGACCCGGGAGTATAGTTAACGTTGGCTTCCAGACCATCTCCCTGACGGGCATTGATAACAGCCATTGCGGCGGCTTCGCCGACAGCCACGCCCGCGGTTTTGTCGCCGCCGTCCGCCACAGCAGCCAGCGACGTTGTGTACTGGCTATCCAACGCGGACTGTTGCGAAGGGAAGTAGCTCACCAGCACGCGGTGAGCAGCGGCAACCGCTGCCGCACCCGTGGATGCGTTTGCGGGAGCCTCGAACCGGTAGTAGAACGGCTGATACTGGCCCGTGATCGCATTCACGGCATCGTACATGGCGAGGCTCGAATAGGCGAACCAGACTGCGGACGCCGCTGGATTCTTTCCTGCATTCGCAACGATTGTGGTTGACGCGATGCTATTCCAGTCGGTCACTACGTTCGCGGCGTGGATCGTTCCGCAGCAAAAAGCGCAGAGCGGAATCAAAACGGCTTGGTTGAGTTTCATTTGAATCTATCTCCTTTTGAGGAAAACCTTCCCTCCGGAGATCCTTGCGAAATCCTGCCCTAAAAACCGTAACGTGGCTCTGAATTTTTTTGGTATCCTTGCAGACAGCGTGGGTGCGGACTTTGAAATCTCTGAAACGACGCAACTTCTCCTTGCCTGGGCCGACGGCGACGCGGCCGCGCTGAACGCGCTGGCGCCGCGCATTTATCACCAGCTTCATCGCCTCGCGGTAGGTTTCATGAGGCGGGAGCGGGCGGAACCCATGCTGCAGGCGACCGCGCTGGTGCATGAGGTGTATCTGAAACTGATTGACACCCGCAACATGCCGCTCGAGGGCAAGGCGCATTTCTACGCCATTTGCGCTCAGATGATGCGCCGCATTCTTGTGGATGCTGCGCGAAAGAGGGCCGCGGAGAGGCACGGCGGCGGACTGGGCCGCATTGAGTTGGATGACGTGCTTCATCTTAACCTGAGCTCTGGTAACGACAGGCGTTTGATCGCGCTAAACGACGCGCTCGATGAACTGGCGCAGGGCGATCCTCGAAAGGCGAAAGTTGTCGAACTGCGCTACTTCGCCGGGTTAAGCGTGGAGGATACCGCGGCAGTTCTCAAGGTGTCAGTTGAGACCGTTACAAGGGACTGGCGCTTGGCCCGGGGTTGGTTGTCGGCGCAAATCGAGGGTTCCGGGAGACCGAATCCCGGATCGCGGGCGGATACTTCAAGGTGACGGTGATCCATGTTTCTGGTGATCCGCGAGCTAGCTTTCATCGTTCCTGGCGCGGACAATCCTGAACCCTCCGCAGGTGCAGATCGATACGCCGAGCGAGCGCTCAGATAGGTGGGACGACAGGAGGGCGGGGCGGGATCGGCACCGATAAACGCTTGCGACTCCCGAAAACTCGGCATATCCCCGAAAGCGCGCTGTAGGCGCCGCGGCATTCCTATCGCGGAAAGCCTTTTCCACCAGCCAATGGGGCGCAAACCTATCGCCGTCGAGAGGAATATCCTGGCGACCTCCGGTGTGGACCGCCGGCTACTCGCAAGTTCGAAGGGAATCAACTTGCATTCGGTCGACTGGGCCCGGCGCACCCACTGAATCAAGCGGGCAGGCAAGGCCGCGCATTTCAGCTGGCCGCTCGTGATTCGAAGCCGCTTACCCTAGGCGTCGTTCCCCGCCTGCGCCAATCTGCATCTCTTTTTTTCTGAGCTCCTTGCCGTTTTCGATCGGCCTTGTATACCAAACCGTCGTGTAACGTCGGATCAGGTATGGAACATCAAGCGCAGGCAACTTGCGGCTGGAAGGAATCGTCACCGGCGCCACGAAGGGAAATTCAATCGAAGCCAATTTTGAGAGCGAAATGCGAAAGATATGTCATTTGTAATGTGTAAAGTAGCTGACCACCGGAGAAACAAAGGCGCGCAAAAACGAACCCAATTTGTAAAGGCCAGCATTGAGAGGCAGTCAGGGACGCCGCCCGTGTCCTCGTCCCATCTACCAACCTGAATATGTGCCGCGAATCACTCATGTCTCAACCGCCGAATGGCCCTTATGCCCCACATTTGGAAGTTGTAGAATGGGTGCCGACATGCGCCTTCGAAACCTCCCGCTCGCTGACGTTGTTTGGCGCGGAGTTTGGTGTGGAGTCTGGTGTGGAGTTTGTTTCGCGCAGACCGCTCCGCCGGCGCCGCCAGTCTCAACCCAAACCCCAGCCCAACCCGAGATGAACACCCACGACACGCCGGCAACCTTCAGCTCCCGAGTGTTCCTGGTGCAGGTTCCCGTCGTTGTGCGCGACAAGCAAGGCCACGCTATCGGGACGCTCCACAAGGAGGATTTTCAGCTTTTCGACAAAGGCAAACCGCAGATCATCACGCGGTTCGCGGTGGAGAAAGCCGGCTCGCCTTCCATCCCCGCCGTAAAGGCGATTGACGCGAATCTTCCGGACCAGTTAGAAGGGGAGGCGCCTCCGATACCGCAGCGCTTCACCGCTTATCTTTTTGATGACGTGCATTTGGACCCCGGCGACATCGCCCGCATGCGCGTGGCTACTGAGCAGCACCTCGACCAAACCATGGACCTGATTACCCGAGCGGCCATCTACACCACCTCGGGTATCGGCCAGCTGGATTTCACCGACGACCGGAACATGATCCATGAGGCGCTCAACCGGATTCAGCCCAACATGCGGCCCCCCAGCCCGTCCGGCGATTGTCCCCACATGACTCTTTACCTGGCGGATTTAATCATCAACAAGGGCGACCAGAATGCGCTGAACCTGGCCACGGCGGACGCTGCTGCGTGCCAGTCCGCCAACTCCACCGTCAATCCCCAGCAGTTGGCCACCACCGCCGCGATATCCGCCCTGTCAATCGGAGAAACCGAAACCAATCGCGCCATGGAAGTATTGAAGGCTCTGGTGCTGCGCATGACCGGCACACCCGGAACCCGCAGCATCGTTTTGATCTCGCCCGGATTCCTGCTCCCCGGCGACGACATGCGGCCGGCGGAAACAGAATTGCTGGACCGGGCCATTCGAGGGAACATCACCATCAACACTCTCGATGCCACCGGAGTCTATACCGTGATTCCCGGAGGCAATGCCAGCTCTAGAGGGGCTGTCAGCACCACCAGCCAGACCTCCATGGGGCTCTACGAATCCGCCAGCCGCCTGGCGCAACAGGACGTTCTGGAGGAGCTTGCCTACGGTACTGGCGGCGCCTTCTTTCATAACGATAACGGCATGAAAGATGGTCTGGATCAGGTCACCAAGCAACCGGACTTCGTTTACGTCCTGGGGTTCTCGCCCGGCGATCTGAAGTACGACGGCAACCTGCATTCGATCAAGGTCTCGATTCAGAATCCGGCGGGCCTGACGCTCCAGTCGCGGCGTGCGTACTACGCTCCTAAGCGTCCCAAGGACCCGGGCGAAGCGGCCAAGGAAGACATCCGCGAAGCCGTGTTTTCAAGAGACGAAATTCAGGATATTCCCGTGGACTTAAAGCTTCAATTCTTCAAGTCCTCGCCGGTCAATGCACAGCTCGCCGTTATCTCGCGGGTCGACGTTAAGAATCTTCGTTTCAGCAAGGATGCGGATCGCAGCAAGAACACCTTGACACTGGTGGCGGGCCTGTTTGACCATAACGGAAACTTTGTAAGCGGGATTCAGAGGACCGTGGACATGAATTTGCGGCCCCAGACATTGGCGACGCTGGATACGTCCGGGCTCACCTTGAGGACCAATTTCGATGTGACGCCGGGTTCATATACGATTCGCGTGGTTGTGCGCGACGCGGAAGGACAGCAGATGGCCGCGCGGAATGGAGCGGTTCTGATTCCTTGAACCGGGCGGATCCCGGCACAACAAGATGTGCTCTATGAGGTGTGTTCAATGAGGTGTGTTCAATGAGGTGCGCTCAATGAACGTTCGCAGAACGGCGATGACCCTGGCAGGATTTTTGTCGATGGGCTTGTCTGGCTTGCTGCAGGCCCAACAGGCGCCGCCGCCGGATCAGGCCCCGGTCGACGGCGGACTTTTGATCCAGACTGAGACCAGGCAGGTGCTGGTCGACGCGGTCGTGACGGATAAGAAGGGCAACTATGTCTCGGATCTGAAGGCCAAGGATTTTCACGTCCAGGAGGATGGCAAGGACCAGCCCATCAAGAGCTTCTCGTTCGAAGCCGACCCGGGCAATACCGGCGCCGGAAAGACGCATTACCTGGTGCTGCTGTTCGACAACTCCAGCATGAACACCGGCGACCAAACCGTCGCGCGCCAGGCCGCGATCAAATTTATCGACACCAACGCCGGACCAGACCGCATGATGGAGGTGGTGAATTACGGGGGCATGCTCAGGGTGGATCAGAAGTTCACCGAGGACACGGACCGCCTGAAGGCCGCTGTCAGCAAGGTTCAGGCCTCGGCGGTTTCGACCAACCCAGGCGCCGCCGGAGCCGCCGCAGCGGACTTCGCCGCGCATGCCATGCTGCAAAACCTGCGGGAGTTGTCCAAGGGTCTCGGATCCGTGCCGGGACGCAAAATTCTGGTATTGTTCACAGCGGGATTCACTCTCACTACCGAACGGATGTCGGAGGCGACGGCCACCATTAACGAATGCAACAAATCCAATGTGGCGATCTATCCCGTCGACGTGCGCGGCTTGCTTGCCGGTAAGGCGTCGCTCGAAATTCCAAAACAGCCCGGTTTCGTGTTTCAAACCGTGGCCTTCACTCCTCGTCTTCCATTTGCGCAGCAAGCCAAAGGCGGCGGAGCGCCGTCCGCGCCCACGGCGCCGAAAGCGCCCACCCCCGCACCCATCGCCGCGCCCACAACCGGCAGAGGGCCTACCACGGCAACAAACCCCGCCGGCGGAACCAATCCCAACAACAACATCAACAACCGGGCCAACCTTCCAGGAGCCGGAGCGTGCCCGAGCCCTGCCACCACCCCCAGCGGAACCACCCTATCGCAAGGGCCGGGAGGTATGTCGCCAGGCTGCGCCAGCCGCAATTTGATCCCGAAAATCCCGGATTCCGCCACCACCAATCAGCAAATCATGTACCTGCTGGCAGACGGCACCGGCGGCTTCGTGATTCACGACAGCAATGATCTGCTGGGCGGATTGCAGAAGATCGCCAAAGAACAGAACCAGTATTATCTGCTCGGCTACACGCCGCCGGACGCGAAGCAGGGAAGCTGCCACGTCCTGCATGTGAAGGTGGATCGCGGCGGCATGGAAGTCCGTGCACGCACCGGCTATTGCAGCGCCAAGCCGATGGACGTGCTGTCGGGAAATCCGGTGGAAAAATCGCTCGAAGCCAAGATAGCCGCCGCTCAGCCGGGCCCCCTCGCCGCGCCGTCGGGTCCGCAAAGCGCCAGCATGCGCCTGCCCTATTTCTACTCTTCCCCCAACGTGGCGCGAGTGAACCTCGCCATGGAGCTGCCCGCCACTGCGCTCAAATTCGAAAAGAAGAAGGACGCTCAGCACGCCGAGATTAATTTCCTGGGAGTCGCCTATACTCTTCAAGGCACCGTCGCGGCCCGCTTCAGCGATACCCTCAAGCTTGATTTCGCCAGCAAAGAGGAAGCCGAGCAAACCAAGAAGGAGCCGCTGCACTACGAAAATCAATTCGAAATCGCTTCCGGCAAATATATCTTCAAGATCGTCTTCACCGAAGGCGGCGACAGCTTTGGAAAACTGGAGATGCCGCTCGAAATCGATTCGTTTGCAGCCGATCAATTCGCCGTGAGCGGCCTCGCGCTCAGCAAGGAATATCATCGGACGGCCGACATGGGCGCGGGTCTGGATGCGGCCCTGATCGACGACAAGAAGCCGCTGATCGCGGATGGAGTGCAAGTGGTGCCCGTGGGCAACACAACATTTACCAAATCCGATCTCGCGATTTTTTATGTCGAATTGTACGAGCCGCTGCTGGCCTCGGCCGATGCCTCGAACGCCCCCGCAGTGGGAATTCAGATGCGCGTCCTCGATCGCAAAACCGGTGAGGAGAAGAGCAACACCGGGTTGATGAAGCTGGATCCCGCGCCGCCCCTGGGCAACCCCGTTATACCGCTCGCCGAAAAGATGCCAGTGGCGAAGCTGGGTCCGGGCGCTTATCAACTCGAAGTAACCGTGGCGGATTCCGCAAACAAGATCGCCAAGCGCACAGCCGATTTCGATATCCAGTGACCTCTCTCAAACGCCGGTACGGGACAGTCCTCCCTACGGGAAAGAAACGCGCCGGGGTCCTCGGCCCCAGGCTCCGTTGTGCCGGCGAGTTCCTCAAAAGCCGGCACAGGGTCGGGGCGGCCCTCCCTACGGGAAAGGAACGCGCCGGCGTCCTCCGCCCCTGGCTCCGTTGGGCTGGCGAGTTCCTCAAAAGCCGGCAGAAGGCCGGGGCGGCCCTCCCTACGGGAAAGGAACGCGCCGGGGTCCGCCGCCCCTGGCTCCGTTGGGCCGGCGAGTTCCTCAAAAGCCGGCACACGGCCGGGGCGGCCCTCCCTACGGGAAAGGAACGCGCCAAGGTCCGCCGCCCCAGGCTCCGTTGTGCCGGCGAGTTGCTCAAAGCACTCCTGTTTTACTGCTGCTGCGCAACACTGGCATTGCCTCAGCCGGCCCCCGTCCTCCGTAGCGAGACCAAAGTGGTCCTGGTCGACGCCGTCGTCACGGGCAAAAAAGGCGAGTATATTCACGACCTCACCGCCAAGGATTTCCGCGTCTGGGAAGACAACAAGGAACAAACCATCCAGAGCTTCAGTTTGGAATCGGGCGCTAAAAGCCAAGCCGCGGAATTGAAGACCACCTACCTGGTCCTGGTGTTCGATTACTCCGGCATGGATGCCGGCGATCAGATTCGCGCCCGCCAGGCTGGGGCAAGATTCATCGACGCGAATACCGGCCCGGATCGCCAGATGGCCGTGGCGGCTTTCGACAGCGGCTTCCACATCCTGCAAGGTTTCACCGGGAATGCCGGCCGCCTGAAAGACGCAATCACCGGCGACAAGTCCTTTGCCGCCGCGGTCAACAACGCAACTTCTGGCACCAGCGCGGCCACCGACCTCAGCGGGCGAGACAAGTTTCGCTCCCTCCAGGAACTGGCGGACAACCTGGGTTCGGTTCCCGGACGCAAGACGATGGTTTTTTTGACGGGGAGCCTCACCTTATCGAATGAGCAGAAGGCTCCGCTGCAAGCCGCAATTGAAGCCTTGAATAGATCCAACGTCGCCGTGTATCCCGTCGACGTTCGCGATCCCTCGCTGGCGGCTTCGTTCTCCGCCGAGAATGGCTCATCCGGCCGTGGTGGCCGGGGCGGCGGAGGTGGCGTGGGCGGTGCACGAGGCGGCGGCGCTAGCCGGGGCATGCGGGGCGATGAGGATCCCAGCGCGGCGCAAGATCCCGGCGGAACCAGCCAGCAGGTTCTCTTTGCGCTCGCCACCGGCACCGGAGGCTTCGTCATCCGCAACGCCGGAGAGCTTCCGGGAGGTTTACAGAAAATCGGGCAGGAACAAGACGAATACTACGTCATTGGCTACACACCGCTCGCAGGGATCAAGGGGGATTCGAAGGAAGGCTCCTGTCATACTCTGCGCGTGAAGGTGGATCGCGGCGGAGCCACGGTCCGCGCCCGCTCCAGCTATTGCACCGGGAAAACGCAGGATCTGCTCACCGGAACCTCGGCCGAACGAACTCTGGAGTCTCGCGCCGCGGCGGCGCAACCCGGCAACATGGCTGCGTCCATCCAGCTCCCCTATTTTTACGTGGGCCCCAATACCGCGCGCGTCAACCTCGCCATGGAGATCTCTCCTGAAACCGTGAAGTTTGAGCACAAGAAGGACGCCTTCCATGCCGAAGTCAATGTCCTCGGAATCGCCACGTCATCGCAAGAGGAAGGCGAAACGGGAGCACGCTTCAGCGATACTTTGAACCTGGATTTCGACGAAGCGGAGATGCAGAAGTGGAAACAGCGTCCGCTGCATTATGAAAAGGAGTTCAAAATCGCACCGGGACAATACAAACTCACGGTCGTCTTCAGCTCCGGAGGCGAAAGCTTCGGAAAAGTCGAACGGCCTCTTACAATCGAGCCGTACCAGCCCGGACAGTTTGCCATCAGCGGCGTCGCTTTTGGCAAGGAAATTCACAAAGCGGACGACGTCAGCACTGCCTTGTTCGAAGATAAAACACCACTCGTAACCAAAGGCATCCAACTGACTCCCGCCGGTACGAATGTATTCACCAAGCCCGAGCAGGCTTTCTGTTATTTCGAGGTCTACCCTCAGGACCCGGCCAATCCCGGCGTCGTCCAAGTGCGCATTCTCGATGGTAAGACGGGGGCAGTGAAATGGGACGGCGGCGCAATCAAGCTCGACCTTCTCGGGACCGGCAAGTCCGCAATTCCCATCGGCCTGAGTTTACCCATTGACTCCCTCCCGCCCGGTCCCTACCGGGTTGAAATCGCGGGAACGGACAACGCCGGCAAATCCGTTCAGCGAACGGCCGATTTCGAACTCAAGTGAACCCGCGGTCTATTGATCCGAGTCCAGGAGATCGATCTCCTTTTGAAGCCGCGCCGCTTCGATCGAGTTTATCTGATGCCCCGCAAAGTGGAGTCCTACGCAGAAGAGAGCCAGCCCCGCCGCGATTGGCCAGCTCTTGGGCTCCGCGAGGATCCAGCCTAGGCACGCCAATGCCGCCCCGGGGTAGATCCCCAAGGCAAAGAAGTGCGCACCGTTGCGCAAGAAATCTCGCCGCTCTGTCAGCCGCCGACGGTAAAAGCTCACGCAATCGCTGGGGCCCCCGGAGGTTGGCGGACTCCTCCAGAGCACGCGGAGCATCCTCGAAATCGAATAGCAGAGTCCGGCCGCGATGAGAGCGCATCCGATGCGGCAAAGCGTCACTTCACCAAACCAGGCTGCGGCCAAAAAGAACAGCGCGTACGCGCTCTGACCCGCGAGTCCCACGATTCCGATCGCGCGCGACTTTCGCTCAAACCGCAGCGCAGTCCGGCGCAACAGTGTCGATGTCAGCTCCGTCATCGGCGGCTGATTTTGCCACGATTCTCGAAGATCCGCGGATATTCCGTCCGGGTGCATGGTCTCGTTCTCCTTGATGAAAGCGCCGGGCCAAGATCGCTTTAATTCGATGAATTTTTGTCGTCGCGCACGCTGCGGAAATGCCGGTGATTTCCGCGATCCCCACGGACTGCAGCCCTTCCAGATAAAGAAGGATCACTTGCTTATCGAGAGGCCGGAGTTCCTGGATCAACGCCTGAAGGCGTTCCAGCACCAGCCGATGGTTGGCTGTTGCCTCGATATCGTCGTCGCCCGGCAGCGCCTCGATCGTCTCCAGGCTCACCCACTCACGGCGGTTATGGCGAATGCGCCGCACCACGTGAGAAGTCGCCGCGTTATGCGCCACGCGGAAGGTCCAGGTTCGCAAGGAGCAACGTCCGTCAAAGATTTTGAGGCTGCGCCACAAGGCGGCGTGGATATCCTGGAGCAGGTCGCAGCGCAGATCGAGGTCAGCCTCGTATGCCGAAGCCAGGCGTTCGAGCGCCCGCCCGAATTCGGCTACCGCAGCCTGGTAGAGATCTTCAGATTCTGCGAAATCACCCACTCACATAGATAGTCGGCCATTGTGGGTGTTTCTGACGCGACAAATTACCTTAGAGACCGGACTAAGGCTGCGGAGCCCGCCACGCGGCTCCGATATTTTCGCTGGGGGGCCTTCGTGGCGGTTTTCTCTTCTGTGCGGCAGCTTCGCGCGCTGCCACGTTGGTCTTTTCGAAAAGGCTCATCTCGTCTTCCGTGAAGATCAAGGTGCGCTTCTCTTCGCTGTCCTCGCAACGATCCAGGAGCCCGCGGCACATGAGCGGCAAATCCTGCAGCCGGATGCCGTATCTCCGAATCAAGGCAAGATCGGCTTTGACCGTGAATTTGGTCCTGAGCCGGTCCTCCCCGATGCGTTCAAACGCAAACACGCGGAAACCCGAGTCCTGAGTGAAGCCGGTGAGAATATACTGCATCATCGCTGTGCTCCTTTCAAATTTTTCAAGAATACCGCGACAAATGTCGATTGCACGCGGGCCCGTATTCGGAAACCAATCGACCGTGACGGCCCATCCGCAAAGCTTGATCGCAAATCTCGTATACAAATCCGGTTGGTCCGTGTTTACGGACCGAAGTGGAGGGGTCCTGGACCTGCGCCAGCAATGCTGCCTGAATGTCCGAGGACTCGCCAATGTAGATCCATTCACGGGCGTTCGAAATTCCGTACACTCCCGAAACACTGGGCGCGTACATGTGAACGGCCTCGGAGGTAAACGGCCTCGGAATGATTTGGTTAAAGGGCATACAATGCCCTTATCGGCCGCGTCCGGCTCAAGCTGCGGCTCCGTTCCTGCGCGGAAGGGGAGATCTCTTGGGTAGAAACTCGCTGCGAAAGAATTGATTGGGCGCGGGACCGCCTAACGGTTCCAGTTTCTTCCCGGTGAACTTCACAGTGAGTGTCATTTTTGAATTCCCTTCTTCTCCGGCTAATGATGTTTAGATCACCAGCCGGACAAGAATCAAAACGCGGCGGAAACTACCAGCGATTGTTACGCTTCTGGCCGCCGCCACCGCCGCCAAATCCGCGGTCCGTTTTCGGACGGGCTTCGTTGACGTTCAGCGCCCGGCCATCCAGCTCCCTGCCATTCAATTCGGAGATCGCGCGATCCGCATCGGCATTGGCGCTCATCTCCACGAATCCGAACCCTCGTGCCTGACCCGTATCGCGATCCGTAACGACACTAACGCGCTCGACCGGACCATACGCCTCGAACAGAGACCGCACCGCATCTTCGGTTGCACCGAAGCTGAGGTTGCCTACAAAAATATTCTTCATTACTTTTCCTTTGGTTTACAAACTGTGAATCGGGGCAGGATCGGACGAGGGCGGACTAGACCGGACTGATGCGAAGATGCCTAAATTAATACTCCTTAAGCATACCACGAACCTTACAAGGACGGGCAGAAATGTATTGGCGTCTTGGGTTCGTCAAGAGCGGTGGAGTGAATCGCTACGACCGGTTCCCAAACAGATGCTCGGACAAAAACGAGAGCGAACGCATATCCGCCAAGTCGGCCGACGCAGGGTCGAAGTGCGCTCCGCCCGGCCGCGCAAAGGCGTGACCGGCTTTCGGGTACTCCCAAACCGCCACACGAGGGTTGTCTTTGAAAGTCTCACGCACCTGCTTGGCTACGTCCGGTCCGGCAAACTGATCCAGACCCGCATAGTGGAGCATCAGAGGGCAAGACAGATTCTTCGCCAAGTCCAGCTTCTTATCGATCCCCACTCCGTAATAACCCACCGCCGCATCCGGCTTGTGGCGCACCGCGGTCAGGTACGAAATCAGTCCGCCCCAGCAATAGCCCACTACAGCCACCTTGCCGGTGCAAGCTTCATGCTTGCGCAAAAACTCTATCGCCGCGGCCGCGTCATCGGAGGCCTTGTTGTCATCCGTCTTGGCGCGGATGGGCCGCGCGGTCTCATAATCAGTCTCCGATAGCTCGACCCCCGGATTGGTACGCCAGTAAAGGTCCGGAGCCAGCACCGTAAATTGCCTCGAGGCCATCCAGTCGCACACTTTGCGCATGCTGGCGTTGACGCCGAAGATCTCCTGCAACACCACCACACCAGGACCTCGGCCCTTGCGCGGAAGGGACATGTATCCGGAGAACTCGCCGTCGGAAGTAGGAATGCGAACAGTCATAAGGTATTAGACTATCGCATGTGCGCTGCCTTCCGGGCGGCGGCACGAGTATAATCGTCATGTGAAACGACTCTTCTTCCTCTCGGCAGCGTTGCTCCTGGCGGCATGTTCCAGAAAGGATATCCAGAACCCGGAGGCGGTGCGCCAGGCCGTGATCGAGGACTTGAAGGCTCGCCAGGCCAAGACGGGCGTGGATTTGACCTCGATGACGATCGAAGTTCCCTCCGTGACCTTCGACAAAGACGAAGCCCACGCCAGCGTGTCGTTTCTTCCCAAGGGCGGCGGGGGCGGAATGCAAATGCCTTACACGTTGGCCCGCAAGGGCGACAAGTGGGAGGTTACCGAACGCGGCGCCCCGCATGCCGATGCCCTGCCCGCGGGTGCGGCAGATCAGCCGCTTCCTGCCGGACATCCTTCCATGGGCGCGATTCCAGGGCAGAGCACGGACGGGCAGGCGCTGCCCGCGGGACATCCGGCAGTGGATCCCAAGTAGATTTCAAAAGGAATGAACGGGCCCAAACAATGAAGACGGTTGCTGTTTTGGGCGGCGGCCCGGCCGGCGCCTTTGCCGCGGAACGCCTGGCGCAAGCCGGATTGAAGACGCTGTTGTTTGACGAGAAACTTGCCTGGGAGAAGCCCTGCGGCGGCGGCCTCACCTACAAGGCGTACAGCGAGTATCCGTTCCTCCTCGACAATCCCTGCCCCAAGAAACTGGTGCATCACACCGTCATCGGGGCGCCCAAATCGGGCGAAGCCAAGATGGATCTGCCCCACCCGGTGATCATTTATTCCCGTTTCGATCTGAATCGCATGCTGCTCGAACGCGCTGAGCATGCCGGCGCGGCTATCGAGCAAACCCGCGTTCTTGGCATCGAGCGCAACGATCACGGCTGGCGTCTGCGCACGCGTCACGGCGTCGCCGAAGCCGATTACTGCATCGTGGCCACCGGCGCCCGCAATCCTCTGCGCGACGTCGGCACCGAGTGGAGCGCGGCGGATACCATGAGCGCCCTCGGCTACTACGTCCCAGCGTCGCAGGAGCGCATCGATATTCAATTTCTTCCGCGCCTGGAAGGCTACATCTGGGTGTTCCCCCGCTGCGGCCACCTCTCCGTCGGCATCTGCGGGAAGGGCGAGCCGGCGCAAAAACTGCGCGCCCGCCTGGAAACGTACATGGAGCAGCGCGGCATTCCGCGCAAAGGCTCCACCTTTTATAGCCACATGCTGCCCTCGCTTGAAACCGGTGGATGGCGCAGGAACCGTGTGTCCGGCAATGGATGGATGGCTGTCGGTGACGCCGCAGGCATGGTCGACCCCATCACCGGCGAGGGGATTTATTACGCCATGCGTTCCGGCGACCTGGCCAGCCGCGTCATTCTGAACGACGCCCACGGCATTATCGACAAAGCCGCGGCGTACCGGACGATGGTTTCCCGCGAGTTCACTCACGATCTGGAATTTGCCGCGATGCTCGCCAAGCGCGTATTCCTGGGAAATTTCGCGTTCCGCAGCGTGCCCCAGCGCATGGTTCACTTCATGCAGCGCAGCCAGCGCTTCCGCGAACTTATGCAGGATCTGTTCGCCGGCACGCAATCTTATCTCGGACTCAGAAGCCGTCTGCTGCGCAGCCTCAACGGAGGCGTCCACGAAGCCGTCATGCAATTCTTCCTGGATCGCGTCATCCCCGAGACTTCGCGCGTTACGCTCTGATAACCCAGGAATGAAAACCTCGAAGTCCGAAGCCCTTTTCGCGCGCGCCCAAGAGTCTATTCCCGGCGGAGTCAACTCGCCCGTCCGAGCCTTCCGGGGCGTCGGCGGAACGCCCCTCTTCATCGAATCCGGTTTGGGCTCGCGCATCTTCGATGCCGACGGCAACTCCTATATCGACTACGTCGGCTCCTGGGGACCCTTGCTCCTGGGACATCGTCCTTCGCAAGTCATCGACGCTATACGCGAGGTTCTCGAAACTGGGACCAGCTTCGGCGCGCCTACTCTCCGCGAAGTCGAACTCGCCGAGCTCATCTCCAAGATCGTTCCTTCCCTGGAAATGGTGCGCCTGGTGAACTCCGGCACCGAGGCCACCATGAGCGCCCTGCGCCTGGCCCGCGGCTTTACCGGCCGCGACCTCACCATCAAGTTCGAAGGCTGCTATCACGGTCACGTTGATTCGCTGCTGGTCAAGGCTGGCTCCGGCATGGCCACTTTGGGTATCGCCGACACTGCCGGCGTCCCGAAGTCATTTGCCGAAACCACGATTGCCCTGCCCTTCAACTCCATCTCCGCCGTGGAAGCCGCCTTCGCCCAGCGCGGCCATGACATCGCGGCCATCATCGTCGAGCCTGTCGTTGGAAATATGGGCTGCGTGCCGCCGGCTCCCGGATTTCTGGAAGCTCTGCGCGAGATCTCCGCCCGTCACGGGGCACTGCTGATCTTCGATGAGGTGATGACTGGATTCAGGGTCGCCCTGGGAGGCGCGCAACAGCGCTACGGCATTCGCCCGGATCTGACCACGCTCGGCAAGATCATCGGCGGAGGCCTGCCCATCGGGGCCTACGGCGGACGAGCGGACATCATGCGCAAGATCGCGCCTCTGGGTCCCGTATATCAGGCTGGAACGCTTTCGGGCAATCCTCTGGCGGTCGCCGCGGGATTGGCCATGCTGCGGCATCTATCCGCGCATCCGGAAATCTACGATCAACTGGAAGCCCGCGCCGCCGAGCTATGTGCCTGGACTCCGCCCGGCGTCACCATCAATCGGGTAGGCTCCATGTTCACGTTCTTCTTCACACAGGATCCCGTCACCGATTGGGATTCCGCCAAGAGATCCGATACCGCCAGTTTCGGCCGCTTCTTCCACTTCATGCTGGACCGGGGGGTCTATCTGGCCCCATCGCAATTCGAAGCTGGCTTCGTCTCCGCTGCCCACTCTCAGGAAGACATCCGCATTACCGCCGCCGCCGCCCGAGAATTCTTCGAAGACTAACCCGAAACATTCTGTCTTACTCTCGTAGCCGTAGCGTTTCCAGGAGTCGCGCTACTTTTCGGTAGCACTTATCGAATGACGCGGCGCGGCGCGCAAGAGCGAGATCAAAGGAACTCGTCAACGACGCCTGATCGACCGTTGAGGCATAGGCGCCGCCTGGAATGCGGCTACTCAACCATTCTTTTGCGCCGGCTATTTCTTCCGGCTGACCCGGCGGCGGCTGGAGGTCTGCCGGTAAGCCTCGGCATCCGCGTAGCGACTCGGCCGAGGCCAGGAACCATGACTCAAATTCTCGCTTGGCAAGGACTACCGCGGAGGGGATATCCGCCCGGGCTGAACGAACCCTTGCCAGCAGTTCCGGGCCGAGTTCAGCAGGGCAATCGTCATCGCTGTCGAGTAACACGAGGATCCCCCCGTGCGCACCCGCCTTTAGAGCCGCGAAGTCAGCTGCCTTCTCTAATTCTCCGGGCTTAAGAAGCTTGCTCTTCGTCACGCGGATTGGATGGGGGACCAAGACAACCAAACTGGGATCAATCTCATGCGCAATTCGCCGAACCAATTGCGGCACCGACCCTACCTCTCCGTGACCCTCCACCACGCATCCAATACAGACCTGCATCACGCGTTATCTTTGTCGAAGAGCCGCGATTGCTTCTCGATCTTTTCGGGGGCCGACTCAGGATCGGGCCGCAGCTGGTCCATCCGAAGAAGCTCACCCGGCGTGTAGAGCCTTTTCAGGACTGCGGCGCGCCCCGCTTCATCCAAAGCGGCTACGTGTGTCGATCCCGCGTGGGCATACACGGAAATCAGCGAGTCCACATCCAGATGCTCATCATCCAGCAGGTCGGGGCTGTGGCTCGTAACAATCACCTGAGTGGACCTGCTTGCCTCTTTGAGACCCTCCAGCAGGAGACCCGCTGCCGCTGGGTGAAGCGCAATCTCTGGCTCCTCGATGCCAACCAGCGGCACTTGCGTCCCGGAGCCGTTTCCAGTCTGGAACAGTGCCACCAGAATTCCTAAAGCGCGAACAGTTCCGTCAGACATATTCGCGGCAAGAAAGCGCCAAGGATCTTTCGATCCCGCGACCAGTTGACGGAATTCCAGAGTCTCTTTCGGGCCCACCACCTTTACATCGACGCCTTGGACCCCGGGAACAACCTTTAACAGGTAGTCTTCAATCCGTTGCTTCCGTCCAGGATGGTGCTTCTTCAGTTGATCAAGAACGCTAGTTATGTTGCTTCCATCTCGCGCCAACAATCGGCCAGCATCAGGGGATTGTAGATCGCGGATTCGATCCGGATTCAAATTATAGAACCCCATGCGCGAAAGAGCCTCGTAAATCGGGCGGAACGCAGCCAGCCCGGATGCGCTGACGAGATATAAGCGATCGATGGATGCGGCAGGCCCTGGCTGACTGGTGTCGATGACATTGCCATCTTTAATCTTGAAGTGGTGAACGGGCCCCAGAGCTTCCGCAGAGTGGACTTTACATTCTTCCTCCTGGACCTCAAATCCGCCCTGCGGGCGGGCGCCAATCCGAAACGCATAATGGCCTACCTCGCCGGAGGGCAAAGAAAAAAAAAGGCGCAACCCGAAATTGTTAGGGTGCCCCCCTGACCTGCGGCGAACGTCGTTGATCCCTCCGCGGTCTCGAACGGCATGTTCAAGGGAACTCCGGAGCGAGTCTGTAACGAACCGGAGGGCATCCAAGAAATTGCTTTTTCCCGCGCCGTTCGGCCCTACAAGAAACGTCAGGGGCGCAAATTTTACGTCGCAGGCCGCGATGCTTTTATAGTTCTTAAGGACGACTCTTGTTAGGAAAGTGTGGGCCATCGCGCCTGGTGAGAACAACCCCGCCTTCTCCAACTTTACTTGATACTAGCGCAGAGGATGCGGCGAACCAAGCCTGATGCTTCCATCTGCGCTGCTCGCTAGCTTATTTCGATCCGGAGCCGACCGACTTTCTACGTTGGCAGCCGAAAGCCTGGGCCTAACGGCTTTCCCCCGCAACGCCTGCGGGAAAACCAGCCTTGGCGTGATTCGGAAGCCATCGCTCCAGCACTCGAACGAAGTCCTCCTTCTTGACCGGCTTGGCGATGAAATCGTCCATGCCGGAGGCGGCGCACTTGTCCCTGCTCAATTGCATTGCATCCGCGGTTAAAGCAATGATCGCGACGCGCCGATTGGGACCTTCGATCTTGCGGATCTCCGCCGCCGCCTCGTATCCATCCATGACCGGCATCTGGCAATCGATGAAAACGATGTCGTAGGGCAGCCGTTTCAGAATCTCGACGCCCTCCCGGCCGTCACGCGCGACATCCGCGCGGATTCCCAATCCGCGCAACATGATCACTGCCACGGTTTGATTGACGCCGTTGTCTTCCATTACCAGGACGCGTACCTGGGGGCCTTCAACCGCTTGCTCCAGATGCTGGCTGAGCGCCGTCATCGACCTTTGCGCGATGCCCCCATGACCCGGCCCCTCGATCTGAGCGGGATGCTTTTTCGCCCACGCCATGGCCAGGGTTTCCATCAGTTTCGCTTGCCGGACCGGTTTTACAAGACATGCGTCCACGCTCGATCCCTCCAGAGCCCGGATCTCTCTCCAGTGGCTGATGGACGACAACAGGATAACCACGATGCCGCTCAGCTCCGGATCGGCTTTGATGGCTGCCGCCATCGTGGCGCCGTCGGTTCCCGGCATGTGGTAATCGGCGATCACCAGGTCGAATGGATCTCCCGCCGCCTGTGCGTCACGAATCGCGCGCAGGGCCTCATCGGCGGAGGCGTAACTTCCATTGCGCATGCCCCAACTGGAAATTTGCTCATGCACGACGCGCCGGTTTACCTCAATGTCGTCGACAATTAACACCCGCAGTCCACGTAGACTGACGGCGGGAGCCGGGCTCGCGGCGAGGGAGTCCGCCAGCGGCATCCGCAGGGAGAACCCGAACGTGGATCCCACCCCTTCTTTGCTCTCGACGTGGATCGCTCCACCCATCAGCTCCACCAGCTTCTTGGAGATGGTCAATCCCAGCCCGGTGCCGCCGTAGCGCCGGGTTGTGGAAGCATCGGCTTGGCTGAATTGCTGGAATACCAGGTTCAGCTTTTCGGGCGCGATGCCGATGCCGGTGTCCGAGATCGAAACATCCACCACTGCGCTCCCGTCCCCCTCTGCGCACTCGGCTGCGACCATCACATGACCTTTGCTCGTAAATTTGATCGCATTGCCCATCAGGTTCGTCACCACCTGCCGGATCCTCTCCCCATCCCCCACGAACAGCCGTGCGCATCCCGCAGGGTAATCGACCACCAGATCCAGCCCCTTTTCCGCGGCCCTGGGAGCCAGCATCTCGGCCACTTCCTCCAATACCTGGCGCAAGTCGAAGGACAAGGCTTCGATGTCCATCTTCCCGGCCTCAATTTTGGAGAAATCGAGAATATCATTGATGATCTCGAGCAGAGCTTCGCCGGATTTCCTCACTGTCTCGGCAAAGTCTCGCTGCTCCGCGGTCAGGTCCGTGTCGAGCAGGACGCCGGTCATGCCGATCACTCCGTTCATGGGAGTGCGGATTTCGTGGCTCATGTTGGCCAGAAACTCGCTCTTGGCTTGGGCCGCCGCCTCGGCTTGGATGAGAGCCAGCTCCAAGGACCGCAGGATGTCCTTATGCTCCGTGATATCGATCGTCGCTCCAACAGTGCGAAGCAGCCGATCCTCCACAACCTCGTCATGGCCCTGAGCGCGATGCCAGCGAACCGAGCCGTCCGGCAGAACCATGCGGAATTCGGCGTTAAATTTTCCATTGTTCGCCCTGCATCGGAGCGCTGCCGCGCGGACGGCAGCCACCTGCTCAGGATCGTTCGAGGCGTTCCAATCGTCGATGCTCATGTGCAGCGGCGCGCCTTCCGGCCGCGCGTGTAATCGAGCCATTCCCCGCGAAATCGTTACGGTGCTGTCGACGTGATTCACCTCCCAGACTCCGAAGCCGGCGATCTCCTCAGCCAGTTCCAGGCGCGCCGCGCTTTCCTGGAGCTTTTCGAGCATCATCCGTCCCCGGGTGATATCGATAATCGCCCCGATGACACGCGCGGGAGGCCTCTCACCGCCTTTGGCGCGGCCTTGGATGCGGCACCACCGGTACGATCCGTCCGGCTGACGGGAGCGAAATTCGGTTCGAAATTTCCCGTTTTCCGCCATCCCCTGCAGGGCGGCCGCGCTGGTGGCCTCCCAATCGTCCGGGTGAACCAAAGCCTTCACTTCCAGGGCGCTTCTTCGCTGGGCTCCGCCAGGGAAGCCATAGGTTGCCGCCGCGCCCTCCGACAGAGTGACGGAGTGATTCGCGACCTCCAGTTCCCAGACTCCGAAGCAAGCTGCCTCTTCCGCCAGCTTGAGGCGTTCGGCACTCTCACGCAGTTTTCTCTCCGCGGTAAGCCTCTCGATGGCGTTCCCGGCGAGGTGAGCCCCCGCCTCCACCACACTCAACTCCGCCGAGTTTGGCGCGGTGACGTGCCGGTGATACATCGCGAACGTGCCCAAAACCTTATTCTTCGAATCGCGGATAGGCACGCTCCAGCAAGCGCGCAGGCCGAACCCCAGCGGCAGCGCTTTCGCCTGCTCCCAACGGTAGTCCGTCGCGATGTCGGTTACGATGACAGTCTCGTTCCGAAACGCCGCGGAGCCGCAGGATCCCACGTCCTGTCCGATCGGCAGACCGTTCACCTGCCGCATGTAGTCGGCTGGCAGACTCCCTGCCGAGCCTTCCCACAGCTGCCGCCCGTCTTCATCCAACAGCAGAACAGAGCAAAGGCAGCCCGGCGACATCCGTTCAATCGCCGCAGTGAGGGCGTCGAGGACGTCCTTGAGCGACGCACCTTCCGCAATCAGCTTCAAAACGTGGCGTTCTTCCTGAATGAATTGCGAGGAGTGGCCTTGAACCGCCTGCTCCGCCCTGGAATCGGCCAATAGCCGCCGGGCGCGCGCCCAACCCAGCGCGCAGGTGACGGTTCCAATGAAAAAAATGCCGGACCAAATCGGCCACACCGTATTATCTATCGGCCTTTTCTCCGCATGTCTACCTAAGGTCTTTACCTTGGGATGCTCAACTCGACCTCCGCACCCGCTCCGCAATCCAGCCGCTGCGCCGCGGAACCTTGGTTTACCGAAATCTCCAAAAAACCTGAGCTGCCTACGATCGCCGTCACCTCGCCCTCGCCGCTTTCGGAGTAGGTCTGCGCCAGCCGGCGGATGATCCCGTTCCCGGCCAGCAGCTCGAACGTCCGCGAGCGCACGTCTGGAAACTCGTCGATGTGGAAATTGGTGATCAAATTTCCGAACCGGTCAACCTTCAGTACCTTACCGGCCCAACGGTTTTTCTTCGTCTCTACCGGGTTCATCCCAGAAGTTCGGACGTAATCGCGAACCAGCTTTCCGCATCGCCCCGCAGCCACGCCTCGAGCCAGGTGCGCCGCCGCCGGTGCAAACACGTCGCGGCCGTGAAAGGTCCGGCTCACTTCTTTCAACATCAGCTTCGGATTCTCGATCACCCGCACCTTATATGACCCGCGATCGAAAATCATCGTGAACACGCCGTTGTCGGGACCGATGAAGCGCTGCCCTTCCGCCTCCACCAGAATCGGCCGCCGCGCCGTCCCGACCCCGGGATCCACAACCACCACGTGAATGGTCCCCTTGGGGAACCAGCGCCATGCCTGCGCGATCGTGAACGCGGCCTCATTCACGTCGAATGGAGCGATCCCGTGCGTGATATCCACGATCGTCACGCGCGGAGCAATCTTCAGCATCACGCCCTTCATCGCGCCCACGAAATGATCCGCCGTGCCGAAATCAGTGGTGAGTGTAATCAGCATCCTTATATATCAACATCGCTGTTAGAATTGTAGTGAATCGAATGCAGCGGTTTTATTTCGATCACAATGCAACTACGCCCGTCTCGCCGGAGGTTCTTCAGGCGATGATGCCGGTGCTCGCCGACGTGTATGGGAACGCCTCCAGCATTCACCATTTCGGGCAAGCGGCCCGCAAGCGCCTCGACGACGCCCGCCGGCAAACCGCCGCGCTTGTCGGCGCGACGCCCGAGGAAATCGTCTTCACCAGCGGCGGAACCGAGTCCGACAATCTCGCATTGCTGGGCCTCGCCGGAATCCAAACCGATCGCGACGCCCACGCCATAACCACCACGGTGGAGCATCCGGCCGTGCTGGCCTCGGCCTCGCAAATCGCCTCCGCCACTTATGTTCCCGTGGACAGCCAGGGCCTCGTCGATCCCGACGACATCCGCCGCGCCCTGCGGCCCAATACGAGAATCATCAGCGTGATCCACGCTAATAACGAACTCGGAACAATTCAGCCCATCAAGGAAATCGCCCGCATCGCCCAGGACGCCGGCGTCGCGTTTCATTCCGATGGCGTGCAAGCCGCGGGAAAGCTCGGCGTCGATGTGAAGGCGCTCGGCGTGACTATGTATTCCATAGCGGGTCACAAGCTGTACGCGCCCAAGGGCATCGGAGCGCTCTTCGTGCGCAAGGATACCCCCCTTGACCCGATTCTTTACGGCGGCAATCATGAGCGCGGACGCCGCGCGGGAACGGAGAACGTCCCCGGAGCCGTAGCACTTGGCCGCGCCGCCCAGTGGATGACCGAACGCGCCAATGAGGAATCGCGGCGCATGGAAATCCTCCGCAGGCGGCTGGAGGAATCCATCCTCGACCGCATCCCTGGCGTCCGCGTCAATGGAGCGGGTGCTCCACGCGTTTCGAACACCAGTAATCTTCGCTTCCAGGGAATCGATTCCGAGCCCCTGCTCATCGCGCTCGACTTGCGCGGCTTCGCGGTTTCCAGCGGCTCTGCCTGCTCCAGCGGCTCGACCGAGCCGTCGCACGTTCTCTCCGCCATCGGCCTCACCAAGGAGCAGGCCCGTTCCAGCCTGCGCATTTCGCTCGGACGCTCCAACACTGTCGCTCAAGTCGACGACCTCGTTAACGCGCTGGTCCAGTGCGTTGCGCATTTGAGAAAGTTGGCCCCCGCGTATGCCTGAGGAGACAATCGCAGTGACGGGGTCCAGAGGACCCATAGCTGTAGCAATGTCCGGAGGAGTCGACAGTTCCGTTGTCGCGGGCATGCTGCACGCGCGCGGAGAAACCGTCGTCGGTCTCACCATGCAGCTCTGGAATCAGCGCCGGCTGCCGCAACTTTCGGGCACCCGAGCACCTGGAGACAGACCCACGGGCCGCTGCTGCTCCATTGAAGACGTCTACGACGCCCGCCACGTCGCGCAGTCTTTGGGCATCCCTTATTACGTCGTGAATTTTGAACAGCGCTTTGAGGATCAGGTGGTCAAGCCGTTCATCGGCGAGTATCTCGCCGGCCGCACGCCTATCCCCTGCACGCTGTGCAACAACTTCATCAAGTTCGATCAATTCCTGGAAATGGCGGAAGGCGTGGGAGCCTCGCGCATTGCCACTGGCCACTACGCCCGCATCGATTTCAACCCCGCCAGCCGCCGTTGGGAATTGCGACGGGGCGTTGATCACACCAAGGATCAGACCTACTTCCTCTTCGGCCTCACGCAGGATCAGCTCTCGCGCGCCCTGTTCCCGCTCGGCGGAATGCAGAAGCCCGAAGTGCGGGCGCTGGCCCGCCAGCTCCAGATTCCTACCGCCGATAAGCCCGATAGCCAGGAAATCTGCTTCGTTCCTAACGGCGACTATGCCGCCTTCATCGACGCCTATTTCGACGAGCAAGGAACCGGGCGCCAGGATCTCGCCGGAGAGCTGGTTACCTCCGACGGCCAGGTTGTGGGCGAGCACACCGGCGTTCATCACTTCACCGTCGGGCAGCGCCGCGGATTGGGGATCGCCGCAGCCGAGCCGCTTTACGTTATCTCCACTGAGCCCGCCACGCGCCGCGTCATGATCGGACGCAAGGACGATCTGCTGCGCTCGAAGATGCACGTCAATCAAGTCAACTGGATCTCCATCGCCCCACCCTCTGAACCCGTGCGAGCCGAAGTCAAGATCCGCAACAAGCACGCGGCTGCCCCGGCTGAGATTATTCCGGCCGCTGATGCCGGACGTGTAGAAATTGTTTTCGACGATCCCCAGCGAGCCGTAACACCGGGCCAAGGCGCAGTCTTTTACTCCGGCGATTTGGTCCTCGGCGGCGGCTGGATCGAGTAGCCGCTTCTTTCGGCATCGAATGCGCGCAACCGCTCCCTTCGGTCACGGCTCAGAATCGGAGTTATATGGTCACAGCTCCTTACAGAGCCGCGACCAGAAGGAGCGGTTAGGAAAATCGATTTTGCGCCCGAACGTAAGAAGGATGGCTGAGTGAGCCTTCTCGCCCCTCTTTCCGCGAACGCCCTTAATCTGGCAGTCCCGCGACTGCGCCGAATCGCCCTGCGCAATCTCCAACTTGCGGGTTATAGCAACGCGCCGCAGATCGCCGACGGCGTCTTCAAATCACTAGGCCGGGTGATCGACAGCGTCGCGCGCTTCCCCAGCCTGAATCTCGAAAACGTCCATCGCATCATCTGTTATGAGGGCCTGGAAAATTTCACCAACGCCTTGTCCCGAGGCCGCGGAGTTCTGGTGGCCACAGCTCATCTCGGCAACTGGGAGCTCAGCGCCTTTGCGCATGCCTACATGACTGCGCCGATGCATATCGTGGTGCGGCCTCTCGACAATCCCCGCCTCGACGCCTGGGTGGAGCGCCGCCGCACCCTCTCCGGCAACCACCTGATCCGCAAGAAGGAAGCCGCCCGCGGAATCCTGCGAGCCCTCGATTCCGGCGACGCCGTCGGCGTCCTCATTGATCAAAACGTCGTCCCAGCCGAAGGCGTCTTCATCGACTTCTTCGGCCGGAAGGCCTGCGCCGGAACCGCTTTCGTGAAATTCGCGCACCACTCCGGAGCGCCCGTGGTCCCTGGCTTCGCCCTGTGGGAACCCAAGGAATCCCGCTATATTCTCCGCTTTTATCCGGAAATCGAAATGACCGGCGATATCGCCGCCGACACCCAGACGGTCCACGCGCAGTTGGAATCGGTAATCCGGCAATATCCCGACCAATGGCTCTGGGTCCATCGCCGCTGGAAAACCCGGCCGCCCGGGGAGCCCGACCTATATAAGGAAATGCTGTAAGCCGGCCCCAAACAATCGCTTCTTTTTCTATGGCAACGGTCTCATTGGCACTGCAACCCCAGCAAGCTTCCGCAACGGCCCCACCGCGCTTGATGGTACTGTTTCTGGATCTCAATAATCTCGGTGATGGCGAACACGCCTGGCGGGCTGAACGTGCTCACAGATTCACCCACGACCGCGATGCCACTGTCGCGACACCACGGTCGATTCATGACGGGATCGGCCCCGCCGTGGGCAGCAATGAGCCCGCCGCCAGCCTCCGCGCGCTGGAGACTGCGGCTTCGATGCTCTCCAAGCTGCCGGAAAAGAAGGTAATGGTCTACATCTCCAGCGGCGTGAGCAAAGCCGCTATCGACAACCAGGACGTAATGGAAGCCACGGTCAAGGCTCTGATGAAGGCCAATGTGGTCATGTACCCGCTGGACACGCGGGAACTCTCCGCCGCCGCCGGAATTAAATAGCGGGCCTGTAACAACCGCCTCGGCGGAGAGCGTCTTGGCGATATGAAGCTGACACGGATCCTCCTTTCCTTCGCCACCGTCTCGCTCGCGCTTCAAGCCCAGCAGACTCCTGCTACTGTCCAACCGCGTCTGTTGTGCATGTTTTTCGACATGAACACGATGGATGCCTCGGCGCAATCCACAGCTCTGGAGAACGCCATCAAGTTCGTTCAAAATCAGCTTACCCCGGTTGACCGGATCGAGATCATGACGTACACCTCCAAGCTGAACATCCTCCAGGATTTCACGGATAACCGCGACAGCCTTCTAGCCGTTCTGCAAAGCATCATGCCTGCCAATTCAGGAGACGCCGCGGTCACGGCGGACCGCCAGCTTGCCGCCATCGAGGAAGCGGCCAATTTGCTGGGAGCGCTCCCGGAGAAGAAGGCGATGATCTATTTCTCCAGCGGCATTCCGAAGAACGGGATCGACAACCAGGCCCAGTTGAGAGCTGCAACAGCCGCGGCAGTGCGAGCCAACGTTTCGATCTACGCCGTTGACTCGCGGGGACTTGCGGCCGCCCCGCCGCGGTAATTCTTTTCCACCCGGATTAGCCCGAGGCCCTGTAACCATTCCCGGTAATGGGAGCGTCTTGGCTATTGTGAAACTGACCCGGACGATCCTGTGCTTGGCAGCCGCCGCCCTTGCGGTTGAAGCGCAGGCTCCGCGGCCTCGCATGGTCTGCCTGTTTCTGGACGTGAGCTCACCGGATCTTTCCGCGCAATCGAGCGTCCGAGAGAGTGCCATCCAGTACGTTCAGCAATTGATCGCGCCCTCCGACATTGTGGAGGTCATGACGTACTCGTCGCGGCTGAACGTAGTCCAGGATTTCACCAGCGATCAAGATCGGCTTATCGGGGCACTTAAGACCATCGAACCGGCCACGCCCAATAACGTCGCGACCGGTTCCGCGCCGGCCAACGACGACGCCGGCCACGGGGAGGTCCAGGCGATCCAGGGAGCAGTTTCGTCGCTCTTGCGCTTCCCTGAAAAGAAAACGATCGTCTATTTCTCAGCCGGAAATCCGAAAGGCAGCCTGGATTCGAGCGACGACATCAAGGACGAAGTGAACGCGGCGATGCGAGCCAATGTCGCGATTTACTCCGTCGAAGTACCCAACCCCTCCGCGCAGAAGCACTAGCGCGAGCCCGGTAGTGGGTCTAAGCTCTGCACTGGAACGGGTATGGGCCATCCTTAATTACAATCCCGGAATTACCGCAATCTTGGCATGGCAGTTAAGCCTCTCGCGCCGCCAGCCGAGAGGGACGACGATCTATAGCGCACCCACTCGATTCCCCTCCCTCGCGCGTCTGTGTTATTATTAGAACTGAAATAAAACGGTTAAGAATAGACGAGGAGTATCGATTCCCAAATGGCACTGGCGGGCGAAGCAAAGATTAAAACGATTACCCAGTTCCGGGTCCACAAAACGGATACCGGCTCGCCAGAGGTGCAGGTCGCAATCCTGAGCCAACGCATCAACGAGTTGACGGTGCATTTTAAATCGCACGCCAAGGACCATCATTCGCGCAGAGGTCTTCTGCAGATGGTTGCGCGGCGCCGCCGTTTACTCGATTACTTGCGCAGCCGCAGCCCGGAACGCTACAAGACTCTCATTACGAGCTTGGGCATCCGCCGCTAACGGGCCGTCTCGATCTCGAGCAACCCCCCGATCCCCAGTCTCCTCTTGATCAAAGCAGGCGCCCCAGGCCTTTGAGGCTTCGGCGACCTAGATTAAAAGGATTTCGAGAAATGCAAAGTTCCGTTGAAGTGGATCTCGGCGGTGGCCGGATCATCACGATTGAGACCGGGAAAATGGCCAAGCAGGCCAACGGCTCCGTCATCGTCCGTTCCGGGGAATCCGTGGTCCTGGTGACCGCGTGTACCGCCCCCGAGCCCAAAGTGGGCGCCAGTTTCTTCCCTCTCACGGTGGATTATCGTGAATACACTTACTCCGCCGGCCGTTTCCCTGGCGGATTCATCAAGCGTGAGGGCCGCCCCACTGAAAAAGAAGTTCTCACCAGCCGCCTGATCGACCGTCCCATCCGTCCCCTGTTCCCCGAAGGCTATTCGCACGAGACCCAGGTTATCGGCATGGTCCTCTCCGCCGACCCGTTGCGGGATCCTTCCACCTTAGCCATCATCGGCGCGGGCGCGTCGCTGGCGATCTCCGATATTCCGTTCCAGCACGTGCTTGCGGCAGTCCGCGTCGGCATGATCGACGGTAAGCTCATCGCCAATCCCACCTACGAGGAGACGAAGGGCGCGAAGGTCAACATCGTCGTTGCCGGCACCGAAGAAGGCATCGTGATGGTGGAGTCCGGCGCCCAGCAGGCTTCCGAAGCCGAAGTGCTATCCGCCATCGAGTTCGGCCACAACTGCTGCAAGAAGATCGCCGGCGCCATCCGCCAGCTGGTCGCCAAGGTCGGCAAGAAGAAAGCCGAATACGTCACCCCAGCCATCAACAAAGAACTCTACGACCAGATTTCCAAGGCCGTCGCAGTCGAGCTGAAAGACGCCCTCAACACCGAGAAATACGAAAAGTTGGAAAGCTATCGTCGCGTTGCCGAGTGCAAGCACAAGGCTGTCGACGCCCTTCCGGAAGAGCAGAAGGCGGAAGGCAAGAAGCTTCTCGACCTGCTCAAGGAAACCATCTTCCGCGAAGAGATGCTTAAGGAGCGGCGCCGCCCGGATGGCCGCGCCTTCGATCAGGTCCGCAAGATCGATATCGAAGTCGGCGTCCTGCCGCGCACCCACGGTTCCTCATTGTTCACGCGTGGAGAAACGCAAGCCCTGGTCACCTGCACGCTCGGCACCAAGGATGATGAGCAGCGCATTGAGCTGCTCGATTCCACCGAATCCTCCAAGCGCTTCATGCTGCATTACAACTTCCCGCCGTTCAGCGTCGGCGAAGTCGGATTCATGCGTGGAGCCGGCCGCCGCGAAATCGGCCACGGAGCCCTTGCGGAGCGCGCCCTTTCCGCGGTTATCCCCGACGACAAAGCTTTCCCTTACACCATGCGCATCGTCAGCGACACCCTCGAATCGAATGGTTCGAGTTCGATGGCCGCCGTCTGCGGCGGAACTCTCGCCCTGATGGACGCCGGTGTGCCGATTCCCTCCCCCGTGGCCGGAATCGCCATGGGTCTGGTGAAGGAAGGCGACGCTTACGCAGTTCTGACCGACATCGCCGGCGCGGAAGATCATTATGGCGACATGGATTTCAAGGTCGCCGGTACCAAGGAAGGCATCACCGCTCTGCAGATGGATATCAAGGTGCCGAATGTCACCCATGCCATCCTGAAGGAAGCGTTGGAGCAGGCTCGCCGAGCCCGCCTGCACATTCTGGACAAGATGGTCGCCGTGATCGAGAAGCCGCGTGAGGTACTCTCGCCCTACGCTCCGCGCATCTTCACCTTGCAGATCCCCACCGACAAGATTCGGGAGCTGATCGGTCCCGGCGGCAAAGTTATCCGCGGAATCGTCGAAGCCACCGGTTGCAAGATCGATGTGGAAGACGACGGCAGCGTCAAGATCTTCTCCTCCGACGGAGCGGCCGCCGACCGCTGCATCCAGATGGTTACCGACATCTGCGCCGTTGCTGAAATCGGCAAAACCTATTTGGGCAAAGTCGTCCGCATCGTCGATTTCGGCGCGTTCGTCGAAATCTTCCCCGGCACCGACGGCCTGCTGCACATCTCCGAAATCTCGGAGAGCCGCATCAAGCAGGTCCGCGATGAGCTGAACGAAGGCGACCAGATCCTGGTCAAGGTCCTGGCGCTTGAAGGCAACAAAATCAAGCTCAGCCGCAAGGCCATCCTGAAGGAGCAGCGCGACAAGCTCAAGAAGGAAGAAGTCGGCAAGGCGTAATCGCCTTACAATAAGGCTCTCATCCGGTGTATCAATACACCCAGGCCGAGAAGGCCATAGTCCGTTACGTCATGGGCGCCGACACGAGATCTCGGCCCGTCGATTTAGCCCTGCACCACCGACGAAGCCGGGCTTCGCGGCCGTCGCGACGATCAATGCCATCATTACGCCAGGCAAGCCCTTTTGCCGAGACGGCGTTACGTTGAAGGATGGCGCTCAAGCTCAACAGCGCCGTGCCGGCTGCGGTAATGGCAGGACGCCGCTGATCTTTCCTCGATAAATGGGCCCGGGGGCACGGAATGACCGTGGAGGAGGGCCGGTTGGGCGGTGCCGGTACCGGTACCGCGCCATCCTCCCAGCCCCGGGAAGGATGCTTAAAGCTCACCGCTGAAAGGCGATCCCAAGGTCATTTCGGGCGGCCAGAGTTCGCAGCTTCAAAAATCGAGGAGGAGCACCGAACCGGTCGTGAGCCCCAAACGATCGCCCGAAAGATGGGGTGTTTCGAGCTAACGAATCAGGACACATTGAACCTCAATCGAAGCTTCTGCGGGTTCGGAACGGTGGCTACGTTGTCGAGATACCACTCGTCCCGAAGCATTCGCGAATTGCAGAACTTCATTGATCGAGCGATCATTCTATCCCCCACAATGTGCTCCGGGCTCGGATCGCTGAGTTGAAGCCAATGCGCCGGCATCGGCTGCGAATTCAAGAAGGATTTCGAAGCCAGTGTCTCGAACATTTCTGCAAGCAGGCGTCGGAAACCACGCCTGGGTGATTCAATGAGGCTTTCTTCATGCCGTACCATATCCCAGTAAGGCGGCTATGCCAAAACGAAGCGCTGGTCTAATGATGTATCGCCGCCGGGATTCTCATCTCGAGGTGTTTCTCGTTCATCCAGGCGGGCCGTTTTGGTCGAGAAAGGAATTCGGAGTGTGGTCGATCCCGAAGGGCGAGTACGTCGAACAGGAAACACCCCTTGAAGTCGCGAAACGGGAATTCGAGGAGGAGACGGGTTTCCCGCCGGGCGAGCTTTTCCTGGAATTGGGCGATTTGACGCAGCCGAGCCGAAAAATCGTCAGAGCTTGGGCGTTTGAGGGCGATTGCGATCCAGGAATGCTCCGCAGCAACACGTGTCTGATAGAATGGCCGCCTCGCTCGGGACGTCAGATTGAAGTGCCCGAAGTGGATCGAGGGGATTGGTTTACCGTCGAGGAAGCGAGATCCCGATTGCTGACCGGACAACAGGTTTTTCTCGATCGGCTTATCGCAGCGCTCAGGGGCATTGGATAAACGCAGAATGTGTTCGCCGATCGCATGCCACCGAGACTACCTGGCGGCGGCGATGCTTCTAAGTAACAGCCCGCAAAACGGAGCCTGGGTCGCGGCCACGAGCCGAGCTGTTACTTTCGGGAATTGAGGGCCGCGACCGGCCCTTTGCGGGCTGGATAGTCTCCGCAAACCCTAGTCCATCCAAAGGCCGTTGTTTCGTGTGGGTGTCCATTCAAGCCGTCGTTTGTATAATGATCAAGGTTCGCAGTCGTTGCAAGCCAAGGAAGCCGAGAGGAGCCTATGAAGACGACAATCCTGTTCACTGCCCTTGCGTTCCTGCCCTCCACATTCGCCCAAAACCCCGACGACTACCGCGGCGGGTGGAAAACCGAGGTCAACGGTGTTCCTCGAACCTACGAGTTCTCCATCCGTGGCGAAACCGTGCGCGGCATCTACTGCACCTGGTGCGCCGACGCCACCACTCTCGCCTTCGTCGACGGCAAACTCGGCCGCGACGGCCTGTCTTTCACCGTTACCCACACCGACAACAACGGCAAGACTACGTTTACCGACACAGGCACCGCCAAATTCGAAAAGCCCAGCTTGATCGTTACAGGCACGCTGGCAGGCCCAGGCGGCGGCAACTTCAAATGGACCATGATTAAGGATGATCGTGGTCCGGATCCGCTCCCCATCCCGATCGTCATGCTCCCCCCTGGGCGCGAGATCCCTGTTCTTGGCCGCGGCGGCGGTCCGGGAGCAGCCAAAGGCGGACCCGCGGCGGCGGTTGGCCCGGGCGGTGGAGGTCGGGGCGGCTATGTCCCGCCAGGCCCTTGGCTGAAACTCACCCCTGAAATCGTCGCCGGCTCCTGGCTCGGCTTCGGCACCGGCGTCAACAAGCAGTACTTCATCGTCAAGAAGATCGGCACCAAACTTCGCGGCATGGTCTGCGGACGGTGCGACAACCCCTACACCATGGCGGCGCTCGACGACTTTGTGATCGACGGCGAAGTCCTGCGCTTCAACATCCTGCACGAAGACTGGGGCGATTACTCCATCCCTTTCGGCAAGCACGTTACCGCCCGCATCTCCGGCAACGAGATGCGCATCGTCACCTCGCAGGACAACCTTCCACCCGAGCTCGCCAACCGGCCTCCAAATACGGATCCCAACGCCGGCACCTCGCTCATCGGGCCTATCCCTCCCGAGGCCACGATGCTGAACCACTGGAAGTAGCCAAATCTGGGAAATGCCTATGTGTTCTGGCAGCCTCTGGACCCATGTGGCGTCTTCGGTTTCTCCTTCCGCCGTGGTTTGTAGTCATCGCGATCTGTCGTCTGCGCATCCCTCCTTGCGCGAAAATCTGGGAAGGGAAACGAGATTGGCCGCGTAAGCGCCACGGGAGCCCTGCTGACAATAGTGATTTTGGGAGCGAGGATATGGATGATTTGCCTTCGGATATGCCAGCAAACGCCTACGGTGCTCCTGAGGTTACGCTGCCAAGGCGCCTCCTTAGGAGAGCACCTGAGATACGCTTAATCAAAGGAGCCGCACTTGCTATTTCGGAGGTTCCCTCTTTTCTTCACGGCCGAGCTGTCGGCCACCCAATTCAGGCCAACCGCGTCTCCACTTCCGGTCTCAGCCGAGGTGGACGGAGGCGGGAGCCGGTCCGAGCGGTTCGAATAGCCCAGAGTCTCCGTTGGCATCTCCGAGACCCGGGTTATTTAACCATGCGCCCAGGCGCGGCATTTCGGAGGGGTTGACACGGTCGCTCCATAAATCGACGGTTGATTTCGTGACACTCCCTGTGCCAAGATTGTGCGTCGGAGCCAAGCTGGCTCGGCCAGAGTTCTAAGAGGGTCTATGAGAAATCAATTCGGCAACACCGTTCTGTTCTGCGTCCTTGCGGCCGCCTGTTTCACGCAAATCGCCAGCGCACAAGGTCGCGGCCAAGCGCCGCTCGCGATTCCGAATCCGAACTACGTCACCATTCCTCTCGAAATCATGGTGAACCGTCCCGCCGCCGACGTCTGGAAACGTGTTGGCAAGTATTGTGATATTGGCGAGTGGCTCCGCGTCCAGTGCACGATTATTTCAGGCAAAGACGGCGAACTCGGCGCTGTACGGTCGATCGGCAACGAAATCCTGGTTGGCAAAACCGAGCTTTCCTACACCTACACGCAGCCGGTCCGCGAGGGCCAGCCCTACATCCTCTATCACGGCACGGTAGAAGCAAGGCCGGTGACTGCAACGACTTCCAAAATTGTTTACACCCTGATCTACGATAATTCGACGCTGGCCGACGATGCCGCTCGCGATGCGGATAAAGCTCGCAGGACCCAGCAGTTTCAGACCGCAATCGAGAACATGAAAATCCTCGCCGAGGGCGGCACTCTGCCTCCCGCGCCTGCTCGTGGAGGCGGTGGCGGACAAAAGGGCGGTGGTCCGAAGAAGTAGATTTTCCGGAAAGACGCATTCCTGCCGTGGGACAACCCAAAGCGGGTGCAACGGGCAGCCGACGAATTGCATCTACGTGCGACCGGTCTTTTAGTAAGCCTGACAGCCCCGCTGGGTAGTGCCAGTGTCGCGAGGTACGCATTGGCCTACATTGCTGGGACAACGCGCCTTCCAGGTGCCGGGGTAGCTGCGGAATAACGGGGCGGGAGTTCGCCTGATACGCGCGATCACCGGCAGGATTCCGGAATTTCCCCCCTTACTTAATTGTGCGGCCCAACGCGCAGATCACCAATGGAAGGAAGATCCCATTCAGTAGTTGTCGGTAAGGCATGGTAGCTACCAAGCGGCTTGGTCAGGCTGAAGGCTCGGGACAAAAGCCCGTCTTTGGGCGGGCAAGCGACCTGGCAGGCCATAACGCGAGGGAAGCTTGAGCAGGCTCCGAAAGTGAAGTCGTGGATGCCGACCCGCCCGTAAATCGGGGAAGGCCGCGCGGACAAGGAAGAAACCGACACCCACCCGCCGTCCACCTTCCGAATTCCCGGACCCGGCTGGGCATCGCGGCCGGGAGGCACAGCCATGAAATGACTCCTCCGCTCAGCCTTCTCTCCAGTTCCCGGTGTTGCTTGCGCTGCCTGCGCAAGCACGGCGAAAGAACTCGAGAAGGCCGCTGCGCATTTGCTCCGAGCCCAGCAGCCAATTCAGCGAAGATTGATCGTCCTATTCGCCATAGGGGTGATCATAATCGCTGTACGGATGATCACGATCAACAGCGTGAACAACCAACGGACGATCGATCTGGAACGTCAGCGCCGTATCACGAGGAACAGTGACGGCGGGTCCGCGAACTTGTGCCCCTTTGATTGCGCCGACTATAGCCCCGACCATGCCATACTGGCGTTCGGACTGGATACGATCCGGCGTGGTGTCAACGGCGAAGCGATCACCATGCACCGTTATCGACTCCAGATCTAGTACCAGGTCGTTATCTGGAGCGACGCGCACCATCAACTGGACAGGAGCCCCGCGCGGAATTGCCAATCGACCGTTTTCGCCATAGACGTCGGACTCGACTCGGCCGGGGTAAACATGGTTGTCAAATCGATTCACATCAATCCGCTCTGCCGTGCGGACGCTGATCTGGGTCCCCGGTTCGATCCGAGTGAGCCTGCCATGGTCCCTGTCGCGGTCGCGGTAGTCGTGATCCTGGGCCATAGCCAAGGGCACGCATAGACTTGTGCTTAGGGCGGCGATTCCGGCAAGCCGGAGTGAATTCCAAGCGGTCCAGAAATCGCGAACCATTCTCTCACCTCCCTTCAAAATGTTTTCAGCAAATCCCTTGCCATGGCAGGCAACCGCTATTGTTCGCGTAGCAAGGGAGGCCATGCGGATGGTCAGAAACTCAGTAAATATTGCACTATTGCTGACCGCTTGCGTTTCCCGGCAGCTATAACTTCTGTCACTTTTGTCACCAGTTTCCAAACGCGCTTCAAGCAGTTCAGCACAACTGTTGGCGATTTAGTGCCTGGGCGCGCGGCGCGGGACGCTGTCCGGAAGTCAGTATTCGCTCTGAAGAGCGCTCAAGGGTTGCACCGCGGTGCTCGATGAATGGTGTGAGCACCAGCTTTCGGCCCGCCACGGTCGTTTGCACAAACTGATTGTGTGCACGCTATGTATTGATGTGCCCGTCGGAGGGGGATATGGGGTCTGAGGCGGCAGTACTCCGCGGCCGGAAACGGAGCGGATGATGAAACTGCAGGACGGGTTGTCGAAAGTGGCGCGTCTCAGGACAAGGCCAACGGCAAGGGCCGCATGAATGATTGCACTTCCAAAGATAGGAGCTCTACGCCATGCGACCGATCAAATATGCTGGAGGTCACAATCTTGGGCCACTCACTCATCATCCGACAGCTCACCGAAATTGAGCAGACACGTTCGTTTGAAGATCTTTGGTTAACACTGAATAATGACGGTTATTTTATCTCTGCCAGATTCACGCCGCAGGCGGCGGACGAAAGAATGACGGTGAGACGGCTTGCCACGGCCCTGCGCCTCCTCAATGACCATCTCCCAGGCCGATTGGTCTGACGTCGTCGCTGTAGGCGCCATCCTGACCGCGGTGATCGATGCTCGCCATCCTCAAATTCGTCTGCGACCAACAGGGGGGGCCGACACCCTCGGGATTTGGCGCTCCCGCGCCCTTGCGAGCCACTGTCGGATCTGATATCTTATTCTCGCTCCTCAATCACCGGAGGTTTAGACGATGCGAAAACACTATCTCATGTTCCTTTCGTTGCTGGTTCCAGCCTTTTTGGGCCTCGGCGGACATGCCGTCCTCAAGGCGCAGCAAAAAACTTCGACGGCCAGCGCGAAGCGCTGGTCTGATCCAGCCACTTGGCCTGACAAGAAAGTGCCCGGCAAAGACGCCGCGGTCACCATTGGAAAGGACATGAATGTTGTTCTCGATGTTAGCCCGATGCCGCTGCGCAGTTTGACGATCGAAGGCAAACTGAGCTTCGCCGACAATAAAGATCTGGAACTGACCACCGAGTGGGTCATGGTGCACGGGGAACTGGAAATCGGCACCGAAGCCAAACCCCACACGCGCAAGGCCACAATTACCCTCACCGACAACGTCAAAGACGAAGATATGAGTGGAATGGGTGGAACGAATGACCGCA
>DASXEY010000133.1:0-114238 GCA_036489835.1 Bryobacteraceae bacterium | reverse complement strand
GCCAGCTTCGGAAATAGAAGGAATCCATCACGATAAGGCCGATTCCGGAGAGCAGCAGGGCCGCCGTGGTGATCCCCATAATGATCAGCACCAGCTTGCGCCGGATCGGCAGATCGCGAAACGCGCGAACTGCAAGTAACCTCGCTTGTGGGAATTTATTTCTCAACGGACCTCGCTACGCTCAGCAGCTTGGAGCTCAGCTTGAGCCCGGCGTTCTCCGCTGCGGTCTGATGAATGTCGAACCGGACACGGCGATTCTCGATGACGAAGGCTATCATGCCGCCCGCACGCAGAAAGCCATCTCCTTCGCCGACCGTCAGGACGCCCGGCCCGAATTGCGGGAGCAACTTCTTCAGGTTCTCGCGTTGATCGCCGCTTAGGAATATGATCTGGCAGGTGTGGAGGGGCGGCGCTTGCCGGATCTGCTGCGTCACCACACGCCGCGCGCCCACGGTTTCGCCTTCGAGGATTTGCCGCAAGGCTCCGTTGAACGGATCCTCGCCCAGGACGCAAATCGATATGGGCGCCGTGGGGCTGGCGAACGCCGAAGGAGGCCATTCCGTGAACTTCGTGTAGTTCAACAAGAACGTTGCTTTGACCTGGTACTCCAAGGTGGGCTCGTCCGCGGATTTTGCCGCCCGCGGGGCCAGGAACAGCGCCAGCAGAAACGATAGCGAGCACGCCATACGACCCAGCACGCCGGGCCGCCGAGATGTCGCCAGAATCTTGTTGCCGCTCAGCGGCGCCATGCCAGTTCGATGTATCCGCTTCTTCGAATGCCCACCAGCGGCCCGGGATCGCCTGCATATTCCGCATGCCACGGTTGCAAGAGATTCCGCCCCGTTAGCGAAAGTTCCACTTGCGGGGCCAGCCGCCACGCAAAGCGGGCGTCGCCTGTCGAATAAGCCGGAACCTCCAGTCCCGGCAGTGCGCTGACGTAGCGATACGTCAGATCCAGGTGCAGGATCTTCGAGAGATCCCATGCGGATTGAACCGTCACCTGGTGCTGCGGGCTCGCGCCGGTGATGCTCGAATACGCTTCCACGTTGAGAGAGCCTGGAGTATCTTCGACGTTCATGTGCAGATAGGAGTAAGAGCCGCGCAGGCGCCACACGCTGAAAGGTCTCCACTCCGGACCGATTTCCACGCCCTTGGTCCAGCCGCGCAAGCCGTTACCGAATTGCGCGGGAATGAGCAGACGAGGAGGCGGGGGATTATCGTCCAAAGCGAGGGGGCCAGTGATTTCCTCATCGAAAAGATCGTGATAGCGGTTATAGAACCCCGCCAGATCGATGTAGACGCTCTTGCCCAGAAGAAGGCGATACCCGAGCTCGTCCCCGTTCAGCTGTTCCGGCTGAAAGTGCGGATTCGCATTGAACCGTGCAAAAAATCCCGCTGGGTTATAACCGAGCAAGTAGTACTCTTCCTCGACGTCGGAGGGCGTTCGCAACGCGTGCGTGAATGCCGCCCAGACGGTTTGTCGGTCCGAGGGCGTCCAAGCAAGCCGGGCGCTGGGCTCAGGCTCGACACCGGTGAAATTCGTGCGCAGCAGCTTCGTGCCGATCGTCAATGATAAGCGATGATCCACCAACGCGATTTCATCCTGAAAGAATGCGGTAAAGAGATAGTCGGTTCTCTTGTTCGGAGTAAAGATCAGGCCTGACGTGACCACGGGGTCATCGATCGGGATTACGCGCGCACCAAGTCCCCAGGAGATCTCCTGCCGCCCGGGCAACCGAAGCCGTTGCAGAAAATCGACGTCGAACGTATTCCGCAGGTCTTCTACGTTTGGCTCATGACGATTGGTTCTGTCATAGTAGATTTGCAACTGGAAGTCGTCACCGTCGTCGATCACGCGTTTCCAGCGGGCCAGGACGTTGCCGCCGGAGAGCAGCGCATTGGCGTCGGTGACCCAAGAGTAGGGCGCTGCATAGCTGGTAACCGGAACGCTCTCTCCAGCTTTCTCGTCGTAAAGATCTCCCTGGAGCGTGAACGTGTCCCGACCGCCCTTATCCCAATCCAGACGAGCGCCGCCTTGAACGGATCTCCAGTCGTCGAAATTCCGCCCGTCCGGATGGTACTCCGGGCCGTCGGTAAAAGCCTTCGCATACACGCGATAGCTGAGACCGGTTCCGTTGCTGCCCCCGTAGCGGAAATTGGCAAACCCTTGTTCGACGTTGCCGCCCCCCGCCGACATCTGCAGCCCCTGTGTATCTTTGGCGTTCTTAGTGATGATGTTGATCACTCCGTTGACCGCGTTGGGCCCCCAGATTGTGCCGCCAGGACCGCGGATCACTTCGATCCGGTCGATATCGTCCATGTTGGTGTCCTGGACCTCCCAGTAGGTGCCCGCGAACAACGTTGTATACACTGTTCGTCCATCCATCAATACGAGAATGTCTCGCGAAAGACGGGTTCCAAAGCCGCGAATCCCGATGGACCACTTGTTGCCGTCGATTTGTGCAACCTCGACGCCTGGGGCCAGCCTCAGCGCTTCTGGAATGTTCGGCGCGCCCGACCGGCGGATATCTTCGCCGGTGATAACGTAAATGGCCGCCGCCGTTTGCATGGCCTTCTCCGGGGCCTTCGCTACCGAGGTGACCTCGATCTGCGAAAGCTCTTCCAGGCTGAGACTCTTTAGAGTCGCCGGCGAAGGTTGGTTGCCGGCGCAAGCGATTAGCCCGGTCAACCCGAACATAACCAGGCGAGCGTTCCGGAGAGGCGCCAGGCACCCCTGCCGCGAAGCGCGCAAAAAGAACATAGATCTCCTCATCTGTCCAGGCAACGGTGCCCGGCTTTCGGCCGGTGAAATGGCTCTTGGCAATCCTTGGGTGATCCGGCAACCATCCGAAGTGTTTCAAGATTAATGTTCCGCATCGCCCGAAACCTGCCAAGCCTGCGGAACGGGAAGTGCTGGTAAAGACACACAGAGGTGCCCTATGGAACTGGCAAAGATTCTTGGCTACCTGGTCCTGGCAGCCATAGTGATCGCCTTTTTCTTCAATCTGAAAGATATCCGGCGCTACGTCCACATGTCCCGAATGTAGATCCCGGATATCGCGCGCACCAACCCCACGGGGCCTTCAGCCGCGATCGAAAATTGCGATCATACGAAAAGATTTATGAAACACGTCGCCGCGTCGCGCATCTCCCTGGCGACTGCTGTAAAATGACAGCAGCCGGGGCTCGAAATCGTAATGCACTGTAAGTTGCAGATCCTTCGGTAGTTGGGCTTTCGTACAAATCTAAAATACTTCACAAGGGGACCCTTGAGTGCCATCTTTCGATAGCAGTCTCGCGAAAATTCTTGTCGGCCGAGAAGCCGACATTGCGCGCCAGTGGGGAGAGATGCAGGCGTCTTCCAACAAGAGGATGTCTGCGGCGGAACAACAGGAGTCCGCCCGAACCAGGAGCGAACTTATCTCGGCGCTCAAGACGGCGGCGAAGGAGGGCTATCCCGACGACATCGCCGCTCCGCAATGGTCCCACGTAAGGGATATCCTTGCTGCGGCCTCCGCTGGGCGCGCACGAAGCGGCGATTCGCCTGTGGATACCGCCACTTTTGTCTTCTCGTTGAAGCAAGCATTGTTTTCGGTCCTCCGGGAAGAATGCGGCAAGGACGCGAATGCCCTCGCGCAAGCCACCTGGCAAGCGACGGAACTCATAGATAAATTAGGGCTTTTCACCGTCGAGACGTTTCAAAAGACGCGCGAGGACGTGATCTCGCGCCAGCAGCAGGAATTGCTGGAGCTTTCAACCCCGGTGGTCCGGCTTTGGGAAAACGTCCTGGCTCTGCCGTTGATCGGGACCCTGGATAGCGCGCGCACCCAGGTGGTGATGCAGAATCTGCTCGATGCCATCGTCCAAACCCGTTCCGATTTCGCCATCATCGACATTACCGGGGTGCCCGTCGTCGATACTTTGGTGGCGCAGCATCTCCTGAAAACGGTAGCGGCGGCGCGCTTGATGGGAGCCGACTGCCTGATCAGCGGCATCCGCCCGCAGATCGCCCAGACCATCATTCATCTGGGTGTGGACCTGACGAACGTGACCACCAAGGCCACTCTCGCGGACGCGTTCGCTGTGGCGCTGCGGCGAAGTGGTCTGGTAGTTTCCAAGCTCGACGCCGCGTCGAAGCGCGACCGCGAACAGGTTCCAGATAACGGCGCGAGGTAGCAAGTGGACCGAATCCCTATCTTGAAGATGGGCGAGTTTCTGCTTGTCACCATCCAGGTGGACATGCACGACCGGCTCGCCTTGACGTTGCAGGACGATTTGACGGCGCAGATTGTGAAACAAAAGTCGCGAGGGGTACTGATCGATATCTCCACTCTCGAAATGGTGGATTCATTCATTGGGCGGATGCTGGGCAGCATCGCGTCCATGGCGCGCCTGCTGGGGGCGGACACGGTGGTCGTCGGCATGCAGCCGTCGGTCGCGATCACGCTGGTGGAACTGGGGCTTTCGATGAAGGGCATCCGCACCGCCTTAGATGTGGAGAAGGGAATGACCGCGCTTCGGGCTGCCGTTTTGGCGTCCAGGGAAGATGGCGATGAATGAGAGTCCTCGAATCTGAATCGATGCCGCTGCGGACCTCCGAGGATATTGTTCTTGTTCGCCAGGCGGTCCGGAAAAAGGCCGTGGCTCTCGGGTTCGGGCTGGTGGACCAGACTAAGATTGTCACGGCTTCCAGCGAATTGGCGCGCAATACGCTGGATTACGGCGGGGGCGGAGTGGTGGAACTTGCCGTGGTGGAGAACGGACGGCGTTCCGGCCTGCGGCTGGTTTTCGAAGACCATGGTCCCGGCATCGCGAATCTGGATTTGGCTTTAACGGATGGATACACTTCAGGGCAGGGGATGGGACTTGGCTTGGGCGGAGCCAAGCGGCTTTCCCATGAATTCGAGATCGCTTCCAAAACTGGCGAAGGGACCAAAGTTTCGATCGTAAGGTGGAAGTAGGGGTGCTGTAAGAACGCTGTGCCGGAAACGATTCGAATCGAGATAGATGAATCCAGTAAGACTGCGGAGGTCCGCCGCGTCGCGCGAAAGCTGGCGTCCGACATTGGCCTGGACGAAAGCGCGGTAGAACGCGTGGCGATCGGCGTCACGGAGGTGTGCACCAACATCCTCAAACATGCGGTTCGGGGCAGCGTTTTGCTGCGCGTAACCGAAAATGGGAATTTGGCGCTGGAAGTCCTCGCGCTGGACAAGGGTCCGGGCATGACCAATCTGGAACAATGTCTGCGGGACGGCTTTAGCACCGGAGGCTCCGCCGGCCAAGGCCTGGGAGCAATTATGCGGCTTTCGACAGCGTCCGACTTTTATACCATGCCTGGCCAGGGAACGGCGGTTTTGGCAAAGTGGTCCACGCAGGAAGCAAAGCCGCCTTCGACCAATGGCCCGGGATGCAGGAATCCACGGAAACTGAGCGTCGGAGCCGTCAATGTATGCAAACCCGGCCAGCTTGTTTGCGGCGATGCCTGGGGGGTCGAGCAGAACGAGCGTGAAAGTGTTCTGATGGTGGCGGATGGCCTGGGCCACGGTCCCGAGGCAAAGGCAGCCTCGATTGAGGCGGTGCGCATGCTGCATTTGAATCCCGAGCTACCGCCGATGGCATTGATTGAGCGTGCTCATCGGGCGCTACGCAGTTCGCGAGGAGCTGCGGTCGCGGTGGCTCGCGTCGATCGCGAGGCCGGCAAGGTTACTTTTGCAGGGATCGGGAATATCTCCGCCCACATCTATTCCAGCGCACGCACGGGCCAGCATCTCGTCTCGGTCAACGGCACGGCGGGTCACGAAACGCAGCGGCTCCACGAATTCAGCTATCCGTGGCCTGCGGATGGAACTCTGGTATTGCATTCGGACGGCCTCTCCAGCGCTACGAATCTGGAGAGTCGTCCCGGGTTGGCCTCGCGGGATCCGACCCTGATCGCAGGAGTGCTGTATCGCGATTTTTGCCGCGGCAACGACGATGCCACCGTCGTGGTGGCCCAGGTTTTCAAGCAGTAAGAGTAAAACAATCACAGCAAGAGCATCGCAGTAAGAACATCGCAGCAAGACAAAGATGAGTTCAAGTATTCTTTCGGTTTCGATTTATTACGAGCACGACACCGTTTCAGCGCGGCAGCGCGCCAGGCAGATCGCGCGTCTGCTGGGCTTCGATGCTCAGGATCAGACGCGCATTTCTACCGCGGTCTCTGAAATCGCCCGCAACGCTTATAACTACGCGGGCGGTGGACGAGTCGAGTACCTGCTGGAAGGCCGGACAGCTCCTCAGTTATTCATCGTCAAGATCACGGATTCGGGTCCGGGAATCCGCGACCTGGAGGCCATCCTGGACGGCCGCTATCAGTCCCAGACGGGCATGGGGTTGGGCATCGTAGGCGCACGCCGGCTGATGGATCATTTCCAAATCGATTCGATCCCCGGCAAGGGCACCGCCATTTTACTGAAGAAGCTGCTTCCCAAGCGCGCAGGTCTGCTGGGGCCATCCGACCTCGCCGCGATCACGGCGGCTCTCGCCATGGAAAGGCCTCAGGACGCCTTTCAGGAGCTGCAATATCAGAATCAGGAATTGCTCAACGCACTGGAAGAGATCCGGACCCGCCAGACCGAGTTGGCCCGTTTGAATCGCGAGCTGGAGGACACCAACCGCGGCGTGGTCGCGTTGTACGCCGAGCTCGACGAACAAGCCGATCACCTCAGGCGCGCGGACGAACTAAAGTCCAAATTCCTTTCGAATATGAGCCACGAGTTCCGGTCGCCGCTGAACTCGATTCTCGCCCTGAGCGGGCTGCTGCTCGCTCCTGGGACCGGCTTGGGCGCGGATCAGACTCAAGAGGTGGGTTATATCAAAAGGGCGGCGCAGGATTTGCTGGAGCTCGTGAACGATCTGCTCGATCTTGCCAAGGTGGAGGCGGGCAAGGTGGAAGCCAAGCCTCTGGAGTTCGAAGTCGCCAATCTCTTCGCCGCCTTGAGGGGCATGCTCAGACCGTTGCTGCTGAATCAAGCCCTCGACTTGATATTTGAGGATGTCTCTGATCTGCCCACGGTCTACTCCGACGAAGGCAAGGTTTCGCAGATTCTGAGGAACTTTATTTCCAACGCCCTCAAGTTCACGGAGCGCGGCGAGGTACGCGTCTCGGCCGTGATGACAACTCCGGACGAGGTGAGTTTTTCGGTGGCCGATACGGGGATCGGAATCGCGCCATCCGACCAGGCCGCGATCTTCCAGGACTTCGTCCAGATCGATAGCCCCATCCAGCGGCGCGTAAAAGGCACCGGCCTGGGTCTGCCGTTATCGAAGAAACTCGCCACGCTTTTGGGGGGCGACGTCAGCGTGCAGAGTCAAGTTGGAGAGGGGTCTACGTTCACGCTTCGGCTCCCCCTGCGGTTCCGGGAGGGAGTTGAGGAGCGCGTGGCTGCGCCGGCCGAATGGATTCCGGAACCCTCGCGTATTCCCGTGTTGGTGGTGGAGGACCGGCCGGAAATTGTCGCGGTTTATCAGAGCTTCCTCAAGGACACGGAGTTCCAGTTGGCCGCCGCCGGCACCACTAGAGAAGCGGAGGAGATGGTGGAGCGGATCCGGCCCCAGGTGATCTTGCTGGACATCGTTCTGCGCTCTGAGGAAACCTGGAGCTTCCTAGCCCGGCTGAAGACTGAGGCGCTCACCAAGGCCATTCGTGTAGTTGTGGCCACCACTATAGAAGATCAGGCCAAGGCCTACCACCTTGGTGCGGACCGCTATCTGGTGAAGCCGATCGAGCGTGTGGATCTGCTGAAGGAACTCAGGAGTGTGACCGAAGGCGCCTTCGCTATCCGGGTTCTGATTATCGACGACGAAGAACGCGACCGCTATATACTGAAACAGAAGCTCAAGAATTCGCCGGTTTCGATAAGCGAAGCTTTCAACGGAACCGAGGGAATTCGCCTGGCTCGGAGGACCCAGCCCGACATAATTTTTCTGGACCTCACAATGCCGGATATGAGCGGGTTTCAAACGCTCGCCGAACTGAAGACAGAGCCGGTTACCGCAAGCATTCCGGTGGTCGTGGTAACCTCTCGCATATTGACCGGCGGAGAACGGATGGAGTTGATGCAAAACGCTGCCGCAATTATCGGCAAAGACGCCCTCGATCGCACGGATGCGGCGGAACTCCTACGTCATGCCGCGAATGGCGCGACCTCCTCGGCCATAGGAATGGGAAGGTAATGAGCGAGACGCCGCCATCCATTCTCAACGTCGACGACTATAATCCATCGCGCTACGCTCGAACAAAGGTCCTGCAACAAGCCGGATTCAATGTTACGGAGGCTTCCACCGGGCGGGACACACTGCGGATAGTGGCTGAGCAGAATCCGTTGTTGGTTCTCCTGGATGTGAACCTTCCCGATATGAGCGGCTTCGAGGTTTGCCATCAGATCAAGACGGATCCCAAGACCAAGGGCACGACGGTGGTGCACATCTCCGCATCCAGCATCCAGACGCATCATCAGGTCCACGGTTTGGATACGGGGGCTGAAGGCTATCTGGTGGAACCGATCGAGCCCAGCGTTCTGATCGCAACGGTGAAGGCATTTCTGCGGGCGCGGAAAGCGGAGGACGCTCTGCGGCGGTCGAATGATGAGCTGGAATGGTTCGCCTACCGGGTGGCTCACGATCTCAGCGAACCGCTTCGGACGGTGACCGCCCACACGCAGTTGCTGGAGGAGGCGCTCGCCGGAAGGCTGGACGAGAAGACATCCCAGCATTTTCATTTCGTGGTGGACGGCGCGCAACGGATGAAGTTGTTTATCGACGATTTTCTCAAGTATGCGCAGGTGACCCACGTCGATCGAGAGACGGCGGCACTCGATTGTGAGGCTATGTTCGGGCATGTCCTCTCCAACCTGGCTGCGGCAATCCAAAGCTGCGGCGCGCGAATCACTCACGACCTCCTGCCGGTTGTCGTAGCGGACCCGGCGCTGGAATACGTTTTTCAAAACCTGATCAGCAACGCCATCAAGTACCAGCGGGAAGGCGTGCCTCCCGAGATTCACGTCGCTGCGCGAGAGGAAAACGACGGGTGGTTATTCTCCGTCCGCGATAACGGAGTGGGTATTGAACCGCAGCATAGCGAGAGCGTTTTCGATATTTTCCGCCGGCTGCATAGCCGAGACATTCCGGGGAACGGAATCGGCTTGGCCCTATCGCGAAAGATTGTAAAGGCCGGTGGAGGGACGATTTGGGTGGAGTCGGTACCCGGCGTCGGATCAACTTTCTATTTCACGCTCCCGGGCCGCCTTCAGCATACTCCCCGTCCATAGTTGACTTGGCGTCTGGCGCTCGTTCCTGCCTCGCTTGCAAGAAGCGAAGGGGCAGTTGGCTAACATAAACATTCGCCAGTTTGGGACTCCGTACCAGAAATGTAATCCAGCCAAAAGTGATTACAGCATGAGAGGCTCGCCAACCCGCCCTACTAACGGTAGTGATACTTCCGGCTGATAGCGTGTTGCGGCCGGTTTTGATTCATGCACGGGCTCGTTCCCGGCAGGCTGAATGCCTGCCCCACAGGTCGTGTTTGATGTGTTGTGGGACGGGTGGTTTCGCCTGTCGTTCCGATGGCGCAGAACTTTTGCTCGGGCCGATTCCAGAGACGTGACATTTATTGTAGACCTGCCCGCCGAGAGTGCATTCCTGGCTAACGGGCGCAGACTCGGAACGGGCAGCGCCGCGCCCATTTCGGCGAGAGGCCTTCATAGGACGGAATCAAGTTGTCGCGATGAAATCCAGGGTTGTCCGCGAGGCAAGTTTAATCGGCAGCGGGCAAACTCCGCCCGGGGTGCGGGAAGCGCTAAAGCACAGCGAGGCAAGCTACCGAGCCGTTTTTGACGCGTCGCGGGACGCCCTATTGATTGCCGATGCGCAAACCGGAATGCTCGTGGATGCCAACCCGGCGGCGCTCATTTTGCTGGATCGCTCGATGGAGGAAATTCGCGGCTTACACCAAAAAGACATCCATGCTTCCGAAGATGTCCCGGCGGGGACGGAAGCCTTCCACCGCTATCGGTACGAAGCAGGAGCGACAGAGCACGTTGTACTCCGCCGAGATGGCACGCGGGTTCCCGTGGAGATCGCCGCCAGCCCTATGCGGGATGCACAGGGCCGCGACCTCATTTTAGGTATATTTCATGATCTAACGGAGCATCGGCGCGCAGAGGAGCAGTTACGCGAAAGCGAAGAGCGCTTTCGCATCATGGCCGACTGTTGCCCGGCGGTCATGTGGGTGACGAATGCCGAGGGTCTGCTTTGGTTTGTCAACCGCGCCTATCGGGAGTTCTTCGGAATCAGAGGCGACCAGGTGGAAAGATTCAAGGGGCGCCTGCCGGTTCACCTCGACGATGAGTATGATTTCCGCACCGCATGGAAACGCAGTGTCGAGCGGCGCATGCCCTTCGCCACGGAAGCACGCGTCCAGCGTGCCGACGGCGAGTGGCGCTGGGTTGCTACCCAGGGAGAACCTCGTTTTTCACAAGGTGGCGACTTCCTGGGGCACGTCGGCCTTAGCTCCGATATCACCGATCGGAAACAAGCCGAAGAAGCACTGCGGGAAAGCGAGCAATCCTACCGCCGGCAGTTCGCCGACAACTCCGTCATCATGCTGCTGATTGATCCCGCGGATGGACAAATCGTGGACGCCAATGCGGCCGCACTTGTTTTCTATGGCTACCCGAGGGAGCGTTTGTTAGCCATGCGTAGCAGCGACATCGCTCTCCTCCCAGGCTCCGACGCGCAACAGGTCCTTGCGCCGCTACAAGATATGAGCGGCCGGCTGCTCCAGCGGCAACACCGTCTGGCCAACGGTTCGGTACGGGATGTAGAAGTATCGTTGAGCCAGATTCAACTCGGCGAGCGGATTGTTGTGCATTCCATTGTTGTCGATATCACGGACCGGAAGCGGGCGGAGAAAGAGGCGCAGTGGAGCGAGGCACGCTTGCGCGGCATTACGGATTCGGCCCAGGATGCCATTATCATGATGGATCCCGAAGGTATGATCAGCTTTTGGAATCCTGCTGCGGAGTCGATCCTGGGTTACGGGGCCGAAGAGGCGATAGGGAAACACCTCCATACGCTGCTGACGCCGGAACGTTACCTCGAAGCACACCGGGCGGCGCTCCCGGAATTCTTACGCACCGGGCGCGGCAAGGCCATCGGAAAGACAGTCGAACTCGCGGCCCGCCGCAGGGATGGCCGCGAGATAGCCATCGATTTGTCGTTGTCGGCGGTCTCGCTGAATGGCAAATGGCACGCGGTGGGTATCCTCCGCAACATCACTGAGCGTCAGCAAGCCGAGCAAGCGTTGCGGAACAGCGAAGAGAAGTTTCGGCAACTGGCGGAGAACATGCGTGAAGTGTTTTTCGTAGCAACCCCAGCCGGCGATGAGCTGATTTATATCAGCCCCGCGTATGAACAGATTTGGGGCGCCACCTGCGACAGCATCTACAAGAGTCCAATGTCCTGGGCGGAAGCAATCCATCCCGATGATCGGAAACGGCACCAGGTGATGTCCGAGAGGCAGATTCGGGGAGAGCCTATCGATTCGGAATTTCGCATACGCACACCCGACGGGCTTGAGAAATGGATTCGTACCAGGACTTCTCCAGTTCGCAATGAAGCCGGAGACCTTATCCGTGTCGTCGGAATCGCCGAGGAGATTACCGAGCGCAAACGGTACGAGGCCGAGCTGATTTTCGCCAGAGAAGGCGCGGAAGCCGCCAACCTCGCGAAGAGCCGCTTTCTAGCCAATATGAGCCACGAGCTGAGGACTCCTCTTAACGCCATCCTCGGATTCAGCGAGCTTCTGATGACTGAGATGGATGACCAGGGAGTACATGAGTGGGATGAGGATCTGCAAAAGATCCAGCGGGCCGGCAATCATCTATCGAGGCTCATCAACGACATTCTCGATCTTTCGAAGATTGAGGCCGGGAAGATGCGATTAAGCATTGAGGATTTCGATATCGCCGTTGTTGTTCGCGATGTGGTGGCAAGTTTAGAGCCCTTGGCGAAGAAGAACAAAAATGAAATTGAGGTGTTCTGTGAACCGGCCATTCTGCACAGCGATGGAATGCGGGTTCAGCAGTGTCTTTTCAATTTGATTGGGAACGCCTGCAAATTCACGCAGGGGGGCCAGGTGGTTATCGACGTTCAGCGAGAGAGCGGCGTGGATGGCGTCTGGTATCGAATACGCATCCGCGACTCGGGGATCGGCATTACGCGCGAACAGTTGGCGGGGCTGTTCACTGCGTTCAACCAGGGCGACGGGGCTACGACGCGCAAATTCGGAGGCAGCGGTTTGGGCTTAACGATCAGCCGCAAACTCTGCCGGATGATGGGCGGAGATATTTCGGTGGAAAGCATACCTGGAAAGGGTTCCACGTTCATTCTTCGAATTCCGGGATCAATCCTCACGGAGGGTACGGGGAACCTATGACAAGAATATTGGTTGTTGAAGACGATGAAGCGAATCAGGAAATAGTAACTCGAGTCCTGCGGCGTGAAGGGTATGAAGTAATTCTGGCGGGCGATGGCCTGACTGGTGTTGCGCTCGCGCTGGCCGAGGTCCCCGACCTGATCCTTATGGATCTGAGCCTTCCGGAGCTAGATGGCTGGGAAGCAACTCGGCGAATTCGGGCGAATCCTGTAACAGCGACTATCCCGATCATTGCGTTGACCGCTCATGCCTTCGCCGAAGAAGTGCAACAAGCCTTGCAGGCAGGTTGTAGCCGATATGAAACCAAACCACTCGTTTACCGGCGGCTGATCAAGAAGATCAAAGACCTGTTGAATCCTCCAACGGTAGCCGTTTGATGTCGCATCGCGCCACTTCTGACAACCATCGTGGCCCGGAACTTACTAGCTCGCAAAGGGCGGTCGCGGCCCTCAATCCCCGAAAGGAACATCTGCGCTCGTGGCCGCGACCCAGACTCCGTTTTTGCGGGCTGTTACTTAGAAGCGCGCACAGGGCCGACTCGGCCCTCCAAACGATCAGAAACTCGCCAATGTTCCGGCGAGTCAGGCTCCGTTGTGCGCGCGAGTTCCTCAAAAGCTCGCAAAGGGCGGTCGCGGCCCTTAATTCCCGAAAGGAACATCTGCGCTCGTGGCCGCGATCCACCGTTTTTGCGGGTGTCACTTTAGGACATCGACCGCCGTTGCCGGTCTGAAGGCCGTTGGCTAAGGAACGGAACGGAATGATCGTCGAAAGTGGGGGACTGGCCAAGAGCCGGCTCGGGAACCTTTCCGTCAAGCCACGCAAACTTCCCTTAGCCTTACCCCACTTCCCATGCTTTCGGCCTCGCTTTCAGCAGCCTATGGGTTGGGTCCCTGGGGGATACTCAGGCTCTAATGCACCGCGAATGCCACCACGGCGCCGCCGGAGACTCCAGCCACATACTGCTTGCCGGATTTGCCTGTGTAGGTCATCGGGTCCGCGTTCATGTTTCCGTCCAATTTGACGGACCAAAGTTCCTTGCCCGTTTTGGAATCTAAGGCGTGAAAGTAGCCGTCACTGGTCGGAGCAAACAGCAGGCCACCCGCAGTGACCGTCGGTCCAGCGCCTCCGATGGCGCCGACGTTCTGCTTCCCTTCCGGTAATCTTTGGTTGCCACCGAGCACCACTTTCCAGGCGATGTCGCCAGTGTTGGCGTTGATGGCATAGAGACGTCCCCAGGGCGGGCGTTGGCAGGGCATGCCTCCGGCACTGAAGCTGCTGTAGGGGCCCGGGCCCGTATAAGAACCGCGATCCATGGGCAGGGGGGAGCCGTCCGTCAGAGCGCCGTAATTGCCGCCTGGCACCTTCTTTTCAATCCAGCCGGTGAGCGCGGAGTCATACGTGCCGATGTAGACGTAGCCCGTGGTGGGGTCGGCGGCCGTGCCGCCCCAGTTGGGGCTGCCGACGCCGGGGAACTGCACGTAACTCTTGGGCGGTGTGCCCGCCTCGTGGAATCCGAACGGCGTGAACGGGCCTTGGTTGATGAAGCCGCCCGCCTTGTCCCAAAGTTCTTCGCAGGCTTTCACGTGCTCCGGGGTAGTATCTGAATCGCGGACGAAATCGTCCTCCTTGTTGAAGCTCATGCGCACCAGGGGCGGAGGTTTCAGCGGGAATGGCTGGGTGGGAGAATACCACTCGCCAGGGACATCGCCTTTCGGCACCGGGCGTTCTTCCACGCCATAGATTGGCTTGCCGGTTTCGCGGTTCAGGATGAACATCAGCGCATTTTTGCTGATCACCGCGAGAGCGGGAATCGTCTTGCCGTCCTTTTTCACGTCAAACAGGCTGGGGGCGGAGGGCACGTCGGTGTCCCACAGATCGTGATGGACCAGTTGGAAATGCCACACGTATTTACCCGTGGTGGCGTTCACGGCGACGATGGAATTCCCGTAGAGATTGTTGCCGGGGCGATCGCCTCCGTAATAGTTGCCCGCCGCCGATCCAACGGGCATGAAGATCAGGTCGCGCTCTTCGTCGACGCTGAAGTACCATCCCCAGACGTTGAGACCGGCTCGCGGATGCTTCCACGAATCGTTCAACCACGATCCCTCAAAGTTCTTGTCTCCTGGTTGGACCATGGTTTTGAAGCGCCACAATTCGGAGCCGGTACGGGCGTCGTAAACCTTGGTGTCACCGGCGGGACCGTCGCTGCGCTCTCCGTTGTTGTTTCCCATGATGATGAGGTTTTTGTAGACGTAAGGAGCCCCGCCCCACGTGATCTCGATGTCCACCACGCCTTCTTTACCGAAGCCGGGATCGGTGGTTCCGGTAGCAGCGTTGAGCGCGAACATATTCGTCCCGACGGTGTAAAGGACTCGCGCCGGATTTGAACCATCGCCGGGCCAATACCCGATGCCGCGCGTGGCGACGTTGCCGCCGGTGGTCTTGTGCGTCCAGATTTCAGTGCCGGTATCGGCATCCAGCGCCACCACTTGATTGCCGGCGGGCACGTACATCACACCGTTCACAACGATGGGCGTCGACTCAGCCACCACGGCAGGCGCGGCTGGTCCGCCTCTGCCTTTGCCCTTACCCCCGCCCTTTGCGTTGTCCGCAGCAGGGGCAACGGCCGCTGGCGCGGCGGGGCGATAACTCCACATCCTCTCCATTTTGCTTACATTCGCAGTTGTGATCTGTTTGAGCGGCGAGTAGCGCGAACTAGTGAGGTCGCGGCTGTACATCGGCCAGTCACCCGCGGGGATCGCCATGGACTTACCTTTTGCCGCCGGGGCCTTCGCGGGAGCCTTAGCCGTTTGCTTCGGTGGGCCCTGCTGAGCGGGTCCAACCTGCGTGAAAAACCCCGCGACCAGGGCCGCTCCAGCCAACGTCATCATGAGAATCCTGCGCATCCATGCCTCCCAGGAGTGGGTATGATTTCGGATCGAGTATAACATCGGACCCTTACCAGATGGAGCGGACGGAAGGCCACCCGAGAAAAACGGCGCGTCCTGACCGCGAACAGGGTCTCCGGATGCGCAACAATTTAAGAGCTATCGAGAACATGGCGGGCGCAAGCGGCGATATGATTTACTCTACGAAATTCGGGAGACGACAAGCATGAGAAGCGCCGCAGCGGTACTTCGGCCCGACCGCACATTGATGGAGAGCAGAAAATGGCAACCATGAAAAGAAACACAAGAGTTTTAGGGGGACATCCGAAATGATCAGACCTGTATGCGCGCTCCTCGCCGTGGCCGCGATTTCCACTCTACTTGTTGAACTTGCTCAGGCTCAGTCACCAGCCCCGGGAACTGCGGCGCCCGCGCCGGCGAACCTCGCACAGCTGATGAAGGGAACCTTATATCCAGCTTCGAATGTGATGTTTGCGGCCCAAGTCGAGAATCCGGCGGAAGTTCCCTGGGCTAAAGATCCAAACATGGCGACCGATCTTTTGGCGAGCGCCTATGGAAAATGGGAAGCAGTCGAGAACAGCGCTTTGGCGATCGCTGAGGTTGCGAACCTGCTATCGATTCCTGGGCGCAAATGCACGAACGGTCTGGATGTTCCAGTGGGGAACGTGGATTGGGCCAAGTTCGTTCAAGAGCTTCGGGATGCGGGAATGACAGCCTACGCCGCGGCTCAAACCAAGAATCAGGACAAGATGATTGATGCCGCCGACGTGATGACGCGGGCATGTTCGAACTGTCACCGCAAGTATCGCGAGAAGGCCAGGCTGGCGGACCGGTGCAAGTAGGACCCCTTCCAGCTGTCGTACATTTGTGATAAAAAAGGGTTGTTTCGCGTCTCGGAGTCTCCGCAAAGATGAAGCGTTTTATTTTCGTGTGCGCTGCTGTTGTGGCGATCGCTTTTCCAGTAATCCTCGAAACCAGAGCCCAGGGTCAGACTTCTACCGTGGAAGATCCGCATCGCGTTCTGTTGACGGATTACTGCGTTACCTGCCACAACGCCCGCCTGAAAACCGGTGGTCTCGCGTTAGACGGATTGGATCTTGCAGCCGCGCCAAACGACGCGCGGGTCTGGGAAAAGGCGCTTCGCAAGTTGCGCGGACATCAGATGCCTCCGCCGGGTAGTCCCCAACCGGCACAGAAGGATGTGGATTCGTTTGTCGCCTGGATGGAAAACACGCTCGATGCTCATGCCAACGGTCCGGCAGCTGGTCCCAAAGCCGGCTATGTTCCGATCCAGCGCCTGAACCGCACCGAGTACGCCGCGACGGTGAAAGCGTTGGTGGGCGTGGAGGTGAACCAGAAGGAGGTTCTCCCGCAGGACATCCAGGTGGAGGGCTTCGACAATATCGCTACCGCCTTGAGCGTGTCTCCTGCGTTCCTCGATCAGTACGTCACTGCCGCGCGGCATGTTGCGCAGCTGGCAATCGGCAATCCGAATCCTCGTGTTTCGAGCGTGAAATACTCCGTCGCCGCCAACGAGAATCCCGACGAGCCTTTGCCTCTGGGAACGCGCGGCGGCATCAGATTCAAACACAACTTTCCGGCCGATGGCGCCTATCGCATCACCATCAACAATCTCGCAGTGGGCCCGTACAGCAATGCACTCGAGAACGAGAGTACGGTAGTCATTACGATTGATGGCAAGACCGTGTTTCGCAAGTCCATTGGAGGGCTCGCGGACCTCGCTCTGACCGATCGCACGGGTGGAACCGGACGAGCCCAGATCATGGATCGGTTCTCAAAGATTCCGGTGCAGGTGAATGCAGGCGTGCGCGACGTCGTCGTGGCGTTTGTCGACCGTTCCCATGTAGAAACTGGCGAACTCTTCGAGAAGCTACAAGGCTATGCCGGTTTGACCGGTAGTCAGGCCCCCACCGACCGCATGGCCCACCTCGTCGACGGCGTTGAGGTCGCGGGACCCTTCGACCCTACAGGTGTTTCGACGACGCCCAGCCGAGCCCTGATCTTCGTTTGCGATCCCAAGACGATAGGAGATTCTCCCTGCGCGAGGCAGATCACGGAGAACCTGGCCCGACGAGCGTTTCGGCGACCCGCTACGCCTGAGGACATGAATCGACTGATGCCGTTCTATGAAGCGGGACGCAAGGACAGCGGAACATTCGACCAGGGAATTGAGCAGGTAGTGGCCGCGGTTCTGGTCAGCCCCCAGTTTCTGTATCGGGCGTTACTGGGGTCAACCACTCTTGGGCCAACAAACCGGGTTTCGAAGGGAACGGCGCCCGATGCTGAGTTCGCGCTCACCGATCTCGAACTCGCTTCCCGGCTTTCGTTCTTCCTGTGGAACACCGGCCCCGACGAGGAACTGCTGACGCTGGCGGCTGCGAACGGGCTGACCAGGCCAGGAGCGATGGCAAAACAGGTGAGGCGTATGCTGGCGGACCCCAAGGCTTCCAGCCTGGTCACCAGTTTCGCCATGAAATGGCTGACCCTCACCAACCTCGATCAGGTGATTCCCGACCCGAAGTTGTTCCCCGAATTTGACGAGCAACTGCGGCACGATTTTTCGATGGAAGCGGAAGCCTTTATCGGCAGCATCTTTTCGGACGACCGGAGCGTATTGGACCTCCTGACCGCCGACTATACCTTCTTGAACGAACGGCTGGCCAGCCACTACGGTATCTCCGGCGTGAGGGGCAATCAATTTCGCAAGGTGACGCTGGCCGATAAAGGGCTTTGGGGGAACGAGCGGCGGGGACTGTTGGGCAAGGCTGCGGTGCTGCTGCGGACTTCTTATGGCGACCGCACCTCTCCGGTGCTGCGTGGAGCATGGGTCCTGGATAAGCTCCAAGGCACTCCACCGACACCTCCGCCGCCCGATACGGCAACAGACCTTTCGCAAAAGGCGGGCGAGACGCCGAAAACGGTACGGGCACGGCTCGAACAACACCGCGACAAGCCGAGCTGCCGGATGTGCCACGGGGTCATCGATCCGACGGGGCTGGCTTTGGAGAATTTCGACGCGACCGGTCAATGGCGGACGATGGACAGCCAGGCAAACGCTCCGATCGATGCAAGTACCGTGCTGCCGAGCGGAGTCCCCATCAACGGCGTGGTGGAGCTCAGGGAGCAACTGGTTGAGCACCCCGAGACGTTCGCGCGGACTGTGACCGAGAGATTGATGATGTATGCCGTCAACCGCCCTCTGGAATATTTCGATATGCCTCAGATTCGCGCCATTGTACGGGGGGCCGCGAAAGACAATTACAAGCTCTCTTCCCTCATATTGGGAATCGTCAACAGCGACGCGTTTCGTAAACAGGGTTCGGCTGCCCAACCTGAAGTGGCAACGAGATAAGATTCTCGCGGCGCGGCGCCTCTTGCGCAATTCGGCTAAGCAGGGACGGTTGCTGCTTGTTTAGGCTCTTCAGAGCATCTCTAGGGCCATGGACGACCGAGATGTTTCACGATGCGGTGATTTTGAGAGCCGTCGGGATTTCGCGATGATTGACCCTGGCGGACGCTGAGCGCAGGACGCAAACCGCGGCCCAAGACACCCAAGGAATCTGTCCTATTCCTTTCGGTTCAATTGTTTGCACGCAAACATTCTGCGCCGGTCCACCCTGCGGCGCGTTTGCGCGCGAACGCGAATATCCCTCGCTTTTGACTAGATCGTGGATCTGTCCGCAACGGTGAAAGAGCCAAAAGGATCTAAGAGACGGGGCTTACAGTCAGGCCGGGACTAGCTTGGCCAGTCAGGCTTACGAAGGCGGCAAAGCTTTTGAAGCGTTCCTTCGATCCAACGAACAGATATGGACTCACGAAACGGGCGGGTTCGCGTTGTGATAGAAGCCGTTCGCCCCGAAATTGACTGCGGCACAGTTCCTGCCAAACGCGTCGCCGGAGATGTCGTGATTGTCGAGGCAGATATCTTCGCCGACGGTCACGATTCCGTCGCGGCGGATCTCCTCTATCGCTATGGACAGGAGGAGGTTTGGCGGCGCGCGCCCCTGAAGTTGGCGGGCAATGACCGATGGAAGGGCGATTTTCTCGCGGCTGAGGTTGGGAACTACTACTTCACTGTCGAAGGCTGGATCGATCATTTCGCGACTTGGCGAAATGCGATGATCAAACGCATCCGGTCGGATCAGGATCTCCGGGTGGAATTTCTGATCGGGGCCGGTCTGCTGGAGGAGGCAGCCCCACGGGCCACGCCTGAGGACGCTGCGCAACTGCAGGAATGGGCACGCATTTTGCGCTCCGAAGATGGACCAGCGAAGCAAGAGGTTCTGGGAGAGCCCGTCGCAGCCATCGCCCGCCGATATCCTGATCTCCGCCTAGCCGCGCGTTACGCGAAGGAACTCTGCGTTATTGTCGACCGCGAGAAAGCCGGATTTTCGGCGTGGTACGAAATGTTTCCCCGGTCTTCGTGGTCCGGCCCCGCACGGCAAGGAACACTGCGGGATTGTGAAATCCGGCTCCCCTACATCGCAGAGATGGGTTTCGATGTTCTGTATCTGCCTCCGATCCATCCCATCGGGCGCACGGCTCGCAAAGGCAAGAACAATGAAGCCTCGGCGGGGCCCGATGACGTTGGCAGTCCTTGGGCGATTGGTTCTGAAGATGGCGGGCACACCAGCATTGAGCCCAAACTGGGGACGCTGGAAGATTTCAAAAAGTTGATGGCTCAGGCGGCGACGCGTGGAATCGAAGTAGCGATCGACTTGGCTTTCCAATGCTCGCCGGACCACCCCTATGTTCGGGAGCATCCGGAGTGGTTTCGGAAACGGCCCGATGGGGGCATCCAATATGCCGAGAATCCGCCGAAGAAATACCAGGATATTTTTCCTCTCGATTTCGAGACGCCCAAGTGGCGGGAGCTGTGGGAGGAATTGAAAAGCGTAGTCTTGTTTTGGGTCGAGCAGGGCGTGCGGATTTTCCGGGTCGACAATCCGCACACGAAAGCGATAGCATTCTGGCAGTGGTTGATTGGGGAGATCAAGCAGGAGCATCCGGAGGTGCTGTTTCTGGCGGAGGCATTTACTCGCCCGAAGTTGATGTACCGCTTGGCTAAGAGTGGTTTCTCTCAGTCCTACACGTATTTCGCCTGGCGCAACACGAAGCCTGAGTTAACCGGCTATTTCCAGCAGTTGACTGAATCCGGGGTTCGCGAATATTTTCGTCCGAACCTGTGGCCGAACACGCCTGACATTCTTCCGGAGTTTCTGCAAACCGGGGGGCGAGCGGCCTTCATGATCCGCTTCATCCTGGCCGCCACTCTGGGGGCAAATTACGGAATCTACGGTCCCGCCTTCGAGTGTTGCGAAAGCGCGGCCAGGGAACCAGGCAGCGAAGAGTATCTCGACTCCGAGAAATACGAACTGAAGTCTTGGGACGTGAATAGTCCATGGAGCCTCAAGGACTTGATTGCTCGCGTGAATCGGCTTAGGCGGGAGAATACGGCTCTTCAAAGCGACGTCAACCTGCAATTTCACCCAACCGACAACCCGCAGGTGATTTGCTACAGCAAGACCAACCGCGATCTATCCGATATTGTCATTGTGCTTTGCAACCTGGACCCTTTTCACAGGCAGACGGGTTGGATCGACCTCGATCTGGCGTCACTCGGCCTGGAGGCCAGCCACGCTTTTCAGGCTCATGATTTGCTCAGCGATGGACGTTTTCTCTGGCGCGGCCCACACAATTACTTCGAGCTTGATCCGGAGAGTTTACCAGCGCACATTATGAAGGTGCGCAAATTCGTCCGGACGGAAAGAGATTTTGATTACTACTTTTGAGGAACAGCCCGCAAAACGGAGCCTGGGCTGCGCCCACAAGCGGAGCTCTTCCTTCCAGGAACTGAGGGCCGCGACCGGCCCTTTGCGGGCTGCGAGGGACCTGCGCTGACACATGGCAATCACCGCGAAAACGTTATGGCTGACGGACTACGACGTGTATCTGTTTGGCGAAGGCACGCACCAGCGCGCGTATCAGAAACTCGGGGCGCATCCAGGTCAACTGGATGGACAGCGCGGAGTCAATTTCGCAGTGTGGGCTCCGAATGCGGAGCGCGTCTCGGTAGTGGGAGACCACAACGGATGGAATCCCCGTTCGGACCCTATGCAGCCGCGGGCGAATTCGGGATTGTGGGAGGCGTTTATTCCAGATCTGGCGTCCGGCGCTCTGTACAAATACCATGTCGTCTCACGCGAGAACGGCTATCAGGTGAACAAAGCCGATCCATATGGATATGCCGCCGAGATCCGGCCCCAGACGGCCTCTCGCGTGTGGGACGTGGCTGCATATCAGTGGGGCGACCAGGAATGGATGGCGAGCCGGAAGACGAGAAATGCGCTCGATTCGCCGATTTCCATCTACGAAGTTCATCTGGGGTCTTGGGCGCGTGTGCCGGAGGAAGGGAATCGCTGGCTGACGTACCCGGAAATGGCCTCCAAACTAGGCGATTATGTTCACGACGCGGGCTTCACGCACGTCGAATTTCTCCCGGTTACGGAGCATCCATTTGACGGCTCCTGGGGATACGAGACCGTCGGCTACTTCGCACCCACCAGCCGTTTCGGGACGCCCTCGGATTTCATGTTTCTGGTGGACCAACTTCATCGGCGCGGCATCGGGGTCATACTGGATTGGGTTCCGGCGCATTTTCCTAAGGACGAAGCCGGCCTGGGTTACTTTGACGGCACGCACCTCTATGAGCACGCCGATCCTCGCCAGGGGGAACAGCCGGACTGGAATACTTTGGTGTTCAATTACGGCCGCCGCGAGGTGGAGAGCTTTCTGACCGGGAACGCTCTGTTTTGGTTCGACAAATATCACGTAGATGGCTTGCGGCTCGACGCGGTTGCTTCCATGCTGTATCTGGACTACGCGCGGCGCGACGGGCAGTGGATTCCAAATCGCTACGGCGGGAAGGAAAACCTGGATGCGTTGGAGTTTTTGCGTCGGCTCAACGAAGCGGTGTACGCCGACTATCCGGATGTAATGATGATTGCCGAAGAGTCGACAGCATGGCCCATGGTGTCGCGCCCTGTCTACCTGGGCGGCCTAGGCTTTGGCTTCAAGTGGAACATGGGCTGGATGCATGACATGTTGGATTACATGTCAACCGACCCGGTTTTTCGAGCGTATCATCACAATAAGATCACGTTCAGTTTGTTATACGCTTTCTCGGAAAACTTTATCTTGCCCTTTTCGCACGATGAGGTTGTGTACGGAAAAGGGTCCATGATCGAGAAAATGCCAGGCGATGACTGGCGGAAATTCGCCAACCTTCGGCTCCTGTATGGTTACATGTTCGGCCATCCCGGCAAGAAGATGTTGTTCATGGGCGATGAATTCGGACAGCGCGCCGAATGGAATCACGATTCCAGCCTGGAATGGCACCTTCTGCAGTACCCACCCCATGCAGGGCTGCTGCGATGGGTTCGGGACCTGAACACCTTTTATCGCGGCCAACCCTCCCTCTTCGAAGTCGATTTCGAATCCTCCGGCTTTGAATGGGTGGACTGCACGGACGCACAGAGAAGCGTTGTCTCCTTTCTACGAAAAGGAACGCGTCCCGGCGATTTCACTTTGTTCGTCTGCAATTTCACGCCAGTGCCGAGGCAGAACTATCGCGTGGGTGTGCCCCTCGGCGGTCATTGGCGGGAGAGCCTGAACAGCGACGCTCCGCTTTATGGAGGCAGCGGCCAAGGCAACGCCGGTGGCGTGGACGCGGCTCCTTTGCCGGTACACGGCCGGCCGCATTCCTTGAATCTGACGCTTCCACCCTTAGCGCTTGTCGTCTTCCAGCCCGAAGGACGTCCATGAAGAAGCCCGGCCTCGCTTCCGATCCCCTTTGGTATAAGGATGCGGTGCTCTATGAGCTCCACGTCCGGGCATTCTTCGACAGCAATGGCGATGGAATCGGCGACCTTCAGGGCCTGATTCAGAAACTCGACTATCTTCAGGATCTCGGCGTTACGTGCCTGTGGCTGCTGCCTTTTTTCCCATCTCCGCTGAAGGACGACGGGTACGACATTTCCGATTACCTGAACGTGCATCCCATGTACGGTTCGCTCGATGACTTCAAGGCATTCTTAGCCGCGGCGCACGATCGCGGGCTCCAAGTGATGATCGAAATGGTGATGAATCATACCTCGGATCAACACGCGTGGTTTCAGCGCGCCCGGCAGGCTCCCAAAGGTTCGCCGGAGCGGGATTATTACGTCTGGAGCGACACCGATCAGCCGTATTCCGATGCTCGCATCATCTTCACGGATACCGAAAAGTCCAACTGGACCTGGGATCCAGTGGCCCAGGCTTATTTCTGGCATCGCTTCTTTTCGCACCAGCCCGACCTGAATTATGACAATCCCAAGGTCGTCGAGGAGATGCACAGCGTGGTGCGTTACTGGCTGGATTTGGGTGTGGACGCGCTGCGGGTGGACGCTATCCCGTACCTGGTGGAGCGTGATGGAACGAATTGCGAAAATCTTCCAGAGACGCACCAGGTCATCAAGAATCTGCGGCGCGAAATCGACACGGGTTATGAAGGCCGCATGATCCTTGCCGAAGCCAACCAGTGGCCCACCGACGTTCGCCCTTACTTCGGAGACGGCGATGAATGCCACATGGCCTTCCACTTTCCCTTGATGCCGCGCATCTATATGGCGCTGCGCCAGGAGGACCGCTTGCCCGTCACCGATATCATGGCGCAGACTCCCGCGATTCCAGAAACCTGCCAGTGGGCTTTATTCTTACGGAATCACGATGAACTGACCCTCGAAATGGTCACCAACGATGAGCGCGATTACATGTATCTGGCGTATAGCAGCGATTCCCGCATGCGCATCAATCTGGGCATCCGGCGCCGTCTGGCAACTTTGATGGACAATAATCGCCGCCGCATCGAGCTTCTGAATAGCCTCCTTTTCTCGTTTCCCGGAACTCCGGTCGTATATTACGGCGACGAAATCGGCATGGGCGATAACATCTATCTCGGTGACCGCAACGGCGTGCGGACCCCGATGCAGTGGAGCGCGGATCGCAATGCGGGGTTCTCGCGAGCATTACCCGCCAGGCTGTATAGCCCCGTGATCATGGACCCGATTTCCGGCTACGAAGCTGTGAACGTGGAGGCACAGCAGGGCGATCCATCGTCGCTGCTCAGCTGGATGCGCAACATGATCGCGCTCCGCAAATTGTTTCCCGTATTCGGCCGCGGATCGCTCGAATTTCTGCACCCTTCGAATCGGAAGGTTCTGGCTTACCTTCGCAGAAATGAAGACCAGCGAGTCCTGTGCGTCGCCAACCTCTCGCGCTTCGCGCAGCCGGTAGATCTGGAACTGCCCGAACTGGAAGGCGTGACGCCCGTAGAGATGCTCGGCTATGTCGACTTTCCGCCCATTGGCAAGCAACCGTACCGCCTGACGCTGGGGCCGTACGGCTTCTTCTGGCTGGAGTTGCACGGCGAATCGAAAGCTCCTGAAGCGGCCGGAGCGGAACTGGATTCCTCGCCGTTGGTTGCCGATAGCTGGGAGCGGTTGCTGGAAGGCGCCGGAAGGTACCGTTTGGAATCCATGCTGCTACCCGACTACCTCGCGAAACAACGATGGTTCGGAGGAAAAGCCCGGCGCATACGCTCCACCAGGATCGCGGACTGGACGGCCATATCGGATTCAAACGCCGTCTTCACCTTGGTGGACGTTCAATACGAACGCGGCGAGCCCGACACGTATTTTGTCCCATTGGGACTGGCGTTTGGAAAGGACGCTGACCATATCAAGGAAGCTTTCCCAAGCTCCATCCTTTCTCCTGTGGTCTCCATAGGCGGGTCCGGCTTCCTCCACGATGCCGTGAGTGACGATCATGTCTGCGCGGCTTTCCTTACGCTGATCGAGCAGGCGAAGCAAACGCGATCGCGAAATGGAATGATCCGGGGCGTGCCCGGCGCAGCTTTCGGGGACCTCCGCGGTCCCAGCGATACAGCTTTGGCATTGCGGCGCGGCTCGGCGGAACAGAGCAACACTTCCCTGCTCTATGACGATCGTCTCATCCTGAAGTTATTTCGCCGCCAGCAGCGCGGGCCTAATCCGGATTGCGAAATCGGAAGACGTCTGACTGAGGAGCTTCACTTCGACGGCATTGCGCCCTTCGCCGGCCTTATCGAGTACGTGCCGCCGGATGGTGAACCGGCGACGCTGGCGATGATTCAGGGTCTGGTGCCAAATCAAGGTGACGGTTGGACCCTGATGCTGGAGGAACTATCGCGATACTACGAGAACTGCGCGACCACTGAATGGCCGGAAGGCGCGAGTGGAAGGTCCGCGGGCGCCAGCGATCTAGCAGTTTTGGCGCAGCAGGAACCGTCGCAGTTGGCGCGCGACCACGTTGGAATCGCGCTCGATTCGGCCGCCACGCTCGGAAGGCGCACGGCACAGTTGCATATAGCCTTGGCTGCGCCTACTGAGGACCCTTCCTTCGCGCCGGAAGTATTCTCCGCCGGCGATGTCCAGAGTTTGCTGGCCGGCCTCCAGGACCAGGCCGCCCGTGTGTTGGATCTACTGAAAGATAGCGTTGCCGGTTTGCCGGACGAATTCATCGATTTAGCCGCCCTGGTATTGAGCCGTCGGAGCCAGATCCTCAGCAGCTTCCGTCTCTCTGCCGACGACACCGCGCTGGGCCAACGCATTCGGATTCATGGCGACTATCATCTGGGTCAGGTGCTGCAAGTGAAGACCGACTATGTGATCCTCGATTTCGAAGGTGAGCCCGCACGGCCTCTCGCTGAGCGCCGCGCCAAATACTCGCCATTGAAAGACGTAGCGGGCATGCTTCGGTCCTTGAGCTACGCCGCATATAGCGGTCTGTTAAATCACGCGGCTCGCCGGCCGGAGGATTGGAACAGTCTCGAGCCTTGGGCGCGCTTGTGGGAGCAGTCCATGGGCGCGGAGTTTCTTCGCGCTTATTGCAATACGGCCCAGAACGCGCCGTTTCTCCCCTCCTCAGAAGATGGCTTTCGAAAGCTACTGGCGGTCTTCTTGCTGGATAAGGCGCTCTATGAGCTGTCCTATGAATTGAATAATCGCCCGACTTGGGTACGTGTTCCCTTGATGGGTATCCTGTCGCTTCCCTTGGAAACCGGAGGGCGTGAGTGGAACTGGACACCATCTCGCAGCCGGAGCTAGAAGAGCTCGAACGCGTTGGCAGCGCGGACGTGGTTATCGGCATTCTCGATGGCGATAGCCCTGCTGGCGCAGGCGGAGGCGACGGCCTGGAAGCCACAGCCGAAGCCAGAACGCGTGAGGCTCTCGCGGAATTCTCTAACCCCTTGCGAGCGGCAATTGTCTCCAACAACGGGACCCATGCCCCGGCGGGTGCAGAGGCAGCCGGGAGCGCGCCATCTCCGGTTGTCTTTTCGTGCAGCCTTCCCGCGCACGTCCCCGGCGAGACTTCGCAACAAGGTATTTTCAACGCCTACCGGAAGGTCTTCGCGGTCGGCGGCAAACTTGGCGCGCGCGCGTGCGGCTTGATTGCATCGCCTCCACGGGAGTCGTCCTGCGAATGGATTTACCGCTTGATCCAACCGGTACTGAATTTGGGATTCGATCTGGTCGCGCCGTGCTATACGCGCCAGAGCATGGAGGGTCTCCTCAACAGAAGTGTCCTCGCGCCGTTGCATCGGGCGCTGTATGGTGAACAGCTTCAAAATCCCATGGGTCCCGATTTCGGAGTCTCAGCAAAACTCTTGCAACAGATCCTCCGGCAGGACTCGGCGCGCCGGCGTGGGACGGACGGGACCACGCTGGCGTCGATTGCCGTCAGCGCTGCATTCGGCGGATGTCAGGTTTGCGAATCGCAATTGGGTGTTCGCCGCCAGCGCCCGACGGACTGGGGAAACCTGAGTTCGTTGCTGGCCGAAATCCTAGGCGATGTCTTCGTGGAAATGGAAGGGCGAGCAGCGTTTTGGCAGAGCATTCGAGGATCGAGAGCGTTGCCCAGATTCGGCCCGCCGGAAACGGCCCCGACGGATGCCGCGTCCACACCCAGCCTGGACGTGCAGGGCATGCGCGAATCCTTTCAATTGGGAACGCAAAGCCTCCAGGATGTTTGGGGGCTTATTTTACCTCCCACAAGCTTGCTGGAACTACGACGGATGTCCCGGCTATCCAAGGATCAATTCCGGTTCCCTGACCAGACGTGGGCACGCGTGGTTTACGATTTCGCGCTGGGCCACAGGCTCCGGACCATCAGCCGCGACCATCTGCTGCGATCGTTTACGCCTTTGTATCTGGGATGGATCGCCTCCTACGCACTTGAAATTGAGGGCGCCGGTGTTACCGGCGCTGACGCGCCGAACGAAAATCTTTCCAAGGCGTTTGAGGAAAATAAATCCTATCTGGTTTCCCGATGGCGGTGGCCAGACCGTTTTAACCCGTGAGGCCTTTAACCAAGGACACTGTGAGCGAGTGCGGCCAGGAGGCAATATGTGGAATGAAGTTGGAGAATCACTCAGGCTTTCGATGACCAAAATGCTGGACCAATTCGCCAGTCTGTTGCCTGGAGTCTTGGCCTTGATCGCGGCGCTGGTGATTTCCGCCGTGATCGCATGGGCGTTTTCAGCCATTCTGCGGCGCTCCCTTACGGGCCTGGACTTCGATCGCAGAGTCAAGCAATGGGGGTTTACCGGGCTGTGCGAGTGGTCGCCTGGTTCCAGTCCGACGTTGCTGGTCACGCGTGCGATCGCCTGGATCATCGTTTTTGTCGGTTTCCTGGTGGGCGTATCCGCCTTTGACGGAGCACTTCCTTCCCAGTTAGTAAATCGTGTTTTTAACTATTTGCCGAATGTGCTGGCGGCGATCGTGGTTCTGGTCGCGGGCAACATCATCGCCCGATTCCTCGCACGCAGCGTATTGATTGGCGGCGTCAACATGCACCTACAATATGCCCGGCTGCTGAGCGTCGGGGTGCATTGGCTGGTGACGGTGCTCGCCGTTACCATTGCGATCGAGCATCTGGGTATCGGCGGCGGCATCATTCGTCTGGCATTCGGCATTCTGTTTGGCGGAATCGTGCTTGCGTTAGCTTTGGCCGTGGGGCTGGGATCCAAGGAATTGGTCAGTAGATCCCTTGAGAGGGAAGCGAGCCGGGTATCCACCCCAAGTGAGAAGGAGCCCGTCGGGCATTTGTAAAACGGTCCCGAATTACGGCTAGAATGTTACGTGACACCGGGACTGACTCAATTGGACGCAACTCACAACGCCGCCATTGAGTCGCTGCGCCTGTGTTGTTCCAAAGACGGCTTGAAAGCATCCGGGCGGCCCCTGGGCCACCATCAGATCTGGGCGCGTGACAGCATGATCGCCTTGTTGGGCGCTCGCTTTTCCCAGGACAGCCAGATTCAGGACGCATTGCGGGCGAGCCTCGCGGTGCTCAAGGATCGCCGCGGGCCGCGCGGAATCATTCCGAATAACGTCGATATCGCGACGTTGCGTCCAAACTTCCGCGCCTATGCCGACGGAGGATTGTGGTGGATCATCGGCAGCGCTCTGCTGGCCCCCGATCATGAAGTGGTGCGTGAAGTTCTGCAATGGTACGAGTGCCAGGATGTGGATCAGACCGGCTTGCTCAGCATGCAGGAGGCATCGGATTGGCAGGATCTATTCTGCACGCGAGGCAAGGGCTTGTATCTGAATTGCCTGTACGTGATGGCGCTTCAGCACGCCGCGGAGTTGTTCAACGGAGATGAGAGCGATCGCCTCCGCCGGCGCGCCGCCTTAGTCACCGAACGCATCAACCAGCACTTCTGGTACTGCGGCGACGGGTTTTCCGGAGAGAACGCCATGCGGAGACATCTTTCCCTCACGTTCAGCACCGAAGGGTCGCTTGTGCGGGACTCCATGGGACGTTCGCGGGAATTCCCGGAGAAGCGCTATTTCGTTGATGAGCAGTATTATTTGCCTTACCTGGGATTTCGGAGCGTGGGTGAGTGGTTCGATTCGCTCGGGAACATCCTCGCAATTTTGGCGGGGGTTGCGACTCAGCAACAAGCGGAAATGATTCTGGATTTCGTTTCGCGACACTCCTTGGATCGCTGGCCGCTTCGCAGCCTGACTCCGGCGGTCCAGCCAGGGGATCAAGACTGGCGCGGCTATTACGGATCGCTCAATGCTCCGCATCATTACCACAACGGAGGCGTGTGGCCTTTTATTGGCGGATTCTACGTCGCGGCTCTGGTAAAAGCCGGACGCGCGGAGGCAGCCACGAACGCTCTAGAACACCTGGCCGAGTTGAACCGATGCGGACAATTCAACGAATGGCACCACGGCGAAACCGGAGCCCCGATGGGCGCACAGGACCAAGCCTGGTCGTCCGGGATGCACCTGTTCGCTTGGGAGTGCGTCAGACGCGGGAAGGTCGCGATTCCGTGAGGCGTACGCTCGTCCTTCACACGCGCCCAAATGGATCAATCCCTGAATATTGGCGGAGATTTTCTATGCTGCCGCTGAGCGCCGCCTCCGGCTTCGCAGACTATTAGACGCCCGCGATTGTGCCGGTGCTGTCGCCGAACTTATCACGCTCCACCCCAACCTTCTGAAGCAGAGTCAAGTGGAGATTCGCAATCGGTGTACGCTCCGGTAGCACGATGTGCTGGCCGCCGAGCCTCATCCTTCCGGCGCCGCCGCCCACCAGAATATTCGGCTCGGGATAGTTATCGTGCCGGTCGCTGTTGCTCATGTTCGACCCGTACATGAAGATCGAGTGGTCAAGCAGCGTTCCTTGTCCATCCGGCGTGCCGGCAAGCTTAGCAACGAAATCCGTGAACTGTTCCAGGTGCCAAGTCTGGATTTTGACCAGTTTATTGATCCTTTCCAGATCATTGGCATGGTGAGATACGGGGTGGAAGGAGTCTGGAATGCCGATGTGATTGTACGTCCGGTTGGTGCCTTCCGCCACCATAATGTAGGATGCCACCCGCGTCAGGTCGGCCTGATAAGCCAGCGCAATCAGATCGAACATCAGCTTCACTTGGTCCGGAAAGGAGTCCATCTCCCCCACCGGGGCATCGGGAATCTTTACCGCGGACAAATCCTTTGATCCCGCCTTCTGTGTGCGCCGCTCTATCTCGCGGACGGTTTCGAGATAGCCGTCGAGAACCGCCTTGTCCCTGCTTCCAAGGTCGCTTTGCAGGCTCTTTGTTCCGTCCAGGATCAGGTCGAGAAGGCTGTTGGTCTGATGGCTGATCGATGCGCGTTCCTGCGGCGTGTCGCCCTCTCCGAATAACTGGAGGAAAACCTTTCGCGGATTGGATTCCATCGGCAGAGGCGATTCTGCGTCCCGGAACGACAAAGTCGAATACGACCCGCCTCCTCCCGCCGCCGCCTGAACGATGGTTTCCGAGGAAACCTCGATCGATGGAAGTGGCGTGTCCTGCCCGATCAATTTCGCGATCACCTGATCGAGAGTCGTGGCCATATGCGCGCGGGCGCTCCCGGTGTCTGGACGGGTAGCGCTGAGCCATGTCGCCGGAGTAAACGCATGCACCGAGCCAGCCGTGGCCGCGTTCTCCAGATTGCCGAAAGACGAAACGTACTTCTTATACGGCTCCAGGGACGCCAAAATGGTGTTGAGCTTGAAATCGGCGCCGCTGCCGGATGGCGTCCATTTGTCCATCGCCGGACCGTGCGCCGTATTGCCCATGATCGCCCCATGAGGCAGATAAAAGAAGCCCGTCCGCAGCTTGGGTGCCGCGGCGGTTTGCGCCAGAGCCGTCCCGGCAGGCACCATCGCATCCAGAAATGGCAGTCCCAATGTCACGCCGGCGGCTTTCAGGACCGCTCTGCGAGGAATGTGCTTCTTTGTGAGGAACACGTTATCTCCTGAAAGCCCGCGGCCACTTTACCTGTCCTGCTGGCGGCCCGGTCGCTTAGCCTCTTCACCATCAATAATAGGCCTCGGCAACAGTATATACCCTACTTTCCAGTTAAGAAGCGCCGATGATCCCTTTCTGCCTGCGGTGGGAACCTATGGCCTCCCCGTATCAGCAGTTGATGGTTTGGTTTTGTTCCAGCCACGCTCGAAGCCCGGCCAACGCCGGAGGCCCTGGCTCAGCCGCGTTTTTCGGGGTTGCCCTACGTGGCGGCGCAAAAGCGCTCAATGGCGCCGGTGATGTATGCGACGCACTGCTCCAGCTCTTCTATGGGGACAAACTCACCGGTCTTATGAGCTGTCGCCATGTCTCCCGGGCCGAAGACGACAACCTCTTCAGCCAGCCCGCTCAAGTGCGCCGCCTCCGATCCGAACGAAATCGTTCCCGGAGTGCTGGAAGAAGCATTCGCAAGAAATTCGGAGAGATCCCGTCTTGAGGAAGGCGCGAAAGCTGGGTCCATTCTGTGAACCTCTATTTCTGCGTCGAATCCAGGGATGCGGGCGGCGAGCGAGGCCAATTCCTGCCGGATCCGGCGGGAGGTCCGGCTCGGATCCTGGCCCGGTACGGGGCGCCACTCGATCACAATCCGGCATTCGCCCGCCACGATATTCTTGGCCGTCCCACCCTCGATCAGGCCGACGTTTAGCGTCGTGAAGGGAGGGTCAAACTCGCCGTTTTCATCGCCCTGCAACTCCGCCGCGATCGACTCGATGGCGCAGAGTATGTGCCCGGCATCGAAAATAGCGGAGTGCCCCTTCGATGGAAACGCGCTGTGCGCTTCCCTTCCGTGCACCGTGACCGTGGCCAGCGCGTAGCCTTTACCAGCTCGAATCGGCTGAAGCCCGGTTGGCTCACCGATCAGCATATAGCGTGTCGAAACCGGCCGCCGAGCCGCAATGCGTTTGGCCCCTACGCAGCCGATCTCTTCATCGGCCGTCAGAATCACGGCAAGGGGCTTCGCGAGCGCTTCCACATCCAGCCCGCCTAAAGCGGAAATGACGCATGCCATGTAACCCTTCACATCGCAACTGCCGCGCCCATAAATGCGGCCGTCGCGGCGAGCCGGATGCACTGCCTCCTGCCAATCTTCCTGGAATGGCACAGTATCGGTATGGCAGACGAACGCAAGCTCCGCATGCGCATCGATCGCATTCTTCGTCACGGCAATCAGGTTTGTCTTTGGCGTCCCCTGTCCATCCATGTAAGAATCCCGGTGGATCATCCAGAAACGCGGATCCAGCCATTGCGCGGCGTAGTCGATCACCGGCTGGTTGCTCATCCGCGATACGGAAGGGATCGCCACCAAGTCGAGTAGGAACTCCTCCGGGGACTTCATGTCCGGGAGTTTCATTGGACGCGGCTCCACAATTCCTTCTGCACTTTGCGAAACCGGCCCACAATCTCTTCTTGCAGCGGATGGCGGCCGTCTTCGAGCACCGGTCTTCCGGCGACGTAAACATCGCGGACCGCAGTGCGTTCTCCCGCAAACACAATATGACTCAGCAGCGAGCTCTGGTCCGCGCCAGCGATCGAGAGATCGTCAAGATTCAACGTGAAAAAATCGGCCGGCCGGCCTTCTTCCAGCACCCCTCCCTCTGAACCGAGACTATGCGCACCCACTTCCGTCGCGCTCACGAATAAACGCTTTGCCAGGCTCTCTTGCTCTGCATCCGGAGCGAGCACCGCCCGCTCCAATCGCTCCAATCGAAGATGATATTCCAGCTGGCGCGCATCCTCCAGCAGGTCGATCTGGATATTGCTGTCGCTTCCGTAACAGACAGGGATGTTCGACGCGGCCCATCTTTCGGCTGGCCCGATTCCGTCTCCCAAATTCCGCTCCGTCGTTCCGCAGGCGCAGATGTGCGCCTGTGCTTTCGCCAGATGCCCGATCTCCTGCTCGGTAACGTGAATGGTGTGAACCCCAGTGAAACGAGAATCGAGGATCGCATGACGGTGCAGTAATTCGATCGCACGCAAACCGAACTCGGCTTGGCAAGCTTCGATTTCGGCCGGCTGCTCGGCCACATGCATGTGGACTTTCAAATCATTCTCATGTGCGTACTCTACGGCCTGAAGTAAATACGGCAGCGGAACCGCGCGAATGCTGTGCGGCGCAACTCCAACCCACGCTTGGCCGGATGGAAACGATCTGGCGACGCTGGCCCTCAGCGCCTCCGTGTCGGAAATAAAGTCGTCCGCTGAGGGCGTGATAAATCGCGCCTGCCCGGGATTGGGAGACTTTTGATAGCCGGCGCGCACATAAGCCGTACGAAGCAGCGCGATCCGCAAACCGATCTCGCTTGCAGCGCACAAAATTTTCTCGGCCAGCAGGTTCCGATTGGCGTAGGGTGTTCCATCTGGAGCATGGTGCAGGTAATGAAACTCTCCCACCGTGGTGATCCCACTCGCCAGCATTTCCAGGAACGCCATGCGGGCGACATCATAAATGTCGTCGGGCGAAAGACAGCTCGCGGCATGATACATCGCTTCACGCCAGGTCCAGAACGTATCGCGACTCGCGTGAGTACGATGCTCGGTCCGCCCGCGGATCGCGCGTTGAAAGGAGTGCGAATGCACGTTAATCAGACCCGGCAGCAGAGCCGTGTTCGGAAGTCTTCGCGCTTGCCGAAGATCCCCTTCCGACTTCGAAAATCGCGTGATGCGGCCTTCGTTCGCGAACACAGCTACGCCGCTCTCAAACTGCCCCTCACGATACAAAAGATCGGGCAGCCAGCCCTGTTCCGGCGCAGCCGTCATGCCGCTGTTCCTCCTGTTGCCGAAACGGTGTGCCGCGAATACACCACTCTGCCCCCTATGTAAGTCTGGCTAGCCGGCTCCACTCCAACAAAGTAAGGAATTTCGCGATAATCCGTGCAGTCGTGAATCACGAAATCGGCGTGTTTCCCGGGCTCTAGAGATCCCAGGACAGCTCCTCGGCCCAGACTGTACGCCGCATTGATCGTGCACGCAGTAATCGCCTCAGCAGGCGTCATTCGCATCTGTGTAGATGCCAGAGAAAGAACCAGAGGCATGGAAGGCGTCGGCGACGAACCCGGATTGAAATCGGTGGCGAGCACCACGGCGAGACCAGCCTCGATCATTGCTCGCGCCGGCGGGAAGCGCTTTGAACCTAGCGTATAGACCGAAGCCGGCAGCAGCACTGGTTGAACGCCCGCGGCCGCCAGCAACTGAATTCCGCGCTCGTCCGTATGTTCCAGATGATCGGCGGTCGCCGCCCCGATCTGCGCAGCCATCTCAACCGCCCCGGAGCGAGAAAGCTGATCGGCATGGACTCGCGCGCCCAGCTTCAAATCACGAGCGGCGCTCAGGATGCGAAATCCCGATTGAGCATCGAACACCGAGGGCTCGCAGAAGACGTCGCAATATTCCGCCAACTTGGCTTCCGCGATCACCGGCAGCATCTCATGAATCACCAGATCTACGTAATCCGCAGTGCGTCCGCGAAACTCGTCGGGAATTTCATGCGCTCCCAAAAAAGTCGGGACCAGCCGCAAGCAACCCGACTCATTCAACCGGCGGATCACGCGCAACATCTTCAGCTCGGAATCTAGCGACAGTCCATAGCCCGATTTCGCTTCAATCGTGGTGGTCCCGTTGCGATGAAACCATTCCAGCCGGCTACCGGCGCTGGCCAACAGATCTTCTTCAGCCGCCGCGCGAGTCTTGCGCACTGTCGACCGGATTCCTCCGCCAGCGGCCGCAATCTGTTCGTAGGTCGCTCCGCCGGCGCGCAGTTCGTATTCGTCGACCCGTGTGGCGGCGAAAACCGGATGCGTGTGCGCGTCGACGAAACCGGGCATCACCACTTTGCCGCCTGCGTCCACGACTTCGTGATCGCGAAGCCGTTCATTGGAGGAGATCAGCGCCTCGATTTCCTCTTGAGGACCCACACGTTCAATCGTTCCGTTCCGGACAATCATGGCCCCGTTCCGGATGATCGAGAGATCCTTCATCTCTCCGCGTGTGCGCGGCCGGGCCGGACCCGAGAGCGTAACCAGCTCACCGCACCCAATCACCGCAAACGGTTTTGACGTTAGTGAAGCCACGTTTCCCGCCTGCACTATTGCATGAACTCGTCGAGCTTCCCTTCGCGGACGGTGGCAGCCAGCGCTTCGATATCTCCCGACAAAACACGGTCTTCCATCAATCGGGGTACAACGGCGCGAACCGTTTCGCGAGCCGCCTCAATTCGCAGCGAGGATCGCAGAGGCCGGCGGAAGTCCAGTCCCTCAGCAGCCGTCATCAGTTCGATCGCCAACACGTATTCCGCGTTCTCCACGATCTGGCGAAGTTTCAGCGCCGAGGTCATGCCCATGGAAACGTGATCTTCTTTCCCGCCCGAAGTCGGAACACTATCGACGCTCGCGGGGTGGGCCAGCACTTTGGCTTCGTTCAAAAGCGATGCCGCGCAAACTTGGGCAATCATATAACCCGAGGATACGCCAGGCTCGGCGCTCAGGAACGGCGGCAAGCCGTCGTTGAGATCGGGATTCACCAGCCGGTCGATCCGTCTCTCCGTAATGCTCATCAAATCCGTCAGAGCGATCGCCGCATAGTCGTACACCATTCCCAGCGGCGCGCCGTGAAAATTTCCGCCACTGAGGATTTCATCCGTGTCCGCGAAGACCAGAGGATTATCGGTTGCCGATCCGCTTTCGATCTCCACCGTCTCGCGAGCGTGAGCCAGAGCCGTTCGCACGGCCCCATGAACCTGCGGCATGCAGCGCAGGCAGTAAGCATCCTGCACTCGAACATCGTTGTAGAGATGAGAATCGCGAATCTCGCTATCGTGCAGCAGTTCGCGAAGATGCGTAGCGGAGGCTTGCTGCCCGGGATGCGGACGCGCGGCATGGATGCGGGCATCGAACGCCACGGGCGTTCCGCGCAAAGCTTCAAGCGACATCGCCCCCGCCAAATCCGCCAGTTTCGCCACGCGTTCGGCACGCAGCAGCGCCAAAGCCCCCACCGCTCCCATGGCCTGCGTTCCATTGAGCAGCGCCAAACCTTCCTTTGCCGCCAAGCGCACCGGGGCAATCCCGGTAGCGCGCAGCGCCTCGCAGCTTTTCACCCACTGGCCTTTATATAGGCACTCGCCCTCGCCGATCATCGCCAGCGCGAGGTGCGCCAGTGGCGCTAAATCTCCGCTCGCTCCCACCGAACCTTTCTCCGGAATGCGCGGCGAAACGCCCTCGATCAGCATCTTGAAAAGGGTTTCGATCAGCAGCGGCCGGCATCCGCTCCGGCCTGCGGCCAGAACGTTCGCGCGCAGCAGCATCAGAGCGCGCGCCTCGGGCTCGGACAGCGGCTTGCCCACTCCCGAGGCGTGGCTCCGCACCAGATTCACTTGCAGCCGGTCGATGTCGCGCAACGGAATGTTCACTTCGGAAAGCTTGCCGAAGCCGGTGTTAATCCCGTAGGCCACCTTCTGCTCCCGAAGCACCTTTTCGACTACGTGACGGGAAGCCTCGATGCCCTCCAGCGCGCCGCGGGACAGCGAAGGTTCTATCGTCCCTTTAGCGACCTGAGCAATCTCTTCCAGTTTGAGCGGCTGTCCAGCAAGTTCCAAGGACGCGGTCATAGCGTGGTTTTTTCAGAATAAGGGATCAAAACTGTACCTGGAAGATGGAAAGCACCGTTCTGATGGCCTCTTTCCGTTGAAACAATGGCAGCGCATTCATCCAACCTCACGCGACCTGAAACCGCCAGGCTATCCCTGTGCCGAGGAAATCAGGAGTTTGGGAACGCAGTTGAATATCCTGCGAATCGCACGCCCCACAGCGGAATCCTTCCGAAGCTAGCGCCTCTTCCGTTGATTCGGGCTTCCGAAACCTGGAAAGCTTGGCATAATAGAACAATACCGTTCACCCGCCAGGGTGTACCACCAAGATTTCCTCAATCGCCACGCCGCGATCTGGGCGTAGGCCTCCGTTCCCACGTCGCGATATTGCTTGACCGCACAAGGCTTTTCGGAAGAGTTGTCACCGCTCGGCGGAACTTCACTTAAAGGTGTTGCCCATGGCAAAAATTCGCATTTTTCAATCCACTTTATTAGCTGTTTGTCTGGCTGCGGCGATATACGCGCAAGGCTTATCGTCGCTTGCAGGAACAGTTACAGATCCAACCGGCGCAGTCGTTCCCGGCGCCAAGCTTCTGTTGGTGGAAACCGGAACCGGAGCGCAGCGAACCGCTGTGTCCGATGCCCAGGGCCGTTATTCTTTCGTGCAGATCATGCCCGGAACGTACCGGCTGACCGTGCAAGCCACTGGCTTCGCGGAGGTGGTGCGTAACGATATTCAACTGCTGGTGAACAGCCCCATTACTCTCGATGTGGTCTTTCAAAAAATCGGCGCGGTTCAGACCACGGTGTCGGTGGAAGCGGCAACCTCGCAGGTGAACACCGAAGACGCCACCATCGGCAACGCCGTCGGGGCCGAAGCCATTACACAGCTTCCATTTGAAGCCCGCAACGTGGTCGGCTTGCTGGCGATCCAGTCCGGAGTGATCTTTCTGGGTGCGCCGGGCTACCCGGGCGGTTCGAGCGATGCGCGCAGCGGCGCGGTCGATGGCGGCAAGCCCGATCAGGGCAACGTCACGCTCGACGGCGTGGATGTGAACGATCAGCAGAACCGTTCGGCTTTTACCAGCGTTCTGGGCGTTACCCTCGACTCGGTCCAGGAGTTTCGCACCACGACCACCAACGCCGGGGCCGAGAGTGGGCACGCCTCCGGAGCCCAGGTGACCATGGTCACGCGAAGCGGCTCGAATACCGTGCATGGGTCACTCTACGAGTTTTTGCGCAACAGCCTCACCAGCGCCAACAGCTTCTTCAACAATTCCTCCGGAGTTCCAGTCGCCAAACTGGATCGCAACGAATTCGGAGCGGCAGTGGGCGGGCCAATCAAGAAAAATAAACTGTTCTACTTCGGCAATTACGAAGGCCGCCGCGACGCAAGTGCTACCAGCGTCACCCGCACCGTTCCGACGGCTACTTTTCGACAAGGCGAGGTTCTATACGGCACCAAGACGGGAGGCACGGGAACCATGACCCCCGCGCAGATTCAAGCGGTCGACCCGGCCGGAATCGGAGTCGACCAAGCCGTGCTTCAATACTTCCAGAAATATCCTTTGCCCAACGATTTCCTGGGCGTCGGCGACGGTCTCAATACCGCCGGATACATCTTCAACGCGCCTGAGCCGTTGCGTCTCAATACGTATGTGGCGAAGTTCGATTACCAGATCAATTCGAAAAACACCTTTTTCATCCGGGGAAGCCTGCTGAATGAGAATTACGCCAATAACGCGCCGCAATTCCCAGGCGACCCGTCCAACGGCGTCTATCTGAACAACAGCAAAGGCATCGCTACCGGCGTGACCACGATCATCTCTCCGACTCTGGTCAATACTGCCCGCTACGGCCTCACCCGCGCGGGCACCCAGACCACCGGCGTGCTGAATTCCTCCTACGCCGATCCGACATATGGCTCCGTCACCACGCTCTACGGGACCAGCACGGGGACGTCCAACGTCATTCCCGTGCATGACATCCACGATGATCTGGTATGGACTCACGGCGCCCATAGCGTGAGCTTCGGCACCGAGTTCCTGATCATCCACAACAATTACGACACCGACGCCAACTCCTTCAGCGTGGCGCAGGGCGACGGCTTGTATCTGGCGGGCGATGGAGACTCGCTCCTGCCGAGCGATGCGAAAACTAGCAACACCACCATTCAAAACATCGCCAGCCTGGTCGGCGACCTGACCAAGAATCAGTTGAAGCTCAACTACAATCTGCAAGGCCAGACGCTGCCGCTGGGCGCAATCATCGACCGCACTTTCAAAGAACAGCACTACGAATCCTATGTCCAGGACTCCTGGAAAATTAAGCCTGGTCTCACGTTTTCCGCCGGTCTGCGTTTGGGATTGGCCCCCAACATTACCGAAGTCAACGGCTACAACGTCGACTCCGTGCAGCCTTCCGACATTTGGTTCGCGAACCGCGTGGGGCTTGCCGAAGCGGGCCAGTCTCAATCCAACGCGGGGTTGGTTTCCTACCAGCTTGCGAAAACCACCGGGCGAGGCCTCTATCCATTCCAGACAGACTGGGCGCCGCGTTTCGCTCTCGCTTATTCGCCGCATGGCAATTCCGGCTTAGCGAAATTTCTGTTCGGCAGTCAGGACCGCACCTCCATCCGCGCCGGATGGGGCATTTATTATGATGCCTTCGGCGAAGGCCTGGAGCGAAGCTTCAGCAACGCAGTCGGCTTCGCCACCACCGTCCAAAGCGGTCCCGGCGAGTCGATTGGCGGCTCGGCCCGCTTTACCGGATTCTACAATCTTCCGCCCTTGAGCGCCTTCCCGCCCGCGCCTGCCGGGGGTTTTCCGCAGACTCCAGCGCCTGGCCTGTTGGCGCAAGCCACTGGCCTGGACGATCAACTTCGCGCGCCCTATACGGAAAACACCAATATAAGTGTCCAGCGGCAGTTCGATGGCGGATTCATGCTTCAGGTGTCCTACATCAATCGCGAATCCCACCGGTCCTTGGCCGGTGTCGATGTCGCGACCCCAACCAATCTTGTCGACTCATCCTCGGGCATGACCTATTACCAGGCGGTGGCCGCCTTGGCCCCCTATGTGTACGCAAACGCTCCGGCTTCCTCCGTGCCCAACATCGCGTTCTGGCAGGATCTCTGGCCTAACGCCTCCGCCAACGGCCTGACCGCAACGCAGAGTGTCTACGAATACGCGTACTTGAAGCATCCCGGAGATTGGACCACCGCGCTGCTCGCCGTGGACAATCCCATCTCGGCCGCGACCGCCGCCGGAGCTCCTTATTCCGGGTGCAATATCAACGGCACGTTCACCAGCACTCAGCTTCCGTGCAGTAAATTGGGCGGCAACACGATGTTCAATAGCCAGTTCGCCGCGCTGACAATGCAAAGATCCATCGGGAAGGGCGATTATAATGGGCTTCAGATCAACCTGCGCAAGGCCATGAAGCATGGAGTGCAGTTCGACTTCAACTACACTTGGTCCAAGTGCATGGATCTCACCTCGGGCGCCGAGTCAAGCGGCGGCGGCTTCATCGAAAACCCCTTCGATCAGAACCAGGCGAGAGCGCGATGCGACTACAATTCAACCAACGTATTCAGCATGCTGGCCGTGGCGCAGCTACCGTTCGGCAAAGGCAAGGCGTTGATGAATACGTCCAATCACCTCCTGAATGGACTTTTCGGCGGCTGGGAAATTAATTCGGTCTTGACCGCGGACAGCGGTTTCCCGCTCAGCGTCAGCAATGGAGGCGTTTACCCCACGGAATGGAATCAATCCGGTTATGCCACGCAAACCGGCATTGTTCCCGCATTCGATACTACTTCGAATGCGCCCTCCGCGACTCCCGGACAGAAGGGCGGACCGAACATCTGGTCCAATCCGCAAGCCGCCTTCCTGGCTTATAGCCAGACCCCCGCCGGTCAAACAGGACAACGCAACGGCATCATCGGTCAGGGTCCGTTCGAAATCGACCTGGGGGTGGGCAAGCGTTTTAATCTCTATAGAATCAAAGACCAACAACACACCTTGCAGTTCCGCGCGGAGAGCTTCAATGTCACCAACACCGTGCGCTTCAACGGCGCAAGCCTCAATATCGCCACTCAGTCGAAGTTTGGCCAATATTCCAGCACTTACGGAACCCCGCGCGTGTTTCAGTTTGCGTTGCGATATGAATTTTAGAATTATTAGGAGAGAATTTCATGGAAGCTCTGATTTCAAAACTGCTTACAGATTTTGAGCAGGGGAAAATGAACCGGCGCCAATTGGTGCGGAGCCTCGCGCTGGCGGCTACAGCCGCGTCCGCGACAAGCGCCGCAGCCGATCCCAAAGGATTTAAAGCTGTTACCGTCAATCACATCTCGTATCAGGTTGCGGACTATAAGAAGACTCGCGACTTCTACGCGGAGTTGCTCGGCATGGAAGTTCGTAAAGATGACGGACGGCAGTGTTATCTGGTATTCGACGGAAACACGCACCTTATTGCCCGGAACGGCCGTGCCCGCGAAGGCAGTCCCCTGCCCCGCGTCGACCACGTTGCGTACACCATCGACCCTTGGGATCGCACCCAGGTGCAAGAAGAGTTAACGAGGCGCGGCTTGAATCCCCGCCCTGACGAACAGACCAGTTTCCACGTCAAGGACCCCGACGGATTCGACCTGCAGATCTGCAGCCGAGAAATGAAGCCCGAGTAGCGGAATAGCATGAAAACAGCGCTATTTATTGCCCTCGGAATTCTCACGGTATTTTATCTGGCGGTGTGGGTGACCGAAGTACGCCGCCGCCCTGGATCATTCAAGCCCCCCTCCCTGATCGAATATGCAATTGGATTGGTCACGAATTTTTTCGATGCCCTGGGTATCGGCTCCTTCGCCACCACCACGGTCCTGTTCCGCTTTTTCGGAGTCGTGCGCGATGAGCAGTTGCCCGGGACTCTAAACGCGGGAGCATCCATCCCCGGAATTCTGGAGGCCTTCATCTACATCGCCGTGGTCGATGTTGACGTGGTCACGCTCACGCTGATGGTCGCCGGTTCCGTTGCCGGAGCGTGGCTGGGCGCGGGGGCCGTGTCTCGCTGGCCTCGCCGCAAAATCCAGATCGGAATGGGAAGCGCCCTACTGGTTACCGCTGGCCTGAAACTGATGTCCCAGTTCCATCTGCTTCCCGGTGGAGGCGATATGCTCGGTTTGGCGGGAGGAAAGCTGATTCTCGCTGTGGTTGCCAATACGATTCTCGGGGCTCTGATGACGGTGGGAATCGGTCTCTTCGCGCCGTGCATGATGGTCACGTACCTCCTGGGCATGAGTCCGAAGGCCGTTTTCCCGATCATGATGGGGTCGGTGGCGTTCCTCGGTCCCGTCGCCAGCATTCCGTTTATCCGGCGCGGCACTTACAATCTCAAGGCGGCCGTTGGAATCACCGCTGGTGGAATCCCTGGTATCCTGCTGGCCGCGTTTTTGGTGCGGTCGCTGGCGGTGGACAAGGTCACATGGCTGGTGATCGTGGTTGTGATCTACACCGCGGTAATGATGCTGGTCTCAGCCGCGAAGGAGCGGGCTCGGGCTAAGGCGGAGGTCGCCGAAGTAACCCAGGTCCCCGAACTCTCATGACCGCAGCCGACAGCCGTCGCCGCTTCCTGGCTTATTTTTCCAGCGTCGGGTTGACTTCCACTCTCCTTCCCGGCGCGCTGTGGACCCAAGCGCACGCTCAAGCTCAAGCCCAAGCTCAGGATGGTAAGCAAGCCGCTACTCCCGAGATCACGCTCGACATGCTGAAAGCCGCGGAGCGAATTGCGGGCCTTGAGTTCACCGACGAAGAGCGCGACGAGTTGATCGCCGGGGTAAATCAGCATCTGGCGCGCTATCAAAGGATGCGGGAAATTCCTCTGCCCAACAGCGTTCCCACCAGTCTGCGTTTCAGTCCGGTGGTTACGGGCATGAAGTTCGACATGGTGAAGCGGCCCTTGAGGATGAGCAAGCGGCCGTATCTCCAGCGGCCCGCGAACCTGGAAGACATCGCGTTCTGGCCGGTCACTCGACTGTCGCAGCTAATTCAAAGCCGTCAGCTTCGCTCGGTCGAGTTGACCAGCATGTACCTGGATCGCCTCAGGCGCTACGACGACAAGTTGAAATTCGTCATCACCTTCACGCCAGATCTGGCAATGGAGCAGGCTAAGCGCGCCGACGCGGAGATTGCGGCCGGGCACTATCGCGGACCTCTGCACGGAATTCCGTGGGGCGCCAAGGATCTCATTTCCAAACGGGGATATAAGACGACTTGGGGCGCGGCACCCTACAAAGATCAAAGCTTCGATTACGACGCGACCATCGTCAAGCGCCTGGAAGATGCCGGCGCCGTATTGGTCGCCAAGCTGGTTTCGGGCGAGTTGGCCGGCGGAGATACCTGGTTCGGCGGCCAGACCAAGAATCCGTGGAATCCGCAGGAGGGTTCCAGCGGTTCGTCGGCGGGACCGGCGTCGGCCACAGGAGCCGGCTGCGTGGGATTCGCCATTGGCACCGAGACCGGGGGGTCCATCGTGGGGCCCTCGACGCGCTGCGGAGTCTACGGAATGCGCCCCAGCTATGGTCGCGTAAGCCGGTTTGGAGTTATGACGCTGGCATGGAGCTTGGATAAGGCGGGGCCTCTGTGCCGCAGCGTTGAGGATTGCGCTCTGGTGCTGCATGCGCTTCAAGGCCCGGACGACAAGGACCTCACTGTCACCGACGTGCCTTTCAATTGGGATGCGGCGGCTGATATCCGCAAGCTGCGCGTCGGGTATATAAAGGCAGCGTTCGACCAACCCCGCGGCGTGCAGGAAGAAAAAGATAACGATACAGCGGCGCTCGATAAGATTCGCAGCCTGGGCGTCACTTTGAAGCCAATCGAATTTCCGGACTTCCCGATTCGCGATCTGGAAGCAATCCTTTATGCTGAGTTCGCGGCGGCTTTCGACGACCTGACCCGGAGCAAACGCGATCGTCTTCTCGCCCGGCAAGGTCGCGGCTCCGACGCGAGTCTCTATCGCACTAACCGGTTTATCCCGGCAGTCGAATACCTCCAAGCCACGCGGATCCGCACTTTATTGATGGAAGCCATGGCCAAGACCATGGAAGATATCGACGTGTATCTCACGCCCATCAACACCGGCGGTGGCGGAGGCGGCGGACGCGGCGCGGGCGCCCGCGGGGCAAAGGGCGGCGGCGCCGCAAAAGGTGGAGGAGGGGGAGGCGGTGGGGGGAACGTCATCGGCCTCAATACAACCCTGACGAATCTCACCGGTCATCCCAGCATCGTGGTTCGCAACGGCGTCAACGCCACTGGCAGGCCCACCAGCATGGTCTTCACCGGGAAAGTCTACGGTGAAGCGGCAATGTTAGCGCTGGCCCACGCCTATCAGACCTCGACCGAGTGGCACCTGCGGCACCCGGAATTGACCTGACATTCACGTTTATTCACGTTCATTCACGGCCCAAAACGCCGGAAGACCCTTCTTCGTATCCGCCACGATATCAATAATCGCGCGGCGATCAGCCACCGAGATACGATCCAGCTTCAGATTTCGGTCCTGCCCCGTCAGCGCATCGTACAACTTCCGATACACACGCTCACGAATCGGATCGGGTAGGGCGTCGAAGGCTGGACTGTAAATCACGTAGCTCAATGGATATTTGAACAACCGCGTTTGCAGGTCGAAATCGCGGAGGGAGCGGCCTTGCCGATCGCGCGGTCCGCGCTGCGGAAAAGTCTTCCGAAAACTCGATACACCCTCGACAGGCTGTTTCAGCGGAGCCTCGTCAGTAAACAGCATGTAGGCCGCCAGCGCATTGACGTCGCCTTGAATCTGGTCGTCCTTAGCAGCCATCCGCGACTCCCAGCCCACGCGGGTGACGAAATTCATCGCCTGCGTCTGGTGTTCGAAGGTCATCAGCGCAACGATGTCGCTGACCGGCGCCAGGTAACCCGCCGCGCTGAACTGGCGACTCAGATTCGTCAGGTTCTGCTTCCCTTCGTTTGCCAGAGTTTCAGGTTCAGCAGGATTGGGTGCCACCGAATTCGCACGATCGCGCTGCTCGCCACTGGTGGCGTTGACGTACCAGCCGCCCCATCGATCCTCGAAGGCGGTGCGATGGTCCGTGACGATCGCGCCTTGCCGGCTCGGCATTCCCGAGGAATCGGGATAAACCGATCCGATGAACATGCCAGGAACACCCAGAGTCGATGGCCCGTTGTGGCACTGCAAACAGACGTCGCGCCGTTCAATAACCGGCCGGCCGTCCTTCGGCGCTCCCAGCGTATAGAATATGACTCCCAGCTTAGGATCCAACGCGGCCAATTCCATCCCGTCGCCGCCGCGGACCCATCCGACTGCTACGTCGTCGGCGAAATAAATTGCGCGGGGATTACGGGGGGAAATCTTCGGAGCCTGGAAACTGGTCTTGGAAAAGACCAACGCCTGCGAATCCACGTTCACTCCCAGATGTTCGAGTACGCTGGGGAGATATCCGAGCCCGTCGGCGCGATACTCCAATTGGACCGTTCCGCTTTCGATCTTGCGCTGCAGCAGCGCAACCGGATCGTTGAAAGGTCCCTTGGAGTACTGAATCGCAGGATGGTCGCTGGGAAGCTTATCCGGATAATCCTGGCCAAAAGACAGGGCGAGCGCAGAGCAAAAAAGAATCGCCCCGCGCCCGCCCCATTGGCCGAACATTATGACTGCCTGCGAATCGTGTTGACCGCCTAGTGAGGCTCCACTTTTGCAACGACTTCGGGCGGGCATGTTTCCAGTTTAGCCACGCCATCTTTCGTTGCGGGCGCACCTTTGTCGTCGCCAGCCTTGGTATCCGAAGTCGCGGCTCTGCCACCACCGCCGCCACCGCCCCTGCCGCCGCCTCTGCCTCCACGTCCGCCGCCCTTGCCGCCGCCGTCCTTCGAGTCGTCGCGAGCCGCCACCAGACATTGGTCAGAGCGGCAGTTGTGGGAATTCTCCGAGCCGAGTTTTTCCAGCAGCGCGACGGTCTCAGGGTGAGGAATGCCGTACCGGTTGGGCCCATTGGCCATATCGGCCACAGTGTTCTTATCCGTCGCCACAGCCTTCACGTCGGCGCCTTTGCTCACCAGGAAATTAATCAATTCGTTGTTGCCGATGTAAGACGCCCCATGCAACGCCGTGTAGCCGCGCGAGTCCTTGGCATTCACGTCGCCGCCAACCTCCAGCGTGTATTTGACAGCGTCCATCCAGCCGTCCGGAACATTGGTGCTGAAGTTGGCTCCCCAGCCCAGTCCCGAGGTCACCATGAGCAGCGTGTCGCCGCCCTTGGTGGGTAGATCGGGATCGGCGCCGTGCCCGACAAGCAGGCGCATGGCCGGCACATCGAGAGCAACAGCCGCGCGCCACAAAGCGGTGGCTCCGGAGGGATCCACCCATGTCCTGTCGCCCATGCTGCGGAACCAAAGTTTCCGCCCCAGCCTGGCGTTCGGATTTGCCCCGCGATCCAGCAGATCCTTCATCAAGTCAAGATACGTCACTTTCTCCTGGGCAGTGATGGGCTGCGGGAACCACGACTTCGGCGCCCATGCCACATCCACCGTGGCGTACAGCGCGGTCAGCCCGAGATCGTCCGCAAGGTTCGGATCCGCGCCGCGATCGAGCAGATCCTTGCCCAGATCGAAATGTCCGTTCATGATCGCCATTACCAAAGGACTGGTCTTGTCACCGGCATTCACCTGATTGATGTCCGCACCCTTGTCGAGCAGAGCGTGCGCCGCATCGATATGGCCTTCGCGCGCTGCAAACAGGAGCGCGGTCATGCCGCCCAGTGTCGAAGCTCCTTTTTCCCTCTGTTGAGTAGCGCCGCCTTTGGCCTGATTGGCTTCATCCGCCTTGATTTGTTTCTCGAGGTCGTCGACTCGAGTCAGTAGGGTTTGGGCAAAAGTGCGCAGGTCCGCGACCGCTTTCAGCGACGCGCTCTCTTCGGCCGGAGCCGCTGAGCCACCCTTGGCATCGGCACTCTTAGCGTCTCCGCCTTTTGTATCGGCAGCCTTGGCGGTGTCCGCGCCGCCTTTGGCCGCTCCGCCACCACCACCGCGTCCGTTCCGTCCCCTGCCCTGTGCCTGAGCCGGCGCATCCGCCTTGGCCGTATCAGCTTTAGCCGTGTCTGCCTTGGCAGTATCGGCCTTGGCAGTAGTATCTGCCTTCGCGGGCTCGGCCATTTTGGCATCAGCCGGCTTTTTCTCTGTCTCCGCTGCGGGAGCGCACTTGGCGGCTTCCGCCGGCCCGGCTTTTCCCTGTTTGTCTCCTTGCTTGTCGCCTTGCTTATCGGCCGCGCCGCCCTGCTTGTCATCCGTGACCGGATTGCCGTCCTGGTCCAACCGGACGCGCTCCTGAGTCGCGACCTTGCTGGTAATCTTCGCGTCCGCGCCGTGGTCCATCAATGCGCGAATGGCCGGACCGCGATCGAGAGCCGCCGCGAACATCAAAGCTGTCTGCCCATGCAGCGTGTCGCGAGCGTTGACGTCCACTTTCTGACCCAGAAGAAGGTTTACCGCCTCCACATTCCCTGCGGCGGAGGCAAACATCAGCGGAGTGGTGCCGTCTCCGTCAGCCTTATTGGGATCCGCGCCGGCCTTCAGCAGCGTGTCGATCATGGCGAAGCTTCCGTTCTTGCACGCGGCGTGCAAGGGTGTCAGGGAGTCCAGCCGCGTCACCGCCTTCACATCCGCGCCTGCGGCCAGCAGCAGCTTGGCCATTTCGAGATCGTCCTGGAACACCGCCCAATGCAACGCTGTGCTGCCATCGCCTTGCGCGGCATTCACGTTCACATTCTGCTTCAGCAGCGCGCGAACCTGGTTGATGTCACCGTTCTGCGCCGCGTCCGCCAGGCGCGTGTCCGTACTCACTGCGAAAAGCAAAACCGTCAGCCCGATCACGCCGGCTCCGGCAATCAAAGCTTTCTTGAACATGAACAATCCTCCCGTAAGCGGCTTAAATCGCGACTTCGCCGGTGCTATCCCCAAATTTATCTATGTCCACCCCAACTTTGTGCATCATGGTCAGCAGGATGTTCGCCATGGGGGTGGCGTCGTCGCAGCGGACATGCAGATTCCCCTTGAGCTGTCCATTCGCATGGCCTGCCAGGAAAATCGGCACACGCAGATGGTTGTGCGCGTTGGAATCGCCCAGGGGGCTTCCGTACATCACCAGCGAGTGATCCAACAAATTGCCGTCCCCATCCGGCGTACTCTTGAGCTTTTCGAGGAAATACGGCACCAGGCTGACGTGATACAAATTGAGCTTCGCGAATTCCAGAATCTTGGCGGGGCTTTCACCGTGATGCGAACAGGAGTGGAACGCGGATTTGACTCCGCTGTCCGGATACACGCGCTGGCACACGTCGCGGCTCATCTTGAACGTCGAAACGCGAGTGGTATCGGTCATGAAGGCCAGCGCTTGCATATCGAACATCAGCTTCACGTGCTCATCGAATGATTCCGGCACGCCGATCGGCGCCACGGGCAACGCTCTGGCTGTGTTGGTGGAATTATATTTTTCGATCTTCTGAATGCGCCGCTCGATTTCGCGGACATCGTCGAGATAGTCGTGCAGCCGGTTGCGATCGGTCGCGCCGAGGCCCTTCTGAAGCTGGGCGATGCGCTGGCTCATATGATCCAGAATGCTTCCGTTCACCTTCATGCGCGCGCTGCGCTCTTCAGGGGTCGCGCCGTCGCCGAACAAGCTCTCGAACGCCTGCCGGGGATCGACCGTCATCGGCAGCGGAGTCGTGGGCGATGCCCAGCTAATCGTGTCTGCATAAACGCACGCGTAGCCGTAGTCGCATGCGCCGGAGCCGTCCACGCTTTCGATGGCGAGCTGAATCGAGGGCAGAGGCGTGTCCTGGCCGAATTTCTGGGCGTAGACCTGGTCGATCGAGATACCGCACAGGATGTCGGCGCCCTCGGTCATCTTGGGATGGGTCGCGGTTAGATAAGCCGAGCTGGAACGGAAGTGGTCCGCCCCTTCCTCAGCCGGCGCGATCGCGCCCGCCGGCATCAGATCCGTATTGCTGATGATCGTAATGTACTCGCGAAGCGGCTCCAATGGCTTCAGCGTCTGCGTAAATTCGAAATCGGATCCGGTTTTCTCGGGAGACCAGTAATGCTTGTTGGTTCCGTCCAGCGTGCTGCCAGCCGCGCCGTGCACGATCTCTATGCACGAGAGCCGCGTCTTGGGAGCGGCCGCCGTCTTGGCAAGCGGCGTTTGCGCCGGCACCATTGAATCGAGCAGTGGGAGCGCAATGCTAACGCCCATGCCCCGCAAAACGGTTCGCCGGGAAAGATGCTTTTTCGTGATGAACATTATGCTTCGATTCGCTCCTTGTCTCTCGATACTTTAATGATGAGCTGCCCCGACTTGGCCGGCGGGCTCATCGGCCCTTCTCATCTGAAAGGGCGCGCTCTTCACGACGCCCACTACAAACGCGGAAAACTTGTTGTCGCTGCGAGCGGCCTCGTGCTCGATTCCCCGCACCGCCGGCATATCGTAGGTGGCCAGCACCCGGCCCAATCCATACGACAGAAGGTTCTCAGTGAAGGTTCCCAGGAATGCATCGGAGTGATTGAGCAGCGCCTGCCGCAGGCTCGCCGGTCCGTCCAGCTTCGTGCCGTCGAACATCTGACCGGCAGTGTCTACCGGGAAGCCGCTGTCTTTGATTCTCCAAGAACCGATCACATCGAAATTTTCAAGCGAGAAGCCGATCGGGTCCATCAGCTTGTGGCAGGAGGCGCACGGCTCCATGCTGCGATGTTCCTGCAACCGTTCCCGCACCGACAGGACCTTGGTGTTGTCGGCCGCTTCTTTCAGCGGCGGGACGTTTGGAGGAGGAGGAGGCGGCGGTGTTCCCAGCAGTACTTCCATCACGTACTTCCCGCGAGCCACGATATTCGTGCGGTTCGGGTTAGAGGTCAGCGTCAGAATGCTAGCCTGGCCTAAGAGTCCGCGGCGGTTCGGGTCGGTGATCTCCACGCGGCGAAACCGAGTGCCCATAATGTTGGGGATTCCGTAATGTTTGGCCAGTGCCTCATCCACGTAGGTGTAATTCGCCGTCAATAGATCGATGACACTACGATCCTCTTTGACGATGCTGCCGAAGAAAAGCTCGGTCTCGCGGCGCATGGAATCGATCAGGTTCCGGTTGAAGGTCGGGTATAGGAACGCGTCCGGCTGGGAGTCCTTCAGATTCTGCAAATGCAACCACTCGCTGGCGAAGTTTGTGGATAGCGCGCTGGCGCGCGGATCGGCCAGCATTCTCCGCACCTGCTTTTCGAGCATGGCCGGATCCTTGAGCTTGCCCTGGCTCGCGACGGTGATCAATTCCTCGTCGGGAGGGCTGCTCCACAGAAAGAAGGAGAGCCGCGAAGCCAACTCGATATCGCTGATGCGGTAGTTGGCGCCCGCGGCGACATTAGCTGGAGTGCGCTCAAAACGAAATACGAATTCCGGATCGGCCAGAATCGCTTGCAGAGCCGTCCGGATCCCCGAATCGAAGTCTCCCGAATTGCGCCCCTGTTGATAGAAACTCAACAGGCCTTCCAGATCACCCTCCGTAATCGGGCGGCGGAACGCCTGGCGCGCCAGCGCGGATATAATCTTCTTGGCGCAAGGAACCTCGTCGGAATTCGCGGCAGGGCGGCAAACAAAAATCTTGCGTCGCGACGGAGTGTCGGAAACGCCGGTAACGTTGGTGGGCCCGATGATGCTGAACTCGCGCAGGTGCACCAGCGAAGTCATGCCGGGAGTGTCCGCGTTGTTCAGATCCACGAGGCTTAATTCCGGTTGCACGATCGTGTCCTCAATCGGACCCTCGGCCTGTTCGATGAATGCCGCGGAAACACGCTGCGGACCGGCTTTGATCTTGATCGGGGGCGTGGTCGGGTAATCCGTCAGCTTCATGTTGGGATTAATTTCCAGCAGAGCTACCCGTTCGCCATTCACCGAGACTTCCAGGTGCGTGTTCTTCCCTTGACTCTTTCCGAAGAGCGGACCATCCAGCGAGTGGTAAAACGAAGATTTAAAAGTGTACTCGCCATCCGCCGGGAAGTTGAAAATGACGGAGACTCCGCCACGCGTTCCCAGGGGCGTTCCATCAATGTGGCTGGTCTGCGAAACCACGCGAGGAATGTGGAATGTCGCTGTCGTCGGACTCGCCTTGGGATCGCCAACTGCCTGAAAACTAATCTTGCTTGACGTCCGCAGATAGCCTTCCATCAACGCCGGCGAGATCCCCAGGGCATCCGTCATATTGTCGAAGCCGTGGCTCATATCGTCTGGCGGCAGCAGCGCCTCAACATTGATGTCGAGATTCAGAAGCTCACGAACCGAGTTGGCGTATTCCGTGCGATTCAGGCGATGGAGCGCGGGACTACCAGGATTCGGATGCGCCACGGAAGCCAAGTCAATCTGATTTTCGATAGAAGCGGCCAGATTCTTCATGGTCGCCGCATCGGGCCGAGGCATCCCGGAGGGAGGCATCATGCCGGCACGCAGCTTGCGAACGACCTTTTCGGCCAGGTCCGCGCTCTGCTCAGGATGCGCCAGATTCAGCTTGGTCAGCGTCATGCCACCAGTCATCGAGCTGTCGTCGTGGCACGTTTCGCAATATTGCTTTAGGAGCTGGCTCTGAGCCTGTTGAGTTAAGGGTGCCTGGGTCGCCTGACCGTGCGCCGCAATTGCCAGCGCTGCCGAAATTCCCGCCTGAGACAATAGCCGTTTCATGACCTTCCAAACTGACCCTGGCACTTCGTTGGCTGGAGAATTTAAAAGCGGCGACGAGGTTCGCCTAAAAACCTAGACCAGGGAGGGTTCGACTGGGAAACGACTCCACCCTGCGGGACCGAGGCATATCCAACCCCATTTTTCGCAGGTAATTCCAAGGTCCCTTATAAGTTAACTCCAAAGCCTCGCTTGCTGCAAGAGTGAAGCAGCGATACCTAAGCCGTCAGGCAATGGGTTCGCGCACCAAGTGGCCTTTCCGCCGTGGAATCAATCCATTTCCCCGATTTAGGCTTTTCCGCTCTGATGCACCGGCATCAAACGGTATTGGTTGCGGGTCAGCGGGGTCGACAGGACCACGCTGGTGGTGGGCACTCCGTAGCGCAGAAATTTCATCACGAGTTGCTCCAACCCCTCGATGGAAGCCACCAGAACCTTGATCATCAGGGCGTCGCTCCCGGTGACGTGGTGGCACTCGCGCACCTCTTCACAAGTGTTCAGAAACGCCACGAAACGATTGTACTGTTCGCCGTCGCAGGACATGCGAATGATGGCTACGATGCTCAACCCGAAGTAAGCCGGGTCGATATCCGCGCGATAACCGCGGATCACGCCGGCTTCTTCCAGGTGTCGCAACCGTTCGGCCGTCGCCGAAGGCGACAAACCTACGCGGCGGCCCAACTCGGCATAGGTAATGCGCGCGTCCTTCTGCAGCTCATCCAGCAACTTACGCGCGATGTCGTCGATCAAATCTGGAACTTCACGAGTTTTAGGGGTTACAAGCACATGATCCTCTAGTAGCCGCGGTTTTGAGCCGCGGAGGGTCTGAACCGGCAACCCAGCCGGTACCGCGATGCGGGGTAATACAGGCGGGCGAACGTGACGGTGGTGTTTCCCGCCCAGGTTCGCCGCGTTAACAACAGACAGGGTTCATTTTTTCCCAACTTTAGGAGCCGCGCAGCCGCGCCGGCCATCACCGCGTCTACGGTGTGTTCGATCTCGTCGGCAGGGACGACGCTTAACAAATATTCGGAGGGCGGTTGGCTTTCGAAGGATTGATCCAGAAATCGAGGCACTCGCTGCGGATTCACGTACCGGTCTTCCAGTTGCACCGGAACGCCGTTTTCGCGATGCAAGCAGACTACATGGAAGACGTTTGCTTCCTCAGGCAGATCCAACGCCTCGGCGATTTCCGCAGTGGCGCGCTCCTGGCGCTTCCGGATCACAGACCAATCGTATTTATGGCCGCGCGCGCGGATTTCGTCGCCGATTCGCGCGATCATCAATAGAGTCGAGTGCGGACGGCGCTCGGCGACAAAGGTTCCCACGCCGCCGCGCCTGATCAATTCACCTTGCTCGGATAGCTCCCGCAGGGCGCGGTTCACCGTCATGCGGGACGCCCCCATGATCTTGACTAGATCGTTTTCCGAAGGAATCCTGTCTCCCGGCTTCCATTCCCCGGAGTGAACCTTCTGACGGACGGCACTCTTGATACGCTCGTACAGAGCCGCGCCGTTCTGAACGGGGTCGAGTTCCTTGATTGACAATTGCGCCCTCGTGTCTATACTAGTATATACGGCTTTGGCCGAACAGGAAATAGCGAGTACGCTCCCCGTCGACCTACTCTCATAGGGTAACTCGCGCAAAACGGAGTGCGGCGCGAGTCAAGCGTCTGATTGACTTGGCGGTGCGCGCCGCACCCTTTGCGCTTCTTAGGGTAACTCGCGGTGATGAAGAATCCAGCCATCCCCGGTATCGACGCATTTCTGGAGCGCCTGAGCGAGGACGTTCGCGGCCTTCCCCGCTACAACTCCGGCCTCACTGCCGATTACGTCCGCCAACACTATGGCGTCGAGGAAGTCGCCAAGCTCGGCAGCAATGAAAATCCTTATGGAACTGCCGCTGGAACAGTCGCGGCGATAGCGGCAGCGGCTGCCGATTGCGCCCTGTACCCCGATCCCTCAAGCGACAGCCTCCGGGCCGCACTCTCCTCCCGGCTCGACATTCCGGCCGACCGCATCTCGATCGGCAACGGTTCAGAGGACCTGATCGCCATCAGCGCCCATACATTTTTATCTCCCGGAGATGAATTCGTCACCATCCGGCCGTCTTTCGGCTTGCATGTGCTGCACGCCCAATCGATTGGCGCACGCTTACACGCCGTTCCCGTTCTCAATGATTACAGCGTCGATATCGGCGGGCTGATCAAAGCCTTAGCCGCGCGCCCGCGGATGTTGATTTTGAGCAATCCGTCGAACCCAACGGGCTGCTCGATCACGGCCGAAGAGATGCAGCGCTTGCTGGCCGCGCTATCTCCGGAAACGATCTTTATCTTCGACGAAGCCTATTTTGAATACGCTTCCGCTGATCCGTCCTATCCGGCGTTTTTGGCGATGTTGCAAAAGCTTGAATCGCCGTGGCTGATGCTGCGCACGTTTTCGAAGGCTTACGGCCTGGCAGGATTGCGGGTCGGTTACGGTGTCGCCTCGGACCCGCACCTGGTAGATCTCATGGATCGCATCCGCTCACCGTTCAACGTGAATCGTCTCGCGCAGGTGGCTGCGATCGCGGCTCTGGAAGAAACTGAATTTGTCCGCGACTCCGTTTCGCGAACCATCGATGAACGGGAGCGCGTCAGGGAAGCTCTGACCTCGATGGGATATCGAACTTCGAATTCGCGCGCGAATTTTCTGTTTATAGACGCTCTGGAAGACGCCTCTGCCCTGGCCGTCAAATTACTTTCTTACGGAGTAATCGTCAAGCCCTGGCGCGAGCCCGGCTTCGAAGACCACATGCGGGTCTCCATCGGATCGCCGCGGGCCAACGATCAATTTCTGAACGCACTTCGTAAAGAAGTCGCTCTCGGCAAGGCGTCGGAAAGGAACCAAGATGCTGCTCGAAAATCAAACGGCTGAATCGGCGCGGCTCGATACCTCGCGAAAGATTCGCGCGCCCCGAGGATCAACCCTAACCTGCAAGAACTGGCAGATCGAAGCCGCGTATCGCATGCTCCAGAACAATCTGGATGCGGAGGTCGCGGAACGGCCGGAGAGCTTGGTCGTGTACGGAGGCATCGGACGGGCGGCGCGCAATTGGGAATGTTTCGATGAAATCCTGGCGCGGCTGAAGGCGCTGGAACCGGATGAAACGCTTCTGATCCAGTCCGGCAAACCGGTCGGCGTTTTCCGCACCCACACCGATGCGCCGCGCGTCCTGCTGGCCAATTCCAACCTGGTCCCCGCGTGGGCCAACTGGGAACATTTTCACGAGCTCGATCGAAAAGGCCTGATGATGTACGGCCAGATGACGGCCGGAAGCTGGATTTATATCGGCACGCAAGGCATCGTGCAAGGGACATACGAGACTTTCGCCGAAGCAGCTCGAAAACACTACGGCGGAACGCTAGCCGGCCGTTGGATTTTGACTGCGGGCTTGGGCGGAATGGGCGGAGCCCAGCCTCTCGCGGCAACCTTCGCCGGAGCAGTTTCGTTGAACGTGGAATGCCAGCAATCGCGCATCGATTTCCGGCTGCGCACCCGCTATCTCGATAAACAAGCCAAGGATTTGGATGAAGCCTTGGACTTCGTGGAATATTACTGCGCCCGCAAAGAAGCGGTATCGATTGCTCTGTTAGGCAACGCCGCGGAGGTCGTGCCTGAAATCGCCCGTCGTGCGAAGGCGGGTGGACTTCTCCCCGATTTCGTGACTGATCAGACCTCGGCGCATGACCTGATCAACGGCTACCTCCCCGCCGGTTGGTCTGTCGAAAAATGGAAAGCGGCTGCCGAAGATCAGGACCAGCACGCGGAGCTGCGCGACGCCGCGGCCCGCTCCTGCGCAGCTCATGTCCGGGCAATGTTGGATTTTCATGCCATGGGAGTGCCGGTCTGCGATTACGGCAATAATATCCGGCAAGTGGCTCGCGACCATGGAGTCGATAATGCTTTCGACTTTCCAGGTTTCGTGCCCGCCTACATCCGCCCGCTGTTTTGCGAAGGCAAAGGCCCTTTCCGCTGGGTGGCTCTGTCCGGCGACCCTGAAGATATCTACAAAACGGACGCCAAGATCAAGGAGTTGTTTCCAGATAACGTCCGCGTGGCGCGGTGGCTGGACATGGCTCGGCAGCGAATCTCGTTTCAAGGACTGCCCGCGCGCATTTGCTGGCTTGGATTGGGCGAACGTCACATCGCCGGCCTCGCGTTTAACGAAATGGTCCGCAGCGGCGAACTGCAAGCTCCCATCGTCATCGGCCGCGATCACCTGGATAGCGGATCGGTAGCCAGCCCCAACCGCGAGACCGAGTCCATGCTCGACGGGTCAGATGCAGTCTCGGATTGGCCGTTGCTGAACGCACTTCTGAGCACCGCAGGTGGCGCCACCTGGGTGAGCTTCCATCACGGAGGCGGCGTCGGCATGGGATTTTCGCAACATGCCGGACTCGTGATCGTGTGCGACGGCACCGATGCAGCGGCGAAGCGGATTGAGCGGGTGCTGTTCAACGACCCCGCCTCCGGAGTCATGCGCCACGCCGATGCCGGTTATCCGCTGGCGCGCGAAACCGCCCGCAAACATGATTTAAAGCTGCCCATGCTCGAGAACAAAATCTGATCCACCAGAGACAACACCAGGGAGAGAAACATGCAGAAACCAATCCGTATTGCAATGACGTTAACACTCGCGATAGCTGCCGCAACGGTGTCGTGGGTCGCACAGGCGCAGGATCCAGCCCCAGCCGCCGCCCAGAAAGGCAAGGGAAGGGGCAAAGGGACTGGTGGAGGCAACGGGAAGGCTCGCCCGGATATGAACACGATGGTCCGCCCCATCGATATGCATGACACGGTCTGGATCGCGGATATGACGCAACTGGAAATCCGCGATTCGCTCGCAGCCGGAAAAACCACGGCTCTCATGTTTATCGGCGGAATGGAAGACAACGGCCCATACATCACCGTGAGCCAGCACAACGATGTCTCGCGCGCCATGTGCGACATGATCGCCCGCAAGCTGGGCAATGCGTTGTGCGCGCCAATCCTGGGAATGGCGCCGGGCAATCCGGAGACGGCGAAGAACCCGGGAAGCATCCAGCTTTCGGCCGAGACTTTTAAAGCCGTCCTCTCGGACACCGCCACCAGCCTCAAGACCGAAGGCTTCAAGAACATCTTTCTAATGGCGGATCACGGCCAAAGCGCGAGGCAGATCGGGGAAACCACCAAGCCGCTAAGCGAAAAGTGGAAGGACTCGGGAGTAACCATCGCCTACGTTCCCGAATACTACGATTACGCCCCCGAGGTCGAGAACTTCGAACATGAAGTGCTGAAGGTAACGGAAGTGCGCGAGGGCTACCACGACGATTACTACGTGGCCGCCATTTCAGTGGCGATCGACCCGAACCAGGCGCGCATGCCGGAGCGCATCAAAGCCAATAAGACCACCATCAACGGTGTCGAGCTGAACAGTCCGAAAGCAGTTGAAGACGGAAAGAAGATCATGGAATTCCGCATGAATGCAGCGGTCACAGCCATTCAGAAACTGATGGCGGAGAAAAAGTAACGATTCGGTCCGCTGGCGGCGCTCTGGCAGTTGAATCTTTTGCGCCCAGCGAACGAAGTAGTGGAATCCTTCGGAAGCCACGACTTCTTCCATTGATTCATTCTTCCGAAACTTTGCCGACTTGGCATAAGATAGCAAATATCATTCGCTTCTAGTCCTACGTAACATTCGGTCAGGTTGTACGCTAGGTTTCACGAAAGTCGCTACGCCGCGATCTGTTCCGCTCGATTTGTACCGTGTGTAGGCTTCGTTCCCACGTCGCGATGTTGCTTGCCCGCAAAGGCTTTTATTGCGTAATGGCAATGCTTGACGTACGCCGCGAATTGCCCTACGCTGGATGTCTTACCTCACCCCGTCGGAAAGGCCGGGCCCTTTGTACGGTCCCGCGTCTCTTTTGCTCCTAGTTTGAACAAGCTCGGTTTGAACAAATAAGGTCAGGCCCCGTTCGGCCCGCCTCCTCACACAATTTCTAAAGGAGACTGAAGTGAACCGGCATTCTATTACTCTACTTGTCATTGCTCTCATGGTGAGCGTCATTCCACTGGCCGCCCAATCCAGCTCGCTTCAGGGCGCCGTCACCGACGCCCAAGGCGCGGTCGTGACCGGTGCGATCGTGACCATCACGAACACTGATACTTCTGCCGTCCGCAAGGAGGCCACCGACGAGACTGGCGTTTACAGGATCCTCCAGGTCGTCCCCGGTCCATATAAGATTGAGGTTCAGAAGCCGGGCTTCCAGACCAAGATCACCAGCCTGGCGCTGCAGGTCGATGCGCCTGCAACCCTGAACGTACAACTGGACGTTGGCCAAACCAGCAACGTCGTCAACGTCAACGCGGAGACGACACAGATCAATACAGAGAATGCGTCGGTGGGAAACCCGTTCACCGAAACGCAGATTCAGCAGCTTCCACTCCAAACCCGCAACGTCGTTTCGCTATTGGCGATTCAGCCCGGCGTGAGCTCCGGCGGCCAGGTGCTGGGTTCAAGGCCGGATCAAAACAACGTGATCCTCGATGGCGCAGATGTCAACGACAACCGCGGCGCCAACGGATTCAACTCGGTCCTGCCGATACCGCTCGATTCAATTCAGGAGTTTCGCACCACCATCGCCGGCCAGGGAGCGGATGAAGGCCATTCCGCCGGCGGTCAGGTCGCCATCGTCACCAAGAGCGGCTCCAATTCTTTTCACGGATCGCTGTATGAATACAACCGCAACACGGATTATGAAGCCAACGACTTTTTCAGCAACAAGTCCGGCATCGCGCGTCCGGCGTTGATCCGCAATCAGTACGGAGCCTCGCTCGGCGGCCCGATCAAGAAAAACAAATTGTTCTTCTTCTATAACTACGAGGGCCGCAAGGATCGCAGCCAGGGCACTAAGAGTGATACTGTTCCCAGCGCCACGTTCCGGGAAGGGATTGTTGAGGTTCTCTTGAAGGGCCAGACGACGCCGCTTCAACTCACCCCCGCGCAAGTCCAGGCGATCGATCCGCTGGGGATTGGCGAGGATCCCTCCGTGCTCGCCCTGATGCAACAGTATCCGCAAGGCAACAACCCGTCGCAATCTTCCGACAAGGGTCTCAACTTTAACGTTCTGACATTCAACGCCCCGTCGCCCTTGAACTACCATGTGCAGGTCGGCAAAATCGACTACACAATAAACAGCAAGAATACGTTTTCGGTGCGCGGCACGCTGACTGGCGATTCCCAGGTCGCCGCGTCCGAACAGTTTCCAGGGCAGCAGCCAAGCTCGGAAAGTCAGAATAACTCCCGTGGAGTTTCCGCCCGCGAAACGTATGTAATCACGTCGACCCTGGTGAATGCTTTCAATTTTGGTTACACCCGCGTCGGCACCGCCACCACTGGAAATCTCAACGTGATTCCCACCGTCGGGTTCACTGCTCTTCAGGCGACGCCCTCCGGGAGCTCTCGCATTGCGCCGACGCCGAACATCACCGATGACTTAACCTGGAACCATGGCCGTCACACCATTCAGGCCGGCTTTAACTTCCATCAGGCCCAGAACATCACCACCAATTACCGGAATGAGCCTGGCTTTTCCTTCAGTTCGTCAAACCTGCTGAATCTGGGGAACGACATTACCGGTGACGTTCTCGCCTACATCCAGAAAACGACGCCAGGCGCGGCGCTGAACTCAAACAGCAACGTGATCAGCGCGTTCGGAACCATGCTCGGCATTGAGAACGCCGCCAGCGCCACCTACAACTACGGGATCAACGGCCAAGCGATCCCGTTCGGCACGCCCGTCACCCGGAACTTCATTTCGAACTCCCCCGAGTTTTACGTGCAGGATTCCTGGAAGGCCAAGTCGAACCTCACCATCACGGGCGGCTTGCGCTATTCGATCTATGGCGTTCCCTACGAGGCCAACGGCGTCGAAGTAGTTCCGACCACTCCGCTGAATGAATATTTCGCGCAACGGCAGGCTGCGGGATTGTACGGCATCCCCAACTGGGAGTTGCCGACTGCGTTCGTAACGTACGGGGTCGGCGGGAAAGTTAATAACGGGCCAGCCTATTACCCGACGGATTACAAAAACTTTGCGCCGCGTTTGGGCCTCGCGTATCAGCCTAAAGGCGATCTCGAAAGGATCTTGGGGAAAGGCAGCGTGCTTCGCGCCGGCGCCGGCATCGTCTATGACAACTACGGCAATGCGATGGCAAGTGCGTTCTCCAGCGGCGCTTCGCCGGGCTTGGCCACGCAGGTCCAGAACCCGGTGAACACCAACTTCACCAACAGCAACCGCTACCCGGTGCTTTCGCCGCTGAGTCCCCCGAGCGGAGGGTCGTTTCCTTACACACCGCCTCTGATCGTAGGCGGATTCAACCAATTCACCGGGGTTGCCAGCGATTTGAAGGCGCCCTACGAGTACGTGCTCAACGCCAACTACGCGCGCCCGCTACCCAAGCATATGAGTATCGAAATCGGCTACGCGGGCCGTCTGGCTCACCGTGCGATTGTCGATCAGGATTTCGCTCAGCCCCTCACCAACTTCGTCGATCCGAAGTCGGGCCAGTCCTGGCAGCAGGCTACCACGATTCTGGCAAACATGTATTATTCGGGCCTCACAACTGCCCAGGTGAAGGCCAACCCGAACCTGGTCCCCACGCTGCCCTTCGCTCAGGACCTGCTCCCCGGCCTGGCCGGCCATTACATCCCCGGTAGCGCCTCAGCAAATCTTTTCTATGACGCATACGCCGAATACGCCGGAAGCTGGGGCGACACCATGAACGACGTCGACCGCATCCGCCAGACCAACGGCGGCTGCATCGTGATCACCGGCTGCAATACGTTCTACCCAATGCAAGGTTCCGGGTTGGAATCCTACGTGAACGCCGGCGAGGGCTCTTACCACGCGCTGACCGTTTCGCTGCGCCGCACCGTCAGCCACGGGATCGGCTACGACTTCAACTACACCCTGTCCCACGCCATCGATAATGGCTCCTCATCGGAAACCAGCGACGGACAGACGAGTGCATTGCAGAATGCGTTCTGTCCCAGGTGCGGCATGGGGCCATCCGATTTCGACGCCCGTCACCAGATCACCGCTGATGCCGTGATCGAACTCCCTGTCGGCAAGGGGAAGTCCCTGGCAGGCAACATTCCAACGTGGCTGGACCAGGTCATCGGCGGCTGGCAGGTTACCACGCTCTTCACCTTCCGCACGGGGACGCCGCTGACTTGCACGGCGTCGGGAGTGTACAACTCCAACTACAACGAGGTATCGAACTGCATTCTCAACCCGAGTCTTTCGTCCCCGCCCGTCAATAAACTCCAGATCGATCAGCTCGGCTTTCAAAATGCCTTCCCCAATACCGGCTATGGAGCGGACTTCGTGCCGGAATATCCCAACACTTCCGGGTACCGCGGCATCATGCGCGGCTGGAACAACTGGAACGACGATGCTGCGGTTGGCAAGTTCTTCAAACTGCCGAAGGAGGGCATGCGTCTCCAGCTTCGCGGCGAAGCCTACAATCTCTTCAACCATGAGATCTTCAGCAATCCGTCTTTGAGCATCTCTCAGTTGCCCGGCACAACCACCACCGGCGCAGTGGCGCAGTACGGATCGTCAACCTTCGGTGAGATCAAGAGCTCTGCCAGCAGCCCGCGCGTATTGCAGGTGGCGATGCGGCTCACGTTCTAGGCCTCACATCCTGTGGCGCACGGCCCCTCCGTGCGCCATACCGATTCGATCAACGACCCGACAGAGCAAACGCATACAAGGAATCCCCCGCGCCGATCACCACATACTGCGTCCCATCCAACTCATACGTCATGGGACCGTTGGTCATCGACGCATGCAGACCGGCGTGCCACAGCGGAATGCCCGTGGCCGGATCCAGCGCCACAAAATTCGATGCCGTATCTCCCGCGAACAGCAGCCTCCCAGCCGTGCTCAGCAGACCCGAGCGGGCTGCGCCGCCATTCGGCCACCTGTGGCTCCAGGCAATTTTGCCCGTCTTTGTATCGATGGCCTGAACCATTCCCTCCGAAAACCCACTTCGGTCGTTGCCGCCCCAGCCTTCGGGCTTGTCGTCGTTATCGTCGTAGATGTAATAAACACTGAACGCACGCGCTGCATTCACGTAGAATAATCCGGTGTCAGGGTTGAAACTCGGCGAAGGCCAGTTCACCGCGCCACCCTGGTTGGGAGAAACCAGCGCGCCATCGGGCTGTGGCTGTTTGGCGGGATTCGGAATCGGCTGCCCCTTCGCGTCCACGCCTTTGGCCCAATTCGTCTTCACATACTCCGTGCTGAGAATATGCTTGCCACTGGTTCGATCCAGCACGAAGAACCAGCCATTGCGGCTGGCTTGCGCCAACAGCTTTCGTTTTTGGCCGTTGATCTCCTGATCGAACAGCACGGGAGTCTGCACCGCGTCCCAATCATGTGTGTCATGCGGCGAAGGTTGAAAATACCACTGGAGCTTGCCTGTATCCGGATTCAGCGCGATAATGCACTCGGTATAAAGGTTATCCCCCTGGCGAGCCTTGCCCGCGATCACCGGCTGCGGATTGCCCGTTCCGAAGTAGTAGAGGTTCAACTCCGGATCGTACGTGCCAGGCACCCACGTCATGCCTCCGCCATGCAGCATGGCTTCCACGCTGGGCCAAGTCTTCGCTTCCGGGTCGCCCGGATTCGGATGCGCATACCAGCGCCACTGCAGCTCGCCCGTCTCAGGATCGTGCGATTCAATATATCCAGGAATATCCAGGTCGTCGCCGCTGACACCCACGATCACGTGATTCTTCACGATCACCGGCGCGACCGACCCGTAGTAAAACTGCTCCAGATCGCAGATTTCCCTGTGCCAGCGCTCTTTCCCGTCCTTGAGATCCAGCGAAACAAGATTACAGTCCGGTGTTTCGAAGTACAAATAGCCGCCCCACACGCCGACTCCGCGATTGCCGATGTGCCAGCCGCCCTTCGATTTCCATGCGTAATGCCACAACTCGCGGCCGTTGCGGGCGTCAACCGCCCACACGTGATCCGGAGCAGTGAAATACAGGATGCCATCGACTTCGATGGGCGTGCCTTTGATCACCGGCGCGGAATTTCCGCCGCCTCCGGCTTCAGCGCCCGCAGTGCTCACCCGGCGGACCCACGCTAAGGAGAGCGAACCGACATTCGAAGCATTGATCTGCGCGAGCGAGCTGTAACGTCGGCCCGAATAATCGCCGTTGTAAGTCGGCCAGTCTTGCCCGAACATGGTGGATGCCGAAATCAGAACCAGCGCAATCAGCCTCATTTCAAGGTCTCCAAATAAGCCACCAGATTGTGAATGTCTGCATCGCTGTATTGATCGAGCAATTCGTTATGCTCGGCATAGGGATCGTGAAGCTCGACCTTTAGGCTCGCCGTCCGCGACCACGAATGATACTCGCCCGCAGCATCGCGCAATGAAACGCTGAAGTCGTCGATCCGGTCGAGCGTTCCTGACACCGGCGGTCCCGAAGCTGGCGTGACGGTCACCTGCGTGGGCCGGATCGGCGGAGTCCCGCGTCCTCCGCTGCGAGGGAACAGCAGCCTTTGTTGCAGCGTCAGCGGATCGTATCTCTTGGCGATGCCGGCGAAGTCACCCGTAGGAGAGTGGCACGCACCGCACTTCCCCGCCCCGTCGAAATACGCCTTGCCCGCGGCAGCGTCGCCAGTAAGCACATTCGGCGGCTTTGTCGCATTACGATTCTTGATCGTCTCTTCCACCCGTTGCTTCAGGAATTGCGAAAGATCGCGGACCTGCGGCGCGGTCAGATCGGCCTTGTGATTCGAGAGTTTCTTCAGCGCTGGAGCAAGTTCGCTGCCCGCCTTATCATGCAGCACAATCACGGAACGAATAAGGTCCGGCCCGTCCGCCGTTCCCTTGGCTTGGCTCCCATGGCAGTTCACGCAGAATTGCAGATAGACCGTTTTGCCGCGATTTGCGGCGGCGGAATCCACATCGGGACGCGTCGGCCCAGCTTGCCCCCATAGGCTCGCGCAAAGTATAGACCAAAGTGCCGCCGCTCTGAGAGCCCCACGGGAAAGTCCCGGCAGTCTGAATACCTGCCCCACCGGACGTGCAAACTGCCGATTCTGGGGGGTGGGACAGACGGGTTCGCCTGCCGCTCGGCCGCTACACATCGCAAATTTCGAGGGCTTTATTCAGCGTCGCCACGGGGTCATGCCCCGGAGCCGGAGTGTATTCATGCGACAGGAACCCCGTGAACTTCAAATCCACGATCGCCTGCGCGATAAAGCGGTAATTCAGCTCCTGCGTCTCATCGATATCGTGCCGGCCTGGATTGCCGCCTGTATGAAAATGGCCGATCCACTGAAAATTATCTCGAATATTGCGGACAATATCGCCATCCATAATCTGCGCGTGATAAATATCGAACAAAATCTTGACTCGCGGAGAGTTCACCCGCTTCATCACATCTACCCCCCATGCGATGTGATCGAACATGTAGTCCTTGTGGTTCACCTTGCTGTTCAAATATTCCATGCAGATGGTGACACCTTTGTCCTCGGCGTGCGCCTTGATGTTGTTCAGGAACGCCACGCAATTGTCCGCCCCAACGCGGTCGTCCATTCCGTTGCGATTCCCCGAGAACGTGATCACGTTCGGCACGCCCGCCACAGCCGACTCATCGATGGCGGCGCGTAGCGACTTGTCCAGCCGATCGTGATTTTCCTTGCGGTTGAGCGCTTCCTGAATGGTGCCGCCGGGGCCTAGCGGATACATCGATGGCGTCAGACCGTACTTCTTGAGCAGAGGCCAATCCATCGGCCCCGCCAGATCGAATCCCTGCACGCCCAGCCGCGCCGCCTCCCGGCAGCAATCCTCCATGCTCATCTCGCGGGCGAAAACGCCGCGCGTGATGCCCTGTTTGAGGTGTCCCTTACGCTGGACCTTGCTCTGCGGGCCGTCTTGTCCGAACGCCAGCGGCGCCATCAACACCGGAAGAAAATCTCTGCGACGCATTTCGCACCCCCAAATATCCTACTACCGCGGCAGGCCCGGCGTGAACTCGCCTCTGATATCTTTAAGCGGTTACCTTTAAGCGATAGATGGACGACGATTCCCCGCGCAAACCGAGATGGTGGCTGATCCTCACCGCAGCAGTCCTGGCCGTGCTCACGCTGTTTTATTACACCGGCTCCTGGATCATCGTGGTGTTGTTCTTCGTGGTCTTTGGAGCTTTTGTCGCCTACCAGAAGAGGCGCACACGCAAGCCGCCGGCGCACACCTGCCTGCGCTGCGGGGCGAAATTGAATCCCAACGCGCGGGAGTGCAGATCCTGCGGCGGCATGAGCTGGACGATCAACTGATCCACCCTCAGTGGGTCATATCGTAGGTGACGTAGTTCACTCCGATGCGGATTCCCAGGGCCGAAAATCTCTCCGGGTATTCCGGATCGTCAGCCCACTCCCAGGAATCTCCAACATCGGAGTTGAAGGACATGGCGACCATCAGGCGATTGTGATCGTCGTAAATTCCCTTCCATTCCGCGTGGGTCCCCGCGACTCGATAGCTCATGCCGCCACGGCCGCTTCTCCCGCCCAGCGCCCATTGCCCCAAAATCTGGTAGCGATCGTCCAGATCGTAGACCACGTGGAAAATCTGGTCTTTGCTATCGATTTCGACGACTGGGCGATCCGGAAACACGCGCTGCATGGACTCATTGAAGGCTTCATATTCCTCGTTGCCCCAGAAGTCGTCCAGGTAAAGGAAGCCGCCGCGCAACAGGTAGTCGCGCAGCTTGGCGGCCTGCGCATCGGTTAGCAGCCAGTCGCCCATTTCTCCAGCGGCCAGCCAGGGCCAGTTATAGACGTCGTCGCCGTCGTCCAGATTCACGGGCTGTTCCACCGATCGCACGTTCAGGCGAGTCAACCGGCGCAACGCTTGGGCGAAGTGGCGATCCGCGCGCGGATAATCCTGGGTCCAGCTAGTGCCTCCCTGGCGCCAATCCCCGCGGTAGCCGCCGCGTCCGCCTCGGCGAGGCGAGTCGGGATTCTGCGGATACATCAGGCGGGCAAAGATCCATTCCGATTTATCTTGATAATCCGGAGGCAAGGGGATATTGTCATAGCCCTCCATACTCACGTAGACCCGGAACGGCATCTGGAAAGCCGCAAGGGTGGAAACCAACAGCAATCCGCCGCCAACCGCCCAAGCCGCCGTCGGGAACTTCATTTGCCCACAGCATATCATGCTGGAAGCCAACGAAACGGGGACCGGCAACGTCAATCGATGATGACGGAGGCAAGATGAAACTTCCAGGAGTGTTTGTCGTTGCTCTTGGGCTCGCGACCGGTGTGGCGCCGTCCCTTGCGCAGGACCCACCGGCACTTGTTCCTGTTCAGGGCGTCGTGCTCGATAAGGCGACCCGCACACCCATCCCAGGCGCCATGGTGCGCGTGGCGGGGTCAATCGTGGAAGCTGATGGCCGCCTTCCGGCTGGGACCTCCGATGGCGGTGGCCGGTTCGAAATGACCGCACCTCCCGGCGCGGGCTTCAACCTTGCGGTCTCAGCCGCCGGATACGAACAATATTTCCAGCGGCAAGCGCCTCCTGGTCAGAATGGCTCCTTCATCGAAGTTACTCTGATCCGGCTGGCGGAAGTGAGAGGACACATCGTCGACGACGAAACCAGGAAGCCAATTCCAGGCATCCATGCTGCATTGGTTCGCCCCGATCTGCGGCAAGGCGACGGCTTCAGTGTTTTGGGCGATCCGAACTGGGGGAAGATCCAAGACGATGGCAGTTTTGATTTCAAAAATCTGACTCAAGGCGACTATTACTTACGCATCGAAAGCACTCCCCGAGCCGTGCTTCAGGAAGTCCCGGCCAAAGACCTTGCCCCGGAAACCCGCGACCGGGCGCTTGAAGTTCCTGAACCCATCGAGGGCTACGGCATCGTCATGTGGCCCGGTGGTGACGCCGATATTTCGCAGGCGCCGCCCGTGCATATCGCCTCGGATGTCGTGGACCTTGGAGAAATCCGTCTTAGGCGCTACAAGCTGCATAACATTTCAGGCACCCTGGAAGGCTGCGAAACAGGAGCTGGGCTCCAAGTTCTCTTGCTGGGAAAGAGCGGCCTGAGCACCTTGAGACTCGCCGCCCTCGACACTTCCTGCGGCAGCGGCTTTCGCATCCTCAATCTTTCGGAAGGTACGTTCACTTTGGTGGCGCAAGGCGGACCGCCGCGTTGCTTCGTCTCCCAACCGATCAACGGCGGCACACGAGGACCGCTGTTAGTGAATGTGTCGCCGGCGGTTTCCGTTCGAATTTTTATCGACGTAGAAGGGGTTGCGCGGGAAAACTTTCCGGCCGACCTTGCCAGGTTGAATATCGCGTTGACCCCTGAAAACGCACCGGTAAAGATCGATGCGCCGGATCAGGCCGCCACACCCGGCGAGTACGAGGCGCACTTGTTCGGGAATGAGCGCTATCGTCTAACCGTCAATCCTCCGTCCGCCTATTTCCTGAAATCGATTGCCTACAACGGCGTCTCCTCGGACGATCTCACAGGCTTCACCGCGGTTCAGGGACTCAGCACGCTGCGGCTCCTGATGTCGAACCACCCGGGGAGTGTCGAAGTGCAAGGTCCGCCGCGAACCGCCGTGTACATGTTGAAGGAAGGCGTAAAGTTCGCCGACCTCAACCCAGGGGACCGGCGCGTGTTTCAACAAACGGGCGCCGACGGTAAAGCTCAGTTCAGCGGACTAAGCCCCGGAACCTATCACGCAGTTCTGGCGGAAGGTCCCCTGCCGTTTTCGCAAGCCGGACTGGATGCAATGCCGCACTCGGCGGCCGTGACCATCGAAGAAGGTCAGACGGCAACCGTCACCGTCGCACCTTAGTACACTTCGCAAATACCGCTCTCTCCGCTCACCAGCTAGAAAACGCACGTGGCAGAGCCCTGACCAGAGGGTGTCGGCATACTGAATGCCTGCTCGCACCGGCTTGCAGACTGCTGAGTGGGTGGCGGGACAGCCGGTTTCCTGTCGCTCCGGAAGGCTGTTGTTTAGTGACCTTCGGAAACAACTGGTTCATTGACTCGCGAGCATCGCCTCATACTCCACCCGGTAAGCCCGATACGTCGACCGAAACGCAATCAGCATCAGCACCGCCGCCGAGCCAATTGTAATCGCCAGTGAGGCTCCGATCATCTGGCCGTTATGGAACAGGTGATCGTTTAAATATCCGGGCATCAGCGGCCCCAATCCCAAACCGCCCAGATTGAGCAAAAACAAATACAGGGCGGAGACCTGCCCGCGCACCTGGTTCGGAAAGATGGGCTGCAAAGCCGCCGGCGACGTCCCCATGGCGAGCGAAAGAAAGAAAATGCCGGGGCCCATCAGGAACATCCCCAAATCGAGCTGATCCAATAAGAACGCCGGAGTCAACACCAGCACCGTGCCCACACCGCACACCACGCCGACGCGCAAGGCGCCCTCCCGAACCCCGCCTTTTTGCCAGTAATCGCTCAGCCGTCCGCCCGTGTACATTCCCAAGCACCCGAACGTCAGCAGCAGTCCCGCGAGCACTCGCCCAGAGTGGCCAGGCGAATAGCCGTGCACTCTTTGAAGGTAAGTCGGGGTCCAGGAAATCAGCGCGTACGTCGGCACGGCCTGAAAAATTGAGCCGATCGAAATCCCCAGCAGGGGTTTCCACCGGCGCCTCATTTCGGCCAGCGCGGCGCCAAAGCTTAGTTTCGTGGTTGCACCCGTCTGTTGCGCGATTCTCAGCACACCGCGCCGAGCCGGCTCGCGGAAGGTGTACGCAAGCAGCGCAAACAAAACCCCAGGCAGTCCCACGATCAAAAACGTGACGCGCCACGATGCCATGATTCCCAGCAGCGGCACGGTAACGGTGGGAGCGTGGCTGAGCGCATCGATCACCAGTCCCGTCAACAGCAGAGACACGCTGGTACCCAAATAAATGCCCATGTAGAAAACGCTGATCGCCACGCCCAATTGCTCGCGCGGAAAATAATCGGCGATCAGGGAATATGCCGCGGGAGAAAGGCTCGCTTCCCCAACGCCAACGCCCATGCGCGCCAGGAAGAGCATCCAGAAGCTGCGCGCCAGACTGCATGCCGAAGTGAAGATGCTCCATAGCACCACCCCTGCGGCAATCAGATTCCGCCGGTTGCGAGTATCCGCAATCCGCCCCAGCGGCAAACCCATGAACGTGTAGAACAGGCCGAACGCCAGGCCCTGAAGCAATCCCACCCGAGTATCGCTAATGCCCAGATCCCTCTTCATGGGGGCCACCAGCAGGCTGAGAATCACCCTGTCCATGTAGGACAGCATATAGATTGCAGTCAGCGCCGCCACCACCCACCAGGCGTAGCGGAGATTCTCAGGCAGCGCGGTGTCGCCAGTTCTTTGTGTCTTCGCCGGCAGGGTGGACATGGAAGGTTCGTCCATTATATGCGAACCTCATCTACACATATGCGGAACGAACCGGCTGAGGTTCGTGGTGATGGGAATATCCGATTCGCGAATCCCAATCCCGGCCGCCGAGTCGCCCTCTTCGTGGCCGATAACCCAGCTTCCAATGACCGGATACATCCCCTCGAAGCTTTTCAGCGGCCCGACGTCCTGATAGACGAAACCTTCCTCGCCATAATCGCCGTCCGTTTCGATTTCCTGCCCAGCACGATGGAGCGTGACATTTCCACCCTCGCGCCCCAGCAGCGGCTTTCGCACAAAGTCCGCGCCGGCCGGTGGCTGATCGAAGCTCGCGGCCAGAAGATTCGGATGGCCCGGATACAGCTCCCACAACACCGGCAGGATTCCCTTGTTCGACAGCACCATCTTCCAAGGCGGCTCCAGCCAGAGTGTGTTCGCCGTCGCGAGGTACTTCCCAAACTCTTCCCGCACCATCCACTCCCACGGATACAGCTTAAAAACCGCGCCCAGCGGCCGCCCGTCCGGGCCAACAAATCGCCCGCCGTCCCAACCGATTTCTTCAACCGTGAAAATCGACGACGTGAGGCCCGCCTGCTGCGCCGTGTCTTCCAGATACATGGCCGTGGTCCAGTCTTCGGCGTCGTCCATCGAACAAAAATCGACCCAGCCGCCGGGGATGTGCGGAGTCAGCGCCTTCCACAGCGCGATCAAACGCTCGTGAATGGAATTGAATTGGTCACTTTCCGGATGAGTTTCCTGAAGCCAATACCACTGCACCACCGCTGCCTCCAGCAGCGAAGTCGGCGTGTCCGCGTTGTACTCCAGCATCTTCGGCGGATGGCAGCCGTCATACATCAGATCGAAGCGCCCATAGAGCGATGGGGGTTCCGCCTCCCAGGAGCGTTCGATCAGTGGGACCGCGAGTTCGGGAATGCCCAGCTTCGAGTACAGCCGATTGTCGATCGCATGCTGCGCCGCATGCCGGGTCATTGCTTCAAGCTCATTCGTCGCGGCGGCGAGAACATCGATTTCCTTCGCCGTGAACTCGTAGAATGCCGATTCATTCCAGTACGGCCGTTCGCCGGTATGCCAAGTCAGCCCAGCCGCCTCCACCCGGCGTTGCCAATCGGCGCGCGGAGGCGATGCAACCCGACGCATTTACCCGCCTGAGCTATGGAGGAGTCCGAAGAAACCGAACCCGCCGCGATGCTGGGTTGTTCCGTGAGTAGAGCAGTTTTGAGGAGTTTGGGAATTGCTCGCACCGCCGGCAGGCGTAGTTGAAGGAGGGCATGCCTGCTGCTTAGCGGGGGCCGCTGGAGCCGCCGGAGTCGCCGGCGCAGGAGCCTGCTGGCCCCGCGCGGTCATTGCCGCTGCGGCAACCAGCGTCAGCGTGACGCTCGCCGATTTTCTCACGTTTCAATGTATATCACTGCTTCGCCGGTAAATCGAGGGAATTCTATGAGCGGGCGAAAGACGCCGGTGAACGGGCAGCTAGCGAGGCGGTGGAGGTGGAATGTCAGCGCCTTCGCTCCGAGCTTCACTGAGTGCAATTGCCACCGCCTGCTTGCGGCTCCTCACTTTGTCCCCGCTGCTCGATTTAAGGGTGCCGTGCTTGTACTCGCCCATTACCTTCTCGATCTTCTTTTCCCCTGGATTTTCCCTTGCGCTCGTCGTCTTCCTCGGCATTTCCAGCCTCCTACCCAAAGGATTCTTTCGAAGACGCGTATGTTTCGGGCCGGCCGCCGCTAACTTTAAGGCTCCTTCGGAAGCGATGGCTCCAGCCGATCCCTTAATTCCAGCAGCGGCAGAATCACCCGGTACTTCGGTGCTCCGCCAGCATCCAGGAGGTCGAAGCTCCCGCCGATGCTGGGCGGACCGCTCTGACCGCCTGTGAAGGAAACCGACCTCGCCGAGATATTTCCCGTCTCCGTTTTGCCGTCCGCAAGCGTCCGAACCCACGTGCCCGACGTCAACGTCGTCGGAGCCCCAATTGCGAATCGCATCTTCACGGTCAGCAGCAGGGACCGTCCGCTGAACATCGCTTCGGCATCTAACCGATCCCCGTCACGCGCACCGCGCAGCGTCATCATCCTGGCGCCCGACAAATCCTCATGGTGATTCAGATCCTCGACCGAGGGCTGCTTTGGAGCTCCGCACGCGGCCAGAAACAAAAGCAAGCCGGCGCAAATAATGGATCGGATCATTGTCCGGCACCCTGCGTTTGCGTCGACTTGATGGTTTTCAGAACATCCGCATAACTCTGAATCGCTCCGTGCACCGGAACGTCCTTATCCACCGTCAATTTTCGATGTTCCAGGTTCCACCGGAAATTATCCGCCCAGGGATGCTGCGTCCAGGTGGAATCGTAAAGATCGGCCTGCACCAGCATCCGGTCCCGCGGAACATACGCGAACAGCAAAGTGCCCTCGCGAGGATTATCCAGCACATGATAGAGCCTGACCTCCATCGCCGAGTCCTTCAAAGTAAGCTCATCGTCTACCGGAATAATATTCATGGGCCGCGGGTTCTTGGCAAGCTCATCCTGCACGATCGTATGTTTCCGCGCAATCAACTCCTTAAAGAAATCAACATTGCCGCGATACGTAATAATCGTGAGTCCCTCCGCAACAGCCGCGCGCAGACCGCCCGAATGATCGAAGTGGTGATGCGACACAATCGCTTGAGTCAGCGGTTTGCCGGGCGCCACCGAACGTGCCTTCGCAATCACCGCCAGCGATCGCGCCTCACTCAAGGGCACTTCGAACAGGGTCAAGTGATCGTCGAATTCGAATAGGATGCTCCGGTGGTTTCCTGAGCCGGCCAGCCACCAGATCCCCTTCCCCACCGGCTCCGCCGTCACCGTGATGGGCGCGGGAACCGGCGGCGTCGCGGACTTCACCGCATCCGGCGCGGCCAGATCTCCAGCATCCGCATCCACCGTGATTTTGCTCACATGCAGATCGAACTGAGGGTACTTATCGATCTTCGTAGTCAGCCGATACGGCAGTCTCAGACCGTTCCCTTCGCGATAATCCGAAAATGAGGTCTCCGTCATCACGTCGCCCAGGTTTTCGTTAGAGCTCGCCGAACTGACGCTGGCGGGCAGATGAGTCGTACGATCGACCGACAACACCAACCGCTCGCCCTTCGCCGTAACGATGCCCACCAGGTCGAGGTTTCCCTGCGGAGGCAGCTTGCTCAGCTTCGCTCCGGGATCGAGTGCCGCTCGCAAGACAGTAAGGGGATGGCGCAGCATCTCAACGCGCCTGTCGTGCGCTGTCGCATCGGAAGCGCGCGTCGTCTTCCCGTCCTGGCCGGTGTTAAACGCAACATCGCCATCCAGCCCCTGCTTCTGCCGCTGCACGGTCGCGAGAGCAAACAAAAACTGCGCCGTGCGAAGCTGCTGCACCTGCATTCGTGCATTCGCCAGATCCATACTCCGCTTGAATTCGGTCACCTTCCAGACCGGCAGATCGCCGTCAGGCGTCACGTTCTGTCCCAGATTCGGAGCCTCGCCTTCGCCTTCGATAACTAAAGTCTTCACCGCCTGAATCCGATCCTGGCCGCCAAGCGCGCCTGCCGCCGCGTGAATCACCTTCAACTCAGGCGACTGAGTGCAGCCGCCGCTGAATAGCACCGCAGCCAGAATCGCGCCCATCGCCAACTTCATTGCTTTATCCTCTTGCATGCAACCACCCGGCGTGATACCTTCAACGACGTTAGAGAGACTTATGCAATGATACGCTCCTTACACGCCATAGTGCTCTGCGCAACCGCTTTCGCCGCGGCGGCCCTGCTGCCCATCCATACGCAAGCGCAGCCGCAAGGAAAAGACAAGGCCAAGAAAGCCGCCAAGAGCGTCATCCGCACCACCACTATCGCCAGCGGCTTGTCGCACCCGTGGAGCTTGGCCTGGCTTCCCAGTGGGTCGCCGAACGGAGACATGCTGGTAACCGAGCGCAGCGGCAAACTGCGCCTGGTCCACGACGGCGTCCTCGACCCTACTCCTATCGCAGGCGTGCCCGCGGTTCACGCCGTGCGGCTCTCCGGCCTGATGGAGATTCTGCCGCATCCCAACTTTGCGCAGAATCACTTCGTCTATCTCACCTATACCAAGGATGTCGGACCTGACTTGGTCGCCACCACTCTCGCCCGCGCGCGTTTGGAAGGCCATCAACTCATGGACGTCAAGGACATTCTGATCTGCGATTCCTGGGCTGGCGACGGAGGCTCAGGTTCACGCCTGGCATGGGGCCGCGATGGCATGCTGTACATGACCACCGGCGCATCCAACGGCAACGCTGCTCAGGAGGGGACCAGCCTTCGCGGCAAGATCCTGCGCCTGCGCGACGACGGCACGCCGGCCCCAGGCAATCCTTTCGAAAAGCGCGCCGGTTACAAGGCCGAGATTTATTCCATGGGCCATCGCAACTCGCTGGGCCTGGCGTTCAACCCCGTCACCGGCGACCTGTGGAATAACGAAAACGGCCCCTATGGCGGAGACGAAATCAATATCATCAAGCCCGGAGCGAACTACGGCTGGCCCCTGGTGAGCTTCGGCCGCGACTACTCCGGCCCGCAGATTGTCAGCTTCAAGGAAGGCATGGTCGGTCCCATCGTGTTCTGGGCTCCCTCCATCGCTCCGTCGGGTATGGCGTTCTATACCGGCGACCGCTTCCCGGACTGGAAGAACAACGTGCTCGTCGGTGCGATGCTTGGCGGAGCAGTCCAGGGGGTCGGCCACCTGGAACGCATCGTCTTCAACGAAAATTGGGATGAGACTGCCCGCGAGTCACTTCTGACTGACATGAAGAAGCGCATCCGCGACGTTCGTCAAGGCCCCGACGGCCTGGTATACGTCTTGACCGATGAAGACAACGGCGAGCTGATCCGGCTGGAACCGGCAAAGTAATGTGGCGCTCCTCGGCAGCGCTCCCGGCTCTCACGTTCGCCGTCTTCGCGCAGAGCGGCCTTGCTCAGTTTAACGATGGAGGCCGTCAGGTGGCCAAAGGATTGCCCGCGCCTCGAACTTCCGACGGACACATTGACTTCTCCGGCGTCTATCACGCGCCTGGCTACGGACCGGGCGACCCTCCTATCAAGAACGCCGAGACCATCGCACGAAATATCGCGCGCGATCTCAAACCCGAAGACGTTCCGCTGCTCCCGTCAGCAGTAGAGTTAATGCGCCAGCGCGCCGAGCAAAACAGTAAAGATGACCCAGAGGGCCTGTGCCTGCCCATGGGAACCCCGCGTAAGGACCCGTATCCCTGGAAGTTCGTCCAGACTTCCCAACTCCTCCTGATCCTCTATGAAGGCAATGTCCATAGTTATCGCCAGATCTTTCTCGATGGCCGTCCCCACGACCCCGACGTGATCGACACATGGTGGGGCGACTCTATCGGGCATTGGGACGGCGATACTCTGGTGGTCGACACAGTCGGGTTGAACGACAAAGCGTGGCTCGATTTGATCGGCCATCCGCGAACCGAAAAAGCCCACATCGTCGAGCGCTTCACTCGTCCCGAACTCGGGCGCATGAATCTCGAAATCACGATTGACGATCCTGGGGCGTACTCCAAGCCATGGAAGGTGTTCGAATCCTCCCAGCTTGCTCCGGATTGGGAAATTACCGAGTACGTGTGCAACGAGAACAACCGCGACGTGACTCACCTCGTGGGAAAGTGAGTCAAGCTGTAACTCAGCAGTAACCGCGTAGTAACATAGAAAAGGACCTTAGGAGCGCACGGATGAAAACCAAGAAAACCCTCAAGCGGCTGGATAAAGTCGTGGCAATCCTGTCGGATGTTATCGGTCAGTTGCCTGGCAAGAAGAACGGCCTGGAAGGCTTGCTCGATTCAGCGAAAGCCAGCGTCGTTCAAGCGAAAAAGATGGTGCATTCGCAGCCCGAAAACGGGACCGCCAAAAGCAAGCCTACCGCCAAGGCGGAGAAAGCTCCCAAGGCGGAAAAAGTCACACGCCGCCTGTCTGCGGAAGGCAGGAAGAATATCTCTTTGGCCGCCAAGAAGCGCTGGGAAGCGGCCCGGCGCAAGGGCGTAAATCCGGTGACAGGGCGGCGGCTCAGTAAGACAGCTTAGGCGATCCGGGCCCCGGTTCGCTCCCCCCCGTTTACTCCAATGACTCGCAGTTCCCGACGCCAGTTTGTGCAGGCCGCCGCGGCGGCAGTAACCGCCGTTGGCGCTCTCGCGGCGCCATTGTCAGACCCGGCGATGGGCATGATCTTCCCGCCCGCCGATGCTCCGGTCCCGCCGGAAGCGAAACTGCTTTATCCCCACGGTGTGACCTTTCTGGCCGAAGGCCTCGCCTTCAACGGCATGACCATTGAGAGCTTCGACGAAGCCGTTCCGCGGATCGTTCCCGCGGCACTCAAGCTCAAGAATCGCGGAGCCACGGCGATTTCCATCATGGGGACCTCGCTGACTTTCTACAAGGGCGCGGCATTCAATCAGGAGTTGATCGATAGAGTGCATCAGGCCACGGGGCTGCCCACCACCTCCATGTCCAGCGGGATCGTGGACGGACTCAAGGTGGCCGGAGCCAGCCGCATCGCCGTCGCCACCGCGTATTCCGACATCATAAACGCAGCCTTCGAGCGCTTCCTGAAAGAGAGCGGCTTCGATGTGCTGGTCATGAAGGGCTTGAATCTGATCCGCGCCACCAACGCCGTCTCCCAGGAGCAATTGTCCGATTTCAGCGCGGGCGTATTCGCGGCCGCGCCCAAAGCCGGCACCTTGCTGATCTCCTGCGGCGGTCTAAGTACTATCAATCTCCTCGTTCCTCTTGAAGCCAAGTGCAAGGTCCCCGTTGTGTCAAGCACGCCCCACGCGTTGATGAATGCAGTTCGCCTGGTGGGCATCAGTCCGCGCGCCAAAGGCTACGGCAGCGTACTGGCGAAGGCTTAACCCAGCTTCGACATTAACCGTAACTTTCCGCCGCCTTCTGGATACTCTCAGTAGGAATGTCAGAAGCGGATCAAACCCCGAAGGCGAGCAGCTTCACTGAGCTGTATCAAAACCATGCTCGGGCCGTCTACCAATTCGCCTACTATCTCAGCGGCGATCCGGCGCTGGCGGAAGATATCGTCTCGGAGACATTTCTCCGCATCTGGGATTCTGCTGCCATGGTTCGCATGGAGACCGTACGCGGTTACCTCTTTACAATCGCGCGCAATCTGTTTCTGCATGACTTGCGCCGCAAGGGGAAGCAGGACCAGTTAGAAGACGACCACTCAGTCGCCGCCACTACCGTAAAGGATCTGGAATCCAAAGAAGCTCTGCGCGAGACATTGGCCGCCTTGCAGACTCTGCCGGAGACCGATCGAGCGGCACTTCTGCTACGCGCACATGAGGGCGTTTCTTACGAGGAGATCGCCCGCATCCTAGGTCTGTCGCTGTCCTCGGTCAAAGTCAAAATTCATCGCGCCCGTCTGTTTCTGGCGGAGCGCAGAAAGGGAGCAGTTCATGTTAAAGCCTCAAGTCACTAAGGAAATCGTCCGAGATTTGCTGCCCGTATACATGGCGGGAGACGCCAGCACGGACACACGCGCCGTGGTGGAAGCATTCCTCGCCGAGGACGCGGAGCTGCGAGAGATCGTGGAAACCGCGGGGAAGTATTCGCTCCCCCCGCTCGAAGCCCCCGCGAGTCTGGAAGTGCAATCTCTGGCACGGACCCGCCGTCTGCTGGGACGCAAGAATTTCTGGCTGGGATTCGCGTTGATCTTCACTTTTGTTCCCCTGATCCTGAGACCGTGGTGGCTGGCCGATCTCGTCATGTTAATTGGACTCGGTGGATGGGCGCCGTTCCTCATGACCTGCAAGGAGCTGAGCGCAACGGGGCTGGAAGCGCCCCGGCGCCGGCTGCCGCGAATTCTCTGGGCCGCCGTTGGAGGATGGATCGGTACCGCTGCCGGCTATCTCATCCAGCAGCAGATCGGCGGTCCGTGGGGGAACCGGGGGTATTTTCTGCAATGTGTGACGGCCGGGCTTGCGCTATGGCTCGGCCAAAAACTCCATCAGATCCAAACTCCGGAGGAAATCTACCGGCCCACGACCTTATTCGGCAAGCCATGACCCGTGCCGCAAAGGACGCCGAACGCGGCCTGTCCCATCGGCAACCTCAACGATTTCCAGTCGCGGTAGGGCGGGCATTCAGCCTGCCGGTCGGTCACGGCCCGGCTGCCTCAAGCCTTTATATACGGCTCCCGAGCCTAGGGCAGGCCCTTTCTACGCAAGTACCGCTTCCCGTCGTCGCGCCTCGGCAACACGCGATACCGAGCCGCGACCGAAGGAAGCGGTTGTCCGCAAGCGCGTCATGCGCAATTGCTCTTTCCGCGCACATGCATATCTTTTCGGAAAGGAGCGAAGCCGGACTGTTGCACCGCTTCCCGTCGTCGCGGCCCGGTAACACCCTACAGACCAGCGACCGAAGAACCAGAACCTCAGCGCCGGATCCCCAAGCGCTTCATGCGGCTCCGCAGAGTACTGGGATTCATCCCCAGCATCGCAGCCGCGCCTTTCGGTCCCTCCACCACCCATCGCGTCGATGCGAGTGCGCTCTCGATATGCCTTCGCTCGGCGTCTTCCATGCTTTGCGGGGGGCTTTGCGGAAGCCCATCGGAAGCAGCCGCGCTGGGTGTTGGCAGGAGCAAAGACGCATCCAGCACACCGGAGCGGCACAGCACCACCTCGCGGGCCAGCAGGTTTTCCAACTCCCTGATGTTGCCCGGCCAATCATAGGCCATCAACTGCCGCATCATGGACTCCGAAATTCCCTCAACGCGGCGGCCGAACTGCCGCCCATAGCGCGCGATAAAGTGCGCGGCCAGCGCTGGAATGTCCTCCCGGCGTTCGCGCAAGGGAGGCACCTCCACCGGAACCACCAGCAAGCGGTAGTAAAGATCCATGCGGAAGCGGCCTTCGCGCACCACTTCCGCCAGATCGCGGTTGGTCGCGGCCAGCAGCCGCACGTCTACCTTCACCGTCCGGTTCGAACCCACTGGCTCGAACTCCTGTTCCTGGAGAACCCGCAGCAGCTTGGCCTGCATTTCGAGTGTCAGCTCGGTAATCTCATCCAGGAATAGCGTTCCGCCATTCGCATATTCGAAACGTCCGATGCGCCGCTCCGTCGCGCCGGTAAACGCTCCCCGCACATGGCCGAACAATTCGCTTTCCACCAATCCTGACGAGATCGCCGCGCAGTTCACTTTCACCAGCGGACGCTCCCTCCGCTGCCCGAGGTTGTGAATCGCGCGCGCCACCAATTCCTTCCCGGTTCCCGTTTCGCCCGTGATCAGCACCGTCGCGGATGTGGAAGCCACCAATTCCACGCGCCTGGCGAGTTCCATGAATCGCGGGCCGCTTCCCACCATGTCGTCAAGGTGCAGATCTTCGCGAATCTCTTCACGCAAGTATGCGTTGTCCTGCTCCAGGCGCGCCCGCAGTTCGCTCAACTCCGACACCCTGTGCTCCAGCTCGCCGTTCAAGCTCCGCACCTGTGCTTCGGCTTCCTTCAACGCCGTGATGTCGCGGCCGGTGACCCAAGCTCCTATCAGTCTCCCGTCTTCGACAATACCGTCCCTTGTCATCAGAACGGTGCGTTCGCCGAAGGTCCGCTCCACCTGCGAAAAGCGATAGCCCGCCCGAATGAAGGCGGCCAGACGCTCCTCTTGGTCATCGGAGGGAGGGCTGATGATCTCCAGACGGGCGCCGATTAATGCCGTCGCCCCGTGTCGGCCGAACAGCGCGGCCGCCTGATCGTTGCAGTCCGCGACGTAAGCGTAACGGTAGAAGTGCGCGATCTGCTCGTGCTCGGGTGAGCCCATGGAAACCGGCTGCTCCAGCGCCATGCGGATCACGGCCTCGTTGCCGTGCGTCACAAAATCATGCCAGCGTTGCTCGGCGCGAGCCAGCGCCTCCTCGTATTCCTGCCGTTGCAGCTCCGCGGCGGCGCGATCCGCGAAAATGCGGAGCACCACCTCGGCCAGCTTGGGATTCGCCAGCGGCTGGCGAGTCGCGGCGCAGATCAACCCCAGACAGCGGCCGCCGGAATCTACCAGCGGCGATCCGACATATCCTTCGGCGCCCATTTCCACCAGGCGGGCATCCTTGGGAAACAGCCGCTGAACTCCTTCCGCATAGGAACACACCTGCTTCTCGGTAACACCTGCACAGGGTGTGCCGGAAAGCTCATATTCGAACGCAGGAACTTCGCCGTCTGGCCGGTGGGCCGCCAGTGTGCGCACCGTCTCGCCACCAGGTTGAAGAGCCCCCACCAGGACGAAATCGGCGTGAAGTGCGCGGAGCAGTTGGCGCGCCAGCAAGTGGAAGAAGTTGTCCCCCGTCTCGCTCCCCACACCCCTGGAGATCTCAAAGACAATGCGCTCCAGATCGCCGACGGGTTCCACTGCACTCATGGCCCCTCCCCTGCATTTGCGATCGCGGTTCGTCTTCCGGCTGGTCTTCCGGTTTGTCTTATTAGGATACTCGTTTTTCTTGTCTGGTTCGGCGCACTCCCGCGGTTTATCGCCCCGCACCTGTCTGGAGATCTTCTTTCCAGCGGGTCCACTTCGATAACTCCACCTTCAGCTTGTCCAGCCGGAACGGTTTGGGCATCAGATCGTTCATGCCCGCAGCCAGGCACTCCATCCGGCCGATTCGGGCGCTGGTTCCGACAATCGGAAGAACGCGGCCATGCGGCAGGCTGCGGATCCTCGCGGTGGTTTCCAAACCGTCCATCCGGGGCATTTGCCAAGCCATGAATATCAGGTGATAGCTCGTTTTGGCAAGGAGCTCGATCGCCTCCACGCCATCTTCAGCTGTGTCAACGCGGCATCCCAGCCGCTCCAGCATCGCCCGCGCAACCTGCGCGTTGACCTCATCGTTTTCGACAACCAGAACCAGAATCTGCTCGATCAACATGGATCTCCTCGGCGGAGTCAAAAAGCAGCCCAAGGCCCATCTTCATCCAATTGAAACAAAAGGGCGGAACGATTTGCCCCCGCTCGATCTCGCGGTTTGCATCGCGGCGGTCCGCGAAATGTCGCGGATCGTCGCAGAATTTATTTCTTGTGAATCGCGATGATTCCGGGTAATAATTCCAAAGCGGAGGAACCAAATGAAGCGTTTATGTCAAGCTATGCCATTTAGCTTATGCTGCTTGTTGGCCGCCCCTTTGCTTGCGCAAACCCAGATTGGCGGCGGAACCTGCAGCTCCTCAACCATTAGCGGAACCTACACCTTCTCCATAAGTGGGCGACAGGTGACTTCCGCCGGGAACTTCTCGAGTGTGATGGAAGGCAACGGATCGGCGAATTTCGACGGGCAAAGCGTCGTCAAGATCACCATGACCACGGACACGCTCCAGGCGGTGGGGACGCCGGTGACATGGTCGGGCACCTATACGATGCGAGCCAACTGCACCGGCGTCATCACCATCACCAGCAGTGTCAGCGCGACGTTGAATCTGGCGCTTTACGATACGGGCCCCAGCGGCACGGCGGCGGATTTCCTGATCACCGGAAATGACGCCGTCTACAACTACTCCGGAAATGGAAACTTGCAGCCCACGGGTTGCTCGGCTGCCACATTGACGGGGGTGTACACGTTCACCGGCACCGGCTATAGCGTGTCCGGCGCCTCGGTAACGGGCGCCGAGAATGGAACCGGATTATTGCAATTTGACGGCGTCGGGGCCATCACCGCGAATTTCAATACCTCCGTGCTCGGGAAAACACCCGGCGCTCTGAGCCTCACCGGATCGTATTCGATCTCGTCCACCTGCGTGGGATCCGCCACCCTTACCGATTCGACCAAGACCAACACCTACGCGATGAGTTTCAGCATCACCAACTCCTCGGTGGCATCCGGAGCCTTCGCCGCGCTCTTCGCGCAAAGCGGAAAACTCCTCATCGCTGGTACGGGAAATGCGGCTTACGGTCAATCAACGACCAGTTCCTCCAATCTGGAGGTGAGCCGGCCCGCGGCAGAAGTAGTCGCCCGACTGTCGTCTGAAACCGCCGCGAGGAGGAATCTATGAACGCTCGCGCGGCGATTTTGTTTTCGTTCGGCTTCTTGGCAGCGCCCGTGTTCGCACAAAGCATCGGCGGCGGAGCTTGCGCCGCATCCAATCTGACGGGACCGTATTCGCTGACTCTCAGCGGACGTTCGATCTCTGCGGGCGGAAGTTCCACGGGCACGCTCCAGGGCGTAGGCATCATTACGTTCGATGGGAAGAGCGCCGTCACCGCGAGCGGCGCTCTCAATACGAATGCTGCGCTGGGACAGAAATTCTCATTCGCGGGATCCTATACCGTCCAGTCCAATTGCTACGTGACCATTACCTTCACGACGGGGATCACCGCCACCTTCGCCGCGGTGGTCTGGAGCAACGGAACTCAGTTCAACTTCACTGGGGCAGATTCCACCTATGTCTACAGCGGCAGAGGCACAAGCAATCAGCCTGCGGGATGCACGACATCTAGCTTATCGGGCGAGTATACCTATTTGACCAGCGGGCCCACGCTTTCTGGGACGGCGCAGATCGGCGCCGGCGACGAAACGGGTTTGCTCCAGTTCGACGGACAAGGCAACGTGACCGCGGCCAGCTACACCATCACGTCGTCGGGCGGGAACTCCACCGCGCTCACTGCCACCGGGACCTACTCGGTCGCGTCTAACTGCGTTGCCACCGCGACCCTGACCGATTCGACCGGTAAGACCAATACCATGAACTTCGTAATTGAGGCGGCCTACGGCCAGAACTCCGCGTGGATGGAGGCGAGCTCCGGATTTATTCGTCTGGGAGCTGGGCATTCCGCGTTCCTGAATCCAACTCAGTCCATCGCCAACGTTTTCAGTTACGCCGTGAACGCCACGCCTCCGGGAAGCGTCTTTGTGCTTTACGGATTCGGTCTGGCTGCCACGGGCAAGAGCGCCGGCGCCACTAACGTGCCTTTCCCGACTACGTTGCTGAACACCAAAGTGACCGTGAACGGAGAGGCGGTGCCATTGTATTACGTGGACGCGAACCAGATAGACGCAGTGATGCCATGGGACATCCCAGGAGGCGCAAGCTATCCCGTGATCGTCACCAATGGGACGGCAACCAGCAACGCCGCAGCCGTCTATGTGCCGGCTACCGGAACGCCGGGGATCGCCGTCTACAGCAACAATCGCGCCGTCGTCGTGAATAGTGACAACATTACCGTGAATTCCTCCTCAGCCGGGGCCAACGTCGGAGATGAAGTGGTAGCGTACTTCACCGGCGGAGGACCAGTGATGGCCGCCGGCAAGCTGGTTTCGGGCTCACCCGCGCCAGCCGGTCAATCGCCGGTCACCGGAAGCACTTCGGTTACGGTGGGCGGAATGAATGCCACCGTCGTCTATATGGGCTTGACGGCGGGCTCTATTGGCCTCTACCAAGCCAATTTCCTGGTTCCGCAGCTTGCCAAAGGCAGTTATCCGGTGGTGATCACCATCGCCGGACAGGCCTCCAACACGCTCGGCGGACCCTCCCCGAACCCGGTGATGACGGTCTCGAACTAATCCGGCCTTTAGCCGCTCCGGCCTCTAACGGTGGCCGGAGTGGCTTACCCGAAATGCCGACTGCGTCAATTCTTTGACGTCCAGTTCGCCGTTCTTGTCCTTGTCCAGCCTGTCGAATTCGGCTTGCATAAATCGCATATATTCGTCCCTGGAAATCTTGCCGTTTTTGTCGGCATCCATAAGCAGCAGCAATTGTTTTACATCGGCTTCTCCGATGGCCAGGTTATCCTTCGGTTTATCCGCCGCTCGAACGGCTCCGGTTCCAAACATTCCCCCGGATGCCGCTGCCAGTGCGATCGCCACGATCGCCCCTGCGATATTCTTTCGTTTCAACATAGTTTCGCTCTCTATTCCTCGATTCAATTATCTCCCACGGGCTTAGTCTTGATTAGCGGCCCGTGGCAAAATGTGGATGTTCCATGGTGGGGCAGGCGGTTTCGCTTGTCGTTCCGGACGCTCCTGCCAAAGGTGGTTAGCGGCTGGCCGGGACGTAGATTCTATTCGCGGATACAAGCTCCGCATTCGGCGCCTCCGTAACGAACCTTATATCCTGGAAGCCGCCTTTGTTTCCGGGCTTCGTCAAAACCGTCACCCGGTATTGATGACCCAGATGCTCCGCTATTTCCGTGAGATAAGGCGCCAGAGAAACCGGCGCTCCAAAGCCAAGCATGTAAGCCTCGCCGCCGGTTTCTTCGCCGATTTGCGCCAGATGACTTTGACCCCAGTCCATCCGCCACACGCTATGGCCCGCGTGACCGGCCGCCGGCGAATAAATCGCATACACAACAATTCCGCTCCGTTGAGCGTCGTCGATGGCGCTGTCCAGGTAAGGGTCTATCGGCCCTGTGCCGCCAAGCGGATCGACGCCGCTGCTCACCAGCACCACTTCTCTGCGCATTGAATTTCCCTGCGGTCCTTGATCGGACCAGTGCTTGATCGAATCGCTCAACGACAAATAGGGACTCGCCATCGCTCCGAAGAAAGAGAGCGGAAGACGCAGAGACTGAGCCGCGCGATCGTGATCCGCGGTAAACTTCTGCACCGTATCCACGGTTCCATTCCGCATGTAGCCGACCGCGATTGCCGTGGCCGGAGGTTGGGCTGTGATGAAATCCCGCAGCGCCCCGAATTGGTTCGCTAGATTCGATGCGGAGGCGTCGTCGAGCAGGATAAGAAGATCGAGGCCGGCATGCTCACCCTGCAGCGCCACGACGTTCGTCACTTGAAGGCGCCGGCGTTCCTGATACGCGATAAAATCCTGCGGATTTAGCGCCGGTACGCTCTTGCCACGAAGAGCCTCAACCGTCACCGTTACCTGGACGGGCACGCCCGAAGCCGAAGGCTCCTGCGAGAACAGAAACGTGGATGCCGCCACAAGTCCAGCCGCAATGAAAGCCGATTTACTCATATGCCCTCCTCTCTATGAGTCAGCAAGTTCGTTACCACGGGATTCCTCGAAACATGCGCGGCATCGCGCAAAGCCTGGGCGCAATCGCGCAAACCCCGCTGGCGTTACAGCCGCCGACTGGGCCAATTCCCCTATTTAACTGCGGGTTCCACGCCCTGTCCGCATGGAGCCTCGCGTGCTCTTCACCGAAATCGAAGCAGTTCACAAACAAGAGGGAGGATGATATGAAAAAACAAAATTCAATTGCTCGCGTTGGGGCTTCCGCATTCCTGCTAACCGGATTCCTGGCGGCTTCGTCCGTCATGACGGCCGCCGACGCGCCGGATTCTGAACAGGTGTCGAAGCTTCTCTCTGAAGCCAAGACTGCGGCGTTTCAGATTAAGGAAGACGCCATTATCATGGAAAGCTACACGCGTGTCGACGTCAGCCTGGAGAGCCATGCGGTGGCCATCAATTTAGTAAAAGACCATGTGAATGAGCTCGGCCGTGTAGTCAATAAGCTCAATGAGGCGAAAGGCTCCGCGTCGCCCTGGCAACGAACCGCCATCGATCGCATTCAGCCGTACCTGGATGAACTGGGCGGATATACGACGGCTGTCATCGAACATATCAACGGAACACCAAAGCACACTGCGGCGGAATATAAAGACTACCTCGAAGCCAACGTCGACTATTCCGGCGACCTTGCGGCCATGATCGCGGACTACGTCAACTATGGCAATGCGAAGCAAAGAGTCGAGCGCCTGTCCGCGAAACTCGAACTCGCAGCGGCGCGATAAAGGCAGCCTGCCCGTCCCACTCTTGCGATGGGAGCCTTCCCCCGATTCGCGGCGTTCTACGGATCGGTGATGGTTCCGCCCATCAGTAATATTTCACCGTTGGGCCGCTTGGCGGTAACCCACATGCCGCCCTTGCTGCCATCTTTCATGGGACGAATGGTGATGGAGAGTTTGTCGCCGGGTTTCAACGTGGTCCTGCTCCACCCGCGTCGCGCCAGATAGTTGGGACTCATCCCTTCCACGCCCCACGTATCCACTCCGCCTTGTTCGTTGGGCACGTCGATCCAGGCCCAAGTGTGCGGGTTGCTCCAATCGAATTTCTTGATCGCGCCGTTGAGAACCTTCTCCGTGGTGACGTCAAAGGCGGAATAAGAATGATGGGCCACCGCCACACCGGCAGCGCCCGCCGCCAGAGTGGCCATCAGGATCAGTTTCACACCGGATTTCTTTAGGGTCATAGAGATACCTTTCGTCATTTCGGCGAAGCCTGCGGGTTGGAAAGATTGATGCGCGCCTTGCCATTTTCATCCACGCCATTGCGATTGTTCTCTTCGCAAATATACTCGGCGATAGTCCAATTGCGATGCCGCTGCAAATTCCTGGTTCCCATCGAGTAAGGCATGGTCAAAGCCAACGGGTCGGTCACGGTGGTCTCGACACTCATGGTATCCGGACCGGTGAGTTGAAAACGCTCGGTGATCTTCAACTTGTCGCTGTAGGGAAAATTTAGACCGCGCGGGACCTGCGCGAATCCCACCGTGTCCACCACCAGCGTGTTCCCGTCCCAATGGCCCACGGAGGTGCCATAAAAATTGGGGTCGGGATCCTCCGGCAGCGGGCGGCCGTCGGTGTAAATGTGGCGCACCTCGGTGTAGGCCTCACTGATGATTGTCACTTGGCCCGGCGTCAGCAGAAACTCGTAAGGGTAGGGCTGGGTCATGATCCCGGGCAAGCCGGGCGGCAAGCAATTCGCCGTCAGACTTTCTTCCGCCGTGGAAGGCGGCGTGGCTTTGGCCTTAGCCGCGTATTCGGGAGTAAGCGAGGGACCGCCTCGGCCCGCCCCTCCGCGTCCGCCGGCACGAGCTCCCCCGGCTCGACCGCCGGCGCCGGCAGGCGTTCCGCCCGGAGTACCGCCGCGAGCGGCGCCCGCCGCTGGAGCTGCGCCGCGGGCGCCGCCTCCGCCGCCCGCTTCCCAAACACCCGTGAAGTCCGGAAGCTTCGCGATCGCCTCCCAATCCGCGGCGGTCGGCGCTTTGCGAACAACCCTCTGGCCGGCCGATTGCGCGCTCGCGGCCATGCTTAAGGCCAGCGAGGCTGTGACGAATCCGAAAAGAATCTGGCGTGCGCTCTGCATTTTTCTCCGCTTGAAACCACCAAAGATTCTATCCCTTTTTATCCACACGCGCACCCCTCCGCTTCCCGCGCTAACTCTGGGTGATGCGATAGTCTCGTGTGCGAACATCGCTGTCGCTGCCTTTTGACGGCAAATGCAGTTCGCGGGAACCAAGGCATGCCCCCGGGCGACTTGGAGACTCCGTTCTGAATTAAGGCCACTCAGCCGGGTTCAGGAGTTCGGCACAATCCCACGCCCCCGTGCCGGCTTTACGCGAAAAGAGCCTCCCATCTGAGCCTTCCATCCGTGCGATAAATGGGACGATGGATGCTTCACTCTCAGACGCCCTCGTATTTTTTGGAGCCACCGGGGATCTCGCCTACAAGCAGATCTTCCCCGCTCTTCTGGCCTTGGTGAAACGGCACAATCTGGACATTCCCATCGTGGGAGTGGCCAAGGCCGGGTGGAACCTGGATCAACTCAAAGCCCGCGCCCGCGCCAGCATCGCCGCGCACGGCGAGGTTAACGAAGCCGACTTCGCGAAGTTCTCCGCGTTGCTCCAATACGTCGACGGCGATTACCGCGACGCGCAGACCTTCGCGCAATTGCGCCAGGCGCTCGGCCAGGCCCACAGGCCGCTGCATTATCTTGCGGTCCCGCCGAGTATGTTCGCCGCGGTGGCCGAAGGGCTGGCCCACGCGGGTATGGCGACGGACGCCCGGGTCGTCGTGGAGAAGCCCTTCGGACGCGATCTAGATTCCGCGCGCGAGCTGGGTCGCATTCTCAACCGCTTCTTTGCCGAGGACTCCATCTTCAGGATCGATCATTTCCTGGGCAAAGAGCCGGTCCAGAACATTCTCTATACCCGCTTCGCCAATCTGTTTCTCGAACCGTTATGGAATCGCACGCACGTCCGCTCCGTCCAGATCAACATGGCGGAGAACTTCGGGGTGCAGGGACGCGGCAAGTTTTACGAAGAAGCGGGATGCATCCGCGACGTGATTCAGAACCATCTTTTCCAGGTGTTGGCATGCCTGGCGATGGATCCTCCCACGGGCGAAGATCACTATGCCATCCGCGATGAGAAGACCCGCATCCTCAAAGCGGTCAGGCCGATCGCCCCTGGCGATATCGTGCGCGGGCAGTTTAAAGGGTACAAGCAGGAGCCGGGAGTCGCAGCGGATTCCACGGTCGAAACTTTTACCGCTCTCCGGCTCTTCATCGACACCTGGCGCTGGGCGGAGGTGCCCTTCTATATCCGCGCCGGCAAGTGTCTGCCGGTCACCTGCACCGAGGTTATTGTGCGCCTGCGGCATCCCCCGAGGCAAACGTTTCCGGAGGCTGGGCCTGCCTCACGCAATCGTCTTCGACTGCGCTTGAGCCCCGATGTCGTGATTGCGCTGGGCGTCCGCGTCAAACTCCCCGGCGAACAAATGCAGGGCGAGGATGTGGAGTTGATCGCAACGCACCAGCCCCCGGGAGAAATGGCGCCATATGAACGCCTGCTGGGAGACGCCCTGCACGGCGACCAATCTCTCTTCGCGAGCGAAGACGCGATCGAGGCCCAATGGAAAATCGTGCAGAATGTGCTCGACGACGCTACGCCCCTCCACGAATACGAGCAGAACACCTGGGGACCTCCGGAAGCCGGACACATGATGGATGCCGACGGCGGCTGGGTGGATCCGCAAGTGGCGGCCGCGTAATGTGACGGTCTCGAAAGTGCCACAAGCGCGTCCGCGAAAACGCAGGGTCCCGTTTAGGCTGGGATATGAAAACAATCTCGGCCTTCCGTTTCTTTTTGCTGGCGTTGTTCGCGGCGTGTTTTCCGGCGATGCCGCTCCATGCGGCCGGCGCAATCGAAACCCCCTGGAGCGATGTTTGCAAGCTGGCCTCAGGCAAGCAGTTGGTCGTTACCACTTCCGACGGGACAACCGTTGAAGGCTACTGCATTCGGATCAATGCCAGCGAGATGGGCTTCAGAACACTCGATTCCCGGACCATCACCATCGCGCGAGCTGCGCTCTCCAGCCTGAGCCTCCGCCGTATTAAGGGGCATCAGCTTAAGGCGCTCGGCGCGGGGGTGCGCTCCGGCTTGCGGCATGAGTTGGATTGGCTGCTTTCGCCGATGGCGCCGCTAGGCGTAGTTTCCGTCCCGGCGACGCTAGCCTGGGGCGCTGCGGCTGCGCCGTTTTGCATGCTCGGCGACCTGGTAAACAAGTTGACGCCGGAGCAGGAAATCAAGGTGCTGGCCGATCCGGCGTCCCCGGCCCAGCGTTAAGAAAAGGAAGTTGCTCGGCGAGCACCGTCGGGCACGATTGTAATCGTTGACATACGAGCGCACTCGTAGTATCGTACTCATAATGCCCAACGCAAAACCTCTTCCCTCTGCCGCTGAGTTGGAAATTCTTGCCGCGCTGTGGCGGCTGGGGCCGAGCACGGTGCGTGAGGTCCATGAATCTCTCGGCAAAGATAGCGGCTACACCACCACCCTGAAGCAAATGCAGGTCATGACCGAAAAGGGCCTGCTGGTGCGCAGCGAACGCTATCGCTCCCATGTCTACGAAGCCGGGATTCCCAAAGAAGAGACGCAGCAACAACTGGCCGGCGATCTTCTTCGCCGCGGCTTTGAAGGCTCGGCGAAGAGCCTGGTCCTGGGTGCACTGCGGGCCCAACCTGCCTCCGATGAAGAATTGGCCGAAATCCGCAAGCTGCTGCGCGAATTCGAGCAAAGAAAGAAATCCAGATGAACGCCGTGCAAGCCGTTCTCAACCAACCGTGGATGGCCCGCGCGGGGTGGGCTCTGCTCCACTTTCTGTGGCAGGGCGCGATGATCGCGCTCCTGTTCGCTCTCGTCCGCCGGTTCGCCGGCGCATCGCTGACGGCGCGGGGGCGCTATCTATTGGCGTGCGCGACACTGGCGATCATGACCTCCGCGCCGCTGCTCACGTTTCTCGTAGCGAACAGCGCAGGCTACGGCGATTCGGTGGCCTTGCGGTGGCGTCCCGGTACCGCGGCCTTGGAACGGGCTTTGCCATGGATCGTGGTCCTCTGGCTCTGCGGAGCGGTCGTATTTTCCGTTCGCCTTCTGGGAGCCTGGCGTTTCACCAAAAAGCTGCGGACGGTCGCGATCGCACCTGCGTCTCCAGAGTGGCAGGAGAAGCTCGATCAGATCATCCGCCGGATCGGAGTGACGCGCGCGGTGCGTCTCCTGGTGTCTTCCGTGGCCGAAGTGCCGATGGTGATCGGCTGGCTGCGCCCGGTAGTGTTGATGCCGGTGGCGGCGCTCGCCGGACTTCCCGCCGATCAAGTAGAGGCATTGCTGGCACACGAATTGGCGCACATCTGGCGCAACGACTACCTGATCAACCTCCTGCAAAGTGTCGCCGAGGCGATGCTGTTCTATCATCCCGCGGTGTGGTGGGTCTCCGGGCAGATTCGCATCGAGCGAGAGCTGTGTTGCGACGATGTGGCTGTGGAAGCCACCGGCGACGTCCTGACCTACGTGCGAGCGCTGACGGATTTGGAGACGCGCCGGCGCGCTCGCCTGAACACCGCTCTGGCAGCCGACGGCGGTTCTTTAGTAAGCCGCGTCCGCCGGCTGATCGCGGAGCCGCAGCCCCTTCCGAGGAGTCTCCCAGCGGCAGGCGCCGCATGGGCCGTGAGTTTATTGTGGCTCACCGCCATCGGCGCGGCGACAGTGCACGGAGCCCCGGCTCCGGTGAAGGCAGCCGTCCTTGTTCCTCCACCGGCGATGGCTCCAGTCGCGCCGCCGCTCGTAAAAGCCGTGCTTTTCGATCCGTTTTTCCCGCCTCAGCAAGCTCCGCAGGAAGCTCATGACGGCCGGAATAATCATCCGCGCGCATCCGGCGGAATGAGGGCGAATCGGATTGACCTGGTTTACATCCCTGCTGTCGCGGAGCCGCCGCGGCAATCGCTTGAATTCTCGGGCCCGGCTTGGATATTGCCGCCTCCCGGGGCCTTCTCGCAAATTTACGAGAGCACGCTGAACTCGGGAGACCCGGCCTCCGTCAATGCGGCTGGCTCTGGGAGCCTCCTCTCGACCACCTGCCCGGTTTCGTGCGCCGAATTCGAGACTTGGGTGGAAGGACTCTCGGGGGATTACGTCGAAAGCATCTCAACGGAGCTTTCCGTCGTCGACAGGAGCGCCGGAAAGACCACTCTCCAGCGATTCGTGGGCGACGATCAGCGGCACGTTTACATTACTTATACGACCGCGATGGAGAAGCTTCCGGAAGCCGGAACCTATCGCGTCACCATCGCCGCATCCGCTCCCGCCATCCCTGCATGGATGCGGCCCGCAGCGGACTCGAAGCTGATTTCGCCCGCGAATTATCCAGTTCCGCAAATCCTGCGTGACGGCGACACCCTCGCCGTGGAGTTGTACGCCGACGATCGGACCGGGCGTCGGCTGGTCGATTACATCCATATCGGCCAAAATAAGCCGATTTTTCTGCGCACAGCGCCGGCACGCGATGCCTACACCGGCGATGCTGAGTTTTCGATGGTGCATCCTCGTCTCAGCGTCAACGGGCAGGGACTGGAGTCTCTTTCGGGAACGATGAAAGGGCGGATGCTGTGGGTCTTTATTCCGGGCCAAGGAAGATTTCTTCTGTCGCTCCAGCCGCACCCGGCGTCAGGCTTCGAAGAAGCAGGCGAGGTCAACGGAAAATCGCTGACATTTGCCGCTAGGCGCAATGTCTTCCGGATCGACGGCGCGGAGCGAATCTCCTCCATGGGCTCCGGAGTGTATCGAATTTACGCACTCCAGGACCCGGCATGGCAGCCTGCCGATCCCGCGGATCGAACTCATTTCATGATCGGCTCCGCGCCGGTTATCGAGACTGCCAGCACGGAAAATAACAAAGGAGATGCACCAGATATGCGCGCAACCATGCTTCGATCCGGACTCCTGGCGTTTGCAATGAACGCGGCTTTCGCACAAGGCCAGACCGGACAAGGCAACCAAGCCCCGGCCAAGCTCGAATTCGAAGTCGCCTCGGTGCGGGTGTCCACGCCTCCAGGGCCTCCGGTCAGGGGACAGCGTGGAGGCCCGGGAACCGATGACCCCACTCGCATCACCTACACCTTTGTCACCATGCAGGGCCTGCTGGTTTGGGCCTTCGGATTGCCGATCGATCAGATCTCAGGCCCGTCCTGGTGGACTACCGAACACTATGACATCTCCGCAAAAGTCCCGCCCGGCGCGACGAAGGATGACGTTTCGGTGATGCTCCAGAACCTCCTGGCGGAACGCTTCAATTTGACGGAACATTTGGTCAAAAAGGATTTCGACGCCTATGAATTAACCGTGGCAAAAGGCGGGCTAAAAATGAAGGATTCCGTTATTGATCCCAAGCTTGGTTCCACCGGCGCCCCGGAACAGGCGGCGGCCTTAAGGGCTGGGCGCAATCTCGGTTTTAAAGATGGCTTTCCGGTGCTCGCGCCCGGCAACAGCGAGGCATTGCGTGGGATGAACGTGAACGGCCGCATGTTAATCACAGCCCGCCAGCAGGAAGTAGATTCCATCGTAAGAACCCTTCAGAACGCGTTGGGCGCGGGAAACCGGGTTATAGATAAAACCGGATTAACCGGCACGTACGATTTCCACTTACAGTACGCGCGTCCCAACAATAATGCAGCGGCACAGAACCTGCCGGAAGGTTCAACCTATCTCGACTCCATCGGCGAGCCGGCTCCCGATATCGTTACCGCCGCGCGTGAGCAGCTCGGCTTGGTGTTGACTAAGGGCAAAGTCGCCGTGGATGTGCTCGTGGTCGATCACGCCGACAAAGTGCCCACGGATAATTAACCGACTTAAGAAAAGTAATCCTTGACCTTATCGAAAATGCCCTTCGATTGCGGCTCATTCTCGGTCGGAAGCTGCTCGGAGAGCTGCTCGAACAACCGGCGCTGATCGCGCGTCAGCTTCGACGGCACGCTAACGTCGAGATGCACATACAGATCGCCGCGGCCGCTGGCATTGACGCGGGGCACGCCCAAACCCTTCAAGCGCACGCGAGCGCCCGGCTGCGATCCTTCCGGAATCTTGACCGTCTGCAAGCCGTCGAATGTCAGCAGGTCGATGGACGCCCCCAGTGCCGCCTGCGCAACATTGATGGGAACAGTGCAGTGCAGATCGAACTCACTGCGCTCAAAGATCGGATGCTCGGAAACTTTGAGGACCACGTACAGGTCGCCGGGCGGGCCGCCGTTGGCTCCGGGCTGCCCTTCCTGAGACAGGCGAAGCTGAGTTCCTTCGCCCACCCCGGCGGGGATGTTGACTTTCAGCTTGCGCTCCCGGCGAAGGTGGCCTTCGCCCTTGCACTCCTTGCACGGACGGCGGATGATCTGGCCGCGCCCGCCGCACTGGGTGCAGGTCCGGCGCACGGAAAGAAACGCCTGCTGGTAGATGACTTCGCCGTGGCCCCGGCACATAGGACAGGTGACTAAACCATCCTCCGGCTCAGCGCCCTTGCCTTTGCAGCGGCCGCACTCCTCCAGACGCGGAACCTGGATATCGGCATTCAGGCCGCGCAGGGCATCTTCGAAGCTGATCTCCAGATCGTAGCGGACATCTTCGCCGCGCTGGGCCCTGGTGCGCCTCTGGCGCGAGCCTCCGAAAACGTCGCCGAATCCGAACACGTCGTTGAGGATGTCGCCCAGATCGGGAAATCCCCCGTTGGGATCGAACCCGCCGCCGGCCGCCGTGGCGACGCCCTGGTGCCCGAAGCGGTCATATGCCGAGCGTTTTTGCGAATCCGCCAGCACGCTGTAGGCTTCCGCGGCTTCCTTGAATCTTTCTTCCGCGCCGTGATCGCCGGGATTGCGGTCGGGATGATGCTGCAGAGCAAGCTTGCGGTAAGCGCCCTTGATCACCTGATCGTCGGCGTCGCGGCTTACGCCCAGAATCTCGTAATAATCGCGTTTCGTCACGTTCCATCCGCCCCGTTCAATCCGTGGCTGCCTCCGCCGGCGCCGCAGCCACCTTCACCATGGCCGCACGCAGCAACTGTCCCTTGAAATTATAGCCGCGCTGGTATTCCTCCAGCACGGTGCCGTCCGGAGCGTCTTCCGTCTCGAATTTTTCCACGGCGTGGTGCACGTGCGGGTTAAACGGCTGCCCCACACAAACAATCGGCTCTAGCCCGAGTTTCTTCAGGGACTCAAGCAAACGTTGATAAATCAGCTCCATCCCCTTGGTGTAATGCTTGTCAGCAGCCTCAATCTTGAGGGCGCGCTCGAAATCGTCCAGGATCGGCAGCAGGGCACGCACGGCCTCAGTAGCGGCGTATTCGTGCCACTCGGCCTTTTCCTTTTCGATGCGGCGGCGCAGATTCTGGAACTCAGCCTGGCTGCGCAGCAGGCGGTCCTGTACCTCGGCCTTCTCCGCGGCCAAACGGTCCCGTTCGGCCGTGAGAGCGGCCAAAGCCTCTGAGGGATCCACGACCGTGGATGTGTCCCGGCCTTCGATTTCGCCGTCCACCCGTTCCTCGGGGGCCTCCGGCTCCTGATGTTTCATGTGTTTCCCACTCACAATTCTAGAGTAACATTGGGCCGCAAGCTCTCACCCGAGCCTGTCTTTCGACCGCCAAATCTGCGATAAAGAAGAGAGGAGTCCAATCATGCCCGCCGCGCCCATGCTGATTCCCCAGACCACCGAGGCCGGCCCAGCGCGCAAACGCTTCACGCGGGAAGAAATCGATCGTCTCGCCGAGACCGGAGTTTTCGCCGGACAACGCTACGAACTGATCGACGGAGACTTGATCGACAAGATGGGACAGAATCCTCCGCACTCCTCCGGCATCCAGCTTCTCTTGAAATGTCTGGCGCATCTTTTCGAAGTGGACTTGATCAGAGTGCAGCATCCCATGGAGGCCGCGCCGGGAGATCGCGAACGCAGTCTTCCTGAGCCAGACGTCGCCGTTCTCCGCGAGCGGAAGAACGAGTACTATAGCCGTCATCCTCGCGGTGATGAAATGCTGCTGGTGATCGAGGTTGCCGATACAACCGTGGCGTTCGACCGTTCCCGCAAGGCCACACTCTACGCCCGCGCGGGCGTCCCGGAATACTGGGTGCTCGATCTGAACGGCCGCATGCTTGTGGTTCATCGCGAACCGGATGGGACTCAATATCGGCAAACCTTCCTGATCGCACCCGAAGAGACAGTCCAGTTCCCGGGCCGATCCGAAAGCATCCGCGTCTCCGACATCCTGCCGCCGGCTTGACGAGACCGCAGAGCCATCAATTCGCGGTCGGTTTCTCCGCATGGTCTACAACCAGAACCTGAACCGGGATTTTGCCCTTTTCAAGCTTCAGCCCGAGCTGGTCCTGAACCGCCGTGGCCACCGTCGGCGCGGAGTCAGGATCGACCCGAAGGTCATCCAGCGCGAAGACTACATCGTAGTCGAAAGTTCCGGAAAGGCCTGTCCGATCCCTGATAGGTGTCCGCACCCTGCCGGTCAGTTGATAAACCAACTGCTCCATCGAGGATCCCTTGCCGATGAAATGGGCAGCGCCGTTGGCGGCGACATACATCTGACTGGTGCCCACAGGGAAGACATTCCCGTCGACGATGATCTTGTTATCCGAACTCGCCGGCTTCATCTTCGAGCCGCCTTTTGCGACCACCAGGTCGTAGCCAGGCAGTTCCCTGGTTTCCCAGTGAACTTTGAGCTTGAACCTGTCTTCAAGCAGCGTCTGAAACATCAGGCGGAGGTCGGCGTCGCTGCCTATGCCGGGCGCGACCGCGTCGACGTCAAACCTGGTGTCAGGGTCCAAAAGGCGGGTCTTGTCCGCGAGCTGATAGACGGGATTCCCGACATCGTACGCATACAGGACCAGCATGCTCAAATTCGCATTGTGCATCACGACGTTGTCACCGGAGCGGCGCGGAACGCGGTCGCTGACCATGCCGGTTGTATTCAACTTGACAGAGGCAACTTCGAACGACGGACGGTTTGGCGCAACTTGCCCGGATAAACCCAGAGCGAACGAGAGAAGCGCAAAGCCTGCGGCCCGCGGCATTTTGAAAGCTCAGCTAAGCGCTGCCGAAAGCTTGCCCCACATGCTGCACCGCCGAAATCACGCGGAGGTAGTTCATGCGCATGGGGCCCAGCACGGCGATTACGGCTGACATGCCGCCCGGCAGAGTCACCGGCAGGCCGATCAACGAAAGCTGGCGCATGGAAGGATGCATCTCGCCCAAACCCACGTGCACCGCGATCTCACCCGAAGGATTCTCTAGAAAACGGTCCAGAAGCTCCAGAATCCGCTTCTTTTCTTCGAGGGCGCGAAACAGCTCGCGCATCTTTTCCTTGGTCAAATGCAGATCCACCGCGAACAGGTTGCTGGCGCCTTCCATGTGGACCTCAGGCGCCGCGCCCAGATCCAGAAGCCCCTTCGAATACAACACCGTCAGCTTGCGCAAAAGAACATCGTACGTTGCCGAGGCCTGCTCCAATCGCGAGCCCAGGTCGCGACGCACATCCTCCAGCATCCAGCCCGCGAAATTCGAGTTGATGTAGTTCCGAATAGACGCCAGATCGTCGGAGGAAACCGGCTCTTCCAGCGTCACCACACGATTGCGCACCTGCTGATCTCGAGTCATCACCACCATCAGCACGCGGCCTGCGGGAAGGCTCACCAGCTCGACATGATCCAGAGCCGGGCTGCGCTGCGGGATCGCAGCGGCGAGTCCCACGCCTCGGGTCATCTCGGTCAGCATGCGCGAAGTATGCTCGACGCGCTGCTCCACCGTATCCAGCTTGCCGATTTCAAATCGTAGCCGCTCAATTTCGGCAGTCGCCATCTTACGCAATGTCAGCGATTCAACGTACGCGTGGAACGCCTTCGCCGTGGGCACGCGGCCTGCGGAGGTATGCGGCTGAGAAAGGTAACCTTCCTCGTCCAATCCGGCCATGACATTGCGAATAGAGGCCGCGCTTAGAGTGTCGTGCCAGCGGCGAGCCACCGAACGCGAAGCCACAGGCTCGCCGGTGGTGATGTAGGCCTCGACGATCTCGTACAGAACTTCTTTACTGCGGGGCGTCATCCTTTGCTTTCAACTCCTCCCGATGTATAAACCAGCGGGCCGAGCCTCAACCTAGTCCCTGCTTCATTCTACGGATTCGGAAGCATCGCGGTCAAGGATGCGAATGGGTCTCCGCCCGTCAACTCTTACGTTTCTGACTCCAGCATTGCCTTCCATCCGGCCTCATCCTGGCCGACGCTGAGCTTATTGGTGCTGGATCGAACCAGCGGAAGGCGGAGCAGGAGCGGGTCGCGCTCGATCTTAGCGAGCAAATCGGCATCAGTGACTTTGAGGTACTTCATGCCGGCCGCGGTGTAACTCTTGCCTTCGGTATCCAGCAGCGCAGCCAGACCGAAGCGGTCGATGAATCTCCGGATTTCTCCGGGCGCCATCGGGCGCTGCTTCAGATCGACAAGATGAATTGTTACCCGGCGCTCCTTGAAAAACCGCTCGGCCGCGCGCGAGGACTGCGAATTCTTCACCCCGAAGATTTGGACCGTCAGCATATGTTACGCGGCAATCCCTTACCTCTCGAACACAGGCAGCGCCGACATCTCCTCCGCAGGAACGGCCTCAAGAGGCAGCCCGGCTTCCTTCCATTTCTTTAAGCCTCCCTTGATCACCGCGACAGGCACACCCTTTCCAATCAACTCCCGCGCCACCCGGGAACTGGTTGCCTCGCGAATGCAGGTGCAGTACAGGTACACTTTCCCGTGGTCAGGCATCTGCCGCTCCCATTGGTGCAGCGCATTAGGATCCAGCCTTCGCGACCCCTTGATGCGTGTCGCCTTGGGATCGTAATAGCCGTGGCTGCGGACGTCGTAAATCACCGCGGACTCCGAGGTCACACCCCGAGCCGCCTCCTCAGGGTCGACCAGAGGAACCACGCTGAGCCCGCGAGCCTTGACCCACATTCGCGCCAGCGCACCCGCATACACCATCGCCGCAGCGAATAGGACCCATGCCGCCACGCGGCCAAAGACATGATAGCCTCGCGTAATCGAGCTAAGAGCGTCGCTGAAGAAATAGCCCACCCAAAAATACGCGCTCACGTATAGAAACGCGCCCGCCAGATCGAAGCGGAAGAACTGGCCCAGGCGCATATTCATGCTGCCCGCCATCGGCGGCGCAATGGCATTGATGCCGGGAACGAACTTCGCGAACACAAGAAGGATGCGTCCGCGTTTGTAAAACGAATCCGCCGCGCGCAAGATACAGGAATCCGGATTGAGTGAAAGGCGGCACAGCAATCCCAGCAGCCACCATCCCATATGGCGGCCCATGAGGAACATGAGACTGTCCCCTGCAAGTGTTACCGCCAGTGCGCCTGGAAAAGCGTAGGAGGCCTGCAGCGATCCGCGCGCGCTGGCGCCTCCCGCGATCAGCAAGGCCAGCGCGGCAGGGACCGGCATGCCCACGGTTTCCAGAAATACGGCCGCGAACAAGAGCCCGTAGCCGTATTCGGCGAGTCCCGCGATCAGCGATTCCATGCCCCGCTACAGTTTCTGAGCCGCCGGATGAAGGATCACCGCGGAGGCATCGCCTTCGTGACGCTGGCCCTGCAATCCGCCCGGACCAGATCGGCATATTCGGGGTGCTCCCGAATGTACCAGGCGACGAAAGGGCAAGACGGAACGACCTGCAGGCTGTGTTCGCGAGCATATTCCAGCGCGGCCCTCACCACCTTGCCCCCGAAGCCTTGCCCTTCGATCTCTGACGGCACTTCCGCGTGCGAAAGAGCGATCTCGCCGGCCCCGCGCCGGTAGTCCAGAAAGGCCATTCTCCCGCCGGTGCGCAATTCAAAACGACTCGCCGATTCGTTATTCGACACTTCATCGGATGCCTCATTGAACACAGCGGCAGAGGCGCTATCTTCACCCATTGCCCACGCTGGAGCATCGCTTGCCGGAAACGACTCTTGTGAGGCTTCTTCAACCGGATCGAGAAAGCCGTCCGGGTTCTTCACATTTATTCCCATGACAAAATCGCCCCACTTCAATTTTTCCACAGTTACGCGGGGCGGTCAGCCGCCACCAGCCACACCGCGGCTCCCAGCTTCAATCCAGCCGGCAATATGTGTGGCGCGAGGGCGCGGCGGATGGATTCAAGCGCGGCTTCGCGAACGTCATCTGGCTGGTCCGCCAGCGCACGCTTCGTCGGCCCCATCGAAGCAGCCTGGCTCACCGCGTCCTCAAGCGTTCCTCCAGCCGCGATGTCTAGTTGAACGTCGAGCGGCGTAAAGGATGGCGCGGTGAAGCCAGCCGCCGTCAGAATCCGCGTGACACGTTGGGGGTCGCTAAAGGCAAAAGGCCCGGGCTCTTCCGGATCCGGCTTCGGCAGACGCGGAGCATGCTCATACGCCGCGTACAGCGGGATCCGGAGCCAGGGGTTTTCGCGAATCGGACGCCAGCAGGCGAAACGAAGGCGTCCGCCAGGGGCCAACGCGGTTCGCAAGTTCGCAAACGCCCCCACAGGATCGCCGAAGAACATCACCCCGAAGCGCGAAACGATCAGTTCCGCGCCGAGATCGCGCAGGGGCAGCTCAGCCGCGTCACCCAGTAAACAGGAGGCGTTGGAGAAAGGGCGCAAACGTTCCGCCGCAAGAGCGAGCATGGGCCCGGACAGATCCAGGCCGATCACGCGTCCCGATGCACCAACGGCGCGCGCGAGCTCAATAGTGGTGGCGCCGCATCCGCAGCCGAGGTCGATTACCGTTGACCCGGCGCGCGGCGCTGCGAATGCCAGCAGCGGTGCGGTTACAGGAGCAAGGGTGAGATCCATGCGATCCTGATTGGCGGTCCAATATTCACCGTCAAGTCCATTCCAGCGAGCACGCTGGTCTTCATTCGCCTGAGCTGGGTTAAAAATCTGTGAGGGTGGCATGGCGGAAACTTCATTCTAGCTAGCCCGCAAAGGACGGTCGCGGCCCTCAATCTCGAAGGTAACAGCCCGGTTCGTCGCCGCGAGCCAGGGTCCGTTTTGCGGGCTGTTACTTAGAAGCCCGCACAGAGACGGTCCCGCACGTAACAGCTCGCTGCTGTTACTTAGGAGCGCAGAGTCTCCTCCGGGTTAATGTGCGCAAACAGGTAGGCCGCTATCAGCAAGAGGCCGGCGATTCCCCACACCGGTACGTGGTAGCTTCCCGTCGCCGTGACGACGTAGCCGAACGCCACGGAGCAAACGAACCCGCCCAGTTGCCCGGCGGTATTCATCGCTCCCGTGACCAGGCCGGCGTTGGCTCGGCCGATATCCAGACAGACCGCCCAGGCCATGGGAAGCATCAGGTCCGCAACTCCAAATCCCAGTGAGGATAAAACAACGATGCTGGTCTTCGCATGCACGGCGGTCATCGCCAGGAGAAGCGCGGCCGAGGCTGCCAGGCTGAGTGCCGCGGGGTAAACGCGGCCGCGCCGCTTTCCGAAACGAACCACCAGTCGATCGCTGAGCGCGCCTCCGATGAGGTTGCCGATCATCCCCATCAGGAACGGCAGCGCAGCCACGATTCCCATCTCTTTTTCCGTGAAGCTGGCGGCCTTAACAAGATAAGTGGGGAACCATGCGAAGAAGAACCAGGAGCCCCAGGCCTGGCAAAAGTACATCAGCGCGATCAGCCTGATTTGGCGGTTTTGGAAGAGCGTGCGCCACCGCAACGCGTGCGAGCGCGGGGCCGGGGATGGCGGCATTTCTGCGAGCTCGGCGGCGGAGATTCCGGGCTGATCCCGCGGATCGTCGCGAAACCAGAGCACCCAGACGACGGCCCACGCGGCTCCCGCAGCCGCCAGGATCAAGAAGGCGATGCGCCATCCGAAGGTACGTTGTAAAGGGACGATCAAAAGGGGCGAGATGGCGCCGCCCAAACGGCTGGCAGCCCATAGGAATCCCTGGGTGCGCGCATGTTCGCGAAGCGGGAACCAGCGGGCCACCACTCCGGCTGAGTTAGGATATGCTCCCGCTTCTCCCGCACCGAAAAGGAAGCGGACGATCAGCAGCGGCCAGAAGCCGCTTGCGGCTCCGGTGAGGGCCGTGAAGCTGGACCACCAGACGACGATGCGGGTGAGGACGCGGCGCTGGCCGGAGCGATCCCCCATCGCGCCGCTGGGAATTTCGAATAGGCCGTAAGCCAGGACGAAAGCTCCGAGGATCCATCCAAATCTATCCGGTGGAATGCCGAGGTCGTCCTGGATACGAGGGGCCGCAACCGAAATGCTGATGCGATCAAGGAAGGTGATGATCGCAAGTGAGAGCAGCAGCGCGAGCGTTATGTGGCGCTTCTTCAGGATGCGGCCGCCGCGGGGTTTTCAGTGTGCTTCGCCCAAGGCATACGCGTAGAGTGATCCGCCTCCGCCCACCACGATGTACTGCTTGCCATCCAGCACATACGAGATCGGACCGTTGCCCATCCTGCCGATATTTTCGTGCCACAGCGTTGCGCCGTCGCTGGTCCGAAGCGCCATCATGTTGCCCCCAACGTCGCCGCTGAAGGTCAGGCCGGTTCCCGTCGTCAGCACACCCGCCGTTCCCGCTCCGTCTCCAATAGGATGGTTCCAGACGATCTTTCCGGTCTGATAATCGATCGCCCTCAGGAACGCTTTTCCCGCCACGCCGTAATCCGCTCCGGCCCACCCGTAGGCTCCGTGTTCGGATTTGAAGAAATAAATTCCGTAGCCATCCTGCGCGCTGACGATAAACAATCCGGTCTTCGGATCGAAGCTGGGCGGACGGAAGTTGGTTGCGCCGCTCTCGTTCGGAGCTACCAATACCCCGGCTTTTGATGGATATTTGGCGGGATCAGGAATGGGATGTCCCTCCGAATCGACGCCTTTTGCCCAGTTGACTGTAGCAAACGGTGTGGTCAGCAAGCTCTTCCCATTGGTTCGGTCCAGCACGAAGAAGAAGCCATTGCGCGAGGCCTGCATCAACATCTTGCGAGGCTGTCCGTTGAAATTCGCGTCCACCAGTACGGGCACTTCGTTGGCATCCCAATCGTGCGTATCGTGAGGGGACGCCTGGAAGCCCCAGGCCAATTTGCCAGTGTCCGGATTCAGCGCCACGATGCTGCACGTCCACGGATTGTTGCCGGGCCGGACCTCTCCGTTCAGCACCGGCGTGGGATTTCCCGTACCAACGAAAACCAAATTAAGCGCGGGATCGTAAGTGCCGGTGGTCCACATCTGGCCGCCGGTAGCTCCGCCGCTATCCGGGTCGCGCTTCGTCCCCAAAGGAGGCGTGCTATAGAAAATCCACTGTGTCTTGCCGGTATCCGCGTCAACCGATTTCAACTGGCCGGGCAGATTGTCGAAATCGCCGGAAACCCCGACCATCACGTGATTCCCAACGATCAGCGGAGCGTTCGTGGACCAATACCCTTTGTTCGAATCGGCGATCACGACGTCCCACTTGACCATTCCGTCTTTGGCGTTCAGCGCGATCAGGTGACAGTCCGGCGTCGTCAAATAGACGGTGTCTTTGTAAATCGCGGCGCCGCGATGACCGATGTGGAACGCGTTGTTGGGAGGATTTTGGTAATGCCATAGCTGCTTCCCCGTGTGCGCATCGACGGCCCAGATGTTGTCCGGAACGGTAACATAGAGAACTCCGTTCGCCAGAATCGGCGAGGCCTTGATCTGCTGCTGGCCGGCCTGGAAACGCCAAACCTGCTGGAGCTTGCCGACATTTTCGGGAGTGATCGCAGCGAAATCGACATGCCGGCGGCCGGAGTAATCGCCATGAAAGGTGAGCCAGCTATCCGCGGCCGGGTGCAGCAGATCGACTGTTTGGGCCGAGGCCACAAGACCGAATCCGATTCCGATACTCAACAGAACGCGCATGGTTCCTCTCACTTCAGTGTGTCCAAATAAGCGAAGACATCGTGCATGTCAGTGTCCGTGTATTTCCCGAGCTGATCGAAGTGAGCCGACATTGGATCGTCGATCTTAAACTTCACAGCGGTTTTTTCGTAGGTTTGCCGGCCTCCGGAGGAATCCAGAACGACGATGGCGAACTCATCCTCGCTGGCTAAAGAACCCGCGGCGGTCTGGCCCGAAGGGAGCGTTACCGTGACTTTCGGCCGCGCCGGCGCGGGCCGCCCTGCAGTGGGATAGAGCATCCGTTGCAGCAGCGCCAATCCTTGGTATCGGGTGGCGATTCCCGCAAGATCGCCAGTGGCGGAGTGGCAGGCGGAGCAGCCACCGGCTCCGTTGAAGTAACGGCGGCCGGCTTGGGCATCTCCGACCGCCAGGTCGGAGGCATCGACAGCGCGGCGGCCTCCGCCAAGCGCCTCGGATTTGGTTTTTTGATCGTGAATGAACGCGACGATTGCATTCACGTCGGCATCGCTCAGGGTGAAGGAAGGCATGCCCTGGTCCGGGCGGCCTGCCTTAAGGACAGGAGCGATCTTGTCGCCACGCGTGTCTTCCGCGACCAGCTTTGAGCGCGTCAGATCCGGCCCGGTTTCTCCGCCCGCGGCGTCGCGGCCATGGCAGAAGCCGCACTGCGAGGTGAACCGTAATTCTCCGGCTTGAATCTGCGCCGCCGGGTACGCCTGCGGCGTCACGGTTTGCGGCCCCGGCCGCGAAGCCGGGCTTTGCGCGGGCCCCCGCGGCGCACCTTTCGCAGTGCCTTTGTTCTGGCCTTTGTTTTGACCTTGTGTCTGACTATTCCCCGGAACGGGGGGAGCCTGCGCGATCACCAGGCCGGCAGCAATCAGCGCGGCGGCGGACATCCAGATGGTGTGTTTCATCCTCACAGCAATACTGGCGAAATCCACAACGGAATGCAAATCGACGTTCCGCCGCGAACCGCGCCAATATCGCCAAAGGAGCTACATCGTAAGGAGACCCGTTCCCGTTTTCAATACGAATGAACAGGGTCCGTCCTGGGAAACGCATCCAGGAGGCTTTCTCCTTCGATCCCGGCATCGCCTCCGCCGGTCGACACGATCTGAAGCCTCACCCCTTCACGGAGCTGCTGCAGCAGGATTGTTTTTCCGCAGGCCAGTTGCAGCGCGTCGCGATACCGATTCACGTCCGCGCTGGTCTGAACGAATACGGCAGGCTGCTCTTCTTCGATGTTCCACTTCCTCCGCAGATCGGGTGGAACGGTTTTCCAGACCAGATGAGCGCCCGGCGGCACGCAGACGGCCGGCACCATTTCGATCGAGGGCCAAAGTTCGAAGGCTTCTTTGAGCGCTTGCCACAGGGTCCGCTTTTGCTTTTCCCGCGCCACCTCGCACAGATCCGCACACGAAGCCAAGCCCATCGATCCGGTCGGGAATCGATGAATCATTAACTCCTCACCGTCGACTGCCAGACGGTTGGAGATCCCTCCCAGAGAGTAATCGCACATATCCTCTCCTTCAAAGTTTGTTAGACTCGGCGCACAGCGTGGCCAATCAGAGAGACGAGAAACAGAACCAGGAACACAAAGAACAGAATCCTGGCGATTCCGGCCGCCGCCACCGCGACGCCCGCAAAGCCCAATATTCCCGCAATCACAGCGATGATGAAGAACACCAATGCGTAGTAAAGCATCTTGAATGTTCCCTTCCCGGCGACAGTGCGCCTTTTACCAGGTGTCTAATTCCTCACAACCGCGAGTGAGTAAGCACTTCGCTCGCCATCGGTAAATCACTCTAAATACGAATGGCGAAATTCCAGCCTTCCCTTTCTTCAGTTCCCGCCTGCAACTTTTGCAGTTGCCGGATCTTTGTGCGAATCGCCGCTTTTGTGCGAATCCCCGAGGTCCAACCCAAACGTCGGATGCGATCGTGTTCCCCCGATATGGAACCGGAGCGAGGTATTCACACCGCCTTTGCGAAAGAAAGGATCCAGCGGTTTTAATAAGAAGGACTTGAAGCCCGTAACAGTCTGCGATAACTTGGCTTTCAGTTGCGCCGTGCCGTGCAGATCCAGTTTTTCGTCCAGCAATCCGTAGTTGCCGTCAAGACCCACCTGAACGCCGGGCACTTGAAAAGATAATTGCTGGAAATTCATCACGCCATCTTTCAGCGTGAATCGCCCTTGAAAGTTGGAAGCTACAACAGGATCGTCGGGAGCGCCCGCATCGCCGCGGCCCCTGGCGCTTAACTTGTCTACGCGCTCCTGAATGTTCAATTGTGCGAAGCGCGTCTGCTCCGCTGCGAACTGCCCGTCCAGGATAAGCTTCTCGGGAATCTCCACCGGCCCGGGAGGAATCTCCAGCTTGGTATGAAACGAGATCGCCCCGGTCATGGAGGGCTGGCTTCCCTTCACCCCGAGTCTGAGCATGTCTTCCAAACGGCCTTGGGAAACTTCAACATCGAGGTCGGTCGTTTTGCCGTGCTCCCCTCGAGTCCCGTGTACAAGCCCCCGCGCGACCAATGAGGAATGGCCGAACTGTCCGTCGACCGGATCCAGACGGGTGTCGCCATTCATCCCGTCAACCACCGCTTGAAACTGCGTGACCAGATGCACCGGGTTGCCGCTGACCTTTACGGTGAAGTCCGGAGTATCGGTCTGTCCTTGCACATTAATATGGTCCAGCACCCCTTGATATTTGCCCTCCGACGACAGCGTCCCGGCAATCCCCTTAAACACCGACAGATCCGCGTTTCGAAATGTGTATGTGCCTTGAACGGGAGTTTCCGCCGGATCGTCGAGCTGCCAGGGCCCGAAGGTTCCCGTGCTGTGGATATCGCCGGCAGGCTTGGCATTGGTCAGGATCGCGCGAAACTTCATGGGCGCGTCCAAGCTTACCCCGGTCAAAGTCAGATCGTGAATATCGAATTCCAGCGGCAGCTTGCCTGCATCCTTCGGTAAGATTTCCAGCTTGGTTCCATTGGCGACCAGTTCGTCGATCACGAAGCGTGGGAGTCTCTTTGAGTGTGACTCGGTCGGATGAGCTGATCCGTCCTGCTTGCGCGGCGGCACATGAATTTCGAGCTGGTCCACGGTCATCCTCCGTATATGGAGCGGTCTTCGCAGCAGATCCCAGTAACCTGTGGCGCCAACGGCCTTGTTTATCGTGATGAGCAGGACTCCGCCTGGATCGTCCCTGTGCAGCGATATTCCCTGAAGATTCACCAGAACGTGCGGAAACAGGCTGACTTGAAGATGCTTCACCTCCAGTTGTCCGTCATAGGCGCGCTGTAGCGCGGCGTTGGCCCGGCGCTCCACTAGCCTTGCCAAGGGACGCGAGCCCAGCAGTAAACCTGCGAACACCGCCGCGCAACTCAGGATTACAACCAGCCACAAGCGTACTCGCGGTGTACCGCTTCGGTGTGATATAGGCCGCATCGAAATCGCCTCTCCTCGAACACTTGTGCACGCGGTCTGCCAGGAAGAACGTTAGTGGTACAGGAATTGCATGTATCGCGGTAATGCGGCGAAGCGAGCTCCAGAGGCGAATCTTGAATGCTATTGATAAACCGAAACTTTGCTCTCTCTTCGCAGCCAAGCAGCAAGAAACATCAATCACATCTAACCCATCATGTTTACGAAGGAGTTTGCTTATGAAAACGCTGTTAGTCTCGTGTGTCGGAATTCTCGCAACGGGTGCGCTTTACGCTCAGGAAGTGTCTCCCTTTTCTTTTGCCATCGGCGCGGGGTTCACGGAACCCATCGGCACCGCCGGCAGGTATTTGGACACAGGTTGGAACTTTCAGGCCGGGGGCGGCTTCAACTTTAATCCGGTCCTTGGCGCAATGCTCGATTTCAACTACAACTCAATGGGGATCAATGCTGCGACTCTTTCGAATCTCGGGGCGCCGGGCGGAAATTCGCACATCATGTCGTTCACCATTGACCCGATCATTCACCTAAATCACAAAGGTCCGGTGGATGTCTACCTGATTGGCGGAGGCGGCCTCTATCACCGCTATGACGACTTGACCACGCCCGCGGGCGGCTTTGCTCCCGTGATCACTCCCTTTGGGTTCTTCAATGCGCCCTATGTGGGAAATGCAGTTTTGGCGTCCTACTCAGTCAATAAACCCGGATTCGACGCAGGCGCCGGTATCAGCTTCGGCACCCGTTGGCATGCCAAGTTCTATGCCGAGGCTCGCTACAATCGCATGCTGATGAGCAGCGGTTCCGACACGGATTATATCCCCGTCACCTTCGGCGTCCGCTGGTAGTTGTCATCTACCGCGCTCATTCCCCCACAGATCCACATGCAAGCGCGGACTATAGCGGAAGTGTTCGCGCTTGCATAGATCCACCAGCCAAAGGGCCCGTTCGCGGATCGTCTTCGCATCGATTCCCTCAGGCATCAACACCACGCGGGAGCGATCGGCGCCGATTTCCTCGACAATTCTTGTGATTTCGGTCATGTCATCCGGAGCAGTGACAACGAACTTGAGCTGATATGGGTATTCAGCCATCAGCCGGCGCAGAATCTCCGGTTGATAGCGCAGCCGATCGTGCTGCGCGGCCCAACGGCCTCCTTCGCGTTCCAGGGGCGTGGACGTAGCCAGCTTGGGGCTGATACTCATCAGGTCGCAGGCGACCGGCTGATACACAGTGCCTGCGGTCTCGACCGTTATGTGGAGTCCCGCGTCTTTCAACCGCTGAGTCAGCTCGATTGACTCGGGAAAAATCATGGGCTCGCCGCCGGTCAACACGGCATGCGAGGGCGCATAGCCGCAAACTTCGCCCACCACCTCGTCAAAAGTCATATTGGAACCTTCCGGATTCCACGACGTGTACGGGGTGTCGCACCAGACGCAGCGAAGGTTGCATCCACTCAGCCGCACGAAGACGCTGGGAACGCCCGCCAGAACACCCTCGCCCTGGATCGAGTAAAAGATCTCCGAGATTTTCATTCAGGATACGCGTGAGGATCGCGGCGCCCGGCTTCCTCGAAGCCCTTGCGGCGCAGCAGGCAGGAGTCGCACTTCCCGCATGGAGCGCCTCCCTCACCCGGATCGTAGCAGCTATGCGTCAGTGAGAAATCGACGCCGACCTCCATCCCAAGCTTCACGATGGCTGCCTTGCCGAGCTTTGCCAGGGGCGTGTGAATGCAAGTGCGCGTGCGGCCCTCGACGCCTGCCTTGGTGGCGAGATTGGCCATCCGCTCGAAGGCTTCAATGTATTCCGGCCGGCAATCCGGGTAGCCCGAATAATCGATTGCGTTCACGCCGATAAAGATGTCGGAACATTCCAGCACCTCCGCCCACGCCAAAGCATAGGACAAGAAAATCGTGTTGCGGGCGGGAACGTAGGTGACCGGAATGCCCTGCCCCATCTCTTCAAGCGACCGGCTCTTGGGGACGTCGATCGCGGCGGTGAGCGCGCTGGCGCCGAAGGCCCGGAGGTCGATGCTGACCACGCGGTGCTCCCGGGCATGGAAGTGCCTGGCCACCCGCGCGGCTGCATCCAGTTCGACGCGATGGCGCTGGCCATAATCGAAAGAGAGCGTATAGCAGGTGAACTGGTCGCGAGTCGCGACGCCCAGACAGGTTGAGGAATCCAGTCCTCCACTAAGGAGGCAAACGGCCTTCATAATCTAACCCCAGTGTAAAGCAGCCCCCTTCCCTAACGATCGGGCCTTGCAATGCCTTGAACTTCGAGGTATGATGATTTTCGAACCGACTTTCGATGGCTGCGCGCGAAACCAATCCGAATTTCATGAATGGGGTTCCCGAGCTTCTGATCCTCAGGCTGCTTCAGCAAAGTGAGATGTATGGGTATGAGATCGTCCAGGCCATCCGCAGCCGCACCGATGCAGTGATCGCGGTGGGCGAGGGTGTCGTCTATCCGGTGCTCCACGGGTTGGAACGCGATGGCGCGGTGAAATCGAGACGCAAGACTGTAAAGGGCCGCAGCCGGATCTATTATTCCGTGACACCCGCAGGCTCGCATCGATTGGCGGATTTGTCAGAGTCATGGACCAATCTGACGGCCGCAATCCAGAAGATGCTGACAGGAGGACAACGTGACCAAGCCATTCCGTGAACTTCGCGAACGCCTGCTGCGTGCCGGGGTCGCGCCCCGCCATGTCCGGCGCTACCTTGCCGAATTAACCGATCACTTGGCCGACCTGACGGCGGAAGAGGAAAGTGCTGGCCGCAGCCGTGCGGATGCGGAATCCGCGGCGCTGATCCGGCTCGGCGGAATCGATGATCTCGCCAAGGCGATGACGGAGCAGCGCCAGCTTCAATCCTGGGCTGTCCGAGCGCCGTGGGCGACCTTCGGTCTCACCCCGCTGCTCCTTCTGGCGGGCGCGTGGTTCGCAGCTTTGTTCATTCTGTGGTGTGGATGGCAAACCTTTCTGCCGGGGGCCGAGACGCCCTTCACTCCAGTAGAAGGGTTCGCAAATCTCTATATGCAGGCCGACAGGGCGTTCTTTTTCGGCGCTCCGATTCTCATTGGCTGGGGAATCGGACTCATCGCCGTTCGTCAAAGGCTGAAAGCAATCTGGCCGATCGCCAGTTTGGTTTTGATCGCATTGATCGGTGGGACGGCCGGAGTTTCCGCGAGTCGCACGGGGGTCCCGGGTGGATTTGGGCATATCAGCATGAACTTCACACTGGGGCCGACCGCTCCGTTACTTCCTTTCGCCCTCTTACATGCCCTGCTGATTCTCTCGCTCATTGTACTGCCGTATCTGGTTTGGCGATTGCAACGAGCGCTCTCCGTTTCGGAATAACACTCCCTGCGGTCGCGGGCAGCCCGCAAGAGGCGGGCGACAAGATCGCCCACCCCACCGCGGCCCACATATTTTTGATCACTATTGGTGGGCCGCGGGCAGTCGCGGCTCAGCCGGCTTTCGGAAGAATCAGAAACCGAAGCCCACTTGGAAGATCGCCTGATTGTGGGTGGATTTGAATAATCCCAAGGGGCTATCGAGATTGGTAAAGACGACTCCGTTGTAGCGAACCTCCGGTGCGATGCGCAGGGCCGCGATTTTGATTTCGATACCGAAGCCAAGGGTGATGCCGTAGTTGTTGTCATGGACCAGGTCCGGCAGAGTCTTCACGTCCGAGAGATGGCTATACGCCGGGCCGCCCTCAATATAAGGCCGCACAGGACCGCCCAAAAACCTGTACTTGGCGAGGATGGGGAATTGCCAGAGAGAGGCGCCTCCGGCAGCGGTGCTGTAAAGGCTCGGATAATACAGGGCGTCGGCCTCGATGGATAGACCCAGACCCAGCCGGACCTCGAGGTAGGGTCCGATAATCAAGGTGTTGCCATTGGGAATCGACGCAGACTCCGCGGCGGAAACGGCGTTGGTGAGGGTTGTGCCAAGTTTGATCCCCGCTCCCAACGGCTGGGCCGCGGCGTGCGAGGCGCAGCCGAGGATCGTGCAAACAAACAAGGTCCAGAATGTTTTGTTCATCTGTACCTACTTTACGCCCCCGGCGGCCCTTCCGTCCCGGGCTGCGCGCGTAGCCAGTTCGTCGCAACGGTTGTTGTCGTCGTGATCGGCGTGACCCTTGGTCCAGGTCCATTGCACCTTGTGTTTGGAGGCAAGCTGGTCCAGCTGATTCCACAGATCCTGATTCACCACCGGTTTCTTAGACGCGGTCTTCCACCCGTTTCGTTTCCAGCCGTGAATCCAGGTGGTGATGCCGTTCTTGACGTACTCGGAATCGGTGACCACCTCGACCTCGCAGGGCTCGGTCAGGGCGCGCATGCCCTCGATGGCGGCGCGCAGCTCCATGCGATTATTCGTGGTTGCCGGCTCGGAGCCAAAGAACTCGCGGGTGTGGCCGTTGTACCGGAGGATGCAGGCCCAGCCGCCCGGGCCGGGGTTGCCGATGCAGGCTCCGTCAGTGATCAGTTGGATTCGTTTCATCGCTCTGTTCCTTTATCATAGAGTCTGTGCCCGAACCGATTGAACCCGTGGCCCGCTTGGGCGGCGCAGGCGGAGCTCCTGCGGATTCCTCCGGCGACAGCCCGCTGGTTTTGATCCCCGTCACGGCCGAGGACGTAACCCGGCAGAAACGCCGCAGGGTGCTTACCTGGCTGATCGTCATGCTGGTGATCCTGGGCATCGGCGGATGGATCTACAAGGTGAAGACGGATCCTGTTCGCGCGCAGGAATCGTTCGACGGAGCGCAGAGGCTGTTTGCGTCGGCGCGGTACCGGGAGACGATCGTGGCGTGCGACCGGGCCATCGCCCTGAAACCGGATTTTGCGGACGCATTTATGTTGCGGGGCAAAGCTCGCGTAGCGGACTACACCCCGGAGCGCGGCATCCCCGACTTCACCAAAGCTATCGAACTCCGGCCGGGCGATCCGCAGGCGCCGATCGAGCGAGCGCATGCCTACATCGAGCAGAAGAATTATACGGCGGCGATCTCCGACGCCTCCGCGGCGATCGCGCTGGACCCGAAGCTGGGGCGCGCCTACAACCTTCGCGGCACGGCGCTGCGGGCGTTGGGAGAAACGCAGCAGGCGATCGAGGCATTTTCCCGCGCCGTGGGGTTGGAGCCGAACGCGGACAATTTCTACCAGCGCGGCGCAACCTATCAGATTCTGGGAGACCACCAAAGCGCCATTCTGGATTTCACGCAAGCCATCGGCATCAATCCGGACACGCCGGAAGCCTATTTCGCCCGGGCTGAATCCGAACGCGCCGTCGGGGACATGGAGCAAGCCCAGAAGGATCACGACTACGGCCGGTATCTCGACGGCCGTTAGGGGGCGCTGAGCCCTATTGGCGCGAAGCCGAACACGCCAAGCTCGCTGTTGCATTCGCCCGGGGATTCGCCGTTGCGGGTGTTGTCTTCGACATTGCTGGGCCGCGGGGCCCCTGTGGGGCAGGCGATCTTGTCGCCGCCATCGGGCAGCGCGCGAGAGGCCGGCGGGCGACAAGATCGCCCACCCCACCGGCCGGGCCGCCGGCCCCTGGACTGCTTCGCAGTCGCGGCTCTGCGGAATATAGTGGATGTATGCAGCGCGGAGTTCTGATTGGGGTGTTGATTGCGGCTTGCGCCGCGACAAGCTGGGCCTTCGTAGAGAGCCTGGAGGAGGCTCTCTACATTCCGACGGATCATCCCGCGATCCAGTATGGCAAGCAGCCTCCAAGCGATCCGGTGGCGCGGCTGGCCAAGAAGATCGAGAGCGGGCAAGTCACGCTCGACTACGCGCCGGGCGGTTGGGGATATCTTCCGGCGCTCCTCAAGCAACTGAATGTGCCGGTGGATTCGCAGGTACTGGTGTTTTCGAAGGGCAGCATCCAGGCCGATCGCATTTCTCCGCGCACGCCTCGGGCGATTTATTTCAACGACGATGTGGCCGTGGGGTATGTGCAGAATGGCGACGCCCTGGAGTTGGCGGGCTTGGATCCGGTGCGCGGCGTGTATCTGTATACGCTGGATACGCCGAAGGCGGCTAAGCCGGAGTTCGGCCGCAGGCCCGATTGCCTGCGCTGCCACGAGGGCCCCCCGACGCTGGCTGTGCCGGGACTGATGGTGAGCTCAATCCATCCGAAAACGGATGCCCGGGAGGGGCACGGAAGCTCCTTCATCACGGACGACCGGGTTCCAATCGGCGAGCGTTGGGGCGGTTGGTACGTCACAGGAAATCTTGGCTCGCTGCCAAACTACGGCAATAACATTGCACTGGTGGATCCGCTGCATCCAGGCGGACCTTTGGAGGATGGCCCCAAGAACGTGACCAGTCTGGCTGAGTTTTTCGACACCTCGCGATATCTTGCGCCCACAAGCGATGTGGCGGCGCTGATGACTCTGGAGCATCAAGCCCGCATGACCAATCTTCTGGTACGCGTGGGTTGGGATGCGCGCATCGCTCTCTACGACAAGAAGTGGGACGACGCGCAGATGAATTCGGAGGTCGACGAGCTGGTAACTTACATGGTGTTTGACGACGAGGCTCCCTTGAAGTCGCCTATCAGCGGCGTTTCGACATTTTGGAAGACGTTCGCCGCGCGCGGACCGCGCGACGGTCAAAGCCGATCCCTGCGTGACTTCGATTTGAATGACCGCCTGTTCCGGTATCCGGTTTCCTATATGATCTATTCGGCGGCGTTCGACAATCTGCCGGCCCAGGCCCGCGACTTGGTGTACCGGCGGATTTACGACGTGCTCTCCGGCAAAGATCCGCATCATCCTCTGGAGCATTTCGCGCCCAAGGATCGGCAAGCCGCCCTGGAAATCGTTCGCGCGACGAAAACGAATTTGCCGGCGTACTGGCGCCAGTAAAAGCGGTTTCACCCAATGCCTGCGCGCGGTCGCCCAGCCCGTCGCGATCTAAGCTGTGTCGCTGCAGCCTAAGCAGGAGGTTAGCCCGGCCCGTTGCGTGCTATGTGTAAGGTATGCCTTCCACGTTTGCAAGGTGTCTCATTGCTTCCGCCGCTGCCGCAGGCGCGCTGGCTCTCGCCGCGACGGATCTGACAATGCTCCCGCTGGACCACCCCGCGATTCACTATGCCGGTGCAGCCGAAGACCCTGTCACGCGCCTGGAACAACGGATCGCCCAGGGAAAAGCGAAGCTCGATTACCGCCCCGGGCTGGGTTATCTGCCAAGCCTTCTTGCGGCTCTCGGCGTCAACCCCGACTCGCAATCGCTGGTGTTTTCTAAAACCAGTTTTCAAGCGGCCAAGATCTCGCCCAGCAATCCGCGCGCGTTGTTCTTTAACGATGAAGTGATGGTGGGTTCCGTCCGCGGCGGCGATGTGCTGGAGCTGGCCGCGCTCGATCCCAAGCAAGGGATGGTGTTCTACACGCTGGACGCGCAGAAGTCGGACAAACCGCAATTCGTGCGCCGCGATGCGTGTTTGCAGTGCCATCAGGGCCCCGCGACGCTGGGGATTCCGGGGCTTTTGGTTGGTTCGGTTTTTCCGGATCCCAATGGGATGCCGTCGTCACGCTCGAATAATCCGGTCACCGACGACAACACCCCGATCGAGAAACGCTGGGGCGGTTGGTATGTAACCGGAACCACTGGCGGGATGAACCATTTGGGAAATGCCGTGGCCCGCGATCCTCGCGCGCCGGATGTGCTGGACCGGCGAGGGTCGCAGAATGTGACCAGCCTGGCGGGCAGGTTCGACTTTACCGGCTATATTGCGCAGACCAGCGACATCGTGGCTCTGATGACGCTGGAGCATCAGACGCGCATGGTGAATTTGATGATTCGCGCGGGGTGGGATGAGCGCGTGAACGCATCCCCGGCCACGATCGATGCCGATATCGAACTGCTGGTTCGCTACATGTTGTTCGCCGATGAAGCCACTCTTTACGATCCAATCGAAGGAGTCTCAACGTTTGCGAAAACTTTCGCAGAGCGCGGGCCGCGCGACCGCCAGGGGCGTTCGCTACGCGACTTCGATTTGCATAAGCGGATGTTTCGTTATCCTCTGAGCTTTATGCTGTACAGTCCAACGTTCGACGCTCTGCCGGATGCGGTTCGCGAGAAGGTGTACCGGCGGATTTACGATGTCCTGAACGGCCAGGATCAAGCGAAATTCCCGCGCTTGACGGAAGACGACCGCAAGGCTGTTCTGGAGATTGTCAGGGAAACCAAGCCGGAGCTTCCGGACTATTGGCGCCAGCAGTAAACAGACACTTCGGGTGTGCGCCGCCTACGCGATGGGCCTCATTCGCGAACGAGACCCACCGCGGATGGAAAGGTTCCTCCATAACGATTCCACCGGGGTGTTAAACCGGCGAAACCGTCCAGATTTCCTTCTTCAAGAGAATCGATTCTCCCTCCGGCTTGCTACGTACCGCTCACCGGATTCATCATAGACGACGTTGGCTGGCCAGCCGCGTTAACGTCCTTCTGGCTCCATGATGCGGGTTCGATCCGACGTAAGTTGGGCGAGAAAGCGGGAAATCGTTGAAGGCAGAGGAGAAGAAATTATTAATGCGCGTTGTGATCCGCTACGACGCGCTTCGCGCGTCCACCGAGGTGGATGAAAATGGGGCCGGTGCTTGACAGGTTTGGCAGGATGGAATCAGATCCCCTGCGAATCAGAGGCCGGCTTTCAGTTGGTGCTTTCTCAAGCCCGTTT
>DASXEY010000131.1:0-28961 GCA_036489835.1 Bryobacteraceae bacterium | reverse complement strand
GCCAGCTTCGGAAATAGAAGGAATCCATCACGATAAGGCCGATTCCGGAGAGCAGCAGGGCCGCCGTGGTGATCCCCATAATGATCAGCACCAGCTTGCGCCGGATCGGCAGATCGCGAAACGCGCGAACTGCAAGTAACCGCGCTTGCGGCTCTACGGGCCAGGGCGCATATTGCCAGAGGTAGCTGCAATCAGCCTCAGCAGTTTCGAGACAATTTCTTATGGCGTCGCTGTAAACCCAACGGGAACCCGTGTCTACGTAACCAGCTACCCCGGGACGGTTTCAGTGATCGACACCTCTTCAAATGCCGTAATTGCCGCAATCGCCACAGGGGCGTCGGAACCAACCGGAATTGCCGTGAACCCGGCCGGAAGTGGCGTATACGTCACCAATCAAGACGACGCCAACGTTACTGTGATCGACACCTCGGCGAACACGGTCGTGGCCTATGTTTTCGTTGGCCTCCAGCCTGCAGGGGTCGCCGTAAACCCAGCCGGGACCCGCGTGTATGTTGTACCGACTCCGCGGCTTTACCCGGCCGCGTGTCGGTGATCGATACTTCTTCAAACGCCGTTGTGGCTACCGTCGCGGTCGGCGTTGACCCCGATTCATTCGGGATGTTCATCGGTCCCGGAACTTCCGTGCCGCTCACGCCCGCGCCGCGATCCTTGGCCTTGGCGGCAATCGGGATCGCGCTGCTCGGACTTTACTGGATGCGCCTTCGAAGAGCCTCAGTTTCCCAATAGCTCGTCCACCAGCTTCTGTGCGCCGTAGAGTTTGATCAAAGCCTCCGTCATCGCTCCGGTATGCACCGCGACGGCGCGATTTTTCCCGATGTCGTAGACGAAATCGCCCACCAGCGATTCGATATTGCCGTCGAAGATCAGTCCCACGATGTCGGCATTGCGATTAATTACCGGGGATCCGGAATTGCCGCCGATAATGTCGTTGGTGGTCACGAAATTCATGGGCGTGGAGAGATCCAGCTTAGTGCGGCCTTCCTTGTAGCGCGAAGGCAAATCGAAAGGCCCTTCGTAATCGAAACTGGCGGCGCGATCGTACAGGCCAAACATCGTTGTCTTCGGAGGCGCTTCCGTGCCGTTCATGGGATACCCTTTCACCTGCCCATAGCTCAGCCGCAGAGTGAACGTGGCATCCGGGTACATGGTCTTGCCGAACACCGCGAACCGCGCCTTACCAAGCTCTTCGCCCGCTTTTTGCTCCACGCTTTCCACGTTTTGTTCGTTCCATTTGATCATTTCGCGCCGCATCGGATCGATCTTCCGCGCAAGTACAATCATCGAATCGGTGGACGCCGCAACAGCCGCCTCGCCGCCGTCGATCAGTTTCTTACGCTCTTCTGGATCGCCCAGCTTGCTGCCGTTTACCAGCGCGGTGGCGGCCTGATTTGGAGTTTGACCGTTCAAAACCAACTTGACGAACGGATCGTTCGGGCCGGCTTCGGCCAAATCCAGCGCCAAAGCGCCGGTCATCCTCGCGATTTCCATATCTTTATAAATCGGAGCGCTGGAAGCCAATTGAAACTTCAAGGAATCAAGCTGAGAATCGTGAAATCCCGGCAAACGCTCGCCATCCGGCTTCTTGACTTCAACCACATATTGAAGGATCGTCTGCGCCAGACTTGCCAGCGATGAATCGAAACCGTGAAAATACTGCTCTTTCGTGCGCGTCGCGGATTTCTTTTCGGCGTCCGCGATCTGGGCCCACGCGCCGCCGTACGCGGCCTTCCATTGCGGGTTCGCCATAACGCGGTTCTTGAAGTCATTTTCCTCCTGCTGCTTTTTGGAGAAGACCGCGGGATCGGTCAAGCCCTCATATCGCCCTTCATAAGCTTTGCGGGAATTTTCCAAGCTGAAGATCCGGGACGCGGCCTGGCGAGCCTGCTCCGGCCCCAGCGCGGAAAATTCCTTTAAAACCCGAATTCGATCCTTCAGAAGCTTCAGCGTGTTGGGCTCGACGATGTCGCGCTCTGCAGTTAGCTGCGACATGGTGTCGAGCCGCTCGGTGGAACCGGGATTACCCGAGACAAACACCAGATCCTTGTCGGCCGCGCCCTTGGGATTCCATTTCAAATAATCTTTGCTGTCAATTGGCTTTCCGTTCTCATAGACGCGGAAAAGCGCCATATCCAGGTCGTAACGCGGATAAGTGAAGTTATCCGGATCGCCGCCAAAGAACGCGATCTGCTGTTCCGGCGCGAATACCAGCCGGACGTCGGTGTACTTCTTATAGCGGTACAACCAGTATTCGCCTCCCTGGTACAGCGTCACCACATCGGAGCGCAGCCCGGTTTTCTCCTGGCTTTCGCGCTCGATCGCCGCAATCGCCGCCTTGCGAGCCGCAAACTCCGCTTCGGTGGACTTAGAGTTTTTCAAGGCCGCTTGCACACGGTCCGTCACATTCTCCATCGACTCCAACACATTAACTTCAAGATCCGGCGATTTCATCTCCTGATCCGGAGTCGCCGCGTAGAAGCCGGTTTGAATGTAGTTGTGCTCAGCCGTCGAATTCTTTTGCAACTGCCCTCGAGCCACGTGATGGTTGGTCAGCAGCAACCCGTGCGGACTGACGAACGACCCTGAGCCGCCATCGTTCAACCGCACGCTGGAGAGCCGCACGTGGTCCAGCCACTGCTGCGTCGGCGTGAAGTTATACAGATCCTTCAACTGCTTGGACGGAGGATTGTCGAAAGTCCACATTCCTTCTTCGGCGTGCAACGCCGCGCCTAGAAACGTGCCGGCGACAGCGGTTGCCAAAAGCGAGCGCGAGAGCGTGGATACGTTCATATTTTCAGCTTAGCCTAACGTGAATTTGACGTCGATCTCAGTAAGCACCTCCACCGGCTTTCCATTCAGAACGGTGGGTTGGTAGGTCCATTGTTTGACGGCCTTCTCCGCGGCTTCGGTCAGCAATGGATTGCCGCTCAACACCCGGAGGTTTTCTACTGTTCCATTGGGAGCGATTGCGGCGGACAACCGCACGATCCCTTCTACTCGCGCCGCTTTGGCTATAGGAGGATAAGACGGCACAACCTCATTCTTGAGTCGCGCCGCTTGCACGTCGCCGCCTACCCGGATCTGCGACGCAACCGCGGGAACGACCGGAGCCGGGGGCTTCGCGGCCGCAACCGGCGGTCCGCTAAAAATGCCCGGCGCGCCGTTAAACGATCCGCCCACCACGCCGCCTGGAATTCCTCCAGGGACTCCGCCGGCTACCCCTCCATCGGGTGCGCCAGCTAGCACTGGCGGGGCATCCGCCGCGATGGTGACCTGTTGCGGGACCGTCACCGGAACGGTGGGTGCGATAAAGGTTCTGGGGACGATCAGCTTGTTTTTCGCCGTCGTTTGCTCCGGTGCACGTCTGGCCGCAGCCGCAGGAGGCGGCGGAGGCGGGGGCGCCGATAAAACCAACGGAACGACCGGTTGGGGGAATGGGAGCGGCAGAACGTCAAAGTACGCCATCAACGTGGCGGCCATCGCCAGCACTCCTAACTGCACCACGAACGCCACTGCTGCGTTTCGACCCTGATGCGTGCCCCCTTCGGGAAGCAACATTTGCTCGAACATAACAGCCTCCGTCTATTTGGATGCTGGGAGGGCGTCTGCGGTTTAATCCCCTATCGGGGCTATAATCTCCGAGTTTTGGATGTAATTTATGGCTTGGCGCTGGGATCGCCTGTGGGCGGCGGCGCATGGTCCTGCGCCTTTGGCGGCCCAAGCAAATCGTTGAAAATAGGCTTTAAAGCATCCGCCCAGACCTGATAGCCCAGGACCGTGGGATGCAGCTGGTCGCGGGCATTCATCATACCGTCAAACAACTTGCCGCTCCGGTCCGCCAGCTTGTCATTTATATTCAGATAACGGATTTTCTTTCCGTCCGCGAGCTTAGCCAGGTTGGCGTTGATTTTGTCGATCGTCGGCATCACCGCCATGTTGTCATTGCGAGGAAAGATTCCCGTGACGATAATGACCGCTCCGGGAGCCTTCGCTTGGAAAATTCGCACAACGGCTTGCAGCCCTCGCGTGATGTCGGCGACCTTCTCCTGGTCCCCGCCGGCGGGTACCCTGTTGCCAACGTTATTGGTCCCGGCCAGCAATACGATGATCTTCGGATTCACGCCGTCGAGCTCGCCATTATCCAGACGCCAGAGGATGTTCTGAACGGTATCCGCGCCCCATCCAAAATCAGCCGCATTCCACCCGAAGAAATTCCGCTTCCAGTTGGCAAGCAACTCGGGATAATCGGTCGCGCCCCAGCGCCGTGTGATGGAGTCGCCTTCAAAATAGATATCGATGCCGCCCTTCCTCGCCTTTTCCAGCAATTGGGCGTGGGCGGTCAGCGAGTTCTGATCCGTTCGAGAAGCTGGCTGGTCGGCGGGACGTTGCTGGCCGAGCAACGCCCCTGCGAACACAAGCGCAACAGCCACAATACGGGAGTTAATTCGACGCACGCTTGAAGTTTTTATCCGCCCAAGGAATGAAGTACTTCCAGTTCGGACCGTCCGTGTGTCCGCCGTCATGCTGACGCCAGGCAAGCTGGCCATCGAGCAAGCCCACGTTCACGGCCGGCATTTTCTCGGTGTGATAGTTGTCCGAAGTTCCCAGATCCTTCGCGCCCAGGAGCCGGAACACAGGACCCGCCGCAACCGCCGCCATGTAGCTGCCCTGATGATCCAGCCACTTCGCGTCACCCTTTTCGGGCACGCCGTAGCTGATGAACGTTGGGCGCGGAGCGCACAACGCGATCAACTCATGAGCATCGACAGGAAGATCGCCGGCGTTTTTGCTGCCGAATGTGGCGTCCGACGCGCCGTATTTCAGGAAATTGCCCGCCATCCAGTGGTACTCGCCCGATCCCGTCAGATTCTCCACCGCCTCGCCCCAATTGCGGCGATGCAGCTTGGCTCCGCCCTCGCCAGAGGAGCCCACCAGGACCACGGCAAACCGCGTCTCGAACGCCATCGTTACCAGAGCCGCCTTGCCATAACGCGAAACCCCTTCGATACCGACGTGTTTGGCGTTAACGGCATGATCGGTTTCGAGGTAATCGAGTCCGCGAGCCGCGCCCCAAGCCCACGCGCGCAGAGAGCCCCAGTCGTCCGGTTTACGAGCCTGTCCCTTGTTCACCAGGCCGATAATTCCCTTGGTCAGGCCTGCGCCGTTGTCGGCTTGGATGCTGCCGGGGTTGATGGATGCGTAGCCCCACCCATCGGCGATCAGTTGCTCGGTTGCGGGTGGATCCGCTCCCGGGGCAGGAGCGCCACGCCCCGCGCCGCCACGTCCCGCCGCTCCATTTCCAGCCACCCCAGGGAGCCCTCCTCCGCCGAACATCATCATCACCGGCACGGGACCCTTCGCATCGGCCGGGACCACCAGCGTCATCTGGATGTCTACGTTGATTGCCGGGTATGACGAATTGTCGACATGTCCCACCAATTGCTTGCCGGTCACCGGATGGCCGCCGACCATCGCCTCGACGGTGTTGGTCACGGTCCACGTTACCTTCGGGACGCTCTTAGGAACGCGCCCGAGCACCTCCCGATCAAAATCCTCCACGATTTCAGGACGCCGCTGATTCCACCACATGTCCGCCGTGGTGACTTTCTTGCCATTCTTCAGCGTCAAAACCTCCGGCAGATTGGGGAACGGATTCGCCGTCGCCTCATCGTAGTTGGCATGATTGGGCGCAGTCTCAGTTCCGCTGGGACCCGGACGAAGCGCCTTGATGCCAAGCTGATCCATCATGTTCTGATGATCCTCGGCCGCGGTCCAATTCAGCGGTTGAGGAAGCGCCGACGGCTGCCCCACGAGGACGGCCGGAGCAAGCGCCAGAAATCCTAAAAAGAAGCGCGGTGAAAGTTTCATACCCTACTGAGACTAATCGTCTTTGCGCTGCTTCGCAAGGGCCATCCGCGCAATTAGGATTTCTTTAGGACGGCATTGTCTAGAATGGGAAAAAGGTGAGAAACATCGTCCGTCTCAGCAGCGCTCTGGCACTCGTGGCGCTCGTCACTGCCGTCGATCTGAAATTGTTCAATTTGAATAGCTCGACGGCTGCCTTCACATACCTCTTGTTGATCCTGTTCCTCGCGACTCGCGGCGGTTTGGCTGGGTCCATCGCGGCATCCTTCGCCAGCATGCTATGTTACGACTTCTTCTTTCTCCCGCCGATCGGCAAGTTCACCATCCTGGCAGCGCAGGATTGGGTGGCATTGGGTGTATTTTTGATCACCGCCGTCACAGCCAGCGAGCTCTCCGCGCGAGAGCAGCGCAGAGCCGATGAGGCCAGCGCGCGCCGTCAGGAAATGGAGCAGGTCTACGAATTCAGCCGGGCGCTCATGATCGGCGACGACCAGCGCAGTGTGGCTGCGCAGATTGCCCAGAGCATCGCTCAAGTATTCCGGGTTCCTGAGGTGGCTCTGTTTGAGCGCGCCACCGACGTAGTCCACCGCGGTGGGCCCGGCTCCAGTTTGTCAGAATCGCAGTTGCGCGACGCGGCGCGTAATGAGTCGGCTTGGTCCTCCTTGAGTCAGAAGACCTCGATCTTACCGGTGCGTTTTGGCGGCAGGATTCTGGGCAGCCTGGGTCTGGTGGGAACCACCCTTTCGGAAGCCGCTCTGCAAGCCATCGCCCAATTAGGAGCGATTGCGCTTGAGCGGGCGCGGGCTCAGCAAGCCGCCAATCACGCCGAAGCGACCCGCCAGAATGAGCAGCTCAAGGCCACTCTGCTGGACGCCCTCGCACACGAGTTTAAGACGCCCCTCACCTCCATCAAAGCCGCGATCACGTCGATATTGACCAATTCGGGCCACGATGCATTGGAGCGCGAATTGCTGACTGTGGCGGATGAGGAAGCCGACCGCCTGACGACGTTGCTGACCCGCACCATCGAGGTGGCGCGCATCGAAGCCGGACACGTGAAGCTCGACCGGAGGCCTTGCCCCGTGGCGCAATTAGTAGCCGATGCCATCGATCAGCTCAAGCGTTATTGCGAGGGCCGCGATGTCCGCGTGGATGTTCCCGAGCATTTGCCTCCGGTGGACGCCGACCCGGGACTGATCGCGTTGGTGCTGCGGCAACTCTTGGATAATGCCCTTAAGTATGCTTCTCCCACGGCGTCCATCGGTATTTCAGCGGAGCGTTTAGAGGACAATATCATTGTGCATGTCTTCAACGAAGGGCCCGGCATTCCGCCAGAGGAGCTCAATCAGATTTTTCAAAAATTCTATCGCGGCAAGGAAGTTCGCGACCGGATTCCAGGAACCGGCTTGGGCCTGACCATTGCGCGCGAGATCGTGGCCACCCACGGAGGCAAGCTCACGGTGAGCAGCCAGCCCGGCTCCGGCGTGCGTTTCTCCTTTACCCTGCCGGTGGCGCCCGTCGCCGAGACGGTTGCCGCTCAATGAGCGTCGCCCCTGCCAAAATTCTGGTGGTGGACGACGAGCCGCAAATCCGCCGCGTCCTGCGAGCCAGCCTCAGCGCCGCCGGCTACGTAATCTCCGACGCGAGAAGCGGAGAGGAGGCCCTTCTCAAGATTCGCGAGGACCGATTCGACCTGATTCTGCTGGACGTGAACATGCCCGGGATGGGCGGCCTGGAGGCTTGCCGCCAGATCCGCGCCGTCAGCGAAGCCGCCATCATTATGTTGACGGTGCGGAATGCGGAACACGATAAAGTGGCGGGGCTGGATGCCGGGGCCGACGACTACGTCACCAAGCCCTTCGGCATGACGGAACTCCTCGCCCGCATCCGCGCCAATCTGCGGCGAGTGCCGGTTTCGGCGGCGAGCGGTTTGCAGACTGTCGAATTTGACGGCGTCAGCATCAATTTCCCAGCTCATCGAGTCACCGTGCGCGGCGCCGAAATCCGCCTGACTCCTAAGGAATTCGATCTGCTCCACTATCTGGTGAGCAATCCCAATGTCGCCATTCCTCACATGCGCCTTTTACAGGCGGTCTGGGGGCCGGATTACGGCGATCAAACCGAATATCTGCACGTCTTCATGAATCAGATCCGAAAGAAGATCGAGCCCGACCCCGCCAAACCCCGCTTCCTCGTCACGGAGCCTCGGCTCGGCTACCGTTTCTGTTTGCCTCCGGCGCAACAAAAATCCAGCTAACGCTTTGTAAAACTGATATTTACGGCATTTTTAGGGTCCCTTAAGGACATCCTTAGCTATCCGGCCCTACGCTAGGGATGGAGAAAATGCCATGAGCCCCCTAAAGACTTTGTCGTCAGGCGCTCCGGTCCGCACTGAGGAAAAAGAGCAGCTGGCGATCCATGTTGCGTACACCTCGGATCGCGAAACGATCGCCGCGCTGCGGCAAGCCGCAACGCTCGCCGCCGGATTAAACGCGCGCCTTTCGCTTGTTGCGCCACAGGTGGTCCCATGGGCGGCGGAGATTGACCGTCCGCCGGTCGGTCCCGATTTCACTGCCGCTAAAATGCTGGAGCTCACCGCGGCCGCAGGAGTGGAGGCCGATGTGCACGTGGTGTTGTGCCGCGACCGCATTGAGGGGCTGGAAAGCGTTTTGGGAAAGAATGCTGTGGTCATTGCTGGCGAAAGTAAGCTGACACATCAACTCACAAAACGCGGCCACCACGCTTTCGGCGTAGATGGCCTTTCGCGAACTGTTTTCCCGGAGCTGGAAAGGAAACGATAATGCTCGACCTGTTTTTCGGAATCATTGCCGTCGTATTCTTCGCGCTGACGTGGGCCTTCACCAAGGCCTGCGACCGGCTGTAGCGAAAAGAGGATTTGTATGGACTACATCATCGCTGGAATCGTAACGGTTTTCTTATTCGCTTATTTGATTTATGCGCTCCTTCGGCCGGAGCGCTTTTAGGAGCTCGTCATGACGCCAATCGGTATTGCGCAGATCGTGGTTTATTTCGTGATCCTCGTCTTGATCGCGAAACCTTTGGGCAGTTACATGGCCCGGGTGTTTGAAGGGCATCGCACCTTTCTTCACCCGGTATTGCGGCCATTGGAACGCCTCTGCTATCGTCTTTGCGGAGTCCGCGAGGATGTCGAGCAGCGCTGGACCCAGTACGTGGGCAGCCTGTTGGCATTCAGCCTGGCGAGCTTCTTTTTCGTTTACCTGATTCAACGCTTGCAAGGTTTGCTGCCGTTCAATCCACAGGGATTCGGCACCGGACACGCCCCCAGCGGCGCCACTGCCATGACGCCGGACTTGGCGTTCAATACCGCCGCAAGCTTTCTGACGAATACCAATTGGCAAGCCTATTCCGGGGAAGCCACGATGAGTTACTTCACTCAAATGGCTGCTCTGGCCGTGCAAAACTTCGCCTCCGCGGCGGTGGGCATCGCGGCGGCCATCGCCCTGGTCCGCGGTTTCGCGCGCCAGCAAGCCAGCGCCATCGGGAATTTTTGGGTGGATATGTGGCGCGCCACTCTGTACGTGCTGCTGCCCTTGTCTGTGATCGGCGCATTGCTGCTGGTGTCTTCCGGAGTGATTCAGAACTTCAAGGCATACGACAAAGTCGCCACTGTGGAAGGCGGGACGCAAACCCTTCCGCAAGGGCCGGTGGCCTCGCAGGAAGCCATCAAGATGATCGGCACCAATGGCGGCGGCCTGTTTAACGCGAACTCCGCGCACCCTTACGAAAATCCCACCCCGTTCAGCAACTTCGTTCAGATGCTGATGATCTTCGCGATCCCAGCGAGCTTGACCTATACCTTTGGGAAAATGGTCGGCGATACAAGGCAGGGTTGGGCCGTATTCGCCGCCTGCAGCCTCATGTTCCTGGCCGGCGTGTTCGTCGTGTATCACTATGAGCAAGCCGGGAATCCGATCCTCACGAATCTGGGGGTCCAGAGCGCCGCGAGCGATTCTCAACCCGGCGGCAACATGGAGGGTAAAGAGACCCGCTTCGGTATCGTCGCCTCTTCGTTGTTCTCGGTGATCACCACCGACGCAAGCTGCGGCGCGGTGAACGGCATGCACGACAGCTTCACGCCTCTGGCCGGGCTGGTGCCGATGCTCAATATCCAGACAGACGAAGTGATCTTCGGCGGCGTGGGCGCGGGTTTGTACGGCATCCTGCTGTACGCCATCGTCGCGGTATTCATTGCCGGCTTGATGGTCGGCCGCACGCCTGAATATCTGGGGAAGAAGATTGAGTCGAAGGAAGTCAAAATGGCCATGCTCGCCGTCGTGGCCACTTCGATCACCATTCTGGCATTCGGCGCGATAAGTTCGGTAATTCACTTTGACTGGGACAAGACCCAGTATTGGAATCCCGCTTCGGGGAACCCCAAGCCAGCGCCCACGGCCAGCGTTCCGGCCACCGCCAACTTGGGCAATAGCGGACCGCACGGGTTCAGTGAAATTCTCTACGCGTATACCAGCGCGACGGAAAACAACGGCAGCGCCTTCGCCGGCATCAGTGTGAACACGCCCTGGTACAACCTGACTCTGGGATTGGCTACGCTGATCGGCCGCTTCCTGTTTATGATTCCGCTGATCGCGATCGCCGGCAGCCTCGCGGCCAAAAAGAAAACGCCGGTTACCAGCGGCACTTTCCCCACGCACGGCCCTCTATTCGTGGGTTTGTTTGTCGGAACCGTGGTGCTGATCGCGGCGCTGACATTCTTCCCCGCGCTTTCGCTGGGTCCGATCGTCGAACATTTCCTGATGCATTCGGGCAAGCTGTTCTCCTGGGTCATGCCCGCCCTGCGCGATGCCGTGAACAGCGGAGTTTGGAGCTAAGCATATGGCAACGACACTGCAAGTCCCGGAGCCGGACGTGGACAACAACGGCGCCGATTTGACGAACCTCATCCCGCGCAAGCTGGTGCGGGCCAGGCCTCTCTTCGATCCGGACATCCTGGGACGCGCCACCAAGGATTGTTTCATCAAGCTGAATCCGGGCACCCTATGGAAAAACCCGGTTATGTTCGTGGTGGAGGTGGGCGCGGCCGTGACCACCATCTTTCTGATCCGCGACTTCGCCAAGGGAGCGGGCGATCTCGGGTTCAGTTTTCAGATCGTCCTGTGGCTGTGGTTCACGGTGTTGTTCGCAAACTTCGCCGAAGCCATGGCCGAGGCGCGCGGCAAAGCCCAAGCCGATTCGCTGCGCAAGACCAAGACCGACTCGCTGGCCAAGAAACTGGTCAACGGCAAAATGATGGAGAAGGTCCCCGCCTCCAAACTCCGCGCCGGCGACACCGTCCTGGTCGAAGCCGGCGACTTGATCCCCAGCGACGGCGACGTCATCGACGGCATCGCCACCGTGGATGAATCGGTGATTACCGGGGAAAGCGCCCCCGTAATCCGCGAGTCCGGCGGCGACCGCAGCGCCGTTACCGGCGGAACCAAGGTGCTTTCCGACCAGATAACCGTGCGCATCACGGCCAATCCCGGCGAAACCTTCCTCGACCGCATGATCGCTCTTGTGGAAGGCGCGGAGCGCCAGAAGACCCCCAATGAGATCGCGCTGAATATTCTGATCGCGGGCCTGACTTTGATCTTTCTGCTCGCAGTAGCCACGCTGCCTGCGTTCGCCTCCTATAGCGTTTCCAGTTCCGGCACTGGAACGGTTCCCGGTATCGCCGTGTTGGTTTCGCTGCTGGTGTGTTTGATCCCGACCACCATCGGAGGCCTGTTGAGCGCCATCGGCATCGCCGGCATGGATCGGGTGATGCAGCATAACGTGCTGGCCATGAGCGGCAAGGCCGTCGAAGCCAGCGGCGACGTCAACACTCTTTTGTTGGATAAAACCGGCACCATCACCATCGGCAACCGCCAGGCGGTGGAATTCCTGGCGCTCCCCGGTGTGCGTCCCGAAGAGCTTGCCGATGCCGCGCAGCTTTCGAGCCTCGCCGACGAGACGCCGGAAGGCCGCTCCGTGGTGGTGCTGGCCAAGGAAAAGTACGGAATCCGCGGCCGGGAAATCGCGCATCAGGACGCCGAGTTCATTCCGTTTTCCGCCTACACCCGCATGAGCGGCGTGAACATTGCGGGCAGGGAATTGCGAAAGGGCGCAACCGAAGCCATCGGGCGTTACGTCGAAGAACGCGGCGGACGCGTGCCTCCGTCTCTCAAAGAGATCGCCGACGTGATTTCGCGTCAGGGCGGAACTCCGCTGGCCGTTGCTGAAGGCGGTCGCGCCCTGGGCGTCATCCACCTGAAGGACATCGTCAAAGGCGGCATGAAGGAGCGCATTGGCCAGTTGCGCGCCATGGGCATCCGCTCCGTGATGATCACCGGCGACAATCCCTTGACCGCAGCGGCCATCGCCAGCGAAGCCGGCGTCGACGATTTTCTCGCGCAGGCGACGCCCGCCGACAAGCTCAACTACATCAAGAAGGAGCAAGCCGAAGGACGCCTGGTCGCGATGACCGGCGATGGCACCAATGACGCTCCCGCGCTGGCGCAGGCCGATGTTGGCGTGGCGATGAACACCGGCACCATGGCCGCGAAAGAAGCCGGCAACATGGTGGACCTGGACAGCAATCCCACCAAGCTGATTGAAGTTGTAGCCATCGGCAAACAGCTCCTGATCACGCGCGGCGCGCTGACCACGTTCTCCATCGCCAACGACGTGGCCAAGTATTTCGCAATTATTCCGGCGATGTTTTCGGTGACCTATCCGGCGCTGAACGCCCTGAATATCATGCACCTTCACAGCCCCCAGAGCGCGGTGCTGGCGGCGGTGATCTTCAACGCGCTGATTATCATCGCACTGGTGCCGTTGGCGTTGCGCGGGGTCAAGTACCGGCCCTCCGGTGCGGCCTCGCTGCTGCGGCGCAATCTGCTGATCTATGGAGTCGGCGGGATCTTCGTGCCCTTTCCCGGCATCTGGCTGATCGACCGGTTTCTATCTCTGGTGCATTGGGCGTAGAGCTGATTAGGCATAAAGGAGCATTTTATGTGGCAACAAATTCTTCCGGCATTTCGAGCAATTCTTCTGATGACTGTCTTGACGGGCCTGATTTATCCGGGCGTCGTTACCGGACTCGCGCAGGTTCTATTTCACGATCAGGCTAACGGCAGCCTGATCGAGAAGGACGGGCACGTAGCCGGCTCCTCCCTGATCGGGCAGAATTTCAGCAAGCCGGAATACTTTCATCCGAGGCCTTCCGCGGCCGGCTCCGACGGTTATGATTCCACCGCCTCCAGCGGATCGAACCTCGGTCCAACCAATCAAAAGCTTATCGACCGCATCAAGGGCGATGAAGACAAGTTCCGCAAAGACAATCCGGATTTCACGGGACCGGTTCCCGCGGACCTGCTCACGGCTTCGGCCAGCGGGCTCGATCCGCATATCAGCCCGGCTTCGGCTTCAGCCCAGGTGGCGCGCGTGGCAAAGGCTCGCGGCATAGATGCCGGCGGGTTGGCGAAGCTGGTGGATTCGAATATCGAAGGCCGCACCGCTGGATTCATCGGTGAGCCCCGCGTCAACGTCCTCCTGCTAAATCTGGCTCTCGATAAGCAATTTCCAGTAAGTCGATGACCAAACAACTACGTCCCGGCGAACAAATCGAGCACTATCGCATCGACGACGTGGTCGCCAAAGGCCCCATGGCTTCGGTGTACCGCGGCACCGATCTGCGGACCAATCAGCCGGTGGCGATCAAAGCCCCCGAAATGGCTGCCGAGTGCGATCCCGTCTTCTTCGAGCGATTCCGCCGGGAAGCCGAGATCGGCCGCAAGCTGGACCATCCAGGCGTGGTCAAGGTGTTTCCGCGCGAAGACCGCGGCGGTGTGTATCTGGTGATGGAATGGGTGGAAGGCCCGCTGCTTCGAAGTGTCCTGGCGCGCGAAGGCAAATTGCCGGTGGATCGCGCGGTCAAAATCGCGCGGGAAATCTGCGATGCCCTCTACTATATTCACAGCCGCGGCGTGGTGCATCGCGATCTCAAGCCTGAAAACATCGTGGTCGATGCGCAGGACAACATCAAACTGATCGACTTCGGCATCGCAGGCGAGCAGGGCGCGCGCCGTCTGACTTTCGGCAAATTCTCAAACATAATGGGCACGCCCGATTACATTTCGCCCGAACAGATCCACGGCAAGCGCGGCGACGCCCGCAGCGACGTCTACGCACTGGGCGCCATTCTCTACGAAATGCTTACCGGCAAGCCGCCGTTCCAGGGCGAAAATCCCTTCGCGGTTATGAACGACCGGCTGCTGAACCATCCTGTTCCACCCCGCGAGCTGAACCCCGGGATCTCGCCGGCGCTTCAGGAGATCATTTACCGGGCGCTCGAGCGGGACCCTCGCAATCGCTACGCCAGCGCCAATGAGATGGCCTGGGACCTCGCGCATATGGATCAGGTGGCGCCGGCCGACCGGACCGAGGCGCACGATTGGCGGAACCGCCGCTCGCCTTCTTCTCGAAGAACGCTGTTTTATGCCGCCGTTGCGCTTCTCCCCGTCGCCATCTTCATGCTGCTGTTTTACGTCAGCCGTCATAGCTGAAACAATAGGAGCTTGCTCCGGTTTCGATCCTCTGAGCGGCTCGCCATCGCCTATTTCGTCTACGTCGCGTTCATCGCGCCCTTCTACATCCCTGCGCCCTGGCGCACTTCGCTACTTGCTGCCGCAGTCGCAGCAGGCCTGTGGCTGGTCGCCCGGTGGACGCCCGCCGCGCGGGATTTCGCGCCGCTCGGCGCGACTCTGGCCGCGTATCGCGAGATGGATTGGTTCTCCGGCCTGCCTCACGATCATCATCTGGAGCGGGCCTGGGTAGTGTGGGACCGCGCGGCGCTCGACGGCTATCACTTGCGCGCCGCCATCGAGAGCCTCGGCGCGTTGCTTCCCGGTTTTCTCGAACTTTGTTATCTCCTGGTCTACGGAATCGGTCCGGCCGTGGTGGCGGCAGCCATTCTCCATCGCCGCCGCGACGGTACCGATAAACTCTGGATGGCGTATCTTGCGGGAACTCTGGGCGCGTACGCTTTATTCCCCTATTTTCCCTCCGACCCTCCGCGAACGGTGTTTCCCGGCGCAGATCTTCCACATGTAATCACGGCGCTCCGGCGGTTGAATCTCTATATTGTCGGCGGCTACGGGATTCATTCGAGCGTATTTCCCAGCGCCCATGTTTCTTCGGCATTCTCGGCTGCATGGGGATTATTGAAAACCATCCCTGAGAAAGCCTGGATCGGCTGGAGTATGGCCGCCTATGCCGTTATGGTGTCGATCGCCACCGTTTACGGGAGATATCATTATGGCGTCGATGTGCTCGCCGGATTTGCGGTGAGTTTATTGGCAATTCCAGCGGCGCGATTGGGAAAGTCGAAATGATAATTCTCCGTGTTGCAGTGGCGACGGCCCTCAGCCTGTGCGCACTGGCGCAGACGGAACCGGTAGAGCTTGGGGGTGCCGGAACGTCGGGAGGGGTTGGCCGGAACGGTCTCGACTTCAAGCTGATGGGGGATGGGCCCGAAGCCGCTTTACCCAGCGGATGGGGAACTCTGCGTACCGGCTTCCGCATGTCCCAGGGCGGCCCTCTCACGTTCGTGAGTCACTACGTATATGACAGTCCCCACGACGTCTATTTCGGGTATGACGTCCTGATCGACAAACAGCCGTCAGGCGCATATACTTTGACGTTTGCCAAGTTGAGTCTGAGTCCCCTTGAGCTCGTTTACGAGATCCGAAGGAACCCTCCGGTGGGATGGCCGATGCCGCCGCCCTCGACGAATCCAGCGGACTGGACCTTCGAGCCGCTGCCGGCTTATTCGCAGCCTCAAACGCTGCGTGAGGGCGAAACCCTCAGGGTCGAGTTGCTCACCGATAAAGATACAGGCCGGAAGATGTACGAGAATCTCCGGATTCTGCCGGAGCGGGGACCGGTTCGGGCGTCAATCGTGCGTGGAGCGCCGCTAGCGGTGAACCGCCCCATGCCGGTGGGTCCCACCGTCGCCGGAACTGCTCGCGAATTCTCAGCCGCCGATGCCGAGCTACAGCTCACCCAACCGCATGTCACTCTAAACGGGGCGCCGCAGGACTCAACCGGACGCAACCCCGCGACCGTTCACGGGCCCTTGCTCTGGTTCTATCTTCCCGGTCACGGGCGTTACGTTCTATCGCTTGTTCCCCATCCCGATCTCGATTTCAAGCTCGCAGGGGAGGCACGCGGCGGCGTAATCAGCTTCAGCTTGGGAGCCGCCTCGATCAAGCTGGAGTGCCCCGTCCCAATCGCGCCCGGAAGCTTCGCGTACAATCTCTATGTTCTCCACGACCCCGAATGGGAGCCAACCGCCCAGGCCCAGAAGGGCCAATTCGCCTTGGGTTCCGTGGACCCAGGCGAACTGATCGCGCTAAGAAGAAAGTAACCGGTCCGCCTCCGCCCGTATGCGGCGCTGCATTTCCAGTTCGGCAAGCACCAGTTGACCTCGGGTGCCCTCATTCTCTCCGTTCAAGCTGCGCCGCCGGATCGGCGGACGTCCGCGACGCAATCTTACGATCTCAGACGATCTCAGACGATCTCAGACGCCCTTAGTTGAGCACCTCAGCCAACCCGGAGCCGCAGCCTTACGCCTCGCAGATAAGTGCCTGTTTGCATATTTTTCTATTGCCGGATCGAAAGGAACCGTTTATCATCGAAGGACACTGGCGTAAAACGACTCCTAGGTGTTTGTCCTCGGCTCCGGAGGCAAGTACTGCTCAACGCGCCGGAAGGGGCATTTGTAATCCAGTCGTACTGGAACGCATAGGACAGGAGGCGATTTGATGCCGACGAGATCGAGACTATTTTTCTCTAGCGCTGCGGCGATTTGTTGCGCGTTGGCCTCATACACGCCCTTAGAGGCTCAAACGGCAGCTCTAAAGCGCGTGATGATCACCCAGCTGGTCGACGATTCCAAGCTTGTCACTCTTCGCGGCAATACCCACCCGCTTGCCACCTCCGCCAACGACCGAGGCGCGGTTCCGGACGCTACTCCCATGAACGACTTGTGGCTCCAGTTGAAGCGCTCGCCCGAGAGCCAGAAGGCCTTCGAGCAATTCCTGGAGGACCAGCAGAACCCGAAATCCCCCAACTATCACAAGTGGATGACGACCAAACAAATGGGTGACCAGTTTGGTCCGGCGCCGGAGGATCTTCAGACGGTCAAGCAGTGGCTTGAAGCTTCCGGCTTCACGGTGAACCAGATCGCTCCGCACGGAACGCTCATCGATTTTTCAGGCACTGTTGCGAAGGTCCGCCAGGCCTTTCACACCGAGATTCACTATTTCGACGTCAATGGCGAGCACCATTACGCCAACGTGAGCGATCCGCAGATTCCGGCGGCCCTTCAGCCGGTGGTGGTGGGACCAGTCTCCCTCCACAATTTCATGCCGAAGCCTCTGATGGTTCGAAAGACCCCTCCGGCGAACCCCAGCTTCGACGCGGGCGGCAGCACGTATAATGTCGTGCCGGCGGATTTGGCCACAATTTACAATTTCAATCCTGCGTTCGCGGCGGGGTATACGGGAACCGGCGTGACCATCGTCGTCGTTGAAGACACCGACACATACACCGCTGCGGACTATGGCGTCTTCCGTAAGGAGTTCGGGCTGGCGCGGCCATATCCGAACGGGAATAACGTAACGCAGATCCATCCGGCCTTGGGCGCGGGCGGGTTCTGTAACGACCCTGGTCTGATTCCCGCGAACGGCGCGGAAGCGATCCTCGACACCGAATGGTCCTCGGCGGCGGCCCCGAACGCGACCATCATTCTTGCGGCTTGCCAGGACACCGCCAATTTCGGCGGGTTTATTGCAATCGAGAACATGTTGAGCAATGGCGTGGGCCCGATTCCGGAAGTTGTCAGCATCAGCTATGGCATCGGGGAATTGCAGGAGACATCGGCGATAAATTCCTACATCAACAGCCTGTATCAGTACTGCGTCGGGAACGGCGTTTCGGTCTTCGTTTCCTCCGGCGACGAGGGCGCCGCCGGCGGCGACGCTCTCAGTACTCTGCCTTATGCCGTCAACGGAATTGAGGTCAATGCTTTTGCCTCAACTGCGTACGATGTCGCGGTCGGAGGCACGGATTTCGGAGATGTCGCGAACAGCATTCCTTATGGCAACTATTGGAGCAGCACCAATGGCACCTACTTCAACTCGGCGCTCTCGTACATTCAAGAAATCCCCTGGAATAATTCGTGCGCCAGCAGCCTGATCGCGACGCAGCAAGGTTACTCCGAAACCTACGGCAGCGCCGGCTTTTGCAACAGTGCGCTGGTCCTGGGCGGCAGCAAATACACGAATAAAAACGCTGGCAGCGGCGGCCCCAGCGCAATCTACACCAAGCCCTCGTTTCAGACCGGCTTCGTCGGCAACCCGGCGGACGGGTGGCGCGATCTTCCGGACGTGTCTTTGCTGGCCGCATCAGGGGTTTTCGGCCATACCTATGTGATCTGTTATTCCGACCTTTCCGATCCCAAGTTTGGCGGCGCCTTGTGCACGGGACCTCCCAATACCTGGTCGGGAAGCGGCGGAACCTCGGTCGCCTCGCCGATCGTAGCGGGAATCATGGCACTCATCGATCAAAAGGCCGGATTCGTTACAAACGGCCTCGGCAACCCGATCTACAGGCTGTATCAATTGGCCGGAAGTACCTATGGAGGTTCGTCCCTCTCGCAATGCAACTCCTCGAATGGAGCCTCCGTTTCCAGCTTCTGCATCTTCTACGACATCACCCAAGGCGACAATGACGTTCCCTGTGAAGGGTCGTTGAATTGCTATCTTCCTTCCGGAACCCTCGGCGTCCTTTCGACGGACAGCAAATCGTATCAGCCGGCCTATCCCACAGGCGTCGGGTGGGACTTCGCCACCGGCATCGGAACAATCAATGCGTATAATCTCGTGACGTTTTATTGAAGCTGGCGCAGCCAGTAGTTATCTGACTCGGAGGATTCATGCGTCCAGTTTCTTTTGCGGCAATCGCCGCGTTTGCGGCCGCCGGGCTGAGCTCGACGGCGTTCGCCCAAGTCTCGCTTTGCGATATCGCCGCCGGTAATCTGGTGACCAACTGCGGGTTTGAATCCGGCAGCCTGTCCAGCTGGACCAGCGGAGGAAATATCACCAATCCTCCGGGCGGATTCAATGGCTCCGGATATGGCATTGACGCGACAGATGCCAACAGCGGTATGAACGGCCTGTATATCGGGCCGATCGGCGTGCCGATGACGTTGTCCCAGAAACTCACGCTGGTTGCCAATACGCAATACTCCGTAAGCTTCTACCTGAATCAGAATGCGGCCCCCATTCTGGCTGCCGATAGCAGCTACACAAGTAGTAATCACACCTTTATCGCCACGTTCCAGGACCCCACGTTGACCACCACGTTTTCTACTTTGGTGACGCTCACCAACGTGCCCGCCGCGGGGTCGTTTGTCCAGTACACGGCCACCTTCACGCCAACCGCGGCTCAGCTCGGAGGGGGCACCGGATCGGCCGCGCTGGTTTTCAGTATCCAGAACGACAACAGCTACTGGTCGCTGGACGATATCGAAGTGACTGCCGCGCTGCCGACGATCTCTAAAGCCTTTGCCCCGGCAACCATTCTCAAGGGTGGGACCTCCACCGTCACCCTGACTCTTGGGAACGGCGCCTTGACGGCGAGAACCGCCGCCGCCTTTACCGACACTCTGGCTAACATGAGCGCCTCGGGCGGTGCGGTAACCGGGAGCTGCATCGGAACCACTCCGGGAACGCTGACAGCGGGAGCCACTGCACTCAGCTTCACCGGCATCACCATTCCAGCCACCGGCGCTTGCACCGTGATTTTCAACGTGACCAGCAGCGCCGCCGGCGTTCAACCCAACACCACTTCCGGGGTGACAACCGCGCAGACCTCCATGGCCGGAGCGCCCAGCAACACGGCCAATCTGACCGTGCTTGGTCCGCCCACCATCACCAAGGCGTTCGGTCCGGCAACGATTCTGACCGGCACAAATTCGGTGGTCACCCTGACGCTGACGAATCCGAATCCAACCACCACGCTCACCGGCGCAGCGTTCACGGATACGTTATCGAAGATGACCGCGGTCGGCGGCTCTGTAACCGGCACTTGCGTGGGAACCACTCCCGGCACTCTCACGGCGGGACAAACCGCCCTCAGCTTCAGCGGCATCACAATACCCACCGGCGGCAGTTGCACGGTGATCTTCAGCGTTACCAGCAGCACGCTCGGGGTCAATCCCAACACGACTTCCGGAGTCACTACCACTCAGACGCCCACTGCCGGCGCGGCCAGCAACACGGCCAACCTGACGGTGCAGGCGCCCCCGACGATCTCTAAGGCGTTCGCTCCGGCGTCCATCATCCCTGCCGGAACCTCGACGGTGACCCTTACCTTGACCAACAACAACGCGTTCGCGCTCACTGCCGGCGCGTTCACGGACACGCTTGCGAACATGACCGCATCCGGCGGAGCCGTCACCGGCACCTGCACGGGAACCACTCCGGGCACATTGGCCGCGGGCGCAACCAACCTCAGCTTCAGCGGGATCACCATCGCGTCCACCAGCAGTTGCACCGTCATTTTCAACGTCACCAGCAGCACCGTGGGAGTTCAGCCCAACACCACTTCAGGCGTGAGCACGACTCAGATCTCCACGGTTGGCCCGGTCAGCAACACCGCTAACCTCACCGTGCTGGCGCTCCCGGCGATCTCGAAAGCGTTTAGCCCGGCCATGATTCCAACCGGCGGAACTTCCGCCGTGACGCTGACCCTGACCAACAACAATACGACGGTCGCGTTCACCGGCGGCGCATTCAGCGACACATTGAACAACATGAGTGCGTCCGGCGGAGCCGTCACCGGCACCTGCACGGGAACCACTCCCGGCACTTTGAGCGCAGGGCAAACCGCCCTCACCTTCAGCGGCATCGGGATTCCCGCGAACAGCAGCTGCACCGTGATCTTCAACGTCACCAGCAGCACCATTGGGACCCAGCCCAATACCACCTCCGGCGTGACCACCACGCAGACCACTACCGCGGGCACGGCCAGCAACACCGCCAACCTGCAAGTGCTGGCTCTGCCGACCATCACCGAATCGTTCACGCCCAATATAATTCAACCCGGCGGAACGTCGGCGTTGAAATTGACGTTGGCCAACAGCAATGGGATCGCCCTGACCAGCGCTTCGTTCTCTGACACCTTAGTCAACATCACTGCATCCGGCGGCGCCGTAACCGGGACCTGCGCGGGAACGACGCCCAACACTCTTACGGCAGGCGCCACTATTCTCGGGTTCCTTGTGCCCAACCTCCCCAACGGAAGCTGCACCGTGATCTTTAACGTCACCAGCAGCGTCCTCGGCACCAATACCAACGCGGCTTCCGGAGTAACCACCACCCAAACGCCCACCCCCGGTCCCGCCGCCCCCATTGCCTCTCTGACGGTGATCGCGCTGCCTACGATATCGAAGGCCTTCGCTCCGGCCACGATTTCCTCCGGCGGAGCCTCCGTCGTGACCCTGACCTTGGCCAACACCAACGCCTTCCCGCTGACCGGCGGAACGTTCAGCGATACGCTGGCGAAGATGAGCGCGTCCGGCGGAGCCGTCGGCGGCACCTGCCTCGGCACCACTCCCAACACTCTGGCCGCGGGCGCAACCGCCCTCACCTTCACCGGTGTCACCATTCCCGCCAGCAGCAGTTGCACGATAACCTTCAGCGTCACCAGCAGCACGCCGGGCATCGATCCCAACAGCACCTCAGGCGTGACCACCACTCAGGCGCCCGCCGGCCCGGTCAGCAACACCGCGAACCTCACCGTGCTGGCTCTCGCGACCATTACCAAGTCTTTCGCTCCGGCCTCGATTCCCTCCGGCGGAGCTTCCGTGGTCACCCTGACCCTGGCGAACGCGAATCCCTCGGCCTTGACGGGCGGCGCGTTTACCGACACTCTTGCAAAGATGAGCGCCTCCGGCGGGGCCGTCGGCGGCACCTGCGCCGGCACCACCCCCAACACTCTTACTGCTGGCGCCACCGCTCTTAGCTTCACCGGAATAACAATTCCCTTGAGCGGCAGTTGCACGGTCACCTTCAGCGTCACCAGCAACACCTTGGGCTCCAACCCCAACACCACCTCAGGCGTCACCACGGCGCAAACCACGATAGGGGCGGCCAGCAACACAGCTAACCTGACGGTGACGAACCTGCCCACGATCGCCAAGGCCTTCGCTCCGGCGGCGATCCAAAGTGGCGGAGCCTCGGTGGTGACGTTGACTCTGGCCAACAGCGGTGCCACGGCTCTGACCGGCGGCGCGTTCAGCGACACTCTGGTGAATATGAGCGCATCCGGCGGAGCCGTCGGCGGCACCTGCGCCGGGACCACGCCGGGCACTCTGGCCGCGGGGGCGACCGCCCTCAGCTTCACCGGCATCACCATTCCGCTCAGCAGCAGTTGCACCGTGACCTTCAGCGTCACCAGCAGCACGCCTGGAGTCAATCCCAACACCACCTCAGGCGTTACCACGACACAGACGCCGACCGCAGGTCCTGTCAGCAACACCGCCAACCTGACCGTGCTGGCTGCGCCAACCATCAGCAAGGCCTTCGCTCCCGCGACGATTCCCACCGGCGGGACTTCGGTGGTAACTTTGACGCTCGCAAACACCAACACTTCGGCCCTGACCGGCGGTGCATTCAGCGACACTCTCGCAAAGATGAGCGCATTAGGCGGAGCCGTAGGAGGCACCTGCGCCGGCACCACCCCCGGCACTCTGGCCGCAGGCGCGACCGCTCTCAGCTTCACCGGGATTACGATCCCCGCCAGCAGCAGTTGCACGGTAACCTTCAGCGTCACCAGCGCCACTGTGAGCGTCAACCCCAACACCACCTCGGGCGTGACCACGACACAAACCACCACAGCCGGAGCCGCTAGCAACACCGCCAACCTGACCGTGACCGCCCTGGCGTCGCCGACCATCAGCAAAGCTTTCGCTCCGGCGACGATTCCCTACGGCGGGACTTCCGTGGTCACTCTGACCCTCGCAAACACCAACACTTCGGCCCTGACCGGCGGAGCGCTCAGCGACACTCTCGCGAAGATGAGCGCATTGGGAGGAGCCGTCGGAGGCACCTGCGCCGGCACCACGCCCGGCACTCTGGCCGCCGGCGCGACCGTTCTCAGCTTCACCGGGATAACGATCCCCGCCAGCAGCAGTTGCACCGTGACATTCAGCGTCACCAGCACCACCGTGAGCGTCAACCCCAACACCACCTCGGGCGTGACCACAACACAAACACCCACGGCCGGCACAGGCAGCAACACCGCCAACCTGACCGTGACCGCCCTGGCGTCGCCGACCATCAGCAAAGCTTTCGCTCCGGCGACGATTCCCTACGGCGGGACTTCCGTGGTCACTCTGACCCTGGTCAACACCAACACCTCGCCTCTAACCAGCGGAGCGCTTAGCGACACTCTGGTGAACATGAGCGCATTGGGAGGAGCCGTGGCAGGCACCTGCGCCGGCACGACCCCCGGTACTCTAACCGCAGGCGCGACCGCCCTCAGCTTCACCGGGATTACGATCCCCGCCAGCAGCAGTTGCACCGTGACGTTCAGCGTCACCAGCACTATTGTGAGCGTCAACCCCAACACCACCTCGGGCGTGACCACAACACAAACACCCACGGCCGGCACAGGCAGCAACACCGCCAACCTGACCGTGACCGCCCTAGCATCGCCGACCATCAGCAAGTCCTTCGGTCCGCCGACGATCACGTCCGGCGGAAGTTCCGTGGTCACTCTGACCCTGGTCAACACCAACACCTCGGCTCTAACCAGCGGAGCGCTTAGCGACACTCTGGTGAACATGAGCGCATTGGGCGGAGCCGTGGGAGGCACCTGCGCCGGCACGACCCCCGGCACTCTGGCCGCAGGCGCGACCGTTCTCAGCTTCACCGGGATAACGATCCCCGCCAGCAGCAGTTGCACCGTGACATTCAGCGTCACCAGCAGCACGACAGGCGTCTGGCCCAATACCACCTCGGGCGTAACAACCACCCAAACACCCACTGCCGGGACAGGCAGCAATACCGCCAATCTCACGGTGAACGCCGCAGGCACACCGCCCACCGTCGTCTCCTACAACGTGATCTGCGGCACGACCTGCGAATACAACCTGGTTGGCGGCGCGCGCAATCACCTGCCTTGGCAGATAACCGCGATCCAGGTGGTCTTCTCGCAGCCGATCACCAGCGCCAACATTAACAGCCTCACGGGAGTCACCGCCACCGGATTCTCAGGCCTGGGCACGAACACCCTGACGTGGACCTTCGCCGGCCTTGCCAACGCGAAACCCGCAACGGCCCTCGCGACAACCGGCCCCAACGCGATCGCATCCGCCGGCGGTACTCTCACCGGTTCAAACACCAGCTTCACCCCGAAAATTCTCGAGGGCGATTTTAACGACGACGGCATTGTGAACGCGTCTGACCTGACGCTTGTGAATAATGCACGCTCCGCCCCGTACAATGTATATGCAGATATAAATGGCGACGGCGTGGTCAACATCACGGATGTGACCATTGTTCGAAATCAGGTGGGGCAATCGAACCCCTAGAATCGGAGAGCTAATGAAGACGAACCCTATCACTAAATCCCTGCATCTGTTGCCGGCGGCCGTCGCGATCGCGTTGCTGGGAGCCTCGCCCGCTCACGCCTCCATTCTCTTCACCATCGAGAGCGTAGGAGCAACCTCGCCCAGCACCGATAATTCTTTCGAAGTCGACCTCACCAATACCGGCGGCGACGTCACGATCGATGCCTTTTCCTTCGGGCTGATGGTGGGGACTACCGACATCACCTTCACCTCGGCCACCATAGACACGACGGTGAACCCCTACATTTTCGCCGGGAATTCCTTGTTTGGGCCAGTCATCAGCACCACCTCGCCCGGCCAGACTGTGCTTGCCTCGGACCTCTGGGGCGGCGCCGGCGACGGCTTCACGGTGGGGGCCGGCACGTCGGTCGGCTTGGGCGAGGTGTTCTTCGACGTGGGCCCCGGCGCGAGCCCCGGGCCGGACACCGTGTCGTTCGTTTCGGCCGATGACAGCTTGTCGGACATCGACGGTGACCCCATCCCCATCGATGGCGAGAGCTCAGGAACAATTACGGTTGCGGGCGGCACTTCCACGACCCCGGAACCTTCCACCCTGCTTCTGCTCAGTCTCCCGCTCGCCCTGCTGGTCTGGACCAGAAAACGCCACAGCTAAAAGGAACCCACGTCAGCCCGCCCGTTCCGCCGCCTCGCCCGCATCCCCGTAGACCTCCTCGCGAATAATACGTTCCGTCGCTTCGTTAAGGTAAGCGTGCAGGGCGCCCTGCAACTCCAGGTATTCCGGCCACAGCGTGCCGTTCACGAAGGGTTGTGGGGCGCGCACCATTACCGTGGTGTAACGCTGACCTTTATAGCGGTACGGTTCCAGCCCGTATCTCCGGCACAGCGCCGTGAAGAGGCGTCTCTGCCATTGATCCGCCATGGAGAACTTCGTCTCCGGTAGAGGCTGTGTTTTGACAGCCGCGCGCAGCGCCACCCGGAGCCGCTCCATCGCAGCCGCCGCGGCCTCTCTTTCGCCCGAGGTTGCGGCGCCCTCGAACAGCGCGGTTATCTTGCGCAGCTTCTCACGCAGTTGTTGTTCCGTGGTCACCTGTTCCAACAATTGTAGGGCATCCCGGCGAACCCCAACTTCGGTAACGTCCTGGCGAGCCGACCCGTTGTCGGTCTATACTCGACCAAGTGTCCTTGGAGAACCCTATGATCTCGATCCGCGTCGGATTTCTGGTGGCATTGACTGCCTTTGCCCAAAGCCCGCAGGCCTCCAAGCTAATCGAATTTGTGAAGATCGCTCCCGGTGAATTCATGATGGGATGCGTCCCGGGCGACCAGGATTGCCTTGAGGACGAAGTGCCAACCCATAAAGTTCGCCTGACCATGGGCTTCGAGCTCGGCAAGTACGAAGTCACCCAGGCCCAGTGGGAAGCCGTGATGGGCCCCGACTCCAACCCCAGCGAGACTAAGGGCCCCAACAATCCCGTCGATAGCGTGGACAAAGACGACATTCACGCGTTCCTCGACAAACTCAACGCGCGAAACGACGGCTACAAATATCGGCTGCCCACCGAAGCCGAGTGGGAATACGCCGCTCGCGCGGGCGCCCCTGACCCTCCCCGCGCTTCTCTCGGCGACTACGCCTGGTTCGCGGATAATTCCGACGACGAGTCCCATCCGGTGGGCCTCAAGAAACCGAACGCCTGGGGCCTCTATGACATGCTTGGCAATGTCCGTGAATGGGTCGACGACCGCGCAGCCTACTACGATTACGCCCCCCTGCCTGAGGTGAGCGTCGATCCCAAGGGACCGCAGCCCGGCCGCGGCGGAGGAGGCGGCGGAGGCGGCGGCGGTCGCGGCCGTGGTGGCGCCAATGGCGCCCCTCCCAAGGGCTTCGACGCGAGGGGGAGGCTTCTGATCAATGGCGGCGGCTCCGATGGGCTCCCGGTTTTCCGCGGCGGCGGTTGGGATAATTTCGCTCCTTACCTGCGCCTGTCCTCCCGCTACTACTATTACGGTACGGATTTGAAAGTCGCCGACATCGGCTTCCGAGTGGTCCGGGAGGCAAAGTAACCGCTGCGTTCCGTTGTGCGCGTTTTTTGGAAAGAATTTCCCTGGAGGATCGTCATGAAGAAATTAAGGCTGCTGTTGCCGCTCGGTATCTGCTTGCTGGGCGCTTGGATTCCGATGTTCGCGCATCATTCCTTCCAAGCCGAGTACGACGATGCGAAGCCAATCGCCTTGAAGGGCGCGGTGAAGAAGGTCTCGCCGGACAACCCCCACGGCTGGATTTATATGGAGGTGCCAAACGATAAGGGCCGGCTCATCAGCTGGGCTGTCGAACTGCCTCCGCCGAACGTCCTGCAGCGCAATGGCTTCAATACTTCCGTGTACAAAGCCATGGAGGAAGCCCATGAGGAGATCACAGTCCAGGCGTTCCTGGCCAAGGACGGCTCCAAGCACGCCTGGGCCGCCGGCCTGACGCGCGGCGATGGCAAGACGGTCATCACCTTGGGAGGCCTTCCCTCGCAGCCCTATAGCGCCAAGCCGAAGGGGGACCGCAAGGTCACGCAGTAATCCGCCGCAAACGATTTCCGCCGCGTCGCCCAATAACCAAGAAACCGGTCAAACCCCCGGCAGCCTCTGTATTCCAAATCCATTCTCGGGCCGCCTGGCCCGCCACACCGCCAGCGCTACTGCGAACACCAGATCGTCATGCTCGCCCCCGCCGCCTTTCTGCGAGCAGCTCATCGACTCCAGCTCCCGCACCAGCCGCTCGGCATCGCGCAGCCGCCTCGAAATCTTCAAATCCCCTGCTTCCAGCAGCACCTCCAACCCTGCCAGCAAATCGCCCCGAGGCACGCACCATCGCTCGCCTTGCCCATGCGCCCTCTCTCCGCCCGTGATCGTAACCGTCGTCAGGCTCACGCCCAATCCAGCCGAGCGCAACAAATCCACCACCGGAGCCCCCACTCCCGTCGCATCCACCACCAGCCTGCTCTGCGCCATCTTCGGATGCTGCATCACATCGCAGACCCGCTTCACCACCTGTGTATATGGAGTCCCCAACTCCATCCGCTCCAGGTGCCTCACTCTCAGATCTGACGCGGCGGGCATCCACTGGAACCGAGGCTCCTCGCGTTCCACCACCGCCAGAGCGCTGAAATCCTGCCGCTGTCCCAGATCCAACCCTGCATAGAGCATCTACAACCCCAGCGGCTCCCGATCCTCCAGAGCCGCACGCACCACCTCGCGTCGAAACAAATTCCGCCCGCTGTCCACGAACTCGCACAAATACTCCTGCTCGAACCACGTATTTCCCATCTGCTGCCGCTCCTCTTCCAGAAACTCTTTGCGGATTCTGGGACACTCCGTCGCCCGAACGGTCACCCGCTCCCACTCCTCGCCGCCGTGCTCCCAATTCTCGTAAAAGAATCCCTGCTTGCCCGCCGGAGTGCTCAGCAGCCACAAATCCCCATCCTCCACCGCCAGCATCGGCCGCAGAGCTTTATAAACTTCATCCGGAACCCGAGCCGCCTCATCGATCACCATCAGGGACACCGATGAAAATCCCCGCACCGTTCCCTCGGTGCCCGGCAATCCTACGATCCTCGATCCATTCTGGAGCAACAAGCTCAGCGGATTCTTCCCGTCCCCGCGCGGCCTCACTCCCGTGCGAGCCAGCAGTGCTTCGGCCTTGCTCAAAAACTCCCCGCTCTGCCGCTCCGTCGGACTCGCCACCATCACAAGACTCCCGGGTTTCGTCGAGGCCCGATGCAGAGCCTTGATCGAAGCCACCGTCGATTTTCCCCATTGCCGTGTGCAATTGAGAATCCCGCGCCGGGCCGTGCTCCCGAGCACCAACGCCTGCCGCTCGTCCGCCTCAAACCCCAGCGCCTCGCGAGCAAACTCCACGCATCCGATCGCCGGAACCTCCGCCGGCCGCGAACGCTCCTCGCCAACCCGGGAATCCGCAAACGTAAAATACCGGCTCTTCACTCCCCAACCGTCGTTCGCAGAGGCAGATCCGGCGCCTCAACCCTCACGCTGATCTCGCTGCTTACAACATCACCGGACCACTTGATCCCAATCGAATCGACGTCCCGAGGCCCCTCCGTCCGCGGCGCCGGCGAGCTCTTCGAAACCAAATAACCAATCACGCACATTCGTAACTCACCTCATCCCCAGAATGGCCGCCCTCCGCGAAGAACGCCCAAGCCGTCATCGCCAACCGATTGAAAAGCGTAGCCCCAGAATCCGGCGTCGCGTGTGATCCGCTACGACGCGCTTCGCGCGTCCACCGAGGTGGATGAAAATGGGGCCGGTGCTTGACAGGTTTGGCAGGATGGAATCAGATCCCCTGCGAATCAGAGGCCGGCTTTCAGTTGGTGCTTTCTCAAGCCCGTTT
>DASXEY010000128.1:0-140843 GCA_036489835.1 Bryobacteraceae bacterium | reverse complement strand
GCTCCGTTTTGCGGGATGTTCCTTAGGAGCCGCAAAGGGCCGGTCGCCGGCCCTCGATCCCCGAAAGCAACGCCCCGGCTCGTGTCCGCGACCCAAGCTCCGTTTTGCGGGATGTTCCTTAGGAGCCGCAAAGGGCCGGTCGCAGGCCCTCGATCCCCGAAAGCAAGGCCCCGGCTCGTGGCCGCAACCCAGGCTCCGTTTTGCGGGATGTTCCTTAGGAAACAGGCTAAACGCCCGCATGGTGGAGCAGGCGGTTCCGCCTGCCACGGCTGCTATGCGCGGCGGCGGGTGAAGGCCAGCAGGCCCAGCCCGATCCCTATCAAGCCGAACGTCGCAGGTTCAGGCACGGCGAACCCCGCATCCGTGAGCGTAATGACGTAGGACTTTCCGGTGTCTCCGGCCCCTGCATTCGTCCATGAGGAAAGCGTCGTGTCCGAAACCACCGGGGCGAACACTGTCGTGTTGGTGCCCGTGATATTGCCGAAAATGAGGTCGCCTTTTTTGTTTTCGGGCTGCTGGTTGTTGGGCACGATCTCAAGGAAGTAAACTCCTGGCGTCAGGCCAGTTAACGTGAGGCCAGCCTGGGTGGAAGAAGGCGAGACATCGTTGTTGGCGTCTAGTCCATCGCCGCTGGAATCGAACAGGTAAAGGGCCGGGTCGGTCACGCCATTGGTGGCGCCCGGAGACGTCAGAGCCGAAAAAGTCGAGCCGGTGATGAGGATTTCATACATATCCCCGCCGCTTGTCGTGTCGGTTAAACTCCCGCAAATCTCGTTCAGGGGCCCGGAACCGATCGTGGCATTGGCGTTACTGGGCAGTTTTCCCGCGTCGCCCTGACCGTCATCGCCCTCATTCCAGATACCTGCCCCTGGAGTGCAATACGTCGGAGCAGCTCGCAGAGTGGAAATCCCTAAAATGCTTCCAGCTAGTACTAATAGTCCCAAAGCACGCATCACACTATCCTCCGAGGTGAATCTGCAGAATAGCATATAAGTACTGGTAGCGTCTTCGGAATTTTGCGGGTATTTCCTATTCTTCTTACCCTAGTAGGACGAGCGCCTCAGTACTACATGTCCTTCCATGCGCGGTACTTGAGAAGGCTCTCGGCCATCAACTAGGAAGTGGAATGCCCCGAGCCCCAGCGCTCACGCCGCTCAGCCCCCCCACGTTCCGAAGAGAACAGCTCCCCCCGTGGCCGCGACCCAGGCTTCGTTGTGCGCGCGAGTTCCTCGAAAGGCGGGCCGGAGACCAAAACCGGACGTTAAGCGCCCAGTGCGATTCGCAAACTCATATCGCCGGGGTTTTCACTCTCAAAAGCCAGAAGCGCGACTTTAAGAGGAGACGGGCAGGCCCGAACCGCACTGGTTCGCCAATGTTCCGTAACCGGCAGCGGGTCACGATCGATCTCCTGCCAGAGGTCGCCATTCAATTTGCGTTGGTCGATGCGTGCGATCTTGCCCTCGATGCGCACACGTAGATCCTGCGTTTCAAATATCACTTTGTCCATAATTCATTGTCCCACGCGAACGATCACGCGCCACGCGATAACTCGAATTGTCCCGCCATTCAAGGCTTTAGCGCTTTCGCGCGCCGCCAGCTTCGCGCCTCTCCGCGTACTTTGTGGACGGAAGTTATGAATAACAATCTTTACGTAATCACGCCGATCTTTAATCCGCACGCGTTCCGGTCGCGGGCGCGATTGTATGCGAACTTCGCCCGGCACATGGAGCAGTCGGGCGCGAAGCTGCTCACGATTGAGGCGGCGTTCGGGGACCGGCCCTTCGAGGTGACCTCGGCGGAAAATCCGTGGCACATGCAGCTGCGCACGAACCAGGTTTTATGGCACAAGGAGCGGCTGATCAATGTGGCCCGGCAGAGGCTGGCGCAGTTGGCTCCCGACGCGCGAAATATCGGTTGGTTCGATGCGGATATCACGTTCACGAACCCGGACTGGGTCGCGGACACCGTGCATAAATTAATGCATCATGCAGTGGTGCAGCCATTTGGATCGGCGATCAATCTGGACTCGAAAGAACAACCGATGTGGACGTGTCCCTCCGCATTCCGGTCATTTATCGAGGAGCGCGGTTATCACCAGGATCCTCCGCTGCCGCTCGCGTCTCTTTACAAAGGGCATCCAGGCCTGGCGTGGGCGGCGACGCGCGACACCCTGGACAAGCTCGGAGGCCTGTACGATGTGTGCGCGGCCGGGAGCGGCGACACAGTGATGTCGAACTGCCTGAAGGGCGGCTGGGACACTTACCTGCCTGGTGCGCCTTCGGCCGGAATGATCGCCTCAATGAAGGCGTGGGCAGCGAAGTGCGATCAGCACGTGCGAGGAAATATCGGCTTCGTCCGCGGAGCGTGCCTGCATCACTGGCACGGACGCAGCGAGGCTCGCGGATATGAAAAGCGCTGGTCCATCCTGTCGTTCCACAAGTTCGACCCGGCTACCGACTTGGCGGTCGATAGCCAGGGGCTGTACAAGTGGGCGGGAAATAAATCCCGGCTGGAGGACGATATTCGGCTGTCCCTCTCTCTGCGGAACGAGGATGAGATTTGAGCTTACGCGCGCTTGCGGCTGCGGCTCTTCGGGGTGAAGCTTTTGGGCCCGAAGCTGCGGACGTGATGGGCGCGCGGGGCCTCACGTTCGTTCCCGCCGCTGGACTCGCCCACGCTACGCGCCTCGCGCTCCAATCCGGAGGGAACGGGGCGGCGCGTTAGCTGCATGTCCAACAACCGTTCAATCTTGCGGATCTCGCCGCGTTCGCTTTGCGTGCTGAAGGTAGAAGCCGTGCCGCGAAGTCCGGCGCGGCCGGTGCGGCCCACGCGGTGAATGAAATCTTCGGGCACTTGCGGCAGGTCGTAATTGACGACATGAGCGATCCCTTCGACGTGCACCCCGCGAGCGGCGACGTCGGTAGCCACCAGGATGCGATAGCTGCCCTGCTGGAAACCGAGCAGCGCCATATTGCGCTGGGACTGGGTGCGGTCTCCGTGAATGGCGGTGGCTTTAGACCCGCCGCGGACCAATTTCTTGGCCAGCCGATCGGCGCCATGCTTGGTTCGGGCGAATACGAGGAACGATCCCCGCTCCTCCTGGAGCATCTTCTCGAGCAGCCCGAGTTTGCGGTCCTGCTCTACTTCGTAGACATGCAAGTCGATGTGCTCGGCCGGCTTGGTGGTCGAGCCGATAGCGATCCTGACCGGGTTCTTGAGATGCGCGGAAATCAGGTGCGCAACCGAGGACTCAATGGTCGCGGAGCAGAAAATCGTCTGGCGATCGGACGGCAGCGCGGCTAGAATCCGCTTGATGGTGGGAAGGAAACCCATGTCGAGCATGCGGTCGGCTTCATCCAACACCACAGTGTGGGCCGAACCCAGCTTCACCAGGTTGCGTTCCAGGAAATCGTTCAGACGTCCGGGTGTCGCGATGACCACTTGCGCACCTCTGCGGATGGACTGAAGTTGGGACTGCTCATTGAGACCGCCCACCACGACGGCGGAGCGGATTCCGGTTCCAGCGGCGAGGTTGGTGAACGCGACGCTGATCTGGATGGCAAGCTCGCGGGTCGGGCTGAGAATCAGCGCACTGACACCGGGCGCGTTGCCGCGTTTCACCAACTTTTCAAGAAGCGGAAGAAGAAAGGCAAGGGTCTTACCGGTGCCGGTTTGCGCCGTGATGACAAGGTCGCGGCCCAAAAGTTGTTCGGGGATGGCTTGGGCTTGCACAGGGGTTGGCTGGACGAATCCGTTTTTGGCCAAGTTACTCTGCAAAGCTGGAGATAGAGAAAGTTCGGAAAAGGTATTCATTAGTTGAGTTGCGGGAATCAGGCGAGCCAAGCCGTCACATGTCGTCATCTACGGACGACCGGCTTCCAAAACAGCAGGAACACAGACGAAAACAGAGGGGGCGCGGTATGACTTCCGGTACATTTTCAGCATAGCACGTTTTGGGCCAGCCACCTAGCTTTTAATAATTCGAGCCATCTGCTATTCTAGTACTGCATGCAAAAGCATCATTCTCCGCTCCCTTCGTATCACTTTAAACGCACCAAGACTGATGGCCTTATCGAGGTGCTCAATGAGGGCTCCTATGTTATGGCTGAATATAGTGAGCGTACCGGCGTGGTGAAATGGCAGCGCGTCGTTCTGGCTACTCAACGGGAAAAGATTGAGAAATGGTTGGGCGATCACTACCCCGCCCACAGCTAGAACGCAAAGGCTGCTGCGGCACCCTCATTTCAGCCAGGTAAGCCGTCGCACGCCGTTTTGCGGGTGGTTATCTAAGCCGGCACAGGGCCGGGGCGGCCCTCCAAACAGGGAAAGGGACGCGTCAGGTCCGCCGCCCCAGGCTCCGTTGTGCCGGCGTGTTCTGCAAAGCCGGCACAGGGCCGGGGCGGCCCTCCAAACAGGAAAGGGACGCGTCAGTCCGCCGCCCCAGGCCCCGTTGTGCCGGCGAGTTCCTCAAAAGCCGGCACAGGGCGGGGGCGGCCCTCCAAACAGGGAAAGGGACGCGCCAAGTCCGCCGCCCCAGGCTCCGTTGTGCCGGCGAGTTCCTCAAAAGCCGGCACAGGGCCGGGGCGGCCCTCCAAACAGGGAAAGGGACGCGTCAGGTCCGCCGCCCCAGGCTCCGTTGTGCCGGCGTGTTCTGCAAAACCGGCACAGGGCCGGGGCGGCCCTCCAAACAGGGAAAGGGACGCGTCAGGTCCGCCGCCCCAGGCTCCGTTGTGCCGGCGTGTTCTGCAAAAGACCGCTAGTTCCAACCTGTCGCCGCCGTCACAGTTTAGTTGTGATAATGTACCCTCATGACTCGGCGACTCTGTACCGTTTTAGCGGCATCCCTGTTGATCGCACCCGCGTATGCGCGGGTCGTCCGCATTGTCATTGAACAGCGGGATGCGCCTGCTTTTCAGGCGCAGACTTTCGGGCAAATCGGTCCGTATCAACGGCTGAGCGGCCATTTCTATGGCGAGCTTGATCCTAAGAGTCCGCTGAACTCCATCATCACCGACATTGAATTCGCTCCGCGCAACCCACGCGGCATGGTGGAATATTCGGCGACATTTTCCATCGCCATCCCCTCGGATCTTTCGAAAGCCAGTGGTGTTTTGTTCTACGAAGTCCCGAACCGCGGCCGTGCGCCCCTGCCTGCCGCGAATGCGCGTGCCGCCGGGATGGGCGATTTGTTCAAATTCGGCCACATCGTACTGACCAGTGGATGGCAGGGCGATCTGGCCTCTGCGCCTAACGTCGAAACGATCTCCGTGCCGGTTGCGAAAAACGCAGATGGGTCTTCTTTAACGGGTCCGGTGCTGGTGCGTTTCTCAGACATGGCGGCCAATACCAACACTTTGGCGCTGCGAGGCCGCCAGCCTCCCGCCCCCGCCGCGCCGCCGTTGACGCTCGATACTTCCAAAGCCACGTTGACCCGGCGCGCCGCCGAAGGCCGCGAAATAATTCCCATTCGTTCGACAGATTGGGCCTTCGCCGATTGCACTGCCACGCCGTTTCCGGGCAAGCCGGACCCGGATAAAATCTGCCTGAAAAACGCTTTCGACCCGGCCTATCTTTACGAATTGGTTTATACGGCCAAAGACCCGCTGGTACTGGGAATTGGCTTCGCCGCCACGCGCGACCTGACTTCTTTTTTCCGCTACGGCGCGAAAGACGATGCGGGAACGGCGAATCCGCTTGCCGGCAAAATAACGCACACGCTGGCTCGCGGCGATTCGCAATCCGGCAATTTTCTCCGCAGCCTGGTGCACCTGGGATTCAATCAGGACGAGGGCAAGAAGATCGTTTTCGACGGGATCAATCCCAACATCGCGGTGCGGCAGCTCGCGATGGATTTCCGTTTCGCCAGTCCCAGCGGAGCTGCAGCGCTGTATGAACCCGGCAGCGACGCAGTCCAAACCTGGAGCGTCTACGCCGATGACGCCCGGCACCGCCCTGCGGCCAGCCTGCTCGATCGCTGTACTCCAACCAATACTTGTCCGAAAGTTTTCGAGACCTTCGGGGCCTCCGAGTTCTGGAATCTCCGCGGATCGCCCGATTTGATCGGCACCAAAGCCGACAAAGATATTCCGCTGCCCGCGAACGTCCGCCGCTATTTTTTCCCGGGCGTGACGCATGGAGGCGGCACCGGAGGGTTCTCGACTAATGTGCCGGCGCCGCCGCGATTGTGCGAATTACCCAACAATCCAAATCCGTCTTCCGACACTCTGCGCGCCCTCACCGTTGCGCTGGTGGATTGGGTGACGAAGGGAACTGCTCCGCCGCCGAGCGAGTATCCGCGCCTGGATCATGGCGACTTGGTTGAGCCAACCCAGGCGGCCCTTGGATTCCCGATGATTCCAGGCGTGCCGCTGCCGGATAACATACAATTGCCGCTCTACGAATACGACTTCGGGCCGAAGTTCAACTACAACGATATGCGCGGCATCATCACCATGGAGCCCCCGGCGATCCGCCAAGTGCTGCCCAGCCTTGCGCCCAAAGTGGATGCGGATGGAAACGAAACCTCGGGCGTGGCAAGTGTCCTGCATCAGGCTCCGCTGGGGAGTTACCTGGGATGGAATGTTACCGCAACCGGATTCGCTAAGGGTGCCGGCTGCGGCTTAGTCGGCGGTTACGTCCCTTTCGCCAAGACGAAGGCGGAGAGGCTAGCCGCCGGCGATCCTCGTCTGTCGCTTGAAGAGCGATATGGCACGCATGAGAAATATGTCGCGGTGGTGCGCGCCGCTGCCGCCAAGCTGGTGCACGGAAGATTCCTGCTTCAGGCGGACGCCGATCGCCTGATCGCGGAAGCGGACGCCAGCAATGTTCTGCGGGCGGGGAAGTAACGGGGCGGGCCTCGCGCACTACACTAAGGCTGGGTGGGCGAACTCCATTCGCCCGGCACGTCGGACTGCGGAACCGGCCGCTCCTCGATTGGCCACAGCGGCTTGCCGGTTTCACGCTCAAACACGTACAGGAATCCGAATTTGGTGGGCTGCGCCACCACGTCCACGTTCTTGCCGTCGTGTTTCACAGTGAGCAGCTTGGGAGCTGTGGGCAAATCATAATCCCACAGATCGTGATGCACCATCTGGAAGTGCCATAGACGCTTGCCGGTGCGCGCGTCCAAGGCCACCAGCGAATTGCCGAACAGGTCGCTACCCTTGCGATTGGCGCCGTAAAAATCGAAGCGCGCGGTGCCGAAGGGGATGAACACGATGCCGCGCTTCTCATCCACCGCCGCCTCATTCCAGTTGTGCACGCCGCCCTCGGTCTTCCAGGCGTCCGCAGGCCAAGTGTCGTAGCCAACCTCGCCCGGACGCGGCACCGAATGGAACACCCATGCCAGTTTTCCAGTGCGCACATCGAACGCGTGAATGTCTCCAGGGGTCGCTGAGTATGTATTTCCCGCAATATTCGCCGGCATCAGCGAAAGAATGATAAGGTTGTCGTAAATCTTACCCGGGTTGTTTACGGCGATGCGGATATTGGCGACGTCGCGGTCGTCCAAGCCGGTCTTGACATCGGTAAGACCATTGTCGCCGAAGGTTTTAATGGTCTGGCCCGTGCGCGCGTCGATCGCCGTCAGATAACCGCCGGCGGCGTAGAGCAGCCGCTTATCGGACTTGTCTTTGCTCGCCCAAAAATTGATGCCGCGCGCAGTGGGATTTGCGTTGCGGTCATTGATGGTGTTGACGTGAGACCACAGCTCTTTCCCTGGTCGCGGCGTTCTTGCCAATCACATACATCACGCCACCCGCGACAATCGGATTAAACGTGTAATTCCCATGCCCGCCGGATAGCTCCATGCGACCTCGAGCTGCTTCACCGTTGTCTTATTGACTTGCTTGAGCGAGGTGTATTGCGAGGAATCCGGTCCCCCCAAATACTCAGACCAGGTATTGAAGTTGCGTTCGTCGGCCGCCGAAAGCGCTCCGGCAGCCAGCAGGCACAATAACGTGATTGCGCGCATGGGTTGATCTCCTGATGTCTCACTGCTTCACTATGGCTTAAGGCTTCAATGCAAAAACGTGCAGAGTGTTGCCGCCCGATACCGCGATGTACTGGCGGCCGTTCACCGAGTAGCTCATGGCTCCCGAATAGACTGCGCCGGCGAGCTGCGTCTTCCACAGCTCCGCGCCAGTGCGTGCGTCGAGGGCGAAGAAGCGTCCGTCATGCGCGCCGCTGAATACCACGTCGGTGGCGGTCGAAAGTACGCCGGCCATGGTGACGTCGGTCATCTTGTATTCCCACTTCTTTTCACCGGTTTTGGGGTCCAGGGCGCGCAGAGCGCCGAAGCCTTCGCCGTCTTTCCGAACCGTGACATTGCCGCCATTCCAGGGAATGTTGGAGCCGCCTCCTCCGCCTCCGCCGAAAACTCCGCCTTCGACGAAGGGTTGGGGCATCGCTGGTTTGCGGACGCTTTGATGATAGTCGTCCCAGGTGGAGACATAGAACAGGCCGGTGCGGGGGCTGAAGGCGAATACCAGCTTGTCCCGCCTTCAACACCCGGATAGAGCGTCACCGCTTCGCCGCCCGCTTGAGGCAGTTTACCTTCGGCCCAGATGGGGCGTCCGTTCTCGTCGAAGCCGCCGAGCCAATTAATCGTGGTGAGCGGTTTGCCCAGAAGGAATTTCCCAGTGGCGCGGTCGAGGACGTAGAACACACCGTTGCGATTGCCCCACATCATGACCTTTTTTGACTGACCTTGCCACTGAATGTCGGCGAGCAGCGGAATCTGCGCTGCATCCCAATCGCGCTCATCGTGCGGCGAAAACTGGTAGTGCCATTTGATCTTTCCCGTATCGGCATCGAGGGCGATTACGGAATTGCAGTACAGATTGTCACCGGCGCGCGCGTCGCCGTCAAAATCCGGACCGGCGTTGCCCGTGCCCCAATACGTGAGATTCGATTCCGGGTCATAAGAGCCGGTGGTCCAGACTGAGGCTCCGCCGTGCTGCCAGGAATCGCCAGCCCAGGTGTTGTTGCCGGGCTCGCCCGGCTCGGGGACGTTGTGGAAGCGCCAGACTTCTTTACCGGTGCTGACGTTATAGGCGGCGATGAAGCCGCGGATTCCATATTCGCCTCCGGCGGTTCCGATGATCACTTTATCTTTGACGATCAGCGGCGCGTGCGTGATGGCGTAGCCTTGCTTGGCGACGGCCACTTGAGTGTCCCACTGCAGCTTGCCGGTTTTCGCATCGATGGCGATCAGATGCGCGTCGGTGGTGCCCATGTAGAGGGTGTTGCCCAAGATCGCGAGGCCTCGATTGACCCGGCCGCAGCAGGGTTTCGCGTCGGTGGAGGGAAGGTAGGAATATCTCCAGAGTTCCGCTCCGGTGCTGGCGTTCAAAGCCACGATGTCGAATGTTGGAGGGGCTGGGGGCGCCGCTGGAGCTTCCGGCGCGGCGGGAGCCGGCGGTCCTGCCGGAGCAAGTCCTGCTTCACCGGCTGGCGCTGGAGCTGGCCCGCGTCCGGGGGCGCCTCGGCCCCTTCCGCCACCGCGCGGCGGACCCGGCGGAGGAGGGATCACCGTGTACATTACGCCGTCGACCACGAGCGGAGTCGATTCAAACTTCTCGCGGGTTGGCGTTTTGAGCGTCCACTGCTCATCGAGGTTCTTTGCGTTTGCCGGAGTGATTTGCGTGAGCAGGCTGTAGCGCTGGCTCATCATCGTCCCGGAATACGTCAGCCAATTCTGCGGTTCCTTGTTCGCATTCAGAATGCGGTCGAACGTCACCTGGGCGGAAAGCGAGCCTGCGAGCGTAAATAAAAGGAGCGAGAGGGTCTTCATGGCTGGCGGCCATCTTATCGCGGCCAGCGGTGAACTGCAACGACTGTGCTTTGCTTAGAGCCATTGGCCCCGTATCTGAACGCGTCACTCCATCACTGCAACGACTTCACCCGGCATTACGCGCCCCTACACCAGCTTTACTCGCAACATCGTAAAAGAGTGAGCCGGAAAGCTGTATGCCATTGATTTCCCCTGGGTGGCCGCCGATTTCTGAACCGTCTTCACGCGCGTAATGTTGAAATCGTTCTCGGCTTTGATATCGGGGCCGTTCACTTCCATCACCGTGACCGCTCCCGAGAACTGTTTGTCGGCTAGATTAATATCGGCGGTGATGACTTGAGATGGATGCCGATTGGTCACGTTGAGAACCAGCGTTCCGTTGTCGAGCGCGGCGGAAGTGTCGAGATATGAAACATCGCCGAAGCGGCGGGTCATGTAGCGGGGGCCGTCTGAAAGAAGCTCCAGCGATTTCCCTTTTGCATACGTCGCGAAAAGCTGGAGAGGGTAATAGATGGTTTGCAGGAACATGCCGTTGTCATTCGTGAAGATGGGCGCGATGACATTGACCAGTTGCGCCATGTTGGCGATCTTCACTACATTCGAATGATTGACGAACGAATTCAGGAACGTGGAGACCACCAGAGCGTCTTCCAGATTATAGTGTTCTTCTAATATATTCCGGCCGCGCTGATCGGCTCCTCGGGCGCGATACCAGACGTTCCACTCATCCCAAGCGACGTAAATGCGGCGGTCGCGAGGCTCGCTGGAGAGCGCTGCGCTGATAATTCCTTCGGCGGTCTTGGTGCGCTCATCTAATTCAACGGAACTCGCCATGAATTCGCCAAAGTTATTGTCTGGATTCCCGACATAGAGGTGCAGCGAGAGATAGTCGGCGTGACGGCGCAGGTATTCAAGAATGGTACGATTCCAGCCGGTCCAATCCGAGCCCGCTCCGTAATTCGACGATCCCGCGGCGATCAGTTTGATGGTCGGGTCGGTCAGCTTCATCAGCTTGGCTGCTTCGAGCGCGAATTTGCCGTAATCGTCCGCGCTGCGGTGACCCATCTGCCAGGGGCCGTCGATCTCATTGCCGAGCCCCCAGTGCGTGACTTTCCAAGGCTGCGCCCGGCCGTTCTGTTTGCGAATGCGAGTTACGCCCGTGTCGCCGGCAAAGTTGCAATATTCCACCCATTGCTGCGCTTCGGTCCAGGTGCCGGTGCCGAGGTTCACGCAAATATACGGTTCCGTGCCGAGCATGTCGACGTATTGAAGAAATTCATGCGTGCCGAAGCGGTTGCTTTCGATGGCGCCCCAAGCCATCTCCAGGCGCGGAGGCCGCTGGTCGCGCGGGCCGATACCGTCCTGCCAATGGTAGTTGGAGGAAAAGTTTCCGCCGGGCCAGCGCAGCAGGCCGATGTGCAAATCCTTGGCGGCGGCGAAAACATCCTTACGATAGCCATTCGCGTCGGAGAGGGGCGAACCCTCCTGAAAGACACCGCCATCGATACAGCGGCCGAGATGCTCGACGAAGTTGCCGTAGATCTTCGGATCGATGTCGCCGATGACGCGATTGGTATCGACAGTAATGTGGGCACGGGTTGACGCCTGTTGCGCGCGGGCGAGGAAGGGCGCGGCAAGGATGGCTTTTGAAAACGATCTGCGTGATGATTTCATCGTTTATTTGGTATTGGGCAAGACGCTGGCAAGAGGCCAGCCGTTCTCCCAGGTGAGAGTGGAGATATGCAGAACGGCGCGGCCATCCACGCCATCGTAAGCGTGATAGGTCATCACGTCACCGTCGGGGCTGGAGAAAATCGATTGGCCGCCGGGGCCCTTCCATACGTCGTTGCCTTCCATCAGTAGAGTGCCTCCACCTTCGAGCATGGGCTTGCCACCCCGATCCAAGTAAGGACCGGTCGGTTCGGGAGCACGGCCGACCATGATCTTGTAGGTGCTATCTTTACCTCGGCAGCAGCGATCGAAAGAGACGAAGAGATAGTAATAGCTGTCGTGGTGAACAAGGAACGGCGCTTCGATCGCAGTCTGATTGGGGCGGCGGCTGGCCAGCGAATAAAGCTTGGTATCGGCCGAAGAGAGCTTGCCGGTTTCAGGATCGATGCTGCGCATCTTGATGCCGTCCCAGAAGCTTCCGAATGCGAGCCACATAGCACCGCTTGGGGTTTGCAGAAGATTCGGGTCGATGGCGTTGAAGTCGTCGGCGGTACCGCCGGGTACGTTCGATTCCAGAACCAGGCCGTGATCGTTCCAACGATAATCCGGACTTTCCGGATCGAGCGTCTTATTCGTCGTCAGACCAATGACGGAATGGTTGCTTCCAAAGGTGGAAACCGCGTAATACAAGCGATATTCGCCATGCGCAAAGGAGACATCGGGAGCCCAGATGCCTCGCGCGCCGGGGAGTTTTTGAAGCGCCCAGGCGGGAACGCCGTCGAAAACGTGGCCGCAGAATTTCCATTCCTTCAAATCGGGGGAACAAAATTGAGGCACGTCCTTGCGATCGAACTGATTGGTAGCGAAGACGTACCAGCGGGAGCCTTGCCGGATAATCGCTGGGTCGTGAACCGGGCTCACATCGCCATGAGTTTGGGCGAACGCGGTGAACGCCAAAAGAAATCCAGTGGCGGCGTAAAGCGCAGGCTTTCCCTTCATCGGCGATTACTTAGAATCGGTACACGTCGCGCTCAGCCATTTTGATGTGCCGGAGATACTCATGTTCATGCTCTTGCCGTTATCGGCGCCAGAAGCCAGAATGCTGAATTTGAGCGACTCCGAGCTTACCCGCTCGATGACCATCGTGGCAGTCTGCTTGTTGCCGTTGCGGTCGCAGTCCATGTGAATCTCCTGCTTGCTGCTGGAGGAGCTGGTGACGGTCATCTTGCAGGTTTGATCGGGATTCAAAGGCAGCTTGGTGAGGTCTTCCTTCTTCACACAGTTCTTGCTGGTGGTGGTGCGCGGCCCTCCGCCTGCCTGCTTGCTTGCGGCTTCCACTTGCGCACGCTGAGCCGCTGGAATCTGGGCAAGTTGCTCGGGCGTCAGTTGCGGCATCCCCCGGCCTTGCGGCATCCCAGGCATTTGCATGGTGACGGTGGCTTCCCACTGGCCGGTCTTGACATCCATGGGCACAAGATCGGCGGCCCAGGCGGTGGCGCCCGCCAGAAAGGCAAGAGCGAGAGAAAGTTTCATCCCTAGAGCATATAACAGGCCGCACTCGCTTTTAGTAGTGCCTGAAATGTGCCTTGACGAAAAACGGCAATGAGGAGTGGCTGAACCAATGCGCTGCCACTCTTGAACCTGCTGAGAAGTCATTCGGAAATTTCAAGAGAAGCAACTAACCGAGCTGTCGCTTGCGCTGCCAGTACCAAAAGGTGTCAACTGACTGCCTCTGGCGCCGTTTCCATCTTTAGCGTAGGGCGATCTCGCATGTTAGAGTGCGGATATGAACCGCATTCGCCTTATTGACGTTTGTCCGGTTTGCAATCAAGCCCCAAAGAACGGTCCCTTCTGTGCTATCGTCGCTGAGCCTGCAACGACAGACGGTGGTATCGCCCGCAAGGACAGCCAGGAACAGAAGAAGAACGAAGCGCCATGGAGAAATCGTGCTCGGGCCAATTATCATCTTATTGCTCAAAGGAGGTTTATGGTACGCAGACCAGGCCCGATCAGGAGAGTCCCTTGAGGAACTCTTAGCCCGGGGACAGAGCATGCTCGCAGAAATGGCCATGGCGTAGACCCGTCCCAATCAACCCACAATTCAGGCGCTACCGACTGCCGTGCGTGTTCGATGAGCCTCAAGTACCGATCTTCGATTCGCCGTGGGGATTTCGGATTCGACAACTCGACCCGATTCAAATTCCGCGGCGTTCGCGTGGGTTGAATCCGCCGGGAGCACAAGCCGGAGCCCGGCGGCGGCGCAAGCCCTCTCCGGCGACAACACCGGAATTCCGAGGAGAAATGCGAGAGCAGCCTACTTGGTCCGATATGCTTCGCGCGCCACTTCGGCGTAAGGGACTGGAGCCACGGTGGCCCGGATCTCCACTTGGACGTGGCATTCGACAGTTGGTCTTGATCCGGTTCCAGGCTGTTCGCCCCACACGAAAGTGACTTCGTTTCCGTTGTGGGCATGCTCATTTTCCAGAATGGCCAGAGTCAGCATCTTGCCTTCATTGGAGCTATAGCCGACCCAGGTGGAGATGCCGATAGTCTTCCCGTTCTTCGTGACCTTGTCATAGGGCCATGTGGCATAGACAGCGGAGGGAAAATCGAAGTACTTGGCTCGATTGCCCTTTTCAAACATCGTGCCCATTGCGTGCATGACATCGGCGGAATTGAGCGCGAGAGTGACTTTCGTACGCTTCGGATCCTTCGAGATTTTCTCGAGCGCCTCGCGCCCGACAAAGTCATGGTCGAATTTAACCATCGATCCATAGCCGAGATCGTACGGCGTCAGGTAATAATCCTCAATATTGTCCGAGTAGAAACTGCCACCCAGGGACGCGACGCCTTCCCAAGTATTGGCGGGCAGCCACTCGCGGTATGCCTTCATTTTCGGGCTGGTATAGATGGCGGGCAGAGGCGAGGGGATCCATCCCGACTCTAACGTGTTGGATGAATACGCACGAGCGCCCACCAGCCGAAGTCCAAACTCCTGACCGGCTGACACAATCGCGTCCTTCACCGCCTCGCCTTCGGCCCACGGTCCGAATAGCTCAAAGCCGGGTTGGCCGACCATGCCATGGCGCAAAGCGCGGACCCGTTTGCCAGCGATGGTGAAGTCGTGCATATTGAAAAACTTCACCTGGGGCACCGGGCACCCGGTTATTTTCTCCATCACCTTGCTCGCGTTCGGACCCTGCACCTGGAATCGGTATGCTTTCCGCAAGGCGGGACTGTATTGCGCCGAGGAACGCTCATCCCAAGTGAGCTTGACGTTGTAGCCTCCCGTCTCGGCATTATATTTGACCCAGTTGTGGACTGACGGACGGCCCACCAGGTTGAACAGATTCTCTTCCAGCCCGAAGAGAATGACATCGCCGATCACATAGCCTTCGGGATTGCAAGGCACGAACTGCTTCGCCTTGTTCGGACCGAAGTTCTTGAACGTGTTGATGCCAAGGTCGCTCAGCAGCTTGAGCGCATCGGGACCATCGACGTACATGTCGGTCATGTGATACGACTGATTGAATAGAACGCACGCCTTTTGCCAAGCCTGCTGTTCATCCCTCCAGTTCGTGTACTCGCTTGGAACCACCGGATAGACGTGAGGCCCCATCTGCGAATTTCGCAATAGCTTTACCGGCCCCGTCTGCTGCAAGAGCGCTTCCAAGCTCTGCTTACTCATGGACACTTCACCACCTTTTCAAAATTTACCCAAGGTCACCAGCGTAGCATTGAGGGAAAAATTGCCCTAATCAATTGCGTTGAATCTCCCCTTCTAAAAGAGTGATCTGGTTTGACGGTCCGCGATGTCCGTCAGGGACCCCGATTAGCTGGTCCAGAAGGGCGGCGCGCCCTACTTGGCTTTGGCCGCGGCCTTGGCTTCCCGCTGGGCCAGCGCAGTTTCGAAGCTCTTCTCGTACTGGGCGACGTGAGCTTTGTAGCCTTCGGGGTCGACGAACGGATTCGGATCACCTGGGCCTCGCTTCTGCAGCTTGGCGTATTTGTCGGCCATGTTGTAGAACGACGCATGAGAACTCACCCACAGCTCCACTGGGAACGTAAGGGCTTTTTTGTAGGTAGCCCGGAAGTCCTCAACGATGCCCGGGTAGTTGTCCAGCGATTGGAGGAACTGTCCGTTCAGACTGCACTCGATAAATGCGTGGTAGGTCTTGCCGTCTTCCTTAAGATCCGTGGTCCAGGCCAAGCATCCCCTGGTATGGCCGGGCATCAGGTGAGCCGTCAAAGTCGTGCCGCCCAGCGTGACCGTGTCGCCCTCGTCCACCAGCCGGTCGATCGGATGCTCCTTGCCTGCCGGGTGAAAATCCTTGGTTTTGTCGGCGTCTACTCGCCCGACCACGACCTGTGCGCCGGTCAACTCCTTGACCAGATTGTCTCCGCCCACATGGTCCGGATGCGCGTGACCGGCGATGAAGATCTTGATGTCGCTGAACTTAAACCCCAGTTTCTCCACGCTCGCTTTTATAACCGGCACGGATGACTCGTACCCGCTGTTCATCAGGATGTTTCCGGCGGGAGTGACGAACAGAAATGAAGCCAGTTCCTTGGTCCCCACGTAATACATGTTGTCCATGATGCGGTGAGGCGGAAATGGGTCGTTCCAACCCGCGGGCACGTTCTGCGAAAAGGCCGCAGCCACCAGGAAGGCTAAGGCGCCGCTCAGCAACGTCAGTTTGCGCATGTGGGGACTCCTCGCCGGCTATTTGTCTTTTCCGTCGTTGTAGCTGCTGCCGGTGTCCAGCTTACGGCCGTCGGGGAACTGGATATTGCTGGAGTTCGCGCGAAAAGCGCCGTCCTTGGCCTGGTGTCCGTTGACGATGACCCTGGTTCCTGGGGCGAGCGTGTTCTTGGTCCAGCCGTTCCGCAGCAGGACGCCCGGCGCTCCGCCTTCCACCTGCCAGTGCTCCACCGTGCCGTCCGCCTTCTTGACGTCGATATACAGCCATGTATGCGGGTTAACCCAGTCCATCTTTACGACCGTACCTTCGATTTTGACCGGCTTGTCCACGTCAAACTCGGCGGAGAAGGAATGGTGGGCGAAAACGGGGAAAGCTGCCGCGATCAACAAACCGGCGGTTCCCAAGATCGTCATCGATTTGGCCTTCATGACTATTTACTCTCCCTAGCTTTTTTCGGATCCGGAGCGTTCTTCTGCTGCGGCTCCAGGTGCATAAGATCGCTGTAAAGAAGTTTATCCGCAAACGGCACGCATTTGTGTTCGAGCAATTCTTCGTTCTGATCGATCAGGCGATACAGCGGCATCTCGATCGTCCACGGCCGCGAGTACGTCTTCGGGTCTTCGAGCGTAGCCTGATAGCGGATGTGGTCGGAATCGATAAGAGTAAAACGCTCGGTTACCTTCGCGTCGGCGCTGGCGAAGTTGCCCGCACGATCCAGCCAAGTCTTCCCATTCATACCGATGGTTGTGACTACAAGGGTGTTGCCTTCCCAAGCCCCCATGGATTTGCCCATCCAGGTATCCGCCGGCGGTTCGGATTTATCATTCATCAGGATCACCCGATTCGTGGCGGCAAACGGGTAAACCATCAACAGATCGCCTGTGGCCTGGAAAATCTGGAACGGCATGTTGTGATAGGTAACGCGCGGAACACCCAGCATGAAGCACTTGGCCTCGGGGTCGGCTGCGGGCCAAAGCGAGCGATTCTCGTTGCGCTGCTTCAGCGCCTCGGGCAGGTAGGGGATCTTTCCATCGCCGGTAATGACGCTTCTCCCTGCCGGAATCGACGCGATCGCACCCAATCCCCAGAAATCGTCGAGAGGCTCCGCGGGATGCGCTTCCAGGTTCCAGTAGGCGGTATTCAACGCTTGCCAGATGCCGTTAAAGTTGGGATGGCCGCCGATGGTCGCCGCGCGTTGCTGGTTCTGCGCTCCGGCGGATGACGCCATCGCCAACCCCAGGATTGCGCAGAAGAATCGATTTCGCCAACGTTGCATCTACCTGACTTCCCTCCCGCACACCCTACTTTATCGACCGTAGGCAAGCATATCATGTTGTCGGGGAAAATGCATGCAAAAGCCAGGCCGCGAAGAGGCGTTTCCCGGAAGGCAGAGTATCTCGCATTTCTCGCTATCAATTGGCAATCCGGGAGGATCCCCGTTTGCATGCACGTTCTTTGCATGCAAATTCGAGGAAAGGTGAGGTAATATGATTTGGGACGGAAATCGACGTCCGCCAATGAGGAGTCTTCACATGATCAGACGGGTTCTGGCTCTGGGTGGAATCAGTATCGCGATAACGTTCGGTCAACCCCCCGCGGCGCAGAGCGCGGCGACGGAAAAGAACAACCAGCTCTTTGCGTACGACGTTAAGATCGACCCCAACTTTAAAGCGCCGAAGACCCCCTGGGGCGAACCCGACCTGCAGGGTATCTGGCCCCTCAACCATCTGATTAGAGTGGGGCTGCAGCGGAACAAAATGTACGGCGACCGGCTCTACAAGACCGACGAGGAAGTCTCCGGGGGAGGCGGTCGAGGGGGGCGCGGCGCCCGCGGCGGCGGCCGGGCCGGCCAGCCCAATGACACCCCCCCTGTGGCCGACACCTCAGACCGGGCCATGCGGCAAACCTCCCTGATCATCGATCCGCCGGACGGCCAATTCCCCGCGCTCACGGATTACGGAAAGAAACTTCAGGCAGAAATGAAGAGTAGCTATCGTCCTGGGCAAACCGTATTCGACAGCGTCGACGATTTCGCGGCATGGGACCGCTGCATCACGCGCGGTATGCCAGTTTCGATGGAGCCGCGTAACTACAACAACGGCATCCGCATTATGCAGTCGCCCGGCTACGTCGTGATCCTGCTTGAAATGGCCCATGAGGCCCGTGTGATTCCTACCAGCGGAATGCCGCCGCTGGCTTCGAACATAAAAGAGTGGATGGGTGAATCGCGCGGCCACTGGGAAGGCAATACTCTGGTGGTGGTGACCACGAACTATAACGGCTTAGTCGGCGCGACAAGCGCCGGAGTGCCACAATCCCCCGGTCCGCTGCAGCCGGAAACTCCGGACATGAAGACCACCGAATGGTTCACGCGTGTCGCTGACGACACCATCGAATACAAGATGAAAATTGAGGATCCCGCCGTGCTGGCAACAGGGTCCTACACCATCGGGTATCCGATGTTCCTCGACAACAAGTACCAGATGTTCGAGTATTCCTGCCATGAGGGCAACATTCCCGTGCGAGACTATATCGAAACGTCGCGTTACGAACGCGCACACCCTAAAGAGAAGAAGCCGGACGACAAGAAGCAGTAAGCAGGCAGGCGGCCTACTGGCACCTGGTCCTGGCGCGGTACTTGTTATGGCAATTCTGGCAGGATGTGTTCAAAACATCGGTGGCCTTGTCCAGCGTGTCCTGGTCTTTGGTCAGAGCCGCTTTATAAGCCACCATTCCCGCCTCCCGAACCTGCTTCACAAATTGCGCCCAATCCGCATTCGCGATGGGGGCGTCCTTCCCATTGCTGCACTTCCGCCCTGGCGTCATCAGGAGATCCGCAGCGTCGCTTAGGATCAGCGCGCTATTCTGCACGGCCTCCCAGCCTCCGAAGACTCCGGTCAGCGGGTCGCTGGAGGTGGAGGGTTCCGGCGCACGCTTGATGTCCGCGGGATTATCTCTTTGAGTCAGGAAAATCACGTTCGAAAGCGGGAAGAAGAGCCCCCGCATCAGTTGATTAAGGGTCGCGGAGGGTGCGGGCGGCGTTGCCGGCGGAGATGACTGTGCCCCCAGGAATCCAGCGCCGAGAACCGCGGCGATTGCTGCCATAGCTGGTCCTCGCGCCCGGTGATTGTGTTTGTCTCGCATCGATTGCACCCTCGCTTCCTTGGCCGATAGGTTGACGCTACCACGTCTGCCGCGGGTGCACAATGAGTGAATGCATCTTTGGAGAAAGAATGTATTTTGCGCGCTCCTGTGCGCAAGTCTTGCGGCTTGCGGGCTCAGGCATCAGGACACGGGAGCATCCGGCGCGGAACTCAAATTCACCATTCCGAACACGCGCGGCGCAACGGAAGATCTCATGCTGGATCGCTTTCTGTTCGACGGAGGCGCGGTGGAGCAGAAGACCCTCCAAGTCAAGACGCTATCGCCGGGCGTTCACGAAATCACCGCGGACGCCCCTGCAATCGGCGAATGGGAATTTGCGATCCAGGATCTCAGCAATTATTACGGATTTGGCGAGCGCTTCGACCGGCTGGATCACGTGCATTCGATTCTCAAGAACGAAACCCGGAACACTGTGGGAGTAAAAGGCGACGACACTTACAAGCCGGTCCCGTTCTTCATGAGCCTGCGCGGCTACGGCGTGTGGGTCGACACATACAGCGATGCTGTTTTCGATCTCAACGTAAGCGATGCCACGCGCATCCGCATCAGCGTCCGCGGCAAGAAACTCCGCTTCCTTCTTTTCGAAGGGCCGCGATTCCCCGCCATCTTAGATCGCTTCACGGCCTTGGCCGGGCGGCAGCAACTACCCCCGTATTGGGCTTTTGCGCCATGGAAGGCGCGCGATTACCACCGCAATCAGCAGGAAGTCTACGAAGATATCGATCGTTATCGCAAGCTGGGCCTGCCGGCATCGGTGATTCTGATTGATAGTCCCTGGGCCACCAACTACAACACCTATGAATTCAACCCGAAGCAATTCGATAACGCTCCGGAGATGGTCCGGCATCTCCACGATGAAGGCTACAAGCTGGTTCTCTGGCACACCTCCTGGATCAACCAGGAAACGAATGTCCCAGGCGAAGACGGATTCAAAGATAAACTCCCGACTGCGAGCGCCGGCAACTTCGCTGAAGCTGACAAAGACGGTTACTTTCTGCGCCGCCCGGACGGATCCACCTACATCGGGCAATGGTGGAAGGGACGCGGCGGGCTCATCGATTTCACCAATCCCGACGCCAAACGCTGGTGGCAGAGCCAGGTAGCGAAAGCGATCGACGCGGGCGCGGACGGCTTCAAGGATGACGACGCCGAAGGCAATTTCATCGGCGACGTGAAGTTCGCGAGCGGTGAGGATGTTCGCACGGTGCGGAACCGCTATGCGGTGGATTATAACCATGCGGTCGCGGAGATCCTGGCTTCACGAAAGGGAAAGGATTGGATTCTATTCCAGCGCAGTGGGACAACTGGATCGCATATGCTGCCCTTCTTCTGGGGCGGCGACAACGACGCCAGTTTCTCCACAACGAACGGTTTGCCGACGGTGCTCACCGCGGGATTGAACGCCGGGATGAGTGGCATCTCGATGTGGATGAGCGACACAGGCGGGTACAACAAGACGGCTCGCCGCGATCCCGATCCTGTCTTATTCGCGCGCTGGACCGAATATTCGGCGCTTTCCCCCGGCATGGAGGTGATGAGCTCCTACAATTTTGGCCCCTGGGATTACGGAGACGAAGCTCTCCGGATCTTTCGCAGTTATTCCCTGCTGCATATGAGTCTTTTCCCCTACCGCTATGCCGCAGCGCAGGAGAGCGCACGGAGTGGATTGCCCCTGATGCGATCTTTGTTACTTATGCATCAGGATGACCCGGAGGCTCGCGCCGCGGAGACGGAATATTATTTCGGGCCCGACCTTCTCGTGGCGCCGGTGATCAGTCCCGTCACGCAGCGGGCCGTCTATTTACCGGAAGGAGATTGGGTCGACTACTGGTCCGGCAAACAGTTCTCGGGCCGGCAGACGATCGCAGTGGACGCCCCTCTCGATCGCCTTCCGCTTTATGTACGCAGCGGCGCAATCCTTCCGAAGATTCCGGAAGATGTGATGACGCTGGTGCCCGTCAACGAATATGCGGACAAGAGTGTGAAGTCGATCGATAATCGCCGCGTGTATGAGATCTATCCGGGAAGCAAACTTGAATCGATACAGGATTTCGAAGGCCGCGTAATCGAAGTTGGCGGCGAGCCTGGAACGCTCACGCTCACCGGCACGCCTGCTCGGGTCATCGTTCGATGGCGCTTCTCGATTCCTCGTAGCGCGGCTGTCAACGGCCGAGCCGTTCCGGTTCTCCGAGCCTCGGATGGGGCATCGATCGAATTCGACCATATCGATAAAACGGCGCTGACCTGGCGTTAGGATAAATATGCAGAAATGCAAATAGCCCGATGGCATAGCAATGACACACCAAGTCATTTCATGGCAGCGTCATTCAATTTCGATGAGCCTCGGCATCCGCTCTTTCGCTACGCGCCCCGGTCCTTACGTCAATGAATTCATCGCTTGATGCAACAGCTCCGGCCTTGGTCTTAAGATATATGCGCAATGGAAATAGTCGTATGGCATATTTATGATAGTTTTAATCATTCACGTTGATAACGATTATCATTCGCTTTCCATCGACTTTTAAAATATCCATGGCTATAATTCTGCGCAGGGTCTTTATAAAACCGGAGTAGTCGACTGCCTGTTCGGCATCCTCACGCACTAAGGATCTCGTCGGCCTCCTGAGGGAGATAATTCATGAGCTTCAGGCTTGCTACGTTCGCAGTCTGCCTGCTGGGCGGCGCATTGTCGGCGTTCGGCCAAGTCGGCAATGGAACCATTACAGGCGAGGTCACCGATCCGGCCGGCGCAGTGATCGCGGGGGCATCGGTTCAAGCGAAAAACTCGCAGACTGGCGTCGTATATTCGGGTGTGACAACAGGAGCAGGTGTGTACACCATCGCCGACTTGCCGATCGGTGTCTACTCAGTCACAGTGTCGGTGAAAGGGTTCAAGACCTACACCCACACGAACCTCGCCTTGGGGGCGGAACAGGTTTTGAGAGAGAACGTCCCGTTGCAGGTTGGCGCGGCCACGGAATCCGTGACCGTCACGGCTGAAGCCTCGTTGCTGCACACCGAAAGCGCGGAGTTGTCTCACAACGTCACCATCGAAAACCTGGACTCGCTTCCCTTGATCGGCATCGGGACGGTGAACGCGGGATCTTCGGGCTACCGCAATCCTTACAATACGCTGTTGACTCTTCCGGGTGTCAGCGGATACGCCTCCAGCGGAACGTTCCAGATCAACGGCCTGGGTCAGTCCTTTGTCACCACGGAGACCATGCGCATCGAAGGCCAGGACGCGACAGACCGGTACTACGGCGCTTACGACTACACACAAATGACCCAGCCCAGCGTCGACGCGGTTCAGGAGATTGCCTACCAGGTCAGCAACTACGCTCCCGAGTTTGGCCAGGCCGGCAGCGTGGTCATCAACATGACCATGAAGTCCGGCACCAATCAGTACCACGGGACCCTTTACGACTATCTCGTGAACGAGGATCTGGATGCCGGCGATCCTTTCACCCGGAGCGGAGGCTGCATCACCGGGCCAACCGGGGTTTCACAGTGCAGCACCAGCGGCGGGGATGGGGGCAAATTTCGCCCGCGTCAGCGCCGCAACGACTTCGGCGGAACTCTGGGTGGGCCGATCGTGATCCCCAAAATCTACAACGGCCATAACAAAACCTTCTGGTTCTTCAACTATGAAGAGTTCCTGGAGACCGATCTGTACGGCTTCAACGATACCGTGCCCACGCCAAATTTTCTTCAGGGCAACTTTTCTCAGATCTCGCCCAATGGGACATGCAGCTCCTGCGCACAATTAGGAATCCAGACAACAGCGCTGGGAAGTCCCACGGTTCAAGTCGATCCCAACGGCCAGCACGTCTTCGCCAACGAGGTCTTCAATCCCCTTTCGCGAGCGGTCGCGACCTCCGGTCCCTTGGCCGGTCAAGGATACGCGACGCCGTTCGCGGGCAACATCATTCCGATGAGCATGTTCGATCCAGTCTCGGTCAAGATCCTGAGTTACGTCCCCGCGGCGAACAACTCCAGCTTGTTCACCGGGAATTACGCCGTCAATCAACCCGGTCACCGGTATTCCGCCATTCCCGCTTTCAAGATCGACCACAACATCGACGCCAAGGACAAATTATCGTTCTACTATTCTGAGAACACCACTCAGAATCAGTTCAACCCTACCTTGGGAAGCCAGGACGGTCTGCCGAATACAATTACCGAGGCGAGAGGCTCCTTCATCACCAACTGGCAGGAGCGGCTGAACTATGACCGCACCCTGACGCCCACCCTACTGCTGCACTTAGGCGTCGGCATGTTCTACGAAAGTTTCGTCGACAATGCGCCCACCCTCAATTTCAACGACCAGGCATCCTTGGGAATTAGTGGCGCGTTGGTAAATCGCAATTTCCCGACGATCACAGGCGCCAGCAATGCATACGGCGGCTTGATGAACATCGGAACCGCCGGCGGCATTCAGGACCCCACCTATGAACCGAAGCCCACCGCCACAGCCAATGTGACGTGGGTTCACGGAAAGCACACTTATAAAGCCGGCGCGGAATGGATCGACGAAATTTTCCAAAACAAACCCCATCCCACGATTGTCCTGGCCACGGGCGCTGGCCCAACCGGGGATCCGTTCACGAATACAAATAGCTACGGCAGTTTCAGCCCCGGCGTCCCGTTCGCGAGTTTCCTGCTGGGCGACTATACCAGTTCAACGCAGAACGTGCCTCTCGATACCCACGTCACCACCACGGATTGGGCTCTGTTTGTTCAAGACTCCTGGAAGGTGACCCGGAAACTGACCCTGGATTATGGTATCCGATGGGATTACGATACTCCTGAAAAGGAAGAATATAACCGCTGGGGACAGATCGATCCGACCCTTGCAAACCCCGTTGCCGGCGGCCATCCCGGCGCGCTACAGTTCGCCAACAACTGTAACTGCTCCTTTTACAAGTCTGCCTATCCGTTCGCCATTGGGCCCCGGATCGGTGTCGCTTACCAGGTTAACGATAAGACCGTGTTCCGCGGCGGCTGGGGAGTCAATTACCAGTTCGTGCAAGCGCCCGCCGGCGGAACTGTCAGTTCTCCCGGCGTCTACAATCTGCAGGCCAATAACCCTTCTTACATTCCTGCGGCGTACCAGTTCGTAAACGATCAAGCTCCCGGCTTTATTCAGACGCCGGTTTGGCCCGTCACGAATCCGTTCCAGTATCCCAATCCGGGCGCGACTTCGCCCGCGCCGGTAGTGCCGGATGGCCAGCAAAACCGTCCTCCGCGTATCAACACCTACAGCGCCGGCTTCCAGCGCGAGATTACCAGAAGCTTCGTCGTGGAAGCTTCGTATGTGGGCAATCATGCGGTATGGCTGCAACCGTTTGGCACGAGTCTGGCTCGCTTGAGCCAGCTCTCTCCACAATTGCTGGCGTCGTATAACCTGTACCCAATTCCCGGAACCGGTCCGGCGGGCTACAACAACGAGAACGCCCGCGCCCTGCTGAGTGATTCGCTTAGTTCAACCGCGGTTCAACAGTTCCTGGCAGCGAATGGGGAAAGTGTGCTGCCATACGCGGGGTTCCCCACCAGCAGCACCCTGGCCGCGGCGCTGGTGCCCTTCCCGCAGTTCGGCGCGATCGAACCCTCCGGATCTCCGACGGGCGCAAGCAAATACGATTCTCTGCAGGTAAAGGCGACCAAGCGGCTTTCACACGGTTTGCAGGCCGGCGGCTCCTACACCTTCGGCAAGGGCTACAACCTGGTGACAGCGCGCCAGGATTTCTTCAACCCCCAGGGCGACGTGCACTCGCTGCAGCAGATTCCGCCGCAGACGCTGAATTTCAACGCGGTCTACACGGTTCCCAGGGCGTCGTTCTTGCCGAGATACGCCAACCTGATCACCAAAGATTGGCAGGTTGGCTTTTTCGCGAATTATCAAAGCGGTATATTCCTGACGCCGCCGACCAGCGTCGTCAACCTGAACTACCAGACCAGCGAGGATGTCCGGGTTCCCGGCCAGCCCCTTTACACGCCGGGTGTGAACCCGAATAATCAGAGCACCTACAATCCCTGGTTCACCCAGGTGCTGAATCCAGCCGCCTGGGCGCCTTGCCCCTCCAACGCAAACTGCATGGCGGCAGGAAACTACATCCCGAGTTTCCGCGCTCCCCGCACCCCGGTGGAGAACGCGAACATCGGCCGCAATTTCCGAATCAAAGAACGCATGAACCTGCAGATCCGTGGCGAGTGGGTCAATATCTTTAACCGGACCATCATGATGTACCCGAGCACGTCGAATCCCCAGAGCCCGGTTACGAAGAATGCGCTGGGGATTCAAACGAGCGGCTTCGGCGTGATCCCTGCCTACTTCGCGCCGAACACCGCGCCCGCGCCGCCGACAGCCAGCACGACGCCGTACTGGGAGAGCCGCCAAGGTACTTTGATCATGCGATTCAGCTTTTGAGGAACTCGCCGGCACCATGGCGCCTGGGGCGGGACCCGGCGCGTTCCTTCCGCGTTTGGAGATCCGCCGACCCTGTGCCGGCTCTAACCGATCGGCCGTTGCAGGTTTCGGAGTCGGCTTCGCCTCCTTCGGGTAGCGAGGCCGATTTCTTTTTTTGCACTGCGGCGGACCTACTCTCTCGCAGCCAGGGCCGTCCGCTCGCCGCGTAGCCGCTCCAGGCAGCGGGCCTACCAATAGAGCGCCAATCAAAATGGGCCTGCCGCCCGCCAAAAGATCGCCCCCCTCACCGCCGCCCGGCCAGTTTGGCGGTAGGGGTCTGGGTTGAAATCTGTTCCGAATGCCGCAGCGTCAAACGTAGCCGGCAGAATTCGCTAACGCCCCGCTATTGACGCCACTCCTAAGTGACAGCCCGCAAAAACGGAGTCTGGGTCGTGGCCAGGAGCGGAGCTGTTACTTCGGCGAATGATCGGCCCTTTGCAGGCGAGTAACGGGGCTCACCGACATGACGCCGCGTAGCCGCTTCAGGCAGCACGTCTACCCGGAGAACGCCAATCAAAATGGGCCTGCCGCCCGCCAAAAGATCGCCCACCTCACCGCCGCCCCGGCCAGTTTGGCGGGAGGGGTCTGTCTTGAAATCTGTTCGAATGCCGCAACGTCAAACAGTAGCTGGCAGAATTCGCAGACGCCCCGCTATTGACGCCACTCCTAAAAAACGGAGTCCGGATCGCGGCCAGGAGCGGATCTGTTACTTCGGCGAATGATCGGCCCTTTGGAGGAGAGCTAACAGGTTTGGCGGTTGGGTCAGCCGCATCAAGACCCGAAGCCCGCTTTATTTCTTGGCCGCCCCGCTCTGCAGTAGATCGCGGATCTCAGCCACAGCTGCTTGATTGACGGGCGCCCCGCCACCCCGCCCGCCGGCAGCGCGGCCTCCACCGGCAGCCGCACCAGCCGCTGGAGGAGTTCCTGCGGCGCGAGCCGTTCCCGCTGGAACCGCCCGGCCCCCGCCACCACTGGGCAGCAAATCGATGGCCTTCTTGCCATTGGCCTCTACGAGCTCCGGATTCGCTCCCTTGCCCAACAGGTAGCGCACAAGATCCGTTTTTCCTGCCTGCGCCGCCGCATGCAGCGCCGAATAACCTTCCTTGGTCGGCGAATTTTGCGGATTATAGGAAATTCTCATCGAATAAGTCGTGGTGCCGGTGACCTGAGCATTTACATCGGCGCCATGCTCGATCATCAGGTCCAGGATCTCGGTATTCGGCGCTGCGACGCCGCCTCCGCGTATGCCTGGAGTGACCCCGGCAGCGATCAGGAAGGGCGTGAAGCCCATCGAGTTGATGTTGGGGTTAGCGCCCTTCGCCAGGAGAGTGCGTATCAATTCGAGATCATTGGACATGGCGGCACGGAACAAAGGGGTGCATCCTGTGCTCAACTGATTGTCTGCAAAACGTCCGCTGTTGCCTCCCCGGCCGGGGCGATGGAAATTCATCTCGGCGTTGACGTCGACATTCGCGGCCAGCAGGGCGTCGATGATCTCCAGGCTGGAAACTCGCGGACCGGCGGGACGAGCCGTTATGGGAACCCCGCCGCCACGCCCACCGCCTCCGCGGCCTCCGCCTCCTGCGCCAGCTGCTCCACCTCGTGCTCCGCCGCCTGGCCCGCCTCGCCCGCCTCCACCGCCGGCTCCGCCAGCTTCCTTCCGGTCAATGGCGATGTAGAGAGCGGTTCGGCCCCACCAATCCCAGACGTGGGGATTCGCTCCGCGGTCGAGCAGCAGCTTGGCGACGTCGTTATGATCGTTATCCAGCGCGATCATCAGTGGAGTGACGCCTTCCGGCGTTGGCGTATTCACGTCGGCGCCGGCCCCGAGCATCGCCTCCACGCAGTCATAGCAGCCGCTGCGCGCTGCGTACAGCAAAGCCGTCAGCCCGCCCACGGCACGATACTGCGCGCGCGGCTCCGACGTAATTTGGCTCGGCCAATCGGTATACAGAGCCCGGGGCTTGACGCTGGCGTCCTTGGACAGCAGCAGCTTGACGATCTCGCCCGCACTCTTGGGAGCGTCCGCAGCATACATCAGGGGCGTTTGATTGTGGAACTTCTCGACCACGTTCACGTTCGCGCCGGATTTAACCAGCATTTCGACGATGGGCAGTTCCCCAGTCTTAATCGCCAACATTAACGCCGTCTCACCGTCTTGATTGGCGCTGTCGGCCGGCGCACCGGCGTCCAACAGCATTTTCACCATCGCGGCGTCAGCCAGCTTGACGGCTTCACCGAGCGGCGTGGAGCCGAACTCATTTGTGACGTCCACCTTGGCCTTCTTTGCGAGTAGCGCCTGGAGCAACTCATGGTCCGCGCCATAGACCGCCCAGTGCACCGGGCGCGTGCCGTCGGGTTGCGGATCGTTCACATCCGCGCCGCCGCGAATCATATCCAGCGCCGCCTTTCGGTTGCCGGCCTGGATGAGACTCGCAAGCGCGCCCGGCTTTACTTGGCTTTGGGCTTGGGCCTGCGCCAGAACGGGGACGGCGGCAGTCGCTGCACAGACAACGGCGAGAATGAGACGTTTCACAGTTTTCTCCTAAACAATATTGGGGCCGACTTTGTCCTCGTGAGCCCAGAGGCCCTTACATGTGTCGTACAGAAATTTATATGGATCTTTCCACGTCCGCGCGAGCCCCTTCAGAGCGCCGCCATCCAACATATCCTTGGGACCTTCGCCGCCCCGGACCCGGTCGAAAACACGCGTACGGACTTCGTCCATCATGTCTCGCTCCGCCTGGAATTCAGCTTTGGTCATGACCGGACCATACGCGGGCACGATCCTGGTCTGCTCGTTGGCGAGTTTGAGCACGGTGTCCATCGAGTCCACGCGGCCCCCAATCCACCCTCCGGTGAACCAATCGAATTCCGGATCGCGCACGGGCGATGCAACGTCGCCCACGGCCATCACATTCGACGTCTTGAAGTAGACATAGATGTCGCCGCTGGTGTGCGCCAGAGTCAGATAGCCGTAATCGATCTGTTCGGCGCCCGCTTTCATCGAGCCAGTTGTCAGAAAAGTCTCGGTGGGGCGGGCAGCTTGGGGACGGGCTTTCTCGTAGCGTTCCTCGGCTGGAATCCAGTAGTCCGACGACATCCACTCGCGGGTGCGCAGGTGCGCGATGATTTTCGCTCCGGCCGCCGCGAACATTTCGTTGTTGCCCGTCTGATCGAGGTGATAGTGGGTGTTGAAGAGTGTTTGGACCTTGACCCCCGCTGCCACATTTTTAAGCCCGGCCATCACCTGATCGCCGGATTTCGGAGCGCCGCTATCGACCAGCACCAGCCCGTCGTCCGCCGAAAAGGCCAGGACGTTGGCGCCGCCGCCGTCGATCACGGCCAGCTTATCGGTCAGTTTGGCGACAGCCTGTTGCGCGGTGGCGACCCGGCAGGACGCCCACAGGGTGAGCCCGCCCGCCGCCGCGCTCTTAAGGAAGTTTCTGCGATCCACTCGACTGCTCCTATACGCTCGCGATCGTGCCGGTGCTGTCGCCGAAATGATCCTGCTCATGACCCACCTTTTGCAACAGGGTCAGATGCAGGTTGGCGATGGGCGTGCGCTCCGGGAGAACCAGGTGCTGGCCGCCTTGCTTCAGTTTGCCGTTGGCGCCGCCGACGATCAGGTTCGGGATCGGGTAGCTGCTGTGCGCGTTGCTGTTGCTCATGTTCGATCCATACATGAAGATCGAGTGGTCCAGCAATGAGCCCTGTCCGTCCGGGGTATCGGCCATCTTCTTGATGAAGTCGGCGAACTGCTGCATGTGCCATTTCTGGATCTGCACCAGCATCTTGATGCGATCCAGGTCATCGGCGTGGTGCGAGATCGGGTGGAAACCGCCGGAGATGTTGAGGAACGGATAGCTCCGGTTGGTGCCTTCCGCCACGGTGATGTAGGTTGCGACGCGGGTGAGGTCGGCTTGGTACGCCAGCGCCAGCAGGTCATACATGACCTTCTCCTGCGCCGCGAAATCTTCCAGTTCGCCGATCGGAGCATTCGGGATTTTGATCTTGGAAAGATTGGGGTTGGCAGGCGTCTTCGCCTGTCGTTCAACCTCACGTACGTTCTCGAGATACCCGTCGAGAAGGGCTTTGTCCTCGCTACCCAGGTTGCCTTTCAGCGTGTTGACCCGGTCGACGATCAGGTCCAGAATACTGTTCTTCTCGCGGGCCATCGCGACGCGTTCCTGAGGACTGTCGCCTTCGCCGAACAATCTCAGGAAGACTTTGCGCGGGTTGTACTCCATGGGCAGCGGCGTATGCTCATCGCGGAACGATAGGGTTGTGAAGGCGCCGCCATTGCCCGCCGCCACTTGCACCGTGGTTTCAGAGGCGAGCTCCAGCGAAGGAAACTGCGTGTCCTGGCCGATGAATTTGGTCATCACCTGATCCAGCGTCGTGGACATGTTGTTGCCCTGCGGAAGCGTCGCGCTCAGCCACGTGGCCGGATTGCGAACGTGCACCGATCCAGCGGCGGCGGCGTTATCCAGGTTTCCGAAGGTGGTCAACTGCTTCTTGAACGGCTCCATTGGCGACGTGATCTCGTTCAGCTTGTAGTCGGCGCCCGCGCCCGAGGGCGTCCAGCGATCCCACTCCGGGCCGTATTTGGTGTTGAACATGATGGCCCCGTGAGGAATGTAGAAGAAGCCGGCGCGCATCTTCGGATTCGCTGCCGTCTGCGCGAGGGCCGTCGAGGCGGGCACCATCGCACTCAGGAATGGAAGCGCCAGGTTGACGCCCGCTCCCTTCAGTACGGTTCTCCGGGAAAGGTGCTTCTTGGTAATGAACATGTTCGTCTCTCCTTGCTATCCAATCCTCGCGGCCACTTTACTTCTTATTGTTAACTTCGGCTGTTTTGACCGCATTTTGCTTAGGAACCGCCGCGGAGACCGCCTCCGGACCTTGCTTGCGGAACGCATCCGTGTTGACTATCCCCAATACCAGGGACGCCAGCGTATAGTTGTTTTTCTTTGCGTCACCAACCACCTTGCGAACCTGCGGCATATCGAAGTATTCGAGGGGGCGGTTGACCGAGTACATCAATAACTTCTCGGTCATCGCGGTGACGAACTTTTCCGGATCCTTGACCAGTTGCTCGCGAAGCTGCACCGGACCATCGATCGCGACCCCGTTCGGCATTACCGTGCTGGCGTCGATCTTCGCGTTTGCGGCCTGACGATCCGTGGTCCGGTACTCGCCGATCGCGTCGAAGTTTTCGAGCGCCAGGCCAGTCGGATCGATCACGCCGTGGCATTGCTTGCAGGCTGGCTTGTCGCGATGCATCTCCAGCCGGGCCCGAACCGTTTTCGGAGCATCGGCAGTGGACGCCGCCAGATTGGTGTCGACGTTTGGCGGAGGCGGCGTCGGGGGCGTGCCGATGATCTTGTCGAGCACCCATGCGCCGCGCAGCACCGGAGAGGTGCGGTCGCCATAAGATGTCCTCATCAACACCGCGGCCTTGCCCAGCAGGCCGAAACGGTTCGGGTCCGTCAGGGTAACCTCTTTGAACGCAGATGTTCTCGGTCCCTCGATTCCGTACTGGCGCGCGAGACGGTTGTTGACGAAGGTGTGATCGGAGGTCAGCAACTCAACGACACTCTTGTTCTCCAGCAGAATGCTGCTCAGGAACATCTCGGCTTCCGTCATGAAATCCTTGCGGAGGGCGGCATTGAAGGCGTTGAAAATCTTCGGGTCGGGCTGCACCAAATCGAGGCTGTTGAGGTTCAGCCACTTCATGGCGAACCCGGTCACCAGGCTCTCGGCCTTCGGATCGGCCATCATGCGTTTCACCTGTGCGTCCAGAGCGCCGGGCTTGCTGAGTTGCTTCGCCTCGGCCAACTTCAGCAACTCCGCGTCGGGGCCCGTATTCCAGATAAAGAAAGACAGGCGCGACGCCAATTCCAGATCGGACAGCGGAAACTCGCTGTTTTTCGATATACCTTTGGGAGTCTGTATGGATCGGAACAGGAAGTCGGGGCTGGCCAGAACCGCGGCCACCACTTCCGTAATGCCCTGATCGAAGGTGCCATTGTCCAGGCGCCCTTCCTCATAGAAACGCATCAGGTGCGCGACGTCATCGGCGGTGACGGGCCGGCGGTACGCCCGTTGGGCCAGGTTTTCGGCGATCTGCTTGGCGCAGGGGGTGTCACCGATCTTCGCGGGATCGCAAGTGAAAATCAGCGGACGGGAAGTGCTGTGCGAAATGCCGGTCGGATTGTAGGGGCCCTTGATTTCCAGAGTGACATTCTTGGGGTCGGCGAGGCGCGCCACCGGCGCTCCGCCTCCGCCGCCGAAGCCGCCGCCCCCCGCGACGTTGTCGTCCGATTCCACATGCGAACGGTCGATGAAACCGGCAATAATCGTGTGCGGGCCCGCTTGCAGCGTTACGGGAATCTTAGCGAACCGGTCCAGAATCTTCTGCCAGCCCACGTTGTTTTCCACGTTCGCGAGTCTCAGATCTTCGGCCCCGCCGATATCGCCCTTAAACTTCACGCTGCCGTCGATCATCATCACCAGCGTCGTCCGGTTCTGCAGTCCACGGTTGTACAAACCGATTGACTGCTCGTCGAAGCTGAAGCTGAAGCGGTACTCACCGTCGGCCGGGAGGATTTGGGTGAACGCCATCGCATCGCGCTGGCGGAAGCCCGGCGGGAAAGGCAATTCCGGATCCTGATTCCCCTCTGCCTTGATGGGCCAGTCAGAGGTCGGCGGATGCATGTCGCCGACCGCCGTCTTGGCAACACGGCGCGCCGCGTCGATGTATTGATCCAGAAACGCCGGCGATGTGGTCAGCACGGAGGCGATATTGTCGAAGCCCTCCACCTGAACATCCTGCGGCAGGATGTCCTTCTCGTCCACATCCACGCCCAGGAGGTCCTTCACGGACGCGGCGTACTCCGTGCGGTTCAGGCGCTGAACCGGCACATAGCCGGCCGTCGGACCTTTGGGATGCGCGTCAAGAGCGTTCTCCACCCAGGTGCTGAAAGAATCGATCTCTGCCTGGGGCGGCTGAGGATTGCCAGGAGGCGGCATTAATCGCCCGCGCAGCTTGCGTAGAACCTTCTCCCAAGTCTTGGCGTCATCGGCCGCGGCGTTCAGGTTTAGTGCATCGAGCGCGAGGCCGCCAGTCTTCAAGGTTTTGTTGTGGCAGTCGACACAATACGTGTCCAACATCTCGCGATGTTGGTCCGGAACGGCCGGAGTCTGCCCGCCAGCCTTCGTCTGTAAAAGCCCGGGAACGGCGATCAGGGCCAGCAGAGCACACGCGCACAGGAATCGCTTCATCGCTTCGAACCTTTGGACTTTGAACTTTTGAGCTTGGAACCTGTAGCTCGATCAACAATTTGCAGTCGGATGTTCAGCATAACGAGCCTTCCTTTTTTATCACAAATGTCAGAGGGGCGGAAGGGTACCACATCGAAACGGCAGTATCAATTCTATTGATTCCGCGGCGCAAGGGCAATGCGAGTTTGGCGTGGCACTCGTTCATTCAACACTTTCTTCAGAGGACTGTATCCGGTCTACGTGCGTGGCCTGGCATATCTGGCGATGAATCGCGGCTCGAAGATGGCGGCCGAGTTTCGAAGATCGTCGCCCACAACGGACCGACTGCCGGCGATCCCGCGATTGCGATGGCGCGCCTTCAACCGGCAAATCCGGAAAGGGCGAGGAGCGGCACTCAAGTCCCGAGAGGAACAACTCCGCTCGTGGCATGACCAGGCTCCGTTTTGCGCGCTGTTATCGAGGAGCGCCGCAAAGGGCCGGTCGCGACCCTCAATTCCCGAAAGAAACAGACCGGCTCGTGGCGCGACCAGGCTCCGTTTTGCGGGCTGTTACTGAGGAGGATCCCAACTGCTCCGTGGTAGCGGCGCTGTATCGTACACGGCCCAGAGCCGCGACCACAGGAAGCGGTAATGATGTTCTAGCTGCGACAGGCCACCAAGTTAGTGGCCGCCGCCGGAAAGCTTGCGATAGTATTCCGCGACCGAGTCCTTATAGCCGGCGGGAACCTTGGTCGGATCGGTGTTGCGGATCGTACCTCTGTTCTCATCCAGCTGCCGGCGCAGTTGCAGTTCGAGAGCGTCCACGCTGCTGACCAGCTGCTGCTGTATCTGCTCCATCAGGCCGGGATTCCCAGGGAAACGTTTAGGATCCAGGTTCCGCATTTCATCGATCAATGCCTGCAGTTCCTGGCGCGCCTCGGGACTATCTTGCACCGCGGGACGAATTTGGTTGAGCGCGTTCAATCCCTGGTCAATATCGCGTTGCGTATCGGCCGGAGTGGGGCCTTGCGGGAGCGGAACCGCTGACTGGCCGGGCTGGGAATTACCGCCGGTATCAATGTTGCCTATTGCTACGCCGCCTCGATTGCCGCCGCCGTTCGTGTTGCCGACTGGACCCGACGGCTGGCCTCCGCCTTGACCGCCTTGGCCCGGCTGCTGACCCTGGCCGCCTTGGCCGCCCTTGCCTTGGCCCCCCTTGCCCTGGTCCCCTTTACCTTGTCCTTGTCCTTGTCCTTGCCCCTGCTGGCCGTTTTTCGCTTGCTGCTGACCTGCCTGTCCACCCTTGCCGTTCTGCCCGTTGCGAGCAAGCTGTTCGGCCTGCGCTTGGCCTCCGCGGCCCGCTTGACCCTGTCCGTTTTGGCCCTGTCCGCCCCGACCTTGTTGAGAATTTGGAGGCGCACCCAGTCCCGCGAGCTGGTCGCGCACACGCGATAGCTGGTCCATGGCCCGGTTGATCTCGGCTTCCCTGGAAGTCATCTGAGCATTGCCCAAGGCCCGCGCCGCATCGGTGATTTGCTGGCTGAGCTTTTGCAGATCGCCGGTCAGGCCAGTCTCTTCCTGATCGGAAAACTCGCCGCTGCGCAACCGGTCTGAGCTTTGCTGCAGGCGCGTGCCGAGTCCGTTTTCGTCAATGCCATCCAGCGCGCCGCGCAATTTGTTGGACGCCGCAGGTTGCGTGGACGAGAGTTCGCGCGCCGAGCTGCGCATTTGCTGGGTGAGACGCGACAACTCGTCGCTCACCTCCTGGCGATCGTTCACCATCTTGTCGACTTCCTGCGGGGTCGGATACTTCATCTGCTTGCCGGAAGTGCGGGCCGCATTCTGCTGCGCCATCAAATCCCGCACGTGATCCGCTTGCTTCTTTTGTTCATCCGCCAATTGGTTGGCTTCCTGAGCCATCGAGTTGAGACGGCCGGCCGCGTCCTGCTGCTGCGCGCCGCCAAGGAGCCCGGTCGCCTCACGCAAGCGGTCCGCCGCCCGGCGCGAATCCGCCGCGCTGGCGTTCTGCGAAGCCGCACGCTTCATGTCTTCGGTCGCCTGCCGCAACCGGTCGAGCGCTTGCTGCGCGGCCTGTTGCCGTCCGTCCGCCGCTTGATCCGCGGATTGCTGGGCATTGGCGCTGCTCTGGCTGCTCTGACCTGCACGGCCGGATTGTTTGCCGGATTGGCCGCTGCTGCCCTGCCCGCTGGATTGTCCGGAAGCCGAAGCGCTCTGACTGCCCTGGCCCTGTTTCCCTTGCTGGCCTTGTTGCCCCTGCTGGCCCTGCTGCCCTTGTTGGCCTTGCTGGCCCTGTTGCCCCTGCTGCCCTTGCTGACCGAGTTGCTGCTCCATCTGTTGCTGAAGCTGTTTGGCTTCGCGTTCCAGCATTTCCTGTTGATATTTCTGCTCGGCTGTTTGAGTGCTGCTGTTGCGCTGCTGCTGAGCCAGATCCTCCTGGCGCTTGGCTAGTTCATCCAGCTTTTTCAGAGCGTCGTCGATTTCCTGCTGCTTCTGCTCGGCAGTTGTGGCCGCGGGCTGCCGCGTCTCGTATTGATTTTTCTCGGTGTCCAGCTCCAGGTCGAAGAGGGCCGCCAAATCGCGCGCCGCGCTGCCCCCGCCGCCTCCTCCACCCCCACCGCCGCCGCGCTGCCCAAACGCAACTTGAATGTCCCGGTAAGTGGCTTCGGCCCGCTGCAGGAACTGCAGAGCCTTTTGCTCATTCGGAATGGCGTCCTTCCACTTCTGCTGCTGCAATTGCTGCGCCGCCGGCGTCATGGCCTGGGAGGCCGCGATCATATCTTTCTGGAATTCGCTGATAGCCTGCACTTCGTCGGTCAACTCGCGCGCCTGCAAACGGCCGGAAAGCGTGACGGCCTGATCGCGCAAAGTCGCTTGGGACTGGTTCAGCAGCTTGGCGATGTCGGTCGCCTGCTGCTGGGTGGAGTTTTTATCGCTCTCCTGTTTGAAGGTCGCGGAGATGATCTCCTTCTCCCGCTGCGTGATCTGCGCGGGCTGATTGCCCCCGCCGCCTCCGCCGCCCCCTCCACCGCCGCCCCCGCCCTGCTGCGATTGCGTGAAGTTGCGCTCGTACGGGTCGGCCTCAATGAACATCATGTCGGAGTGAGATTCCGCGTTGGCATCCTTGGCGGTCGCGTAGACGCTCACCAGATCGCCGGGAACAAGCTTGAAATCCTCAAGCGAGATCGTGGTCGATCCATCTGCTTCCTTCGCGCCCTTCTGCTTCAGCAGATCGATTGTCTTCTCCGGGCCGCCGTTGACCGAATAATGCAGCGCGACTCCGCTCAGTCCGTATTCGCCGCTCGCCTTCGCGTTGATCGTCACCTCTTCGACTGGCAAAGCGTGATAATCGCCCCGCGGATGCACTAAAGCAATTTGTGGCGGATTGGCTTTACGAGCCTCGATGAAAAAATCCTCGCTGACGCGAACCGGCTGGCCGTCCTCTACCCCCGCGACGTGGTAGACGCCATCCTTATCCATCTTGACGGTGCCGCGGTAAACATTATTCTTGCCGCCGACCGGCTTCACATCCACAAGCTGAATCTGCTGTCCGTTGTCGAGCTGAATTTGCCCGCCCTGAAGAGGCCGGTCTGTAGAGACCTCCAGTTCGGCTTGGGTGCCCACAACCGCGCGAAGATCGCCGCCGCGCTCTTCGACCTCTGGCGGCATGGCGGTCCAGGCCGGGTAATGATAGGTGACTTTAATCTGCTTCACCGAGGGCAAATCGGTGACGCGAATGTTATAGTGCTTCGAGGTCATCGCCCCAGCGGTGACATAATACTCGACGTTGTCTGGCAATCCGGCAAACAGGAATTGATAGCCGCCGGCGAAACTGCCCGCCGCCTTGGGCTGCATCGAGATCTCTTCCCACTTGTTCGAATTTTCAAAGCGGGCATACAGCTTGACGCTGGGCGACTGCAAACCAGTAGGAATCGCCGAAACCAGCTGGTCGGCATGGCGCCGCACCACCGCGTCGCCGGGCATCACGCGCAAGTCGTAGATCGACGGCTTGTCGTGGTGCGGACCGGTCCACAGCAGCGATGCTCCGTAACCCAGGAAACCCGGAGCCGCGGCGATCATCCAGATCAGGATGGCGCAGGCTCCGACGCTGGTGGCGAGCGAGATCCAAAGCCGGCGGTCGGTGACCAATTGCTTGGGCTCGGCGGACTGGGCAACTCGTAGAGTGTCGCCGGCCAGCAATTCGATAAAGGGATCCTGGCCGTCGCGTTCCGTGAAGGTGGTGAGCCGCTGCTCAAATTGCGGGAAGGCCGTTTCGGCGCGTCCCACCGCGCGGCGGCGAGTCAGCCGGCGCAAGGGCAGCGCCAATCCGGCAGCCGCGGCGATCGCCAGCACCAGGATCAATCCGAAGCGCGCGGCAGTGACGCTTCCATTCGAGAACGCTAGCGCATTCGCAATCGCGACCGCTACCAACGTAGCCACTAACGCGCTGCCGGTCAAAATGGCCAAGCCGCGCAGCAACGTGCTCCAACGCAGGCGTTTCTCGAGTTGCGCGATGTATGCGTGAAGCTCTTCGCGGAAATTCATTGAACCTCCAACGGCGCGGTCGATTTTAATACATAAAGCATAACGCACTGGAGCCTCCCGCGTAACACTACGGTCATGCCGATGTCAAGATCGCCGCGATATACTGGATGCATTCGTTCGACGTTCCAGGGTTTGAACGTTCCAGGGTTTGAAAGTTGCAGGTCTATAAGTTCAGTGATGAGTGGAGATCACACAAATGAAACGCATGCTACCGATCGTTCTGAGCACATTCGCGGTTTCCGCCGGCGCCTTCGCGCAAGCGCCCGACCAAGCCGCTATTGACAAGGCACTCATGGCCGCCCCGGGCAATTTGAAGGCTGGCGCAACGGTAATCAAGTTCAAAGCCGACTACACCTACGACACCCTGAAGAAGGGCACCAACCATTTGGTCTGCTACGACAAGTCTGGACTGCCGGGCCAGCAGCCTGCATTTTCCGTCGAGTGCACCAACCTCACCAACCTGGATCGAGCCGCCCAGAACCTCAAGTTCGAGGCGATCACGGACCCGAAGGCTCGCCAAGCGGCGCTTGATGCCGCCGAGAAGGACGGGACCCGCGTGAAACCGGAGTTCGGATCGGTGTGGTATCACCTGAGGGGAGCCGATGCGCAGCACACCAGCACCCACATGACGATCGCCGTTCCGTTCGCCACCGGAAAGACTTTGGGGCTGCCCGAAACCGGCGCGCAGGGTGGCGTATGGGTCATGAATGCGGGCACGTCGACCGCGCACCTCATGACGCCGGGCGAGTAGAAGCTCAAGCCTCCGATAAGTGATGAAGCCTGTCTTCTTCAGTCTGCTCATGGTTGCGGCGCTGTCGGCGCAACCGGGCAAGCGAACCTTCACCGGCGCAATCACCGACAGCATGTGCGCCACGGCCGATCATTCCCACATGCAAATGGGGCCGACCGACGCCGAGTGCACGATAGCCTGCATCAATCAGCACGGCGCGCTTTACGTTGTCTACGACGGCAAGAACGCCTATACGCTGAGCGATCAGAAGACCCCCGAAAAATTCGCAGGGAAAAAGGTCACAGTGGCAGGCACGCTGGACGCCAAGACTCAAACGATAAAAGTCGACTCGATCGTTGCCGCCAAGTGAGCTGAGGAACAAGTTTTCCCGCGCTGGTGCGCATAGTCCCTCGGCTCCGCTCGACCCAAGAACCGTTTTTGCGGGCTGACACAGAGGAACCCCAGGCTCGCTTCGAAGGCGGCCCCAACAGCGATCGCGGCTAAGGTCCATCCATTACGAATAACGGAGCAGCGCCTTGAAGCCGTAATCCATGTGATGTTGGATATGGCAGTGAAACAAGGTCAGTCCGGGCTGGTCTGCGGTAAAATCCACGATGGCGCGCCCAAAGGTGGGAACCACCACGGTGTCCTTAATGACGCCGGAGGTGGCTTTGCCATAAATCTCGGCGATCTCAAGCTGGTGCCGGTGCATATGCAATGGATGCGCATCGTCGGTGCGGTTATGAAACGTCAGCCGGTAGCGGGTTCCCTGCTTGAGCACAAACTCCTGGTCGTGAGGATAGGACTTTCCGTTCACGGTGAAGCTGTTGAATTTGCCTGCGCCGCGCGGCACCTTTTCAAAGAGCATGTCTAATCGCTCCGTGGGCGCGGCCTGCGAAGGCGGCTTCCCGAAGATCGTGTAATCCCAACTGGCTTTGGGCGGCGCGGTCCACTGCGGGGTGCGGCGTTGATTGGCGTACTCTATTACAATGCCTAAGCCGCCTTGGCGCACCGGATCCTCTGGAGCGCCCATGATCCAAACGCCGGGCTGGTTCATCTCCACCCAGGCGTCGATGCGCTCGCCAGGACCCATCATCAACACGTCCACGGCGGCAGGCGTGGGCACAGGATTTCCGTCCAGCGCGATCACGTTAAATTTGTGGCCGGGCAGCGAAAGATGGCGGTTCTCAATCGCGCTGGCGTTCAAAAGATGAAACAGCACGCGTTCGCCGGGCTTCACGCGGATCGGTTCGCCCGCGCCGAGAATTTTGTCGTTGATGGAAAAGAGGTCGGCCTGAACCTCCAGCCCGGGCATCCGCGTATCCATGACAGCCGGCCTTTCCGGCTGAGGCGCGGCGGCGTCGATATCGTCGTTGTCCATCGCCATATTGCTGAAGTAGGGCTCCCAGTCGCGCAAAGCCAGGTAGTGCTCCTGGTCGTAGCGGCCCGGATTGTTGGCCCCCTCAATGATCAGAAAGCCGAACATTCCGGTGTAGCTGCCGCGATGCAGGTCCTCCATCGACATGGTGTGGGTGTGATACCAGCGGGTGCCGGCGGGCGTGGGCGTGAATTGATAGCGGCGGCTGCCTTGGGGCGGCACAACCGGGGTGCCCTCTTCCTCCGAGCCGTCGACCTCAGACGGAATAAGCAATCCGTGAAAGTGTACGTACTCCGGCACGTCCGTGGTGTTGACCACGTTCACAGTGACGGGCACTCCTTCCTTCATTCGCAGCAGCGGGCCCGGAGAGGTGCCGTTGTACCCGATGGTGCTAAGGATGCGATTGGGCGCCAATTCGACTGTGACCGGTCCGATTTGCAAATTGAATTCGGTCTTGGCCACGTCTTGCGGACCGACAGGGTTTAGAAAGGATTGCTGTGCCTGGGCGGTTAGAGCGGTGCTTGCTGCCGTGGCTCCGGCTAGCTTCAAAAAGTCTCTTCGTTGCATGGGAGATGCTGGCATTGGAATGCCAAAAATCAGCCTCCGACCAATAGTATCGCAGCGTCGCCTCAGGCAGAAGTTTCGTTGCAAATTGGGTGGCCCCGTGCTACAACCGGAGGCATGGACAAGACGATCCGGAAATACCGGAGCTTCGATGAGATGAAGGCGGACCAATACCGCTATTGGCAGAGTCGCCCCGGGTATGAGCGGATGAACGCGGTTGCTGAAATTACTCTTGCCAGCTACGCGATGAAGGGCGTTACCCCGGACGTATCCCGACTTCAACGAACTCTTGTCCATCTTCAACGCTCACAAAGTTAGATACCCGATTGTGGGCGGCTACGCAGTAACCTTTCACGCGCAGCCTCGCGCGACCAAGGACCTGGATCTCTTCCTTGCACCGGATGCCGAAAACGCCAAGTCAGTTTATGAGGCATTGGCCGCTGTCAGTTTATGCGGCATTGGCCGCTTTCGGTGCGCCGCTTGAAGAGCTGACGCCCGAGGATTTTCTTGACCGAGAGGGATTTTTTCGCATGGGGCGGGCGCCAATTATGGTAGAGATACTCCCGGCGATCAAGGGCGTTGAATTTGACCATGCCTGGGAGCGCCGCGTTGAAACTGTGATCGACCCTGAAACCGGCTTGGCCGCTTTCGTGATTCGCGCGATGACCTGATTGCCGCGAAGCTGGCGGCAGCCCGCCCTCAGGACCTCGCGGACGTTGACGCTCTTCGCAAGGCGATGGAGAGTCAGGCGGAATAGAACCTATTTCGGTGTGAGTTTCATCAGTGAGTTTGCGTCGGTGAGGACGTAGACTGCTCCCTCAGGACCCATGCGGACGTCGCGGATGCGGGTGCGCTGGTCCATCAGCAGCGGCTCCTCTGAGATCACCTTTTTCCCGGAAAGCGTCAGCCGGTCGAGCATTTGTCCGCCCAAGGCTCCCACGAAAATGCTGTTCTTCCATTCGGGGAATTGATTGCCCGTATAGAATGCCAGCCCCGATGGAGCGATGACCGGATCCCAATAATAGATAGGCTGCTCCGTGCCGGGCGCTTCGGTGACTCCCGCGCCGATGGCGTTGCCGGGATAGTCGATGCCGTGGACGTAGACGGGCCAACCGTAGTTCTTGCCGGCCTGCGGCTGAAGAAGTTTGTCGCCGCCGCGCGGGCCGTGCTCGGTTTCCCACAGCTCGCCGGTCTCGGGATTGATGGTGAGGCCTTCCTCGCTGCGATGGCCGTACGACCAGATTTCGGGCAGCGCGCCGGCCTTCCCGATAAACGGATTGCCGGGAGCGGGCTTGCCGTCCGGAGTGATGTGAATGATCTTACCCAACATGATGTCGAGCTTTTGCGCGTCGTCCGGCGGCGGCGAGCCGGAGCGGTCGCCGATCGTGACGAACAGATTGCCGCCACGGTCAATAGCGATGCGTCCACCCTGGTTGGCGCCACGGCCGCTCACTTGGGCGGCGCGGAAAATGACGGTTGAGCCGGTGATGGCGCTGTCATCCGCGGCCAGCTTCGCGGTCGCCACCACAATGCCGTTCTTGTCGCCATTTGGCTCGCTATAGGTGAAGAAGATGCGGCGGTTGGCTGCAAACTGCGGATCGAGCGCCAGATCCAGAAGACCAACTTGCCCTTGGTAATGGACCATGGGAACGCCCTGCAGCGGCTCCGACAACGAATTGTCCTTGGGATTGAAGGTGCGCATCGTCCCCGGCTTTTCGGTGATCAGGAATTTGCCGTCGGGGAGGAATGCGATGCTCCAGGGGTTGTTGAGCTTGTCGGTCAGCAGAGTGACCTTCGGCGGAGTCGTCGGCGCGTACGGAACGCGCGTCTGGCCGGGAAACGCCGGATGATCGTCTTTCTTCTCGGGCTCGCGCGTGTCGATGGGCTGGCCCTTTACCATCTGGAACGCGGGAGGCGCGCCTTTGCCGCCGCCTTTCCCTCCGCCGCCCCTGCCGACACCGCCCCTGCCGCCTGGAGGCGGTCCGGCCGGGGTCTGGGCTCCCAGTACGGCGGCAAGGACTACTACGCAGGCGCCCGAAAAATAGGACCATCGCTGTCTCATGGCGAATCTCTCCCCTTCTGTTAGATTATTCTAATGTCCACACGATTTCGATGACAATTATACACTACACGGTATCTTATACCGCACGTAATGTGTTCGTAACCGGATGCGCCGATGCTGGCGCGCGTCTGCTATGCTGCAAGAGGCATTCGAGGTAACTATATATGAAGCTGGTGTTGCCCATCACCGCCGCCCTCATGTTCTCGCTCAGCTTTTCGCTGGTTGCGTTCCAAAGAGGAGGCCGCCGCCAGCAATCCTATGACAACTACGGCTCGTTCGCGCCCTCGGAGTTTTATTTTAGCCGGCTCCAGTTCAATAGCCTCTACGGGGGCGGCGGGTTCGGCGGCGGAAGTTGGGAGCAAGACTGGCCCAAGGCCGACAACGACTGCCTGATTGCCCTGCGGCGTTTGACGCGCATCAACTCACCCTCACAGCTGAACGTTGCAGATCTCGATAGCGACCATCTCTTCGACTATCCTTGGATCTACTCCATTAACCCACAGACTTGGTCGTTCACCGACGCGGAGGCCAAACGCCTGCACGACTATCTTATGAAGGGCGGCTTCCTGATGGTGGACCATTTCCACGGAACCGAAGACTGGGACCGTTTCATGTCTGGAATACGCCAGGTGCTGCCGGACGCCCAAGTGGAGGATCTCAAGGATAACGATGAGATCTATCACACCCTGTACAACATCGACGAAAGATTTCAGATCCCCGGCGAGCAGTATGTAAGATCCGGCATCACCTATGAGTGCGGAGGCGGCAACAACTGCGGCTATGTCGCCAAGTGGCGCGCCATTCGCAATGCACACGGGCGTATCATGGTGGCGATCTGCCACAACATGCATCTGGGCGACGCCTGGGAGCATTCCGATGAGGCGTCCTACCCTGAGAAGTTCTCGGGACTGGCATTTCGGATCGTCCTCAACTACATCACTTACGCGATGACCCACTAGGAGTCCCCGGCCTCCATGTTCGAGTTCTTTTTTAAATATCCCCGTTTTGTGTATACACGCGGCCAATTCGCCCTTTTAGGGGCATGGCCACAGTGGCTGCTGGTGCTGTTCATTGTGGCTGCGGCGGCTGGTTTGGCGTGGCTGATCCGATCCCGGCAGGCGGAAGCCGCGCCGGTGATGCGCAGTTGGCGAGTCTGGATCATTTGGGGCATGCAGACGCTGCTGGCCGCAGTGGTGCTGGTGCTGCTGTGGCAGCCCGCGATCACCGTCGCCGAGTTGAAGCCGCAACAAAATATCATCGCCGTCCTGGTGGACGATTCCCGCAGCATGGGTATAGCGGAGAACGGCTCCACACGCCAGGCTCAAGCCGTGAAGGCGCTTCAGAACGGAGTGCTGGACAGCCTCAACCACTCCTTTCAAACGCGTCTTTACCGGGTCGACGACGTGCCCGCCCGCATCGACGGCCTCAAAGACCTGCAACCCAACGCGCCCTCCACCCGCATCGGCGACAGTCTGAAGCAGTTGAGCGAAGAGACCTCCGATCTGCCCATCGGCGCAGTGGTGCTGCTCAGCGATGGCGACGACAATGCCGGGGGCGTCAGCACCGACGCGATCAGCGCGCTGCGGGCTCGTCACATTCCCGTTCATACCGTGGGTTTCGGACGGGAGCGCGCGGAGCACGACGTCGAACTGGATGAGGCGGTGGTTGCTCCCCGGGCCTTGGCAAACTCCCGGATCGCGGCCAAGATCACCTTTCACCAACGCGGATACGCCGGCGCGAAGGTCAACCTGACCGTACACGATATGGGAACCGGGCAGCCTAAGCTGCTGGCTTCCCGCACCGTTACGTTGGGGCCGGATGGCAACCTTCAAACCGAGACCCTGATGTTCGATATCGGCGTGGCTGGCGCGAAGACCCTGCAGATCGCGACTGCTCCCCTTTCAGGCGAGGAGAACACGGCCAACAATGCGGTGACTCGCGTGGTGAATGTCGGATCGGATCCACGCCACATTCTGTATATCGAAGGCGAGCCGCGCTGGGAATACAAGTTCATCCGCCAGGCCGAAGAGGACGACCGCATGGTGCAGATCGCATCCATGGTTCGCACTAGCGAAAATAAAATCTACCGGCAGGGGATCGACAATCCCAATGAACTGGCAGGCGGTTTTCCTTCGCGCGCCGAAGAACTGTTTGCCTACCAGGGTTTGATCATCGGATCGGTTGAAGGCGGCTATTTTACTCCCGGCCAGCAGGAACTGATTCGCGAGTTCGTAGATCGCCGCGGGGGCGGCCTTCTCCTGCTCGGCGGTCAGTACGCGCTGGCGGATGGCGGCTGGAATGCATCGAGTCTTACCGATCTGCTGCCGACGGTGCTGCCAACCCAGACGGGCACGTTTCACCGCGAGGCCGACCCGCTGCGCGGCACCACTCATACGACGGCTGAGCTGGCGCCCGCGGGCGTCGACAGCATTATTACCCGCTTGGTTGACGATCCGGCCGCGAACGCCGCCAAGTGGAAGAAGCTGCCCTACCTGATGGATTATGAGGAGCCGGGCACTCCCAAACCGGGAGCTCAGGTTCTGGCCAACATGATTACGCCCGAGGGCCGGACGCTGCCGTTGCTGATTACCGAAAGCTTCGGGCACGGCCGCACCGCGATCATGGCCACCGGAGGCAGTTGGCGCTGGCAGATGAGCTCACCTCTGGGCGACACGGCTCACGATTTGTTCTGGCAACAGTTGCTGCGGTGGCTGGTTTCGGATACTCCTGGACATGTGGCCGCGTCCGTCCCGGCCCAGATGCTGCTGGATAACGGCGCGGTGACGATCAACGCTGAGGTTCGCGATCAACAGTACAATCCTGCTCCGGACGCCAAGGTCGAAGCGCACATCCTGGGTCCGGGCGGCGTCGGCGGCCTGGTGGAAATGACGCCGGTTCCCGATAGTCCGGGGCAGTTCCAGGCGGCGTGGTCCGCTCCCAAGGCGGGCGCTTATCTGACCGAAGTGACGGCGCAGCGGGTCGATCCCGCCAGCGGCACGGTCAAGGAACTAGGTCGCGACGTGTTGACCTTCCAGCGCATGGATGGCGTGGCGGAGAATTTCCATACCGAACAGAACCGCGAGTTGCTGGAACGGCTCGCGAGCCAAACCGGCGGGCAATATTGGAAGCCCGCGGATCTCGGCAAGCTCGCCGCCAGTATTCCGTTTTCGGAGGGCGGGGTGACGAGTCGCGAGACCAAGGATCTGTGGGATTTGCCTCTGGTCTTCCTGGTGCTTCTTCTGCTGCGCTTCTCGGAGTGGTGGCTGCGTCGCAAGTGGGGGATTGTTTAGACAGGCCGGCGGTGCCGCCCGCGCTGCTGGATATCCTTCGTTTAGAGCCTGGCGCCAAGGCCGGTATCGCGATTGAACGCGGCCGTGTGCGATCCGAAGCCGCGGCGCGGCAAGCGGGACCGAGAATGGATCGAGAGTAAGCCTGTGGGCGGCGAGCTCAACTGATGCACCGGGCGAATGAAGCGCTGCGAGATCTGGCTCGTCAGTCCTACCTCGGGGCACCCGAATCCTTCAACCGGATCACGAAGCTCCCGATTGTTCTGCCTGTCACGAGCGTCGGCAATTTCGCGCGGACGGGGGGTTTTGCGGTATCGCTCACCGGCGCGGGAACCAAAACGGCGGGAGTCGTCCGGCGCCGCCAGCCCCGCGCAATCGATCTCGCTGCGCGCGGCGGCACGAAGCTGGAGACCATTCCAGACGCGGTCATGGACGAGGTGCTGGCGCGGCTAACGCGGATCTTCGAGTGAGACGGCGGGTAAAATGGGTTTATAATCGGAGTTCTCTCGGCTGCATTAGGAAGGACTCTCCGAACGATGTTCTGGCTGACGTCGCGCGAATTGGCAGGCTGCAATTAGATGGGACTATTCGCGCCGTGGTTTCTTGCCGGCCTGGCGGGGCTGGCGCTTCCGCTGTACCTGCACTTGTTGAAGCGGCAAAAAAACCCGCCCCGGGCGGTGCCTTCCCTGATGTTCTGGGAATCGCGCACACAAAGCTCCACCCGTCATCGAAGGCTCCATTATTTATTGCTGTTGTCGCTCCGGCTGCTGGTGCTGCTGCTGTTGATTCTGGCCTTCGCCAATCCCTTCGTCAATCGCAACACCGCTGCGCTCGCCAGCAATCGGCTGGTGCTGCTGGTGGTGGACAATTCCTTCAGCATGCGCGCCGGGACGCGATTGGCCGACGCGAAGGAAGCCGCCATGAGCGTGCTTTCGTCTAAGGGCGCCGCGCGCGGCCAGGTAGCGACGTTCGGTTCACAACTGCGGCTGATGAGCCAGGCGATCGAAGATCAAGGGGCGCTGCGGGCCGCCGTGCAGTCCATCCAGCCTGGCGACGCCCACGGAAATTTCGGCGAGTTGGCCCGCGCCGTGCGAGCCATGGCCGAAGCGGTGCATACGCCGATCGAGCTGCATCTGTTCAGCGATATGCAGCGCGGCGATTTGGCTGCCCCCTTCTCCGACATGGCGCTGCCCGCCAGCGTCAAGCTGATTACGCATGCCGTCATTACCAAGGCTCAGCCCAACTGGACCGTCGAATCGGTGGACGCGCCCGGACAAGTCTGGGGCATGGACGTCAAGCCGATTCACGCGCAAGCCGTGATTGCCGGCTATGGCACTCCTGCCGCGCAACGTATCGCGTCGCTGGTGGTGAACGGCAAGACCACCGCCACAAAGCCCGTCATGGTCCCCGCGAACGGACGCGCCACCGTTGAGTTCCCCGCGCTGGAAGTGCCCTACGGCTTCAGCCGCTGCGAGGTCAAGATCGATTCGGCCGACGGCTTCCCCGCCGACGATCTGCGCCGCTTCGCGATCGAACGATCCGATCCGCAAAAGGTCCTGCTGATCCACAGCTACGGCGACAACCGCTCTCCGCTTTATTTCGGCGCGGCGCTTTCCGCGGCCGCGCAAGCCGCCTTTATCCTCGAATCGATCAGCGTCAACGAAGCCGCCGATCGTAAGCTTTCCAATTACGCCTTCGCCGTGCTCTCCGACGTCAATTCGCTGCCTCCGCTGCTGGAGAATTCCCTCACCGATTATGTGCGTTCGGGAGGCAGCCTCTTCATCGCCACCGGGACTTCCGCCGGAGCTCGCACGCAGATTCCCATCTTCGGCGCGCACGTCATCGAGACCCACGACTACAACCGCGTTCCCGATCGTTACATGGCGGTTGGCTCCAGCGATTCTTCTTATCCCGCCGTAGCCAAGGCCGAAGGCTGGCCGGGTGTGAAGTTTTTCTACGCTCTCGATGTCGATCCCGGGACTGGGCCGGATGCCGCCCGTGTGATCGTTCGGTTGAGCGACCAGACTCCGCTGTTGCTCGAGAAACGCATCGGCGAGGGCCGCGTGGTGCTGCTCACCTCAGGTCTCGACAATCTGACGAACGACTTCCCGCTGCATCCCGCCTTCGTCCCGTTCGTCGAGCAGACCGCCCGTTATCTGGCGGGCAGTGAGCGCCAGGGCGGCGCCCGGCTGGTCGACGCCTACCTCGATCTCCGCAGCGCCAAGGGGCAATCCAAAGGCGCCACGCAAGGCGTCGAGGTCACCGACCCGGAGGGCAAGCGCCCGCTCACTCTGGGCGAGGCCGCGGCAGCCCAATCCTTCCAGCTCACCGAGGCCGGCTATTATCAGCTCCGCCTGGCCGATGGGAGGCAGGACGAGATCGGCGTCAACCCCGATCCCAAGGAATCGAACCTGGACGTGATTCCCGACGATGTCCTGGCGCTCTGGGCCGGCAAGGGCGGCCAATCTTCACAAGAAGCCTCGGGAGGCGGCCCGGCCCCGCCGAGCAAGACGCCGCAGACCGTGTGGTGGTATGTCATGCTGCTGCTGCTGGGCTCAGCGGTTGCGGAATCGGTGCTGGCCAGCCGCTACCTCGGTACGCAGCGCGAGGACCAGTAGGCTTCAAAACCGCGCTATTTGACTGCTACGCGCGCCGGCTCATCTCAGCGAACGTCGGCCGCCAGCGGCGCATAATAGCCGTGACGCGCCCGCACCGTCAGATCCTTGCGGCCCTTCACGCGAATATCGAGAGTATGATACTGTCCGTCCGCCTTCAGCGGCTCCGGCCGGTAGACCACGATGTATTGATGCCGCAGTTCATTGGCGATGTTCGCGAAGGACTGCGCCAGTTCCGATTCCTGGAACGGAATAAAAACCTGACCGCCCGTTTCCTGCGCAAAGTATCGCAGGATCTTGTCTCCGTCCTCTTCCTGACCGCTATTGTTGGTCGAGACCCCGTAGATCACCACATCCGCCTTCTGCGCCATTTCGAGGGCCTGCTGGCGCGTGTAGCGGCTCTGGTTATCGTCGCCATCCCCCAGGATCACCATGGCGCGCCGGAACTTCTCCGGAGCCTGGTCCTGCAGCTTTTCCTTGCACGCGAAATAGATGGCGTCGTAAAGCGCGGAACCGCCGCCCGGCTGCAGCGCGCGGATGGAAGCGTTCAGCTTGGCGATGTCGTCGGTCATGGCCGCAACCTGCTCCGCGGTCGTATCGAAGCTGACAACCACGGCTTTATCGGTGCCTGGCCGGACTACAGTTTCGATAAAATCGGTGGCCGCGTCCTGCTGGAACTTGAACCTCTGCCGCACTTTGTTGCTGGTGTCGATCAGCACGGCCAGGCGCAGCGGCAGATTGCTTTCGCCGTTGAAATCGAGGATGGTCTGCACCTTCTTGTTCTCTACCACCTCGAATTCATCCTTGGTCAAGTCGGTGACAAAGTGACCCTTCTTGTCTGCGACTGTGAACAGGACGGGAACGCGCGTAACATCCAGGCGAATGGTCTGATCGCCCGATAGTTCCGCCGCGGGCGCCGGCTTCGAGGCGCCCTTCTGCGGAGGAGCTTGCGCGAAGGCAGGCAGCAAAACCAGTAGCGCGAGACCCGGGGCTTTCATGCGGTTACCTACGATTATACGCAGGCAGCCGGCGATCCGGAACGCTACTGCAGCTTGAAGTTCACTTCGATATTCGCCGAAACGGCCACCGGTTTGCCGTCTTCCGTTCCTGGCGCGAAACGCCACTGGCGGACAGCTTCGATGGCATTCTGATCCAGCCCTTCGTCAAGCGATCTCACCACCTGAATGTCCTGGGCATCCCCGTTCTCATCCACCGTCAGCTTCAGAAGCACGGAGCCCGAAACCTTCGCGGTTCGCGCAGCCTCCGTGTATTCCGGCTGCATTTGATACAGCACCTTCGGCGAGGTCTTCTTCGGCGTGGGCTCCTGAGCAGTTAAGGTAAAAATGGCCGATAGCGCAACAACCGCAGCCACCGGGATCAACAGCATTTTCAATCGACGCATGATTTGCTCCTTTGAACTATAAAAGTCTGAAATTCACTTCGATCAAAGCCTTGACCGGAACCGGCACTCCGTCCTTCGTTCCGGGTGCGAATACCCATTGGCGTACAGCTTCCACGGCCTGCTGGTCGAGTCCCGGATCCAGGCTCGTCAGAACCTGAATGTCCTGCGCCCTCCCCTGCTCGTCGACCACCAGGCTCAATTTCACGCTTCCCTGAACCTTGGCGATTCTCGCGTCTTCGGTGTAGGCTGGTTCCGCTTGATAAAGCGGACGGGGGTTCGTGACGCCCGCCGATGAAGCCGCCACCGCCTCAGGTTTCTGCGCCGGCTTTTCCGCCAGGCCCGGCTTCGGCGCGGCCCCCTGAGGCCGCACGGTTCGAACCGGCTCGGCCGCCGCCGGCGCAATCTGCGCGGAAGCTTGCGGCGGGACAGGCGCCGGAGGAATCGCGGTTATTCCCGCCGAGCTTTCCTGTAACGCCAGCAGCGGAACCAGGCACACGCAGGCGAACACGGCGACCGCAGCCCGACTCACCACCGAGGCTTGGCCCCGCCGCCGAAGCGGATCCAGAATTTCGCGTACGCGCGATTCCAGAATCCCGCGCCGGGCCATCGGGACCGCCGCCAGCGGTACCGTGCTGGAGATGGACCGCGCCACGCGCACCAGTTGCTCGGCGTAATCGGCGGCGTCCACACCCGACGCCAGCACCATGTCGTCCGTGGCGCTCTCAGCTTCACGGCGCAATTCGGCGTTGGCCAGCCACACCAGGGGGTGGAACCAGAACACGGCGTTCATCGCGTTGGCCAGCGTTTGCCACAGCCAGTCGCGCCTGACGACATGCGCCTGCTCGTGGCGCAGCGCCACCTCCATTTGGTCGCCGCTCCACTCTCCGGCGCACGCTGGGAACAGGATCACGGGGCGGAAGACGCCCCATGTGAGAGGGGTCGCGACCCGGTCGCTTACCAGCACTTGGTTCATCAGCCGCGCCCGGCGAGTCCACAGAGCCACGGTCGCCATTCCCGCCAGCAATCGCCCCAGCGCCAGGATAATCCCTGCGATCCAGATCGCGCTCCACATTGACCACGCTCCCGTGCTCACCCGCGCCGGAATCGTGCCGCCGAGCGCCGTGACGGAGAATTGCACAGGCACCCCGATGCTGACAGGCTGCGGGAATCGCACCGGCAGCGCCAGAACCGCCACGCCGAAGAGAGCCGCCAGCCACAGGCGATGCCGGACATCCGCCGGCGAACGCCTCAGAAGGAACGCGGCCACGCGCGCCGCACCCAGCAGCACCGTCGCCTTCATGGAAAATTCAAGCAGCCAGGAGAACTCAAGTGGCCCGCTCATGATTTGCGCTCCTTCCGGGCTTTCTCAATCAGCCCCTGCATCCGGTCCAGATCTTCCGCCTTAAGCTCCGCCGAAGAGGCGTCCAGAAGCGCCGCCACAGCATCGCTTGCGGAGTTGTTGAAAAATGTCTGCACCATATGGCGCAAGGCGTTCTTGCGGGCGCGCTCCTTGCCCACTCGCGGACGAAAGACATAACGCGGGCCGTCGGATTCATGCTGCACGTGGCCCTTTTCCTCCAGAATGCGCAGTAACGCGCGCGTAGCCGAATAGCTCGGAGGATCGGGCAGCGCGGCCTGAATGCCCGCAGCCGTGGCCTTGCCCTGCTCGTAGAGGATGTCCAGGATCTGCCGTTCGCGCCGGCTCAGCTTCTCCATGCTAAAAAATTAGCACCATTCGACACGCCTGTCAAGCCCGTTTTTCATGCAAATATTCGCCGCCGCTAATCCGTTCCTCGACGTCGCACCCCGCCCACTTCGCCATCGCATCCCGAGCCGCTCGACTTCGCGTCCCGCCCACCTCGCCATCGCATCCCGAGCCGCTCAACTTCGCAACCCGCCCACCTCGCCACCGATCCCCGCGCCGCTCGACGTCCCATCCCGCCCACTTCGCCATCGCATCCCGAGCCTCTAAACTTCGCAACCCGCCCATTTCCCCACCAGCAGTCCCGAGCCGCTCGACCTCCCATCCCGCCCACTTCGCCATCGCACTCCGGGCCGCTCGACGTCCCATCCCGCCCACCTCGCCACCGATCCCGCGCCGCTCGACGTCCCATCCCGCCCATTTCGCCACAGCATCCCCGAGCCGCTCGACGTCCCATCCCGCCCACCTCGCCACCGCATCCCGAGCCGCTCGACTTCGCGTCCCGCCCACTTCGCCATCGCATCCCGAGCCTCTAAACTTCGCAACCCGCCCACCTCGCCATCGCATCCCGAGCCGCTCGACTTCGCGTCCCGCCCACCTCGCCATCGCACCCCGAGCCTCTAAACTTCGCAACCCGCCCATTTCCCCACAGCAGTCCCGAGCCGCTCGACCTCGCATCCCGCCCACTTCGCCATCGCACCCCGAGCCTCTAAACTTCGCAACCCTCCCATTTCCCCACAGCATCCCCGCTCGACTTCGCACCCCGCCCACTTCGCCATCGCATCCCGAGCCGCTCGACTTCGCGTCCCGCCCACCTCGCCACCAATCCCCGCGCCGCTCGACTCCGCATCCCGCCCAGCTCCCCATCGCAATCCCGCCCACTTCGCCACAGCATCCCCGCTCCCGCGACTCCCCGATTCAGAGCCGCGACTGCAAGGAGCGGTTGAGGCTCGTAAAGCCGACGCCGCGCCCGCCCAACTCACTGCAATTTCGCCAGCGCCGCAGCGCCTACATTCTCAGGAATCACCGGAACCTCAATCGCGACCATCGAACCTTCCCGCACCGTCACCTTCACTCCCCTATCCGCGATCGCCTCCCGAAAAGCCGGATCGCGCAGCGCCCCGGCGTCGCCGCCTTCCAACCCCAGCACCAGATAATCTCCCGGGGCAATCCCGGCGAACCGGAAGGTTCCCTGACTGGCGGCGGCGCTCTTTACCAGGCGTTGGACGTCGCCCAATTCCCGCGACGCAGGCGCAAGAATCACCTGCGCCGCCGCGGCAGTGTCGCCCTTTTCGTTTCGAATCGTGCCTGAAACCGTTCCGCCGTTGGAAGAGATCAGCACATCCAAGGCAGGCTGCGCCCCGCCCACGATCTCAATCGGTTTGAGCGTCGCATCCGCCTCGCCGAAGTGAATGGATTTCACGTACGCATTCGCCGAATTTGGCCCCGTGCGAACGTCCACCCAATAGCGCCCTGGCGGAATGCCGGAGGCTCGCGGCGAAGCGTCCTTTCCGTCTGGTCTGGAATCCACGTGCACGCCAGCGCCATCCGCCGAGCGCAGCCCGAATCCGATGCCGGCCGGCGCGCCTTCACCCGAATCCATCTTGAAATGGCCTTCGATTGCGGCCCCCGGACCCAATGGAAACAGGATCCCATTGACATCGGCCTGTGCCACCGACAAATCGTAGCGTCCCACCAAATGCCCCGATGCCGGGTTGTCCGGAGCCAAAATAATGTAACTCCCGGCAGTCACGCGCGGAAATTCAAAGACGCCATTTTGCACCACCGCCACCGCGTCGTTGGTCACCGGGCTCACCGGATACGCGCCTTGTGGAATCAAGTGAAGCGCGATCTGATTGCCCATCTCGCCCGACCCGATATCCCGAGCGGTCCCGCGAATCCTGGACACACTCACCTTGCGCAAATTCAGATTCATGTTCGCCATCTCACTACCGGCAGCCACCACAATCGGCGTTGCGCTATCAGGCGCGGACACGCCCGGATAGTAAGTGGTGGTGTAGGCTTGCGAGCCGCGCATCACCGTTCGATCGTCGAACGCCGCCGTGGTTCGCCCGCCATAGGCGCTCAGGAAATAGGTTCCCGACGGCAGTCCCGAAAGCCGGAAGTTGCCTTGATCGTCAGCTCCGGTTTGCTTGACCTGCGTCAGGGTGCGCACACCCGTCTGCGAGTCCCATCGCCAGCGCGAAACCTGCACCTGCACGCCGCCCGGCAGCGGATCTCCGCCTTCATCGGTAACCTTTCCGCTGATGACTGCCTGCGCGGTCAAAGCCATGCGCGGAGCCTTGACGATCTCCCCCGCGGCCACGGTGATTTGTCCCGCGCCGCTGGACCGGAGATAAGCCGAGTGCTCGGCGGTAAGCGAATAGCGCCCCGGATCGACATCTTCAAAAACGAAATTGCCATTCGAGTCGCTGATGGCAGTGTAGCCGGCCGTGCCCCCGCGCAGAGTCACCCATCCCTTGCGGATGCCCTCGCCAGTTCCGGCATCGATAAGCTGACCTTCTACGCGTCCCGATGCCGCAGCCGGCGTTTGGGCAAAGATCGTTTGGGCGAAGGCGAGGAGCACGAAAATCGTCCGCATCATGCTAAATATTTAGCACGTACCTGTCGCTGCGTCAAGCATCATTGATCCGGCGATTTTCAATTCAGGTATCCTTGTGCATGATCCGGAAAGCAGCGCTGCTGGGCCTAATTACGTACCTGTTGAGCCTCCCGCTGCCGCTTTGGAGCATGTCGCAAACGATAACCCAGGCTAGCCGGTCTTGGTGGGGCATCCCATTTTTTCTGCTCCTTCTTTTCTGCTCCGCGCTTCCGGCGGCTTTCTTTTTCACCTTGTATCAGAACCAGGGAACTCTGCACATTCCGGATCGCCTGCGCCGGTTGGCGCGAGCATCCGCCGTCGTCTTCGGCATAATCACCGCCATGGATTTGGTTCGGTGGTTGGGATCGACCGGCCCCTACTTTCAGGCGATGAGTTGGGCGGACCCTCGAACAACCGGCGTACTGTCCTCTTTTTTTATCGAGCTTTGCAACTTGGCCATCGTTCTGCTACTGATCATCCTGCAAAGGCCTCCGGCGGATAACGAATCGGAGCTTGTCCCGCCGGTCTCGAAACCGCTGAGGTTGGTAACCACGATCGCCGTCTATGTTGGAGTACTCGTGCTTGCGTTCCTACTGTTCCGCCTCCTAGTTGCGCCGTACACCTATTCGGTGACTCGCGACTATGCACTGCAGATCGGGAGAACAGCCCCCAGCCTGGGAGAAATGCTCGGGGGCGCACTCCGCGACCTGCTTTACGGAGCCTGCATTTTCACGGTGCCATTCATCATCTACAGGATCGGTATCTATAAGATAGTTGAACCCGAGCCCGCCGTCGAAGATTCAATCTAAAGAAAGCCCCCGCAGCGCCGCACGGCAAGCCACCAGCGTCTCCCGATCTCCGAAATCACCCGCCTTCGTCACCACCGGCAGCGGCCGCGACCCCTCGGCAATCATGATCGGAACGCCCGTCTCCACCTCGCCCACCACCCGCAGCGCAGCGATGCCGAGCCTGCTTAGCACTGCCCTCGCCGTCTCTCCGCCGGTCAGAACCAATCCCCCGATTCGCTCTGGACTTCGCGCAATCGTCTCAGCCAGCGCCGCCGCTTCGCCGACTAAGATGACGTCGTCCCCCACCTCGGTTCCCCTGAGCGCTTCCGCCTGCTCCAGCGATCGCCGCGACGGACTCCCCACCGCAATCACAATCGCCCCCGTGACTTTCGGCGCAGCCGCCCGATCGCGACGCTCGCGCTCCGGCGCCAGCCATCGGGCCAGTCCCGCCGACCCCGCCCAAACCACGCCAGCTTCGTGACACATCCACTTCGAGACGATTCCGCGCAGATCCTCATCCGTCTCCGCGTCCTCAAGCAACAGCCCGACGTCGCGATTCTCGATCGCCTCGCCGCGCACATACATCCGCCCATTTTTCGTCGTGCGGCCCATCGAAGGAAATGCCGGAGCCACCACCGCCCGCGCCTCAGGATGCCCCAACCCGCGATACGCCTCCAGAGCCGCCGCAACTTCCACCGCCACATGACCCCGCAGCGTCGAATCGATCTTCTTGTAAACGATGCGCGCCGGATATTCGCGAACAATGCGAGCCGTCTCCGCCGCCGCCCGCTCCGCCGTCATCCCGCGGGTATTCGCATCGAATGCCAACACGTCCGCCTGAGGAATTCCGCCCGAATCGTCAAGCACGACCACGGTTTCAAGGCCGCGCGCCGCGCAAGCCGCACCGCAATCCGCCGCCCCGGTCAAATCGTCCGCAATGATCAATATTTCCAGCAACAGGCTTCATCGTAACCGCAATCGCAAAATAGTTCGCAACTCGATTTGTCCGCGTTCGAACACTTTGCCGTTTTTTACGACCCCGCTCCAAGCCGCCTGTGCTCTATATTGCAATCAAGAAGTCGGTTCCCCCATCGGTTCCGGGTCGCGGTAGCGCGGAGGAGTTCTCGAGAGCAACCCGCGCGAACGCCAGCACGATGGGCCTCTTAATCGCTTGAAGGATATCAAGTGTGAGGAGCTCCTCTTTCGATCTTCGCTCAATGTGATCCATGCTAAGAGCATGGATCTTCGCGGCTGGGATGAGCGTTACCGCAGTAATCCTGCGAATGAGTGCGTCACGCCACTCCTCTCGCACACTGTAAGTGCGCTCATTCCCGGACGCGCTCTCGATCTCGCATGCGGAGCCGGCCGCAACGCCTTGTGGCTCGCCGCCCACGGCTGGCAAGTAACCGCCGCCGATGGCTCCAGCGCCGCCATCGAAATCCTCAAAGCCCGCAACCCCGCGATCGACGCCCGGGTCGCCGACCTCGAAAATCACGAATTCACGATCGGGCCCGATTCCTGGGAGCTCATCGCCATCCTCTATTACCTCCAGCGCGATCTCTTCGAGCCCGCGAAGCGCGGAGTGGTTCCCGGCGGCATCGTAATCGCCATCGCCCACATCCCGGAGCCCGCCGATCCGCAAATAACGCGCTTCCGCCTGGCCCCCGGCGAACTCGCCGCGTACTTCCACGACTTCGAAATTCTGCACCAATACGAAGGCCCTTCGCGCGACCCCGCACACAAACGCTGGGTGGCGGAAATCGTCGCTCGCCGCCCCTAGCGCCCCTCTTACTCCGCGCCCGGCCGCACATTCATACTGCGCAGATGGCTATCCACCCCGCCCACGGTCTCGCTACGCCACGGACGATTGTAAACACCGTCGGTCTGCATCTCATGCGCGTTGACGGTGTCGGCCAGATACACTTCCAGGATCTCATCGCGGATCCGCGACACCAGCCTGGGATCCTTGACTGGAAACACCACCTCCACGCGCCGGTTCAGATTGCGCGGCATCAAGTCCGCGCTGCCCACGTAGACCTGCTCCTTCCCGCCATTGCGGAAATAGTACACGCGGGAATGCTCCAAAAACCGCCCGATCACGCTCTTCACGGAGATGTTCTCGCTGATGCCGGGGATTCCGGGCCGCAGGCAGCATAATCCCCGCACCAGCAGATCCACGCGAACACCCGCCTGCGAAGCGCGATAGAGGAGCTTGATCATCTCCGGATCCTCCAGCGCGTTCATCTTGAAAATAAGATGCCCCTTCTTGCGCTTCTTGGCGAGTTCAATCTCGCGATTGATCAGATCGTCCATCCCCTGCCGCAGGCTCACCGGCGCCACCAGCAACTTGCGCAGTCCGGTTTTGGCGGAGTAGCCGGTCAGATAATTGAACAGGTCCGTCGCGTCCGCGCCGATCTGTTCGTCGCAGGTGAACAGGCTCAGATCGGTATAAATACGACCGGTCTGCGGATTGTAGTTGCCGGTGCCCAGGTGCACGTAGCGGCGCATCACGTCGCCTTCCCTGCGCACCACCAGCGCGATCTTCGAATGCACCTTCAGCCCCACCAGGCCGTAGATCACATGCACGCCCTCGCGCTCCAGCGCCCGAGCCCACTCGATGTTGCTCTCCTCATCGAAGCGCGCCTTCAATTCCAGCAGCACCGAAATCTGCTTACCCTCTTCGATGCCCTGAAGCAGCGCAGCCACAACCGGCGAGTTGCGCCCCACACGGTAGAGCGTCATCTTGATCGCCAGCACATCGGGATCGTGCGCAGCTCTGCGAATGAACTCCACCACCGGCTGGAAGGAATCGAAAGGATGGTGCAGCAGCACGTCCTCCCGGCGGATCAGAGAGAAGATGTCTTCCTTCGATCTGGGCTGCAATCCGGGAGGCGTGTGCGGCGAAAACGGCTTGTATTTCAGATCGGCCCGATCCAGCGAATAGAGCTGCCGCAGCCGGCTCAAATCCTGCGGTCCGTCCACGCGGTAAATGGCCCGCTCCTCCAGATCCAGTTCTTCCGCCAGAATTTTCAGGATCGCGGGCGGAATGTTCTGGTCCACCTGCAAGCGGACCACCGCGCGAAAGCGCCTGCGCCACACGGCTTCTTCGATGGTCTCCAGCAGATCGTCGCTTTCCAGTTCCTGAATCGCTACGTCGGCGTCGCGCGTCACGTGGAACGGGTGCGCTTCCACCACCTCCAGCCCCGGAAACAAAGCTTCCAGATTGGCGGCGATCAACTGCTCCAGCCACACGAATTGCGACGGCGCGACGGCGATCAGTTGAGGCAGAGTGTTGGGAATTTTGACGCGGGCAAAACGGTTCTCGCCCTGGGCATCCCGAATCACCACCGCCAGATTCAGACTGAGGTTGGAAATGTGCGGGAACGGACGCCCTGTATCGAAGGCCAGCGGCGTCAGCACCGGGAACACGGTGCGCTGAAAATAATCGTTGAGCGCCGTGCGAGCCTCTTCATCCAGGTCTGCATAATCCAGTATGCGGATGCCCGCCTCGGCCAGAGCCGGCTTCAGATCGCGGCGCAGGCAAGCATAGGCGGATTCGCCCAGCGCGGCCACTTCATCGTGAATCGCATCCAGAAGCTCGGTATCGCTGAGCCCGTCCACTCTGTGTTCTTCCGCGCCCGATGCCGCGCGCTGTTTCAGCACGGCCACACGCACCTGGAAAAATTCGTCGATATTGGACCCGAGGATGGAAAGAAACATGACCCGTTCCAGCAGCGGGTTGAAAGGGTCCTGCGCTTCTTTAAGGACGCGCTTCTGAAATGCAAGCAGGCTCAATTCCCGGTTGCAGTACAACTGCGGGCCGGTGAGATCGGTCGCCATCTCGACGGATTCCATGCTTTATTCAGTTTTGCACAGAGGATGTTACGATCCGATTAACGTTGGGCCTCGAAAACAACTATACAATCGAAGCGAACGCAAGCGACAATGAAGAATTCGCGCCATGGCCCGCACTGCCGCAGAGCGTCCGACATTCCCGATCCGGCGTCCGTCCTTCCGGTTCCTGAAGTATCGCGTCCTGCTGTTTTTGAGCGTGCTTGGGCCGGGATTCATCACCGCCAACGTCGATAACGATCCGGGCGGCATCTTCACCTATTCGCAAGCCGGCGCGCAATATGGCTACGCGCTGCTGTGGACGCTCATCCCCATCACCGTCGCATTGATTGTGGTGCAGGAAATGGCCGCCCGCATGGGAGTGGTGACGGGCAAGGGCCTGTCGGATTTGATTCGCGAAGAATTCGGGTTGCGCGCCACGGCGATGACGATGTTCGTTCTCGGGCTCGCCGATTTCGGAAACATCGTCGCCGAATTCGCCGGTCTCGCCGCGGGCATGGGCATCTTCGGAGTCAGCAAGTACATCGCCGTTCCCATCGGCGCGGTGGTGGTGTGGACGGTGATCGTGCGCGGCAGCTACAAGCCCGTCGAGAAGATCCTGATTCTGTTTTCGCTGATTTACTTCACCTACCCTATATCCGCGTTCCTGGCCCATCCGGATTGGAAACTCGCGGTGCATGACACCATCGTTCCGCAGTGGCAGAACAATTCGGCGTACCTGATCATGATCGTGGGATTGATCGGCACCACCATCACTCCCTGGATGCAGTTCTATTTGCAGGCGTCGGTAGTGGAGAAGGGCATCGATAAAAGACGGTACGCACTGTCGCGCTGGGACGTAATTCTGGGCTGCGTCGTCACCGACGTGATCGCCTTCTTCATCGTGGTTGCCTGCGCCGCGACGTTGTATAAATCGGGCCATCGCAACATCGGAGACGCGGCGGAGGCGGCCGTGGCGCTGGCGCCCTTCGCGGGAAGATTCGCCTCCCTGCTGTTCGCCATCGGCCTGGTGAACGCCTCGCTGCTTTCGGCCGCGATCCTGCCGTTGGCGACGGCGTATAACATCTGCGAAGGCGTGGGCTTCGAATCGGGCATCGACCACCGTTTTAAAGAAGCTCCCATCTTCTACAGCCTCTACACCGGACTGATCGTGTGCGGAGCCGGCGTCATTCTGATTCCCCACGTTCCTCTGCTGAAGATCATTCTGATCTCGCAGGTGGCTAACGGCGTCCTGATTCCTTTCGTGCTGGTCTTCATGCTGATCCTGATCAATCGCAAACGAGTGATGGGCACATACAAAAACCACCTTCCGGGAAACGTCATTGCCTGGTCCACGGCCATTATCATGATGCCGCTGATCGTGGCCATGATCTGGAGCCTGCTGGCATAGCCGCTCGCGCCAAAATCCCGGCCGCCTGACATGTCCTGCCTCACTGGGCAGGTCATTTGAGATAGGCGCGCAGCGCCGAAACCAGATCGTCGGCCGCGCGTGTCTGTTCATCTGTTGCGCCTCCGTTCTGGTCGAGAATATGGAACCGGATATGCCCTTCGATCACTTCCGCCATCAGCGCGTCCATCGCGCCGCGGCAAGCTGAAATGTTGTGGAGCACGTCGGAGCACTCCGCTTCCTGATCCAGCGCTTTCTCGATCGCAGCCACTTGGCCCTTGATGCGGCGGACGCGATTCAGGAGCCTCTTCTTCTCTTCGATTGTGTGAGCCATATCCATACTCTTTCACAAAAATAGGCGCAAAAAGGACTTTACACGGATACCCCCGTGGGTATATTCTGTCTATGCGGGATCGCATCCGCGATCCTCGCTTCCTTGAGCTTTGAAAATGAGAATCCATAGCTACGAAATGCCGCGCGCTCTCAGCCTGCTATTGCTGGCGGCCGCGGGCGTGTACGCTCAGGACGCTCCTCCGGATGCGGCCAATCCGCCGGCAGCGGCGCCGGAGCGTTGGAACATTTTCTGGCAAGCCACTTCCATCGGCCAGGCTCACGATAATTTTCACGCTCCTTATACGGGTCCAGAGAGCCTGTCCGGTCCGGCTGAAGCGGAAGCTTCGCTGACTACGACTCTGTTTACCGGCTTCCGCCTGGCGCAATACACGGAGCTCTATTTCGATCCTGAAATCGCAGGCGGAAAAGGCTTCAGCAACGTCGACGGATTGGCCAACGCTTCTAACGGCGAGTTGCCGCGAGTATCCAGCGCGACCCCCAAGCCTTATCTCGCGCGGCTGTACCTTGCCCAGGATTTTGGCTTTGGCGATGAGAAGGAAGACGTCGAGTCGGACACAAATCAGCTCGGCGGCGCCCGGCCGATGACTCGCTATAGCATCTACGCCGGCCGCTTCACCGTCACTGACTTCTTCGATAAGAACAGTTATTCGAACGATCCGCGAACGCAGTTCATGGGCTGGGCCGTGATGTTCAACGGTGCCTGGGATTATCCGGCCGACACTCGCGGCTACACCTGGGGCTGGGTGCATGAGTTTCACACCCGCAACTGGAGCGTGCGCTATGCCAGCGCAGCTGAACCCAAGGTGGCCAATGGCGAACAATTCGACCGGCGGTTGTTCCGCGATCGCGGCGACATGTTCGAAGGCGAGCGGCGTTACGCTCCGCACAAACATCCCGGCGTGGCGCGGCTCCTGGCGTTCTTGCTGCACACCGATTCGGGCAGTTATGGGGAAGCTCTCCAGCTTGCCGCGAAAAACGGGACCACGCCGGATATCAACGACACGCTCCAGGTAGGCCGGCTGAAATACGGCGTGGGACTGAACATGGAGCAGGAGATCGCCAAGGATGTGGGCGTGTTCGGACGGCTGGGCTGGAACGATGGGAAAACCGAGAGCTTCGCCTTCACCGCGATCGACCGCCTCGCCACCGGCGGCGTTTCGTTCAATGGCTCGCGCTGGGGCCGTCCCAACGATACGATGGCGACGGAGCTGACCGTGAGCGGCCTTTCCGCGGTCCATGCCGATTACCTGGCGCACGGCGGTCTCGATTTTCTGATCGGCGACGGGCGGCTGCGCTATGGGCCGGAGACCATCTGGGAAACCTATTACAGTGCGCGGATCCGGGAGGGCTTGTTCACCTCGCTCGATGCGCAGTACGCCGTCAATCCGGCGTACAACCGCGACCGCGGCCCGGTGTGGATCGGATCGCTCCGGCTGCACGTGGAGCTCGGGAAGAAAACCTTCACGCGGCAGCCTTGAGTCGCCCACGCGGCGAAGCAGCGCAGCCTCCGCCACCCGCAGATTCCTTTGGTTTGAACCTGCTCTTAAACCAACACACCGGCGAGTTCCTCCAAGACCGGGTATCCACCTGCAGATCCGCAACCAAAGGGACCGGAACCTTTACAATAGACCGAGATGCCTCATAAAGTTACTCTGATTCCCGGCGACGGGATCGGGCCGGAAGTGTCCGCCGCCGCGCGGGAAGCCGTGGATTCCACGGGCGTCAAGATCGAGTGGGAGCTCGCCGAGCTCAACGCAGACATTATCGCCAGCACCGGGCAGAGCCTGCCGCAGCACGTCCTGGACAGCCTGGAGCGCACCGGCGTCGGAATGAAGGGGCCGGTGACCACGCCCATCGCCGGCGGTTACACCAGCGTCAACGTGGCCCTGCGCAAGCGTCTGGATCTCTACGCCAATGTTCGGCCCGTGCGTTCGCTGCCGGGTGTAGTTTCCCGCTTCAGCGATGTCAAGATCGACATGGTGATCTTCCGTGAGAACACGGAAGATCTGTACTCCGGCCTGGAGCACGAAGTTGTGAAGGATGTGGTCACCAGCCTCAAGGTCATCACGCGGAGCGCTTCTATCCGGATCGCCGAAGCTGCCTTCAAATTCGCCTCCGACGAAGGGCGCAAAAAAGTAGTCGCAATTCACAAGGCCAATATCATGAAGCTGGCCGACGGATTGTTCCTGCGCTGCTGCCGTGAGGTTGCCGCGCGTTTCCCCGGCATCGAGTACAAGGAGCTGATTGTCGACAACGCCTCCATGCAACTGGTGATCCGGCCGGAGACCTTCGACGTCCTGCTGCTGCCGAATCTGTACGGCGATATCGTGTCGGATCTGGCGGCCGGGCTGGTGGGCGGACTGGGCGTCGTTCCGGGAGCGAACCTGGGCGAAAAACACGCTGTGTTCGAGGCCGTGCACGGCTCGGCTCCGGACATCGCCGGCAAGGGCATCGCCAATCCCACAGCCATGATGCTTTCCGCGGTCATGATGCTGATCCATTTGAAGGAGCACTCCGCCGCGCATAGCTTGCGATCGGCGGTCGAGAAAGTGTATGCGGAGCACAAGCATTTGACGCCGGACTCGGGCGGCGGCGCTGGGACGCGCGAATTCACGGACGCCGTGATCGCTGCGCTACGCTGAATGGCGCGGCAGGCAACAGCACGTAGAACACTTGCACCGGAGCACGCATCGAACCCCACGCAAGCGAGCACGCGGACGACTTTCTTTCCGCGTTAGAGAGATACAGTGCCACGAGAATCAGGGCAAACGGACCGTTTGCTTCCTATTCGTCTAACGTGAAGCGATCACTTAGGTGTCACATGGATCAGCGCGCCTGGATTGGCATCCTCCAGCATCCACAGCGAGCCATCGGGGCCTTGTTCCACATCGCGGATTCGTTTGCCCACGCTCCAGCGCTCCGCGCTCTTGGCGCCGCCATGGCCGTCGAAGATGATGCGGTTGAGCGTCATGGTCCCCATGCCGCCGACGAAGCCGCTGCCGTTCCATTGAGGGAAGGTCTGGGTGCCGCGGTAGAACATCAGACTACCCGGCGCGATCACCGGGGCCCAATAGATCACCGGCATGGCCAAGTCGGGCCGCATGTCGGGCTTGGGAATCGGCACGCCGTTATAGTTGTTCCCGAAGGAGACCAGCGGCCAGCCGTAATTCTTGCCCTTCTCGATCAGATTCAGTTCGTCGCCGCCGCGCGGGCCATGTTCCACCTCCCACAATTCGCCGGCGGGCGAAAACGCGAGGCCATAGGGCGTCCGGACGCCGGAGGCCCAGGTTTCAGCCGGTGTCATGTTGGGCGCGGAAAAGGTATAGGTGCTGACCACCTTTGCGGTCTTGGCGGCTTCGGTGTCAGTGGGCGGATCGATCAGGGGAATCGTAGCAGCGCCGGTTTTGCCAAAATTGGGATTGCCGGGAGCAGGCTTGCCGTCCAGCGTCAGTCTCAGGATCTTGCCTTCGGGCTGGTCTGGATCCTGGGCGGGGGTGAAGCGCTGGCGGTCGCCAACCGTGAGGAACAGATACTGGCCGTCGGGCGAGAACGCGATCTGCCCGCCTGCCTGGCCGCCCTTGCCCTTGGGCATCTGGCGCCAAAGGACGTCGACGTTTGTAAGGCTAGCCGAAGTGGCGGTGAGGTTCAGCTTGGCGCGGGCCAGCGCCAGACCGCCGCCATAGTCGCCCGGCTCGACATAGGTGAGATAAATACTCTGGTCCGTGGCGTAACGGGGCGATACGAAAACGCCCAGCATGCCGTTCTGGCCTTGCCAGTAGACTGGAGGCGTGTTCGCCACCGGCATCTTCTCTCCCGTCTGGGACACCAGCCAAACGGGCCCTACCTTTTCGGTGATCAGCATGCGGCCATCTGGCAGGAAGGCCAGCCGCCAAGGCAGCTCGAAAGTGGTCACCGTGGTCATGGTGAAGGGCAGGCTGGCTTCGGGCTTCTGTTCGCCAATATTGACCTGGGCCCAGGCCGCCCCTGCCGCCAGGGTAAGAAGCAACGCCGCTTTCGCCAGATTCATCGTCATTTCTCCTTATTTGTCGCGCCCGTCATTTGTCGCGCCCGTCCTGAAGCAATCCGGGGCACTTTGTCCATCGTAGCCTAATCGCAGAATCCGCTTTTCCGACGGGCTAACATCACTCATTCATCTCAGGATGGTCCGTGGATTTTCGCGGCCAGCTTCCGAGCTTCCATGACACGGGCCGAATAGGGTTTGGTTATCATAGATACATCTGGACGAACTGAGCCATAAGCAAGGTTTTGCCTTCCTCCCACCGCTTACAGAAGCGTACGATGACCCCGGATAAACTCCAAGAGCAACGCAATCTCGACGCGAAATTCGCGGGCGGACTCGCCTGGACCGCCGGAGCCAAATGGGCAACCCAGGTTCTTACCTGGGCTTCCGTGGTTGCGGTTGCGCGGCTCCTTACGCAGGCCGACGTCGGAGTAGGCGAGATCGCCGGCATGTTCTACTCTCTCACCAACGTCCTGGCGGAGTTCGGCATCGGGACCGCGGTTCTCCATATGCCGGAGCTCAACCGCAGAACGCTGGGCCAACTGCATCTGTTTTCGATGCTCCTCTGCACCGGCATCTTCGGCATGTTCGTGTTCGCTGCGCCGTTGGTGGCGTGGTTTTTCAAGAGTAATCACACGCTTTTTTTCGCCATGACGGGCACGGGCTTCCTGCTCACCGGCTTTCAAGCCGTCCCTTCCGGGCTGCTGCAGCGCGATCTGGATTACCGCAGAATGGCGATGCTGGATGCCTTGGGAGCGATTGTCAGCCCCATCGTCACGATCATCACGGCATGGTACGGGTGGAAATACTGGGCCCTGATGGCGGGCATGACCGCCGGGCGGGTCGCCTCGGTGAGCCTCCTGTTTTATTGGAAACCGGTAATCTTCGCTTGGCCGCGTTGGAACGACATTCGCAAGCCGGTGGAGATGGGCCGCCATGTCGCAGTCGGGCGGCTCGCCGCCTCGGCGTATAGCATGGCGGACGGAATCGTGATCGGCCGAACGATGGGAGAGGCAGTGCTGGGAACCTACCGGATGGCCATGAATCTGGCCAGCGCCCCGGCTGAGAAGATCAGCTCCTTGATCATGCGCACCGCGACTCCCCTGTTCGCCAACGTCATGGACGATCTCCCCCAGGCACGCCGCTATTATTTAATCATTGGCGAATTCCTAAGTCTTTCGGTGATGCCCATGATGGCCGGCTTGGTCATCGTGGCCCCCGAAGCTGTCTCTCTGGTTCTGGGGCAGAAATGGGTCGCCGCCGCCGGACCCTTGCGCTGGCTCGGCGTGTTCATGATCGTTCGCGTCCTGGGGACGCTGGCGGAACAAGTGCTCGTCTCGCAGCGGCTGACTCGATTGACCATGCGCATGGCAATTCTGAACTTTGTGGTCATGCCCTTGTCCTTCATTGCGGCCGCGCACTGGAAAGGCGCAACGGGCGTGGCCGCGACATGGATCCTGTTGTCGCCGGTGACGATTCTTCCGCTGCTCATCATCCTGATGCGGAAGATCAAGCTGCCCTTCCGCGAATACATCACGTCCCTGATTCCAGCGTTGGCGGGGTCGGCCGTCATGTGTCTGGCGCTGTTTGCGCTAAATACGCGGCTGCCGGCAGCGTGGCCAGTGGCAGTCCGTCTGGGCGTCCAGGTTTCGACCGGCGGAGTGGTCTACATCGGGTTCATCCTTGCTTTCTTCCGCAGCCGGATCTTGCGCTACTCGAACTTCGTGTCCAACTTCAGGAAACCGAAGCCGGCTCCCGCGCTTTCGTAAACTACTTCCAAGCTCCCCTGAGCGGAACCCACGCCCCGGCGTCGAACCTTGATATGGCCGCATCGCCGGCCAGGAACGCCTGCAGAATCTCCGGATCCCGCGAATGCCCGATCACGTTCCCGTAGGGCTGCCGGAACAGGCAAAACTGTTCCGTCAAAGGGATCAGGTATTGAGGAATGGCTTGTCCTTTTACAGCCGAGGCCCCCTGTTCCCAGGCATCCTCGAATAGCGCCAGCAGCACCTCGGTGAATTGCCCTTTCCGATGGCAGCCGAGTTGAATCACATACGCCGGCAGGCCCGGGTTCGACCAATAGGCAAACCAGCCGCAGCGCGCCCCATCCGGATTTTGCACGGTCATCAGCCGCAGCCCTTCGTGGCCCTCGCTCTTTGACGCCTGGGCCATCAGCCAGCCGAAAGAAGGCATGGAATAGAGCGGCCTCAAGGCTTCGCGCCCGCGTCCTTCCTGCATGCACTCCAGAAATTCGGCCGCGGAAACCTGCTTGGAGGAGAAGGGTGATTTCGGACGCTTCAGCACTCCCAAGGGCAGCTTCGACACAAGGAAATCCAGCGGCCCCGTGATCGCGCCCGCGGGCCCCTTCAGCTTGGGAAAGAATCCGCCCATCCGGTCGAACACACCTCGTCCGGTTTGAAATGGATGCAGCACACGCACCCAGTTGAAGGAGTATAGAGGAGAGACCTTGGCGCCCACAGCGGTGTATATGGAACTTGCCTCGTTGCCAGGGCCGTCGGTTAACGAAAAATCCTGCGGACCGTTTAATGCTTGCCGCAGCAGCTTCATCCCCGCCAGACCGCGATGGAGCTGGTGATCCACCAGCCACATATAGATCGTGGCCACCCGGATCGGGCGTCCTCGAAACTCCATGGGCCTGGGGATTACGCCCAGGAAACCCACCAGCTTGCCGTTCTCGATGTAGACCAGCGACTGGATGTCCTCCGCGACCCAGGGATTGCCCAAAAAGATCTCTCGAAAAACATCCTGCAAAGCCTGTGGAGCCGGCCTGTTTTGCCCGCGGCCGGAACTCAAAAAGAGATTGGCCGCATCGCGTACATGCTCCTCGCTGAACGCCCGAATTTCTTCCATGCTCTCCTGTGTGTGCTCTTTGGGGTGCGCCAGGAATGAACCTGCCGCAGGTGGGTCGCCCGCAGCCAAAGGGCGATTGGCTCCCTAAGCCAACGACATCTTAAGAGCTATTATATCGAGGCCTGAAAGCCTGCTTGCGGGCTCGTAGGGAACAGCCCGCAAAACGGAGCCTGTTACCTTCCGGGATTTGGTATGGAGCAACGTGTGCGCTCCATGGCGACTGAGGGCCGCGGCCGGCCCTTTCCGGGCTCCGAAGTAAACAGCCGCCAAACGGACCCTTGGTCCCGCCCGGAGAGGCCCTGCGACCTTCCGGGGATCGATATGGAGCGGCGTGTCCGCTCCATGGCGACGGAGCGCCGCGGCCGGCCCTTTCCGGGCTCCAAGCTATTTCAGCCGGAAGATGAGTACCGCTTCCTGCGGTTGCGGCCCGGAACGCTTTCGATACAGAGCCGCGACCGAAGGAAGCGGTTGGGCGGATCCTAACGGATGCCCTGATACAGCCTTTAATTAAGCAAATCCGTATCGGTCTGGGTGAGCATCTTGCCAGCGCCCGACATATATTGGATCTGGTACAGATGCGTTCCCTGGCGGTCATCCACAGTCACTGAGCAAGGAGACGCGGAGCAAGGGAACGTCGTTTTCAGGCCAGAAGGCGCGGTTACGACAATCTGCGCCGAGGCGGCGCCTGCTGCGCCCAAATCCACCGCAATTTTCACCATGCGGTGAACCGGAGGCAGCACTCCGCCAAGACGGGCTGCCGGCCAGCGGTGGCTCATTCCCATTCCGGTGAAGAAGCCGTACCATTTCCCGCCATTGAGGCTGGAGTCGCCTAGATTCGATTGCGCCGCATTTGCCGCGGTTGAGGCCGCGCTACAATAAACCCCGCCCGTCGTCCACGGGCAGAACCCCCACAAAGAACCATAGAATTCATCCCCTAAGGCCAGGTTGCTGGGCGACGGATTGTTGGCATAGTAGATCGTGTGTGCGGCGCCCGTCTCGGAGTTCTGCTCGGTCGATAGAAACGCATATTGCGGCCCGTAGGTGCAGCCGGGCGCGCGATAGCTGAAGTTCAGGCCCGGGGGCGAGGTGTTCACCGGCTCGCATTGCTGATAGATGCGCCCATAGTTCGTTCCGAAGAACTGGTGATCCATTCCAATGTTCCAGATCCACGAGGTCGCGCCGGCCGTGAAGGTCGTGTAAGGCGCCACATAAGAGGATAGGGCCGGAACGGTCTGTGTGGAAAGCAGGTTCATTCCGTAGCTCTTGATGCCGAGCATGAACGGCTGCTGCCCGTAGCCCTGGAGATTGCCGTTGCCTGGACGATAGACATGGGTGCTGTCGGAAGACGGGCCGTCCCAAGGACGGTTTAGGGTGATCTGAGTGGAGCTGTTCCATGTGCACGCCCAGTTCTTCTTGAGATTCGTCAGGTCGTTATTGCTCATGGCAATGGTCATCATGTCCTTGGCGGAGCCGCTCCCGGGATTGCCATCCCAATCGCCTGCGATCCATGTAACCGGGCCTGAATCTCCAAGCCAGTAGCCGCCCAGCGTGGCCGAGGATCCGGAGCCGCTGTAGATCAGGCTCTGCACAAAGACAGATGTGCCGCCCCCGGTTGTGCCTGTAAGGAAGAGGTTCGGGCTGGTACCGCCTGGAAACGATCCGCTTGTGGATGTGATTAGATTCGATCCGTTGATCACGGTGGCGGAGCCACTCGCCGATCCATTGCAAAGACTGGTGGGGAGGCCGGTGCCCGTGGCGATAGCGCTGCCGTTAGTCAGGGTGAGAACCGGTAGCCCGTTGTTCCACAGAAAGCCATTCGCCCAGGAATAATCGGCATTGGAGCAGTTTGTGTCATTCGTCTGCATCTGGCTGAGGAAACCCTGCCAGTAAGCACGCCAGGAGATGCCTCCCGGCGCCGCGGTGCTGGTTGTGTCGGGATCGTAAATCGCAGCCAGAATCAAAAACGCGTATCCATAACCCGTATCGCGCGTGTCGTCGTAAGCATTGCAGCCCACGGGGTTGACCCCGGAGCACACCGCAGAGGTAGCTTCACTGCAAACAAAGAATCGGCCGATGTCCGCATAGCCACGAAGATTGCTGATCTTCACCAGACTGTTTGGATCGGTCAGATAGGACAGCCACGCGCCAATGGCCGCGCCTCCCAGGAACAGCCGGGGATATCCGTTTCCATCCGTGTTCCCCCAGGGCGAATGGATCCAATAGTTGCTGATGACAGAGGCCGCGTTCTTGGCGAGGTTCAAGCCGCTTCGAAGATACAGCACGCGGCTGGCGATGTCCTCTCCATAGAAATTGATGCCGCCCGTGCTGCTCTGGTTCACCCACCCGGTTGAGTCCGTGACGGAATAGGACACGCCGGATTCGTACACGCCATCGAGGACTGTGTCGTGAACTCCGGAAGCCTGATTGCCAAGCCCGTTCGAGTTGCTGGTGCCGGCCGGATTGATGTAGGCCGCCAAATCGCTTTCGCAACCTGTCGCGCCGAACATCTGCATTGAGTCGCCGGCGGGATCGTAGACCGGATCTGTATACAGATTCTTGTAGTGCAGGACCAGCGTGCGTGTCGCGGGCATCACATAAGATGTGAGCCCAGTAGCCGTGTCAGCGTCGGAGGGAAACGGGCGGGCCAGCACGACCTGCGTCGGTGAGACGAAAAGCGTTGGATTTGTGTAGTTCGAGCCGCCGGAAACAACCGTATAACTTGTGATTTGCCCGCCCACGATGTTCGGCGTGACGACGGCTCCGCTCCCGGTTGAATCGACGATGACGACTTTAGCTTGACCGCTGATATAGTTGTTTCCGATCAGGCCATAGCCCGGGGTCACGGCAGAAATCGCGCCGCCGGAGAGCCCCGGCAGCGGATAGGCTCCGCCGGTCGTATTCTGCGCCATGAAGGTGAATGGCGTTCCTGAATGCGTGGCGGAAACCTGGATGAAATTATTCGCATTGAAGTTGCCGCCAACGACGACGCCAACCGAGTTCAGACCGTCCCCGGTCCAGACGCCGCTCGAGATGCCCATGGTCGTGGAACCCGCCGTGAGACTCACGGTGCCGGCTGAATAAGTCGGGACACCCGGAAGCCCCGGCGCTCCCACTGGACAGAGAGGAGAATTGGGATCGGTCACGAATTTGGTGCCCGTGCCCGTCACTTTGCTCTGGAGGACGTTCGTTCCGCTGGCAAAGGAGTGCCGAGGCAGCGGAGAAGGATCGTAACACAGATTCAAGGTGTTGCCCGCAGCGGAACAGATACGCAGTTCATCCCAGTTGGCGCCGTCGTAGACCACCACCCGCGTCGGCAGGCTGGTCAGGTCGATGCCGGACGCGGCGTTCACCACAAGGGAGGTCGAGGCTGGAGTGATGGCCCCGTTCAACGCGGCGCCCAGGGTCTTGTTCAGAAAGTAGAGATTTCCGACGCCGTTGAAGTAATAGCTGACAGTGCCTTGTCCCGGCACCTCCCATTGCGGCTTTCCATTCGTGCTCCAGCCCGGATAGGTCAGGTTCTGGACTGAGATGGGGGCGGCATAGTCGGCGTTGCGAAGAGTCGCGGCATGCTGGGCCCAATAGTCTTGATAGCCCCATGGATTCTGGCCCCAGGCGATCATGTTCCCCAAAAGTGTGTCGACGACCGGATTGGCGTTCACGACCACGCCGTTGGCGTCCGTTGCCACGGCGCCGATATCCTGGGAACCGATGGCCACATTGCCGTTGACGTCCGTCACCTGCAGCTCAAAATTGTAGTCTCCGAAAATCAGCCCTGTGACCGTCGGCGTGCAGGAGTTGCGATCGCTCCAAAAAACCTTCGACGGGCCGGAAAGCACCTGCCAGAAGCAACTCACTGTGGCGTTGCCGTCGGCTTGAGAGTAGCTGGCCGCTCCGGTCAATTGACCTGGAACCCCCGCGCGGAGGCTGACCGCATTGGTCCACGCCGGCGCATACACGGTCTGGAGTACGGGCACCACCAGATTCTGTCCGGGTGTGGCGACGTAAGCCGGGGTCCCGCCGCTGTTTGACCCGTTGTAGAAGTTGCCCGAGCCATCGCTCAGATTGCCGTCGAACTTCCAATTCACCAGAGCGCAAGCAGGCGTGTCGGCGGTCACCGGAGGCCGCGAGTTGGTTGGAATCGTACAGGTGTAAATCCGGAAATACGCGAAGTCAAGCGTCTGCCCGGCGCCCGTGCCGCTGACTTGAGCGCCGCTGCTGTTCGATCCGCTGTTCGCGGTATATGAGTTGGACTGGTTCCACACCTGGTTCCCATTGATATCCCACGCCTGGCAGGAATCCACCTTGCCGACCGGGTCTTCCTCATAGCGCACAGTGATGAACCGGTTCGTAAAAAAGGCGCTCCCGCCATCTGGCCCCCCAGGACCAAGCCCGGCGATCTGACAGACGGATCCGCCAATTGCCGTGAGGCTGGCGATCTGGAGGCGAATGTCGCCTCCCGCAAAATCAAGGAATTGGACGTCGACTCCCACGGCGCTCGCGTCCAGGGGGTGACTGTTGGAGGTTACAGACGCGCTCCAGCCGTGGAGCGAGAACTCGATGCGCCAGGGGTTCCCCGTCTTCTGCGCGGGAACCGAGGTATTCGAAATAATCTGCGTCGTCAGTTGAAGGGATTGGCCGCCGAATGCGATCGCGCCGAATGCCAGCAGAAGACTCAATGGATCTCTGGCCCTTCTTTCAATCGTTCTTCCCATAGCTCGTTTCCTTCCGGGATCGGCCGCCGCCAGCGCCATCTTCAACGATAGCGTTTTTTCCCAGCATATCGGCCTCACGCGTAAACTGTCTTCGAGTGCTGTTGACTGCAGGAGGCGCATTCGCTCCTCCTGGCGACAGGAATAGCAATCCCCGAGCACGAAAGCCCGGAGAAATAATTCGAACCGATTGAAATCAAAGCCAGATCCTTTTTGAGCCTGGCACGGAACGCCGTTTCGCGAGCCTGTCACTTTCGGTCCTTGAGCCGGCGGCACATCCGATCTGTTCGCGCCAGAAACGGTACGGCGGCGCGGGCTCAGAGGTCGATCGAGGCTCTAGGCTCGATAGGGTTCAAACCCTCCTAGCTGCATGGCCTCGCGGGCACCCGAATTGTCCGCCGGAGCCACATAGAAGAACGCCCCGACGCGCTCCGAGGCGAAGACCACGCCGCCGCGGTAAGTGTCCGGCTCAACCAGGTAATCGAAGCCCGCGCCGGTCAGCACTTCTTCCAGACGCAAGGCCTCTTTGAGCTTTTTCGCGACGTAGACCAACACGAGTTCCTGGCCCTCGAAGTGGTCTGGCTCCTGCCGCACTCGGCCTAACCCCCGACGCGGGCCTTAAACGCGTGAAAAGCTTCCGGGCTGGTGCGGTTGAGAAATTCCGCGTAATTTATCGCAACCGTCTCCAGATTCTTCAGGAAATTCGCGTCCTTGAATGCCGCGCGGAGCTCGGCGATGATCGGCTCCATGCGGAGCCAGACGAATAGCAGCTCGCGATTGCTTTGAAAGAACAGCTCGTCATTTAAGACACCGGCCGTGACAAACGACGCTGCCATCTCCCAGTAGCTGCTGACCTGACGCATGAAGGCATTGGCCTCCGAGCCGGGCGGGCAGAGCTGAGCGAAGTCGGCCATGCTCTTGCACTTGAAATTCGAGGCGAACCAAGCGCGCGCGCCGCGCAGTTTCTCTTCACGGCGAAGCTCATACAGCTTCAGAACCAGATTTACATCGTCATAGGTGGCTTTAGACATATCCTCCAGGGTAACTCGTATCGGCATTGCATTTGGTTCGAAACCTCCCTTTGCTGTAAGTGTGGTAAGATGCTCGGCTAACATGGGAGGTCTTTTCCTTGGGATGGGATAAGATAAAAGCCATCGCGGCCTCGCGCGCCAATGCGCCGGCCAATCAATCGAGCCTCGGCTTTTGCGCTCACTACACCCGCCTTGCAATCGAGGCAGGAGGGATCAGGCTCAGCCATCACGCCTCAGCAAAAGATTACGGGAGTAGCCTCTTGGCTGTTGGCTTCGTCAAAGTTCCCAGCGGTCACTATATGCACCAGGCGGGCGACATCGGCATTGTGCACCCGATCCCCGGCCATCCTCACGGACATATGGCAATGTTCGACGGCTCGATTTGGATATCCGACTTCCGCCAGTATCACGGCCTGTATCCCGGGAAGAAGTATCGGCAGCTCAAACCTGGTTACGATATCTACCGGTACCGGGCTCTATGAAGACGGAGCTTGAGAATTCCCCTACCGCCCGGGCACATGAAGTTGATGGCCCAGCCTGCGACCGCAAACGCCTTCCTGACTGAGGACGACCAGCTGCATTGGCTGGCCCTGCGCATGTCCCCCGGCCTGGGAACGCGTAAAGCCGGACAACTGATCGGGATCTTCCGGGCGCCGCAGGCGATTTTCCGAGCCTCGCGATCGGAGCTGGAAGCCGCGGGGCTCTCCCGGGCGGTGGCCCAGAGCATCGCCAGCGGCTGCGCCTTCGAGGACGCGGTGGCGCAACGGGAGCGGATGATCCAGAGCGGCGCGGAGCTGATTCCGCTGACCGACCCCCGTTACCCGCCCCGGCTCAAGGAAATCTTCGATCCGCCTCCTTTGCTTTATGCGTGCGGCCGCGTGGAGCTACTGGCCTCCTTAATGCTGGCGGTGGTGGGAACCCGCCGGCCCACTGCTTATGGAACGGTCGCTGCCGGACGCCTGGCTCGGGATTTGTCCAATGCCGGCTTAACCATCGTGAGCGGCATGGCTCGGGGCATCGACACGGCGGCGCATCGCGCGGCCCTCGATTCCCAGGGCGGAACCATCGCCGTCTTCGGGTGCGGCGTAGACGAGCTCTATCCGGCTGAAAACCGCAAATTGGCCAAGGAGATAGCCGACAAAGGATTGGTCATCTCGGAATTCCCGATGGGCACGCCGCCCTATCCTCAGAACTTTCCCGTGCGCAATCGCATCGTCAGCGGGATGAGCGCCGGAGTACTGGTCATCGAAGGCGGCGAGTACTCCGGTTCGGCCATCACCGCCAAGCTCGCGGCCGAGCACAATCGAGAGGTCTTCGCGGTGCCCGGAAACATCACGTCCAAGATGAGTTGGGGACCGAATCTGCTGATCAAGCAGGGCGCGAAACTGGTCCAGGAATGGAACGACGTAGTGACGGAGCTTTCCCCGGAGGACCGCCGCAGGCTTTCGGACCAGTTCCGCAAACAATTGGCTCTAAATGAGATACAGGATAATGAAACTTCCCCGCCCATTCTGCCATCTCATTCAAGCGAGCCGGGTAAAGTGGTGGCGAAGGCGATTTTAGCGGCGCTCGCCCCGGACGTTCCGGTGTCTTTGGACCACTTGGTGGATCACCTGGGGGAAAGCACTCCAGGGTGTTCTCCTTCGGAGATTATCGCGGTCCTGTTCGATCTGGAGATGTCCGGCCTGATACGGCAGCTGCCGGGGAAGAATTTCCTCAAGGTCTGGGCCGACTAGAAATCGCCCGCCGCGACTCGTGCTAAGATTTCGGTTGTTTCTTATAGGAAGGTCGCTCACTCATCTATGGCAAGGAATCTCGTCATCGTCGAATCGCCGGCGAAGGCGAAAACGATCGGTAAATATTTGGGCAAGCAGTATGTCGTGAAGGCCTCGCTGGGGCATGTCAAGGATCTCCCCAAGAAGGATCTGGCAGTCGACGTGGACAACAACTTCACGCCGGTGTACGAAGTCATCGAAGGCAAGAAGAAGCTGATTGCCGAACTAAAGGCAGAGGCCAAGAAGGCCGACGCGATCTACCTGGCGGCTGACCCGGACCGTGAAGGCGAAGCCATCTGCTTCCACCTTCAGGAGGAGCTTAAGGACGGCAAGAACGGCGCTTCCAAAATTTTCCGGGTGATGTTTAACGAGATCACCAAGAACGCTATTCAGAAGGCGTTCGATAAGCCGGCTGCGGTGAATCTGCATTTGGTGGATGCGCAGCAGGCGCGCCGGGTACTAGACCGCCTGGTAGGCTACAAAATCTCGCCGCTGCTGTGGGACAAGGTTCGCCGCGGGCTGTCCGCCGGGCGCGTGCAATCCGTGGCTTTGCGGATGATCGTGGACCGGGAGCGGGAGATCCGCGCCTTCAAGAAGCGCGAGTATTGGACCATCGACGTTAATCTTGCCGCCAAGAAGCCGCCCCAGCTTTCCGCGCATCTGGCCAAGAAAAATGGCGACAACGTGGAAATCGCCAATGAGGCCGAAGCGCAGGCAATCGTGGCCGCACTGGATGGCACGGAGTACATCGTCAAGTCGGTTGCGAATCGGGAGAAGCGCCGGAATCCGGTGCCTCCTTTCATAACCTCCACGCTGCAGCAGGAAGCATCGCGCAAACTGCGCTTCAGCGTGAAGCGCACTATGATGCTGGCTCAGAAGCTGTATGAAGGCGTCGAGCTTGGCTCCGACGAAGGCGCTGTCGGTCTTATCTCTTATATGCGTACGGATTCGACGCGCGTTTCGAACGACGCCCTGGACGAAGCCCGGGCCCTGATCGTGGAACGCTTCGGGGCGGAGTACCGTCCCGCCACGCCCAACGTTTACAAGAGCAAGAAGGATGCCCAGGACGCCCACGAGGCCATCCGCCCGACCTCGGCTCTGCGGACTCCGGAGAGCGTCGAGAAATTCCTCCAGGAAGACGAGCGCAAGCTCTACACATTGATTTGGATGCGATTCGTCGCGTCGCAGATGACCCCCGCCGTGTTCGACCAGACGACGATCGATGTCGATGCCAAGGGCAAGGACGGCGCGTCGTACCTGTTCCGAGCCACCGGCAGCGTTCCCAAATTCGACGGGTTCCTGAAAGTTTACGTCGAGGGAAAGGACCAGAAAGACGAGGACGACGAGGAGCTGAAGCATAAGCTGCCCGCCGTCACCGAAGGCGAGATCCTCAAGTTTCGCGCCATCGAGCCGGAGCAGCATTTCACGGAGCCGCCTCCGCGCTTCACCGAAGCCACGCTGGTGAAGGAACTGGAATCCGACGGCGTCGGGCGTCCTTCCACTTACGCTTCGATTCTTTCCACGATCCAGGAGCGCGAGTACGTAAATAAGGAAGGCGGCAAATTCATCCCTACCGAGTTGGGCATGGTGGTGATGGATCTTTTGCTCGAAAGTTTCAGCGATCTATTCGATGTGACCTACACGGCTCGCATGGAAGGCCAACTGGACGACATCGAAGAAGGCAAGATCGACTGGCACATCGCCATGGGCGAGTTCTACGAACGGTTCGAAAAAAACCTGGAACACGCCGAGCGGCACATGACCGACATCAAGCGCATGGAGCGGCCCACCGACCTCATTTGCGATAAGTGCGGCAAGCCGATGGTGATCAAGTGGGGCAAGCACGGCAGCTTCGTGGCCTGCACCGGCTACCCCGACTGCAAAAACACGCGCGAACTGACCGTCGATCTGCCGGACATCGACAAGGCCGATCTGACGGAGCAGGATGAAGTCGAATATTGCGGCAACTGCGGACGTCCCATGGTGCTGAAGAAGGGACGCTTCGGACAGTTCCTGGCATGCTCCGGCTATCCGGATTGCAAGACGACGAAGCAATTGGGTGAGGCGCAGAAACCGAAGGATGTGCCTCTCGACGAGAAGTGCCCACAATGCAGCAATCAGTTAGTCAAGAAATACGGCCGCTATGGGGAGTTCGTGGCGTGCTCCAATTACCCCACCTGCAAATACATTAAGCAGAAGACCATCGGCGTGAAGTGCCCCAACTGTTCCGAGGGCGAGGTGGTGGAGCGGCGCTCCAAGCGCGGCAAGACCTTCTACGGCTGCAATCGCTATCCTGAGTGCGATTTCGTGGCCTGGGGCAAACCCATTCCGGAGCGTTGTCCGGATTGCGGCGGCAGTTACCTGATCGAGAAATTCCTGAAGGCCGGTCCCGTAGCGCAGTGTCCCAACGCCGAGTGCAAGTATAAAAAGCCCATCGCGGAGGCTGCTGCGTAAATGGCTGCCGCCGCTGTCGCAACCGGGGCCGATTACGGCCTGGAAAATCGGCTGACTGTCCGGCATATGTTCAGCCGCGGCGCCTGGACCATCGCCTTCGGCCTCGCGATGTTCCTGATCAATCGTAACGATTACCCGGGCCCGGCCGCGCATATCTTAATTGCCCTGGGTTTGATCGGCGCGGCATTCATCGCGGCGGGCATGATGATGGTGCAGGCCAGCCGGGTGGAACGTTTCAGCGCTCGCGACCGGATTCTGGACGCGCTGGCTCTGACCGGTGAGGAGCGGGTGCTGGACGTCGGCTGCGGGACTGGCCTGATGCTGATCGGCGTCGCGAAAAAGCTGAAAGCCGGGCGTGTGACCGGCCTCGATCTGACCGGCGAGGGCGAAGCCGCCAAGGAGAACGCCAAGCTGGAAGGCGTCGCCGAAAAGGTGCGCATCGACAGCCTGGAGACTCCCAAGTTTGTTTATCCCGATAACCACTATGATGTCGTCGTAAGCATGCTGGCTCTGCGTCACGCCGGAGAGTCCGACGTTCGCGAGCAACTGGTCCAGGAAATGTTTCGAGTCCTGAAGCCCGGCGGCCGTCTGGCGATCTACGATGTTCTGTACACCGGCGACTTTGCGGAAACCCTGCGCAGCGCCGGGGCCCAGAGCGTCGAACTCTCGCCTGTTACCTGGCCCTGGTGCCTGCCCACGCGCACTGTCGCGGCACGGAAGTAGCGGCGATTTTCCCTACTCCCGCACCCTGGCCCCCTTCATATCGAGAGCCGCCAAGCCCGGATTGGGAGAAACCATGGTGAGATCCAACTCATCCCCGTGGACCGTTCCTACACACCGGTAGGTGGCGTAGAATGTCCCGGCGTTCGTCGTATATGTGCCTTCGTGCGTCAGGGTAAACGTGATCCGGTTGCCCTCGACCTTGCCGTCGGAAACAGTCCCGTCTCCCGGCCAGCCATCGTTGCGAGCGGTTCCGGTAAGCTTACCGCCATCGACCTTGAACTCGAACGTGGGCTCATAAACCGTCAACGTAAGCGTGCTGCAGGGTTTGGGCGCCATGTTCCAGGTTCCAGAAATATCCTCGCCCGCTGCGCTTACAAGCAGCCCGGCAAAGAGGACCAACACTGGACTTGCGACCTTCATCCGAACACGCTCCTTCGCGTCTTGTTGGACGCAGGATAACTGGCTTTTCTTCCCTGATGGGATGGTGACAATTTCGTTTCAATGCGCCGGGGCGCCCCTGATAGATATCCGATTTGGATCGTGATATTCTGCTCGCGTGGATTTGGCACTGTGATTTGCACGGGTGATTCGCACAGAAAGTGAGGAATTCTCTATGCCCCTATCGAAAAGAGCGTTCGCCGAGTTTATCGGAACCTTCTGGCTGGTCTTCGGTGGATGCGGGAGCGCGGTTCTGGCCGCGGCTTTCCCTAGCCTCGGAATTGGCTTCGCTGGAGTTGCTCTGGCGTTCGGCCTCACGGTCATGACCATGGCATTTGCGATCGGTCACATTTCCGGATGCCACTTAAATCCAGCGGTATCGGTTGGACTGGTTGTCGGCAAACGATTTTCCGCGTCTGAACTGCCGGCCTATGTCGTGGCGCAGGTGTTGGGAGGCATCGCTGGATCGGCGGTGTTGTACACGATCGCGTCGGGCAAGGCGGGATTCGACCTGGCCGGCGGATTCGCCTCGAACGGCTATGGCGCGCATTCTCCCGGCGGCTACAGCCTGGGTGCATGCCTGACCTCCGAAGTGGTGCTGACGTTCATGTTCCTGATGATCATATTGGGCTCCACGGACACGCGAGCCCCGAAAGGATTCGCGCCGATCGCAATCGGCCTGGGGCTGACGCTGATTCACCTGATCGGGATTCCCGTGACCAACCTGTCTGTGAATCCGGCGCGCAGCACGGCCCCGGCGATATTCGTGGGCGGATGGGCGCTGGAACAGTTGTGGCTGTTCTGGGTGGCGCCGATCCTTGGCGCGGCCATCGCGGGCGTGGTGTATTCGGTATTCGCCACGGAGCCGGAGCCTTCAGTGCGCGAAAAGATGGCGGCCTCGGCGTAAAATCCCGCCGAACCTTCAGATCCCTGCGAACCTTTAGATTCCAGCGAACCAGGAGTAACCCTCTTCCGGGGACGCGGAGCCCAGACCCTTGCCGATGTTCTTCAGGGTGTCTGTGACAGTGATGTGCGAAAGGTACTTCACGCTCTTGTAGCCGAGCTGCCGGGCGACACGCAGACGCAGGGGAGCGCCGTGAGGCGCGGGGAGATCCTCGCCATTCAATCCGTATGCCAGCAGCGTCTGAGGATGAAATGCATCCGGGAGGTCCAGGCTGTCCCACGATTCGTCGAAGGGGAAGAAGACGGCGAACTTGGCCAAAGGGCTGACTCCGGCGAGACTCAAAACATAGGAAAGCGGCACTCCCGTCCACTCCGCGATGAAAGACCAGCCTTCTTCGCAAGCCTGATGCGTAATCTGGGAGCGCGAAGGAAAACGCTTGAGCTCATCAAGGGAGAAGCTGGAAGGGCGGGCCACCATGCCATCCACTTTAAGCCGCCAATCCGCGAAACTGCCGGCAAGGAGCCGCTCGAAAGGCTCGGTCCGGGGAGGATCGCCACTCACTGGAATCACTTTTGAGATTTCGCTGCGGGAGAACTCGCGGGCCAGCGAACGGCGAGACATCAGGATCCGCTGAGTGGCATACGTGAGGGTTTCGCCGATGCCCCAAATGCCCCCATGATCGGGCGGAATCAGACCGTATCGATCGGCGATGCGGGCGGCGGCCGCGAGTCCGGATACTCCAGCGGCCGTTGCGAATCCGCGGGTGATGAGTTTGCGGCGGGACACGGCTTGGCTCATGAGACGCCTCCTTTGGCCGGCGTGCGGCCGGTAATCATGGCGCGCATGCGGCTGGCAAATCCCGCATGGATCACCATCGCCACATGGACCGCAAGAAATAGAATCAGAGAGTCCGCGAGGAAAAAATGAACCGTGCGCGCGGTCTGATGGCCGCCAAATACGATGACGATCTGCGGAAGCATGGAAGTGATGACGGGAGACATGGCCAGTCCGGTGACGATGATCATCGGAAAGACCACGAAGATCACGATGACGTAGGAGAGCCTCTGGAGCACGTTGTAAGAGTCTTCTTCGGCCGGACGCTTCAAACGCAAATGGTCGAGAAGGCTGGCGCGAAGGGAGCGCCACGAAAGGTCAGCCGGGCTGGGGAGCAGGTGAACCCGGAAGTGCTGGGTGAGGATTCCCGAAACCGCGTAGAGCGAGCCGGAGAGGACGGCGATCCAGGCCGAAAGAAAGTGGAGCGAGCGGCCCCAGCCGGATGGGCCGCCCAGCATGGTCGGGAGCGGGAGGTCGAAAAGGGAGGGCGTCCCGATGCCTCCGGTTTCGCCCCAATAGAAATGTGGATGCGCCAGAATAATGGCAAAGCCGCTGACGAGTAATCCAAAAAAGCTGAGCGTGAAGATCCAGTGAGTGATGCGGACCAATCCGGAATGGCGGGGCGAATCGAGAATGTCTGAAGTGCTTGTGTCCGATGTGATTGCAAGCCTCGGGACGTATGCGAACTCGGCCATCGACAGAAGGAGCATAGCATAGGGAACTTCGACGAACAACGATTCCCCGCCGTCTAGGCTATTCTTTTCTCGAGTTGGATGAGATCGGCTCAGACCAGTAGTCCTTTCTAGCGGTCTCGATCAACTGCCGGACGAATTCCTGGTTGTCGACGATCCAGGGCGTAAACCATTTGTCGGCTTTTCCGCTGTCCAAGAACGTCCAGATGGCCCTGGACGAGCCCGGCCCTCGCCTGTCAAAAACCAGAACTCTTCCGTTTCTGTGTACCCAACGAATATTCACGGGCGCGAGCGCCGCCAAAGCAACTTCACGAATTTGCGCGCGATCGGGGCCGACGGCCATCAGCAGTCTCTTGTTCGTGAGTACATAGGTGGTGTCCTCAACCAGGCGATCCAAATGCCGGAGCCAGAACACCGGTGACACGAATATTATGCCTAAGGCGAAGAGCTCCAACCGTGCCAGGATGGGAAGAGGCGACCCTATACAGGAGGAGACCAGGCGTTCGAGAAGATACCCAAAAGCCACGACGATCATCGCCAGGTAACGGGGCGCAGGCAGCGTTCGGCCCGCGCGCGTGGGATGTCCCACCCAAATCAACCGCTCGCCGGGAGTAAGAACGCTGGTGAGCGGACTCGCGCGATCGAGAACCGGCTCCATGCCACAGGAATCGGCGCAATCGGCAAGTAACGTTACTGCCCACAATTCAGTTTGGGACCCTTGCCGGCATGACCCCGGCATAGTAAACTTTCGGCATGCGGACGCTCTGTTTCCTAGTCCTTCTGGCGGTGGCGAGCGCCGCTTTGGCGCAGGAACCGGCCGCGCCGTCCGGGCAATTTTACGGACCTTTGATTCCCAAGGGTGACGCGCCGAAAATTCTGCAAGGAAACGGTGCGGACCTGCCTCGCACATTAGAATCGCCCCTCCTTAGAACAGACACGCCCAGACCCGCGGTCTCGCGATGCGCCGTTCCGCTGCTCCAGATGAAGGCGCCCAAGGACGTTGATCCCGCGTTTCTGAGCACTCCGCGCGCGAGTCAAGTCGAGCCGATGCCGCGGGCGAAGCTCCCTCCCGCCTGCGAAGTATCGCCGGGACGTTAAAGCCGGGTATAATCGAAGGGCTCATGCTCGAAGCCTTTGGCGCCTCGGACCCCGGGTGCGTCCGCGCCAACAATGAAGACTATTATCTGCTGGCGCCCGCCATGGGCCTGTACGTCGTCGCCGACGGGATGGGTGGAGCGCAAGCCGGTGAATGCGCCTCCAAGCTAGCCACCGAGACGTTGTGGGAAGTGGTGCACCAACATCCCAAGCCGGCAGGAGCCGAAATCCTGGTGGAAGCCTTTCACGAGGCCAACAACAAGGTGATGGAAGCCGCCTCGGCGGATCCGGCGCTCGAAGGTATGGGAACCACGATGGTGGCCGCTCTCGTGAAGAACGGCGACCTGTGGATCGCTAGCGTCGGAGACAGCCGGGCGTACTTGTTCGATCACGGCGAGCTCCACGCCATCACCCAGGATCAGACCTGGGTAAACGAAGTCGGACGGCGGCTGGGAATCGACGAGGAGACGCTCAAGAATCATCCCATGCGGCATGTGCTGACCATGGCCATCGGCGTCTCCGAGCAGCTGCGCGTGCTGACGTACGTGGTGAAACACACGCCCGGCATGCTGGTGATGTTGTGCAGCGATGGTCTGCATGGCGTGGCTCAGGAAGAAGAATTGCGGAATGTTTTGGCCGGGAACGGCTCGCTCGAGGCCAAATGTAACGCCCTGATTGCGGCAGCTCGGGATCGGGGCGGTCCTGACAATATCACCGCAGTGCTGTTGAAGGCGAGCTAGCCTAAAGGGGAGGATTCCCTGGTGCGCCTCGCAAGTGTTTGGCTTCTTCTTTTGGCCGCCGCGTCGTTACTTCCTGCGGCCGACTTCACGATACAAACAGTCGATGGCTTGCAGCGGCCTATTTCGGGCGTGCAGGTAGAGATCACCTGCTACCCGGTTGGGCGAATCCTGGGAGTGTTCCCTAAGCACTTCGTTCGTTTGCGTTACGCATCGGATCAGGGCGGGCTGGTTCGCGGGACGTACAACGCCAAGCGGTGCGAGCCGCGGTTGGCAAGCATCAGCAAGGAAGGTTACGAATCATACTGGTCGGGCTTCCGGGATCGCTACGTCTTGCGGAAACCCTTTAGCGCAGAGGAGATCGAGCGGATCGTCAGACTCGACGGCAGCGACCTGCTGCGGGAGCTTCGGGAACTGCTAGCGGGAGGCGGCCCAAGCTTAGACCCAATCTTTCGGTATGAGGCTCGCTTGCGGCCTGCGTTGCGGACGCTTGCTCTGGATCCGGACGTGACTCTCGGCGCTCGCGGACTGCTTTCCACGATTGCCGTGCCGGAGGACCTTCATTTTATTCTTCAGCTTCCCCCTCCGCCACAGGATCCCCTCGGGACGTGGGAATCCTCCGCGGTAGCCGTGCTTGTCAATCCGGATAACGAAGAGGAGTGGGCGTTCCTACAGAGATGCGCGCTTGGCAAATTCGATACGGGTCGGCCGAGGAACATGGCCATCCAGACGTTGCGATTGACTGGAGGCGCCCGAAGCGTGAAGCTCCTTGAGCAGGTCCCGCGGACTGCCCCGTGGAACAATACAATCGCCGAAGCGCTCGAATATATCAAGTCGAATCCGCCGCCGCTTACGGATCCGGATCTTGAGGTATTGGCCGGTCGCGCAGCGACGGCGTTAGGCGTCGGGAGTTGGAAATTAGCCTCTAATCCCCGATTCAATGAAGCGGGCGATAAGGCACTCATCGATATCTCTTTAGGAAGCGCGATCTACATTGCTACCTTCCACAAGATCGATGGACTGTGGACGTTTCGCGGGGCCTCGATCGAGTCTATAAGATGAGCAGGCTCTCCTGGATTTCACCGGTGACGTGGGCGCGGTGTTCGTCGACGAAGACGTTGACCTCGCTGCGGATGCCGAATTTCGGCAGATAGATGCCAGGCTCGATGGAGAAGCAGGTCCACGGGATCACCTTGCGGTCGTCGTGGGTTTCGAGGTTATCCATGTTGGCTCCCGTGCCATGGACTTCCACGCCGATGGAATGGCCGGTGCGGTGGAAGAAGTATTCTCCATAGCCCGCGTCGCGAATGTGCGATCGTGCGGCGTCGTCAACTTCGAAGCCGCGTAGAGGGCGCTTGCGCTCGGCGGCCTCCATTACGCAGCGGATGGCTTTGTCGCGGGCGTCGCGCACGATGGTGAACACGCGTTCGACTTCGGGTGGCGGCGTTCCGCAATGCCCCACCCATGTGATGTCGTAATAGACGGCGCCATTGACGGCATTGGGCGGGTCCTTTAATTTCGCCCACATATCCATCAGCACCAAGTCGCCTGCGCGAATCTCCGAGCATGCGTCCTGCTTGGGATCGTAATGCGGATTCGAAGCGTTGGCGTTGACCGCGACATCGGGGCCATGATCGGTGAACAGACCTTCTTCGCCGAAGCGGGCCAGGATGAACTGCTGCATCTCCCATTCGGTGATGCGGGTTCCGGCGCGGACGGCATCGGAGACGCGGGCGAAGGCTTCGGCGCGAATCTTATCCACTCTGCGGCCGGCTTCCAGATGCGTTTCCAGTTGTCGAGCGTTCCAACGGGCCTCAAAGAGCTGAATCAAGTTGGCCGCGCTGGTGACGTTGAGGCCTAGCCCGCGGACCAGCTCCACAGTGCCGGCGTCAACCATGGCGACATAGGGCACGGCGCAATCCGGCGAGTATTGCATGGCGATGCGGTGCGCGCCCTGCATCATGCGGCGGAGGCCGTCGATCAGTTCCTTCCAACCGGCGTAGAGAGCGTGTTTGCCGGGAAGTTCGGCAAGCGTTTGCGACTCAATCTTGTGAACCAGGCCCTGGGGTTGGCCATGCGCCGGGATAAAGTAGAACCAGCGGCGCGTCACCATGGAGCCAGCGGTGAACTGAAGCACCCGGTACGCGATGGGGTCGCGGTGGTGATGATCGAAAAAAAGCCAACCGTCGAGGCCTTCCTCGCGCAGCGCGGTTTGAATTTCTTCGAGTCTCATGCGGTTACTCTCCTCCATGTCACGGTGGTCTTGAAATTCGCAAAGCCGGCTACGTCGCGCGAATCGACCACGGAGAACGAAAGTGCGTCGTCGAGCCAATCCTGGCTATAGCCTTCGATGTACTGGGTGGCGACGGTGAGAGTGTAATCCTGGCGGGTCAGCAGACAATCGAAGGTGAAGTCGACTTCGAAGGTTTCACCCGCCGTGACTGCGCCCAGATCGACGCCTTCGATGCGCGTGTTGGTGCCGAACACGTCGATGCCCAGCCGGTTGCGGATCAGCAATCCCACCACTGGATTCTCAAGATCCTTCGCCGCCCGGGCACGCACGTGGATGGTAACGGGCGATCCCGGTTCCAGGCTGCGCGTGGAGACGCCGCGGGCGTCGCGCAAATCGACTTCCAGAACGCGGCTGGCGCCGTCGCCATGACGGAAGGTTCCGCCGGGGGTGGATTCGAGTTTTTCTCCATGCCCCTGCCGCTCCAGCACCAGCCCGACATAACGGTTCACTACTTCGCTGGGTGCGCCGTAGGCGGCCACGCGTCCGTCCAGCATCAAAGCGGCGCGATCCGAGAGGCGCTTGACCAGGCCGAGATCGTGGGACACGAACAGCACCGTGACGTTGCGGGCTCTGAGGTCTTCGAACTTCTTGATACAGCGGTTGGCGAAGATGGCGTCGCCAACGGCCAGCGCCTCATCGACAATCAGGATTTCGGGATCGACGTGAATCGCGGTGGAGAAGGCGAGCCGCACATACATGCCGCTGGAATATTCCTTGACGGGACGATCCATGAACGCGCCGATCTCGGCGAATTTCTCGATGGCGGGGAAAACGCGCTCCATTTCGCGGCGCGAAATGCCCAGGATTTCGCCATTGAGGAAAACGTTCTCGCGCCCGCTGAATTCGGGATTGAAGCCGGCGCCGAGCTCCAGCAGGGCGGCAATGCGGCCTCGCGCGATGACTCGGCCCCGGGTGGGAGAGAGAATGCCGCTCACAATCTGAAGCAGGGTGCTTTTGCCGGAGCCGTTGGGGCCGACGACGCCCAGGACCTCGCCTGGCTCGACCGTGAGGTTCACATCGCGGAGGGCCCAGAACTCGGAGGGAGGGGTGTGCTTGACGAAGGGCAGCAGCTCAGTGATGCGGTCCACCGGGCGGCGGTACAAACGGTACATCTTGGAAACGTTCTGGACGTGCAGCAAACTCTATCAGTTTAACAGCGGCGGGGAGCCGCGCTTCTTAATTCGCAGATGGCCGCTCAGCGTGATCGACGACAATGACTTCGACCGGACCCTTCGTGGATTCGAGCTGCAACCCAAGTTGCTGCCGGAGCGCCCCCGAAATGGATGAACCGGCTATGCCGGAATCGGGCGGCGGGGGCGGCATCGCCGGAGTCGTGTCATCCGGCACGAAATCCAGTTGCAGGTCGAACTGTCCCGTGAATCCAGTCTTGTCGATCACGCTCCGGTCGAGCATCAGTGAGAGCCTTCGGACCAGCTCCGGCATGGCGATCTTTCCACCTTGCATCCGCGCGCCAGTGGCCCCCAAAGTGAGGTCGATCGAGCCGCATCGCGCTTGCCCCGATGGAGCTTCTCCAGGCGCTGCCATTCTCCCTCCGGCCCATTCGCCCGGCGCGTCCGCGGCAGAGTCGACGCAGCCGCCACCTTTGGGAGGCGCCAGTTTGAGCCCGCCTCTGGCGGCGACAAGCGCATAAACCGGCAGATCTCTGGTATCCCGGTGTGTCGTCAGTTGGAAACGGTTCTCGATCAGCGACTGCAGCATCAGAAACATTCGGTCCCGATCGGTATTGCCATCGGCCTTGGCTTCGATCTGGTAGCGATCGGATTGCATCCATCCAGAGGCGCCCACAATCTGGAAGGACTGGACACCGTACGCATACTGCATCAGGATCTGCAGAGACGCATCGGCAGCAAGACGGCCCGGAAGCGGGCGCACGTACTGGACACTCCCGCTAAAAAACGGCTTGACGGAGGCGACCTCGAACTGCGGCCGAACGGTGGTTTGTGCAACTACCGCCAGCGCCCCAATTACCAGCAGGATCAGCGCGGTCGCGGTTCCCGATCCCGAGGTGCGGCGGCTGGTGGACGGCTGCCCCAACAGCCTGGCAATGCGGGCGGACAGCGAGCCGCCATTCGCGGCCATGACCGTAGACCGGATCCAGGGCGCCGAATCGACCTCGGCCAAGGCACGGGCATAGAGGACCGCGTCGCCGGTCACCGAGACGGCAATGTCGTCGCAACAGAGTTCGCGCTCGGTGCGCATGTGACTGGAGATCCACCAGACCGCGGGATGGTAAAAGAAGACAGCCTCGACGGCGCTCTGCAATATGTTCACCAGATAGTCGTGGCGGCGGATGTGCGCCAGTTCGTGAAGCAGAAGGGCTTCCATCTGTGCCGCCGACAGCCCGGCCAGGGCTCCTACAGGTACAAGCACAACCGGCCGCAGCCATCCCATGGCGGCCGGTGCATGCAGCGCTCCCGACACGAGCAAACGAACCGGCCGCGAGACTGAGACGCGGCCTTTGAGCCGATTGAGGGTCCGCTGCCAGTCGGGTGAGGCGGCCCGCACCATCTTGGACCGAAGACGTTCCGCGAGCATCCAGCCACCGAGCAGGCGCAGCGAGCAAGCCGTCGCGCCGGCAAACCAGATCGCGACTACCCAGGGCAGAAAGGGCTCTGGCGTGGCGGGATCCGCACCACTCGGAAGCGACAGAGAGATGAATCCAGCCGTGTCCATTCGAGGGGTGGCGGACATGGGTGCGGTGAAGGTGGCGGCTACAGCTTCCGGCGACGGACTTCGCAGCGCCATCCAGGTCGCCACCGGCGCGATGGCCATTGCCGTTAGGCCCGCACAAGCGAGAAGGTAGCGGCCGTTCGGTCCTGAGATGCGCGAGCCCCACTTTCGTGCAGCAGCATAGATTATCGCGATGATGGCGCCTTCCCACAGAAAATGAAGCAGCGTCAGGCCCAGGCGCTCCGCCCACGGCTGTGTGCCGAGGATCTGAATTGCGTTCATTTGGCCCTCCTCTTTTTTCCGTCGAGTTCATCGAGCATCCGGCGAATTTCCTTCCGCTCCTCGGGAGTCGTAGGTTGAGCGCCAAGTGCGCTCAGGATCAATCCTTTGGACGAGCCTCCAAAAATCCGCCTCAGAAGCTCCCCGGCAATCCGCGTCTGCATCTGGCTCTTTGGCGCCGCGGGTTCGTAGACGTGCGACCGGAAGCGCTCGCTACGGACCAGCAGGCCCTTCTCCGTCATCAGCCGCATCTGAGTAAGAGTGGTGTTGTAGCCGCAGTCCTTCTCCAGGGCATCATGCACCTCCCGCACGGTGGCCGGCCCCAGACGCCAGAGGACAGCCAGAATATCGGCTTCCGCGGCTGTGGGCATCGGATGATCGGGATGAGAAGTATCGGAGCGCGAAACCATCTGCGAGCATGCTACCACTATAAAAATCTGACGTCAACTATAAATATCTTAGACCATGACTGGGCACGGTTTCGTTAGAGATAAAATATACTCGCCTTAAGATGGAACATCCCCAAACATCCTTCTCGACTGCGCCCACAGGGCTGGGCATTTTCATCCTCGGCCTCGCCCTGGCAACGCCATCGCTATTCGCGCAAGCATCGGATCGCCCTTCCGATGTGCTCGGGCTGGCTTTCGTCGGTCACCAGGTTTCCGACCTGGAACGGTCCATAAAATTCTTCGAGGCCATCGACTTTAAAGTGGCGGAGGGGCCGGGCGCTTGGACGGTTGACCAAGAACTGAACAAGCTGGGAGGCACACCGGGGGCGGAATCGCGGACGGCAACCATGAAGGTTCAAAGTTCCGTCTCCGATGTCCCCTTCACCCTTGTGCTCCGCCAATACCGCGGCATCGAACGCCAGAACTGGAACAAGCTCACTTCCTGGAATCTGTTGGCCAGCCATATTGACCTGACGGTTGATGGCAGCGTGAGCGCGTTACTGGACAAGCTTGATGCACTGAACATGCTGGTGATGCCTGAAGTCCAAGGTCTTCCCAACCCGCGCCGCCAGGAGGGATTCCGCCGCTTCGCCTTTATCCAGGATCCCGACGGGCTCACTGTTGAATATTTCGGAAAACCGATTCGGAAGCCCGGGGATCCGCCCGCCGCGCCCACGGTTTCCAATTCATCCGCTACAAGCGCGAACATCGACCGCTTTGGCAAACAGGCCGGCTTCAATCACTACGCTACGAACATCATCGATCCCCGCAAAGCCGTGGATTTCTACGGGAAGGTCCTGGGCGGCGACTATCCGGCCGTCGAAGGCCGTCCCGCTGGAGCTCAGGTTATGCTCAACGGCTGGTTCCCACAGGCGGCGGCCGCCGGCAACCTGCGCATTGAACTGGGCTATTTTGCCGTGAATGACGGCAAGACTCCTCCGCCGATCAAGTTTCAGGACATCAACGCCAACTATGCGGGCTTCGAGGTCAGCAACATCGAAACCGCTTACGCAAGAGCCCAGCAACACGGTGCGATCACGGTCTCCGAAGGCGGAATTCTCGATTACCACAATGGGCGTGCCGCGCTGATTCGCGATCCTGATGTGGGCGGCTACATCATGCTCTGGCAGCCTGCGCGGTGACACTTCCGTTAAGATAGGGCGGGCGGAGCAACTTCATGAAAATTGGAATCACCGGCGCCGGCGGACAAATGGGAACGGCGCTCCTGCGGCACGCGCTTGCACGAACTTCTGCCGCGAACATCGTCGCGATTACGCGGAACCCCGCGAAGCTGCAGCCGTTCTCCCAGCGGGGGATCGACGTTCGTGCCGGAGATTTCAGTCAAGCTGCGGCGCTACCCGCGGCCTTTCAGGATATCGAGCGGCTCGTCATTATCCCCACTACCGAGTTGCAGCCGGGCGTTCGCATCCGGCAGCACCAGGCCGCGATTGAAGCTGCGGCAGGAAGCGGGGTTCAACACGTCATCTACATTTCTACGGTGAGCCCCAGACCCGACCCAAACAACAGTCTCTTTGATTCTCATTTCGCCACCGAACAGGCACTGATCGCCTCCGGCGTTGGTTGGACAATTCTTCGCATGTCCGTTTACGCCGACACTCTGCTGGACGCAGCCAAACGGGCGGCTGCGTCGGGTTCGTACACTGCGGTTCCCGGCGCTCCAGCCGCATATGTCACCCGTGACGACATCGCTGCCGCCGCGGCAGGCATTCTATGCACTACCGGTCACATCGGGATCACGTATCATGCAACTGGCCCGGTATCGGTCACCCAGCTGGAGATTGCGCAACTCATTGAGAAAGCTGTTGGCAAACCAATCGCATTCCTGGCGATCTCGGAAGCGGAACAGCGTGCGGGCCTGGAAGCAGCCGGGCTCCCGCCGGCCGTCGCCAGCGTCATTGTTGGTTTCCAGGCGGCTTTGCGCACAGGCGCTTTCGATCTGGTCACCGGCGACGTAGCGCGACTCTCCGGCAAGCCCGCTGAATCGCCGCTTCAGTTTTTAGTCCGTGCGCTTGGGCAGGCCCCGCCCGTCTAACGAAACGCGTTCGGCAGGAAGGAAAGTTGAAGGGCCGGGCCATGGAACGAAAAATCTTCTGGTTGACGTTCACGATCCTCTGCCTGGCGGCCGATTTCGTTCTGCCGATGTGGTGGGCCCTTGTTTCCGCGATTCCCATCGGCTTGGTGAGCTGGTGGGTCGCATATCGCAGCGAATGGTTCTAGCCGCCGGATTGCCCCTGATCCCCGAGCACCATCTCCTGCGTGTCCCAGTCGCCGCTGTCACACGCATGCTCATGTTCATGGCCCAATAACATGGCTCGCGCCACGCCGCTGTTCTTCAGGGCAGCCTCCGCCGACTGCCATGCAGTATTGAAGTCCGACCCGCTCAAGCCGTCAACGGCTCTGCTGTATATCTTGACGGAGCGGCGGTAGCGCTCCAAGAGTTTGTACCACTTCTCGCAAGGCATCGCTGAACCTCCACCTTGGCAAGCGGACGGGGATTGCTCGCAAGGGTAGGCTACATCCAGATCCTCAGGTTGTCAAGGCTATCTTACTTAGTTGCCACACCTAGGTCGAGACTCGCAGGAAATCTGAGACCTTAGAGCCACCCACGCCGAAGTCCTCGGGCAAAACACTCAGCCCAGGAAACAAACGTGCCAGCATCACAACGGTACACGCGCTCCATGGACACGGTAGGACGAAAGATCTCTAATTGGTCCATGGCGCGATGTAATTCTTGCAGCGGCATCATCACCAAGGCAGACCTGCACTGCTACATGTGCGGAGAGCCGGTGCCGGGACGGGCCAAGTTCTCTCTTCTGCGGTTCTGGGCGAAGCCCACTGGACTCGCGGACAGGCGCGAGATTCGGCGCATCACCATGAGAGATCCCGCGCCGCAGGGGAATCAGCACACCCAGCGGACCCCCTAAAAGAGGCCCGCAGCTTCAGTGCTCGCGCGTGTCCGATCCAGGCTCCGTTTTGGGGGCTGTTCCTTGCGAATCTGCGGCGGAGGCCATTACGAACACCAGGCTCGAAAGTTCCCATGAGAACGCCGTAATAGCCCGCAAAGCTCCGGTGGACGGCTAGCCGGAGTAGCGCCGACAAGGCATTGCGACGGATATGCCTCCGCAGCATCTAACGGAGTGGGACTGAGCTTGCGCTTGTCCCCTTCGGGTTAGCGGCAGGAGTCTTCACCCTGGACGCACCGCCGCTTCCCCGTTGGTCTATTTGTGCGGCGCTGCGCCGTGCGCGGCCAAATGGCTGTTGTGTGCATCTTGGGCGTGCGAGACTTGCACCGGTGTGGGGCCTTGATGAGGCGCCTTGCCAGCCTGCACTTCCGTAGGCGACGGTTTGGCCGCAATTCCGCCCTTGCCGTTGAACGCATGATTGGGAGCGGTGACGGGGTGCACCACGGTGCGATCTTCGTAGGTATTGTGGACGGTTTTGGGGTCAACATTTGAAATAACCGTGTTATGACGGAAAACTCCGCCCTCCCAACGCCCGCCGGTGAAGCCTGAGCCGAAATAGCCGTTGCCGTAATTGATGCCTCCATAGAAGCCTACCTGCTGGCCCCAATACCCCGCGTTCCAAACGTATCGTCCCCCAGCAAATCCCCAATAACCCGGCGTCCAGAGCAGCCCTGGGCTGGGCGGAAGCACCCATTGTCCCGGCACCCAGTAATATCCATAATCACCGTATTGGTAGTAGCCAGGCGTCCAAATGTACCCGTCGCCAGGACACGGAGGCTGATCGAAAACAGCGATCGGCGGCGGCGCGACGTTCACGGAAAATTGAACTCCAACGGCAAAAGCGTTCGCTCCGAAGAGAGCAGCCAGTACCAGAATCAAAAACAACATAGGTTTGTATTTCATCTTTAGCATTCTCCTTCCCGGTCTAGTTTCATAACAAGACCGGGCATACGAATTTCTTAGTGCAGCGGTGGCGGCCCGAGGAGCAGCGTGGCGGGCACGCCATGAACCCAGGTTCAAGGCGCTCCCTTCGAATGATACACCCTATTCCTGGGGAGCCCGCTCGTGGAATGATTGCATTTGAGTGATTTCGCGAGACGTTCCACGCCTATCTGTTGTAACCTACGCGACGGGGGCATAGACCGTGAAGATTCGAATCATGCTTGGGGCGGCAACGGCCGCGTGTGGAGTCGTGATGCTCCTCGCTCAACCGGCAACGGGCCCATATACCGCCGAGCAAGCCGCGGCGGGACGTACCGCGTATCAAACCAACTGCGCGGCCTGCCACGCGCCGGATCTTTCCGGACGCGAAGGACCGCAACTGGCTGGGGCGAATTTCATGAGTCAATGGGGCGACAAGACGGTGGGCGAATTAATCGGTTTCCTCCGCGCCACCATGCCTCCTGGTGGGCCTCCCGGCGGGGGCGGGTTGCTCTCGGAACAGACCTATGTAAACCTCGCGGCGTTCATTCTCGATGCCAACAGCGCGCGTCCAGGCGATCGGCCGCTCACCACGGGGTCGAGCGCCTCGATCCGCTCCATAGCCTCCGGACAGCGTGCCGCGTCCTTGCAGGCGGGCGCACAGGAGAGCCCGGCCGTCCAGGCGCCCCTCGGAATTACCGTTGCGGGCGAAGTCAAAAATTATGTTCCCGTCACCGACGCCATGCTGCGCAATCCTGATCCCAGCGACTGGCTCATGCTTCGCCACGACTACAAGGCCACCTCCTACAGCCCTCTCAACCAGATCACCTCGCAGAACGTCAACGATCTGCATCTGGTCTGGAGCTGGGCCATGCAAGAGGGCGCCAGCAACGGTAGCCAGCCCGCGCCCATCGTTCACAACGGCGTCCTGTTCGTCAACAACGCCGGCATGGTTTTGCAGGCGCTGGATGCGAAAACCGGCGAGCTGATCTGGGAAAATCGCTACGGCTCCATTCCGAATGCGCCCGCAATGCGCGGCATCGCGATCTACGATGACAAACTTTTCGTCGCCACCGGCGAGGCGCACCTGATGGCCTTCGACGCCCGTACTGGCAAACGGGTTTGGGACACGGCCATGGGAGATCGCTCTCAAGGCGATTTTTCCAGTTCCAGCGGCCCTCTCGCGGTGAAGGGCAAACTGATCCAAGGCCTGGGCCGCGATTCCTGCGGCGTATATCGCCAGGAGAAATGTTTCATTGGCGCCTATGACTCGAAGACCGGCAAGGAAGCTTGGCGCTTTCGAACGGTGGCGCTGGAAGGCGAACCCGGAGGCGATACTTGGGGCGGCCTTCCGAACGTTTTCCGCGCGGGCGTGGAGCAGTGGATCACCGGAAGCTACGATCCGGATTTGAACCTGATCTACTGGGGAACGGCGCAGGCCAAACCATGGATGCGCGCGAGCCGCGGTTCCGGCAACGGCGCGACGCTCTATGCCAACTCCACCTTGGCGCTCAACGCCGATACAGGTAAATTGGCCTGGTATCACAGCTATGCACCGGGAGAGACTTTGGACTTGGACGAGGTCTTCGAACGGGTGTTGGTGGATGATCAGGGTCAGAACTACGTCTTCAGCGCGGGCAAGGCGGGCATTCTGTGGAAGCTGGACCGCAAGACCGGGAAATACCTCGGCCACAAGGAAATGGTTTTCCAGAACGTGTACGATTCCATCGACGCTGTCACGGGGGAGCCGCACTATCGCAATGACATCGTGGAGCAACGCGTGGGCGAGTGGGTGACCGCTTGTCCCTCCACCGAAGGCGGCAAGAACTGGCCGCCGATGACATATTATCCGCCGGGCAACCGGCTGATCATTCCTTTGAGCCAGAGCTGCCTGGAGATGAACGGCCAGACGATCGACAAAATCGCGGGCGGCGGCAGCGGCAACGGTGCCCTTCGAAGGTTCTTCGAAATGCCCGGCAGCAACGGGAATCTCGGCAAGCTGGCGGCGTACGATGTGCGGAGCATGCGCGAGATCTGGAAATACGAGCAGCGCGCGCCTTTCCTCACCGGAGTGGTGTCAACGGCAGGCGGCGTCGCATTCGCAGGCGACCTGGATCGTATGTTCCGCGCTTTCGACACCGGCACAGGCCGCATTCTGTGGCAGGCCCGGCTGCCTGCGGCCGTGCAAGGTTTCCCGCTGACGTTCACCGTCGACGGGAAGCAGTACCTGGCTGTGACCACCAGCAATGGCGGAGGCAGCCCGCGCAACGTGCCTGCCGTGGTCGCACCGGAACTGAATTATCCGGCGAGTGGCAATGCGCTCTTTGTGTTTGCGCTGCCCGATCGGAAGTAGCTGCCCGCAAAGGGTACCCTCATTTCAACCGAGTAGCTGTTGCCTAAAAGTTACCGGAAAATGCGCCTTAGTGGGGCAGGCGATCTTGTCGCCTGCCGTCTGCCCGAATGCAAGAAACCGGGCGGCCGACGAGATCGCCCACTCCACAGCCGCCGACATGTTTCTCCTCACCACGCCTCGGAAAAGTCTGCTCACTGAGCCGCGACCGGAGGAAGCGGTTTTCGTGAAATACGAAGCGAGAGCACCAGCCGCGCCATCGATTTCGACACCGCCGGAACACTCTGCGGATTTGGAAATCGACCTGTGCACGGGCCAGCCACACCCGGAGGCTCCCTTTGCTGAAACGCCATCCGGGAAGGATGACATCACGGAAGTTCCACTATAATCGTCGGCATGCTGCGCTGGTTATTTCTTTTCTGTTGGACCCCGCTGCTCTTTGCGCAAACCGACGAGATCCGCGCCCTGCTCAAGAACTCCCAGGAGGCGTGGAATCGAGGCGACCTGGCTGCCTTCGCGTCGGCTTATGAGGACTCTCCCGACACAACCTTCATCGGCCGTGAAGTCACGCGAGGCGGTACCCAGGCGATTCTAGACCGGTACCGCAGAACCTATCCAAATCGGGATGCCATGGGGACTCTGGGCTTCAGTGAGATTGACGTCCGAATCCTTGCGCCAGGCGTGGCTCTGGCGACCGGCAAGTTTGAGTTGAAGCGGACCACCGCCGGCGGAGGTGACGCCTCTGGCCGATTCACGCTCATCCTCCGGCGATCCGCAGCCGGCTGGAAGATCATCCACGACCATTCTTCCTAACGCCGTTTCGCGTCTCAGAACACGCTGGTGATGAAAAACATGTGGGCAGTTGTGGGGTGGGCGATCTTGTCGCCCGCCAGTTTTCTTGCTGCCTGCCAGATGGCAGGCGACAAAGATCGCCTGCCCCACGGTTTTTTCAGCGGAGCGGTTTTCGCGAAACGGCGTACTCAGCCATAGAATGCGTCAGTATCTGGTAAAATCATCACCGTCAGTTCGGCCTGCCCATCCAATTCGTAAGGAGAACGGCGAATGAGCAACGTAATATTAAACGTGAACGGCGGAATGCACACGGTGGATGTCGACCCGTCCACTCCGCTGCTGTATATCCTGCGCAACGATCTCGGCTTGCAAGGTCCGCGCTTTGGTTGTGGACTCGGCCAGTGCGGACTCTGCACGGTGATTGTAGGCGGCGTGGCGACCCGGTCGTGTATTACGCCGGTCTCCAGCGTGAAGGGCGAAATCACCACGCTCGAAGGACTCGCCAAAGGGGGCAAGCTGCACCCGCTGCAGCAGGCCTGGATCGACGAACAGGTTCCGCAGTGCGGATTCTGCCAGAACGGGCAGATCATGACCGCCAAGGCACTGCTGGACAAGAATCCGAATCCGACGGATGCGCAGATTCGTGAGGGGATGAACCGCACCCTTTGCCGCTGCATGACCTATTACCGGATACAGGCTGCCATCAAACGCGCAGCGAAAGCCATGGTGGCGGACGAGCCTTCCCATGAAGCCGCGGCAACGGAGGTGGTGGCATGAGAACCTTCACCAACGTCCCGAAACAGGTCGAAGAAATGCTGGAAGCGGGGACGACCTCCCGCCGGACCTTGCTCAAGAGCGCAGGCATGCTGGTGGTGAGCTTCAGCGCCGCAGGCACCGGCCCTCTCGTCCCTTCCGCGAACGCGCAAGCCCCCGCGACAGCCGCCGGGCCGTATCCCGATCCCGACTACAAACAACTCGATTCGTGGATCGTCATCCATGCGGACGGCACCGCGACCTTCTATGTCGGGAAGACGGACTGCGGCCAGGGCACAGGGACCGGGTTCCGGCAATTGATGTCCGATGAACTCGACATCGCCTTCGACAAGACCACCTGCATCATGGGCAGCACGGACATCACCGTCGACCAGGGCGGCTCCGGCGGGTCGACGGCGATGGAAAGGGACGCTTGGCCCATGCGCCGCGCCGCCGCCGAGGCTCGCCGAGTGCTGCTGGAGATGGCATCCACGCGGCTCGGCGTACCGGTCGACCAGCTTGCCGTTAGCGCAGGAGTGATTACGGCGAAGGCCGATCCGTCCAAGCAAGTCACTTATGGACAACTGGTTGGCGGAAAGCGATTCAATGTCACGCTGACAGGAAATAACGTCAACGCGGCCACTGGCGTGGCCCAAGTCAAGCCGGTCCAGGACCTCAAATTCACAGGCCAGTCTCCCCAGCGTTACGACATTCCCGCCAAAGTGGACGGCTCGCTCAAATGGGCCGTGGACGTCAAGTTGCCAGGCATGGTGCATGCGCGCAACGTGAAGCCTCCGCTCGCGGGCGCGAAGTTGATCAGCATCGACGAGTCTTCCGTGCGAAGCCTGCCGGGATTCATCAAAGTGGTGAACAAGGGGAATTATGTTGCCGTAGTCTGCGAACGCGAGGAGCAGGCCATCAACGCGGCCAGACAACTCAAGGCGAACTGGGAGAAGCCGGCCACTGCGCCCTTTCCGTCCTCAGAAGACCTGTTCAAGTACATGCGCGATGCAATGGTCACATCGAGATCCAACCCGGTTGTGGTGGGAAATCCAGACGCGGCGATGACAAGCGCCGCTAAAATCGTCGAAGCCGACTACGAAATTCCCTTTCAGGGCCATACCGCAATCAGTCCCGCCCACGCTATGGCGGACCCGTCGAATGGCCAGATGACGATTTATTCAAATGACATGAAGTCGTACGGTATGCGTACCGGAGTCGCTGCTTTTCTGGGGATGCCGCGCGATAAAGTGCGCGTCGTCTGGATGGAAGGCCCGCAAGGATTCGGACGCACCGCTGCGGACGATGCTGGCTGCGAAGCGGCTTACCTGGCCAAAGAGATCGGCCGGCCGGTTCGCGTTCAGTGGATGCGGAACGAAGAGACAGCCTGGGATACAAAGGCTCCGGCCTTCGCGGTCAAAATGCGCGGAGGGTTGGACGCCGCCGGGAACCTGGTGGCGTACGATTTCAATGCCATCGCCGCCGACTATAATCACCTCGGCTATAACGAGCCCGATACCGTCCTGATCGCTCAGCTCCAAGGCAGCAGACGCGCCCGGCCCGCAGGGGGCAGCGCGGCCACGCCTTCGGAAATGTACGCGATCCCCCATCGCCGCATGACCAGCCAAGTCGTGAGCATGCCCCTGGTTTGGGAGACCCCGCTTCGTACGGGGAACCTGCGCGATCCTAATGGTCCACAGTCGACCTTCGCCTCCGAATCGTTCATCGACGAACTGGCGGCAGCGGCAAAGGCCGATCCGCTCGACTTCCGCATGAAACTCCTGACAGCCAGCACCACTGACGACTCGGGATTCAAGCGCGCGCGGTCCATTGCGGCGCTCAAGGCGGTGGCGGAACTCTACGGCTGGGACAAACGCGCTTCTCCGAAACCGTTAGCCACCGGCGACATTCTGACCGGACGCGGGATTGCCTACGCGTTCCGCGGCCAGACCATCGCCGCGGAGATTGCGGAGGTCGAGGTAAATCGGCAAACCGGCCATGTGTGGGTGAAACGCCTGGCGTGCGCGCACGACTGCGGACTGATCGTTAACCCCGAGGCCCTGCGTCACACGGTGGAATGCGCCATGCTTCACTCCTTGAGCCGCGCGCTCCACGAGGAAGTTCAGTTTGACACCGAAAAGGTCACCAGCGTGGATTGGAATTCTCATCCTACGCTCACACATTCCGATGCGCCGGCCAAGATCGACGTTGTCCTGATCAACGGCGATCCGAATCCCAAGCGGCCCGATCTCCCTCCCTACGGAGGCGGCGAGACAGCCTGCAAGCCGATGCTCGCCGCGGTCGCAAACGCAATCTACGATGCCACCGGAGTTCGTCTCCGTCGAGTTCCCTTCCGGGACGCTCGTGTGCTGGCAGCTCTCAAAGCTGTGCGCGTTTAATTAACACCGACATGTCCGCGCCGGGACCCCTACGCGCGCTCCATCTCAGCCAGCAAGCGCGTCGCTTCCTCCTCCGACATGGAGTCGACCTTCGCCACCCAAAGGTTTTCCACCTTCAAGGCCAGCTTGGCAAGCGTCTGTGCCTCGAAGAGATGGCGCAGCGTCAGGTCCACGCCGAAGCGTTCGCGGATTCGCAGAATCAACTGAGTGCCCAGCAGCGAATGCCCGCCCATAAGGAAGAAATTGTCGTCCAGGCCGACCCGTTCCACCTTTAGCAGATCCGCAAGAATGCCGGCGATGCGAATCTCCACCGGAGACTCCGCCGCACGAAACGCACCGGCCGAGGGCAGATTTTGTTGCGAAGGCTCCGGCAAAGCTTCGCGATCCAGCTTGCCATTGCTGTTCAGCGGCAGCGCCTTCAATCTTACGAACGCCGAGGGAACCATATACTCGGGCAGCCGCGCGGAAAGGAATTCGCGAAGTTCGGACGCGGAAGGTGAACTCCCCTTCTGCGCCACAACGTAGGCCACCAAGCGCCTTTCTGTCCCTTGGGAAGCGGAATCGCCCGCAAAACCAGACGCGCTGGAATCTTTGCGCTCGGGCCCTCCCTTCCCCACCACCGCGCAGGCGGCAATCGCGGGATGCTGAGCCAGTGCACTGGTGATCTCCTCCGGCTCCACTCGATTCCCGCGAATTTTTTCCTGGTTGTCGGCGCGCCCGCGAAACGCAATTTGACCGCTGGGGAGCAGGCATCCCAGATCGCCCGTCCTATACATGCGCGCGTCCAGAGCCTGGCTGAAGGGATTAGGAAGAAAACGCTCCGCCGTCAAATCCGGCTGGTTGCGATAGCCGCGCGCAACGCTCGCTCCACCGATGTAGATCTCGCCCGTCTCGCCAGGCGCGACTGGCTGCCGCTGCTCGTCGAGGATGTAAATCTGCGTGTTGGCGATGGGGGAACCGATCGCGGGAGCGCCGCTCGATTCCGGCTCCGCTGGAACAATCGCCGAAGTCGCCACCACCGTGCATTCCGTGGGTCCGTAATTGTTGACCACCGGAAAGGGCAGCGATGGCGAAGGATGGCGGTGCAAAGCCTCGGCTCCGGTGAACAGATAGCGCAGCTTGGTCTTGGCCGGCCATTCCGCGGCGAGCATCGGCTCCGCCAGCGTGGTGGGCACGAACGAAACCGTGATGTCCTGGCAGCAGATCCAGCACTGCAACAGTTCGGACGAGACGCGCGTCGATTCATCCGCCAGCGCGATCGCCGAGCCCGAGGTCAGATACGGCCACAGCTCCCACACCGCCGCGTCGAAAGCGACGCCGGCCAGATGGCTGGCACGGTCCGCGGACGTGACGCCGAAGGTTCGCCGGTGCCAGAAGACTAAGTTGAGCAGGTTCCCGTGCGTTACCTCCACGCCCTTGGGCTGGCCCGTGGAACCGGAAGTGTAAATGATATAGGCGAGATTTTCGCGCCTCGTCTCCACCGGATGGATGGGGAGTTGCGTGCGGCCGATCTGGTCGGCATCGGTGTCCAGATCCACCACGAACCGCGCACCCGCGGGGTTATGGAAAGTCTGCGATGACCGGGTGACCAAAACCCTGGCCTGCGCATCCTTGGCCACAAATGTCCGCCGCTCCGCGGGCCAACTCGGGTCGATGGGCAGGTAGGCGGCTCCGGCTTTCCAGGCCGCCAGCGCCGCGATCACGTAATCGAAGGACCGCTCCAGGCAAATCGCGACCGGCGCATCGGCTCCGGCACCCAGGGAGCGAAGATAGGCCCCCAGATGGCTGGCTCGCGCATCCAGTTCGGTATACGTCAGGTTCCGGCCGCCAAACGACAATGCGACTGCGTCCGGTGAGGCCTCCGCTGCTGCGGCTACTAATTGGGGAACGCAGGAACGGCGTGTGCACGCGATGCGGGCTGGGGGCAGATCCCGCGAAACAGGGCGCGCAACTTCGGTTCGGAGCGTCTGAAAACTGGGCTGTGTGATCATGGCTGTCAATCACACAATACGGTCCCGAGCCCAATCTCCACCATGGAGGCTTGGTACCGATCCTTTGAACACAATGGTTTAAGCGAATGGTACTAAAACGCGCCCAGGACCTCCCCGTCGAAGTCTACTGCTGGCCCTTGCTCCAGTTCGTCACCAGGTTAAAAGCGTCCACGCTGCCGATTCCGGTCGCCAGGCTGTACGACCCGCCGGCAGCATAGGCCGACGAGAAAGTACTATTCGAAGCGGAAAGCGCGCCGCCCCAGGTGGTCCCGAAGATGCGCCCGTTCCGGCCATAGTCGACCGTTCCGAGAATGCCGTAGCAGTTGTAAGGTCCAGCGCAATCCACATCGATGTCGCCCTGGGTGATCGTGTGGAATACGCTCGGCACTTTTGCAGCCAATGCATAGTACACGGGATTCGGATTCCCCTGCTTCCCTCCGGCGCTCTGATTCACCAGCGCCTGAATCCCGGCCATAATCGGCGTAGCCAGGGACGTGCCGCCGAATCCAATCCAATTACTGGGAGCCCCGGTGCACGGTGTTCCGCCATTTTCCTCATCGGAATAGCACACGATGGCAAAGTGATTCGTGAACGAGTTAACCGCGGCAAACATGGAGACATCAGGGATGTCGCGCACCCCATCGCTCGGGATGCCTGAGAGTCCGGCCTGCCAGGAGGGCTTGGCGTATCCCGCGCAGCTTCCGCTGGCGACTCCGGCAATTGACGGCGCTCCCGTGGCGCAGTTGCTGGGCCCTCCGCTGGCAGCCTCCACGTTGAGATTAGCCTGCGCCTGGCCGCTGACGCTGCTGCAAAAGCCACCCGAACCGTAGGCCGTCGAATACCCCATATAGTTGGCGAATAGTGCTCCTGCACACGAGGAGTTCCACGGAATTTCAGGGATGTACGATAGCGCCGACCCGTAGTACGTTGCCGCGGTGCTTGTGGTTAAATTCCAGTATTTGCCTGTGGCGCCATTCAGAACATCGGAGAAGTCCGTTCCGCCCACGGCCACGTTGTAAGGCGTGGAAGCCCAGCTACTTACGGTGATACCGTGCAGCGCGGTGCTCGCGCCCGAGTCGCAGCTAGCCGCGCCTTCGTCTCCCGCCGAAACGAACACCGAAATGCCTTCGGCAACCGCCTGCTGATACAGCGCGTTGATGGATGCGTTCGAGGACACGCCGTTTTCTACCTCACACATGCCGTAGCTCAAGCTCACGATCGCCGGAGGGTTGCTCCCATTCACCAGGTTCTGCATGGCGATAAACCCGCCGAACGTCGCCGTATCGGCGCAAGCCGCGACAACAATGGCCGCACCCGGCGCAGCCGCGCTGGCCCATTCCGCGTCCAAGGCCGCTTCACTATCGTCGCCATTCACTCCCGGCGGGGAGCAATTGTTAATCCCGCTTGACGCTGGATGCTGCGCAGTCAGTGTTCCCGTGGTGTATTGCGATAGGCCCAGAGTGCTTCGAAAAGTGACCCAGTCGGACCTCTGGTACAAATCGGTGTCTTCCAGAACCGCGATCGTTTGGCCGGAGCCGGTAGTCCCTTTCGCGAACAATGGATTGAAGTCATAGATCGTCGCCAGATCCGCGGGAACCAGGGCCTGCACTGTCTGCCGGTTGGAAGAAAATGTGTACTGCGCACGGCTCATCTTATGCGGCATGAAATCGTGCAGGGAAACAACACCCGCCACGGCAGGCCCCAGAGCTTCCGGAATCTGCGGGTCGCTGAAATTGGCAATGTGCTGAACGCCATCCACGCTCAGATGATGAATAGTGGTGTGGAATCCGCGCCGCACCTGGCCGGCATTCCCTGAAAAGTCGATCAGCATGCCATTCGGGTACACGGAGTTGACTACAAAGCCTTGCGCTTCCAGCCAACTTGTCACGGCTTTGACATCCGACTCCGCCAGTCCATAATTCTTACCGAAGTCGCTGGCCGTCAGCCATTTATGGAAGCTGGGCGACTGCGGATTGTGAAGCTCGGCTACAAGCTGCTCCACTGCCTGTTCCTGTTGCGGGGAGCGCTTTAGCTGCAGCATCATGTGATCCAGAGTCAGATCGTCGGAGACCGCTCCCAGATCGTTCTCCGCCGTGGCCTCGGGACGGGTGTTCCCAGCGAGCGTCACCAGTTTGCTCTCATCCACTTTCCCGTGGATCAGAGTTCGAGCCCGCGTCCCATTGGTTTGCGACGCGGTTTGCGACCTCAGTGCGACCGAGGTTCCGATCAGCAGCGCCATCGCGGACGAAAAAATATACGTTTTGCGGTTTTTAAAAATCGGGCGTTTTTGAAACATGAGGTCTCGTTAATGATAGTACACGAAGCGTCTTCGCTAAGCGGAACGCGGAAGCACTATGCTAGGATTGACGGTCGAAACGGGATCAACGAGTACCAAAAGACAAACTGTGCTCGAAAGCTCATTAGACGGAACGTAAGTTGCCCGTCTGCGCATCTCAGGTTACGTGACTCATTTTTCCGCGGCAAGTGGATATGTTCGTGAGACAAATTAAATCTTTATTTCCAGCGGCACAGGGCCGGAGCGGCCCCGCTCAGCACGAGAAACCAGCGGAAGTCCGGCCGCGACAGACTCCGTTGTGCCGTTTCTGGAGCGTAGCACAGGGCCGGAGCGGCCCTTCTCAGTACGAGAAACCAGCGGAAGTCCGGCCGCGACAGGCTCCGTTGTGCCGCTTCTGGGACGTAGCACAGGGCCGGAGCGGCCCCGCTGAGCACGAGAAACCAGCGGAAGTCCGGCCGCGACAGGCTCCGTTGTGCCGTTTCTGGAACGTAGCACAGGGCCGGAGCGGCCCCGCTGAGCACGAGGAACCAGCGGAAGTCCGGCCGCGACAGGCTCCGTTGTGCCGTTTCTGGGACATAGCACAGGGCCGGAGCGGCCCTTCTCAGCACGAGAAACCAGCGGAAGTCCGGCCGCGACAGGCTCTGTTGTGCCGTTTCTGGAGCGTAGCAGCGATGGCGGTTTTCGGGCTCGCGCTTGCCATGGGCCAGACCCAGGACACCAGCGGGAACGGTCTCCTCAAAGGCAGTTACCACTTCCGGCACGTGGCCGTCCTGAACGTCGACCAGGATTTCGATCCGGCTGAGATTGCCGCAACCTACGGCACCATTACGTTCGACGGTGCAGGGAATTATACCGTCGCCGCGACTTCGCTGGACAACACCGTCGGTTCGCCCCAGGCCCTGAACGTGACGGGGACGTACGCAATCGGCGGCAACGGAGCCGGCTATGTCGCCAATCCGCTAAGCCCAACGGACCCGAATACTTACATGTATGGAGCCGTCTCGCAGGGAGTCTACACCGGCAGCTCCACCGAATCCGAGGAAGAAGACGTGATCATGAACGATATTTTCGTCGCGATTCCGGCCGGATCGAACCCCTCGAATGCCAGCTTCACCACGCCTTACCAGACAGGTTTACTGGACTTCACCAACGCCGACCCCACCCGCACGAAGAATGCACTCTTTGAGCTGACTCCGAATGGCCAAGGGAAATTCGGCGTCATCACCCTCAGCGGGCAGGCTGCCAACCAGAGCAATCCCTCCTTGACCCAGTCGATTTCGGGCGCATCATATAACTTCAACAGCGATGGAAGCGCAACGCTGACAGTTCCTCTGCCGGCAGGGGTCAGTTCCGCCAACGCGCTTTTCACGGGTTCCAAAACAATCTTCCAGTCCGCCGACGGCAACTTCATCCTCGGATGGAACGCCAACGGCTACGATATTTTCTTTGGCGTCAAGGCGTTGACGGCTGCTGCGACAAACAGCGTCAGCGGCGGCCTGTATTTCACCTCGGCTTTGGAAGATTTCTCCGGAGTCTTCGGAACCGACTCATATTATGGAGGGACCAGCAACTCGGGCGACAGCGCGGGAGACGGAATCGTGCATCAGCGCGTGAATTCGCCGGGAGGGCTTTCTATCGACTACGGCAGCGACGATCAGATCGAACTGAACTCGGATGGAACCAGCTCGACAGCCGGAGACTTCCTTGGGTACGACTACATCTTTGGCGATGGGGGCAACGCTTTTGTGGCCATCGGGACCAACGGATATTTCTCTCTGATCGTGGGGATGCATGCGGCGTCGTTCTCCGGGCCGGGCGTCTATCTGAACCCCATCGGAGTAGTGAACGCAGCCAGTTACCAGCCCATTACCGCGAGTCTCGCTCCGGGCGAGTTAATCACGTTGTTCGGCAGCGGTCTCTCCTCGGTGACGATGACGCAGCAAGGCGGGCAGAATTTCCCGGCGACTCTGGGCGGTGTTTCCGTGACCATCGACAATGTGCCCTGTCCTATTTATTACGTGAGCCCAAACCAGCTCGCGGTGATCGTGCCCTACGAAGTGGCTTCGAACCAGACCGGCTTGGCCAATATTCAGGTGACCAACAATGGAGTCCCTTCGAACGTCGTGCAGATGTACCTGACCGATGCGGCTCCCGGCTCGTTTTCGCAGGGGCAGGACGGGATCGGGCTTGCCGCAGCCCTCCACGCGGCGACGTATGCGGAAATCACGGCCGGCAATCCGGCCCAACCTGGCGAATATATTTCGCTGTACATGACCGGCCTTGGCACGGTCACGCCGGCAATTACGGATGGGGCTCTCGGCCCATCGACAGCCCCTCTGAGCCAGGCGGATATATATGGCGCAGGGTACCTTGCGGTTTACTTTAACGATTATGGGCCTGAAGGGTCGGTTGGCAACCCCGGTACCATTCAGTTCGCTGGGCTCGCGCCGGGACTGGCCGGGTTGTACCAAATCAACGTCCAGGTCCCCACCAGCGGGCTCGCCGTAGGCGACAACGTCTACATCGAGTTCGCTACGGATGCCGCCGACGTGAACCAGATCCAGATTCCGTACGGGAACGCGTCGACCAGCGAGGTGGTGGCCCAGTCTCGCGCCAAAGCCGCGCGGGCTTCGCGCGTCCGGTCGATCCAGTCGCACCGCGGAAAGCCTGCGGCTCACCGGGTGAAACGCGGCGGGTTCTGATACACTCGCCAGTGGGAGTAAACCGCCATGAAGTTTAAGCTCGCCTTCGCGCTTCCGGCGCTGTTCTTGTTGCCCCTTCTGACCCATAATTCCCCGCTCGCCGCCAAGGTCAGCGCGCCGTTTCAGATTCACGTGGTGGATGCAGACGGACACGGCATACCCGGCGTGAAGGTGAGCGCGGATGGACGCATCGTCTGTTACACGAGAAGCGACGGAACTGTTCGATGGAGTGAGACGGAGCTCATGAATCGCGATGTCACCTTTCGCTTCGATCATGCCGGCTATGGAGAGAACAGCAAAATCCTCCATGTGACACAAAGTGGCCACGCTGAGTTAACGCTGAGACATTAGCTTCTAGGTTTGTCCTCCCGGGCACGGCGCCTCGGCACGACTCAACGTCCGGCCAGCCTCGCGACCCGAGAGCCCAACGCTGACTCGGTGAAGTTTCTCTCCTCCGTCATCGCCGCCGCAGTAATGGCGCAGTCGAGGAACGCAGCCTTCCTCGGCCAGTCCTTACAAGCCCGCAAAGGGCCGGACGGCCCTCAGTTCCCAAAAGGAACAACTCCGCTCGTGGCTGCAACCAGGCTCCTTTTTGCGGCTGTCACTTAAACTAGGACCCGCCGCACCCGGACCCAGAGCAAATCAGCCTCGCGACCCGAGAGCGGCAACGCTGACTCGGTGAAGCTTTTCTCCTCCGTCATCCAGGAGCCGCGCCGGCAATGGAGCGGTAGAGGAGCGCACCGTGCTCCGCCTGCCCCCGCCAGCCCGCAAAAGGCCGTCGCAGCCTTGAATACCCAAAGAACGACTCCGCCCGAGCCGGCGGCCCAAGCTCCATTTTGCGGCTGTCACTTAACTAGGAACCGCCGCGGACCCAGAGCAAATCAGCCTCGCGACCCGAGGGCGGCAACGCTGACTCGGTGAAGCTTCTCTCCTCCGTCATCCAGGAGCCGCGCCGGCAATGGAGCGCTAGAAGAGCACAAACTGCTCCGCCTGCGCCCGCCAGCCCGCAAAAGGCCGTCGCGGCCTTGAATACCCAAAGAACGACTCCGCCCGAGGCCCCGGCCCAAGCTCCATTTTGCGGGCTGTTACCTTAGAACCGCAACGGCCCCGGAAACGAATCAGCCTCGCTGCCCGAGGGCGCGCGAGGCTGATTCCTTGAAACTGCTACGCTCCGTTCCCAGGAGAGGAACGCTCTTGCTGCGGCCGTCCGTCTAGAAGCTGAACCGCGCGATGATCGTCCCGGTTCGGGGCTGAAGATAAAACGCCGCGTTCTGACTCGGCAGCGCGTACGCGGTGTTCGGCGTCAGGTACGTGTTGATGATGCCATAGCCGCTGGTATAGATTCCCAGAGCGTTCTTGGCCGGAGCATTCTGCGGATTCGTCGTGATCGGGGCCGGCATCAGAGTGCGATTGAAGATGTTGACGAACTCGCCGCGGATCTGGAGGTTCATTCTCTCCTTGATGCGGAAGTTGCGGCCGATGTTTGCATTCTCTTCCGGAGTGCGTGGGGCGCGGAAGTTCTTGAGGTAATTTCCCGCCGCCATGCACGTCGCATTGGTGGGGCAAGGAGTCCACGCGTTCGGATTCAACACTTGTTGGTAGTACGGGTTGTAGCCGTGAATATTGTTGATATTCACGTTGTACAAGGGTTGACCCGGCACCAGCACGTCCTCGCTGGTCAGGAAATTAGCCGTCGGGCTTGTGGGAGGCGTCAGGAACGCGCCGCTCTGATAATTCGCGTACCCGCCGAGCTGCCAATCCTTCGTAATCAGGTTCGCGAACTTCGGCAGAAACTTAGCCTTCGGTACCGTATAGACGAAGTTGAAATTCAGATCGCGTGGAGGAATCTGCTGGAGTGCCCACCTGGCGCTTGCCGGGTTAAAGAAGTCCTGGCGGCTGGCGCGGGTGAAGCCCTGCGCCCACGTGAATGTTCCGCCGGCCTGTAAGCCGTGCGAGAAGCGCTTGGTTGCCTTCATCTGTAAAGAGTCGTACTTCGAATCTCCGGTCGGTGATCCGGTGATACCCAGGGCTCCGAACTGCGGGAACGGGTACAACGAAGCTTGCAAAGTGCTACTCGTCGGGAACCCGCTATAGGGGAGCAGGTTGGTGATGCCCCTCGCCGACATGGCCTGGATTACCGCCGAGCTGCTGATCGGGTCGGCCAGCAGGACGCGATCGTTGTTGTTGTTGTAGGTCGAGCTGGCGCAAACTCCGCCGGCGGTAGCGCAGGGGCCGGTTCCGGGATACGGAAACAAGCCGTAAGAAGCGTAGAGCGACGGCGAGAGCTGGCTCAGTTCGCCCAGAGGTCCGCCGGCCTGCTGGACCCAAGCGGCCCGGTTAGCCACATAGCTGGCTTCCATCACGAAATTCCGGGTGATTTCCCGCTGGATGCCCGCGCTGAATTGGTTGATGCGGGGCGGACGGTTCTCGTTTGCATCGGGCACGGTCGGCGCGGGAGAGGTAGTGCCGACATTGGGGTAGATGTTCGGGTTCGTAACCGGCCACGTGGGCTGCACGATGGCGCCGGGAGTCTCAATGTTCACGAATTGATCTGCCACAGGCACATACCCTGGACTGTTGGCGGCCACGGGATAGACTCCGTTGGTTCCGACCGCAGCCCCTGGGGATGCAAACACGAAGTCGTAAACCAATCCCCATCCGGCGCGGAACACCGTTTTGGGATTGATCTGATAGGCTATGCCAATGCGCGGGCCGATCGCATAAGGGTAGGAAGACTTATAGAAGTTGCACCCGCAGGTGCTGGCGTACTGGACGTTCCCGGGATGGCCGCCAGCGTTCGTATTGATGCCAGTTGCATCCAATTGGCCCAAACGCCCGTAGGTCTCTTTTTCCGGGGTAGCCAGATCCCACCGCGCGCCGTAATCCACGGTGAGTCTGCGGGTTACCTTCCAGGAGTCTTGAACGTACGTAGAATATTGAGCATAGCCGATCCGATAGGCCTCAATCGGCGTCTGCGTGATGCTGTTATAGTCGCCCAGCAAGAAGCTGGCATAGCCGAAGCCTTGGCTGAATCCGCCCAGACTATTCGCTGGAGTGAACGGCTCCGAGGTCGGGCCGGTACCCGTCGCGAAACTAACTCCTGAGTACGGATGGTGGAAGATTCCCTGATAGTAAACCTCGGCGCCGGCTTTGAAGGTGTGGGTGCCGCGCACCTTCGTAATATTGACGTTAAAGCTGGGCTTCGACTCACGGGTCAAGCTCTGGATCTGACCGAGGGTTCCGACATTCTGCATGCCTCCGTAGGCGGTGCTGGAAAGCCCGGTGAACGAAGGGAACTGGCGGTCTTGGATGAAGCCAGTGAGTCCAAGACTTGAAGGGTTGAAGTTCAAATACGACGCATGATCGCTGAAGGTGTTGTAGTAATAGCCCGCGCCAATATGCAGGAGCAAGGTCGGCGTCAGAGTGCGGTCGTAGTTCAATCGATAAATATAGGTAGGAACGAACGTGCCCCGGTACGCGCCGATCTCCAACGGCAGGCCATCCGCATTGCCGTTGGGAGTGGAGACCTGGCTCTGCGTGTTGGTTTCCTGATAATAGAAGGAAACCTTATCCTTGCTGTCGATATTGTGATCGATCTTGAAGGACGGAACTACGGAGTACCGGTGGCTCGGCACGGTTCCGGTGTAATTGCCGGTGAGACTGGCGGTCTGTGCGGTAGCTCCCAATGTCTGGAACAACGATTGCAATTTCACGGAGACCGGATCGAAGCGGGTCACCGGAATCGAGTTGTTTTGGAAGGGCAACGAATATCCTTGGCCGGCCAAGGGGCCGGATGTCGCGACGTTCCGCGTCAGGGGGTCGTAGATCTCATTGGCGTACAATTTGTTGCCGATGGGGTCCACCTGGGTTCCACCGATGGCCCCGGTCGGAATCCCGTAAGTGGCGCATAGACTACAATTTCCATTGGGCGAGATCGCCGAGAAATTTCCTTGCAGGTAGGCGCTGGCCGGCACGGTGTCGGTAAAGGAGAGCACCGTCGTCTCCAGGTACTGCTCATAGTTGAAGAAGAAGAAGGTCTTATTATGCCCGTTATAGATCTTCGGGATAAAGACGGGACCGCCCAAAGTGCCGCCGAAATTGTCGCGGCGGCTTCTCGGCCGGTACTTCCCTCCATCTCCGCCAGCCAGGCTTCCCACGCCGCCGCTGATGGTGAATGGATCGCCGGCATTCAGGTCCTCATTCACGAAATATTCGTAACCGCTGCCATGATATTGGTTAGTGCCGGACTTCATGTTGAAGTTGATGAGCACGGCACCCACGGTTCCGTATTCGGGAGCATAGTTGCTGGTTTGAAACGCCACTTCCTGGATGGCATCCGTGCTGGGCTGAGCCATGTTGGTATAAATGGACCCGAGGTCGTGGGGGGTCGCATCCTGACCCTCGATGCGCATCGCCTCCGGCGTGGTCGTTCCGCCCAAACCATTTAGAACGAACTGATTACCGGGGGAGTAGCTGCTGACCCCGGGAATCGCCTGGAGGGCGCTGAATGGATTCCGTATGCCTTGCGTACCGGCGTTCGCGGTTCCGACACCGAGCAGGGGAAGTTGATCCAACTGCGTGATGTTCACGTTATGCGCCAGCTCGCCGGTCTCGGTGGCAAGCTGCGTAGCCTCGGCGGTCACGGTCACCGACTCCGTCGCGTTCCCGATCTGGAGGGGGATGTCTTCGCGGAGGACCTGCGTCGCCGCCAGGGCCATGTTGGTATGAGTATAGTTCTTAAACCCCTTAACCGTCACTGAAACGGAGTAGTTGCCGACGGGCAAGTCCGTGATCGTGTAATCGCCGGCCCTGGAGGTTGTGGCGGAGAAGACCACGCCGGTTTCCGTGTTCTTGGCCTGGACGGTGGCTCCTGGAATGACGGCTCCGGCTGCGTCAGTTACGATACCGGTGATCGATCCGTTGCCTACCTGCCCGAATGCGAGCAGCCCGGCAAAAAGCAAACACAGCGCGAGCGTTACCACTCTCATCTTATACATGTCCCTCTCTACTTGTTTTCTACTTGGAAGTTACAGGACGAACACGACCCAACGTATAGGGTGATGCTACTACGTAGCTGCTAATGGTGTCAATTGAAAACTTTTATATCGATTGCCGTAAACCTCTACCAAAATTAATACGTCCGCGTCTGCCGAACGGCGGCCTCAGAAAGCAAATCAGCCTCGCAGCCCGAAGGCGGCGAGGCTGATTCTTACAATTGCTTGAGATTAGAACGAGAACCGCATGATCACCGTTCCCGTGCGGCCCGTTGCTCCGCCGGAGCCTGGGGCGAGGTAGGTCGGGGCCGTTCCGAATCCGCTGGTGATGATCCCCAGCGAATTCTTCGTGATCGGGTTCTGCGGGCTGGTCACGCTCGGGCTTCCATATTCCAGGTCCCGGTTGAAGATGTTGACGAACTCGCCGCGGATCTGGAGGTTCATGCTCTCTTTGATCCGGAAGTTGCGGCCGATATTCGCGTTCTCCGACGGTTTGCGCCGGCCGCGGAAGCTTTTGAGGAAGTCGTTCCCCGAGTTTCCGCAGTTGGTATTGACCGGACAGAGCGTCCACGCAGCCGGATTCAGCAAAACGTCGGTATACGGATTGTATTTGCTGTTGAGAGGCGACGTGTTGGTTGGTTGCCCGGTTTTGGGGTCCAAGTACAAAGGCTTGCCATTATAGATATCCTGGGTGCCGAGGAATTCGGCGTTGGGGGTGGCCGGAATGCCCAGGAAGGCCGCGCTTTGGTAATTCGCGAAGCCGCTGAGCTGCCAATCCTTGATGATCTGGTTCACAAACTTCGCGTGGTCGTTAAAGTACTGAGCCTTCGGTGTGGTGTAGGTGAAGCTGAAGTTCAAGGTCCGCGGCGGGATGCCCATCAGCGTGTTCTGCGTACTGGCAGCGTTGAAGAAGTCCTGCCGGACGGCGCGAGTGAAACCCTGGGCCCAAGTGAAGAAGCCGCTGGCCTGGAGGTTATGTGAGTAGCGCTTGGTCGCCTTAATTTGCAAAGAGTCGTATTTGGAGTTGCCGGTCGGGGATCCGCTGGGTCCGATGAGACCGTACTGCGGAAACGCTCTCCCGATGATGCCCGACAGCGCTGTGTTGGTGGGGTAGCCGGCATAAGGAATGCCGCCGTTGGGGATCCCCGCCGCAGTCAGCAACTGCTGTACTGCTGTGGTGTTGAGGTTTTGGCTGAGTATGGCGCGTGCGCAGTCGTTTCCAGGCACGCAGCTAACGCCTGCCGGCGCGAAGTTGTAGCCCGCCGGACCGGTTCCCGGATAAGGATACAAACCATATTGTGCATACGCCGACGCGGGAATGTGGTTCAGCGTGCCGCCACCGAGGAAGCCGCCGAGCCAAGCCGCGCGGTTGCCTACATACTCCGCTTCCATCACGAAGCTCCGGGTGATCTCGCGCTGGAACCCGGCGCTGAATTGATTGATGCGCGGGGGCCGGTTTTGGTTCGCATCGGGCATTGTAGGTACCTGCCCCAGGGTTCCCGGCGCGGCACCCGGAACTGGCCAGATGTTCGTGGTTACGGGCCAAGTCGGCGTGAGGATCCAGCCGGGCGTCTGATCGTTTACGTAGGGGTTGATACCGGTGAGAGGATAGCTTCCATTGGTGGCAACAGTGCCGCCGGCGGCAGCCTCAGTCAGCGTATAGGTCAGGCCCCATCCGCCGCGGAACACCGTCTTGGGGTTGATCTGATACGCGACACCGATGCGCGGCGCGATCGCGAACGGATAGGCCGGCTGGTAGAACGAGCAATTGCAGGTGTTGGCGAAGATGGTCGATCCGGGGTGGCCGCCTGCAAGCGCGTTCGGTGTGGTCTCGCTGAATTGCGCCCAGCGGTTGTATTGCTCCGTCTCCACGCCGAACAGATCCCAGCGCAGACCGTAATCCAAGGTGAGTTTGCGGGTTACCTTCCAGGAATCCTGGGCAAACACCGCCCAATCCGAGTCATGGCTGCGAGGATCGCTCTGCGCGCTCTGGGTGACGGCGCTATAGTCGCCCAGCAGCCAACTGGCGTAGCCGAAGCCGCTGCTGAATCCGTTGAAACTCTGCGTCGGCGTGAAGGGTTCCGAGGTCGGTCCCGTGCCCGTCGCAAACGTGACGCCGGCATATGGACCGGCGGTGACGGCCTCTTCAACCAGACTGGCTCCGAATTTGTAGGTGTGCTTGCCGTGAATCCATGTCAGGTTCGCGTTATACGTGGGTTTCCCCTCGATGTCCAGCGATTGGATTTGGCCGGCGGTGCCGATGGCCTGCATGCCTCCGTAGGAGGTGCTGCTCATTCCCGTGAAGCTGGGGAACTGGCGGTGGATCAAAAAGCCCGTCAGATTCGGGAACTGCGAAGGATCGAAACTCGTGAAGGGCGCGGCGTCGCCGAACTTGGTGCGAATGTAGCCCATGCCCAAATGCAGCAGCAGGGTGGGCGACAGGGTACGGTCATAGTTCAGGCGCTCTGTCCAAGTGGGAATATGCGTGCCGCGGTATGCGCCGATCTCCAGTGGCAGACCATCCGCGTTGCCAAGGGGAGAGGAGACCGCGCCGTCGGTATTATTCTCCGAATAAAAGAAGGACACTTTGTCCTTAGCGTCGATGTTGTGATCGATTTTGATCGAAGGAATCAACGAGATTCGTTCGCCCGCGATGGTGGCGGTGTAATTCGTGACGAGGTTGGCGTTATTCGGCGCGACGCCCAAAGATGAGATGAGATTTTCCAGCTTCACCGTAAGCGGCGAGAAGCGGGTGGCAGGGATCATGTTGTTCGCGAACGGCGTCGCGTATCCCAGGCCGCTGGAGGCGACGGTGCCGCGCGTCAGCGGATCGTAGATCTCATTCGCATACATCAGGTTACCCAATGCGTCCTTCTGGACGGACGGAGTGCCTAACGCGGTCTGCTGAATTCCGTACTGGGAGCAGAGGCTGCAATTCCCATTCGGAGAGATCGCCGAGAAATTGCCGGCAATGTACGCGGGAGTGGCCACCGTGTCGCCGAAGGAGTAAAACGTAGTCTCGCGGTATTCCTCATAGCTGAAGAACCAGAAGGTCTTGTTATGGCCGTTGTAGATCTTGGGGATAACCACCGGACCGCCCAGGGTGCCTCCAAAATCATTGCGGCGGTTGCGTGGGTTGAACTTTCCTCCGCTACCGCCCTTTGGGTTGCAGGCGGGAGACACGCCTCCGACCAGCGGCTGGATGCAGCCGGTGGTGCTGAAAGGATCGCCGGCATTCAGATCTTCGTTGACGAAGTAATCGTAACCGCTGCCATGATACTTGTTGGTGCCGGATTTCATGGTCGTGTTGATAACCGCCGACCCTGCCGTTCCGAATTCGGGGGCGTAGTTGCTGGTCTGGACCGACATTTCCTGAATCGAGTCCACGCCCATCTGGCCGATCTGGTAGTACTGACCGGTGCCGCCCTGCCCCAGGACGCGAGTTGTCGCCTCCTGGCCTTCCACGATGTTCGATTGAACATTCTGGCCGTTTACCGAGAATCCCAACGAGTTCGAGGCCGCATAACCCGTGACGCCGGGAATGGTCAGCAGGACGTTATCCCAATTGCGGTACCCGGAGGTGCCGGAGTTGGTGGCGCCGACGCCCATCAGAGGAAGCTCATCGATTTGGTTGAGCGTGATGTTGGTGGACAAATCGCCGGTTTCGGTCTTCAGCAGCGTGGATTCGGCGGTAACCGTCACCGACTCCGTCGCGGCGCCGACTTGCAGCGGAACGTCTTCTCTCAGGGTTGCCGCACCCGCCAACTCCAGGTTGGTGTGGACATACGTCTTAAACCCTTTCACTGTTACTGTGATGGTATACTTGCCGACCGGCAAGTCCGCGATGGCGTAGTTCCCGGAGGAGCTGGACGCTCCCGAGAAGACTACTCCCGTATCCGCGTTCTTAACCTGCACAGCCGCTCCGGGGACAACCGCTCCCGCCGGATCGCTAACCGTGCCGGTGATGGTTCCGTTACCCACCTGGGCGAACGCGAACACGCTCACAAACATCAGACACAAAACAAGCGACGATATTCTCGTCAACATGGACACACCCCTTCCAAAGCTAAGCTACTAGGCCGTTTTGAAATTTGAGACTAACCCTATCGGAAGCGACTTCTGCCTGAATGAACTAAATGATCCTACTCTCATGTTTGTGATTGTGTCAACAGAAAAAATTGATACTGAATATGCCGAATGCTCCCCCTTTCTAGTGAATGTTCATGTAACCCATTGCTGTTTGTAGTAGATGCCCCTACGGAGAGAGTGAAATTTTGGGTTAGAGGGTGGCCGAAAGATAGGGATTGACAAAGAGGGGCGAGATGCTGGTTAGAGCTGAATCCGGGAAAACAGGTAGGCTCCGGTCGAAACCAGCACAGCTGCGATCACGGAAAGAACGGCGATGTCGAGGGTGGCGCTGAAGTGGCCGAGGCCGATGAAGGCACCGCGGAGTCCGTCGACCCCGTAGGTCAGCGGATCGAGACTGGCGATGACATCGAGCGCCTTGGGAAGGCCCGTAAGCGGGAACAATGCCCCGGAGAGGAAGAAGATGGGCATCACCAGGAAGTTCATAACCAATTGAAAACCCTGGAAATCGGAGAGGACCGAGGCGATTGCCGTGCCCATCGCCGTGAACATCACCGCCACCAGCACCATGAACAGGAGAGCCACCGGAAGCCGGGCGAAATTGGTGATGCGGAAGCCGGCCAACAGGCAAATGACGATCACCACCAGACCCTGGAAGAGAGCAACGGTGGCTCCGCCGAGAGTTCGCCCGACCATGATCAGGATGCGCGGCACAGGCGCAACCAGAGTCTCCTTGAGGAAGCCGAACTGACGGTCCCAGATCAGCTCAATCCCGGAGAAGATAGCGGTGAACAGGATACTCATGCTGATGACGCCAGGTGCAAGAAACTGAATATAGTTCCCTTGCCCGGCCCGCTGAAAAATGGGCCCAAAGCCGAAGCCTAACGCGAGCAGGAACAACAGGGGCTGCCCCAGCGACGCGATGATGCGCGGACGGGAACGGAAGTAGCGCTTGATCTGGCGCAGCCACAGGATGTAGATCGCACTCATCGGTGTAAAAGGCGAAAACAGAATTGCCCGCGGATAAACACAGAGCAACGCCGGCGGAACAGGCTCATGATCGTTTCTGCCGGAACATGCGCGCCATGGTGCGCATCTGGTCGATGGAGCCGGCCTCCTCCTCGCGGATGGTGGAGCCGGTCAGCTTAAGAAATGCGTTTTCAAGAGTATCGGTGCCGGTCTGCGTCTTCAGCTCCGCCGCCGATCCCTGGGCCACGATCTTCCCGTGATCGATGATGGCAATGCGGTGGGCCACGCGATCCGCCTCTTCCATGTAGTGGGTGGTTAGGAACACGGTCACCCGCTCCTCTTCATTGAGCTTTTTAACGTGCGTCCAGAGCTGGTTGCGCGTCTGCGGATCAAGGCCCAGAGTGGGTTCGTCCAAAAATACGATCTTGGGAGTGTGGAGCAGACCGCGCGCGATCTCCAGCCGGCGCTTCATTCCGCCTGAAAACTGCTTGACGAAATCCTTGCGGCGATCCCACAACTCGAACAGTTTCAGCAGTTTCTCGATACGTTCGGCGCGGAGTTTCCCGGGTACCTTGTAGAGCACGCCGTGAAAATCCATATTCTCATAAGCGGTCAGTTCCTCATCCAGGCTAGGATCCTGGAACACGATTCCAAAACGCTTGCGCGCCTCGTTATGCTGGATGGCCGGATTCAAGCCATCCAGTTCCACTTCCCCGCTGGTCGGCTTGAGCAGAGTTGTCAGAATTTTGATGGTCGTGGTTTTGCCCGCGCCGTTCGGTCCCAGGAACGCGAATATCTCACCCTGCGCGACCTCGAAGGAGATGTCCTTCACGGCGGCGAAATCGCCGTAATTCTTGACCAGATTGCGAACCCGGATCACCGTTTGTCCTTTGGCAGAGCAGCGTCTTCGGGAACCGGCTTGGCTAACAGAGTAATCTTGGACATCAGTTCCAGAAAGACCTCCCGTTCTCCGCTGCTCAACGGCTCCAACCAACTGCATGCCATCAACTTACGCTTGTCTCGAAACTCCTCCTGCAGCTTGCGTCCGTAATCGCTCATCTCCACTTGGACCACGCGGCGATCTTCCTCGGAGCGGTTGCGTACCACCAGTCCCTTGGCCACCAGGCGGTCCACGGTGTGGGTGGCGGTTGAAAGCGGGACGGCCAGGGATTCCGCAAGGCTGCTCATCATGACCCGCTCCCCGGAATCGAGGATCACCAGCGCCCGAATCTCCTCGCGCGAAATTTCAAGAGCCGCCTCATCGCCGCTTCTTCTTGGCAGCATCAGGCGGCGAAAGAGGGTGTCGAGGTAGCCCAGAAGTTGCGCCGACTGGTCGCCGAGATTCCGCGACTCCGGGCTCTTTGGAGGAACTTGCCCGCACAATGGAGCTTGGCTCGGCGAATGCTTGCGGTGTTCCTGATTGTCTGGAGGGTCGAGCCGGCCCTGCGCAGGCTCAGCGCCCGCAGCGATTGTAGTTCGCTTTTGCAATATTTCAATTATTGAAGGGATTTCGACCTTTGTCAAGCCGTCTACTTGTGGACGAAAACGACCTGATCGCCGTCGGTGTAGGCGTAATATTCGGTGCCGACGGCCGCGGCCACACCCTTGGGCTTCGGCTTGCCGGTGTCGACATCGCGAAAGGATCCATCGGAGCGGCGCGAGGGGAGGGCTCGAATATTGAGTTTGGTCTTATCCACGGCGTCCACGGTCGTCACTTTGAGAGTCATCTTGCCGACTCCCACGCCGAGGAATTTCTTCTTCCCCGAATCGGCAATGGCGCCCGCAACGCTCGATCCCTTGGCAACCACCACGGCATCGCCCACGCGCAGGTCATCGCTCACGACAAAGCGCAGAGGGAAGTCCTTATCGGCGCTCTCGGGAATGTCCTCAGCCAGGGCGATCTTGAATCCGGTACCGTCGGGAACCGAGACCTTTAGCACCGCGGCTGGAGGCAAACTCTTGGCATTGACGGGAAGGCCGGGCTGAGAAGCGGACGTTGCCTTCGCGGCCGAAGCGGCAGGCGGCGTTTGCGGGAGGGTCGCCGGAAGCGGAACCGGCTGCGGCTGAGCCACCGCCACAGGGGGCAGAACGGGCTCCTGTTTCGGCGTTGGCTTGGGGGCCGGCGGCGGCGCAGGGTTGCTAGCAATGACGGGGACATTCGTCGCGTGTTTGGGATCCCGCATCGCCTCGATGATCTTGTCTTGAACGCCCGCCTTGCTTAGCCGGATGATCTCGGACGGAGTCAGGGCGAAATTGGTTTTCGAAGACCGGATCTGCGCGATGATCTGATTGGTGGACACCTTGGCCTCGACCATCTGGATGACGTTGTCATTGGTCATGCCCTCATCGGCTGGCGGTGTGACGGGCGCGGCGTCGGGTGTATCGGGAACCGGCGCCGCATCGGCGGCTGGCGCGGCAGGTTCAATCGCGGCTTGTTCGACCGGAGGGGGCGCTTTGTGGTGCTTCCACCAGGCGTTTCCCGCAATCGCCGCCAGCGCAACCAAGCCAAACAGAACACCGGCAAGGACGGGGCCCGGGACACCCTTCCTTTTATCGGCCGACGCATGGTTTTCGGGGTGCGGAAGCGGCTCCGTCAGCCGGGACCGATGCAGCATTCCCGAATCGGATTCGTGCTTCAGCGCGGCCAGCGCCATCTCCACGTCCTTCATGGTCTGCCAACGGTCATCGGGACTCTTCTTGAGGCAGCGCTTGATCACCAATTCAAGCTGCGGGGGAGCTTCGGGGGCGAATTCGGCCACGGGGCGCACATCGTCGCGCAGAATCGCCGACAGGGTGGTGAGCGTGGAGTCGCCCTCAAATGCGCGCGACCCGGTGACCATTTCGTACAGCACCACCCCGAACGAGAAAATGTCGCTGCGGGTGTCCACCTTCTTGCCTTGCGCCTGCTCCGGGGACATGTAGCTGACCGTCCCGATGATGGAGCCTTCCACCGTCAAAGGAGCCTCGGCGATGGTCATGGTGGCGTCGTTCGGTCCGCTGAGATTGGTCAACGGGCCTCGGTCGGTCAGTTTGGCTAAACCGAAATCGAGAACCTTCACTAGCCCGGAATCGGTCACCATGACGTTGCCAGGCTTCAGATCCCGGTGCACAATGCCGGCGTTATGCGCGGCTTGCAATGCGTCGGCCATCTGCACGGCGTACTTCAGCACCTGCGACACGCGCAGGCCGCCTTTCGGAATCAGGTCGACGAGCGTTTTGCCGGATACGAACTCCATTACCATGAAGTCCGTGCCGCTTTCGCTGACGATGTCATGGATGGTGATGATGTTGGGATGGTTGAGCGCGGAAGCGGCCTGGGCCTCCTGAATGAATCGCCGCCGCCGGTCAGGATCGCCAGTGGCGGCCGCCGTCAATACCTTGATGGCGACAAAGCGATTGAGCCGGATGTCCTGGGCCTTGTAAATTTCGCCCATGCCGCCAGAGCCGAGCTTTTCAAGAAACTGGTAATGAAGGACAGTTTGGCCAACCATAGGCAACCGCGAGGTGGACCTTCATAGTTTGTCACAAAGTGCGTGGCGCGTGCGAGCCTGATCCCTGGAATTCGCGATAATGGAGCGTGATCTTTCGCGCCTGCACCTTCTCCGCAATGCTGCTGGGGGCTTGCGTGTCCGGCTGGGCGCAGACCGCACCCGTTCAGTCGTACAAAATCGTCAAAGCGTATCCGCACGATCCCATGGCCTTCACGGAAGGCCTGGAATTCCACGGAGGCGCATTGTGGGAAAGCACTGGATTGAATGGGTCCAGCTCCATCCGCAAGGTGGATCTCGCTACTGGAAAGGTGCTTGAGAATCATCCCCTCTCCACGCTTTATTTCGGTGAAGGGATTACGTTTTTCGGAGATCGTTTGTACCAGCTCACTTATACCAGCGGCATCGCCTTCGTCTACAATGCCGCGACGTTCAAGCAAATCGAGTCGTTCCATTATGCGGGCGAGGGTTGGGCGCTGACGCACGATGCCAAGCATCTGATCATGGACGACGGCAGTTCCGCTCTGCGCTTTCTTGATCCGGCGACATTCCACGAGGACAGCCGGCTGCTGGTGCGGGAGGGCTTGCGTCCTATCACCAACCTGAATGAGCTGGAGCTGATCGAAGGCGAAATTTGGGCAAATATATGGACCAAGGAGATTGTGGCGCGCATCGATCCGCGGAGCGGCCAAGTGAACTCCTGGGTGGATTTCAGCGGTCTCAAGCAGGCAGCCGGCTGCGGCCAGGATTGCGACGTGCTGAACGGCATCGCCTACGATGCGGCGCACAAGCGCATCTACGTGACCGGCAAGCACTGGCCGAAATTGTTCGAGATTCAGGTGGTTGCGCGATAGTTCCGATTTAGTTAGAGGGGGAAATCGTCACCGAAGGATTGCGCGTGCACGGCTCGCACTAATTCCTCGGGAGTGGGCGTGCCGGAGAGCCCCATGCTTGGGTGCCCCATGCTTTGCCCCGCCGGCTGTCCACTGGCTGGAACCTGCAAATTCCGGCGAATTTCCAGAAGCACGCCCTTCATTTCACGCACCTCTGTGGATACCTGGAACAGCTTCATGACGGCGGCGACAATCAGCGCGAACATCACCAATGTCGTGCCGGCGCCGAGAATGTCAGGGATAGCACTCATCGATCGAATCCTCTGCTGGTTCATCGGCGGAGATAGCTCGCGGCTTTAGAAGGATTAGATGTCCGTGCATTCCCGCTCCTGCTGCCGCGGCTAACTAGGCCGGAACGGGCCAGTTGGGGCCCTCAAGTCTCGAAAGGACCAGATCCGCTCGTGGCCGCGACCCAGCGCTTCGTTTTGCGGGCTGTTACTTAGGAGCCCGCGGGCCGGTCGCGGCCATTAATTTCCCGAAAGGACAGCTTCGCTCGCGTTGCCGGCGCCCAGGTTCCTTTTTGCGGGCTGTTGCTTAGGAGCCACCGGATGGTGCGACACTACGTCCCTCGCCGCGGCGGTAAAAGGAGCGGCAACTCCCGTACCCTGAAATACCAACGGGGCAGGCGGGCGACAAGATCGCCCACCCACGGACGCCCACATCTTTCTCATCACCGTGGGCGAGGTCGTGTCCGTGCAACGGCGCAGTCCGGTGAGGGGTCGCGGCGCGCCCGAGCGGCGGATGTTTGCTCCTCGGCTTACACTGGAAATGGAATGAACAGACTGCTGCTCGCCGCATGCCTGCTGGCCGCGTGGACCGGCCCGATACACTCATGGGCCGCGGGACCGGATGTTTCCAAGACCCTGAAGGGGATTCAAGATCGCTACAACAACTCGAAGACCCTGAGTCTACATTTCACCGAGACGCTGATTAGCCCGGGCGGGCGGCACAAGCCGGAATCGGGCACGCTCTATCTGCGCAAGCCCCGCCAGATGCGCTGGGAATATACGGCTCCGCCCGGCGACCTGTTCGTGTCGGATGGAAAGTTCACTTATTACCTGATCGCGAATGAAAATAAAGTCGAGCGCGAGAAGCTCACCGAAGGCGAGGATTTGCGCGGCCCCCTGGCATTCCTGCTGGGTAATCTGGATTTCAATCGCGACTTCAAGGAATACCGGACAGGAGACGCCGATGGAGCCATCACCGCGATCCCGAAATCCGACAAGCTGGAATATACCGAAGTTACGCTGGTACCCGGAGCGGATTTCAGCATCAAAAAGCTGTCCATTAAAGGACAGGACGGCTCCACGTATCAATTCGAGTTCGATGACGAAAAAAGGAATCCGGCCCTTCCCGACAATCTTTTCAAGTTTACGCCTCCGCCGGGCGCGGTGATGGTGGATGCGGCGCAAGGCAACCCAAAATGACGGCTCCCCCGTTTGCGAATGAACCTCCCGTCAGCTTCGCTGTCGAAGCGAATGCGCAGGCCATGCGCGAGGCGATTCGAAAGGTTCGCGGCGAGCTTGGCCGTGAATACGATCTGGTAATCGGCGGCAAGCATGAGCGCACCGCTGAGAAGATCCGGTCGGTCAATCCATCGAATCCCTCTGAGGTAGCCGGCATTCATCAAAAAGCCGACCGTGCGCAGGTCGAGCCGGCGATGCAGGCCGCGTTGGCTGCCTTCGAATCCTGGAAGAATGTTCCGGCGGAAGAACGCGCTGGGCTGATCTTTCGGGTCGCGGACATTCTGCGTAAGCGCAAGTTCGAATTCAACGCGTGGCTGGTTCTCGAGACCGGCAAGAATTGGGACGAAGCCGAGGCCGACACTTGTGAGGCGATCGACTTCTGTGAGTTGTATGCGCGCACGGCCTTGCATCTGGCGGAGTCCAAGCCGGTGGTGCAGCTTCCGGGAGAACAGGATTTGCTCCACTACATTCCGCTGGGCGTGGGCGCGGTGATCGCTCCGTGGAATTTTCCGCTCGCGATTCTCTGCGGCATGACGGTGGCTGCGGTTGTCTGCGGCAATACCGTGGTGCTGAAACCTTCGAGCGATTCGCCCACCATCGCCGCGAAATTTTTCGAAGCGCTGGAGGAAGCCGGCCTTCCCGCCGGTGTTGTGAATTTCTGCCCAGGCTCCGGGGCAACCTTCGGACACGGAATTGTCGAGCATCCGAGGATGCGCTTCATCGCGTTTACAGGCTCGCGCGACGTGGGGCTCGATATTCATTTACGCGCGGCCAAGGCTCAGCCGGGCCAGGTGTGGATCAAACGCACCATTCTGGAGATGGGCGGCAAGGATTCCATCATCGTCGATTCGGAAGCCAATTTGAATGCGGCGGTGGAAGGCGTGGCGGTTTCGGCATTCGGGTTTCAGGGTCAGAAATGTTCGGCGTGTTCGCGGGCGATTGTGGATGCAAGTCTCTATGATGAGTTCGTTGACAAGTTGCGCGACCGCGTGGCGGGGATGCACATCGGCGATCCGGCGGAAAACGCCTACATGGGGCCGGTGATCAACGAAGGCGCGATGAAGTCCGTTCTGAACTACATCGAAATTGGCAAGAACGAGGGGCGGCTGCTCACGGGCGGAAAACGTTTACCGGGCGACGGATATTTTCTTGAGCCGACGGTGATCGCGGATGTCGCGCCCAATGCGCGCCTGGCCCAAGAAGAGATTTTCGGGCCGGTTCTGGCCGTCATCAAGGCGCGCGATTTCGAGGACGCCCTGGCGATCGCCAATAACACGGAGTACGGCCTGACCGGTGCGGTGTTCACGACTTCGACGGAGAAGATTCAGCGGGCGGAGCGCGAATTCCACGTCGGCAATTTGTATATCAACCGGAAATGCACCGGCGCAATGGTGGGCGCGCATCCGTTCGGCGGCTTCAATATGTCGGGGACAGATTCGAAGGCGGGCGGCGCCGATTATCTGTATCTATTCACGCAAGCCAAATCGATTGGTCGGAAACTCTAATCTAATTTCCTGTTCGTAGGCCGGCCGACGGAGTTCGTCGCGAGCCCTTTGGCATTCCCGATGCAATCGCTCAGCTTCGACACTTGCAAAGTCGATTCCATGATTTGCCGCGAGCGCTCTCACGGCAGCGATATACGCGCCTACTGCATTCTCGTAGCGGACGAGCGACTTTCCATGCCGGGAGCAAGAAAAGCGTAACATGGGTCGATTTCAATTTTTCCACGTGCGAAGCATCTTGCCAATCCCTTCGAGGAGGGACGAAGAAATGGACGGGCAATCGAATCCTTACTCACAACTTTTTGATTTAATATGCCGGGAGCGCTGCCGCGGACCCGCCAAATGTGATGAGAAACATGTGGGCGACGGTGCGGCGGGGATCTTGTCGCCTGCCTGGCCTCAGTACAAGGAAATAACGCTGGCGCTCCTTAGATTCCGCGAATGAGGCCGCCGTCCACTTGGAGAGTCGCGCCGGTGATGTAGGAAGCGGCGTCGGAGAAGAGAAACACTGCAGCGGAGGCGAAGCTTTGCGGATCTCCATATTTTCCGAGGGGAATCGTGGCCCAAATGCGCTTGCGCTGTTCGGCTTGAGAGATGCCGAGGCGCTTGCTGTTCTCGATGTCGATCTCTTCCACACGATCGGTGTGGATGCGTCCCGGAATCAGTTGATTCACGCGGATGTTCTGCGGAGCCAACTCCAGCGCCAGCGTTTTCGAGAGCGCCGACACCGAGGTCCGCATAATGGTGGAAAGAGAGAGGTTCGCGATTGGCTCCTTCACGGAGGACGAAGTCGGGAGCACAATCGCGCCGCCTCCGCGAGAAACCATGGAAGGAACCGCGAGGCGGATCATGCGGATCGCGCTCAAGAGCAACAATTCAAAGGCGTTCTGCCAGGCGGCATCGTCAAATTTCAAGGTTGGTCCGGGTGGCGGGCCACCCGAGTTGGGGTAAAGGAAATCCACATTTCCATAGGCCCCGATGGTGGATTTGAACCAATCATCGATGGCTCCCGCCGAGCGGACATCGACAGCCGTGGCCAGGACCTCGCCGCCGGTTTCATTCTTGATCCGCTCGGCTGCGGCCGCTACGGCTTCGGCACTGCGTGAAGAAATCGAGACGCGGACGCCTTCCTTGGCCAAAGCGAGGGCCACGGCAAAGCCAAGGCCGCGGCTCGCGCCCGCGACCATGGCGACTTTGTTGGTTAATCCAAGTTCCAGTTGAGGTTGCCCCTAGAAAGTGAATCGCGCGCTGGCTTGCAGACGGCGAGCCTGCGTTCCATCCGGAGGCGCACTATCGGCCGAGCCGATTCCGTAGGCTGCCGGCGTCAGCGTCAGGATGCCCTTGGCCTCAGTGAAGGCCTGCGAGGTGATGCTGGTTGGCGACCAACTGTTGCTCAGGTTGAAGACTTCGAAGTTCAGATACAGTTTGTAGCGTTCTCCGAAGGGAAGCAGCTTACTGATGCGGGCGTCAGAGCGGTACATGGCAGGCTGCCAGATGCTATCCACACCCCAGAAAGGCACACGGCTGCTCAGCCCGGTGCCGTCGAGATTGAAATTGCTGAACATCCCTGTTACAGGGGTGTCATTCACTTTGACGGTGGGGCTGGTATAGGGACGCTTGCCGTTGATGGTGGTGATGGAGGAGAGCTGCCAGTTGTTCACGACATATTTGGCAAACGCTCCGGTGCGGTGCGTGAACACCGGCGACCAAACCCAGGACACAACGAAGCGGTTGGGTTGATCTTCGAGACCGTCGCCCTTGTCGGCTTTATAGTTGCCGTTATAGAGCCACTGGTTGGCATTGCTCATGAAGATATTCGGCGAGTCTTGTCCATAGCCCTGGCCATCGTCGTATTCATGCGACCACGTATAGGAAAGCAGCGCCTGCAACCCGTGCGAGAAACGTTTGGTGGCTTGGAGCGTTGCGGCGCTGTAGAAGCTGGTGACGCCATTCTCGTCCTGAATAATCGCGCCGAAACGTCCGTCGGGCCGCGAGCCCAACAGCACGGGAGTGGTGTAGGTCCCGATCGGATTGTTGTTCTGATCGTTAATTTGATACGTGAAATTGGTCGTTTGAGTGGGCAGGTTCAGATCGCGTTCGCTGTACAACTGGACGCCGCGGCTCCAGATGTAGGACGCGGTGATGGCGATGTCGTGCGTGACCTCGCGTTCCACCGCGAAGGTGCCTTGCTCGGAATAGGGAATTCTCCAGTTGGGCGAGGTGAACTGGATGCTGGAGGCAGACACGCTCGCTCCGGTGGGAGGCGCGCTCAGGATGTTCGGAAAGGTCGGACCGGCCGCCAACTGCGCCGCCTGGGTGGCAGCCAGAGAATCCGATACCGTCGTGACGCCATTCCCCGTAAACAGGTCGTCGAGAGTAGCTCCCATGACGCGAGCATAGAAAATGCCATAGCCGGCGCGCAGAACTGTCTTATTGTTCAAGCGGTAGGCCAAGCCGATGCGTGGCATCCACTCGTTGTCGGGCGAGTGAATGTGGCAGGTTTGTGTATAAATCGTGTTGCAAACTTTGGGTTGCGGCAACTGCGAATATTCGTAGCGCAGGCCGATTGTGGCGGTCAGCTTCGACGTGACTTTCCACTGGTCTTCACCGTAGAAGCCATATTGGTTGATGCGCGTGTTGACTGCGGGATTGCCGAAGGCTTGCGAATACGACTGCCAATCCTTGGCGCCGGTGGTGTTGCCGGTATAATCCTGGGCGAACTTCGTGACGGTCTGATACGTGTACGCGCCGTTGAGGTTTTGGATAAAGTACGTGTAATCCTTGACGGTAGAGATATCGCCGCCGAACTTGAGAATGTGCTTGCCCTTCACCCAGGTAGCGTTGTCGGAAAATTCGTTGCGCGTCTCCATCGGCTCGACGCGGGGCAGGTAATTCACCGCGCCCAGAGTGACTGCGGCCGCCGAGACATCGAGCAGTCCCAGCGAACCGTTTAGCGCGGGATTAAGAGTGTCGGCCAAACGGTCGGTGTTAATGCCATACCGGAACTCATTTACGAAATTGGATTTCGGCGCGGAGATCAGACTGACCTTTCCATTGCGCACAGCGGCGGTGTCGTTCCCGTTGCTGTTGACGCCCTGTCCGGTGGTGGAGGCGACCAGCGTTTGCTGCAATCCGTTCGGTGAGTTGAAGCCCATGTAATTGAGGCTGGCGCTCAGCGTGTTCTTGTCGTTCAGATGATAGTCGATTCGGCCGAAGCCCAGGTTCTGAGACACCGTGCGCGGAACCGTCCCGAAGAAGCGCGGGATCAAAGCGTTAATCGCAGTGCATTGGGCGGGAGTTGCCGGAGCGCCGCAACCAAGGAACACCTGATTGACGGGATCGATGATGCCGGCTTTGACATAACTATCGACAATTGGAATATTGCTCCGCGTGAATTCTCCATTGAAAAAATAAAACAGCTTGTTCTTGACGATCGCACCGCCGAGGCTCGCACCGGCTTGCACACGCCACTGATCCGGGTTCACGCTGGCGAAGGGATCGTGCGCGTCCATGGCCGTGCCGTCGCGGAAAAACCAATAGGCGCTGCCGTGCAGGTCATTGGTGCCGCTTCTGGTAACAGTATTGATGACGCCGCCACTGGCGAACCCGTATTGGGCTGAGAAATTCGCCGAAACGACTTCGAACTCCTGTATCGAATCCTGAGCGATAGGGGAGAGCTCGCGGGTGCCTCCATTGTTTTCCAGGTAGAACTGCTGCGTGGCATCGTTGCCATCGAGAAGAAAGCTGTTGCCGTTGGCGACGCCGCGGAAGGAGAGCAAGCCGAAAGTGCCGTCGTTGGTCACGCCCGGCGTCAGCAGCACGAAGTTGTCATAGCGGCGTCCGTTGACCGGGAGGCCGTCAATCAGATCGGTATTGATCACCTGGGAGACGTCGGTTTTGGTGTCGTCCACCAGCGGCGCGACGCCCTCCACCTCGACTGCCGTGGCGGTTGCAGCAACCGACAGAGCGGCGACAATGTTTACGTTCTGGCCTACCGGCAGGACGATGTCTTTCACATCGTAAGTCGCGAATCCTGGCTTGGTAACGGTCACCTGGTAGCCGGAGGCAGGCGCAAGGGCCGGCGCGTCGAAAACACCTCCCTCTGAGGTGGTCAGGTTCAGATGGACGCCTTTCGACAAGTTGGAGATCACTACTTGCGCGCCCGGAACCGCAGCTCCGGAAGCGTCGCGGACCGATCCGGAGATTTCCGCGAGTCCGGCGGCTGCCTGAGGCCACGCCGGCATCGACGCCAGCACGAATACAATACCGTTAAGGAGATTTCGTCTCATGATTCACTACCTCCGTCTAGAAATTGGCATGAGGCTTGGAAGCCTAGGAACGAATTAGAATTAGCAATTTAGCGCTGCAACATAGCGCGAGACCCGGACGCCCTCTTCAGAGCTTGATGACTGCCCACAGTATACCGGCTAAACGTTACAGATTCAAGAAATTTAGTGGCTTTCCCGGGGCACAGCGGCGCCGCGGCAGCCGAGGAGAAAGTCCAAATCAGCGCCTTGATCCGATTGCAGGACGTGGTCGATATAGAGCTGCTGGTAGCCGCCTGTGGCGCGCGGTGCTGGAGGAATCCAGATGGCGCGGCGGCGGTTCATTTCGTCATCGGAAATCAGCAGATCAAGCCTGCGCGCAGCCAGATTGAGCTCAATCTCATCGCCTTCTTGAACCAGCGCCAGAGGGCCTCCGGCGGCGGATTCGGGCGCAATATGCAGCACCACGGTTCCGTAAGCCGTGCCGCTCATCCTGGCATCCGAAATACGGACGATGTCAGTGACGCCGCGTGCGAGCAGCTTGGGCGGCAAAGGCATATTGCCGACTTCGGGCATCCCGGGGTAACCCTTGGGACCACAGCCTTTGAGTACCATCACAGAATTTTCGTCGATCTCCAGATCGGGGTGGTCGATGCGGGCTTTGAAATCTTCGATGCTTTCGAAGACCACGGCTCGGCCACGATGCTGCAGCAGGCTGGGAGTCGCGGCCGAAGGCTTGATTACGCAGCCGGATGGCGACAGATTGCCGCGCAGCACGGCGATGCCGGCATGTTCGCGAATCGGTTTGTCGCGCTCCCGGATCACTTCCCGGTTCCAGCAGGGAGCGTCCGCTGTGTTCTCTCCCATGGTCTTCCCGTTGACGGTCAGGGCGTCGGCGTGAATCAGCTCGCCCAGTTCGCGGACCACTGCGGGAATGCCGCCGGCGTAGTAGAAATCCTCCATGAGAAATCGGCCGGAGGGTTGGAGATCCACCAGCAAGGGAAGATCGTGTCCCAGGCGATCGAAATCATCGAGCTCGAGGTTCACGCCCACCCGTCCCGCCATGGCCAGCAGATGCAGCACGGCGTTGCTCGATCCGCCGATAGCCGCGTTCACGCGAATCGCGTTCTCGAAGGCTTCGCGGGTGAGGATCTGCGACAGCTTGATGTCTTGATGGACCATGTCCACGATACGGCGTCCGGCCATGTGCGCCAGAACGTATCGGCGAGAGTCGACAGCCGGAGTCGCCGCGTTTTGAGGCATGCCCAGACCCAGAGCCTCCACCATGCTGGCCATCGTGGACGCAGTGCCCATGGTCATGCAATGACCGGCGGAGCGCGACATGCAGGACTCGGCGTCCATGAAATCGGCCAGCTTCATGGCGCCGGCACGCACGTCCTCACTCATCTGCCAGACCGCTGTGCCGGAGCCGATTTCCCTGCCCTGGAACTTGCCGTTGAGCATGGGGCCGCCGGAGACCACCAGCGTGGGAAGGTCGCAGCTGGCCGCGCCCATCACCAGCGACGGAGTGGTCTTGTCGCAGCCGCACAGCAGCACGACTCCATCGATGGGATTGCCGCGGATGGACTCCTCGACATCCATGCTGGCGAGGTTGCGATAGAGCATTGCGGTCGGCCGGATGTTGGTTTCGCCCAGCGACATCACCGGGAACTCCAGCGGAAATCCGCCGGCCTCATAGACGCCGCGCTTGACGCGTTCGGCGATCTGGCGAAAGTGGGCGTTGCAGGGCGTCAGCTCAGACCATGTGTTGCAGATGCCGATGACCGGACGCCCGTCGAAGAGGTGCGGAGGAAAACCCTGGTTCTTCATCCAGGAGCGGTGAATGAAGCCGTCGCGATCCTGATCACCGAACCAATGCGTGGAACGTAGTTTGGACACTAAACCAGTTTCTCGAAAAAAGCAGAACAAAGTTGGCCACAGATGAACGCCGATCGAAAACAAAGTGCTTATCCGTGTTCATCTGTGTTTATGTATGGTCAATAAATCGTCTAGCGCGATGTGTAGGTCTTGCTGAAATTGTTGCGCGTGTTGGTGACCGTGAACTTGCCGTCTTTGGCGACGCTGACCTTGATTCCGAGGCCCTGGTCTCCCGCGCCATCTTCAAGATTGGCGGTCAACTGGTCAGAGGTGTTGTGAGCCGCGTCGCTGCGCAGCAAGGAGCGATGCAGCTGCCAGATGTCTTCGATGCCGGGGATCTTGGCGATGATGTCGTAGGCGTCCCCTTCGAAACCCTTGCGCGCGCCATCGTTCACCACCACCACCTGCGGCTTCACAGCCCACACCAACGCCGGGGAGCCGGATTGGCCGCCTGAAAACCCGTGGTGCGAGGCCTGGAACAGCGTCACCGTCCCAAGTTTATTGATGGGGCATGCCAGCATCATCTCGCGATCCCAGGTGAGATCGCCCAGGTCGAGAAATTTGAATTTACCGTAGGTGAGCAGGAAGCCTGCGCTCTGGCTGTTTTCGGTTTTGTCCTCGGGCTTCTGCTGCGCGTCTTTGCAGAAATTGTTGAGACCGCCGCCGTTGATCGGTTTTGAGATCACCTGGCCGGCCGCGCTGACCGCGATCATCTCCACCCCCGCAAGCGGAATCTTGTCGCCGGGTTTTACCAGGACGCGCTTGCCTTGCGCGACAGCTTTGTAGTCGTCATAAAGCTTGGCTCCTTGCGGGGTCGTGGCTTCGATGGAGTCGCCGTGATCGTAAAACTTGCCGATGGGGATCAGCTTAGCCAGCGCCGGCACGCCGCCCACATGGTCCAGGTGAAAATGGGTGATCCACAGGATATCGATTTTCTTCAGGCCGGCGGCCTGCGTGGCGGCGAAGATGCGCTTAGCGTCGCGATCGTCTTGCGGGAAGCCGGTATCCACCAGCAGCGATTGTCCGGAAGGGGTTACGATCAGGGTGGCGGCGCCGCCTTCGACGTCGGTCCAGATGATCTGGAGATCGCCGGATTGAGGGCTCTGAGCAACCAGCGCCGAGGTAGCCAGAATACCGATGCCAAGGGTGCGAAGAAAACTCATGTGGTCAAGCTATCACATCCTTGCGGCGGCGGCTTTGGCCCAGAGCCCTCCCTACGCGGCCATTCCATATCAATCAATCGAGGTGAACTACCAGAATGCGGCCGGAGGGGTAAAGCTTGCGGGAACGCTCACGGTCCCGCGCGGCGGCGGGCGATTTCCCGCGGCGCTCCTGATCACCGGCTCCGGTCCGGAGGATCGCGATGAAACCATTCTGGGACACAAGCCGTTCCGGGTAATCGCGGATTACCTCAGCCGCCGCGGAGTTGCCGTGTTGCGCGTGGACGATCGCGGAGTAGGAGGGTCCAGCGGCGACGCGATGAAAGCCACCCTTGAAGATCAGGCTGGCGACGTGCTCGCCGGAATCGATTTCCTGACCCGCCGCGCGGATATCGATTCGAAGCACATCGGCGTTATCGGCCACAGCGAAGGCGGGATCATCGCGGCCGTCGCGGCCTCGCGCTCCAGTTCGATCAGCTTCGTGGTGATGCTGGCCGGAACGGGCGTGCCGGGAATACAGGTGCTCCGGCTGCAGGAAGATATCATCCTACACGCCGCCGGCGTTGACGCCTCCGCCATCGCCAGGAATCGAGCAGCGGCTGACATGATGGTGGACGTGATTCAATCGGATCCCGATAATCAGGCTGCTTTAGCCAAGATCCGAAGCCGCTTGGAAGAGATGAGAAGCCCCATGCCGGATGCGGCTATTCAGGCGCAAATTGCGATGATGAGGGCGCCCGAAACGGAGTCCATGCTGGCGTATGATCCCTCTGAGTCTCTGCGGAAGCTGAAGATGCCGGTGCTGGCGCTGATCGGATCGAAGGATGTTCAGGCGCCGCCGCAACAGAATCTTCCCGCGATAGCGGCGGCGCTCAAGGCGGGCGGCAACATGGACTTCACGGTGATGGAACTGCCCGGCCTGAATCACTTGTTTCAGAAATGCGTTCAATGCACGGTTGCGGAGTACGCGAACCTCCAGGAATCCTTTTCGCCGGAGGCGCTTGCCGTGATCGGCGACTGGGTGTCGCGGCATACGCGATGAAGAACCGCTCCCTGCAGTCAGGGCTTGGATGCTCTACTTCCAATGCGTGATTTTCTTAGAGCGGCCCGGAGCGCCGGCGCCCAACTGCTCGCGACTGTTGCGGTCCTCATACCCCAGGTGGCAGCCCGTACACTCGCGGGAAGACCATCCTCCGGCCACGCAGTGGTGTGTACGCGCTGCGTCGCGTCCGTTCAGGAAGCATTGACCTAGCCGCGGCAGAAGCTTCAGCCGCCGGCCGCCGTCAAACTGCGCCGTCACCGGGCGAGAAAAATGCGCTTGGAATTCGAAGCTGCCTTGGTAACACTCTGTCATAGCAAAAGCCGCCCTCCTTCCGGTTCTAACTTGTGTGAATGTCAGTTAGGCCGGAGTGGGCGGCTTTTTGCCAGTGGGCTCGTGAGAAATGCCGGCTAGTAGTCCATGCCGCCGGGGCCGCCGTGCTCGCCACCGGGCATGGGAGCGGGCTTCTTCTCGGGGATCTCGCAGATCATGGCTTCGGTGGTCAGCATCAAAGCGCTGATCGACGCCGCGTTCTGTAGAGCCGAGCGGGTGACTTTGGTCGGATCGATGACACCGGCCTTCACCAGGTCCTCGTACTCCGCTGTCGCGGCGTTATAGCCGTAGTTGGAGTCCTTGCGGGCCCGGATCTTCTCCATGATGATGGCGCCTTCCCAGCCGCCGTTGCCGACGATCTGACGAATCGGCTCCTCGCAGGCCCGGCGGACGATGTCGACGCCGATCTTCTCGTCGCCTTCCACCTTGACCTTCTCGAGCGCCCCAGCCGCGCGCAGCAGAGCTACGCCGCCGCCCGGGACGATGCCTTCCTCAACCGCGGCGCGAGTGGCGTGCAGAGCATCCTCCACGCGAGCCTTTTTCTCCTTCATTTCGGTCTCGGTAGCCGCGCCCACCTTGATCACCGCGACGCCGCCGGCGAGCTTCGCCAGCCGCTCCTGCAACTTCTCGCGATCGTAGTCCGAGGTGGTTTCGTCGATCTGGTTGCGCAGCTGCTTGATGCGCCCCTCGATCTCCTTCTGCTTGCCGGCGCCGTCGATGATCGTGGTGTTGTCCTTGTCGACGGTGATGCGCTTGGCGCGGCCCAGGTCCTTGAGCTGCACGCCTTCCAGCTTAATGCCGGTCTCTTCGAAGATGGCCTGGCCGCCGGTCAGGACAGCAATGTCCTCCAGCATGGCTTTGCGGCGGTCACCGAAGCCGGGAGCCTTCACGGCGCAGGCATTGAGGGTGCCGCGCAGCTTGTTGACCACTAGAGTGGCCAGCGCTTCACCTTCCACTTCTTCCGCGATCACCAGCAAGGGCTTGCCGCTTCGCGCAATCTGCTCGAGCAAGGGCAGCAGGTCCTTCATGACGGAGATCTTCTTTTCGTGGATCAGGATGTAGGGATCCTCGAGCGCGCACTCCATGCGATCCGGATCGCTGATGAAGTAGGGGGACAGGTAGCCGCGGTCGAACTGCATGCCCTCGACGGTGACCAGTTCGGTCTCCATCGTCTTGGACTCTTCCACGGTGATGACGCCGTCCTTGCCGACCTTCTTCATGGCGTCGGCAATGGTGTTGCCGATCTTGGTGTCGCCATTGGCGGAGATGGTGCCAACCTGCGCGATCATGTCGCCGGAGACAGGCTTCGAAAACTTCTTGACTTCCTCGACAACCAATTCAACCGCGCGCTCAATGCCGCGCTTCAGCGCCATCGGATTGGCGCCGGCAGCGACGGCCTTCACGCCTTCCCGGAAAATCGACTGGGCCAGAACGGTGGCGGTGGTGGTGCCGTCGCCGGCGATGTCGGAGGTCTTGGATGCAACCTCGCGCACCATCTGCGCGCCCATGTTCTCCAGCGGATCCTTCAGCTCAACTTCCTTGGCTACGGTGACGCCGTCTTTGGTGATGGTCGGACCGCCGAATTTCTTCTCGAGCACCACATTGCGGCCCTTGGGGCCCAGCGTTACCTTAACGGCATCGGCCAACTGGTTCACGCCGCGCAGGATCGCCTGGCGGGAATTTTCGCTATATACAATCTGTTTAGCTGCCATTTTGTTTCTCCTTGTTGAAACTGGTTAGGCCTTCGCCTTTTTCGATCCGCCTTCGAGCACGCCCAACACTTCGTCCTCGCGCATGATCATGTACTCGTTGCCGTCGATCTTGATGTCGGAGCCGGAGTATTTGCCGAACAGAATGCGGTCACCCGCTTTCACGTCGAGGGGAACCAACTCACCCTTGTCGTTGCGCTTGCCGTTTCCCACGGCGATGACTTCGCCTTCCTGGGGTTTTTCTTTGGCGGAATCGGGAATGTACAGCCCGCCGATTTTGTTTACTTCTGAGTCGATCCGTTTGACCACGATCCGGTCGTGAAGCGGTCGAATGTTCATTGGTGCAACCTCCATACTGGGGATTTGTTCTGCGAAAGAGATTTCGTATCTTTTCCGTTAGCTCAGGCCGAAGCAAGACTGCTCCAACCCAAGCACTATTACTAGCACACTCCGGGGAGGAGTGACAATAGTTTCCTGCAAATTATTGTTTTACAAGGGTGTTACAAAATCAATCCGGAAACAGGCTCGGAACGGAAATGGAAACTCCCGCAAATTGAGACGGTTGAAGAGAGCCGTCGGCCAGGATCGCTACGCGCTCCAGTTTTCCTTCTTTGAGCAGCCGGAGTTCGATGGTTTCGGCTTCCGGGGAAACCAGCCAGACTTCGGGCACTCCGATGGCGGAGTAATCGGCGAGCTTCTCCTCTTTGCGGCGGCGGTTTTCAGAAGGCGAGAGAATTTCGACGATGAGGTCGGGCGCGGACCAGTGTAGCCCGTCCTGGATCACCATCTTTTCGCGCCAGTAGACGACGATGTCCGGCGATCGGCAGGTGAGCGGATCGCGGCTGATCATCAAGCCCAGGTTCGACCCGAACGCAACAGATCGAGTATCGTCCAATTGTCGATCGAGGGCTCGAATCAGTCTTCGAATAATCTCCGCATGGGGCTGTCTTGTCGGGGCCATAAAACGAAGTTCTCCGTTGACAACTTCATCCGTGCCATCCTCGACCGGCGGCATTTTGAGCCATTCCTCGTACGTGAGATTTTGCGCAACGACGGTAGCCATGCTCAATCCCAATCTATCACCCGGCTGTCCCCCTCGGCACGAAGCCGGACCTCAATCCGCTCCTTTGGCCAAAGCTCCGGAAAGCGTTCGCCCCATTCCATTAGGACCACGGCGTCGCGATCGAAAATTTCATCCAGCCCCAGCGTGGCTACCTGAGCCTCTGTATCCAGCCGGTACAAATCGATGTGGTAGACACTGCCCGCCCCATACTCGTGAATCAGGGTGAACGTGGGGCTCGAGACGTCGTCAGGGGAGGCTGCACCCAGGCCGCTGACGATGCCCTTTGCAAGCGTGGTCTTGCCCGCGCCGAGATTGCCGATGAGTAACACCAACGCGCGACGCGGAAGCTCCCGGGCAATGCGGCGGCCGAGCTCGATCGTCTCTTCTTCCGAGTTCGTTCTAAGCGATCTCATGAATCGCGCGAGGCAGAAATCGCAGCAGATCGGTGGCGATCAGGCATTTCTCGGTAAGCTCCTCTGCCCCGAGTTCGCCGGACCGGCCGTGCAACCAGACCGCGGCTCGAACGGCCAAATCGATCTGATCCGGGAACTGCGCGACCATCCCCGCGGTCATTCCCGTGAGAATGTCACCGGTGCCTCCCTTCGCCATCGAGGGCGAACCCGAAAGATTGATAAACACCTGGCCGTCCGGCCTGGCGATCAGGGTCCGGTTTCCCTTCAGCACCAGGCAAACGTTACGCTCCTGCGCAAAGGCGCGAGCCGTTTCCAGACGATCGCCCACCGGGCGCCCCAGCAGGCGGGCCATCTCGCCCGGATGCGGCGTCAGAATCGTATCCATGCCTCGTCCGCGGAAATCCGTTCCCGCGATGGAGTTCAAGGCATCGGCGTCGATCACAACAGGCACGGTAGCCTCCGCCAACACGCGCTGCACCAGTTCCGGATTGCGTCCCAGACCTGGACCGATCGCCAGCACGGTTTTACGCTCCAGCGAAAAGCTGTCCAGCGATTCAGTCATCAACTCCGGCGCAATGTTTATCGCCGCGTGCGAAGTCACGCTAACCAAGCCAGCGCCCATGCGTAGCGCCGCGAGCCCTGACATTGCCGCGGCTCCGGATTTTCCAGGCGCGCCTCCAATCACCAGAACATGGCCGAAGTCGCCCTTATTGCTGTCCTTCTTGCGAGGGGCGAACAGCGGGGCGAAAGCTCGGGGATCGGAAATGGCGAGCTGCGAAACCACGTACTGCGGCGGGCAGCCGATCTGCGAAATGATGAGCCGGCCCACGCACTCCTCCGCGCCCTGGGCCAAGTAATGCTCCACCTTGGCCGCGGTAAAGGTAATCGTGATGTCGGCGCGGACGCACTCTCCTCCGCCGCCCAACCCGGAAGGCAGATCCACCGCGACAATTTTCGCCGAGGGGAACTCCCGCGTGGCGCGAATCAGGTCGAGGATGCGTCCCTCGGGCGGACCCTTCACGCCGGTACCCAACAGCGCATCCACGACGACGTTGACGTCCCTGCGCTCCCGCAGCTTCTGCGGAATCTCGCGAGCCGGCATGACGCCGCCTTCGCGCAGACGCTGGTAATTCACCTGGGCATCGCCGCGCAACTCTTCGGGATCGCAGCCCAGCACTACCTGAAGTCGCGCCACCTTGCCGATCAGGAGACGCGCCAAAGCCAGCCCGTCGCCTCCGTTATTCCCCTTTCCGCAGAGGATCACGACATATTTCTTGTCCAGCGGATCGAAATGCTCCAGCAGCGCTTCATCTAGACGATGCGCCGCATTTTCCATCAGCGCCAGGCTGGGAACGCCGTTCTCCTCGATCGTCAGACGGTCAACCTCGCGGGTTTGTGCAGCAGTAAGTACAGTCAAGCGGGAACTCCCATCAGTACATTCTCCAGTTTGCGCAATCCCTGAGACTCACCCATGGCGATTAGATGATCGCCGCTGGCGACGGTAGCCTCGGGAGGGGGATTGAACAGCATTTCGCCAGAGGCCTTGCGTATGGCCAGCACGATCACTCCGGTGTCGCGACGGATGGTCATGTCCGCCAGTGACTTTCCGGAAAAGGCACAGCGATTGCCAACCTCTACCTGTTCGATGGCCACTTTCAGGCCGATGTTGCTGGTGGTGAAATCCAGAAATTGCTGAACGTGCGGACGGACAATCGCCTGCGCCATGCGATGGCCCGTGCTGTAGTAGGGGGCGATTACAAAATCCGCTCCAGCGCGGCGCATCTTTTCCTCGGAACTCTCCTCGGCTACCCGCGCGGAAAGCTGCAGGCGCGGGTTCAGAGTCTTGGCGGTCAGGATCAGGAACAGATTATCCGCGTCGGTGCCAAGCGTCGCGATCAACCCCTTCGCCCGCTCGATGCCAAGCTCGCGCAGAGTCTCATCGCGGCTGGCGTCGGCGAGCACGCCAAGCATGCCCCCCCGCATTGCGCGTTCCACTTTGTCCTCGTCGTTGTCCACGACCACGAAGGGAACGCGGGCTTGCTGCAGTTCATCTGCGGCGCCCCTTCCGACACGCCCGAAACCGCACACGATCACGTGTTCGTCTAACTTGCCGATCATGCCTTTTACCCGCCGCTTTCCGAAAAATTGATTCAACTCCAGTTCGACGATGGTCTGCGTCATGGCCCCCACGGCTAACAGCACCGCGATCACGCCGAAGAGAATGAGAATCGTATTGAACACGCGTCCCGCATGGCTGAGCGGATGGATCTCGCCGTATCCCACCGTCGTCACCGTGGTCAACGTCATGTAGAATGCATCGAAGACGGAATAGTGTTCGATCAGAACGAAACCCAGCGTTCCGCCGCCTAGCGTCAGCGCCATGGCGATCACAATGAGCGCCAAGCGTAGCCGGATCCGTTCCATGATGTCTATCTTAGTCGGTCTCCGCCATGCCGCACTTTTTACTTGTGCGCGGCGCCTACTGAAGAATGTTAATCCCTTCGAGGAGGAACAGGGCGCGCTGTCATCAGACTATCTGCTGCCCGTACATGCGCTTGCGGGTTTTGGTAGAGGGATTGCACCGAATCCAGGCGGCTGGCGATCCGGCCTGGAAGTCAGTACGAAGGAGTAGAAACAGATGAGCAAAATTACGAAGGTTGGCTTGATAGCGCTCGCTACTGCAGGGCTCGGCTTGGCCGATAGCTGGAGTGGACAGCTAGTGGCCGCGCGCTGTAAGCAAGAGCCGTATGCATCGAAAGCCCAGCCGTTGGAGGGCTGCTCGCCGACCTCCGACACCAAGGTCTTTGCCGTCATGACACCCGATGGGAAGGTGTACAAGCTAGATGACGCAGGCAACCGGCAAGCCCTCGCGGCCATCAAAGAGGACCCTACCAAGCAGAATGTGACTGTGTCCGGTTCGTTCGATGGACAGACGGTGCACGTCTCCTCCATGGACATTCACTAACGGACGAATTCCGAGGGAACCGGTGCCCTGGTCACGGCTCGGTGAACAGCCTTTTCCGGGCCGTGACCGCGAGGAGCGGTTTCTTCCAAACATACGTTAGTGACTTGTGCACGAGCGTTTCCGCGAGCCCGTTCCTCCTGGGAAATCGCGGAAGCGCTCGCGCACTTGGTTTTGCGGCGGCCGCTCCGGGTAGAATGGGCGTTTGCGCTATTTTTTCAACCGCCACTTACCGCCCTGCTCGCGCATTTTGTTGATTGAGAGCGGATCGCGCCATCTTATCGAAGGCGTTATCCCGTTCCTTCAGGCAGGATTTGGCGAGTCTCTTGAAATCGACATCCTCACCTGCTACCCCGGATCGCCGCGCGGCTGCAACGGCAAGGTTTTTCGTATTGGCGAGTATGATGGCGCGGCCGGCCGGGGACGTCTGTTGGCCGAATTGAGCGAACGCGGGTACCGTATTGCGGGAATGATCTGCTCGGCGGAGCCGATCATGACCAAGTGGAAGTGGTGGCTGGCCTCGCGGCTGAAAGCCAAATTCTTCCTGCTTAACGAAAACGGCGACTATTTCTGGTTTGACTGGGAGCGCCGCAGAACGATCGTCCAGTTCGTCGTATATCGCGCCGGCCTCACCGGCGCAGCCGCGGTACCGGCGATCCTGCGTTTTCTACTCTTCCCATTCACCCTCGCCTACCTGATCCTCTACGCCTGCACGGTACACTTACGGAGAAGGATTCGCATGCTATGAGAGCTGTCTACATCGAACAGAACGGCGGAGTGGAAGCGCTGATTTACGGCGAGCGCCCCAAGCCCCAGGCGGCCGCCGGCGAAGTACTGGTGAAGGTCGCGATCTCGGGAGTGAATTTCATCGACACTTATCATCGGACCGGGCTCTACAAAATCCCCCTTCCGGCAATTGTGGGCTCGGAAGCGGCCGGAATCGTGGAGCAAACCGGAGAAGGCGTCACGGGCTTTAAGCCTGGCGATCGAGTGGCTTACGCCATGGCGCGCGGCTCCTATGCCGAGTACCAGGCGGTCCCCGCGAAGCTTCTGGCGCACGTGCCCTCGGCCGTCGATCTGCAAGACGCCGCCGCCGTGATGCTGCAAGGCATGACGGCGTATTATCTTACGCATTCGAGTTTCCCGCTGAAAGCCGGACACACCGCCTTAATTCACGCCGCCGCGGGCGGCACAGGGAGACTGCTGGTGCAAATGGCGGCGATGCAGGGTGCTCGCATAATCGCTACGGCAGGAACGGAGGCCAAGGCCGCTTTGGCTCGCGAAGCCGGAGCAAACGAAGTGATCCTTTACGATCAAGTGGAGTGGCCCGCCGAAGTGAAGCGCTTAACCGGCGGAGCAGGCGTCGACGTGATCTACGATTCGGTGGGTCAATCCACTTTCCTGAAGGGCCTGGATTGCCTGAAACCGCGCGGCATGATGGTGAGCTTTGGACAATCCAGCGGGCCGGTTGCGCCTTTCGATATTCTCATGCTGAGCGCAAAAGGTTCGCTGTATGTCACCCGCCAGACGCTGGCGACTCATATCAGCCCCGCGGAGATCGCGCAAAGCACCGGCGATATCTTCGAATGGATCGTGGAGAAGAAGCTAAAGCTGCGCGTGGAGCACGTCTACAAATTGTCCGAAGCCGCGCAGGCCCATCTGGATCTGGAAGGCCGCCGCACCACCGGCAAGCTGATCATGCACGTCTGATTTGCCCTGACTTAGATCCCGCGCGGGCAGGGCCATGCCTTCGCCATGTAGGCGCGAAGGCGCAGGATCGCTTGCGATTTCAATTGCGAGATCCGCGATTCATGCAGGCGCACGATTTTGGAGATTTCGCGTAACGTCAACTCCTCGTAGTAGTAGAGGCTCAGAACCGTCTTTTCGATTTCCGGCATCTTGCCGATTGCATCCGCCAGAACCTTTTGCAGCTCGCTGCGCTCCATCAGGCTGGAGGGCCAGGATTCCTTGTCGTCGGAGATGAAGTTCAGCAGGTCGCGGCTGCCCTCGTCGTCCGGCGTGGCAGTTTCCAGGCTTCCGACGTTCAACCCTTGTAGCTCCACCAGTTGCTCATGGTAGGCCTCGATGGTGATGCCTAAATGCGCAGCCACTTCTTCCTCCGTGGGAGCGCGCTGCAGTTCCTGTTCAATCTTGGTAATAGCCGCCTCAATCTGCTTGGAACGTTTGCGATGCTGCCGGGGCGCCCAGTCCAAGCCGCGCAGGCTGTCCAGGATCGCACCGCGGATCTTGTATTCGGCGTAAGTCTTCAGCTTGACGTTCAGGGTGGGGTCGAAGCGGTCGATCGCCGAAATCAGGCCGACCGAGCCGGTGGAAATCAGGTCGTCCAGGTTGACGCTGCCCGGCAAACGCTCATGGATGCGTCGAGCAATCAGGCGAACCTGCGGAAGATGTTCGAGGATAAGCTGCTCCCGCTTGGCCGGGCTAAGCGCCGGGGAGGCCATCTCGACAGCGGCCTCCAGTGCCGCAACGGGAATGCCTGCGCCAAATCCCATTTCGGTCTCACCAAGGCCAGCACCCAAGAACGGCATCCCCATCTCGTCGATGGTGAAGATGCCCGCGTCGATCGTCGAAAAAGCCTGCGAAAAGGCGGTAGACATTTGAGTTCTCCTGACTATTTCAAGCCGGTCGATGCGGCCAGGTTGGTTAGAACCCTCTTGCTCGCTTCGTGCCTTGGCTGTTGCATTCACGCCTTATAAAAAGCATTTGCGCAGCCGAATGTAAGTGATTGTAAATAGGTTACTTAGGTGCCGCAAATAGCGGCAAGGAATTGGCGATCCGCGAGTATCGGCAGAATCGTGGCAGTTGTGAGGGATTTTATGGATTCGTCGTGATCGAGGGGAATGGTCGAAATGGAATCGCTACCCCGCAAAGGGCCGGTCGCGGCCCTCAATTCCCGAAAGTAACATCCCCGCTTGCCGCGACTCGGGCTCCGTTTTGCGGGCTGTTACTTAGAAGCAAGAGAACCGGTTTATCCGGTACCGTCCGGGGAGGAACTTGGCAATCAGGCCTTACTTGCGGCATCCTGCAAGAGTCAGTGGCAGAAGTAGGCCGAAGCGTCATTGGTGC
>DASXEY010000078.1:0-4084 GCA_036489835.1 Bryobacteraceae bacterium | reverse complement strand
CGGTCAAAATCGCGGCCCGAACGCTCCCAGCGCAAAATTGGCCGCCACGACCTCCACCAATGGCTGACTCTGGGATTTTCATGCTCCCGAGCACACGCCGCTCAAGCCCTTCCCGTCGTATTTCTCGGACAGGCTCCTAGAGCAAATTGTAGCCGGAATGATTCAATCCTTTCTCTTCCAAGGTCTCTAGGGGACCGATAGGGCATGATCGATCTTTCGTTCAGAAGGTGACACAGTTTTCCCTCCGCACCGGTACTTATTAAGTGAAGGCAGTTTCACCAGACAACGCAGCCACCGCAGAGCGGACCTCGTTGTGGGTGTCGAAAAGGACACGACCATGCGAGAAGGCTCTCCAATCGATTTCCAATCAACGAATATTTCGGTGCCGCAACGACCGCCTGATCGAAGCGGTCGTGTTCCCGCCATAAATCCTCGGTCCAGGTTGACCGTCGAGGAGATCGCGCGCCGCCTGGACATCGGCCGCCTGGCGGTCTATACGATGTTGGATCAGGGCCTCCTCCCTGGCATCCGCCTCGGCCGACGGTGGATCGTCACCCGGCACGCCTTCGAAAACTGGGAGCGCACCTGCGGGATGGCGACTGGACTTCAACCGAGAACCGAGCATAAGGTGACGTGACGTTATGCCCGTCTACAAACGCAAGTATCGGTCGGGAAAGGTGGCGTGGTACTACCAATTCGCGCTGCCCGGATCGACACGCCAGAACCAGAATCTGGTCACCGAATCTGGATTCGCAACGAAACAGGAGGCGACAGACGCCGAAGCTGTGCGCCGCGCAGAGGAACTGGTGCGCGAGGCCGCCACCGGCGGCGTGGCCGCGCCCATGCCGACGACGCTGGCGATGCTCCTGGCAGAGTTCATGAAGCAGCACGCAGAGGAAAACCTGGCTCCGAAAACTGTTGAGCGATATCGCGAGATGGCCGCATACATTGCACCGGAACTACTCGCGATGAACATGACTGAAATCACTCCGCTACATCTCAGTCGGGAGTGGACGCGGTTGCTGAAGTGCGGCGGCCACACGCGCAAGTCCAAGACGTCTCGCCCTATGAAGCCGAAGACGGTCAGGAACATCGCCGGCCTAGTGTCCTCCGCATTTGTGCGCGCCATCAAGTGGGGGCTGGCCACCACAAATCCCGTCACCCACAGCGACCTTCCCAAAGTGAGGAAGCGCATCGGAATGGCATTACTCCCATCTGAGCAGGATCGCCTGACCCAGTGTGCAACCGGCCCATGGTGCCTCTCAGTATTCCTGGACGTGGCGGCAGCGACCGGCGCGCGGCGCGGGGAGGTGTTGGCCCTCCGATGGTCCGACGTCAATGGCATGATCGCTTTAATTGATCGATCACTCTGCCAGACCAGGGACGGGCTGGTGTTCAAGAGCACCAAGACGGAGGAGCCTCGCAAGGTGGAGCTGCCGCCGTCGATGGTGGCTTCGCTCGAGGCGCATCGACTGCGGCAGGATGAGTTCCGCCGCCAGTTCGGCCCGGACTATCGCAGCGACCTGGACCTAATCTTCGCCAACCCCGATGGATCGCCGCTGATGCCGAATTCGATTTCGTCAACGGTGTCGCGGCTGTGCCGACGCCTGGGCCTGCCGAAGGGAGCATCGCTCCACGTCCTGCGACACAGCCACGCGAGCCTTCTGCTCGCCGACGGCGTAGACCTCGCGACCGTCTCCGCGCGCCTCGGCCACTCATCCGTGCGCACGACCGCCGACATCTACAGCCACGCAATCCGCGGCAAGGACCACGCCGCCTCGCAGTCTTGGGACGATATAATGCAACGATCGCGTGCCGAGGCCGAGAAATCCAAGACAGTAAATTAGCGCAAAGGAATCGGCGGATCGAAGACGACTTGTTGCGCAGTTTTTGACCTGACTCCCCGAGCGCTATATGAGAGTCGCGGCGAATCGTATCTTTTCTGGAATTTGCGTGAGCCGAGGAGTGGAAGGCGGAACATTTTTACCACGCCCACCGAATCCAACGCCCCACTGCATGGTTGTGGCTGGCCGGAAAAGGCGCCGTTTGGGTTTACGTGAACCTGAAGGTCACCCCGGAAGCCTTCCTAAGCTTTATGCACTCGCTATCCACGGGCGTGTACGCCCTCGCATGAGTCTACCTTTGTAAATGATGGTACGACTAGTATTTAGGGCGCAAGGTTGTGCGCAACTGAGTATTGATGGCGATATTAATCGCCTCGCGGGTCAAAGAAACTCGCTGTGTCGCGGGTTCGTAACCCGGGGCACGGATCGTGAGTTCATAGGTGCCGGGAAAGAGCTGAGGTATACAATACCGGCCATCCTCATCTGACCTTCCCGACCAAGTATCGCCAGGATGCCCCGCGCGCCCCAGTGCCACGATTGCGCCCCGAACCGGCTCGCCGCGCTCGCTTACGAGGCTTCCGCCAAGCGCGCCGCAGGTGGGAATGAGCGTTGCCGCTATGGCAGGGGGGGCGGCGCGGCGGCCCACCTCCTGAGTGACGAAATGGAGCAGCGGGATCACCGATCCCAGACCGATTATAATCACGATCAGCAGTTTCTTTACGAGCCTAAACAAGCGTTCAAGCCCATCGGGAGTGGCCTCAATCAAGACCCACGCAGCATTAAAAACACTCAGAACTCGTGCCCACATCTTTCATCTCCTACGCAGCGAAATTTGGTACCCAAATCGGGATGTTCCGAGCATAGAGTCGGCCGCCTCAACTGCACAAACAATCTGCACATCCAAACCGGAACCGAACGCGGCGTGACCGGACACAAACGTTCCCAAACCGGACATCAGTAGAAGCGGTTGATAGTTTTGCTAAAATGCGGTGACTCTGGATATTCCAGAATCACCATGGCCACAAACGGCGCGGGCAAATTGATTCGGGAAGTTCGGGACCTGTGCGGGTTAGGTCAAGCCTACCTCGGCATCGACGAACGGACGGTGAGCCGTTGGGAGAATGAAGGATTTCCCAGCCGACCCTCTTCGAAAACAATAGGAGTACTCAAGCAGCGACTGGGATTATTGGAGTCGGACCTAGCCAATGCCAACGAGGGCAGGCCGCCGGCCCTGGAGACCTTTGCCCTTTCGCATCCGCATCGATCGCTACTCTGGAAACTGCGGGAGAGCCTTCAAAGAGGGCACCAGATGGAAGTTGTTGGGCCGCCTGATGTTTTGTTTGACCGGATAGCGGACTGCATCCAGCGAAGTATCGAATCCGTAGGGCAGAAGGTGGTGCGGATTAATGCCAATGAGATCAATCCAACGTCGTTCGAATCCGTGCGAACGATTTGCGCCAAGACTCTCGGATTGAGTGACGCCGCACAGGATGATGACTGGGATTTCACGCAGGAAGCCAAGAGCAAGGATTGGGTATTGCTGTTGTGCGGTGCGGATCTTTGTTGCAGTTTCTATTACCAAAGCCTCCGCGATCGGGGTGTCGAGACCATCGTTAGCCGCTGGTGCTCTCAACTTTATGGTCTTCGCGTTCCGTACGTACTTTTCAATACATTTCCCGTAAAGGGCTTTACTAAGGATCTGTCAGGAAATAAGTAGAACAACTTAAAGCGAATATGTTTTATACTCGTGGATGGTGAACCACGAGGATGTTCGGCAGCGATTTCGTTCTTTATCTGCTTTTCTGGACGAGCGGATGCGGCGCCTAGTGGCTGCTGCAGAGAGTGAGGCCATAGGATACGGAGGCGTTTCCGTAGTCGCGCGGGCTACAGGCGTGTCACGCCGGGCGATCACGGAAGGAATGAGGGAGCTGAGCGAGCAGAAGATGTCGCGTGAGCCTTTGCCCTTACAGGCCCGGATTCGGCGGAAGGGTGCAGGGCGAAAGAGAACTGTCGATAAGGATCCCAGCCTCCGGGAAGACTTGGACCGCCTGGTGGATCCCGCGACTCGCGGAGATCCTGAATCGCCCCTTCGCTGGACGTGTAAGAGCGTACGGATTTTGGCGGAGGAACTCCGGCGCGAGGGTCATGCTGTCAGCTATCAAACCGTGGCCGAGCTGCTTCACGAGATGGATTACAGTTTGCAGGCCAACCAGAAGAAGTTAGAGGGAAGCCAGCATGCG
>DASXEY010000024.1:0-33393 GCA_036489835.1 Bryobacteraceae bacterium | reverse complement strand
TTCCTTCGCCGGGCGGCGCTACCAGATCGCGCGACCACGCGCAAGCCGGCATGCGTCACCAGCAGGTGCGTGTCGAACTACGACTCAACGGAGAGTTACATGCTCGCTATCAACAACGGTACTTGAATATCGCCGAGTGCGCGCGCGAGTGGCCATTACCGAGCCGGCAGTGCGCAAGCCGGCTCGCAAAGATCACAACGCGGGAGGCAAGAGTAGTTGGATGCAGGGCTTCTTTGGTCGCCCCAGTGCCACCCTTGTGGAAGACGATCGGCGAATGAATTCCATTTGGTGCGCCGGGCAAGCCCGGCGATCCTCGCGTTGTATGGCCCAAAGCCTCGGCTCGGGAGTTTCACCAGAAGCACATGTCGTCCAGGAAGGTCCTCCTAGGCGACCGGTTGAGACTACCCGGGTTTTTAATCGCTGTGAGAGGGCCTGCGCCGACTGCTTCCGGAGCCCAACTCCGTCGCCTCGGCTTTGGGCAGCCTCGCCAGGCGCGACCCCGGCAAGGCTGTGCGAACATACCATGAGGGTTTTCAATCAACCCTCAAAATAGGAACTTTCTACTTTGGTCCGACATCATTGAGGGCTTCTCAACTGCATGCGGCGTGTTAGCGGCGCAGCGCCTCCACCGTGAAATCGTCGTCTTTGAACGGCAGGTTGTACTCCACCTTGTCATAAGTGAGTACGGTGCGGCTCTTCGCGATGCCGTCCGCGATCAATGCCGCGCCGGGGGTCCAGATCCCTTGCACCATCTTATAATCCCGATATTCGATGGCCTTCACCGGACCCTTCTTGTTGTAGGTTTCAATCCGGTTGTAGACGTACATGGTCTTGTCGATAAAGATGAAGGAGTGGGTATATTCCGACGGCTTGCGCGGCTTTGCATCGATCCTCCACTGCCCGGCCGCCTCGCCCGTCAGCGTGTAATCGAACTGATCCACATCGCGCTCCTCCAGATCTTCGTAGCTGAAATCGGTGCCGAAAAAACGATCGGAGCGGTCCTGGACCGACACGCGCTGTTCACGGCCGACGTTGGGACGCCAGATCCATTGATCGCTGGCGGTGTTCGGATGGTTCACGATAAACAGAGCCACGCCCTTGACCTCCGGCGGCGAGGTGAAGCGCAGAATCGCCTTGCTGTTGCCGAAGTCGCCGAGGCGCTCGAAGACCCAATGTTTCGTAACGATGTGCTTGGCGTTGGTGGTTCCGATCGGCGCCACCTGAATCGAGCCTTCATACCGCAGCGAGGTGGAGTGCTGGCGCTTCTGTACTTCCTGCATAATCTGGCGGCCGTCCTGCGCCATGGCCACGCTTGCGGCCATCACGAACACCATCATCGTCTTATTCATACTCAAGCGCCTCCACTAATGAACCTCGCACTGCTCGCTCCGCCGGACCCAGCGCCGCCAGCCACGCTGCTCCCAGAATAACGGGTATTAGAGCCAGCGCCATGGGGAACGGATAAGCGTAGCTGAGATCGACTCCAATCACGTCTCTCTGGGCGACCTCCACGCTGTAGTAAAGCTGGATCGCGCCCAGCGACAAACCCAGAATCAACCCGATGATTCCGATGGCGGCTGCCTCCATCCAGATGATGTGGCGGATTTGCCAGCGCAACCCGCCGACTGCCCGCAGCACGCCGAGCTCCCGGCGCCGGTCCGTGATGGACACCGTCAGGGCATTCACGATTCCCAGGATCGCCACCAGCACCGCCACTGCGATCTGCACGTAGGTCAACCCGAACCACTGATCGGTCAGCTTGGTGATGTAGCTTCTCACTTCGCGATTGGTCAATACGAATAGACGTTGCTGCGCGCCGTAGGTGTCCAGAATTCGCTGCCTGACTTCTGATTCTAGGGCTCCGGGCCGAAGGAAGATCCCAAAGCTGGAGATCCCGGTGTCGTTCCAGCGGCGCACGAACACATCTCTTGAAAGGAAGAGGGCGCCTTGCTGATCCGAGAAATCGCGCACGATCCCGGCAATTGTGACGCGCAGCGTTCCGGAAGGCGATGGGATCTCGATCGTGTCGCCCACGCGTCCGCCGTGGAGCAGCGTGAAGTTTTCCGACGCGATTACGCCGCTGCCGGCGAGGGCCCGTCTCAGCATCTCCGGGCGTTCGCCTTCAACCAACTGCATTGTAGAAAAGCGCCGGAGCGCTCCGTCATCGGCTGCGATCAACATCACCGGCGTCCCGCGCACCAGCACGCGCACGCTTCGCACCATCTGCACCTCCGCGACGCCGTCGATGGCGCGGAGCCCGTCCGCCAGCGATCCCGGCAGGACGAAGCTGCGGTTGGTGAGGTTCTCCGCGGTGGTTACAAGAAGATCCAGATTCAGCGCTACGCGCATCCATTCCGCGATGGAATTGTAGCTGGCACGCGCGAGCCCGCCGAGGGAAATCACCAGCGCCAGCGACAACATCAGAGCCGCCACTGTTCCCGATGTTCTGCGAGGAGCTTGAATTAGCCCGTCCGCGGCCAGCGCCCCTTCCACCTGGCGGATTCGCGCCAGCGCCGGGCGCAGCGCGCGCGCCAGCCACAATGACAGGGCCGGCGACAACAACACCGCCGCCAATACGGACAGCAGAAATCCGGCATAAAGCACGACGCTGAAGCGGCTGAACGCCAGCGCCAGCAGCGACGCGCACCAGCACACTGCGGCCCAGATTCTGCGCGCGCGGTTCTCGCCTTCGCTCAGGGACTGATATTTGCCCTTTTGCAGCGCCTTCACAGGATCGACTTGCGCCGCATTGCGAGCAGGGAGTACCACCGCAATCAGGCTGGTCATCAGACCCATCGCGGCCGCCGCCGCAGCTAGCTTCGGATCCAGGCTGATGTCGCCGGCGCGCTGCGCCACGCCGTAGATGTCTCCCAGGAACCCTCCGATGTAGCCGGCCATTGCGCGAGCCAACACCAAGCCCACAAAAATACCCAGGATCGTTCCCGCCAGACCCGTCAATCCGCTCTCTACCAAAAACAGCGTCCGGATCTGGCCCCGAGTGGCGCCCAGGGCCCGCAGGATGCCGATTTCGGAGCGCCTCTGCGTCACCGCGATCGCGAACGTATTGTAGATGATGAACATCCCGATAAACAGCGCGAACACGCTGGTGACATCGGACGCCACCGAGTAGATCCTTGAAGTGGCTTCAAATTGCTGGCTGCGGGAGCTGGGCGGCTCCACTTGAAACCCCGGACCCAGCAGCGCCCTCAATTTCGCAGCCGCTTGGTCCAGTGGCACGCCGTCTTCCAGAGCCAGATCCACCCGATCGAACTTGCGCCCCCGTCCGAAAACCTTCTGCGCGGCGTAAATATCCATGAGGGCAAGGTCGCCGCCGAAGGCGCTGGCCAAGCCGCCGGGCTTCATAATGCCGCGGACCGTGAAGGCCTGGTCGCCGGCCATGGTGCGCATCGGAATGCGGCTGTCGATCGCCAGTCCTTTTTGTTTAGCGAAGCTGCTGGTCACGATGATCGAATCGGCCTGGGCCAGGAATACAAGCGGGTCGTCGATGCCTTCGTCCGCGTTCTCGAGATCGTAGCTGCGGAGGCTGCGGTCGCCGAGCATGTCCACACCCAGGATCAACAGATTGGTCCCACCCACTAAGACCGTGGATTCAAGCACCGGCGCGGCGGCGCGAACGCCCGGAACGGAGCGAACTTTATCCAGAACGTCTTCGTCGAAACCGGCTTCCCCCGCCGACACCTGCAATTGCGCCGTTCCGGCGATGCGGTCGATAGTCTCGTGGAACGCCGCGAGCACGCTCTGGTTGGCCGTGTGCATCCCCACGAACACCGCCACGCCGAGCACGATCCCCGCCGTGGTGAGGAGGGCTCGGGGCAGATGCTTGCGGGCGTAGGGCCAACTGATCAGCCGCAGCAGGATCACGTTTTCATCGCTCTCGTAAAGACCGCACGCTTTGGTCGCGGCTCAGCCAAGTTTTCGAATTCGCCGGTTGTGAGCAAAGGGAGCGGTTACCTTACTCCCATCATGGCGCATGTACAATCGTTTTACATGCGCATCGGCGTCGATGCCGGCGGAACCTTCACGGATTTTGTCGTGTTGCGCGACGACGGTGGGCTCGAAAGTTTTAAGCTGCCTTCGAATCCTCGCGCGCCTGCCCAGGTGATTTTAGCCGGACTGGAGCAGGCTGTCAGGGGCAACGGGCGTGGAAAGGTGGACGTGGTCCACGGGTCTACGGTGGCCACCAACGCCCTGCTTGAGCGCAAAGGCGCACGGACCGCTTTCGTAACCACCGCCGGCTTCGAGGATCTGCTCGAAATCGGCCGGCAGAATCGCCCTGGGCTGTACAATCTGACGCCCGCGCCGCGCCAGCTCTTTATCGAACGGACGCTGTGCTTCGGGGTGGAGGAGCGGATGAACCCCGACGGCTCCGTTCTGCGCGCGCCGGCCGCGCCGGATCTGCGCGGGCTCGCCGCGAAACTCCGCCGCGCTGCGGTTCGTTCGGTCGCGATCTGCTTCTTGCATTCCTACCAAAACGCCGCCCACGAACGCACGGCATTGGAGGCCCTGGAGCAGGAAGGCGTTTACGTCTGCGCTTCGCACGAAATCAGCCCCGAATTCCGGGAGTATGAGCGAGCTTCCACCACCAGCGTGAACGCTTACGTCGGCCCGCTGATGGAAACGTACCTGAACGAGTTGGAGAAGGCCCGCCGGTTCCGCATCGCCATCATGCAATCGAATGGCGGATTGCTTTCGGCTCGCGATGCCAGCCGCCATCCGGTTCGCACCGTCCTCTCGGGACCGGCGGGCGGTGTCGTGGGAGTGCTGGCCTGCGCCCGCGCCAGTGGTTTCCGCAGGGTGCTCGGGTTCGACATGGGCGGAACTTCCACCGATGTCAGCCTCGCCGATGGCGCGCCGCGCGAAACCACCGAAGCGGTGATTGATGGCCTGCCCATTCGCATTCCCATGCTCGACATTCATACCGTCGGAGCTGGAGGCGGTTCGATCGCACGTGTGGACGCGGGCGGTCTGCTGCGCGTGGGTCCTGAGAGCGCGGGCGCGGACCCCGGTCCCGCGTGCTACGGCAAGGGAGCGGACGCCACGGTCACGGATGCTCACGTGGTGCTCGGGCGCGTGGAAGCTCTGCTGGGCGGAAGCCTACCCATGCATGCGGACCGCGCCGCTGCCGCGGTGAATCGCATTGCCGAACAGCTTAAGGCGCCAATCGCTGACGCTGCGGCGGGCATCCTTCGCGTCGCCAACGCCAACATGGAGCGGGCGATTCGTACCGTCTCCGTCGAGCGAGGCTACGATCCTCGCGACTTCGCGCTTGCCGCTTTTGGAGGCTGCGGAGGACTGCACGCCTGCGAGATCGCGAGCGAACTGGGCATTCGGACGGTGATCGTGCCCAAGTATGCCGGAGCGCTCTCGGCGTTGGGAATGCTGATGGCCGACGCCGTGCGAGATTACTCGGCTGGGGTTCTCGGCCCAAGCGATTTTGCGGCGTCTTTCGAGGCGCTTGAACGCCGCGCTCGCAGCGAATCGCCCGATGCCGTCCTGCAGCGTAGCGCCGACCTCCGCTATTTGGGCCAGAGTTACGAGATCAACGTCTCTTTCGCCGGAACGTTCGCCGCAAGCGCGGCCCGCTTTCATCGCGAGCATGCCAAACTCTACGGCTATTCGAATCCCACCCGGGAAGTCGAAGTCGTCACGATTCGCGTACGGGCGCGCACTCCGCTCCCGAAGCCTAAGCTAAAAGCAGCCCGCTCGGGAGCCGGCCGCTCAATGACCCGCCAGGTGTTCATCGATGGCTCCTGGCGCAGCGTCAAAGTCTGGAATCGTCAAGACCTAGGGCGGACGACCCGCCCCGGCCCCGCCCTGATTCTGGATTACGGCTCGACCACCCTAGTCCCGCCCGGTTGGACGTTCCAGCTCGATCGCTCGGGAAGCCTGCTGATGCAGTCGCGGCGTTAATCGCTGGGACCTTTTTCCAAAACCGGTTCGGATTCTATGCAAGCTCCTTGAGTCCGCGCGCTTCCGCTTTATCCGGCCAGCGGTCGCGGCCCTCAATCCCCGAAAGGACCAACCGCCTCGTGGGCCGAGATCCAGGCTCCGCTTTGCAGGCCGTTGCAGAGGAGCGCCAAGGCTATTTATTGCGATGGCGGCTGGGCGTTGACAAACTCAACCGCCGATCCCAAGGACGGCGCCTGGTCTTCGCAAGTCCGCGAGGGCAACTTGCTCGCATCCCGACCTCGATCACGAGGCCGAAACGCCATTATTTCGGATCTTGACATCTCAATTCAAATGCTAATTGGCATACCCGGCTCGATCCTTTCAACTAGGCGCCGGGCGCCACCCGTTCACCGCTTCGATCACTCGCGCGACTTCCTCGCCGATTAAGTATGGATGAATCGGGAGGCTGACTTCGGAGGCCGCGACGCGGCGGGCGTTGGCGCAATCGTCGGTAAAGTCGAAGGCGGAGTGAGCCATGACGGGCTGGTCTGGAATGATGACCGGATAATGCTCGGCCGGCTGAACGCCGGAAGTTTTGAGATGCTCCATGAACGCGGATTTGCGCTCGGGTGGGACCAGGACCGGGAACAGGTGCCAGTTTGACTCGGAGCCTTCCGGCGCGCCGGGGCAGTGCACTTCAGGATGAGAAATTTCGGCAGTGTAGCGGGCGGCTATCGCCCGGCGGCGGTCGATCCATCCGGTCAAACGAGGCAGCATGACCTGATGCAGCAGCGCGGCTTGCAGCTCATCCAGCCGGCTGTTGTAGCCAACGACTTCATGACGATATTTGGCGGACTGGCCGTAGTCGCGGAGGGCGGCGGCTTGCTCGCGCCATTCGGGATTCGCAGTCAGAATCGCGCCTCCATCGCCCAATGCGCCCAGGTTCTTGGTGGGATAAAAACTTGTGGCAGCGATTTGGCCGGCGGCTCCGGTAGCCTCGCCGCGGAAGCGGGAGCCAATCGATTGCGCGCAATCCTCGACGATGTGCACGCCGAACTCGCCGCGCAGGCGGCGCAATGCGGCCACATCGAGAGCGTGACCGTAGAGATGCACGGGCACGAAAAATCGGATATCCGGCCGGCGCCAAAAAAGATCCCGGCAGCGGTCCAGATTGAGGAGGCCGCGCTCATCCGTGTCGATGAATACCGGCACCGCGCCCACCTTCAGAATCGCCAGCGTGGTGGCGAAGGCCGAAAGCGGAGTGGTCAGCACCGGATCGCCGGGCGTGCACCCCAGAATCTTGAGCGAAATTTCGATGGCATCCAAACCGCTGGCGACACCGATACCGTGCTCGATCCCCCAATGCGCCGCGAGCGCGGCTTCGAACTCCCGCACCTCGTTACCGAGAACGTACCAACCGCTCTCGCCGACCTTGCGGAACGCGGCCATGGCGTCTTCCTGGATGTCCAGCCATTGGCGGGCGAAATTATTCGAGGAGATCATGACGTTCGTCGGGATTCGATTCGGGAGTACCTGCTGCGGCTCGCGCCATCTTCAGCGTACTCCTAAGCACCAGCCCGCAAAACGGAGCCTGGATCGCAGCCAGGAGCCGAGCTGTTTGCTTTGGGGGAATTGAGAGCCGCGGCCGGCCTCTTTGCGGGCTTTTGAGGAACTCGCGCGCACAACGGAGCCTGACTCGCCGGAACGTTGGCGAGTTTCTGATCGTTTGGAGGGCCGAGTCGGCCCTGTGCGCGCTCCTAAGCAACAGCCCGCAAAACGGAGCCTGGATCGCGGCAACAAGGCGAAATATTGCTTTGGGGAGTCGAGGGCCGCGAGCCGGCCCTTTGCGGCTTTTGAGGAACTCGCGCGCACAACGGAGCCTGACTCGCCGGAACGTTGGCGAGTTTCTGATCGTTTGGAGGCCGAGTCGGCCCTGTGCGGGCTCCTAAGCAACAGCCCGCAAAACGGAGCCTGGATCGCGGCAACGAGGCGAAATGTTGCTTTTGGGAGTTGAGGGCCGCAGCCGGCCTCTTTGCGAGCTAGCACGTGGGGTCGTGGGGCCAAACCTGGGCGCCGGCGTCTCCTCGCACAAGTTAATTTAGCGGCGTGATTCGCAGGAATCCACACCTCGATCTGTTTTGGGAGGGGCGCTTAGGAAATTCGAGACTAAGCGGCGGAGGGGGACATGGCGGCGTTACGCTCACCCATTACATTGGCGAAGTGCGCAACCACCTGGGACATATCTTCGAGTGCCTTGCAAGCCACTTCTGTTGAGAAGCGGCGGCTCACCTGATACCAGGCGCCCATCAGGCGATAGTTCATTGCCAGCATCTTCGTCTCGATCGACGATTCTTCTGCGCTGGAATGCGCGGCATTTTTGAGCAGATAAGTGATCACCGAATAGTCACGTTCCAGAGCCGCCCGAAGCGGGTCTAAATCGGTGAAATTTCGCTCATGCAAGCTGGACTGTACATTCAGGAAGTTGAGCTGGTTGGCCGTAGCCACGCCGCCCGCGTAATCCAAAGCGGTCTTGGCGCTCACAATCAGCAGACAGGTATAACGGAACCAGTATGCAAACAGCAGAACCGATCCCGCCGCGATGATGACCGTGACTGCTAATTGAAACATATCGTGAGAGCGCTGCCTTGATCCTTTTCTTGCCTTGCCACGCTTGTTAGACTCTTATGAACTATTGGCAGGTTACCACCCGGTTTGTGGAAGTGCAATAGATTGCGAACGTACTAAGGGTCTTTTTCCTAGGGCCTATTGCTCTTCCCTAAAGAGCATATCGGACGGACCCGCGTTTGTCTTGAGAAAATCGCGATATAAAGCGGCGTAACTCGCGGCAATATAGTCCTGAGCCGTAAACCCTAGCCGCAGGGCGGTGGCATCAATCCAGTACCCTGGACCCTCCAGTTCCAGGAAGTCTCCAATGGGAGTTTCGTCCAGCTCGACGAGTCCTGGATCGCCCTCAGCCTGGAAGGTACTACGGTATTTCTCGTAGCGGAACGACGGAATCAGTCCTAGCCGCGCGAGGATTCGTTCAAGTGTGGGGCCGTCTGCCGCGGAAGTTTCCAGCTCCTCCCGGGATTTGTGTGGGTCGGCGGAAAGAACCGGTCCTTTATAAGTAAGGATCGCGCCGGTGTTTTCCGGCAGGCCCTGCCCCGAGCCCACACTTTCCGAGCGGACCCGGAGGAGCCTTCCGCTCTGCCGCAGCGCCCGGTCGGGAAAATCGTACACTTGATCGACCTGATGCGTACGCGGGGCAATTGCGCGATAGCCCTGCTCCTCCAGCAGGAGCCGCACTGCCTGGATGCCGCCTTTCAGCGGAAGCTTGATCTCAGTTTCAATCGGACCACTCATGCCAGTCAATGTAGAGCGCAAGGGGTGCAGAGCGCAACTCCAGGGGAATCAGAGACTATCTCGCGCCGCGTTACGTTTTGCAAGAGTTCTTCCAAAGCGCAAAGGCTGCGACGCGCACCCCATGGGAATCAGAGACTGTCTCGCGCAGCGTTACGTTTGGCGCGAGTTCCTACAGAGACGCTCCGATAAAATAATCCGCCACATGATGCGCCGTGCTGAAAGTGCGGGATAATGACCTCGATGGGCGCGTAGCTCAATTGGATAGAGCATCAGCCTTCGAAGCTGAGGGTTGCAGGTTCGAGCCCCGCCGCGCCCACCATCCACTTGCTTTTGAGGAACTCGCCGGCACGACGGAACTCGCCGGCAGAACGGACCCGGGGCCGCGGCCACGATCGGAGCTGTTCCTTTCGGAATCGTGCGCCCAGACGGCCCTTTGCGGGCTAAAGAGGAAGCGGATCCAGTTCCGGTTCAATCACATCCGGACCGGGCTCGTCAGGGTCAGGCGTCTGCCGGGGCTCCACCGGGGGCATGCGCATGGGACCTGGCTGGGGATCTGGATCCTTCACAGGGGGATCCGGAGGCGGCGGCTGAGGGTCGTTCGCCTTCTGGAAAGTCACCATCGAGTCCTCCTGTGGTATTCCCCGCCGCCGAGCCCGCCCACATCGACCACGACAGCAATAATCAAAATGAGCAAGCTGGTTCCGGCAATGGGTTGTCCCGTGTTCACCATCCAGGCATACGCCAATGTCGTCAGAGGCAGGAACACAAACCCGAGCAGGGGCAGGAGAAGCCCATGATAGGCTCGTTCCAGGTAGGTTGAGAGGAAGAAGATCAGCAACAGCGCGATCCTCGGAAACGCAACAAAGAAGATGAGAAGCAGGCAGGGCATGCGCGTCACCTTGTAGATGCCCACGCTGGGCGTGCGTTTCAGGCGGCTCGCGCCAACCCCGCGCGATTATTGGGCTTGGGTGACCGGGACTTCTATGTTGAAGCTATAGCCAAAGCCGCGCACGCTGCGGATGAAGGAGGAGGCTTCAGAGATTTCGATCTTCTGGCGCAGGCGCAGGACGTAGACGTCCACAGTCCGGTCCGTGACCGCGCGATCGTGGCCCCATACGGCGTCCAGCAGCTGTTCACGGCTGAAAACCACTCCGGGACGGCTCATCAGAAATTCGAGCAGCCGGAACTCGGTCGCTGTGAGGGCGATCTCCTGGCCGGAGAGACGCACCTGGCAGCGCGAACGATCCAGCTCCAGTTCGCCGGCCTTAAGCAGCTTCGTCGCCGGCTGCTGCCCGCGAAAATGAATTTTGATGCGCGCGATCAGCTCGCGCACGAAGAAGGGCTTGACGATGTAGTCGTTGGCGCCCAGTTCCAGGCCCACGATCCGGTCGGTTTCCGAGGCCCGGGCGGTCAGAAAGATTACCGGAATGTGTTGGAGCTCGGGATGCGCCCGGATCCCCTTGCAAATATCGAGGCCATCGGAATCTGGGAGCATGATGTCCAGAATCACCAGATCCGGCCGTTCCCGGCGGCAGAGCTCGATCGCGCCTTTGCCGCTCTGTGAACCCACCATCGTGAACCCTTCCTTGTCCAGGTTGTACTGAATCAGGGAGTACAGGTCCGCGTCGTCTTCAATCAGCACGATTTTCTTCATCTCCATCACAGATTAACCGAGGAAACATTACAAAACCATGACGATGTGGTGAACTTACGCTAACTGCGCGTGAATGTAAGAGTTCCGTGATCGAGGGGTGTTAGGATGGTGCTTCCGGACCAGTCCTTTGAAGCCAAACTTTCGGAGCACGATCTTTCAGCGCATGTTTTGGTGTGCCTTCCTGGCGACCGCGCTGGGGGTCATGGCGGCCGGTCTTGTACTGCGTTGGCCCCTCCGCCTGGAACTACTATTTGGCGCCGGCGGCGCGGCGATTTCACTGGGGCTCGCGTTCGGCCTGTCGCGCCCGGTGGACCTGCGGATCGCGCGCATGCGCGTGTTTTCCGAAGGCTTGCTCGAAGCCGGCAACGAGCCGGCTGCCGCCAGCATGCTGGGCCGCCTGGGCGCCGACGAATTAGAGGCGCTGGACCGCTCCTTATTAAGAATGGCGGGACAGACGCGCGTTTTAGTGGAGCGCGCCAAGGTGGAATCGGCTCGACGCGAGGCGATCCTGGCTTCCATGGCTGAAGGTGTCCTGGCCGTCGACGAACGTTTGCGCGTGACTTTCTGCAATCAGGCTCTGGCGCGGCTGGCCGGAAGCCCGGCCTCATCCGGCGCGACGCCACTGAGTGGGATGCCGCTGATGGAACTGGTGCGGGATACGACGCTGCATGAAACCCTCAGCGAGGTGATCCGAACCGGCAACCCGGCCAAACGGAATCTGCAGATTCCGGCTGCGAACGGGCGCTCCTTCGAATTGCAGGCCGCGCCTTTGATCTCCGGCAATAAGCCAGGCGACAAGCCCGGAGCCATCGCCATCCTGCACGACATTACCGACCTGGAGCGTCTGGAAAACGTCCGCAAGGATTTCGTGGCCAACGTCTCGCACGAATTCCGTACGCCCCTGGCGGCGATCTCCGGTTATGCGGAAACGCTGCTCGATGGCGCAATTGAGGATCAGCAGAATAATCGCCGCTTCCTCGAAATCATCCGCTCCAACGCCATCCGGCTCAATAGCATCGCGGCGGACTTGTTGACTCTGTCGGAACTGCAGGGCGGCTCTCAGAACACCGAACAGGTGCCGGTGCGGGAGGCCATCGATAGCGCTTTGTCGACCATCGCGGCGGAGGCGGCTTCGCGCAGCGTGACGGTCGAAAAGGGGCCAATCGACAATGTGCAAGTGCTGGGCTCGCGCTACCGCCTGGAGCAGGCGCTGGTGAATCTGATTGCGAACGCGGTGAAATTCAACCGCCCCTCCGGCAAAGTACGGGTGGAGACCCGGCGGAACGGATCGAGCATCGGCATCCTGGTTTCGGACACCGGGATGGGAATTCCGTCGAGCGATTTGCCCCGGATCTTCGAACGGTTCTACCGCGTGGACAAGGCCCGCTCGCGGCAAGTAGGCGGTACAGGACTGGGGTTATCGATCGTAAAACACATCGTCGAACGCATGGACGGGCGTGTTTCGGCCTCCAGTCAATTGGGCAAAGGCTCTGTGTTTACAATCACTTTGCCTCTGAACTGAGATCAGTCACACAAACTTAACCCAATCGTCACGTTTAGCTCATTGCCAGACGCTATTCTTTGCTTCCGGCTTTTAATTCGCAGCACGCAGAACCAGAAAAACAAGAGGAGCTACCCCTAGACATGAGCTTATTTGTTGGCCGGTCCTTCCGGCGTTCGATGATTGTGACCGGTGCGATGAGCGCAATGATGACCTTTGGCTTGACCCCGTCGGCGTTTGCCGGGGATGACCCCAGCGCTCCCGCTAGCACCCCTTCCACCGAAAGCAAAGAAGTCCAGGATTTGAAGCAGCAGATGGCGGATCAACAGAAGCAGCTCGAGGAAATGCGGCAGATCCTGCTGGGCCAGAAGAAACAGATCGACAGCGTGGCCGCCAGCGCCGCCGCCGCAACCCCGGCCGCGCCCGCCCAGCCGGTTCCCACTCCAAAGACCGTCGACGGCGATGTAACCAGTCTCTCGACGATCGTCCCGCCTCTTCCGGTGGCTCCCGCGCCCAAAACTGCGCTTCCTCCGGCCCCGGCCCCGGCTCCCGCTCCGCAAGCATCGGCTGCCGCCGTGCCGGATTCTCCGCTGCAGCTCAAGGTTGGCGGCACGACGATCACGCCGATTGGGTTCATGGATATGACGAACACCTGGCGCAGCACGGCCGATGGAGACAGCCTGAAAACCAACTTCGGAAAGTTCCCTTATAACAACAGCTTGCCGCTAGCCCGCGATTCGGAGGACAAGTTCAGCCTGCAGAACTCGCGCGTGGGAGCCCGTTTCGACGGCGCGTACAAAGATTGGCACTACATCGGCTATTGGGAATCTGACTTTGTCGGCGACTTTGCGGGGAACAACACCCAGGTCACGAGCAATTCGGTTTTGATGCGCCTGCGCTTGTATTGGGTGGATCTGCGCAACAAGCATTTTGAGGTCCTGGGCGGCCAATCCTGGAGTCTGTTGACGCCCAACCGCAACGGCCTCTCGGCCCTGCCGGGAGACCTGTTCTACGGACAAGAATTCGACGTCAATTACTTGAACGGCTTGACGTGGGGCCGTATCCCGGGCATCCGTTTCATCTATCATTCCAACGGCGACAAGATCAACTTCGGAGTTTCGCTCGAAAACGCGGACCAGTACTTCGGCGGCTCGGGCGGCGCCAGCTCGCCCACCCTGCCTGCGGCTTCGCAATTCGCCAGCGACTATGGCAACCAGCTCGACGCCAGCCAGACCAACGATGTCAGCATCCCGCAACTCAGGCCGGACATCATCGCCAAGCTGGCCATCCAGCCGAATTCGCGAGTGCATGTTGAAGTGGCCGGGCTCTCCAGTCAATTTAAGGTGTTCAACACCGCCAATAGCACGTATTACACGACTACCGGCGAAGGCGGATCGATCAACGCGAATTTCGGCATTACGCCGAAGATCCACCTGGTCACCAATAACTTTTGGAGCGACGGCGAAGGCCGCTACCTGTTCGGCGAAGTGCCGGACGTCATCGCCCGCGCGAACGGTAGCTTGTCGGCGATCCATGCCGGTTCCACCGTGGATGGGATCGAAGCCCAGGTAGGCAAGTTCCAGTTCTACAGCTACTACGGCGGTATCGCCAGTGGCAAGAACATTGCCCTGGACGCCAACGGAACCACCCCGATCGGTTGGGGCTTTAAGGGTTCCTCCAATGCCCAGAACAAGGCCATCCAGGAATTCACCATCGGCTGGGTTCACACCCTGTGGCGCGATAGCAAATTTGGAGCTCTGCAAGAGATGGTGCAATACGCCTACTTCACGCGCTCCCCGTTCTCCGTGGCGGCAAATACACCGAAGAATGCCCATCAGGACGCTATTTGGTTCGACTTGCGCTATGTTCTGCCGGGCTCAGCGCCCTCAGTTACGTATTAGTTGCGACCATAGAAATAAGGAGGACAGCGATGATGAATCGATTCACAACCGCCCTGGTAACCCTGGTTGGGCTGGCCGGGGCGGCCTCGGCCCAGACTCTGATTAACGGCGCGGGCGCAACCTTCCCCGAGCCCATGTATTCCAAGTGGTTCAGCGACTTCAAGAAGCTGCACAACAACATCCAGATCAACTACACGGCCAACGGGTCCGGCGCCGGAATCACGGCGGTGACTGCGGGAACGGTGGACTTCGCCGGAAGCGACGCCATCCTGACGGACGCCCAGTTGAAGGCTTTCAAAGACAAGCAAGGTTTCGGAGTCCTGTGTTTCCCGACGGTGATGGGCGCTGTGGTCCTGACCTATAACGTCGCGGGAGTGTCGGGCGACCTGAAGCTCACTCCGGACGCGGTGGCGGGCATCTATCTTGGGAAAATCACCAAGTGGAACGATCCTGCCCTGGGCAAGGCCAACCCGGGCGTGACGCTTCCGGGCAAAGACATCGTTGTGGTGCACCGCAGCGATTCGAGCGGAACTTCGTTCATCTTCACCGACTACCTGGCCAAGGTCAGCGCCGACTGGAGGGCCAAGGTGAGCCCCACCGGAGCCGCTGCGGTTCAATGGCCCACCGGCTTGGGCGGATCCAAAAACGAAGGCGTTGCCGGCCTGGTCAAGCAACAGGCCAATTCCATCGGCTACGTCGAGCTAAGTTTCGCGATCCAAAACAAAATGAACTATGCGACCATTCAGAACTCGGCGGGCGCTTTCGTGAAACCGAGCTTGGAATCGGTCACCGCGGCTGCGGCAGCTTCGGCGAAGACCATCCCGGACGACTTCCGGGTTTCCATCACCAATCCTCCCGGAAAGGATTCGTATCCGATCTCGAGCTTCACCTGGCTGCTGATCCCGGAGCAGATCAAGGATGCGAGCAAGAAGACGGCGCTGACGGATTTCCTGACCTGGATGTTGAAGGACGGCCAAGCCTTGGCCGCGCCATTGACCTACGCGCCGCTGCCGAAAGCAGTGGTCGACAAAGAAGTCAAAGCCATCGCCAAGATTAAATAGCTTAAAATCAAATAGAATGGCGAGCTCCGCCGCTACCGTGACTCCAGCCCGTCCGCGAGGACGGGCTTCCCTTCTCCAGCGCGCCTTCAGCGGAGATGCGCTGGCGCGCGCCCTCACATTTCTGGCCGCTGCAACCCTGATCGTTATCACAGCCCTGCTGGTCTACGAGCTGTGGCTCGGCTCTGGAGAGTCGCGCGCTAAATTCGGGTTTCACTTTTTGGCGAGCTCGACGTGGAACCCGGTTACAGAGGACTTCGGGGCGCTCCCGTTCATCTTCGGAACCGTGGTGACCTCGGCGCTGGCGCTGCTGATCGCAGTGCCTTTCGGAGTAGGCGCCGCGATCTTCCTGGCCGAGTTGGCGCCCCCGAAGCTGTCGGACGGCATGACATTTCTCATCGAGCTTCTGGCGGCGGTCCCCAGCGTCATTTTCGGTTTGATTGGAATCTTCGTGCTGGTTCCCGCGCTGCTGGTGATCGTTCCGCCGATCAAAGATGCGTTCGGGGACAATCCACCTTTCTTCTTGTCCGGGCCTTTCTACGGCGTCAGCATTCTTGCGGCTGGCGTGGTGCTTTCCATAATGATCGCGCCTTTTATCATTTCTGTATCGAGGGAAGTCCTTCTGGCCGTGCCGCGCGACTTAAGAGAAGCCGCGCTCGCCCTGGGCGCCACCCGCTGGGAGACCACCTGGCAGGTGGTGGTGCCCTATGCCCGCCGCGGAATCATGGGCTCGGTTTTCCTGGCTCTGGCGAGGTCCCTGGGCGAGACTATGGCGGTGACTATGGTGGTGGGCAACAATCCCCACATCGTTAGGTCGCTGCTGGCGTCCGGCTATTCCATCGCCGCCATCATCGCCAATGAGTTTGCCGAAGCATCGGGAGTTCACAAAAGCGCCCTGATCGAGCTAGGCTTGGTTTTGTTCGCGCTCACAATTGTGTTGAACGGGGCCGCGCGGCTGTTGATTCTGGCCACCGCCCAGAAGGGAGCCAGCCGATGAAGCTGTCTTTCCGGCGAAAAGCGGTTAACGGCGTCATGCTGTGCCTCACCGGCGTCTGCACCGTGGTCGCCGTCGGCCTGCTGTTTTTCATCTTGGGATACCTGCTGGTGCAAGGCGGCGCCTCACTCAGCTGGAACTTCTTCACCAAGCTGCCGACTCCCGTGGGCGAGATGGGCGGAGGCATGGCCAATGCATTGGTCGGCAGCGCCAAGGTGCTGCTGATCGCGACCTGCCTGGGCGTTCCTATCGGCTTCCTGGCCGGAGTGTACCTGGCCGAGTACGCCGGCGGCGCTTTCGCATCGGTGATCCGGTTTATCACCGACCTCTTGAACGGCGTGCCCTCGATTGTAGTCGGAATCTTTGCCTACACCATCATCGTAGCGACCACCAAACAGTATTCGACGCTGGCTGGCGGCTGCGCCCTGGGCGTCATGATGATTCCCATCGCGCTGCGATCGACTGAGGAGTTTCTGCGGTCCGTGCCCGGCTCCCTGCGCGAAGGGGCCATGGCCCTGGGCGCCACGAAATCGCGCACCATCGTAAGCGTGGTGATTCCGGCGGCGATCCGGGGACTGATTTCTGGTATGATGCTCAATCTGGCGCGCGTCGCGGGTGAAACCGCTCCACTCTTGTTCACCGCGCTGGATAACCGGTTCTGGAGCCCTGGATTGAACCAGCCGACAGCCACGCTTCCCGTAGTGATTTATAACTACGCCACTTCGCCATATCCTGAGTTGCACCAACTGGCATGGGCCGCCGGGTTCGTGCTGCTCGCCATGGTTCTGATTATCAACATCACCGCTCGCTCTATTGTCGCGAGCGGGTTTTCCCACAAAACGAGATAAATCGACGTGACCCCCAAAATGAGCCCCGATGCCATCAACGACATTTCGAAGGAAGCTTCGGTGGCTCCCAAGCCACCCCAGCCTGCCGGCGACGCTCCCAAACTTCGTTCCACGAACCTGAACTTCTTTTACGGCGCTTTTCAGGCGCTGCACGGCATTAGCCTGGACGTGAACGCCAACCAGGTGACCGCTTTCATCGGGCCGTCCGGATGCGGCAAGTCGACCTTCCTGCGCACTCTGAACCGCATGAATGAAACCATCAAGGGAACTCGCGCGGAAGGCAAAATCCTGCTGGACAGCGAAAACATCCTGGAGATGGAAGTCTCGAATCTCCGTCGCCGCGTGGGCATGGTGTTCCAGCGGCCCAATCCGTTTCCCAAGTCGATTTTCGACAACATCGCCTACGGGCCGCGCATCAACGGGATGGGCTCACGCAGCGACATGGCCGATCGGGTGGAGCGGAGCCTGAGGCGAGCCGCCCTGTGGGACGAGGTCAAGGACAAGCTGCACAAAAGCGCCTTCGATCTATCCGGAGGCCAGCAGCAGCGCCTTTGCATCGCGCGCGCCCTGGCCGTCGATCCGGAAGTGCTTTTGCTCGACGAGCCCTGCTCCGCGCTGGACCCCATCGCCACCGCTAAGATCGAGGACCTGCTGTTCAACATCAAGAACAACTGCACCGTGGTGATTGTGACGCACAACATGCAGCAAGCCGCCCGTATCGCCGATCACACCGGCTTCTTCCTCATGGGCAAACTGATGGAGTTCGACACGGCGGAAGTGATTTTCAAGAATCCCAGGGTCAAGGCGACCGAGGATTACATCACCGGACGCTTCGGCTGATGGACGTGGACGCGCGATTGCTGGGGGAGGACCGCTTCATGGGAGCTCAAACCGTGCCAACTCAACTGCGGCATTTCGATCAAGAGCTGGAACAACTAAAAAGCAAACTGCTGGCGATGAGTGCGCTGGTCGAATCGGCCGTGTACCGCAGCATCACTGCCGTCGTGCAGAAAGACCGCAAGCTGGCTGAAGAGGTGCTTCAAAACGAGGTGCGCGTCAACCAGATGGAGTTGGAGATCGACGACCAGGCCATCAGCCTGCTGGCGCTGCAACAGCCCATGGCCGGAGATCTGCGACTAATCACTTCCGCTCTCAAGATCAACAACGATTTGGAGCGAATGGGCGATCTGGCGGTGAATATCGCACAACGGGCGATCGCTTTGATGGATGAGCCTATGGTTCAGCCGATGATCGATATTCCGTACATTGGCGGCCTGGTGCAGTCGATGGTGCGCAAAGCGCTGGATGCGTTTGTGGCCCGCGATGCGGAGTTGGCGCACAGCGTGATGGCCTCCGACGATGCGGTCGACAACCTGCGCACGGCATTTTTTCATGAGCTCATCAGCTTCATGCAGCGCGAGCCCACGCATATTCCGCAGGCTCTGAATCTGTTATCGATTGTGCGCAATCTGGAGCGGATCGCGGACCACTCCACCAATATCGCGGAGGATGTCCTGTATTACGTGAAGGGGATCGACGTTCGTCATCACTCCGAGGCGGTCTTGGGAGGCCAGGCCAGGGAACCGCGCGGCTAACCGCGTCGCAAATCAAAGCCCGCAAAGTCAAAGGTGAATGCGGCCGTCGCTATCGCGTGAGATGCGTCCACTGCGCGACGAGAGCACTCTAACCGCTCCTTCCGGTCGCGGCTCTGTTAGCCGTGCGGGACGTTCAGAGCCGACTCAGAGCCGAGACCAAAGGGAGCGGTCGCCCGTCCCCCCGGAATCAAAGGTGAATGCGGCCGTCGCTATCCCCGCGCGTGAAGTGCATCCGGTCTTTGCCTTCGGGCTGTTTCGAAATCGCTTCGCTGAGTCCCTTGGACATCGCCAGAATATAGTTCGACGGAGCGCTTAAGAATCCCGTCTGCCGGAACACTTTCACGATCCCGGCATGCGACTGATTCGTGACCACAAGATCCGCGCCTCCCCGCGCCAGCGTCTTCGTTGCCAGCGCAGCACATGCGCGCATGCCATCGGCCGGGGCGACGCAGTCCAGAATGGTGCCCACCCGCATGTTGCCGAAGTATTTGTGGTTCTTCATGGGAGTGTTCATCGTAGCGGCCCAGCCTAGCGGCTCGCCGCCGCGGCGGATCAGATAAGCGGTGATGCGTCCGTCCTTTAGCGGATACAACGCCGCCAGCGTCTCCCGGTCGCGCATCACGCTGAAGGAACACATACCGCGAAACCGGCTCCAGATATCATCCGCCCAGCTTCCCCATTCCTCCACCTTCTCGATAGTGCACCCTCGAGTTGCGAGAGGTGCAGTGACGGAGCGCAGGTGGAGCAGCGTCGTTCCCACTTTCGCGATTCCCGTAAACGCGGCAATTCGCGCAAACGGCCGCAACTTGGCACGTTTCAATAAACTAAGCTCGCGCGCGAATCGACCAGCCGAGAACACGCGGAACAGAAAAGGCACCGGCTGAACGGTCCATCCCGAACCCCTCAGCAGGCGGGGAAAAGGCAGTTGTTCGCCGCCCATCCCCAGCGCGAAAACGTACGGGCTCTGCTGCTGGATGTGCCTCAGCATGCGGATCGCGAGGAACGTGTATTTTGAGTTGACGATTCCCTCAGATAGCGGCTCGCGGCAGTTCCACACCCGTGCCGTTTCTCCACCAAGCCAGCCGCCGAAGCTGGCCATAAGATAGCCGCCGCGAACTGCATCGTCTTCAAGAACAACGTAATGGTGATGGCGGATGGGCGCATCTTCCGGCTCGATTTTTGGCGTCTGCTTCGACAACCCAAAATCGGAAGCGCCGGCGATGCGTTCATTGAACTCGCGAGCCGCAGCCACATGGGCGTCCGAATATGACTCGATGCGAAGGCCCAAGGTTAGGACGTCCCGCGACGGGCTTTTTCGTAAAGCCAGCGCCATTCCATCCCGGCGCGCTGCGCGGGAGTGATCACGCACGGCCCGTTCTTTTCGCGAAGATAATCGAGAATCGTCGAGACCGGAGCGAACCACGCGCTCTTGCCCGCCAGCCGCCGCATCAGCCGCTCAAATTCCGGGTTGACTCGGTCGTCCGCGACAAAGTACTTCCCGAAGTGAGTGTACAGAATGCACAAGCCGCCTTCGGCTTCCAGGCGATCCTGATTCGCTTCGGTAATCACGTTGACGAAGCTCGCGCAATCCGTGCCGTCCGCCGCGCTGAACCATTCCTGAACGAAGGGACGCTCCGGATCGGCGTAAGGCATGAAGGGGCAAACTCGCAGAGTATTAATTTCCCGGTACACAAAATTGCGGCAGTAGCGGAGCCGCGCCCGGCAGACGTCGCCCCAGAAGTACTGCGAGCCTTCCACATGCCCCGAGAACCGATCCTTGTTCACGCCCCGCGTCATCGCGTTGTAGAGGGTCCGCCGCAGACCGCTCAGCCGCGCCGTTCCCCAATAGATCGAATCGGCGTTATCCATGTGATTCGCCATGGAAACCGGGTACTCGCCGAAATACTCGCGGAAACGTTCCAGGCTTTCGATAATCTCCTCGCGCGAACAGGAGTGCGGAGCGGCATTGTGATAGGCGATCTCGAAACCGGCTTTCTGAAATCCCTGGACGTCCCGGCGATATTCCGGGAGTGCGCAGGTCTCTCCGCGGAAATCGTCGCCGCGCAGCGGACCGATGGGCCAGACGGCAAGGGTCGTGCGAAAACCCAGATCTCGCAGCAGCGGATAAACATGCAGACGGGCGTCGCGCGTCAGCCCATCCGGATCGTCGAACACCGTGAAGGCGAACTTCTTTCCGTCGGGCCAGACCACCTTGTCAGGCTCCGGAGCCGGCCGCACCGGAATGCCGCTCGACGTAGTTCGCCATGGCGTCGATCGTGCCGAAGTTCTCGATGGTGATCTGATCTTCGTCGATCGCTAAACCGCTTTCCGTTTCCAGCCAGATCACCAGCTCCATCAGCGCCGCTGAATCGAGAAAACCGGTGGAGGGGATTACGTCGTCGTCTTTGATCTTGCGGGCGTCGTTTCCGAGCTGCTTCGCCAGATCGATCACCTTGGCGCGAATGGCTTGTTTGGTCATGTCGTTTGTTTATGTGGATTCCTGAACGCGCGAAAGGCTTTGGAGCACGCGGACTGCGTGCCATCCGCTCAGCACGCGGTGATCGTAAGTCGCGCCCAGCGTTGCTGAGCCCGCTTGCGGAGTGGCCGTGTGCGCCACCATCATCGACGTGTGGGGAACCAACACGGGCATATGCCGCGTCACCGCCCACCGAGCCATGCTGCTGAACGCGATGGTCGCCCCGGAGGTCTGCTTGGGCGTCAAGGCATGTTTCATCGCCGTGCGTTGCAGCTCGCCCAGCCGCGTAACAAATTCGGTTTCATCGAGTGACTCGGCTTCCGGCACAACGACGACATAAAGCCGATCGCCCGCCTGCACCGTGAACCCGAGGTTTACATGATCGTAGGCATACCGGGAATCGCCCGACATAGTCGAATTGATTTCGGGCTGCGCCCTGGCGAGTTGCACCAGTCTCCAGGCCAAGAGCGAAAGCAGCGGATTCACCAGCAGCTTTCGCGACTTCTGGACCTCAGCCGCGTATTGCTGCCAATCGGAGGGGTCGTAGCTGATCTCGACATACGCCGCAGCGGCTTCGTCCCGGTGCCATTCGACGGTTCGCAGCATGCCGCGCTCGACCGGAGTCAACTCGACGGTTCGCCCGGATGACTGGGGCGTCGATGACTTCGCCGCCGGCTTGGCGGTCTCAGGCAGGCGTAAACCTTTGGCCTCGATATATTGCCGGACGTCTTCGCCGGAGAGGCGATCGCCGCTGGCGGGCACGCTCGACGCATCTAAACCGTACTTCGAAAGCAAGATTGCGGCTTTCAGGCTGACGCCGTGTTTCGGGCCGGAAACGCCGTTTGTATGCGCTGCCGCCGGCATCGCTTCATCGGCGGTTGACCCGATCCACGCCAGGATTGAGCCTACATTGATCGTGTCACCGGGCTCCGCGAGAACCCCCAAAAGAAATCCGTCGTGTTCCGATTCGACGGTAAACACGGCCTTATCGGTTTCGATATCGATGATCGGCTCGCCCCGGCGAATGGGTGCTCCGATGGCCACCAGAATCTTGGTGAGACGCACCGTGTCGTCGTTGTTATTTATGCGCGGAGTATGAAGGGGGGTGGGCACTTGTGTCTCAGAAACGTGGATAACTACGCGGAGGCAAACCCCGTCTTGAGGATCATGTGCACGGCGGCATCGAACAACGCTTCTTCATCGGGGAGAACCTGAGCCTCCAGGCTGCGCGCGGCCGGGATCGGCACAGGCGGCGGCCCAACGCGCTGGAAGGCTCCGCGATGTCCCGCCTCATGCAGCGCTGCGCCCAGCTCGGCGGCGAATCCGGAATCCAGATTTCCTTCACCGAACAGAAGGATTCTCTCGCGCTGTTGCAGCAAATCCAGCATCGATTTCCGCGGCAGCGGAGCCAGCAGCGCGGGAATGACGATCTCGACTTCGATCTCTTCCTCGGCCAGCTTCGCCGCGACGTTCTCGGCTACTTCCACGCCTGCGCCGTAACAGACGATGGTCACGTCGGGATCTTGCGATCCTCCGATCAAGGTCGGGAAAAGATCGGCGCCGGGATCGTCCGCATCGGCAGGCGCCGCGCGGTAACCGGCTGGGTCCACGATCTGGCTGTAGAGCAGTTTATGTTCGAAAAAAATCGTGGGATACGGCCAACGCAGAACCGCGTCTCGCAAGATCTGCGCTGGATCGTGACGGCGGCTGGGGAAGACGACAGTCAGGCCTGGAACCGAGCTCATCAGCATTTCCGGACTTTGACTATGCGTGGGACCGTAGCCGCGACGGCCTCCGCTCGGCGTCCGGATCACCAGGGGCACGGCCGCGTCCGGGAACATACCCGGGAACTTGACCGCGTGGTTGTAGATCTGGTCCATGGCCAGCGTGACGAAATCCGCAAACATGATTTCGGTAATGGGGTGGAAACCGGCGAGCGCCAAGCCTATCCCCGCGCCGGTGACGCCCGCTTCGCTGATCGGAGTGGAGAGAACGCGGCCCGGATACTTCGTGCTCAAACCGGCTGTAACTTTGAACGCCCCGCCATAAGGATCGTGAAGATCCTCACCCAGCACGATGACTTCAGGATCGCCCTCTAACAACTCGTTCAGCGCTGTGTTGATGGCGCTGCGGACATTGCGCTTCTCTGACTTCGGCCCTTCCGACGGTTCAGGCCGCGGCGGTGACGCGAATATGTGTTTGCGAGGCTCAGCCGCTTGCGCCTCCGGAGAATTCAGAGCCGACTGATGCGCTAACTCGATAAACTCAGCGACGGATTCTTCAATCGCCCGCCTCTCGGCGTCCGCGAGCGAACGGCCGACGCGCATCAGCGGATCACGCTCGCGAATGCGCGCCATTTCAGAGACTTCGCGCAGATCGTCGCCCTTGCTGTGCGGTCCCAGCCGGCAAGTATCGATGATCAAGAATCCAGGATGGCGTGAAAATCGAACCTCATCTACGACCGCTTCCGCCTGTTCCAGGAAATCCGGCGCGGAATCGTCCAAGCGCCACGTTTTCAAGCCGAAGGCACTGCCGCGCTGCTCGATCGAGCCGCCGATTGTTTCCGAAGTTGGGGTCGTCTGCGCAATGCCGTTATTTTCAACGACAAAGAGCATCGGCACGTCCCAGACCGCCGACAGATTCATGCTTTCATAGAGCAGTCCCTGGCCCAGCGTGCCGTCCCCGACGATGGCCACCACGATCGCGTTGCCGTTCCGGCGTTTAATCGCCAGCGCATGCCCCGCGCCGATCGCGCTCATCCCGCCTTGCACGCCGTTGCTGTGGAAATGCCGGTAGGCCAGATGCTGGCTCCCGCCGATGCCTCCGCATACGCCCGCTTCCCGTCCCATAATCTCGGCAAGCAGTCCGCCGAATTCGCCGGAATAGGTCAGGAAATGCCCGTGGTTGCGATGATTCGACAACACCACGTCTTCGGGGTCCGAAAGCGCGCGCACCACCGACATCTGGCACAGTTCCTGCCCCAGGCAAGTATGCGTGGTGCCGGAAAGCAGTCCCTGACTGAAAAGCTGCAACAGCAGTTCTTCGGTTTTGCGAATGAGGAGTCCGAAGCCATACACAGCGGAAGGCTCCGCGGGAATCAGTGGCTTCCCGAACCGGTCGCGCCCAAACAGTGAGGACACCTCAGCCGCAGCAGCATTGGCGTGGGATTGAATAGCGCGCCTCCAAGATTGATTCTAGCATCTGTCACTCTGGTATCCTGACAACTGGCCGGTGCCATCCCTCACAAACGGCGGATGCGAATCCTCTACATTCATGCGACGCTGATGCCGCCTCCGCTCGACACCCGCGCGGACCGGTTCTTTCTCCTGTCTGAAACGCTCGAAGGCGACGTTCTTCAGCCGGTCTGGTTCAAAACCAAAGAGGAAGTGGAGGCCGAGTTCGGGCCCGGATCGTATCCCGTCTACACATCCGGAAAGTTCCGCTATCACTGGTTTCTGGGCTGGTCGGCGAAAGGGCAAGTCTCGCGCCTGTCGCAATTTTGGTTCTATGTGAGCACCGGAGTGCGCCTTCACCGGAGCAAGCCTTTCGATTGCGTGGTGGCGTATTCGCACATGGGGACAGGGCTGATGGCGGGTTTGGTGAAGCTGCTGACGGGCGGAAAGCTGGTTCTGGAAGAGGCGACCACTCCGCGGTTGCTGGCGGTAACGGACCGCCCGCAGCCGACCCTTGGCGATCACCTCAAGAAGCTTTACTCCGACTTTTGCCTGCATCTTTCAGCCGCCGTGGCCGACCGCTTTCATCTGCTTTACCCCGCGCAACTGTCCGGTTATCCGCTGCTGAAAAACGTGAAATCTTCGGTATTTCACGAGTTCGTTCCGGTATCGTTGATCTCCGCTCACGGTCCCACGGACGATGACGATCGCTATGTGCTGCTGGTGGGATCGCCCTGGTATCTCAAGGGCGTGGATCGGCTTGTGGCGGCGTTCAAGCGGCTGGCTCCGGATTTTCCGGACGTAAAACTGAAGCTGGTCGGCTGGTATCTGGAATCGGAGCGTCAACAGTTGGAGGCGCTTCGGGCCGGATCTGAGCAGATTGAGCTGGTGCGGGCGATGGCCAACCCTCCTACCTTGAAAATCATCAGCCGGTGCCTGACATTGGTGCATCCATCGCGTTGCGAAGGACTTCCACGCGCGGTCATTGAGGGATTGGCGGCAGGTGTCCCCGTAGTCGGCTCCGATGTTGCCGGTATTCCGTCTCTGATCCGCAATGACGAGAATGGATTTGTCGTCGTAGACGGGGATCCGGTGGAATTGGAAAAGCGCCTGCGCCAGTTGTTGGGCGATCCGGAGCTGCGGCGGCGGCTGGGATCGAACGGATACGAATTCGCACACACCCAATTGAGCGAGAAAGTCTACGTGGAGCGATTCACGGAAATGATCCGGGCGACGGTGCAGGGCGATAAGTAGGCGGTCGCCGGGAGTGAATTCCGTCACTCCCCCCAAAAAGATCTGACGATAATTCAATCGTTTTGCGTATTTTCTCCGGGGCTTCGCACCCTTCCGGCTGCTATTCCTGTGGCCGGGAGGAGCGTATGTATAAGCTCACTTGGTTGGCCCTGATGGCCGTGGCCGCATCCGCGCAGACGCAGGTCGATCTGAAGATCCAGTCCAAATCGGTCGATTTCAGTGGAGCGAATCCCACGAAGCCAATGGCGACCGGAACGGCGCTGCCGGCGACGTGCAGCTCCGGTCAAATGTTCTTCATTACCACCGCGATAGCGGGGCAGAATCTATATGGGTGTACAGCTGCGAATACCTGGACGCTGGAAGCCGGAGGTAGCGGCGGTGGAGGAGGAGGCGGCGGCACCGGAGTGACGGTGGAAAGCGCCGGCGCAGCGGTGGGGACTTCGGCCACGCTGGATTTCACCACGGGAATCGGCGCGTTGTATGCGATCAGCATCCTGGGCGGCGGGGTGGCGTCGATTCAAGCCACCGCGGACACTTCTGTCCTTGAGAGCCTGGCAAGGGCGCAATCCGGGAGCCTGCTGCTGTGCGCCTCGGCAAGCGGATCGTCCACTGCGTATGCCTGCGCCCTGAACCCCACGCTTTCGGCGTATTCGGCCGGGATGGTGCTGCACTGGAAGCCGGATGTCAGCGGCGCAGGAGGGCCCACCACGATGAATGTGGACACTCTGGGTACGGTATCGTTGAAACTGGCGGATGGCGCGACCGATCCAGGATCCGGCGACGTCGTAGCGGGCCGCCTCTACGGCATGTGGTTCGATGGCACGGTCTTCCGGCTGGCTGGCGCAATTTTTCCCGCCGGGGTTTTAGGGGAGCCTCTGCCCACGTGCGGCGCAGCGGTGCGCGGCCGGTTATGGTTTGTCGCGGGAGGGACTGGAGTGAAAGACAGCTTGTCGGTCTGCGCCAAGGATGCCACCAACGCCTATCTATGGAGACCATTGTATTGAAGAGGCTGACTCGACAGGCATGAAATTGTTGTGTATCTTCACCACGCTGCTGGGGCACAGGACCATGGTCGGCAAGCTCAGGCGCGCAATCGATTCCCTGCCTGGGGTCGAACCGTCGTACGTCCTGGTGGAGAACGCCGATTATGTAAAATATCCGGCGCCATGGTGGGCCCGTGCGACCCATCCCTGGCACGCTCAGTTCGTGGCGCGCCAAAAGGTCAAGGAAACCCGGCCGGCTGGTTTTGAAGCGGTTTTTTTCAACGCCTGGGAATTGGCGGTTGCCTTCGAGGATATCGCCCGCAAGGTGCCGGCCGCCGCGATTCTGGACGCGGTTCCCTCGACCTTCGATATCCAACTTCGCCAAAGGGGCTTGGGGGGCTGGAAGCGTCAGTTGTCGCACCAGGTTCACGACCGGGCTTTCCGGCGAGCAGCGCGGGAGATCGATCTGTTCCTGCCCATGGGCTCCGACTGCATGAACGCGCTCCTGCAGGATTATGGAGTCCCGCCCGAACGCTGCCCCGGCGTGACCTTTCCTCCTCAGGATCTGGAGGTTTCAGGGCATGAGGCCAGGAATTATTCCAAGCCCTTGCGGCTGCTGTTTGTCGGGCAGCAATTCATTCGCAAGGGAGGTGACTTCTTGCTTCGGCTTTACACGGAGCGTCTGGCGGCCACGTGCACGTTGACTATTGTCACTTCCGATCCTGCGCTGGAAGGACGGCAGTTGCCCGCTGGGGTGGAGAAGCTTTCTTCGCTCAGCCTCGAAGACCTTCGGCAGGTGTATCGGGACAGCCACCTGTTCTTATTTCCCACGCGGCAGGATTTCATGCCGCAGGTGTTGGCGGAGGCGCTGGCGTTTGGGCTGCCGTGCATGGCCAATGACGTGGGCGCGATAAGCGACGTGGTTCGCGACAACGAAACCGGCTTCCTGATGCGTCAGGACGCGTCGGTTGATGATTGGGCTTCGCGGATCGACCGGCTTGTCGCCGATCCGTCTGAGATGGCTCGGCTGTCAGGAATGGCTCGCGGTTTTGCGGAGGATCAGTTTAATCCTTCCCGGTTCCGGAGTGTGATTGAGGGCGCTCTGGATTCTCTAGCCTCGAAGAAACCCGCGGCTTTGGTCTCCTAAGTAACAGCCTGCAAAACGGAGCCGGGGTCGCGGCCATGAGCGGAGCTGTTCCGTTCGGGAATTGAGGGCCGCGACCGGCTCTTTGCCGGCTCCTAAGTACTCCGGTTCCTAAGTCCACTAACGTACAAGAGGGCTTGAATGGACCCTTAGGGTAAGGCGCCATTTCGCTCGCGGAAAATCGGAACTGCAGCGGCGAGCCGCAAAATATACCCTGCCGTATTTTCAGGTTCAGCGGGCCAAGATGATCCTTTACGCCGCCGACGGTAGGCCCAACGGCCGGATCGCCGCGTCTCTTCTAAGGAACTCACGCTGCCCCCTGTAGTGGAACGAGTTGGAAGCCCATGGACTTAGCCGCCGCGCGAAGCTTGTTTTCCTGACGTTTCTGATAGCGCATCTGAGCGGCGGCGAACTTTCTGTCGTCGAATTCTTGGTGCGTGGTGACGAGGTGGAAGATGAGGCGGGCCAGTTTGTGCGCGGCGGCGGTAATCGCCTTGGGGGCGCCGAGTTTGGCACGCATCCGGCGATAGAAATCGCCCAGAGCGCTCTTGCTGTGATGGAGAGACTGAGCTGCCATTCGCAGAGCCAGAGCGGCTCGGCATTTTACCTTGCGTGTACCGACCCAGAGAACCTTGCCGCCGCTGATGTCGTTATCCGGGCACAAACCCATCCAAGAAGCAAATGCGGACGCGCTGCGAAACTTCGTGAAGTCTGGGCCAATCTCTCCAAACAGGGTCTGCGCGATGCCGGTCCGAATCCCGGGAATTTTGGTCAGATCGATTCCGAAGGTACGATGCAGTTCCGAACCCAGACTTGCACCGGCCGAGGGTTTTTTGACGGGCGATTTCGCGCTGTCCTGCTCTGAGCCGCACGGCGGTTGCGCCGACCTGAACTCTTTCAAGTACTGCCCAACCTCGTGGTCGCACTCATCCATCATCTTCTGGTACTCCCTATAGGCGGCTAACGATTGTCGCAGCGTAAACACATGTTCAGCCCGGTAGTCGCCGACCAGCGATTTGGCAATCACTTCTTCGCTGGCCTTGATGCGCTGATTGCGCAACTTGGCCAATACGGATGGATTCCGCTGTCCCGCCAAGATCGCGTCCACAATCGCCAACCCGGTTTGACCCACGATGTCGCTGATCACGTGATGCAGTTGGAGGTTCATCTGATCGAGCGCCTTCTGCATGTGGTGGACGTGAGTCGCGGCCATTTGCACCAGGCTTTCCCGGTGCCGCAGTAGCGACCGTATCGCACAGATTTCCTGCTCGGGCCGATACGATGCTCGCAGTAATCCGACCGAGTGCAAAAACTGTAACCATTGGCAATCCGAAACGTCGGTCCGTCGTCCAGGTACGTTCTTTACGTGGCGGGCGTTCACCAGGCAAACTTCCAAGCCGCTTGCCTCCAGAATTTGAAACAGCGGAATCCAGTACACACCCGTGGATTCCATCGCGACCGTTTGGATGGCGCATTGCTTCAGCCACTCCGCGGCAGCATAGAGGTCTTGGGTAAATGTTGGGAACGACCGCACATTTTCAACTGCTCGATCCGCCGGGACAGCGATGAAAATCTCGGTCGCTCCGATATCGATTCCAGCCGCGTCTGGCCGCATTACGGGAAGCACGGCATTGTTGCTCTTCTTGCTATCTTTCTTACGCTTTGCCATCGTCCGCTCCTTGCCGACAGCCGACGGCCCGGGTCGCGCAAAAACGGGCACTCTTCTAATCGGGATCGCCGCGAACCAAAACCAACCAGTCCCCGACGTCGCCATTGCATTGAGCGCAAGACTCGGAACCAGGCTAGCTACCGGGCTTGATAGCTCCATTGCTCGGCCGGCCTTAACTGCCGTCGTCTGTGGGCACTCGCGATCATACTGCTCCCGTTCCTTTTCTGCAATGACCCGTTTCAACGGGTCCCCGGGCTAGATAGCGGATCGAAATGGAATCGAGAGTCTCGGGACAGCAAGATCCCATTGTGTAAGTCCGGGGGACAATGGTGGATTCAAACCGCCCTAAACTTAAGAGGGGGCTTGAAAAGTCCGGTTTCGGTGTTTGGCAGAGGTAATTAGAGGCTCGCAAGCTGCCGATCCACGAAGCACGCCGTCTTTAAGTCGTTGATTCTACGTTCAGCAATTGTACTCGAGGTCGGTGGCTCTGAGCAAATTCTCCAAAAGAAGGCGCTACTCGACCGGGAGGAAGAGCGGGGCGCTCATTGCGGCGATTGATACCGGCTCGCTCACGGGCCTATGCGACCGGGCGTAATCGGCATCATTCTACACCGTCGCCCGCGTCGGCAAATTGAGACGGCTCGAACGTATCGTTTGTAGGAACTGCTGTCAGAGAGTGACAACGTGCAGCCGTAAGGCGACCCTAGCAAATCAACTCCGCACGACCGCTTGATAACGGCGCTTTAGGCCGGAACGCAAAGGTGGGCTTTCGTACTGTCGAAATCTTCTTAAAATCTCTAACAGAAAACTGCGGATTGGCGAGCATCCCTCCGTTATCTGGATATCGAAGGGCGGTGGCAACAGCCGCTGCGCTCCGCACAAGGAGATAAGATCAATGACGATTCCAAAGTCCCTGACGTTCCCCGTCGTGCCTTTTGTCGCTTTGACTGGCGTCCTCGCCGCCCAGCAGCGCTCGGCGGCGACCGCAGTCGAGCCCAACCATGTCTTTGCGGGCTCCGTTTTCTCTGGTCCATCGCCTGACCGCCGCACAACGCGTCCCCCGGTCCAGCGCGTGGTCTTTGTCGACTTGTCCGATTCCCCTTGGGCTGGCGATGCCACCCGCTGGCTGGACGCCGCCGAGCGCGAGGTCTTTTCCGAACTGCGCTTCGGCGACTCCGTTCTTATCTTTGGCGTCCACGACCACACCGCTGAATCGGCGCCGATCTTCGACGCGAGTGTTCCTTTACTTCCTCCGGACGCGAGTATGGAAGTGACGGTTCACGTCCGCAGAACTTTACTCCTTGTGCGAGCGGCGGGCAAAGAGAAACTGCAAGCGGCGCTGCGCGCGCCGGCCCACTCGCCTGCTCGAATCGCTACGCCGTATTCCTCGCGATCCCGCCCGCGTGACCGAAGTTCTCTATCTTTCCGATATGGCGGAGAGTACGCCGGAACTCGATCTGGAGCGGGTGCGGATTACTCCCGCGAATCTCGCCGCCCTGGTGCAGTCGGCCGTTGACCGCTATCACCTGGCGCGCGGTGCTCTTGGTGGCGTGACTGTGACCTGCGTGCTCGATTCGCCACCCATTGGCGCTGCTGTCAAAAAGGCCAACGATCACCAGGCGCTGGAAAGTTTTTGGCGCTTGATCGTGACCGGCTTGGGTGGCAACCTGGCAAGTTTTGATTCGCGAGTTCCATAGGAGGGCAACATGAAGAAACAAACCATACCACCCGAAATCCAGGGCCGAATGGCTGGGTTTCGTGACAGCGCTGTCGACATGGCGTCTCAAGCCGGGCTGTACGGGGTAGAAGATCGGTTCCCGGAGATTGTTGAGCCGCAGGTTCGTGGTGCCGCCTGGGACTTCTTTGGGCTCCCGCCATTCGATCGGGAGGTTCTCGAACGGCGCCTGGCCGAGGTGAGCCAGCGCCGGGAAGGGGCCGAACGGCGCGTTGCGGATTTCTTCGCGGCCGTGCGGGGCACATCGTTTGCCGTCAATCCGGCCCGTCCGATGTTCGGCTGGCGCGCGTGTCTGATCGTCGTGATGACCGCGATCCTGATTGGTCTGGTCTGGCCTAGCGTCGACCTGCGGGGGTGCGCCGTGCTGGCCCTTTCCGCGGCCATCGCGGTTCTGGCTTTACCCCTTCTCCCGGTGACGGTGAAGTTCACGGTGGCCGTCGGGCGCGCGGTTGTTGCCTTTGTTCGCGACCTGCTCGTCGCCACGCTGGCCTATCGTGAATGCCGCGAGCTGCGCCGCTCGGTCTGGCTGAGTGAGGATCATCGGTCGCGGGTGGATCGCTGGGTGGGCGAGCAGATGGCTCATCTGGTTGCTGAATACGAATACAACAAGAGTTTGGCCGTGACGGCCAAACTCGCGCTGTAAACAATTTCGACTAATTGACAAAGAGGCAGATCATGGAAAACGAAACGATCACTATTCCAACCTTTGACGATGCTTTGAGACTCATAAGCGGGCGCGCCTCGCTCGCCGAAGCCAGTGCTCTGACGGAGCTGCTACAGGTAAGTAGCGTAGCGTACGGCCAATCCTATCGGCGACAGAAGCACCGCGAATTGAAGGAAGCGGAGAGCGCGGTCGAGCATACCAGCCGATTGAAGACCAAGCACGAAGGCCTGTTGGCGGACGCGCAGAAACTGGTGGCCAGTTTGCCTGGCGGTGGCTGGGTGGTTGGTGTCGTGCAGATCGCTGGCTTTGGCACTTGCTTCGGCGCCGAAGTGGTGTTCAACCTGGCGATCCTGCCCTGGATACTCGGTGTGCCCTCCCGCTCCTTCCTCGGCATGGCCCTCGCCATCGCGCCGGCTACCGCGCCGGTGATCCTCGACAAAATACTGTCTCACCTGCTGGGTGTTGGCGACCTGGTGGATACACTGCCTTCCGGTCTTATCGGGTATCTCCGCTCCGTGTCGCGCGTGGCGTTTCTGGCCGTGGCCGCCTTGGTGACGCTGTATAGCGTCTGGGCGCTGGGAGCCGCTCGCGGTGTCGCGGGCACGATCATGAACGACCCTAATGCGACGGGTATGGATGGCGCGCAGCAGCATGTAGTCAACCTGGCGCTGCTGCTGGTGTCGCTCGTGTTAACCGTCAACGGCGCGCTCTTCTACCTCTTCGGGGTGCATGATTTGCGGCGCGCCGCCGCCATGGTCCGTGCGCGGGCGGAGGTTGCCCGCCTGCAAGGGGAATTGACCGAGATTGATTCCCGCCTCGTCAAAGCCGTTCCCGTGTTGGAGGCTGGCCGCCGCGGGTGGGAGCAGATCGAAGAACTTGAAAAGTCGGTTGTGGATGCCTTCTTTACAAATGGTAAGTTCAGGCTGGAACAGGTCATGGCGCGCCCGGTTCCTGTGCAGCCGGCTCATGTCAGGGTTAAGGAGATTCTCGCCGGCCGCCTTGGGCCGGGCCGGGCGGCGTGACTGGCCCCCCCGGAAACCTTGCGTCCAGAGAGCCCGTGATCCCCGAGCTTCGAATGTTCAATGTCGGTCTGTTTCTGTCGTATGAAGAGAGCGACGTGATCGAGGCGGGCCGGGCCGGTGTTTCTTCGGCTCGGATCGACGAACGCCGTCTTGGTTACCTCGCCGGATTGAGCGTCATGCCGATAAGGAGCACATCTCCGGGATTGACCAGCATCGAATCGCCCGAAAAGCACCCCACGTATCCGGGCTCGGCTGTGTTCACATACAAGGCGGAGATCCACCACGACGAAAACGCGGGCGGCTCCTGAGACAGCGGTGCGCAATTTTGGTCTGTTCCCCAGGTCAGGACAGACTGAAGCAAGCCAATGTTGATCGGCATAAGATGCACGCTGCCGCCCGTCGGGTTCAAGCCGGGCCACAAGTAAAGTACAGCGCGGCTGTCTGCGGGA